>NZ_PDYQ01000001.1:0-1521772 GCF_002743135.1 Sporosarcina sp. P18a | reverse complement strand
AGTTAGTGTGACGAATGCCAACAGTCTAGAGAGTGAGAAGATCGAAGCTACAATTGCCGCTGAAAAAGAAACAACCGCTCCAGAGGTCGACACAATCACTGTAGCGAATAATGTGGGAATTGCCGACACTGTTACTCTGACAGGATTGGCTTTGAAAGATACTGTTAAAATATATAAAGTAGATGGTATAACGTTACTGGGAACTGCTGTTGCATCTAAAGAAGGTGAACTGGTAATCAGTTTAAAACAACAATTTGTAGAGTCGACAATTAAAGTTAGTCTGACAAATACAAATAGTAATGAAAGTGAAAAAGTTGAGGTAACGGTGGAAAAAGAAGCTGTAACACAATTACCTGAATAATGCTAATCTAAACTTAGAAATTAAAGCGTCACCTGATAACTTATCAGGTGACGCTTATTTGCTAAAACTAATATAGAACACAACCTGTGCATTATACGTTAAGTTGTATAATGAACAGACAAACCAGAAAAACATAATTCTTGAAGGAGAATATTATGGAATCAATAATGATTGATTTTGGTAAAGGTATAATGCCAAATGGATTTAGCGAACGTCTGAACAGTTGTTTTGATTTAGTATCTATTGATATTTATGCAACACCAGATTTCAGGGGTGGAACTTTGCCGTTGTTTTTTAGTGAAGGTGAATACTACTTAGTGAAAGCTAAAGGTAAAGAGCATATAAATTACCGTGAGTTAGGCAGGTGTGAATTACTTGATGCTATCTTCAGCAAAGGTGATTATCTACACAGTTTCTATATTGCTAAAACGTCTATATTTATTAGGATAGAGACTTAACTAACTTGTGTCCATACATCTATACTAGCTCCAGTTTTAATTCATATCTACTTCTATTTCAGTAATTCTAACACACCTTGACTAGTCTGATTTACTTGAGCAATCATTGATTGAGTTGACTGTAAAAGTACTCGCTGTTTTGTTAATTGAGCTGAGGCTTTTGCAATATCGGCATCAGTTATATGTGATAAAGCATTTGTTAACTGAGTTTCCAAATTCACAGCGTTATTTGCAGCAAAGATATTAAGCACATGTGCATCACACAAATTGAAGAGGATTCTGAATAGTTTAGAATTTGTGTAATGCACAGGTGCGCTAAATCATTGCTGAATCATTTGATTGATTTCTTCAGTAGGAGAGGTAATAGAAATTTGATTGGGAAGCCGTATAGTTGTCCGCTTAGCAATGGGTTTGCGAACTTCTACATTCTTAATTTTATAGGAGAACACAGGATGGATCCAATGTGCAACCATGTCTAGAAAATATTTGATTTGCAGTTGGTCATACAGGATAAGTCTTCGTTGCCCGTCTATCGCAAAAAGGAAATTGAATTTGATATTTACTACATATTGAAGTAACCGAAGCTCGTCCTCGGTCCATTGCTCGGTGGAGAGAATCAGTTTCTCCAGCGTGCCGTTTTCTTTCACTTTCAAGTGACCGCATTCCTGATCCCACCACGCGAGTGTCTGAGCCGTCATATGCTGTTCAACAAACTCCAGAGGTATGCCTTTGGAGCCGTTCTGATACCAATCGCAGTATAATGCTTCAGCAGTAGCACAAGGAGCAGATTTAATCACCACGCGCTTCGTAAAGCCGAATTTACTCCGTGTATCCGTAGTTTGTTCCTTCTTAATAAGAAAGTCTGGTACATAGGATTGTAACTGTTGATAGCAGGAATGAGTCCATTCATTGTATTTTGTATGGAAAGTGAATCGGAAATATTTGTGGTTAATGGCAGAAGACATAATACGTCCACTGCTAAGCAGTAATGCGCAGAGCAGACTGTTCAATTTTTCATTAGAAGAAGGCAGTGAATTTATCTTCAGATTGCTGTTCTAACAATTGGCAGTTTATTATTCTTTTGCCGCTTTACTATCTTCCAGTAAAAAGTTGTAAGATCGTGAATTCGTAGAGTATATCAATTCTCCAATCGTCATAGTGAGCCCTCCTACAAGACGAGAATGTGTGTTCTTATTATATAATGTTTGAGGATAGATAGCTAATTATAATCTGAAAGCAGAACTGGTATGAAAGTGTAAAGGAGGAACAGCAAATGAAGGATAACTCAGAAGAAATTGAGCGGTTGAAACAACAGTTGGAGCAAGTTAATCAGCAGATCGAATTTTGGAAGAGATAGAAAAGCGTGAATTTGGATGAGTAGATAAAGGAGCATAAGGTTGTAATGGAGTCGTTGCAGAATTATTTGGATTCTTAAATGTTCTAGACATGAATTAGTTAAAATCATTTACTCTTAAATATTTGAGCATTGGTTCAATTTAGTCATTTCTTACCGATATTAATATTAGTATTATATAATACCATTTAAATCAATAAAATTAATAACTTAGTTATGTTATCTATTAGTTGAATACAGTTCGAAGAAATAAATATAAATTATCCTCTTGATATTTACCGTCTCTTTTAATAGATATTATTTTTTAGTAGAAAGTGATAGATTTGTGGAATAATAATAATTTTAGCGAGGTCATCTTATGGAAAAAGATACTTATATAAATTTTTTGTACTTCGGCTATAAAAAAGCTAAGCATTTTGTGAATATAGAAACGAGTTTCACGGATCCAGTAGACATACTTTCATTTGAAAAAGACTTGAAATCGAATATTGATAATTTATACGAGCTGTTAGAAAACCCTGAGGAATTAGTACAAGAAATTAATCGAATGAAAGGATATCTTTATTTCTTTCCAAAATCGAACGGGCAGAACGATGAGGTGAGGATGAGACCTAAAGTATCTTTCCCTTTTAAATATCAAGTTTTATGGGCAACAATTATCCTTATTATAGGTGAATGGTTCGACACCAATGAAAAAATTAAAAATACCTATTCAATCTGCGATGAAAATATTCGAGAAAAGTTTAATTGGATGGTTCCTTGGAGTTTTAATGGAAGATTAAAGCGTTTGTCCAGTACTCAAGTGGTAGAAGAAAGTAATACTTGGACATCAAGTTATATACATTATAATGATAAAAAGTTATATGAAAGCCATCAAATGGCTTTGAGGAAGTTTAATTATCATAAAACAAAAGAAGTAGATAAGTTGTTAACTGGTAGAAATAAGGTCTTTATAGGTGAACTTGATATTAAGGAATTCTTTCCTACTTTAAAAAAAGTTTATATAGAAATAGCAATTAATAAAAGGTTGGCAGAGCTTCGAAATATAAAAGATTTTGATACCACATACTTTAACACCAAAACAATTTCTTCAACAATAAAAGCTTTATTACAAATTGAAATAACTTATCCTGACGTGGATAATATTGACAAAAGTTATTTAGAACTGCTTAAGCGGTTATTTGAAAATTTAAATCCTAGTCATCAAAATATGGAATTTGATGTAAATAAATTAGTGCTATATTTGAATAGTACTTTACCTTTAGATTTGATCGCATCGAATTTTTTATCGAATTGTACTTTAAATCATTTTGTAGATAAATCTATTCAGTCTTACATAAAAGAAGAGAAAAAACAAGATGAAATATCTATTTTAAGATATACAGATGATTATGTATTTATGTCTAGAAATGAAAAAACTCTTATTGAATATATTAAGAAAGTTAAATCGAAAATTAAATCTATAGAATTGAAAACTTCTCTTTCGAAAACGTTACCGACTAACAATGAAGAAATTTCAATGATTCTGGATGAATTAGAAAAGACAAAAAAGGCAGACCCTTCTAATATACAAATATTAAAAGAGGAAATTAACAAGCTAGAAGTAGATCCAGTAGACTATGATGAAAACTTAAAACAACGATTAACTTGGCTAGGAATAAAAATATACCCAAACTCCATAACGGAAAGTTGTATAGAAACTAGTCATATAACTAAAAGCGTATCTACAACAGTTGATACAAAATTAAAAGCGTTAAGTGATCAAGAGTTGAATATGTTTATTCAAGAAATGCTGTTTTACATGAGTGCAAATAATGATCTGGGAGAGTTAAAAGAAGAAACTGTTAAAATATTCGCCGCATGGCGACTGAAAAATTCTTACCATGAAATAATCCATCGAACAACTTTAAAAAAGGAACAACTCAGTAAGTTTTTTTGCCTATTAACTGAAGCTGTAAAAAAATATCCTTATAAAATGGGTTTTTATGATGTCTATATTTTAATGATTCTAAAACTAATCCAAGATCAAGATGATGGTTACGATAAATTAAAGAAGTTCTTACTTAACTTGTCCTCCCATATCGGATATTCAAATAAAAATAATCTTGTATATTTCTCTACTATCAGAGCTAGAATACTTAATATAATATCTACTAATTGGTATGCTTTTACAGAAATGCAGAGAAATCTATTAAGAAATATTTTTAATGAAGTATTTTTAACATGGTATGCTATGCCTTTCATTACATGGCCAGAAAAATTTGAACTTTATTGGTCACTTTCGATTATGAGATTGAGGCTACCCCTTCAATTGTGCAACATAGATAATGAATGTCCGAATAACCTCAGAATCATGTATATAGCATATAATGAATACATATTTGCTTATCCTAAAAAACAAGTATTTATTGAAAAGGAATTCATTAATTCAGATAATATTTTAATGACGGGTATCGAAATTTTTAAAAGAGGACTATATTGGGATAGGAATATTAAAGAATATAGTTTCAATGAAATAGATAGTATTATATATAACGTAATAAATAAAGAGATCCTATCAGAAGAAAATAAAGATATTACTAATTGGCTTGCTTTTGCAAAAATATCCTGTAAAACCTTAAATAAAAATCTCCTTTTGAAGCTTGATGATATTACAGATGGCAGAGATTTAGGCGTATTATTACAAGGTTCCAAAAAGGAATTATATTTTGAAGTGCAGGAATTTATACACCATAGTATAAAAAAATATTTTGGAAATCCGAAATACTATAAAGGTATTTATGAATGGTGCGATGAAAAGTGTGAAAATAATGATAGTATAACAGATTCGCCTTATCGCTCTTTTGCAAGAGAGAGATTTAAATCCTTCACAAGAATTAGAAAGTATTATTCGGTTTCAGATGATCGCTTTGCATTTTTGCCTGAACAGCATAAGGATTCCAAGGTGAACATAGCAATTGCTGACTGGATATTTTATTGTGAAATGTTGCCTTACAATCTAGAAACTATATCAGCAAAACAAGATGTTTTTCATCCCTTAGCTGAATATGAATATATTAATATATTGGCTACAATAATAAAAAAACAAGAAGAGATAAAAATTGAAAGTAAAGACGACAATTATTTTGAAAAAAATAATTTATTTAATATAGAAATTAATTTTGATGAATGGAAGTTAATTCGTAATGAGATTATAAAAAAAGATTTTTATAATAACGACTCTTTGAGATTAGCCAGTACTCACTATTATGCTAAGTTACTATTTTCATTACTCACAAACCAACCAGTTCACAGCCATATCACAAAAGAGTACTCACTGTACAAGTGGAATGATTTACAAAGTTATTTCGAATTAACTTATTATCCATCTTCAAAAGTTGCAAGTTTTTTTGTAGATAATTTAAATATTCATCAAGAGTTTTATCAAGATATTTACGGAGCACCGTATGAAAGGTTGCCTTATCGAGAAGCTTACCACTCTAATAGATCCGATCATGGTATCGTAAACTTTATTAAGGATTATTCTACAAATATAGAGAATGAATTGATTTTTAAAAAGTATAACAGAAAACTAGAATTATTAGAGATAGATACAGATCAGTTAAGGGGATAGGGACATGAAGGAAGATATTAAGGTGACAATTGGTCAGATAGGTAATGATAATTTTTCTGATTTAGAAAAACTTGACCCTAATAATGGTTTGAGCTATAAACAACCAAAAGTCATGTGGGAGAAAATCCGCAAAGCGATAGAAGTAGCTAGGCAAGAAAAATCAGACTTTTTAATACTACCAGAAATTACAGTTCCGAATAGTTATATTAGTTCACATATACCTACTATATGTAATGCGCATAATCTCACCATTATTGGTGGAGTAGAATTTTATCACAAAAGCACTATTAATGGGAAAAGGTTCATTCAAAATGAAGCTTTCATTGCAGTACCAGGTCCTAAGGCAGAATTAGGAATGAGAGAGAAAGCGATGGTTTGGAGAGTTCCTAAAATATATCCTGCTACAACGGAAGAAGCAATTATAAAAAAAGAGGGTTATCATTTCTTGCCGGGCAACAAGCTGTATTTATTTAAGAGTAAAGAATTTGGAAATTGGGCTGTATTAATTTGTGTAGATTATTTGAATTTACCGATCCATCAAATTCTGCAAAAGAAGATTCAAACCTTATTTATAGTAGCATTCAATCCGGACTTAAATTATTATTACTCTATTTCAGACTCTTTACACAGAATACTATATTGTAATATTGTTGTTTGTAATATATCTAACTTTGGCGGCTCACATGTTTATACACCATATCGGGAGGCATATAAGAGAGAGGTTATGAAACTTCATGGAAACAAAGTAGAGACTGCCGTAACAATACAACTACCTTTAAAGATACTTAAAGAAATTCAAGAAGCCCCACAAAGCAAACATTTTGACGGCTTTATCAAGAAACCTTCGGATTATGAATATATAACGTAAGTAGTTAATTAGGATAACTAGATGAGAGCAACAGTGAAAAACGAAAGATAATATTGAGCATCTGTGCATTACACAACTTAGGAAATATCCTGGAAATTTTCGAAGTTAGATGGCGCATAGGTACGCTAAAATAATATCAAAAGAGTCATCCAATCGTTTTCACGATCAGATGACTCTTTGTGGTGTGTAGGAAACACCTTCGAATCCAAACAAAATATCAACTAACACAATGTTGGATGCTGCACCCACCCAACATGAGAAGATTGTCGACCCACAATTGTATGCTGTGCCAACCCACATTGTTACGAAGGCTTATCCCACAATGAGACAGCCAATAACCAAAGAACTTAAGAATAAAAAGAGTAAGACCATTGTCGAGAAGAATCTCGACGTTGCAAATTTCATAATCAATTACCTAAATGACAAAACAGGAAAGCAATACAAAAACCAGTCACATATAATCAATCTCCAAAAGAATTAGTAAATACCTGTATCCTTTTTAGAAAAACACTCTATATGACAAGTGAGTGGTAATAAGCAAAGAGAATCAACACAAGACGCTGTGAACTGAAATGACAATGTATATCGGCCCTGCATATTTGAAGTTTTACCTCTCTAAAAAACAACAAAGAAGCCATTAAACAACAAGCACTAAATCAAATGTGTTTTTGATTACATATTAAAAATCGGCCTATTCTGATAGTTACTTGATTGTACAGTTGGTCCTGATATAATTAATTTCAATTCAGAAATATATTAGTAGAATAATAAGTACGATAGTACAGAAAAACGAGGTGCATAAAAAGTGTTTTTAATCGAAGAACTTACATACATCAAAAGACTAGGCGGTCTTACCAATCTGAACTTCCTCGTCGCACATAAAGGACAAAAATACGTTTTACGTTTTCCAGCGCATGAGTTTGAAGACATTATTAATCGCCAAAATGAAAAAGCAAACCAGCAGATTGCGGCTGAAATTGGGGTGACGGTCGGTAATGTGGTGTTTACCGATGACGGTATTAAAATGACTCCGTATTATGATGCGACAGCTGATTTAACGCGGGATTTGATTGTGACACCGGAGTATTTGGAGAAAGTGGCGGGTGTGTTGGCTACGCTTCATTCGTCGAATAGGGAATTTAATAATCGTTTTAATTATTGGGACGAGGTGGAGAAGTATAAGCATTCGTTAACGGAAATTCCTTCGCTTTATGTGTTGTTGGAGGAGCGGTTACGGAAATTGACGCAAGGGGAGCGGCAAGAGTATGCGCCGTGTCATATGGATTCGGTGACGGGTAATTTTATTCAGAATGATGCCAAGCAAGTGCTGTTGATCGACTGGGAGTACAGTGCGAATTATTTGCCTGAATGGGATTTGGCGGCGTTTATTTTAGAACGTGAGTTAAGTGAGCAACAAGAGCAAGTGTTACTCGATTATTACGGTTTGCCAGCTTCCTCGAAAGAGTCGCTTGATCTGCAAAAGTTAAAGACTGACTTTCTTTGGTCGTTATGGTCGCTTGTTAAAGAGAACGAAGACCCTTCGTTTGAACAGTATACAGCGATGCGTACGGAGCGTCTGATCGAAGGGGTAGAGCGGTATTATCGGGAGTATGGGGATAAGTAACGGCATACTTACTAAAGCCTAGATTTTCAATATATAGCTGACCGAAGTGGTTTGCATCCTTGCTTAAGATCATCCTAGAGGACTGGGCTGATAGCGGGTTATGTATCGCGGTAGTTGTTTGGAAGCCTATTAACCTCAGGTTGCATTACCCCCTGGTGTATCAGATAGTAAAACAAAGTAATGGAGTGGATGAGCGGATGGCAGAGCTGAAAACAGTAGATTTGATGAAAGTAGTGAAGGGGGAAGCAACGCCTCCAAATTGTGATTTGACATTGCAGCTTGACGTACTGTCAGCAGAGGGTGGACTGGCTCGTGGTGTTTGGACAGTGGATGAGAAGTTCATGAATGGAAACGGCGTGTCGATGGGCGGTTTTTTAACATCTGCGGCAGATATTATGATGGCTTATGCGGTTGCTTCCAAAATAGCTGAAGATCAGACATTTGCTTCTGTAGATATTCATACGACGTTTCACCGGCCCGTGTTGATAGGAACGGTGGAAGTGGAGGCGCGTGTAGAACGGCTCGGACGCAAGATGGCGTATGTAGTGGCTAGTCTATTTCAAAATGACAAGAAAGTTGGAGACGTCGTTTCTTCTGTAATGATCTTGGCTAAGTAAGGTGAACTAGTGCAGATGAACGGTGGTCAGTAGTGCTCATTCTTACGTACATAGTATTTGGGTAGTTTAATAGCTTTGTGAAGGCGATCTCAAGAAATCTTTTCCGGTAAAATGGGAAAGATTTTTATTTTTGAAGCGAATGAAATCAGACATGAAAAAACCCGGTTACTGTAAACCCGGGTTTTTTCATCGGTGCCATGTGGATTGCCTCTCCAGCCAAGCTTTCGACAGCTACTAACAGTGATTCGTTACTACTTGGATAATTTCACCTACTACTAATTATATCAACTCCAACCAAAGCTTTTTAGGATGTTCAATTAATTCCGCAAAGCGATTTGTAAAGGCTACTGCCGTTGCGCCATCCGCTACTCGGTGGTCAAATGACATGGAAATATTCATCATCGATCGGATAACTATTTCGTCATCATCCGTGACCACTGCGCATTTCTTTGTTTTATGGAATGCGATAATCGCTGTTTCAGGATGGTTAATAATTGGCGTCGCTCCTGTACTTCCGAGCGGTCCGACGTTCGTGATCGTCATGGTGCCACCGCGCATTTCATTACCTGACAATGTACCGAGCCGTGCTTTTTCATTCAGCTCTTTCATTTCAGTGTTGACTTCTAGCAACGTTTTCTTGTGAGCATTTTTCAAAACGGGCACAATCAGTCCGAGTGTGGAATCAACAGCGAGTCCGATATGATAGTCTTTTTCCAGAATGATGACTCCATTTTCTTCATCCAGCTTCGCGTTGAAAACAGGGAAGTCTTTCAATGCTACGACCAATGCCTTGATGAAAAATGCCACTGCAGAAATTGAGGCACCTTCGGCTTTTAGTTCCTCGCGCAGCGCAAAGAGATTCGTCATATCGATTTCCTCGAAATGTGTAACATGCGGAATCGTTGTCAATGACTGGGTCATTTTCTTTGCGATTTGCTTACGAATGCCTGTGAAAGGTATCGTCTCCGCTACTGCTGGTGTTGCTATAGCAGCAGGAGTGGATTGCAAAGTATCTGTTGCTGCAGTTTCCAGCACCGCGGAAGTTTGGTTGCTTCCTTCTTCCATGAAGCGGTAAACATCCACTTCTAAAATACGACCTGCAGGACCCGTTCCGTTGACCTGTGTAATGTCCACGCCGTTTTCTCTGGCAATTTTCCGTGTGTACGGAGCTGCCATGACCCGGTGAGGGCCTTTAAAGATTGTGGCGGCGGGCTTCTTTGTTTCAGCTAGGGCCGTCTTGGTAGCC
The DNA here is from genome assembly GCF_002743135.1 of Sporosarcina sp. P18a. Classification (NCBI taxonomy): domain Bacteria; kingdom Bacillati; phylum Bacillota; class Bacilli; order Caryophanales; family Caryophanaceae; genus Sporosarcina; species Sporosarcina sp. P18a. The sequence continues at coordinate 1,511,631 of NZ_PDYQ01000001.1, read as the reverse complement.
GTGGCTTTCCCGGCCCGCCTAGAATCATTTTCTACTTCTATCAATAAGATCGTCGTACCTACATCAACCGTAGAGGCAGTGTCGATTAATAGTTCTTTTACAATTCCCGTTGCGGGAGACGGTAATTCCGCGACCATTTTATCTGTTTGTACTTCTACAAGGGCTTGATCCGCCACAACGGAGTCACCGGGTTTCACAAGATAGTGAAGAATCTCGGCTTCCGTCATTCCTTCTCCTATATCATGCAGTTTTACTTCTAACAATGTGGAAACCTCCTTAGAATGTATAGACTTTTTCGATTGCTTCATCTATACGTTTGGTAGTGGGTAGATAATCATCTTCCAGTGCGAAGAAGGGAACCGGGACATCAAATCCCGTTACTTTTTCAATTGGTGCTTTCATATATAAGAATGAATATTTATTAATAATAGATAAAATATCGTTTCCGACGCCAGTCGTTTCATGTGCTTCATGTACGACGACTACGCGGCCCGTTTTTTGTACAGATTCTGATATGATGTCTTTATCGAGAGGGAATAGCGTGCGCATATCAATTACGTCACATTGAATCCCTCTAGCTTTCGCTTTTTCAGCCGCTTTCTTCGCGACAGACACCATGGCGCCCCAAGCGATGACGGTTACATCATCACCTTCCGCAACTTTCTTCCCTTTGCCGATTTCGATTTCATACATCTCTTCCGGAACATCTTCACGGAAAGCGCGATATAAACGCATCGGCTCCATGAACAATACCGGGTCGGGATCTTTAATCGCCGCGATGAGCAAACCTTTGGCGTCGGCAGGAGATGAAGGACAGACGACTTTAATGCCTGGCATATGTGTAAAAAGGGATTCCGGACTGTCTGAATGAATTTCGGGTGCGCGCACTCCCGCCCCGTACGGCGCACGAATGACCATCGGCACCGTATATTTGCTCATCGTCCGCATTCTAACTCGGGTCACATGTGTAGCAATTTGTTCGTATGCTGGATAAATAAAACCGAGAAATTGTATTTCCACGATCGGAATCATTCCGTTGACTGCTAGCCCAACTGAAGCACCGACAATGCCGGCTTCACTTAGCGGTGTGTCAATGACACGATCTTCACCGAATTTTTCTTGAAGGCCTTCGGTTGCGCGGAATACGCCACCGTTTTTCCCGATGTCTTCTCCGAGCAGCATGACACGGTCGTCTTCAGCAAGCATCGTACCGAGTGCATCTGTTACCGCCTGTACAAGCGTTAATGACTGTGTCGTTTTAGTTGTTTCACCTGCTGGTTTTTCAGTAACTGGATTCATTATTGTCCACTCCTTACTGATTGTAGATATTGTTCTTTCTGCTCCTGTAGTGGCCATGGCAGTTCTTCAAATACATGGTCGAATAAATCTTCTACATTCGCTTTCGGGAAGTTTTCCATATCCACGACTGCTTTTTCAATTTCCTCATGGATCTGTGTACTGATTTCTTGCACCCATTTTTCGTCCCAGTATTTTTGTTCTTTCATGAAACGTTCTAAGCGCAGCAGGGGATCTAATTGATCGCGTGTGGATTCGACTTCGTTTTGATCGCGGTATTTCGTTGGATCGTCCGCTGTGGTATGGGCACCGAATCGCTGAGTAACGGCTTCAATTAACGTCGGTCCGCCACCGTTTCTCGCTCTGTCGAATGCTTTTTTCGTTTCAAAATACACGGCAAAAATATCGTTTCCATCAATGCGGATACCGGGCATGCCGTATGCGACACTTTTCTGCGCGATGGTTTTGGAGTTCATTTGCTTCTCAATTGACGTCGAGATGGCATAGCCGTTGTTCTGGTTAAAGAACACGACAGGTAACTTGAAGACACTGGCAAAGTTCATGCCTTCGTGAAAGTCTCCTTCAGATGTCGCCCCGTCACCAAAATAGGCGATCGAAACATGGTTATTGCCTTTACGCTTATCTGCCCACGCTGCACCTGCTGCATGCGGGAGCTGTGTGGCAATGGGAACGGCTGGAGGGAAGATATTGCGGCCAGGATGCACATTACCTTCTGTGCGCCCGTTCCAGTAGAGCAACACGTTCGGCATATTCGCGCCGAACGTCAACAGGGCGCCGTGATCACGATAGGTAGGAAACACCCAGTCGTCTATTTCCAAGGAAAGAGCGCTTCCTACTTGTGCCGCCTCCTGTCCTTCGAATAGGGCATACGTTCCAAGTCTGCCTTGACGCTGTAGGCTCTTCGCTTTGCGGTCAAACGTTCTGATTCGTAGCATATTATAGTAAAATGTATGAACTAATTCGGTTGAGATGTCTCCTTTAATGGAATCATCCGAGAATTTCCCTTCTTCATTCACATATTGAGTAATTGGATATAGTTCTTCCATGAATCTTTCACCTCATTTAGCTATTTTTATTACCGATGAAAATTCCATTTCGGTCTGTTGGACTGCGTGAAGAAGCTGTTGCGGTTCTTCGCATCTTCAATACGCTTTTCGCACATTCGGTCTGCGGCAGTGGCAGTCGTAATATGATCCTGTTCCGCCTGATTGAATACTTCAAGTAGTGAGTTATAGATGTTTTGCGTTTTGGCGAGTACACGTGCAGGATTCGTTCCGTACAGTTCATCTGCCACTTGGATCAGACCACCGCCATTGACGATATAGTCCGGTGCGTACAAAATGCCTTTTTCACGGAGCAGTTCGCCGTGGCGACTTTCCGCGAGCTGGTTGTTTGCGGAGCCCGAGATTCCACGGACTTTCAATACGCTCAGCGTGTCGTCATTGATCACGCCACCGAATGCGCAAGGAACAAAAATGTCTGACTGCTGGCTGTAAATCTCATCGCTTGATACAGTTTTGACGGCGCTACCACCGAGCTTCTGAATATCTGCAATGGCCTGTTCATTAATATCTGTGACGATCACGTTTCCGCCTTCATGTAGTATATGTTCAGCTACTTTATACCCTACTTTTCCAAGACCTTGGATACTGTATGTTCTGCCTTCTACTTTGTCGTCACCAAACAACGTCTGGTTTGTCGCTTTGATACCATAGAAGACGCCGAGTGCAGTAGGGATGGACGAGTCTCCGCCACCACCGTATTCAACGGGCTTGCCGACGATGTAGTTTGTTTCTTTCATTGCGTGCACGAAGTCCTCAAGCGTCGTGCCCATGTCTGTCCCTGTATAGAAGCGTCCGTTCAATGATTCGATGAATTGTCCGAAAGCACGGAATTTCTCAGGCGTTTTATCTTTTAACGGATCTCCGATGATGACAGATTTACCGCCACCGAAGTCTACATCAGCTGCCGCGCATTTATATGTCATTCCTTTAGACAGGCGAAGAACATCTTGTAATGCGAGATCCATCGTTTTATACGGCGCCATGCGGCATCCGCCAAGTGCAGGCCCCATCGTCGTATCGTGGACAGCTATGATAGCCTGAAGCCCGGTTGCTTTATCATGACAAAATAGAATTTGTTCGTGCTCGACCATTTTATCCAATACACTTGCCTTGTCGTCTTGTAAAGTTTGTTCTAATGTCACCAAAATAATTTCCCCCTCTAATTTTATTGCTGTTAACTAGTAAAAAGTATCAGCAATCGATCTATTTATTTCAAGAAGTCTAGTAGTCCGAGCACATCTGCAAAGACAATTAAAATAGCTACCGGTGCGAGGTAACGGATCAATAAAAACCAGCCAGAAAAGATTTTTTTGCTGATGTTGGAGCCGGCTTTCAATTCCTCATAGAGCCGCTCTTTCGGTATTTTTAATGGGATGAATATAGCGATCAACAACGCACCGAGCGGCATTAGAATATTACTTACTAAATAGTCGAACGCATCAAACAGAATCATACCGAAAATTGTAAAGTCTGATAGTACACCGTACGATAATGCGGATGGAATACCGACAATAAAGATGGCCGCTCCAATCATCCAGGCATACTTTTTCCTCTTCTCGTCATCTCCTTTGGAAGTGGCCGACACAATAATTTCCAGCATAGAAAATGCGGAAGTCAGCGCAGCGAACAAGAACAAAATCAGGAATGCTAGGAAGAACAATGTGCCAAACGGAAGTTGCCCGAAAATAGTAGGCATGACGTTAAAGAGTAACGTGGGACCCGCGTCCGGTTCAAGACCGAATGCAAAGACCGCTGGGAAAATAACCAACCCCGCTAGAATGGCCACGAGCAAGTTCATCAATACGATGGAAATAGCAGACTGCGGCAAACTTTCCTTTTTAGATAAATACGAACTATACGTCACCATTACAGAAACACCGATACTAAGCGCGAAGAATGATTGCCCCATCGCAAACAAAATAGTTTCGGAAGTAATATTACCGAAATTCGGTTTTAGGAAAAAGCTGACGCCCGCCATCGCTCCGTCGAGAGTGAATGAACGTATCGTCAAGATGATAAACAACACGAACAGTGCGGGCATCATGTATTTACTGGCCTTTTCAATCCCGCTTGTCACGCCTTTTGCGATAACAAATGTTGTCATCACCATGAATAGAAGCTGCGCGCCTACACTTGTGTAGGGACTGGATACGATGTTGCCAAATAAATCTCCATAGTCCGTCTGCGTTAGACCGCTCAGACTGCCAGTTGCAGCTTTCCAAATGTAGATGAGTACCCAACCGCCCACCACGCTGTAAAAAGATAGAAGGATGAAACATGTAACAATTCCTAGTCTTCCAATCAAGTGCCAAGATGTACCCGGTGCGACGGTTTTATAGGAATCAATCGCGTCTTTTTGCGTGCTCCGTCCAATAATGAATTCACCCAGTAGAAGGGGGAGTCCGATCAGAAAAGTAAAGAGTAAAAAGATCAATAAAAAAGCTCCACCGCCACTAGTGCCTGCTACATAAGGGAATTTCCATATTGCGCCTAAACCGATAGCTGAGCCTGCCGCTGCTAAAATAAATCCTAATTTAGAAGACCACTGATTATGTGTATGCATGCGTCACGTTCCTTTTGTTTTATAATTTTCGTTGTGAAGGATTTCGATCTTTTGAAATCGCTTACATTTGTGAGTGAAAAAATATTTATCCATATGTTTTTGGGATACATGTGGTCCATTCTGTCCCTCCTTCTTCTGTTAGATTCCCTTTGACTTAATAATAGAGTAAGATATACTTTAATTACATATCAGAAAAAAGTAGATTTCACAAAAAAGACACAATTTTGAACGACTTTAATGCATTTATCCTTCATTTTGGAAAGAGGTGTGTTTTTTGAACATAACAGACATTAAATTATTGGCACTTTTGCAGGAAAACAGTCGAGTCACGATCAGCGAACTATCCAAACAATTATCTCTTAGCCGCCCAAGTGTTTCGGAGCGTATCGCGCGTCTGCAGGAGAAAGGTATTATAGAAGATTTCACTGCGCGCCTTTCATTGCAAGCACTCGGCCTGGATATATTACTATTCATCCAAGTGAGTGAGTTGAAAAAGAAACCCGCTGATTTTGAGGAACAAATAAAAGGAGAAACGTCGATTCTTGAATGTCACCGTGTGACCGGAACGACAAATTATATCTTAAAAGCTGCTACGTCTAGCATGGCCAAAATGAGCGAGTTGATCGACCGACTCATACCATTCGGTTCGTTAACGACTTCTATTGTCTTGTCGTCGCCTATTCCGTATAAGATTATTTTGCCGGAAGAAGACGTGGTGAAAGAAAACTGTTTACAGTAACGGATTGAGTAGGGGGTGGATTACTTCTATATAATGCGATATGTTAGTTGAATATGTATGCGCTTTCAAATCGATATTTAGTGTTATAAATACTAATCAGAAAACGTAGGGGAGATAGGCATACATTTCATCATGCCAAGCACTTGTTTTTCAACGGTTGACAGGCATCAAAAACCATACTCCGTTCAATACATGACTAAACCCTCCAACGAAAGGTGTTGGAGGGTTTAGCTGTGATTAGTTACAAGTCAGTTGTTTAGCACTGTCTTGCGTCCGAAGCTGAATTCTGCCCATGAATGAATTTCAAATGTCGGCTGAATTCCTGTGTTGTTTTCGCGTCGGTCTGGATTGAACCAGCACGTATCAATACCCGCGTTGATTCCACCTTGTATGTCGGAAGTCAACGAATCACCAATCATCAGTACACGTGAAGGATCTGTAATACCTAGTTTCTGAAATGTATAGTCAAAAATCTCAGGCTGCGGCTTTTTGTAGCCAGTTTCTTCAGAAGCGATAATCGCTTCGAACGTATCGCGTAAAGGAGAGCCGGCTATGCGTGCGTGTTGGGCGATGGTGAAACCGTTCGTTAAGATCGCCAATCGGTAATTAGATAGCTTCGAAATCATCTCTTCTACGCCGTCAATCAAATGTGATTCGAAGCCTAGATTTTCGATGTATAGTTCTCCAAAGTGAGAAGCATCAAGTTGTAGTTCGTGCTGTGTGAATAACCGACGGAAACGTTCTACTTTTAATTCTTCTAGTGTGATGCGTCCTTGCTCGAGGTCGTCCCAGATAACGGAGCTGATCGCGCGGTATGTGTCCCGGTACGCTTCCAAGCCGTTTGGTAGTCCGAATGTGTTAAATGTATTGCCGAGTGCATGTTTTTCTGTTTCGGCAAAGTCGAATAAAGTATCGTCTAGATCGAATAATAGTACGTCGTATGGCATATAGAAGGACTCCTTTTTTAAAACAATAAGTACTAGTATAGCATGGGAATTAACTGTGCTAACACGGGTCGTTAAAGAAAATGAACAGAATATGGTTATGTCCACCTTTATGCAAAATAAAATATAGACTATATAGCGAAAGTTACAACTTGAAGCATTAGAGAGGAGAAAGCAATGTATTTTCTTGGGGTTTAATAATATCCAAAGGAGTTGATGAATCAAGACACTGCGGTAGCACTTAAAGTCTTTACATAACATGTACTACTATTAATAAATAATTTGAAATCTATTTACATTATTATTCTCTTTTATGATACTATTATACTAAAATTGGCATTGGAGTACTATTAACTATAAGAGTATAATTTTTATACTTTTAATTGTGATATTTTTGTGAATCGGAGATGAATATATTGATAATTAATCATAATCTATCTGCAATTAATTCTTATAGAAATCAACAGCGGAATAGTCAAACCACCACTGATTCTATTGCGAAATTATCATCAGGGATGCGAATAAATCAAGCTGCTGATGATTCTTCGGGACTAGCAATTTCAGAGAAAATGCGAGGACAGATCCGTGGGCTAGAAAAAGCGAAGCAGAATATCACGGATGGCATTTCTTTAATACAAGTTGCAGAGGGAGCAATGGGAGAGATGCAAAGTTTATTACAAAGAGCGAGAGAGTTGTCTGTGCAATCTTCTAATGATACAAATACGGATGAAGATCGAAACGCTATGCAGAATGAGTTATTGCAAATTATTAAAGAAGTAGATGTTATCTCCAATAATACAGAATTTAATGGTATTAAATTACTTGCTGGGAATACTGCTGGCGGTGGAAGTTCAGGACCATCAAATTCTTTAGCTGATGTTGTTCAAAGTATTACGAGTACTGGTGGTATAAATGATACTTACACTATAGATGGTATTGATTATGCTAGCGCAGTAATAGATTTTAGTAATTTAAATACTGTGAATGATGTCAAAAGTTTAGCAGGAAAAGGTGTTCACTACACTTGTCCAACTTGTCATATAGCGTACAGTATTAAATTTGTAGATGGAAATCCCGATACAACGAGACTTGACAGTACAAATCCTGTAATGGAAGTAGATATAACTCAGATTGAAAATGGAAGCGATTTAGTAAGTAAGGTAATTAGTACTGCTTATGGACAAGATGATTTTGAGTTTATTCCTGATAAAAATTCAAGTGACTCATTACCAGACAATGCTTCATTACCAAGCACTGCTACAGCATTTGTTACTCATTTTTCTAAATTAGGCTTTGATGGGACGAAATTATATATACATGATGATAGATCTCTATATGCAGGTACAAAGTTCCCTACGACTGGCGGACATGGAAGATTTGAACCTACAGTCCACGGGGAGACAATAGAGAAGGATAAAGTACTTAGGTTAAATATTCAAGTGGGAAGCAATGCAGGTCAAAGTATTATTCTTGATATACCAAATCTAACAATCAAGGAATTAGCCATAGAAAATATTTCGATACTAACTCGTAATGACGCGAATGCAGCCATAACTGAAATTGATGATGCAATAAGTGCAATCTCAAGCGCAAGGGCGTCAGTCGGAACGTATCAAAATAGATTAGAGCATACATTTAATAATGTATCAAATTATGAATTAAACATATCGGGTGCCGAATCACGTATACGTGACTTGGATATGTCGGGCGAAATTACAAAGCTTACGAATCAACAAATTCTGTTACAGGCTTCACAGGCTATGTCTGTGCAAGCTAATCAAATGACACAAGGCATATTGCAACTATTGAAATAAGTTATCAAAGAAAGCTTTAATAAAGTTAGATATACATAAGAAAGTACCATAAACGCTATTCAATTCTGCACTTAATTTAATACGCATGAAGTTGCTTTTAAGCATTATTAGAATGTTAATAAATAGGTTTGCTAATAAGACTGCCATTCGCTAGCAAAATTATTGCGTTATCAACTTGTGTATTAGAAAGATTATCTAATAATAAAACGTGTTTGATGGATGGTATTCGGTTTAGCGATTTCCTCCAGTAAGTTCTTACTTTTAGAAAAACTCCAATAGTACGAGTCTCTGGGTATCATCTAGGCAACATTTCACTTCAATGCTATAATCAACCATACAAGTTTTCATCCTAAACCTACTAATCGACCTAGATAATTCATCGGAAAGGAGCCAACATGAGCACAAACAACAAAACAGTCGTCCGTTCCTTAGACATACTTAACCTTTTCGTTGATCACCCAGCGCTCACATTCCAAGAAATCATCGACCTATCCGGTATTCCGAAATCATCCGTCTATCGTATGCTGTCCTCGCTCGAAGAAATGAAGTTCCTCGAGAAGGGGACGGATTCACAGTATCGTCTCGGTCTATTGCTATTGAAATACGGTAGTTTAGTATCAAAACGGTTGGATATTCGGAAGATCGCCTATCCGATTATGGAAGAGCTTCACAATGATGTGAAGGAAGCGATTAATTTGATTGTTCGCCAAGAGGATCAGGCGATTTATGTGGAGAAGATCGATACCTACCAGAAGGTTCGTTTGTATACGGCGATTGGTAGGAGTAGTCCGCTCTATGCAGGCGCCTGTTCGAGAATTATTTTATCTAACTTGTCTGATCGCTATATCGCCGAGTATTTGGAGAAAACGGAATTACAGCCGTTTGCGAATGGGACCTTAACGGATCGGGAATTGCTGCTTGCGTCAATTAATGAAACGCGACAAAATGGCTATACACTTAGTCATTCGGAGCTTGAGAATTTCACTTCTGCTGTGGCGGCGCCGATCTTTGATTTTAGCGGTGATGTCATTGCGGGGATTAGTGTCGCGGGTATTGAAGCGAATTATCAAGAAGAGAATTTGAAAATACTTGTTCCCAAAGTAAAAGAAGCTGCCTTGGAAATTTCTAGGCAGCTTGGGTATACAGGATGAATGGAACCTTGCATTTTAGTAGAGTGATACTGAAATGCAAGGTTTTTTGCTTTACTACTGAAGTTTCTGCTGTATGCCGATTTTGATTTGATGGATCAGCTCTTCTTTCACGATAAGTTCACGCTCTGCCTCTGCATGGGTGATGAGCTTGAAATAGAGTTTCGCGTTAGGTTTCACTTGCGATAAACTACCTAAGTCGGCGGTAATGACTTGTCCGATTTTCGGATAGCCGCCAGCAGTTTGTCTGTCCGCCATTAAAATAATCGGCTTGCCGTTAGGGGGGATTTGAATCGTACCGAACGTCACGCCTTCTGATAGGAGTTCGAGTTTTTCGGTTAACGAAAGCGCCTGTCCTTCGAGTCGTAAGCCCATTCGATTAGATTGCGGCGTGACGACATACGGCTCACTTACCAGTCGTTGTTTACTCGCATCGTCAAAGTGCTGATATTCAGTGCCTTCAATTATTCGAATAGTTTGTGTGGAGGCCAGACTTATTAACAGATGATGAGGTACAGCCCAGTCTGGCGTGCCCAGTTGTTTGATCGATGTGAAGACTTTATTGTTTGATTCTGTCAATTGACCGAATGAAAGGTGATCGTTTTGCTGCAGTGCTCTTCCTTTAAATCCACCAATTCCCGCCACTAGATACGTACTTTTACTTCCCATCACAACCGGTATGTCGATTCCTCCGGCAATTGCTAAATACGCTCGGCAACCTTCAATCGCAAAGCCAAATTTCAGTATGGAGCCTTTTTTGACAATAAGAGGCCGCCAATTCGCAACCGGTATCCCGTCAATCGTTGTTTGAAGATCTCCACCCGTAATGGCGATCAATGTATCTTCTTCAAACTGTAGCATCGTTCCAAATAACGTGATTTCGAAAACACCTTCTCGTTCCTCATTGCCCACAAGGAGGTTCGCGACCCGCATCGAATAACTGTCCATGGCACCGCTTACAAGCACACCGAATTTTTGCGAACCGGTCCGCCCGATATCTTGTATAGTAGTCAAAAGCCCGGCATTCAATACGTTTACTGACATGTCGTCACCTTCTTTTGTTCATCATACTCTTTTTGTGTTATCGGATAAAACTTTATATTATCTCCCGACTGCAATAAAGAGGGGGGGGACATGTCCGGTACGAATAGTTCCGTTGGTGTACGTCCGATAATTTGCCAGCCGCCCGGCGTTTCAAGTGGATAGACACCTGTTTGTTTGCCTGCAATTCCTACAGAGCCTGGAGGAATCGATGTCCGTGGTGTTAACTTTCGCGGGGTCGCAATTCGTTCATCAAGGCCACCTAGAAACGGAAAACCGGGTGCGAAGCCGATCATATACACAAGATACTCAGGAGTCGTATGAATCTCAATGACTTCTTCAATCGACATATTATGCGTGTCCGCTACGATTTGAAGATCGGGACCGAATTCACCACCGTACAGAACGGGAATCTCTACTAAACTTCCTTCTGTAACGGGAAGATCGGACATTTGGATAGCTAGTGTATTCATATAATCGATGACTTTTTCTATAGGCGTGCCGTCTATTTGAAATCCATGCGTTGATTGATACACCAAATATGGAGAGTAGTATACTGCCAAGCTATTATAAGCCGGAACCGACTCAATGAATCCGTCAAATGGATATTCATCTAAAAGGAAAGACAGGTTTTTTACTTGCTGGTGAACAGCAGGATGGATGCCTTCGCCTAATTTTATCATAATGGCAGAATCGCCAAGTGCGTTGATATCGAGAGATTTCTGTTCATTCATCGTAACATCTCCTTCAAATTCCAAAATTCGAAACCTTTATTCTGAAAAACGAATCGTAGTTCTATTATAGATTTCTAAAAAGAAAATACAAGCATATTATTCAGTTAATGAAAATACTCACCATATTTAGACAATGGTCTATTCAACAAAAGATTTTTGTGATAGACTAAGTTTCAAGTTCAAAACCTAAGTTTCGAATTTCGGAACTACTTGGTGTGCAAACGCTTACTTATCGTTGGCGGATGAATTCATTGTGAAAAATAAAGGAGGTCATATACATGGCAACAGTAGATTTGAATAGTGATTTGGGAGAAAGTTTTGGCCGCTATACATTAGGAGAACAAAAAGAAATTTTGAAATATGTCACGTCTGCTAATATAGCGTGCGGATTCCACGCAGGAGATCCTTCCGTGATGCGGGAGACGGTACAGCTTGCGATCGATAATGGAGTACGAATCGGTGCGCATCCGGGGTTACCGGATTTAGTTGGATTCGGGCGAAGAGATATGAACATTACTCCTCAAGAGGCGTATGACATGGTCGTCTATCAAATTGGTGCCTTGCAAGCGTTTTTGGCTGTACATCAAGAACCGATGCAGCATGTTAAGCCGCATGGCGCGCTCTATCAGATGGCGTCAAGAGATCAAGGCATTGCCGAAGCGATCGCAAAGGCCGTCTATGATGTATCGCCAGACCTTGTACTGTTCGCGCTTGCGGATAGTGAATTGTCAAGAGCTGGAGAAGCGATTGGACTTGTGACGGCACATGAAGTATTCGCTGACCGTACGTATCAATCAAACGGCATGCTCACTTCGCGTTCGCAAGAGGATGCGATGATTACCGATCAAGAAAAGTCTGCTGAGCAAGTCATTATGATGGTAAAAGAAGGAAAAGTGCGTTCTCAGCAACAGACCGATGTCGCGCTACGAGCAGATACCATTTGCATTCATGGAGATGGTGAGCACGCAGTGGAGTTCGCGAAATACATTACAGACCGGTTAAGCGGTGAAGGGATCACGATTACCGCTATTACTGACAGGGAGGATTCCTTATGAAAAATGAGAAGTTAGGACTTACTCATGAGCAGGAACAGAAAAAGGTAACGCGTGGCGTCTTACTTGGCGCCGCCTTCCTGATGGCGACTTCGTCTGTCGGGCCCGGTTTTTTAACACAGACTACTGTATTTACAGAGCAGCTCGCAGCAAGTTTCGGTTTTGTTATTTTAATTTCATTAATTTTAGATGTTTTTGCCCAAATGAATATTTGGAGAGTTATCGCGGTGTCCGGCTTACGTGGACAAGAAATTGCCAATAAAGTGCTACCTGGTCTAGGTTTCGTCCTCGCTTTCCTCATTGTCGTAGGAGGTCTTGCGTTCAATATTGGAAACGTGGCGGGTGCAGGTTTAGGGCTTAACGCGATGGTTGGCATCGATCCCATCATGGGCGCGGTCATCAGTGCGGTCTTTGCAATTTTGATCTTTATGGTAAAAGAAGCGGGTAAGGTGATGGACAAAGTCGTGGCTGTGGCGGGTGTGATCATGATTATTTTGGTCGTATTTGTCGCGTTCAAGACCTCTCCACCAGTCGGGGAAGCCATCGTCCGAACGTTTAATCCTTCTGAAATTAGCTTCTTTGCGATCGTCACGTTGGTTGGCGGTACAGTTGGTGGCTACATTACGTTCGCAGGTGGACACCGTTTGCTAGATGCGGGAGTTAAAGGAATTGATTCTGTTCCGTTTGTCACGAGAAGTTCCGTCACAGGTATTGCGGTCACGGGAATCATTCGAGTGGCATTATTCTTAGCAGTACTCGGTATCGTTGCGCAAGGATTGCAGATTGATCCAGACAATCCACCTGCGTCTGTGTTCCAACTTGGAGCAGGAGAACTTGGCTTACGATTGTTCGGAGTCATCATGTGGGTAGCAGCTATCACGTCTGTTGTAGGTGCAGCATACACTTCAGTTTCGTTCATCCGATCCTTCCACCCACTCATTGAAAAGTATCACAACTGGATCATTATTTTATTCATTGTCATTTCGACTGCGACGTTCGCATTTGTTGGAAAGCCAGTCACGATTCTATTGTTGGTAGGGGCACTGAATGCATTGATTCTGCCACTAGCACTCGGTACGTTGCTCGTTGCGGCGTATAAGAAGAATATTGTTGGGGAATACAAACATCCACTGTGGCTCACGATTGGCGGGGCGATCGTCGTGGTCATAATGGGCGTGTTAGGTGTTATGACGTTGATTGAACAGATCCCATTACTCTTTACCTAATGCATAGGAGGTTTTATGGATGGAAGAGTATCGTTCCATGAATGCGCAAGAAGTTCGGAAGTTGATCCGAGAGCAAAAAGTTACAGGGCAGACGTCTGGCATGGCCACAGGATTTACGCAAGCGAATTTGGTCATATTAAAACAAGAGCATGCGCTTGATTTCCTACTGTTTTGCCAACGCAATCCCAAGTCTTGTCCACTACTAGACATCACAGAACCGGGGTCGTATCGTCCGGCTAAGATCGCGAAGGATGCAGACATTCGCAGTGATCTACCGAGTTACCGCATCTATAGAGACGGTGTGTTGACCGAAGAAGTGAACGATATCACAGATTACTGGGAAGACGATATGGTCGGCTTTTTAATCGGATGTAGTTTCACGTTTGAAGCACCGTTACTCGCGGGCGGAATTCCTATTCGGCATATCGAAGAAAATCGCAATGTCCCGATGTATAAGACGTCTATTGCATGTACAAAGTCGGGTGTTTTTGAAGGGCCGACCGTAGTCAGCATGCGACCAATGAATGCGCAAGACGCGATTCGAGCGATTCAAATTACGACTCGTTTCCCAGACGTTCACGGGGCACCCATTCATCTCGGTGATCCCAGTTTGATTGGAATAGACGATATTTCCGCGCCGGATTTTGGCGATGCGGTGACGATCAATGAAGGCGAGATCCCCGTATTCTGGGCGTGTGGCGTCACTCCGCAGGCCGTAGCTATGCACAGTAAGCCGGCCATTATGATCACACATTCTCCAGGTTGTATGTTCATTAGTGATCAGTAGGATTCAGAGCTTAGTGTTTTGTAAGGTAAAAAGTTCTCAACTCGACTAGTTGTCGGTTGAGAACTTTTTTGATTGTGGATGGCAGTGAATAATTGTGGAATGGCGCGGTTTGATTAGTGAATAGCGCGGTTCGCAAGGGTTAATGCGCGGTGTTCAGCGTTAATAGCGCGGTGTTGGAGCAGTATGGCGCGGTTTGATTGGAGAATAGCGCGGTTCCGAAGAGTCAATGCGCGGTGTTCGATGTTAATAGCGCGGTTCTACAGCTAACCCCACTTACGTCCTTGCCAAAACCGCATAACGTCTTGATATGTAATTTAATTCACCACACATACTGAACGTAATGCCACTACAGAATTCATTATTTTAATACATAATATGTCAAATGATACAACAATCCAACAATAAAATCTGAATAATGGAAATTATGGTAGACGGAAACAATGTAGTGCTATATACTAGTCCTTAAGACAGGTACTTTGTATGCAGTTCGCTATGTAAACGCTTACTATCTTTAAAAATGAATGAATGCAGGTCGATAACTAAAGTTATATTTATTGGCCTGTTTTTAGTGCGTCAACGTATACGTCTGAAAGGAGGTGAGAAATGATTGCATCACGTAGTGGATAGAGAAAATCCCCGAGTGCTTCATGTCATGGGAGACAGACTCGAGGATTTACTAGCTGGTTATACCAACATATCGTTAGTATACCCCTTTATTCCACTAACCGAAAGGAGTTTCTATTAAAAGGGGGATAATGGGGTATGGATGAAGAAACAAAGTCAGTGATTTCACCAGGGACGAGTATGGTATATCCGTATTATGACGATGAGGGAAAGTTATGTGCGGTGTTACTAAAAAGCGGTGATTTTGTACGGGTGGATAAAAGTCCAACTGAGGTAGTGGACTTGAGTATGCAGTTTTACGGGACGAGTTTGCGTGGCGGAATCGACGGTGGTAAGGCGTTGATGGGCAGAATACATATGACACCTGTGATGGTCAATGAGCGATTGGATATGTATTGGTTTCCAAGTAATTCACCTTCAAGTACTGAATGCGTGTGGTTTTCATTGTCACACATATTGACGTTCTTACCGTTCGATAAAGAACATACAAAAGTGATATTCCGTGATGGCAATGTGTTCACTGTAAACTGTAGTTTTTCAGTGTTCCAGAAAAGATACCAGCGGACCTGTATGTTAAAGAATGGATTGACGGCCAGGTTCACGCAAATGGCGCTCGGTGAGAAGAAGGGGTATAAAACGTATTTGATCCGAAAGAATCACAAGCGTGGGAATTATGAGATCACGGATGAGTAAATAAAAATATACATAGCGTTCCTCATTGGAGGAGCGCTTTTTTTGTCGAATCGTTTTGTGAAATGTTCACTGTTTTGGTAGGCGGGGTGGTATAATCAGTGTAATAATGAATCGTTTGGTTAGGGACTCTGTTCATGAGCGGTCAGGAGGGAAGAGTATGTTGTTTGATTTCTTTAAGCCGAAGTGTGAATATTGCAAGAAACGAACGTCTGTCTATCAGGGATATTATTTGCCGAATGATAAGAAGATAAAAGTTTGTTCGTCTTGTGCGCGTTTTGCGCAACGCCGTGGGTTTCGGAAGTGGAAGGGCTGACGTAGGGTGAGGTGCCGCATTCTACATAGGTTGAACTGGAATTGTCATGTAACGTTTTAAAATAACGTATAAAGTCAAAAACACGATCAATAGAGCGAACAAAAGCAAGAGCTACCCGTATAGGGTGCTCTTGCTTTTGTTTATACGTCAATATTTCTTTTAGTAGTTAGTTGGTCTTTTAATTTCTTTAGTAGTTTTTCCCGACGTTTTTTGATTCCGGAAACTGTAATGCTGAAGTGAGTGGCGCATTCAGCTTGGGTTTTGTTTTCTACGTAAAGATGGATGAGCAGTTCGCGCTCGCTTGTCGGGAGTGCAGTGATGATGTCATGTAGTTCGTTGTCAGGATCTTCGGTAAAGTGGTTTTGTGTTAGGTGTTCTAACGTTTCGGTTTCGACTGATGTGTTGACTTCGCTGAATCGACTTTCTTTTTTTAGGTCGTCGAGCATAGCGCCATAGATGGAACGATAGGCGAAGGGCGTGAAATTTCCTTTCGTTTCATCAAAGCGTGTCCACGCATGAAACAGTGCGATGCGTCCGGTTTGACGGAAGTTGTCGAAATCACGGTAAATGTTTAGTTTTCTGATGACGGCTGAAATCATAGGTTCGTATTGTTCCATTAGTTGTTCAAAGTTTTCATTCTGACTCTTTTCCATAAAAGCGACCTCTTCAGGCCGTGCACGACACATTGGATTCCCTGGGTATTTATATAATAGGAAGTTTTGAAGGGGATATCGAATCGTCATGTTGTAGTTATGTCTGGGGTGAAGCGTATGCTTTGGTTAGGGGAAAGCAAATGCTTTTACTGGATGAAGTTGAATAGATTTGGTTGTTTTTGGTTAGTGGAAAGGGTGGATTTAGGGTAGGTGGCGAATGTGTAGTTTGATGGAGCGTTCGTGCGCAGAGTATGATCGTATACCACGTTTAACAGAACGCACACACGAAAAAAAGAAGATCCCACATACCGGGGATCTTCTCTTAAATCACTTACATTTTAAATTGTGCAATGACTTCTGTTAGCTGCTCGCTAAGTTCAGTCAATGTTTCGGCGGCTTCTGTTACCGACTGGATGGCGCGAAGTTGTTCTTCTGAGGATGCGCTGACTTCTTCGCAGGCCGCTGCGGTTTCTTGTGATGTGGCGGACATGGTTTCCACGGTCAACGACACGTCGTCTTTATGCGTAGCGATCAGGCGAATTTCATCGGATACTATATGGATGGATTCTTGCATCGTGTCCATGAGTGAAGACAGTTCTTCAAACGTATTTTCCGTATCTTCGACAACTATGCCTTGGTCGCGGAATATGTGGATCGTTTGTTGCATTTGTTCAGATACGATATGTGATTCTTTTTGTAATTCTTCTATTGTCACCTTGACATCGTCTGTGGCACGTGCGGATTGTTCAGCCAGTGTGCGGACTTCTTCTGCTACGACTGCGAATCCATTGCCGTGCTCGCCGGCTCTAGCTGCTTCAATGCTTGCGTTTAGAGCCAAGAGATTGGTTTGTTTTGAAATGTTCATAATCGTTTCCATGACACTACCGATTGCTTGTACTTTACTCGCGAGTGAATGTATATCGTGGGACATCTCTTCTAGCGTTTTACCCGTTGTCGTAAAGGAAGTCTTCAGTGCATGCATTTGTTGCTGACCATTGGAGTTTTGAATACCGGTTTGTGTGGAGATATCCAGCATCACTTGCGATTTTTCTTGAATTTCATTGATTTCCTGGCTAAGCAGGTCGATGCGTTCAGTCACAGTTTCTGCGTCTTCTGCAGATTTAGCGGCACCTTGTGCAATTTCCCCAACAGCCATGGCGACTTCATTGCTTGCGGCACTGGTTTCTTCTGAGACGGCACTTAGGCTTTCGGAATTCGAACGGACATGGTCTGCTGATGTATGGACGACTGTAATGATATTGTTCATATTTTGCACCATATGATTGAAGTCGCGACTCAGTTCACCAATTTCATCTGCACTTTGGTTATCTGAACGTACTGTCAGATCTCCGCCAGATACTTTAGCCATCAATTCTTTGACTGTATCGAGTGGCTTCAACATACGGCTGATGGCGATAAATAGACCGACGAATGTGAGAATCAACGTAAGGAGTGCAATAAGAAGCATGGAGTTGCGTAATGAATGCGCCATCGCGCTCAGATTGCGTTCTTCAAAAACGGCTCCAACTTTCCAGTTAAAGTCGGGAATTGTCGTATAGATATTGCGCTTGTCGATACCGTGATCATCGGTGTATTGGATTACACCGTTGTCTGCATCATACAATTTTTTGAAGTGCGCTTCGTTTGTTACATCGGTTCCTGATTTGGAAGGATGCACGATAGCCAGTCCTTGATCATCGAGCAACACTGGATATCCGTTATAGCCGATATCACGACTCGCTATTTGGTCTGTTAGAGCGGCTAGTTCCATATCCAGGCCGAGAGCACCGATAAACGTGCCGTCTAGCATAATGGCTTTCGAAGCAGTGATGACAAACTGATTGGTCGTATCGTCTAAATACGGTTCCGTCCATTGCACTTCGTCTGGATGTTGTTGCGCTAATTTATACCAATTCCTAGTCGTTGGATCATAATCCGTTAAATCATCATTCGGTTTGATAACAGTAAATTTAGATGTCAATGAATAATAGACGGCATCCGTACTTGGGTACATGGACAAGAAATTGCCCAAACGTTCCTCTAATTCTTTAACGGATACGTCCTTGCCATTTTCACCGACAAATTTAGTCACTGTATCGGTCGTTGCGAGCAATGCCAATCCTTTTTCATACTTGTCCATAAAATGATAAATTCCAAAACTCATTTCATTGACGATAGCATTACTGGAATCAATGGCATTGGCTAGGGATTGTTTCTTCGCTTGCTCGTTTGTCATCCATGTCATGAATGAAATGCCGAGAATGAATAAAATGATAGCGGTTAAGATGATTTTTGTTTTAATTGACCGTAACATGTGGTGTTCAGCTCCTTCTAAGATGTGTGATGCTATAGTGTGCCTAACTTGATATCGGCTATATTTCCTATATGTTCATCGTTGTGTAAAGAAAACGAAGAAACCTGTCGAAAAATCGACAGGTTTCTTTTTAACATATTATAGGCAAGCAGCGCCTACAATAATGAGTAAGATAAATAGAACAACAATCAATGCGAATCCGTTACCGCATGAGCGGTAAGATTCACCAGAGCCACCAGTATCACAACCGGATCCTCCGTAACCGCCACCACCGTATCCATATCCACCGAATCCAAACATGTCTCCACCTCCATTTCTTTGGTAATTAGCAACCGTAACCCATAAATCCTGCGCCGACAATGATCAATAAGATAAACAGAACAACGATCATTGCAAAGCCGAAGCCTCCATCGTATCCGGATCCTTTAACTGATTCTCCCATATTGATTTCACCTCCAAATGTGGAACTACCCTTATTCTATGCAAAGATTCTCAGAGTGCCTTGGCTTTTATAAAAAAATCCGCCAATCCTTAGAGAAGGAAAGGCGGATCTTGTTAGATTTTGAATCGTTCCACGGCATTACTAAGGTCTTCACTCAACTGAGTCAGTGCTTCAGCCGCTTCGGCAACAGAACCAATTGCGTGGAGTTGTTCATCTGAAGAGGCACTCACTTCTTCACAAGCAGCTGCAGATTCTTCTGTTGTGGATAGTAAAATTTGAATTTGCGCAGAGACATCGTTTTTATGCACGTCCATTTCTTGAAGAGCCATAGTGAATTGATTAATCCGGGATTGCATATCGCCGATGAAACTAGAAATACTTTCGAAAATACCTTCCGTATCTTGTACGACTGTACTTTGTCGTTCAAATGTATTCCGCGTATTGTCCATTTGCTCAATGACATGTTGTGTGCCGTTTTGCAGTTCCTGAATCGTAGAACGTACTTGTTCCGCAGATTTCGCAGACTGCTCTGCCAACTGACGGACTTCGTTTGCTACGACTGCAAAGCCTTTACCGTGTTCACCGGCTCTCGCTGCCTCAATACTAGCGTTTAACGCGAGTAAATTGGTCTGGGAAGAGATCGATGTGATGGCGTCAATGACGGAACTGATCGCTTTCACTTTATCTTCTAATGAGCCGATCATCGTGCCCATTTGTTGCAAGTCTTGATTCCAGTTATTGAAGGAGGAGCTTAAAATACTCATCTGTGCGCGCCCATCTGCGTTGAATGTTACGGCTTCTGTTGCCAAACTTGCCATTTCGCTGGCCGTATCATTGGCTTCTTGAATTTGCTGATTCAATAACTCCGCACGAGTCGTCACGGTTTCCGCATTGTCTGCAGACTCCACAACGCCTCGCGTAATTTCCGCCAAAGCACTCGCGATTTCTTCACTTGTCGCATTGGTTTCTTCGGATACTGCACTCAAGTTTTGTGAACTCGCCAGTACATTGGAGGCGGAATGTGTAACGGTCGTAATCAAACTGTTCATGTGGTCAAGCATCTTATCAAAACCTGTAGCCAGTTCCCCAATTTCATCCGTGGATTGGATGTTGGCTCTGACCGTTAAATCACCGTCCGCTACTTGCTGCACGGTCTCTTGTAAACGGAAAATAGGCTTCAATATTCGGCTGATGAAAATGAATAGAATGATCGCCAGTATCGCCAGTGTCACGATAGCCGCAATGATCATGACGTTTCGTAAACCGGCTGCGAGAGATTGCATGTTTTTCTCATCGTAAATGACCCCGAGTTTCCAGTCAAAGTTCGGAATCGTTGTGAACATGTCCACCTTTTTGACATCATCTTGCTCGAATGTATGGTGGCCAGCTGTCTTTTTGTACATTTCGGCTACATAGTCACGATCCATGAGATTCTTTCCGACGAGTGAAGGATGGGCGATAGCTGTCCCTTCTGAATCGAGAATGAATGCATAACCGCCATGGGGGATAGCTGTCGCTGAGATATCTTCTGACATGGTGGATAATTGAATATCAATGCCTACCACACCAACTAGTTGGTTGCCGTTCATCACGGCTTTTGAAGCACTAATAATGAAGTTACCTGTCGCTGCGTCAATATACGGTTTGGTCCAGTGTACGCGATCTGTTTCTGCTACTGCCTTTTGATACCATTCACGTGTAGTCGGATCGAAGTCTGTCAAATCCACGTAAGGACGAATCATCGTTTCTTTTGTCGCAAAGCTAAGATACGTACTAGATACGTCAGGGTACGTCTCCAATGTGTGAGTAAGTGCTTTCGCAACGTCTGCCTCACCGCTTGTGGCGGTCGCATTCGTATAGTCTGATGAATCGGTCAGCAAATCTAACCCTTTACTGTATTGCTGCAAATCCGCTTCAATGGAAGCACTCATTTCATTTAGCAATGTACTGCTCGATTCTGTAAGATTTTTCTCTGTCCGTTCTTTGACTAACCAGCTACTAATTCCCGTCATTGTCAGGACCCCGCCAGCAACAAGCACGAGGACAAGAAGGATCATTTTCGTTTTGATGGAATGAAACATGGATGTATGCTCCTTTACTCTTATAGATTATTCTTATCATACAGTACTTTTGACTAATCTAATAGTCTGTTTTTCATAACGTGATAAATATTTATTTGCATAATAATAGAAGTGGTAAGAATTTTTATACAACATCCGCAACGTAAAAATACAATCGCTATGAATCTATAGAAGAAAAAACTGGAGCTATGCTCAACATCGCGTATTTCAATCCGATACTATACGTAACGATTGTTCATTAAAGACGGGGGGGACCAGCATGGTCAACCGAATTGGCGAAGGCCCCGCAACCCAACCAGTGCAAACATCTTATGCGAGTGGGACTGTTGAAAACAGAAGTGAAGTTCCAAGTATTCAGCCCATTGGTCAACCAACTCAACAGATGACACCAGAACTACAAGTGGAGTTGTCGAAGAGTGAGGCGAAAGAATTAACGGATGGTATGAATAAATTCCTCGAAAGTGCGAATGTCCAGTTACGATTTAAATTTCACGAACAGCTGAATGAATATTACGTAACGATCGTGGACCCTGAAACAGAAGAGGTAGTGCGTGAAATACCGCCAAAAAAATTGCTCGACATACATGCAGCCATGAGAGACTTCATTGGATTATTAATCGATCATAAAATATAACAAAAAAGGTGTGAGGCACGATGAGAATCGGCGGATTGGCATCCGGAATCGATACAGAATCCATTATCAGAGACATGATGAAAGCGCATCGGATTCCTCTTGATAAAATTACACAAAAGAAACAATACACACAATGGCAACTAGACGATTATCGTTCCACCAACCGTGACTTGAGAAAATCGAGTGATAAGCTATTTGACACGGTTATGAAGCAGAGTACGTATATGAAGAAAAGCGTCAACGTATCTAATGATCAAGCGGTTAGTATTACGGCAAAAGGCTCTACTTCGGACTTTTCGGGGACGATTGAAGTAGAACGATTGGCTACGCAGGCTACGTTACAAAGTGGAAAGTTAACTTTGACTGACGAAAATGCCAAGAATACAAAGTTAAGTGAATTGGGATTAGACATTGCGGAAGGGGAACAAATCTTAAGAATAAAGGTTCCTGGACGGAATGAAGATGTAATTAAATTTAATGGAACCGATACACTAGACTCTATTCTTAAAAAAATAAATGAAGAATCCGGAGTAAGCGCATTTTACGATGCCACATCCGGTAAAATTGCAATGAGCGCTAAGAATAGTGGTGCGGGTGAAATAAAATTATCAGGTGACATAGTTGATAAATTGAAGTTAAATGTTCCGTCTCCACCAAAATCTGATAATCCAGATGATTTAGTTCCTCTTTTTGATCCTGAAGGACCTAGATCAAAAGCAGGTGTAGATGCAAAGTTTACCTTTAATGGTCTAGAAACAACACGCGCATCTAACACGTTTACGATAAATGGATTTGAAGTTTCACTTAAACAGACGACAACTTCGCCTGTAACATTTAACTCAACAACCGACACGGATCAAATCTTAAAGTCAGTAGTAGAATTCGTCAATGACTATAACGAAATGATCGAAAAACTGAACAGCAAAATTAAAGAAAAACAATTCAAGTCTTTCCACCCACTTTCCGATGAACAAAAAGCCGATATGAAAGAAAAGGAAATTGAACTTTGGGAAGAAAAAGCCAAGAGCGGTACTTTAAAGGGCGATCCAGCACTTACTTCTATGTTAAATAATTTACGTTCTATTATGAGTAGCACTGTTGCCACTACTGACAAAGACGGCAATCCAATTAAGATCAGTCTGAAAGATTTAGGGATTGAAACTTCTAAAAGCTATCTGGACAACGGTAAATTGACAATCAATGAAGATACGCTTCGTGCGAAAATTTCGGAAAATCCAAACGCAATCTATGATTTAATCGGTAAAAGCAATACGGACCCTAAAAAGGGAGGAATTGCACAACAATACCGAACTGAATTACAAGACGCTCAAAAAAAGATTACCGTTAAAGCGGGCAGTTCAACAGCGGTAAACGACACGTTTGCCCTTGGACGTTCCATCAAAAACATGGACAAACAAATCGAGCGCTTTGAAAGTAAGTTAAAAATGATGGAAAGTCGTTACTGGAAACAGTTTAACGCAATGGAGCAAGCTATCCAACGTGCGAATTCACAGTCTGCTCAGTTGATGAGTTCACTTGGCGGCATGTAACGCAACTTAGCTAGAAAAAGGAGAATGACATACATGGCTACTAACAACCCTTATGCAGCATATCAAACGAATACGGTGACGACTTCAACGCCCGGTGAGCTAACTTTAATGCTTTATAACGGATGCCTTAAATTTATTCAGCAAGGAAAGATGGAGCTGGCTAAAGGTAATTTGGAACAAAAAAATATTGCGATTCAAAAAGCACAAGCGATTGTGACGGAATTAATGCTGACATTGGATACATCCTATGACGTATCCAAAAACATGCTTGTCCTGTACGAATTCGTAAACAGCCGCTTGATTGATGGCAATATCCAAAATGATCCAGCGATGTTTGAAGAAGCGGCAGGAATCATTACGGAATTCCGCGATACTTGGAAACAAGTAATCCAGATTAATCGTTCGAAACAATACTCCAACGTGAGTGAGATATGATCCGACCTGCCATGACGATGTGGCATGACCGTTCACTTCAATTGATTGCGCTTGTACAGGTAGTAGATGAAGAAAAGCGTGATGAAATCATCGAACAAATCGATAAGATACTGAATGAACGTGATCTGTTGCAGTCACAAATCGTCCAGCCTTTCACAGCGGAAGAAGATGAATTTGGTGGGGAATTAATTCGTCTAGAGAAAGATGTGCAAACGAGTCTGGAACGCTTCACACATGCGATTCGCACAGACATTTCACAATCCCAAGCGAAAAAAGAAAACATGAATAGCTATATAAATCCATACGGTAAGATGTCTCAAGACGGTGCCTATTTCGATTCGAAGCACTGATAACCGGAAGAGAGGAATCTCTTTCGGTTTTTTTACATATTGGTATTCAAGAGAAAGGAATAATCCTATGCGTTATAATCGCCACGACTACTTTCGGTACACATTCAATCCATATATACCGGCCACATTCCGCATTCAACTAAATAATGAAGAGAAAAGCATGTCTAATGAAGGTCATTGTGAAATTTTGGATATCAGTACAGGCGGAGTGAAGTTCGTGACGTATCTGGATCTGCCTGTTCGTTTAGAAAATCTTGCACTGCAATTAGGGTTTACAATCCATCAGCATCCTTTTGAAATTTTAGGCAATGTGGCTTGGAAAAAGGAAACCGAATATGGCTTTGAGTATGGATTCGAGTTTGGTGAAGAGCAAAAAATGGATGCGCTGATCACCGAAGAATTAAAACATCATGCCCGTAAAGTGAAAGAAACAGAATAAATTAACATGAATCAGAAGTTTCTTTACAATTCTGCATATTTCTTAAGTTTTAGAAAGGATTTTAAGGGTACTATGAAGAAGTAAGGTAGTGAGGGTTTAAACAAAGGAGGAGTTCATATGTTAGACTTCAATATTCGCGGTGAAAACGTCGAGGTAACTCCGGCGATCAGAGAGTACGTTGAAAAGAAAGTTGAGAAACTGGAGCGTTACTTTACGGAAGGTGTAAACGCTACAGCAAATGTTAACTTGAAAGTGTATAGTGATAAGCAAACAAAAGTGGAAATTACAATTCCAATGAAGAATTTGACACTTCGCGCAGAGGAGCGTCACAATGATATGTACGCAGCTGTGGATTTAATCGTCGACAAGCTAGAGCGTCAAATTCGTAAATATAAAACACGTGTTAATCGTAAGTCACGTGAGCGTGAAGGTGTAGCAGCTTTCTTCCAGTCGGTTGATGGCAATAATACTCAAGAGCTTGAAGACGACGTGGAGTTCGACGTAGTACGTACGAAGCAGTTCGATTTAAAGCCGATGGATCAAGAAGAAGCGATCCTTCAAATGAACATGCTAGGCCACAGTTTCTTCATCTTTACAGATGCAGATTCCGACGGCACGCACATTGTCTACAAGCGTAAAGACGGTAAATACGGCTTAATCGAAACAAACTAATACGCAACGAGACAAGTCCAGCTTATGCTGGGCTTGTTTTTTGGTTTATGACTTGTGAGTGACGGGGTGTGTATGAGGGGATGAAAGCTCCAGTTGGGGACGCTTTCCTGAGGGCGTGGCCCGAGCCGCTTCCCTCACTTCGTTCAGTCCAGGGTCTCGAACTCACGCTGATCCTCCAGGAGTCGCCCCAACTTCCGCTTTCATCCTACGTGGATAGTGGAGGTACTTGAATCACTTACTGGAGAGGATGTGTTAATTATTGTTGTGTCTTGACTTATTTATGTTCGAGCACAGATATTCAATAACAATTACAAGACTAATTTTAATGCACAACAAAAAGTATAACCCGCTCACATTGCAAGGGATTGGCGCGTAGGAGGGCCGACTCCCAGAGGATCAGCCTGACAGGTGAGACAACCAAAGAGAGCGAGAGTCGTCACGAAGAACGGCTTTTGCGAGTAAAAGCGAAGCGTTAGGAGCATATCTTTGCACTAGCGAACTAGTTGGCTCACCGCGGGCCCTCTAGGAAAGCGTCCCCTCCGAAGCACCAATCCCTTTACCCAAAACCCCGTTCAGCCTAACCCAATCAAACTTAGGAAAAAAGATACAGCGCACTATTTGCACCTAGCTTTTTACAATGTTAAAATGGAGTGTGGCTTAAATATACCTAGACAACGAACTTACAACTGGCAGGTGCGTCCTGCTAATTGATGAAGCTATAAGGATGTGACAATAAATGCTTGGCGTATTGAATAAGATGTTCGACCCAAACAAACGTGACTTAAAACGACTTGAGAAAATTGCCGATCAAGTAGAATTATTGGCTGAGGATATGGAAAAACTGTCAGACGAACAACTGACAGCGAAAACAGATGAATTCAAAGAGCGCTATCAGCAAGGCGAAACCATTGAAGATTTGCAACCTGAAGCATTTGCTGTCGTGCGTGAGGCTTCTCGCCGCGTGCTCGGGTTATACCCGTTCCGCGTGCAAATCATGGGTGCTGCAGCGCTGAACGAAGGGAATATCGCAGAGATGAAGACCGGTGAGGGGAAGACGTTGACTTCTACACTCGCCGTTTATTTAAATGCGCTGACTTCCAAGGGCGTCCACGTGGTAACCGTTAACGAATACTTGGCTAGCCGTGACGCGGGAGAGATGGGGCAGTTGTATTCATTCCTCGGCATGAGCGTAGGCTTGAACTTGAATAGTCTCAGCAAAGAAGAAAAGCGGGAAGCGTATGAAGCCGACATCACATACAGCACGAACAACGAACTCGGTTTTGACTATTTGCGTGATAACATGGTGCTTTATAATGAACATAAAGTACAGCGCCCGCTTCATTTCGCTGTAATTGACGAAGTAGACTCCATTTTAGTCGATGAAGCGCGTACACCGCTGATCATTTCGGGTCAAGCAGCGAAGGCTCAGGAATTATATCGCTTAGCCAATCGCTTTGTGATCACGCTGAAAAAAGAAGAAGATTATTCATTTGATGAGTCGACTAAAGGTGTGGTTTTGACTGAACAAGGGATTGAAGCAGCGGAGAAGGCATTTAGCATTGAGAACTTATTCGATCTGCAACACGTGACGCTAAACCATGCCATCAATCAGTCATTGAAAGCGCATGTAAGTATGCATAATGACGTAGACTATGTTGTGGAAGAAGGCGAAGTCGTCATCGTGGACTCCTTCACGGGACGTTTGATGAAAGGCCGTCGGTATAGCGATGGTTTGCACCAAGCGATTGAAGCGAAGGAAGGTCTTGAAGTTCAGAACGAGTCGATGACACTGGCGACCATTACGTTCCAGAACTATTTCCGTATGTATGAAAAGCTCTCTGGAATGACGGGGACAGCGAAGACTGAGGAAGAAGAGTTCCGCAACATCTACAATATGAACGTGATTGCCATTCCGACCAATCAGCCGATTGCTCGTGATGACCGTCCAGACTTGATCTTTGCATCGATGGATGGAAAGTATAAAGCGGTAGCGGAAGATATTAGAGAACGACACGAAAAGGGCCAACCCGTGCTAGTCGGTACAGTAGCGATTGAAACGTCAGAAATTATTTCAGCATTCTTGAAAAAGTACGGCATTCCGCATAATGTCTTGAACGCGAAGAATCACGAGCGCGAAGCCGAAATCATTCAAGACGCTGGTAAAAAAGGTGCTGTAACGATCGCAACCAACATGGCGGGTCGTGGTACGGATATTAAACTGGGTGATCATATCCAAGACGTTGGCGGTTTAGCGGTCATCGGTACGGAGCGGCACGAGTCACGACGAATTGATAATCAGCTACGTGGACGTTCAGGGCGTCAAGGTGACCCGGGTGTTACGCAATTCTATCTCTCATTAGAAGATGAATTAATGCGTCGTTTCGGTTCTGAACAAATGAAATCGATGATGACCAAACTCGGTATGGACGATGAAACACCGATCCAGTCGAAAATGGTTTCACGTTCAGTTGAATCTGCCCAGAAACGGGTAGAAGGGAATAACTTTGATTCACGGAAACGTCTATTACAATATGATGATGTACTGCGTCAGCAGCGTGAAGTGATTTACAAAGAGCGTAATGAAGTACTTGGTTCAGAAAATATTCGGCCAGTACTTGAAAATATGTTGAATTCGGTTATTGAACGTGTCGTGGCGATCCACACTGCAGACAATACCGTCTATTCCAAAGGCTTGAAAGACTATTTGGAAGCGAACTTATTGGCTGAAGACACTGTGACAATAGAAGACCTAGAAGGTAAAACACCAGAAGAGTTGCAAACATTTATTCACGAATTGGTCATTGCGCGCTATAATGAGAAAGAGCAGGAAATGTCCGAAGAGCGTATGCGTGAATTTGAGAAGGTCGTCTTGTTGCGTGCGATTGATACCAAGTGGATGGATCATATCGATGCGATGGATCAGCTTCGTAATGGAATTCATTTACGTGCATATGGACAGAGTGACCCGCTTCGTGAATACCAGGCAGAAGGATTTGCCATGTTTGAAGATATGCTAATGGCCATCGAAAACGATGCGACGAAGTATGTCATGAAGGCAGAAATTCGCAATAACTTGGAGCGCGAGGAAGTAGCAAAAGGTCAAGCGAACAACCCGAAAGAAGACGGCGCACCGGTTGCTAAAAAGCCTATCCGACGTACTGTCAATATCGGACGTAACGAACCTTGTCCGTGTGGTAGCGGCAAGAAGTACAAGAACTGCCAC
This sequence comes from Sporosarcina sp. P18a, assembly GCF_002743135.1. Lineage (NCBI taxonomy): Bacteria > Bacillati > Bacillota > Bacilli > Caryophanales > Caryophanaceae > Sporosarcina > Sporosarcina sp. P18a. The sequence goes on along the minus strand of NZ_PDYQ01000001.1, from coordinate 1,482,779 downwards.
GGCAAAGCATAAAGAGAAACAACCACTCAGGAGGAAACCATTATGATAGAATTATCCGATGTTCGCAACGATCTCGACAAAACAGCTAAGAAATTAGCGGACTTTAGGGGGTCTCTTTGACTTAGAAAACAAAGAGGCTAGCATGCAGGAGTTAGATGAAATGATGTTGGAGCCAGGTTTCTGGGATGACCAGGACGCGGCGCAAAAGGTTATTTCACAATCGAATGCATTGAAAGACATTGTCGGCGAATATAACGAATTGAACGAAATACAAGAAAATTTGGAAATGACGCTTGAACTTCTACGGGAAGAAGCAGACGCAGAGTTACAAGAAGATCTGATTTCCGAATTAAAAGAGTTCAAAAAGAAGATGGAGCAATTCGATCTTCAAATGTTATTGAGCGATGAATTTGATAAAAATAGTGCAGTAGTTGAAATACACTCAGGCGCAGGCGGCACCGAGTCCCAAGACTGGGCGTCGATGTTGCTTCGCATGTATACGCGCTGGGCAGAGCACCATGGCTTTAAAGTCGAAACACTCGATTATCAAGCGGGTGACGAAGCGGGCGTGAAATCTGTCACACTCGGAATTAAAGGGCATAATGCATATGGCTACTTGAAAGCGGAAAAAGGTGTACACCGACTTGTTCGGATCTCCCCATTCGATTCTTCAGGCAGACGCCATACATCATTCTCTTCTATTGAAGTCATGCCAGAGTTTGACGGCGATATCGAATTGGATCTGAAGATGGAAGACATCAAAATTGATACGTACCGTTCAAGCGGTGCCGGCGGACAGCACGTTAACACGACGGACTCCGCTGTTCGTATGACCCACATTCCAACAGGTGCGATTGTTACGTGTCAGACGGAACGTTCGCAAATTAAGAACCGTGAGCGTGCGATGAATCTTTTGAAAGCGAAGATTTACCAGATTCGTGTGGAGGAAGAGGAAGCGCGTTTGGCGGATATCCGTGGCGAGCAGAAGGAAATCGGTTGGGGCAGTCAGATACGTTCGTATGTTTTCCATCCGTATTCAATGGTGAAGGATCACCGTACAAATGAAGAGACAGGTAACGTGAGTTCTGTAATGGACGGCGAGATCGACCAGTTTATCAATGCGTATTTGCGTTCAAGAATTTCTTAATCATAAAAAGACAGCCGGGCAAGTCATTTCTACATGACTTGTTGTGGCTGTTTTTTTACTAGACACATCCGGATGTAGTGAGTTGTAACTGCTACTACTACTTGTAAGCAATTTCATGGAATGACGTTTTATTGTTTACAGTGAAAATAGATCATAATGTATGAAAATATGTCTTGCAATCAATTATGTATGTGAACTCTCGACACAATGGATGTTTGTATATTACAAAGAGGTTACAATATTACACACTATGACAAAGAATTATTTTTATCCATACGATTTCTACATAGGTTTTCCACGGAAGCTGAGGTGATTCAAGCCACGCCCATCGGAAATCCCTCCATAAATACTGAATTTTTTCTCTATTTTACCCACATGACAAAATGTTATGTTTAAGAATTATCAATTTGGTCAATACTATATATGTACTTACTACCAAAGCGTCTTTTATGGGATGAAAGAGACGAAAAACACGATTATCCTTGATAATTTGTAACTTTATCCTCTCTATTCACCATAAATCGATCGAGATTTGGTATACTACTATATGTTAGAAAAATTTAAGTAAAAGGGAGGATATTACATGAAGAACAAACTATTGGCTACACTCTTCGGAGCAGCACTAGTGCTAGGCGCTTGTGGTGGCAACAACAACGCTTCAGAACCAAATAATGACGCGACAAAAGACAACGGCGCAGCAACTTCCGAAGTAGATGCAGAAGCAGTTGTACAACAAAGCTGTGCGTCATGTCACGGAGGAAACTTAGAAGGTGGAGCAGGACCAGCACTTGATAAAATTGGTGCAACACTTTCTGAAGAAGAAATCCACGACGTGATCGTAAACGGTAAAGGCGCTATGCCTCCTGGTATTATTAAAGGCGAAGAAGCAGACGCAGTTGCTGCTTGGTTAGCTGAAAAGAAATAATAAATACTCAATCGTCTCCAAGATTTTCTTGGTGGCGATTTTTTTTGTACATCCATCAAGAACACTTTTTTACCATTTCGCTTGCTTGATTAATTGATACATAACTGTAATACATAGTAAGATGAAGGCCATGCTATAATAAAAATGGCGAATATGAGAGAAAAACAAAATTCAGGTGGTTATGATGTATGATTGTAATGAAAAATGTATACAAAAAGTACCCGAATGGCGTTGTAGCGTCTAACGGAATTCATGTCGAAATCGAAAAAGGGGAATTTGTATATGTTGTTGGACCGAGTGGCGCAGGTAAATCCACGTTCATTAAAATGATGTATCGTGAAGAAGTCCCATCTAGTGGCTTGATTTACTTCAACAATACGGAACTAACAAAAATGCAAAGAAAAGATGTCCCTTATTTGAGAAGACAAATTGGCGTAGTATTTCAAGACTTTAAACTTCTGCCAAAACTGACTGTCTACGAAAATATCGCGTATGCGCTAGAGGTAATTGAAGAATCACCGAGTGTCATACGTCAAAAAGTGACAGAAGTGCTGAAATTAGTAGGACTCACCAAGAAAACTAGAATGTTTCCAAATGAACTGTCAGGTGGAGAACAGCAACGTGTGTCGATTGCACGATCGATCGTCAATCAACCGAAGCTCGTCATTGCAGATGAACCGACAGGAAATTTGGATCCAGAGACTTCATGGGAGATCATGAAGATTTTTGAACGGATAAATGCACGAGGCACCACAATTATTATGGCTACACATAATAAAGATATTGTGGATAATCAACCACATCGCGTGATACAGATCGAAGGCGGACTCATCACACGGGATGAGAACGAAGGAGAATACTCCAATGAAATCTAGAACAGTACGACGTCATATTCGGGAAAGTTTCAAAAGTCTTAGTCGAAACGGCTGGATGACCTTTGCTTCAGTGAGCGCTGTGACCGTGACTTTATTATTGATTGGCGTATTCATCGTCATCATGATGAACTTGAATCAACTGGCTGATAACATCGAAAATGATGTGGAAATCAAAGTAGTCGCGGAACCAGGCGCTAGTAAAGATGAAGTCCAGGAACTATTGCAAGAAGTCAAAGAAACCCCAGGTGTTGCCGAAGTCCAGTATTCCTCACGAAAACAGGAATTGGAGAGCATGATTCAATCGTTCGGTGATGAGTTAGCGCTCTACAAACAGGACAATCCCCTCGGTGATGCATTATATATTAAAGCGGATGATCCGAAAAACACCGCATCCATCGCAAATGAAATCGCAACGTACCCGCATACTTTTGACGTGGAGTACGGAGAAGGCAAGGTAGAAAAACTTTTCCATGTCTTAAAAATAGGACGAAACATCGGACTCGGCTTAATAGTAGCCTTGCTGTTTACCGCTATGTTCCTCATATCGAATACGATCCGACTCACCATCGTGGCGAGACGTACAGAAATCGATATTATGAAACTGGTCGGTGCAACAGATAGTTTCGTACGGATTCCTTTCATGCTCGAAGGAGTGTGGCTTGGAATTTTCGGTGCGGTTCTTCCGATGGCTCTTATGACGACATTTTATTCAAAGTTGTATAGTTTCTGGGAAGGTCGTTTGCAAAATCAATTATTCCATTTGCTAGATCCTAACCCATTCCTATTACAATTAAACTTTTTACTACTATTCGTCGCCGTCTTTATTGGCGTCTGGGGCAGTTTCATGTCCGTCAGAAAATTCTTGAAATCGTAAGTTTTACTAAGGAGAGAACTAGAATTTGATAAAAAGACATAGAATCATTTCGAGTGTCCTTGCGATTGGTCTACTTACCACAACAGTTGGCAGTGCAGACGTCTTCGCAGACTCTTTGAAAGATTTGCAGAATGAAAAAAATGCAGCAGACATCAAAAAGAAAAATTTAGATTCTACTATTCAGAAAAAAGAAATTCAAATACAGGAGAAACAGTCGAAAGTCGATGTACTGGTCTCTCAAATTAAAAAACTGAATGACAAAATTGAAGAAACCAATCAAAACATGGATCGGATCATTGCAGAAATGAATCAGACCCAAATTGAAATTGAGGAACTTCAATCATCTATTAAAGAATTAGAGATTCGAATCAAACAACGAGACGAAGTTTTGCGTGAGCGCGTTCGCGTTATGCAAGTCAAGGGGAATCAAGTCAGTTATTTGGACGTGCTTCTTGGCGCTAACAGTTTCGCAGATTTCATTGACCGTTTCTCGGCAGTATCTACATTGATGGATGCAGATCGAAAAATCATTCAACAGCAAGAAGAAGATATAGCGTTGCTTGAGGAAGAAAAGAAACTTGTTGAGCAGAAGTTAGCGGAACAAGAAGAGCGCAAGCAAAAAATTCAAGCATTGAAAGACGAATTGCATAACAAAAAGCTTGAAAAAAGAGAAGTGGTCAATCAGCTCGAAAAGAGTCAAGAAAAACTTTCGAGTGAAAAAGGCGCGTTAGAAGAAGAATATAGCGAAACGGTAGCATTCAGTTCTAAACTAGAGAAGAAGATTATCGCAGAGCAAAATCGTTTAGCGGAAATTGCTCGTAAGGAACAGGCGAGAAAGCATAAGTTGCAGCAAGAAAGATTGGCAGCAGAAGCAGCAGCGGCCGCGGCAAATAGCCGTTCAAGTGCATCTTCGAGTTCCAGTTCCAGTTCCAATGCTGCTCCGCCTGTCTCAAGTGGATCTTGGACAAAACCGACAACGGGTAGTTTCAGTTCAGGATTTGGCTGGCGGACTCATCCGATATCGAAAGTGAGAAAACAGCACCGTGGAATGGATATTAGTGCACCTACAGGAACTCCGGTTGTAGCGGCAGGAGATGGTGTAGTATCGTATACGGGAAGTATGGAAGGGTTCGGTAACGTGATTATGATCACGCACTCTGTAAAGGGTCAGATCATGACGACGGTCTATGCTCACCTTTCCTCGATTGGTACAAGTTCAGGACAATCTGTCGATAAAGGTCAATTCATTGGAGCGGTCGGTTCGACAGGCTTCTCAACAGGTCCGCATTTGCATTTTGAAGTGCATGTAGGAAACTTCTCCGCCACAGGGCCAAGTGCAGTCAATCCTTTGCATTACGTTTCTTTTTAATATAGCATAAATTGAAAACCTGCCTGAATAGGTGGGTTTTCCTACGTTCATAGAAAGATTAGGAGGATGGAAGATGCCGGTTACGCAGTATTATCCAATCGGTTCTATTACGATGCCGTCTTCTTGGATCGCCTTCATTTCGGGTTTCATAGTGACCTATCTTTTCATTCGGTTATACTTTGGTAAAGTGCATGGTGAACGAATCGGTGATCTGTTTTTTTATATCGTCATCATTTGGAAGGTATCAGTGATTGTAACAGATTTCTCGATGGTTATGAAAAATCCACTGTCTATTCTTTATTTCCACGGGGGAAAGTTTGGCTGGATACTCGGGCTAGTCGTAGCAGGTTTATGGATGCTTCGGCAAGTATATAAACAGAAGTGGAAGCGTATCGATAAATGGACGTTATTGCTTGCGTTAATTTGCTGGCAAGCCGTCTATCAAATCGCTATGACGCTTCTTAATGAAGGCAGTCTGGTTGTGAAAAGCGCAACGATTCTATTATTTGTCGCCGTCTTTATGTTGTCGTGGTGGTGTCAACAAAAGAAAGTCAATACAGTGAGCGAACTTGCTGGTGTCTTGCTAGCGGCTCATTTTCTCGTATCCGCCATTCAAGGAAATCTGTTGAACACAGCATTCATCACGACCATTTGTATTGGTTTGTTAATGTGGGGGGTAGAGAAATCTTCCGCCCAACCGATTAGTGGAAAGGAAGAGGTAAAGTGAGTAAGAAAATGATTGGATATATTATTACAGCATTGCTCGTCGGTGCATTGATCTTTATCATGGTAGAAAATTCTATTGGCCAGAAACAAACGGTAGAAGCACCGATTACACAAGCAAGCCAGGCAGATGCATTGCAAGAAGAAGAGGAAGGTTTGGCGCAATATTCACTTGCCCCGGACTTTACACTTGAAACACTTGCAGGCGAAACGGTGACGCTTTCCGAGTTAAAAGGGAAGAAAGTTATTTTGAACTTCTGGGCTACATGGTGTCCTCCATGTAAAGCAGAAATGCCGCATATGGAAAGTTATTATTCAAAACTTACGGATGAAGACCAAGTGGAACTCATCGCAGTCAACGTCACAGAATCTGAGCGACGTGGTATAGGTGAAGTGGAAAAGTTTGTGGCTTCCTATGAATTAAGCTTCCCGATTCCGCTAGACAAGACGGCGGAAGTCACACATATGTATGGTGTGTTCTCGATGCCGACAACGTATATGATTGATACGCAAGGGCGCATTGCACAAAAAGTCATTGGCCCATTAGATGAAAAAACATTGAATGAATTAGTCGATTCCATGGACTGAAAAAAGAGTCTGTTCTCGTGTCGTAACTCCTTGTCTTTCTTCATATAGTGAAGAGAGGAGGAGGTTATGAATGCGTAAGAGCAGGCTTTTTTTGGTGGGGGTGTTATTACTGATCGGCGCCATATGGCTAAATGGCTGCGGGAAGCAGGAAGCTGCAAAGAATGAGTCGATCAGTAAGTTACCTGTAGTAGATGAGGTATTTGAAAAGATTCAAGAGCGAGCCGTTTACCCAGTCAAGAAGGACGAGCTGATTGAAGGGGCGTTGCGTGGGATGACCGATACAATCGGTGACCCGTATTCGACGTATTTGACCGAACAGGAAGCAGAGTCTCACCGGGAATCACTTGCAGGATCACGTGTAGGGATTGGTGCGGAAATGACACGGACTAACGGCAAATATATTGTCGTAGCGCCAATTAAAGGAGGTCCAGCTGAAAAGGCGGGATTACAGCCTTATGATGAAATTGTGCGTGTTAACGGAGAACGTTTGGCCAATGAAACATTACGTGACGTAGTCAATATGATACGGGGCGAAAAAGGGACGGAAGTGAAGTTGACTATTTTCCGACCTGAAGCGGATAAGCATATGGAATACACCATCACACGCGATCACATGCCTGTGATATCTGTGTCGCATGAGCTGATTAAAGAACGGGATGCTAAGCTCGGGTACATAGCGCTAAGCATGTTTGGTGAAGAGACAGCAAAAGAGTGGCAAAAGGCTACGTCTGACGTCCTCAAAAAAGGTGCCCAAGCTATCATCATCGATGTGCGCGGTAATCCGGGTGGCTATTTGAAGGCTGTATCCGAAATTTCCAGTAGTCTATTGGAAGAAGATCGAACGTTCGTCGTAATGCAAGATGCAAAAGGGAATTTAACGCCAGTGTCAACGGAGAAGGACGATAAGCTTTCATTTAATGAACGCTTGAAACACGTCCCGATTGTTATCGTACAGGATGTAGGTAGCGCATCTGCAAGTGAAGTGTTGAGTGCAGCGATCAAAGATTTGAAACGTGGTGAGATCATCGGCACGACAAGTTTTGGCAAAGGAACCGTACAAGAAACGATGGAATTATCTAACGGTGGAGAATTGAAGCTATCCACGAGTAAATGGTTGACGCCTAAAGAAAAGTGGATTCATGGCAAAGGGGTCACGGCAGATATTGAAGTAAAACAGAATGCTTTATTCACAGAGCACTTGCAGATGGTGACGGATACTATGAAAGAAGGGCATTTCAATGACCAAGTTGCGTATGCGCAACGCATGCTCAAAGCATTTGATCATCGTCCAGGTAGAACGGATGGCTATTTCGATCGCGAAACGGCAGAAGCGGTACATGCATTCCGCGCGGAGTATGAAATCAAAGAAGGCTATGATATGGACAGAGAATTCTTCACGGCATTAAAAACGGCTGCAGAAGAATATCGGGCTGAGCCAAAGAACGACAAACAGTTGCGTATGGCGGTCGATTTCCTCGTCAATAAACTGGAAAAATAATAGCAGAGGCGGTTCGGCAAGGTCTTGAAAAAACAGGACACGCGCGAACAGCCTCTTTTTTTACGCAATTTAGCTTAAATTGGAACTTCCTTCAGAACTCTCTCGCTATTTTCCTTCTTTTTTTGTACAATGAAGAAAAGAGCTATAAAGACAAGCGAGAAAGGTGACAGAAGATGTCTAGCGAACTATTACTTAATTTAAAAGATGCAGTACTGTACTTTTTTCTGAATCCAGTCTGGCTAATCGCTTTAGTGGCTGCCTATATGCTTGGCAGTAAACGCGTAAGCCGCGAGCGAACAGATTTCAATGTGGGCATAAACAAAGGTTCCGCTGAAATGAAACACGCTATTTCAGTAGGTTGGTTGCACGGTCTAGTTCTATCGATTTTGATCGCTGGTGTTGGATTGATTGTCGATTTTAACTGGATCATTATTTTGTCCGTTATCATGTTGCTCGTTATCGTATCCTTCTCCTATAAACTAGCCTCACCAATCTACTATGTAACTATCGCGTTTTTTGCGCTGTGGGCATTGGATCGTTTTGCAGGAGATTTTTCAATCGGCACGTGGTTCGTCCAGGAAGACTTGGACTTCTTCGGTACATTAGCGATTACGGTACCGATTATTGCAGGATTGTTGTTAATTTCAGAAGGCTTATTGGTTCGTCGTCATGCGGCGCGTCATACGTCTCCATCGTTCGTTCCGACTCAGCGCGGAATGCGTGGTGCAATTTATCAGTCGAAGTTACTTTGGCTCGTGCCGGTGGTATTTATAGTACCTGGACATATGGTAGCGGAATTTGCTCCATACTGGCCGCAATTCACACTAGGCGCAGAGCAATTTTCATTCATTCCGGTACCTGTAATCATCGGATTCTCGCAATGGATTCGTTCCACGTTCCCAGACGTGCTACTTCCTAAAATGGGAAAAGCGATCGCTTGGCTCGGTGTAGCTGTCGCGGTAGTAGGTATTGGTGCAATTTGGATGCCGATCCTTGGTTGGGCAGCATTGCTCGCCGGGGTTCTATGCCGTATCTTGTTGAGTGCTATGATTTCACTATCAGAACGCAATAAACAAGTGTTGTTAGTGCCTCAATCAGAAGGTGTGTATGTAGTAGCGGTTCTTAGCGATTCACCAGCAGAGAAAATGGGCATAGTGCCGGGTGATTTGATCAAGTCGGTTAACGGGATCTCGATTCACAATGAAGATGAATTATATGATGCGATCCAAGTCAATGCCGCACACTGTCGTTTACAAGTCATCGGCCGTGATCAAGAGGTACGTCTAAAGCAACAAGTGCTGTTCCGTCATGACCACTTCCGTCTAGGTATTGTGGTTGTGCGTTAAAAGGGGAGAACAATATGCATGATTTCGATACGAAGTTACTATTTGCGATGTTGTTGCCAGGGATTTTAGTTGTATTTTTTACGCGCGTGACATTTCATCACGTCGTTGGATTAATATTGACATTGTCGCTTATCGCAGCATCGGTCTATGCGGGCTATACGCATAACTGGATGTTGTATGTAGCGGATGCAGTGTCTTTGACAGTAGGTTTTTGGTTTGCATCGCGCATGGTGAAGAATGCGCGACTGAATCAAACCGAGGAGTGAAAAAGCGGTTTTCAAAGAGCGTATATGCTTTGAAAACCGCTTTTTTGTCTCGAATACTAGCTAGTACCTGTTTTAATTGTCTCCACAGTGGGGAATAGTGAGACTAAGAGTTAAAATAAACTGTACACAGCGAGCGCTGCAATGGTACCAATCACGACAAACATTACGTCGAGGCCGAGGAAGGCTAGTGTAAACGCTGTGATCGCACCTATTACGCCGAAAAGAATATCATCTTGGATATGTAAAATAGCCGGGAAAATAAGTGCACCGAGCACTGCATATGGAATATTGCGCAACACACCACTGACGATTGGCGGTAATTCCTTGCCGTCAAGAATGGTCAACGGAATCATTCGGGGTACATATGTAGCAACGGCCATGCCGAGCAACATCCACCAATACATAGATCCCATCAGTTTGCCTCCTTCCGTTTAGTAAAGCGTTCGACGTTTTTATTACTCTTTACATAAAGAATCTCAACAAATATAGCAGAGGCGAGCGTCGCGACCAAGATCGACCATCCAGTAGACAGTAACTGCGTGTAATACAATGCGCAGTGAATGACTGCTGCAATCACCGCAAGCAACACCACTTTGCGATTGCCTTTCATGGACGGGACGAGCAGGCCGATGAACATCGCATAGAGCGCAACGGACATTGCTTTTTGCAGAAATTGTGGTAAGTTGGCTCCGATGACGTGACCAACTGCTGTAAAGACCACCCAACTACTATAGGCAATCAAGGCAACGCCAAACGTAAAGGCGGTCGTGACTTGCCGATTCTTCTGTGTAGCAAGAACGGAAAATGTTTCATCAGTGATTCCAAATGCGTAGATGGCTTTCTTCCATTTTGGCGCAGGCTCCACTTTCTCGCTTAGAGCAGCCGTCATGAGAAAGTGCCTAATATTGACGATAAATGTATTCGTCACGATGAGCCACGGCGCAACACCAGTCGCAAGTAAGCTAAGTGACATATATTGAGCGGCTCCCGCGTAGACGAATACACTCATTGCGGTTGCTTCGATAATCGAGAGGCCAGTCGTTTTAGCGAGCAGTCCGAATGTCAGCGCAACGGGAAAGTAGCCAATGGCAATGCTCGATCCTGCTTTCAGGCCATGAAAAAAGGTTGTATTCACTAGGCAGCCCATCTTTCTTTTACCAATCTAGGAGCTAGTATACTATAATTCAACAAATTCCACAGCGTTATGACTAAAAATTATGAAAATCAGTGAGGGTGTTGGCGATGAATGAATGGCTATCAATTGATAAAGTGGAGGATTTGGCAGAGCAGTATGAGGCTCTAGGTTTTTTCATGGGATTAATTCCAACGTTTTTGGAGGCATTCCTCCCATTTCTGCCACTTTTCGTATTTGTTATCGCCAATGCCATCGCATTCGGTTTTTGGCTAGGCTTTCTGCTTTCCTGGGCTGGAACGGTAGCGGGTTCGTATGTGGTGTTCTTGCTCGTCCGGAGATTTGGCGGCAGCAAGTTCTTCTCGTTTCTGACCCGTCCTAAAAAAGTGCAACAGTTAATTCAATGGGTTGAGCGTAATGGTTTTGGTCCGTTGTTTGTCTTAATTTGTTTTCCGTTTACGCCTTCCGCTTTGGTGAATCTCGTGGCGGGCTTGTCGAATATGAATAAGAAGAATTATTTGTTCGTGCTGATGCTTGGTAAGCTGGTGATGATTATGATGATTACGTTTATCGGGTATGATGTGCGAGCGCTCGTCACGCAGCCGATTCGGACGTTGATTATGTTTGTCGTTATTTTCTTGCTATGGTTGGTGGGGAAATGGTTTGAGCGCAGGTTGACGCGGAAAGTAGAAGAGGATTTCAGGAGTTTTTCTAGTGTACATGGTGATCGCAAAAAAGAATAAAGGTTAACGTTTCCTGTCTCTCTTTTCTTTCGGTACAATGGAAGAAAGAGTGGCAGGATTTTTTCTTTCTGAAATAGAGAGAAGTGATGGGGGGGGTGAGGGCACCGTTGATCTGCGTTCCAGGCGGACGCTTTCCCATGGGCCCGCGGTGAGCCAACCAGTTCGCTACGCTCTCTTTTGGTTGTCTCACCTGATCGGGCTGATCCATCGGGAGTCGCCGCCTTCCACTCCGATCAACTAGTTTGTGGTTCTGAAAGGCAGAAAATCAGCGAGATCGTGCTTCCTATCATTTATTTCTTGCGAACGTCATCCAACAGCGCCGAAGTGGGGCCAATGAACATTACACTTACATTGCCAGAAAAACTACAAACTATGGACCAAACATAAATAGAAAAAACAAGTGCAGAACCACAACCCAGAGCTGCTTACTAACTTACTAAATGAACTTATATAAACCCAACTTCCAACGAAAGGGGAGAGTACTATGTCACTGCGCTTTATTACAGGTCGCTCCGGAACAGGAAAGACTACTTTTATTGAACGTGAAATTGCACAAGAGCTGAATGTACGTCCGATGGGGGCTCCTATTGTAGTCATCGTACCGGACCAACTATCTTATTCGATGGAATACAGTTTATCCGTCAAATCTGGATTGACTGGCATGATCCGCGCGCAAGTATTAACATTTAAACGTCTTGCATGGCGGGTGTTGCAAGAGGTCGGCGGCATTACACGTGAAGAGGTAGATAGTTTCGGATATCGCATGCTCGTACGTAGTGTGCTAGAGGACAATAAAGAATCGTTTAAGTTATTTAAACAAGCCGCTTCGAAGCACGGGTTCGCTGAGCAAATTAGTGACATCATGAAGGAATTCAGTAAATATTGTATCGATCAGCAAGCATTTTCCGAATTGATGACTTCGCTTGCCGATCAGCAAGCTCCTCGAATTTTGCAAGATAAAGCGCATGATTTGCACTTGTTGCTTGAGAAAATAGAAGAGCGTCTTGGAACGACGTATATGGACAGTGAAGGGCAACTAAATGCGTTAGCTGAACAGTTAGCGCATTCGGAGTGGCTGCAGGATGCGTCGATCTACATCGATGGATTCGGCGATTTCACGACACAGGAATACACGATTATTACGCAATTAATGAAATATACGAAACGCGTTACAGTCGTGTTACCAATGGAAGAAAAAGTGCATAACAGCGAGCATGAATTATTCCATACTGCACAGCAACAGTACGAAACGCTTCAGCAACTGGCCTATAGTGAGTCAGTCGATCGTGAAGAACGTATTCATTTGACAGAGTTGCAACGCTTTTCAAGTCAAGAATTGGCGCATTTAGAAGAGCAGTTTGATCACTATCCTCCTGAATCGTTTGAATCAGAAGGCGCGATTCAACTAATCGAAGCGTCGAATCGCCGCGCGGAAGTTCATGCAGTGGCGCGTTCGATTCGCAAGATGATGCGTGAAGGCAAACGTTACCGAGGGATAACGGTTGTAAATCGTCAACCGGATGTCTACAACGAATTAATCCAAAACATCTTCACGCAATATGATATTCCTGTGTTCATTAGTCAAAAGAAACCGATGCTTCATCATCCGTTGATTGAATTTGTGCGTTCATTACTTGAAGCGGTGCGGACAGATTGGTCGTATGAAGCAGTGTTCAGGGCAGTGAAGACGGATTTGTTTTTCCCGATCAATGAAAGCAAACAAGTGTGGAGAGAGCGGGCAGACCGTTTGGAGAATTTCGTACTGGCTAAAGGAATCCATGGTAAATCCCGCTGGCAAGATGAAGAGCGTTGGAAGGTCAGTCGCTACAGAGGTCTGGAAAAAGTCCGTACCGTACAGACGGATGAAGAACTCGCGACTCAAGCAGAGTTTGCTGAGACTCGCGACAGGATCCGCGAACCGATTGAGCAGTTACAGCAGAAGTTAACGTCTGCTCGTACCGGTCAAGACGTGGCGGAAGCGTTGTTTTACACAATAGAATCTCTTCATATTTACGATAAAATAATAGAGTTGCAGCAAACGGAACATACAACAAATCGTTTGCAAGCAGCAGCGGAACATGAACAAGCGTGGACGAGTTGGATTAATGTGCTGGAACAGTTTGTACTGATGTTCGGGGAGAAAGAACTGCCGATTGCAGAAGCTATTAAAATCTTGGATGAAGGATTCGATACTCTCGAATTCAAATTGATTCCGCCTTCCCTCGATCAGGTCACTGTGACAACGATAGAGTTATTCAATGCGATGGATGTTGAAGCGGTGTTTGTACTCGGTGCGAATGAAGGGGTATTGCCTTTGCGTAATGATCACGAAGGGTTGCTATCGGACAGTGACCGAGAGTTGTTTAGTGAAATCGGCATGACTCTCGCACCTACGACCAAGCTTCAGCTCATGCGTGAATCGTATATGGCGTACCGAGCGTTTACCGGAGCGAGTGCGCGTTTGACTGTCAGCTATCCCATTGCGGATGAAGAAGGGAAAGCGTTGATTCCATCACTTTACATTCCTAGATTACAGCAAATTGTATCGAATATACCAACGGAGATCGCGGTCATGGAACCAACGGAATTATCCGAGGTTGAAGACAAGCTTACGTATATCGAACACCCGGACGTGGCGCTGTCCTATGCGATTCGTATGATGCGCCAAGCTTCAACACAGGAAGAAATCGCACCTGAATGGCAAGCGGTTCTAGCGTATTATAAGGAAGATCCACTGTGGTCTTCAGTTATAGAGTCCATCGTTCAACCTGCATTGAAGCGACAGAAAACTGAGTTGCTCGATACCGAACTGACGACAGGTTTATATGGTTCGTCCTTTACAACGAGTGTATCCAGGATAGAATCGTATTACAGTTGTCCGTTCCAACATTTCACGACTTATGGTCTAAATTTGCAAGAGCGTTTTGAATTCCAGCTGGAAGCACCGGATATCGGGGATTTATTCCATGCGGCATTGAAATGGGTATCTGACGAAGTCATGCGCCAAGGTTTGTCCTGGGCTGCGTTGACGAAAGAACAGTGCTGGCAGTTAGGTCGTGAAGCAATTGATGCACTAGCGCCGAAGTTCTTCCATAGAATTTTATTGTCGAGTCCACGCTATGCGTATATTCAACGAAAGTTGATGCAAATTATTCAACGGACGATCCGTGCACTACAGTCGCAGGCGCGTAATTCAAGCTTTACGCCGATTGCGATTGAGGCAGGTTTTGGTCCGGATGAAGAAATTGCACCGCTTGAAATCAATTTGAAAAATGGTCAACAGATGCATATTAGAGGACGAATCGACCGAATTGATACGATGAAAAAAGACGATCAGACGTATTTGCGAGTAGTCGATTACAAATCGTCAGCTCGTGCACTTGATTTGACTGAAGTGTATTATGGCTTATCGCTACAAATGCTGACGTATCTAGATGTTGCACTCGAGCATGCGGAAGATTGGCTCGGCGTTTATGCAAATCCCGCAGGTGTGCTCTATATGTATGTTCACAATCCGATGTTGCGTTTGACAAAAGAGTTAAACGATGAGGCTGTGGAAAAAGAGTTATTGAAATCTTATAAAATGCAGGGCTATATAGTGGAAGATGCGGACGTTGCTTTGGCGATGGATGACCATATTGAAAGTGAGTCGTTAATTATTCCAGCACGATTAAAGAAAGACGGCTCGTTTTATTCGAATTCGAAAGTCGTGCCTCCTGAAGATATTAACATTTTGCGGTCATTTGTCCGCAAGAAACATCAGCAGGCAGGAGACGGCATGCTGTCAGGTGATACCCGTGTCTACCCGTACCGCCTAAAAGAACATATGCCGTGCACGTTCTGTTCGTATCAATCAATTTGTCAGTTTGATAGTACGGATCCGACACAGCCTACACGGAACTATTCGGCCTATAAGCCGGAAGAATCACTAGAAATGATGAGGAAGGAGATCGATCCAGATGCGAATTCCAGATAAGCCGCCACATGAGACATTTACGGATGATCAATGGAAAGCAATCCATGCATCCGGTAAAGATATTCTCGTATCTGCTGCAGCAGGTTCAGGGAAAACGAAAGTCCTCATCACGCGGATGATTGAAAAAGTATTAAACACGGAACACCCGATAGACGTGGATCAGCTACTTGTTGTGACATTCACAAATGCGGCGGCTGCCGAAATGCGTCACCGAATGGCGAGTACGCTCGAAGAAGCAATCGTCAAGGATCCTTCTTCCGTTCATTTGCGCAGACAGTTGAATTTACTGAATAAAGCACAGATTTCATCCTTGCATTCATTTTGTCTGCAAGTCGTTCGACAGTATTCATATGTATTGGATATAGACCCCGGATTCCGTATTGCCGATGCAACAGAGGCGGCGATTTTACGTGATGACACGATTGCCCTTGTGTTGGAAGATGCCTACAGTCAGCCCGATCCGGAAGCCGTTTATCGTTTGAGTGATAGTTTCACAGCAGACCGGAATGATCAGGCGATCGAGACGCTGATTGATAAACTCTATGATTATTCCCGTGTACATCCGAATCCATCGCAGTGGCTAGAACTCATTCCACAGCAATATGAAATTGGGGAGGATGCGACGATTGACGAATTGTCGTTCATCGATTCGCTGAAAGTATCAATTCAGCATACGCTTGAAGAAGCTAAGACGATTGCGCGCGATTTGCAGCGAGTAGCAGAAATGAATGACGGACCGCTGCCGTTGCTTGAAACCGCGAAAGCTGATGAAGCCTGGATTGACGGAGCGCTTGACTATATGCTTCACGGGAAGTGGGAAGATGCCTTTGCGTATTTCCAGACGTTGAAGTGGGTCAAAGCAGGTACGATTCGTAAAGGTACATGTGACGAAGACTTGGCTGCGCGTGGTAAGACGATGCGTGATCAAGTGAAGAAAATGGTCACTGCATTAAAAGATACGTACTTTACTCGCACACCTGCCAGATTATTAGAGGAAATTCGTTTGATGGCGCCACTTATGCACACGCTCGTCGGATTGGTAGAGGATTTTGCGGCGCGTTACCAAACGTTGAAAGAAGAACGCGGCTTAGTGGATTTCTCGGATCTCGAACATTATGCGTTACAGATCTTATCCGAAGAAGTCGACGGGGAGCGAGTGCCTTCTGATATCGCGAACGATTATCGAAATCGATTTGCGGAAGTATTGGTGGACGAGTATCAAGATACAAACTTCTTACAAGAAGCTATTTTGCAGTTAGTGAAGCAAGGCGGAGAAGTAGATGGCAATTTATTTATGGTAGGGGACGTCAAGCAGTCAATTTATCGATTCCGTTTGGCAGAACCAGGTTTATTTTTAGGGAAGTATGATCGCTTTACATCAGATATAGGGGATCAAGGATTGAAAATTGACTTGAATGCCAACTTCCGGAGCCGTAAAGAAGTGCTCGATGCAACGAACTATATTTTTAGGCAGATCATGGGAACGCGAGTGGGAGAAATAGAGTATGATGACGCGGCCGCGTTGAAGTACGGTGCACAATATCCTGAAAAAGACGTATCCGCGGGCTTGACGATTTTGTATGAGAATGAAGAAGATGACATGTCGCAAGAGCAAGAAGCCCAGCAAGAGCTGAAGAAATCCCAAGTGGAAGCGCGGTGTATTGCACAGAAGATCAAGGCGTGGAAAGATCAACAGGCGCAAGTAGCGGATGCATTCAGTGGTACACAACGTCCGCTCGAATACCGTGATATTGTCATACTCATGCGTTCGATGACGTGGTCGAGTGAAATTGCGGATGAACTAAAAGCCGCCGGAATTCCTGTCTATGTATCTTTATCTTCGGGCTATTTTGACGCGATTGAAGTGATGATTATGCTTAATACATTGCGTGTCATCGATAATCCATACCAAGACATTCCGCTCGTGTCAGTGTTGCGTGCGCCATTTGTTGGCATGACCGAAAATGAACTAGCGCAAATTCGTCTCGTCAATCGTAATGCGACGTTTTATGAAGCACTGCAAGTATTCATGCAGACCGGTGGTGCAGGAGTGAATCCTGCTACACAGCAAAAGCTTCAACGGTTTTTCCTATTACTTGAAGATTGGCGGAATATGGCGCGGCACGGTTCGTTATCCGAATTGATCTGGCAAGTTTATCAAGATACGCATTACTACGAAATGGTCGGGATTTTGCCGAACGGTAAACAACGTCAAGCGAATCTACGTGCATTGCATGACCGTGCGATGGCCTATGAGAAGACGTCGTTCCGTGGATTGTTCCGCTTTCTTCGATTTATCGACCGCATGCGTAAACGCGGAGATGATCTTGGGGAAGCACGTTTCTTGAGCGAAAAGGAAAACGTCGTGCGGATCATGACCATTCATTCATCGAAAGGTCTAGAATTCCCGTATGTATTTTTAGCGGGAATGGGGCGTCCGTTTAATAAAATGGATTTCCATAATCCGTATTTGTTTGATCAGCATTTCGGACTCGCCGTCAAAGCGATCGATCCAGATAAACGAATCATGTTCACGTCACTACCGTTTCTAGCGATCAAAGAGAAAAAGGAGCTAGAGATGCGAGCAGAGGAAATGCGCGTACTCTACGTAGCCATGACACGTGCTAAAGAGCATTTGGAATTGATTGCCTCCGTTAAAGATATCGAAAAGACGATAAACAAGTGGCAAGAAGCCCAGTTATTGGATGAAGATGATCCTTTGCCGGAATACACACGTTCACGGGCAACCGGTTACCTCGATTGGATAGGACCAGCCGTTGCGCGTCATATGGATTTTGGTAAGTTTGGTAAGATGACAGGCGGAGAACTAATCGCGGATTCGTCATCATGGGAAGTAAATGCCTTGCCATTTTCTGCTTTTCATCATACGAATGAAGTGGAGATCGAGGACTGGATACCTGTCGATCAGGAAAACGCCATGGCGAATCCAGAGTTGGTGGAAGAAGTGCGAAGCCGTTTTGATGCGCATTATCCGTTTGAATTTGCGGTGGAATTATCTTCGAAACAATCCGTCAGTGAGTTAAAGCGGATTGCGTTGCTTGAGTTAGAACGAGGAGATGCGGATCCGTTTGAAGAAATGGAACAAGACGCCACGAAACGCATCTCAAACCTTCATGCACGACCATCATTTTTACAGAAACGTTCATTGACGACAGCGGAAATTGGAACTGCGATGCATACCGTCATGCAGCATTTGGATTTGAAAGAGGAATTGGATCAAGTGAGTGCCAAAAACTTCGTCAAGCAACTCGAAACACGTGAACTGCTGACAAGAGAAGAAGCAGCTGCGATTGACATTCAGGCGATTGTAGCATTTTTCGAGACGTCACTAGGCAAACGGATGAAGCAAGCCGATCAGGTATTGCGTGAAATGCCGTTTACTTATGCGCTACCAGCTGTTGAAGGTGAATTTCAGTTGTTACAAGGTATTGCCGACTGTCTATTTCATGAAGACGGCGAGTGGGTACTCGTAGATTATAAAACGGACGATGTCAGTAAATTTCGTTCCGATTCGGCAATTTCCAAAGAAATGCAAGTTCGGTATGGCACTCAGTTAAATTTGTATAAGAATGTGTTGGAATCCATTCTTTCCATCGAAATTAAAGAAATGGTGCTGTACTTATTCAGTGGAGCAAAAATGATTCGCTTACAGGAGGAGTTTGTTTGAAGTTGACTCCTACATCTTTAACAGAACGAGTGGAAGCACTTGATTACTTGAGAGGTATTGCGCTACTTGGGATTTTGATTGCGAATATGCTTCATTTCCACTCACCGTATGCGTATATGGATCCGTATTCGTGGTATACCATTCCGCATGAGCAGTCGATGTTTCATTTTATCGATGTGTTTATAGAAGCTAGTTTCTATCCGCTATTCGCCATGTTATTTGGCTATGGCGTGAATATGCAGTATGAGAAATCATGGAGAAATCATACACAGTTTGCGCCATTCATGGCACGCCGTATGGGGATTTTACTAATTTTTGGCGTGCTGCATGCGTTGCTCATTTGGTCAGGGGATATTTTGTTCACCTATGCGTTGATGGGATTCATCATGATTGCGGTGATCCGTATTCCAAAAAAGTGGTTGTTGACACTTTCACTCGTGATCTATTTTGTGCCCACGCTATTGTTGTACGGTATATTGGCGCTGACCCGCAGTAAGTCCACTTCGAGTCTATTGGATGGATTCGTGGATACACGACAGATCGAACGGGCGATTTCCTCCTATGGAAACGGAACGTTCAGAGAGATCTTCGCTTTCCGTTTGAATGAATTCTTTACTTTTGAAATCATTGGTTCGATTACAGCAGTCTTTATCATATTGCCTTTGATTATGTTCGGTGCAGCGTTATCGAAATTCAAGATGATTGAGCGTATGTATGCGTTGAAAGGGAAGTTATTTCTTGCGATGCTAGTATTCATTCCGATTGGCGTAACCTTGAAAAATATTCCGAGCTGGGACGGTGCGAAATTTGAGAATGTCTTACTCATTCAATCCATAGTGGGTGGCCCCATACTGACGCTTGGCTACGCAGCATTATTTTTATTGCTGTTTCAAATTCCGTTTTTGAAAAGACTGACACAACCGTTTGCAAATGTAGGCAGAATGGCGTTTACGACGTATATTATGCAGTCACTCATTGCGACGATGATATTTTATTCATATGGAGTAGGTCTGTATGGTAAAGTAGATATAGTGACCGGCACGTGGCTGGCAATCGGGATTTTTGCGATTCAGCTCATTATAGCGCAGGTATGGTTGACGAAATTCCGAATGGGGCCACTAGAAGCTGTGTGGCGGAAGTGGTCTTACGGAAAGAATTTCGTCGTTAAAGAGGAAAAAAAGTAGATTTTGTCGTAACATAGGAATATGTGAATTCACATGGAAAGGGTTGGGTATTCAAATGAAATTATTGTCATTCCGTTACGAGGGACAGACTTTATTCGGACCAAAAGTTAAACGTGAGGAAGCTGTATGGGATCTACTCGCTATGGCGGAAGCTTTGGAACAAACTGATTTCCCCAAAACGATGATTGAAGGCGTTTCACATGGGATGGATTTTGTGGAGGAAGTTCGTAAATTGGTAGAGAAAACTGAAGTTGAAGGCAATGTAGAGCAGTTCAAGCATGCGTTCACTGACATCGAATGGTTGTCTCCAATTCCACGCACACCGAAAAACGTCTTGTGTGTTGGTAAGAACTATCTTGACCATGCAGAGGAACTTGGATCAAAAGCACCTGAGAAATTGATGCTATTCACTAAGTCTCCAACAGCAATCGCAGGAGACGAGCAAACATTATCGGTCCATAGTGACGTGACGGATTCATTGGATTATGAAGGGGAGTTGGCTGTCGTTATTAGTAAGACAGGCAAAAATATTCCTAAGCAGCTGGCGTATGATTACGTGTTTGGTTACACAATTGGTAATGATATTACTGCGCGCAATATTCAAACAGAGCACAAACAGTTCTTCCTAGGAAAGAGTTTAGACGATTCTTGTCCGATGGGTCCTTATGTGGTGACGAAAGACGAAATTCCCAATCCGCAAAATTTATCAGTCGTTACGAAAGTGAATGACGAAGTGCGCCAAAACGGCAATACGTCCAATATGATTTTCAAAATTGATGAGTTGATCGCTGAAATCTCTAAGTATGTCACATTAGAGCCAGGTGATGTCATCTTGACAGGTACGCCAGCGGGTGTTGGTAAAGGTATGACACCACCGACCTACTTAAAAAAGGGCGATACGGTAAAGGTATCCATCGAAGGCATTGGTACACTAGTTAACCGTTTTGAATAATAGGCAGGTCTATGAAATAAGCTTCAGAATAGTCGTAGTTTGAAAGATATGGTAGGATATTAATCGACTAGACAAATAACGAGGTGGAAGAAATGGGATTTTTAACTGATACAACCCATATGCATATTTTTACATGGGTAGTAGGCATTGTACTTTTTTTCGTTACAGCAAGCATGGCAAATGGAACAAAAGGAAAAAAGATTACACATATGATTTTGCGTCTGTTCTATGTATTGATCATCATCACGGGAGCTGCGCTATTCTTTAAGCATATGAGTATTGATTCTATGCTATATGGCATCAAATTTGTCCTCGGTATTCTGACAATCGGATTTATGGAAATGGTTCTGGTTAGCGGTAGTAAAGGGAAGAACACAGGTCTTATGTGGATTCTCTTCATCATCGCATTACTTGCAACGATGTTCGTAGGTTTCAAATTACCGGTAGGTTTCAACTTTTTCGCATAATAATTACTGACTAGTATAGGAGATGAGCCAATGGCCACACAGGTTGGCTGGATATTTTTGATTGTGATCCTGTTACTGATGGCACTGTTTGCTATCTCCGTTTTGGTCAGTGCGCGTAAACAACGGGATCCGGACTTCTTTGCTGAAGACGATAACTAATGTGCGCAAGCAGTGGAGGAGCTTTCCTCTTCTGCTTTTTTTATTGATCTAAAAACCATACTTTCACAAGATCGTCGTATTTACTGAACGCGTCAATGGTTTTCATAAGAAAGAATGGCGCGGTCCGTGGCCGTTTGATAAACTAAAAGAAGAGTTTGGATGAGGAGGATATACTAAAGTGAAACGAATAATCGGACTACTGGCAATCTGTATGCTTGCCCTATCGATAGCACCACCCGCTTTTGCAGATACTGACCGGGTTTTCAGCGACGAAAGTATCTATGATTTACTTGTCGACCGTTTCAATAATGGGATCGAATCCAATGATTTCGAAGTCAACGCACAAGATCCAGCTGCGTTTAACGGTGGCGACTTTGCCGGAATCAGCAATCGCTTGCAACACTTGATCGACATGCACTTTACGATGATTTCTGTCGGACCGGTTTTCAAAACAGCTTCATATGATGGAAATGAAGTTCTTGATTATTATGAGATTGAGCCGCACTTCGGTACAGCGGAAGAGTTCATCGCTTTAATTGAAGAGATGCATGCGAACGATTTAAAAATTATGGCGGATTTTCCTTTAGTAGGTGATCTTAGCGATCCTGCTGTACAGCAAGAACTGACAGATGCTGCTGTACAATTTGTTTCCGATTATGAGTTGGACGGGCTTCGTTTGACATTACTTGATCATGCGGATACGAAGTTCCTAAACAACATAATTGAAGCCGTGAAGGATGCGAACAAGGGGTTATACGTGATTACAAATGAACAGAGTGATGCGTCATTTGACAGTGTACCGGCTGAAAAACAAAGTGCAGCCATTCAGGAATCATTCGTGCAAGTAGATCCAGATACTTCTTCATTGGATCAGTTTAGTAATGACGATGCAGGTAAATTACTTCAGCTTGATGATTTAACTGGACCGCGTTTTACATATAAAATGGTGGAGCTTCGTCAATTCCCACCGACACGTTGGAAAGTCGCGACGGTTGCACAATTCATGCTTCCTGGAGTTCCACTAGTTCCTTACGCAACGGAAATTGCCGTGAATGGTAAAGAAGCACCGGAATCTCATCCGTTCTTTAATTTTAAAACCGATATGGAGTTACATGAGTGGATTGGTGATCTAAACACTCTTCGAAATGATTCGGAAACACTTCGTACAGGTGATTTCAAGATTTTGCATAATAAAGACGGATTTGTCGTATTTGAACGATCTTCTGAAGATGAGAAGTGGATCATTGCGCTCAATAATACGTCGAAAGTGCAAAGCTTGGAGCTTGATCCTTCTGAGCTTGGGGAGAATAAGAAACTTCGAGGCGTGCTTGGTCAAGATTTGATCAAAGAGACGAAGGATAATAAATATCACGTCGTCCTTGACCGTGAGTTGGCGGAAGTATACATCGTCGAGGAGGATAAGGGGTTTAATACGCCTTATCTGATTGCTTCGATTATGGTCGTTGTCCTGTTTATCTTGTTCTTGTATATGGTTATACGGAAGGGTAAGAAGGGGCGGAATGGAGACTCGGTTAGTGAAAAGAAGTAAGGGATAAGGCACCGTTGATCAACGTTCCGGGTGGACGCTTTCCCGAGGGCGTGGCTTGAGCCAAGCGAACAGCGAAGGGTTCGCTTTGCCGTATTTCTGTGTACTTTGCAGAAATTAAGGCACCTGTCCAGGGTCTCAAGGCGCACGCTGATCCTCCGGGAAGAGCCGTTACGAAGAACGGCTTTTGCGAGTAAAAGCGTAGCGTTAGGAGCACATCTTGGCACTCGCCACCCTACACTTACGATCAACTGGCGTATTCCATTGAAATTAGAGAGTAGTTCAAAAAAGTTCAAAAGAAAAAGGTTCAAGAAAAGTTCCTGATACTGGAACAAGTCTTGAGCCTTGGACAGTCTGCAGTTTATGCAGGCTGTTTTTTATTCGTTTTTTGTGTGGTTGAGGAAGAATAGGGCGATGGTTCCGGGACCGGCGTGTGAACCGATGACGGAGCCTATTTGGTGGATTTCGATTGCTTTTGGTTGAATGACTTCTTGGATCATTTCCTGAAACTCTTTGGCAGTAGTCAGGTCATCGCCGTGGCTGATGGCGATGGTTTGTTGTTGAAGATTACTGCCGCGTTCTTCCATCACTTCAATCATACGACGTAGGACTTTTTTGCGTCCCCGATGTTTTTCGATTGGAACGAGTTTTCCATCTTCTACGTGAAGCAGTGGTTTAATATTGAGCAGGCCGCCGAAAAATGCGCTTGCTTTGGATACACGACCGCCTTTTGCCAAGTAGTCCAGGTCTTCTACTGTGAATAGATGTTCCATATGCATCGCCATGGTGCGAATTTCTTGTTCGATTTCCTGCATGCCGAGGCCTTTGTCGCGCAGACGAACGGCTTCCTTAACGAGAAGACCATAGCCAAGTGAAGCGCAGTGCGTATCGATGACTGCCAAGTTCATGGAAGGGTTGTCTCCTTTTACTAGGTCACTCGTCATAACGGCTGTTTGGTATGTTCCTGACAGTTGGGAGGAGAAGGCGATGTACATACCGTCTTCACCGGACGCTGCAAGGTCTTTCCAGCTGGTCATCATTTTATCGGGTGAAGCTTGGGATGTCTTTGGTTGTTGTCCCTCGCGAATCGCATCGAAAACTTCCTTGGAGTTGATCTCGACGATATCTTCGTATTCTTTGCCGTCTAGAAGAACGCTTAACGGGAATAGTTCTACTTCGTTATCTGTAAAGAAGTCTAAAGGTAAATCACAAGCGCTATCCGCAAAAATTTTCATTTCTTTTCCCCCTTATACGACGATGTTTTTCTGTAAGGATAATCGCTCTTCTAGTATACGTGAAATTCCGTCTTCATTATTCGTATCGGTTATTTCGTCTGCAATGGATTTCAAACGGTCGATGGCATTCCCCATTGCGACACCTGTTCCTGCATAATCGATCATTTCTAGGTCGTTGTCTTCGTCTCCAAATGCGATGATTCGGTCAACCGGTACGTTCATCCATTTCGCAACCGCGTCAATGCCTACTGCTTTATTGAGGCCGTGACGAACTATTTCCACGATGTTAAATGGAGTCCCCCAACGTCGATGATCGATGACTTCTGCATGCAAGTCTTCAAGATGCTGTCGAATCGGATCAACTGTTAACGGATCGGCTTGAATTAACAAGCTAGTTGGATCGGTTCTTAATGAATTCCGAATATCACCAGCAGTGATGAGTGGATTACCAAAGTTTAAAATGTCTAAAAATCGTTCATCATGATACTGCGCATAGACGTCGTCCATGACTTCCGCTATGATATTTTTAACTGGGAAGTTTTGCATGGCATCTACTACTTCATTGACGACCGGTAACGCAATCGTTTCGTGAATAGTTTGCCATGAACGATCGGTAGGGTGGTGAACAAAGGCACCGTTAAAGTTGACGATGGGTGTGGTCAGATCCAGCTGCTGGTAATAGACTTCACTAGCGCGGTATGGTCGACCAGTCGCAATCATGACGTGGTGGCCTTGCGAAACAGCCTTACGTAGTGTCTGTTCTGTTTTGGGTGAAATGATTTTTTCATCCGTCAATAATGTTCCATCTAAATCTAAAACAATCAAATGTGGTTTCAAAAAAATCCTCTCCTACTAGTGCTAATACTTTCAGATTGTTATGTCTTTATAGTCTATCGTTAACGGTGTAAGTAAGTCAAAAAAATGAGTGATAAGGCGAAGGTATTGTCTTATCTGTAACATGTTGCTATTCTAACATAACAGTAAATGATTGTAGGAAAAGAGGAATCGGCATGATTATTCGTTCAGAAAAATGGCAAGAGATCCCGGTACTTCATATGGTGGAAGAGTCAAAAGAGAAAGAACGCATTCCTGTTGTACTATTTTTTCATGGATTTACTAGTGCAAAAGAACATAATTTACACTACGCATACAATCTAGCAAAACAAGGAATTCGTGTGATATTACCCGAAGCTAAACTGCATGGGGAATGTTCAAAATCACTCGATGAGTTTCAACTAGCCTTAAGCTTTTGGGACATCGTGTTGACTTCTATTAAAGAAGCAGATGTTTTACATGATGAACTATATAAAAGAGAATTGATCGATGACGAAACATTAATCGGCATGGGTGGTACTTCAATGGGTGGAATCACGACATTCGGCTGCCTCGCGAATTATGATTGGATCGACGCAGCTTCCGTCATGATGGGTTCACCTGCATTCACGCGCTTAGCGAAAGGACAAATTTCTTACGCAGAGCGTGGCGGTAGAGAAATCCCGGTGTCTCAAGAAGAACGAGAACAACTATTCGCGGCCCTTGACCAAGTAGATCTATCACAAAATCCAGGCAGACTGCATCAGCGTCCGCTTTTCATTTGGCACGGAGAACAAGATTCGATGGTACCGTTTGAGTTTACGAAAGAATTTTACGAGGAAATTCAAAAGGATTACGTAGATCAGCCAGAGCTTTTGAAGTGGATGCCTGACGAAAATGCAGGCCACTCCGTTTCACGTCCAGGAATGCTTGCATCAGTCGATTGGCTTGCACACCATTTGCGTGCAAGGTAGTATGTTGGTAAGATAAGATTACTACACAGCAGAGAGGAGCATTCCGATGAACACAGAAGAAGAAATCAAGCAGTATTTATTTGGTGCGTTGGAAAACGTCATCGACCCTGAATTAGGTATTGATATCGTCAATCTTGGATTGGTTTACAATGCAGAGTTGCTTGACGAAGGAGTCGCGAAAGTGACAATGACACTGACGTCAATGGGTTGCCCAATGGGTCCACAGATTGTAGCGAATATCGAGCAAGAACTAATGGAACTTCCAGAGGTCAAGGACACAGTGGTAGATATCATTTGGAATCCACCATGGTCCCGCGATAACATGTCACGTTATGCCAAGATTGCACTAGGCGTACGTTAATAAATCATATAAACCACACCGTTTTAATATGGTGTGGTTTTTTTAATGGAAAGGATTGGCTGATGGGGTGTTGGGGTAGGGGATTGGCGCTTCGGAGGGGACGCTTTTCCTGAGGGCTCGCGGTGTGCCAACCATTTCGCTTTGCTCATTATTGGTTGTCTCACTTGATCGAGCAGATTCTCTTGGTAACAATAGCCTGCATTATATAGAATAGGCTGACGTGGTGTTGGGGTAGGGGATTGGCACTTCGGAGGGGACGCGTTCTGGAGGGCCCGCGGTAAGCCCCCTAGTCGCTGCGCTCCTTTAGTGGTCTTACCTGATCGGGCTGATCCTCCCAGAGTCGCCCCTCCTACGCGCCAATCCCTTACGGTGTGAGTGGAGGCCACTTGTTGTTGTGCATTGAAGTTAGTATTGTGATTTGTTTTGAACTTAAATTTAACCCATTTCTAGAGACAACAATACTTCATATCCACTTGCCAGTGTGTGATCCACTTCTCCCACATTAATAAGTAGGATGGAAGCGGAAGCTGGCGGCGAGTGCAAAGATGTGCTCCCAACGCTTCGCTTATGCTCGCAAAAGCCGTACTTCGCAACGGCTCTCGCACCAATCCCTTACGGTGTGAGTGGAAGCCACTTGTTGTTGTGCATTGAAGTTAGTATTGTGATTTAGTTTGAACTCGAAATTGAATTTAACCCATTTCATGTGACAACAATAATTCGTGTCCACTTGCCAGTGTTTGTCTACTTTTCCCACTTTAATTAAGTAGGATGGAAGCGGAAGCTGGCGGCGGGTGCAAAGATATGCTCCTAAGGCTTCGCTTTTACTCACAAAAGCCGCACTTCGCAACGGCTTTCGCACCAATCCCTTATGGTGTGAGTGGAGGCCACTTGTTGTGCATTGAAGTTATCATTGTGATTTATATTCGAACTTAAATTTAACCCATTTCAAGAGACAACAATAATTCATATCCACTTGCCAGTGTGTGATCCACTTCTCCCACTTTAATAAGTAGGATGGAAGCGGAAGCTAGCGGTGACTCCCGATGGATCAGCTCGATCAGGTGAGACAACCAAAAGAGAGCGCAGCGAACTGGTTGGCTCACCGCGAGCCCATGGGAAAGCGTCCGCTAGCTGGAGCTTCCATCCCATGACGAACACAAAATAACCCACCGAGCCAATCCCCATATCCAAAATGAAAACATAAGAAATAAAAAAGGAAATGCAAGATTTTGTCGAATAGGAATAGGGTAGCGTCAAACAGAATGTACTAGGGGGAATGGGAAATGTCAGTTAAAACAGCAGACCTATGTGATGACTTCATCGACGAACTGCAAGTGTGCACAGTAGAGTTCAAATCCTACGGGAAGCACAAGAGATTCTCGGGGCCGATCTCGACAGTAAAGGTCTTTGAAGACAATGTGTTAGTAAAGGAAGCACTTCAAACGATTCCAGAAGGCAATGTATTGGTTGTAGACGGTGGGGGTTCAAAACGCTGCGCACTCATGGGGGACATGCTCGGCGAAATCGCGCAAGATCGTAAACTTGCGGGTGTTATTATCTATGGCTGTGCACGCGACACAGCGGATCTTGGTACACAGGAAATCGGTGTCATGGCGATCGGTAGCATGCCCGTGAAAAGTATCAAACGTGGCGAAGGGCAGAAAGAGGAAGTCCTTCATTTCGGAAACGTTGAATGGACACCAGGTCACTATGTTTACGCGGATGAAGACGGGGTAGTCGTTGCGCCTCGCCAACTAGTTTAATACACGTCGCTCGCTTAATTGCGGGCGACCTTTTTTATCTAAAAAACGTACATTCATTCGAGTGTTAATCTTTTACATTACGCAAAAAATATACTATAATTAAATTAATCAAAGATAGTCAAAGTCAAATAAATGAGAGGCGGATGTATATGCGTATGGATGGAATGCAAGAAGATCAGCGCTCACCACTAGAGCAATTCGGTCGCAATCTTGTGGAAGAAGTGAAAAACGGGAAAATGGATCCGGTTATTGGCCGGGATGAAGAAATTCGAAATGTAATCCGTATATTATCGAGAAAGACAAAAAATAACCCAGTCTTAATCGGTGAGCCGGGAGTCGGTAAAACGGCGATTGTTGAAGGATTGGCACAGCGTATTGTAAAAGGTGATGTGCCTGAAGGGTTGAAAAACCGTCAGATTTTCGAACTGGATATGAGTGCGCTAATTGCGGGTGCGAAGTATCGTGGAGAGTTTGAAGAGCGTCTGAAAAGTGTCTTGAAACAAGTGAAAGAAAGTGATGGAGAAATCATCATGTTCATTGATGAGATTCATACTATCGTAGGTGCTGGAAAAACAGAAGGTGCGATGGACGCGGGGAATATGTTGAAGCCGATGCTTGCACGTGGTGAATTGTACTGTATTGGTGCGACTACGCTTGACGAGTACCGGATGTATATCGAGAAAGATCCGGCACTTGAAAGGCGATTCCAGCAAGTGATGGTACGTGAACCGTCTATAGAAGATACAGTGTCCATTTTGCGTGGATTAAAAGAACGTTTTGAATTGCATCATGGTGTGCGTATTCATGACCGTGCAATTGTTGCGGCGGCAACATTATCTGATCGGTACTTAACTGAGCGTTTCATGCCGGATAAAGCGATTGATTTAATTGATGAAGCGAGCGCAATGATTCGTACGGAAATTGATTCGATGCCATCTGAACTGGATGCAGTGACTCGTAGAATTATGCAACTCGAGATTGAAGAGCAAGCGTTACGTAAAGAGAAAGATACGATGAGTCAGTCACGCCTTCAGACTTTACGAGAAGAGCTGCAA
Organism: Sporosarcina sp. P18a; assembly: GCF_002743135.1. NCBI lineage: Bacteria > Bacillati > Bacillota > Bacilli > Caryophanales > Caryophanaceae > Sporosarcina > Sporosarcina sp. P18a. Next base: position 1,453,120 of record NZ_PDYQ01000001.1, on the reverse strand, counting down.
GACTTGAAAGATTCTTCAAAAGATATGCGGGAACAGTGGGATGAAGAAAAAGCAGCGTTAAAAATTATTCAAAGTAAACGGGAAGAACTTGATCGCTACCGCCGTGAACTTGAGGAAGCGCAAGGTAATTTTGATTTGAACAAAGCCGCTGAATTACAGTACGGTAAAATCCCGACGTTGGAAAAAGAATTAAAAGAATTGGAAAGTCCGTTAGAAGGAACAAAAGATATACGTCTTTTACGTGAAGAAGTGACGGAAGAAGAAATTGCTTCTATCGTTGCGCGCTGGACAGGCATTCCGGTAACGAAACTCGTTGAAGGTGAGCGTGAGAAATTATTGCGCTTGCATGAAACATTGAAAGAACGTGTCATTGGACAAGACAATGCAGTACAACTCGTCACTGAAGCTGTCTGGCGTGCGCGTGCTGGCATACAAGATCCGAATAAGCCTATTGGGTCGTTCTTGTTCCTTGGGCCTACTGGTGTAGGAAAGACAGAGCTTGCGAAAACGCTGGCTGCTACGTTATTTGATTCGGAAGATCATTTCGTGCGAATCGATATGTCCGAGTATATGGAGAAACACAGTGTGTCACGTCTAGTCGGTGCACCTCCAGGATACATCGGCTATGAAGAAGGCGGTCAGTTAACGGAAGCGGTTAGAAGAAATCCATATGCTGTCGTGTTGTTGGATGAAATTGAAAAAGCGCATCCTGATGTGGCAAATATATTACTGCAGATTCTAGATGATGGGCGTATTACAGATAGTCAAGGACGTTTAGTAAACTTTACAAATACTGTTGTCATCATGACATCGAATATCGGGTCCGCTTATTTACTCGATAATGATTTGGAGGATACAGAACATGCCAAAGAAGATCTGATCATGGCAGCTCTTCGCGGTCATTTCAAACCTGAGTTATTGAACCGAATGGATGATATCATCATTTTTCATTCATTGACTACAGATTCATTTAAAGCAATTACCAACAAGATGCTAGGTGATTTAGTTGGTCGTCTGGAAGAGCAGGATCTCGAGCTTGTCTATGATGATGAAGTACTCGACTGGATTGTTCGTGAAGGAGCAGATGCGGACTTTGGTGCGCGGCCATTGAAACGATTCATTCAGCGACATGTGGAAACGAAAGTTGCGAAAGAAGTAATACGAGGTGGTCTTGTAGAAGGACAGCAAATCAAATTGTCCATGCACGAAGGGGAATTGGTTGTAGAAGTTGTCCGATGAGATCAAAATAAAAAGCGTAAGAACTGGTTAACAGTTCTTACGCTTTTTGATCGTAAATCAAACGTCTGCTGGAGATTCGTTTGGAATGATTGCAGTGATAATCAATACAAGTACAGCCAAAACGATTGAGACGGTAACGCCCGCCATGAAGTCAAATGCATTGCCACCAATGGAGCCCGCAACGTAGTTTAACATAGCTACCAAGAGGAACGACCAAACAAATGTCATAATATAGTGCATGATTTTCACCTCGACTAGTCTATTTCATCATCCATCATACCATAGCAAACTAAATCGTTGAAAACAATATATGTATTATATTTGACGAAAAAGTGTCCTCGTCTTGAAAAAACATATTTTTTCTTCTATAATTACTACCAGGTACTAATATTAGATGATAAGGAACGGGGTAGATGAGATGAGAGCTGGACTTTTAGGAATGGGGAAATATGTTCCGCCCACTATTGTAACAAATGAAGATTTAGAAAAAAGTTTAGATACTTCAGACGAATGGATTCGCACGCGTACGGGAATCGAAGAGCGTAGAATCGCATCAGATGATATTAAAACATCAGACATGGCATTTGAAGCAGCAAAAAACGCATTACAATCAGCAGATATTCGTGCTGATCAAATCGGTCTGATTTTGGTAGCCACGGTTACACCGGATACTATTTTTCCGTCCGTTTCATCGATGATCCAGGAACGTCTAGGTGCAAAGAACGCAGCAGCGATGGATGTTTCTGCAGCGTGCGCAGGGTTCATGTATGGTGTGGTAACAGCGAAGCAATTTGTTGAATCTGGCACGTATGATTATGTTTTAGTAGTAGGCGTGGAAAAGTTATCGGGAATCGTTGACTGGGAAGACCGCAATACCGCTGTCTTGTTTGGAGATGGCGCAGGAGCGACAGTTGTTGGGAAAGTTAGTGAAGGAAGAGGGATCCTTTCATTTGAATTGGGTGCAGACGGTTCAGGTGGAAAACATCTTCATCATGACAAATATTTAGAGATGAATGGCCGTGAAGTATTCAAGTTTGCGGTACGTCAAATGGGCGAAACAGCAGTCAGTGTCGCTGAAAAAGCTGGTTTAACGACGGACGAAGTGGACTACCTGATTCCTCACCAAGCAAATATTCGTATTATGGAAGCGTCACGTGAACGTTTAGGCTTGCCGGTTGAGAAAATGTCGAAAACGGTTCATAAGTACGGAAATACATCGGCTGCATCTATACCGATTTCATTGACAGACGATTTAGCGGAAGGTCGAGTGAAAGATGATGATGTGATTGTACTTGTAGGATTCGGCGGCGGCTTGACATGGGGCGGCTTATGTATAAAATGGGGTAAGTAAATAGCCTGGCAAATAAAAGTTGACAATAGAAAGGAAGTTTGAAATTGGAAAAACGACGTGTAGTGGTAACGGGTATCGGTGGAATCTCTCCGGTAGGTAACTCGGCTGAAGAATCTTGGAAATCCGTGTTAGAAGGGAAATCAGGTATTGACACGATGACAAGACTGGATCAGGAGAAATTCCCGGTCAGCGTAATGGCAGAGGTTAGAGGTTTCAATATTGAGGAATACGTTTCCCGCAAAGATGCCCGCAAAATGGATCGATTCACGCACTATGCAGTTGCTTCAGCAATGATGGCAATGAAAGACGCGAATCTGGAACTTGAAGGCGACCTAGCGCTTCGTACAGGAGTTTGGATTGGTTCAGGAATCGGTGGAATGGAATCACATGAGACACAATTTAATACATTCCTCGAAAAAGGGTACCGACGCGTCAGTCCATTTTTCGTTCCTATGATGATTCCGGATATGGCTGCAGGACAGGTATCGATTTTCACGGGTGCTAAAGGAATCAACTCTTGTTCCGTAACAGCTTGCGCATCCGGTACAAACTCTATCGGAGATGCATTTGAAGTAATCCTTCGCGGAGATGCAGACGTCATGATCACAGGTGGAACTGAAGCGCCTATTACGTCACTTGCAGTAGCAGGTTTTATCGCAAGCACAGCGTTATCTTTAAATGATGATCCTAGCAAAGCTTCCCGTCCGTTTGATAAAAACCGCGATGGCTTCGTAATGGGTGAAGGTGCAGGTATTTTGATTTTGGAAGAGTATGAACATGCGGTAGCACGTGGAGCGAAGATCTATGCAGAAATCGTCGGCTATGGTTCAACAGGAGATGCGCACCATATTACAGCACCAGCACCAGGCGGAGAAGGCGGAGCGCGTGCGATGCAACAGGCATTGGCAAAAGCGGGCGTTGAACCTAATCAAGTGGATTATATTAATGCACATGGAACGAGCACGCCATATAATGATTTGTTTGAGACGATGGCGGCAAAGACTGTGTTTGGTGATCATGCGTATAAGTTGGCAATGAGTTCGACTAAGTCCATGACGGGTCATTTGCTTGGCGCGGCCGGTGGTATTGAAGCAATCTTTACTGTGAAGGCGTTGCAGGAAGGAATTTTACCTCCTACGATGAACTATGAGACGCCGGATCCAGAGTGTGATTTGGATTATGTAGTGAATGAAGCGCGTAAGGCAGATATTACGTATGCGATGAGTAACTCGCTTGGCTTTGGCGGGCATAATGCTTCGTTGGTGTTTAAGAAGATATAAAGATAGACGGAAAGGGTCGTTTAGACTCCTTTCCGTTTTTATTATTGTAGAAGTTCAAGTTCAAGAGTAAGTGGGAGGGCACCGTTGATCTGCGTTCCAGGCGGACGCGTTCCGCGGGCACGGCTTCAATCTCCTCGTCACTGCGTTCCTGCGGGGCTTTCAGCTCGCGCTGTTCCCGCTGGAGTCGCCGCCTTCCACTCCGTTCAACTCTTGTATATTTTTAACAAAAGAAGTTCGTTATATTAAAATTCTAAATCAAAAGATAAAACCCAAACTCATACTCAAGACCAAAATCAAAAAAAAAAGACTGAAGACATGCTCCTTTGAAGGTATTCTAGGAGATGCTTTCAGTCTTTTTGGTTGTGGCCAACGGGACTCGTCTAATTGCACCTAGTTTGAACATAGGATGAAAGAAAAGGGAAAAGGACGAGATGGCTGTGACGCGTTTTTTTGTGTTTATTTGTAGTTATTGTGTGATTGTGGTGACGCTCGCCAATTTGTTGTTTTACTTAAATTATTCTGCACTGGGTTATGATTATCGACAGATATTGATTTTTATTTTGCAGTCGACAGATTTTATGATGTTGGTGGCGGCGGTAATTTTATTACTGCTTACCGTGTGCGTCCCAAGCCCATCGCGGCCTCCATCTTTTTGAGGGTGGCGGAAGCGATGGTGTTTGCTTTTATTGCTCCTTGGTCGAGGATTGCATCAAGTTCAGGAGAATCGATTAATTCATGGTAGCGTTCTTGGATTCCCGCCAAATGTGTATTGATGGCTTCAGCGACACCGGTTTTAAATGCTCCGTAGCCTTGGCCTTCGTATTTCGCTTCTAATTCTTCTATGGATACACCACTCAGTGAAGATTCGATAATCAATAAATTGGAAACACCCGGTTTGTTTTCAACATCGAATTTCACAATACCTTCAGAATCCGTTACTGCACTTTTAATCTTCTTTTCGATTTCTTTTGGTGTGTCCAAAATGGTAATCGTTGCTTTTTTATTTGGATCAGATTTACTCATTTTCTTCAATGGATCTTGTAAAGATTTTATACGAGCCCCATTTTTAGGAATACGAACGGCCGGAATGGTCAATACTTTTCCGTATCGGCTATTGAAGCGTTCTGCTAGATCTCTAGTTAACTCTAAATGTTGCTTCTGATCTTCACCGACTGGCACGATATCCGTGTTATACAATAAAATGTCCGCAGCCATTAATGGAGGGTAGGTAAGAAGTGCGGCAGATACACCTTCTGCTCCATCTGATTTGTCTTTAAACTGTGTCATACGCTCGAGTTCACCAATGTACGAAATACATTGCATGATCCAGCCGGCTTGTGCATGAGCTGGAACTTCTGATTGGATGAATAAAGTAGATTTTTCCGGATCTATGCCACTTGCGATATACGTAGCGGCTAATGAACGGATCGCTTGTTTTAAGTCATCTGGATTTTGCTGCACTGTAATTGCGTGCTGATCAACGATGCAAAAAATACAGTCCTCATCGTTTTGAAGTTCAACAAATTGACGGAACGCGCCAATGTAGTTCCCTAATGTGATGACACCTGTTGGTTGTACGCCTGAAAAAATAGTTTTCATAAGCATGTATCCTCCTTTGAATTGTCGACTGGAACGAAACCGACTGTATCGTCCGTAAAAAAATGGCATAAAAAAACATCAGTCATCCCCTGTAAATAGGGACGATTGATGAAAGGTAACCGTGGTACCACCCGAATTGCTAAAAATAGCCGCTCTATTCCCGTAACGTGAGAAGACGTGATGGAGTACTGTTTTCATCCATCAAGCTCAGGAGCCCATTCTCTTTGTGCAGCTTTACTTGTTTTCACCTTATACAAGCTCTCTACAAAAACCGCCACAAAAATACTATTTCCTTCAATGCCATTCACTTATTGCTTAAGATTATATCGATACCTTATAAAAAATGCAACTTTGATTTGATATAATGAAAAAACTTTCACACTATATGAAACCTTTTAGTACATCTGTGCGTACTATATAGTGAGGGAATAAGTAGTAGATTTATTTTCTAAATGAGAATGCATTTTTTTACAAATGAAATGTTTAAAACATTTCCCCCCTGGGTATAACAGTAGAAGGTGTTCATTAATCGCAGAAAACAGCATGATTCTCTACTGGAATGTTGAAAAATAAGAAATTGTGAATTCCGAAAAAGTTTTTTTGAAAAACTATATTAATTGAGAATGATTATGTGTATAATGAACAGTATAGACATTAATTATAATAATTCTAAATTGAATTACGTGAATTGCAAGTATACAAAATCTAATGAGCTTAAGCCGTAGGAAAGGACGTGTCAATATATGGGTGTCACACTTTATACATCGCCTAGTTGTACATCTTGTAGAAAAGCAAAAGCATGGTTGGAGGAACATGAGATTCCTTATACAGAGCGTAATATCTTCTCTGAACCATTGAATATTCAAGAAATCAAACAAATTCTTCGGATGACTGAAGACGGTACTGACGAAATTATTTCAACACGATCCAAGATTTTTCAAAAATTAAATGTTGACGTAGAAAGTCTTCCACTTCAAAGACTTTATGAATTGATTCAAGAGCATCCTGGGCTTTTAAGAAGACCAATCATTCTAGATGAAAAAAGACTCCAAGTAGGGTATAATGAAGATGAGATTCGTCGTTTCCTACCGAGAAAAGTTAGAGCCTATCAGCTGCTCGAAGCGCGGCGTATGGTAAACTAATCTTAATAACAAAAGCTGATAGGGATGACACGGGATACAATTGTGCCTATCAGCTTTTTTGAATTGATATTCCCTTGTGTTCCTCTAGCTTAACCACTTCAATGCGTATAACATGAAATGAAATTCAATAAACCCTTACGAAAACGTCGAAGTCGACATATAGTAGTAATAAGCATTGCAAGTGTGTATTAGTATATAACAGGGGAGGGCCTGTTTACAGAAGGGAGAGATAAGGGATGGAAATAGAGCGCATTAATGAAAACACGGTAAAGTTTAATCTGTCCTATGGAGATATTGAAGCCCGTGGTTTTAGTAAAGAAGACGTCTGGTATAATCGTGACAAAAGCGAAGAGCTTTTTTGGGATATGATGGATGAACTCGGTGACGACACGGAATTTGAAGTAGAAGGACCGCTTTGGATTCAAGTTAACGCGATGAATGAAGGCATTGAAGTAATTGTAACTCGCGCGCATCTTCCGAAGAACGCAGAATCATCACAGTTTCCTTTTGGAATTGAAGATCCAGAAGAATTATTCGATCCAATTTTCGATGCGATTACTGATTCTGAAGAAGAAAATGAAGAAGAGTTGCAAGTGACAGATAGAATATTTGTTTTCAATGAATTTGATCAGATCATACCATTGGCTAGCAAAATGATTTCACTCGAAGACGAATTTGATTCGCAACTATACGCATTCGAGGATCGTTATTATCTCAACTTACGCTTCGATTATTCTCTCATTGAGAAGAAACGTGCGAAAGACATTGCCAGCATGGTAACGGAATACGGTGCAGTGTCTAAAATGTCTATTCATCGTATAGCTGAATATGGCAAGGAAGTTATGGGATCTGACGTATTTGAACAAGTAACTAAATATTTTTCATAATACTCTAAAAGGCTACCGGTAATTTGGTAGCCTTTTTACTATGTTCCAAAAAATCTCGAATCCTAAGGGCAGGGAAGTAACGTCATTGAACCCACTTCGGCGCTAGCAGATGGCTCCCGTGAAGAGCCAAGGACAGGAAGTGCATCTGTCCCTGTCTCTTCACTACGACTACTGCTTGGGAGGCGCCTTCGTTTTTAGAGTGGAATAGTAATTAGTACTCTGTTCTAGCACGTCACTATTTAAATGTGCAGGTTTGACACAGAAAGTCACATAGATAGACGAACACCCTTTACCACTTGTAGAGGATTTTATTTAGCGAATGGAGAAATCTACACATTTCACTACCAGTAGAAAAACAAACTAGTTGATCTTCGTTTCAGGTGGCAACTCTCGATGGATCAACGAGAGCCGTAGCGAAGGACGGCTTTTGTGAGTACAAGCGAAGCGTTAGGCGTATGTGCTTCCACGTAAGTGTATTCAAGAGGCCACACCTATGACGAAGCGCCCGCCTGGAGTGTCGATCAACGATGCCTCTCCACACCCTAGTCTCTCCATTCAAAAAAACATAAATTTTCTCTTGCCAACTAATCAGAAAATTCGTAGTATAAAAGAGAAGGAGTGTGAAGGCCTTGTTAACAGCTCTTACAAGTGGCGGGAAACAAGTCGTGTTAACACGGCAGTGGTCCCGAGTCAACTTACGAGAGTGGCGTAAAAACGAAACCTTTCATTGTCCTCAATGCAAAGAACAAGTACTCCTAAAAGTCGGCGACATGGTGATCCCACACTTTGCCCATCTGAAGCAAACCACCTGCCGAGATAGTTTCTCAGAAGGGGAGTCCCCAACCCATCTACTCGGTAAAATCCAACTCTATGAACTATTTTCACGTCTTCAACTACAAACAGAAATGGAACCCTATCTGCGCGACATCCGACAACGTCCTGATCTGCTTGTGACGTGGCGAAACGAGCAAGTCCCTATTGAATTTCAGTGCAGTACGATTCCCATTGCGCGTATAGTAGAACGTAACGCTGGCTACCATATCGCAAAAATGTTGGCTATATGGATCATACTCACACCTACGCAACTACAAGACTCTTCATCATTTGTCCTTACCTATCGATTTAGTCAATTCCAACAACATTTTATCCGCCACATTCATTCACATACTAAAGAAGCGTTATCCGTGTTCATCACGTACAATCCGTTAAAGCAACAATTTCACTACCTCAGTCATTTCATCCATCTTCGAGGCACTGCGTTTGTGGTATGTCACTCCGTCATGCGAAGTACACATCAAACGATTCCATTCGCTATTCCTGCTACTCCATCCACAAAAGACATAGAAGAATTAACACGTCAATACCAATCTGCGCGCCGCAAGTATCTTCGGTCGGTAATTGGGTATAATCAAAGAGGTATCCATCATCGCTTTTTGCGTGCATGTTATGAATTGCGTGTACAGCCCATTCAACTACCCGCATGGATTGGCGTTCCGACATTCGGGCAAGCAGCATTTACAGAGTCTGATAGTGAATGGCAATTACTACTTATCGCGGCTATCCGACACACGAGGAATACACCCTTTCAACTAAATCGCTCTATTCTTCATTCATTTGTCAAAACTTTTGAAGGAGAGTCAAGCCGACAATTGGAAGCCTGTCAAAGTTATGTGGATTTCTTGAAAGAGCGTCGCATAGATATCTATCGATTGGATCAATTCATGGGTAAAGATTTTGTGCTGGAAATACTTTCAGGGCGATTTCTTGCAATGCATGCCAAGAATTGAGAAAATACAAGAGAATCAAATAACGGTAAATGCAGGAGGAGGAATTGGATTGACGAATGATCACAAAGTATTGATGCGCGATGAAGTATCTGAAGAGGAAACATGGCGCTTGGAAGATATATTTTCATCTGATGAAGAATGGGATAAAGAGTACAGCAAAATTGAAGAGATGGCTAAAGAGGCAGAACAGTATAAAGGCACTCTAGGAAATGGAGCTCGTCCACTTTTTGAAGCGTTAACATATCGTGATAAGTTGGCAGAACGTCTACGAAGATTGTACACTTATGCGCATCTTAAAACAGATCAGGATACGACGAACAGTTTTTATCAGGCAATGGATGGTCGAATTAGAACGTTAGTCGTGAAAATATCTACAGCATTATCCTATTTCACTCCAGAATTACTCTCGATCGATGAAAAGCAACTGAACGAAACGATTGAGTCGCATGAAGGCTTGCGTTTATATAAACAGGAATTTGAAGAGTTGAATGCAGAACGCGCTCACGTCCTGTCTTCAGAACAGGAGCAATTAATCGCGCAGTTATCTGAAGTGACTGGAAAATCTTCCGAAACATTCAGTATGTTAAATAACGCAGATCTAACTTTTGGTTTAGTCAAAGATGAAGAGGGAAATGACGTTCAATTGACACATGGTCGTTATTCACAATTTTTAGAGAGCAAAGACCCAAAAGTACGAGAAGCGGCTTTTAAAGAAATGTATTCAAGGTACGGAGAGTTTAAAAATACATTTGCTTCGACATTAAGCGGTAATGTAAAAGGGCATAATGTCAACGCCAGAATTAGAAATTATAGCTCAGCAAGAGCAGCAGCATTATCCAATAACCATATTCCGGAGCAAGTATATGAAAACCTGTTGTCTACCATCAATAAAAATCTAGGTTTATTGCATCGTTATGTAGCATTACGCAAAAAAGTATTGAATGTGGATACGCTTCATATGTGGGATATCTATACACCACTAGTCGAAGATACAAAGATGAAGTACACATACGAGGAAGCAAAAGATACTATGCTCGAGAGCTTCCACCCGCTTGGTGAAGATTATCGGGCTGTTGTAAAGGAAGGCCTGGATAATCGCTGGGTTGATGTTCGTGAAAATAAAGGGAAGCGTTCAGGTGCGTATTCTTCAGGCTCTTATGGAACGAATCCTTACATCTTAATGAATTGGCAAGACAATGTGAGTAATTTGTTTACATTAGCGCATGAGTTCGGACATAGTGTACACAGCTATTATTCCCGTAAGTATCAACCATTCATATATAGTGGGTATTCTATATTTGTGGCGGAAGTTGCGTCAACAGTGAATGAAGCATTGCTGAATGATCACTTATTGAAAGTGACGACAGATGAAGACCAGCGGATTTACTTGTTGAACTACTGGCTGGATGGGTTCCGTGCGACGGTGTTCCGCCAGACGATGTTTGCGGAATACGAGCATTTGATTCATCAGCTGGATCAAGACGGTGTACCGTTGACTGCTGAAAAGTTAACCGAAGAATACTATGCTTTGAATAAAAAGTATTATGGCGATGCGATTGTTAGTGACGAGGAAATCGGTTTAGAATGGGCGCGTATTCCTCACTTCTATATGAATTATTATGTCTATCAATACGCGACAGGATATAGTGCGGCTGTAGCGCTCAGCAAGCAGATTTTAGAAGAAGGGGAGCCTGCGGTAGAACGTTATATTACGAACTTTTTAAAGGCAGGTTCATCTGACTATCCAATCGAAGTACTGAAAAAAGCGGGTGTCGATATGACATCTGAAAAACCGATTGAAGAAGCGTGTCGGGTATTTGAAGCGAGATTGGAAGAACTGGAACAGTTATTGGTAAAAAGAGGGTAACTTTTGACTGCATGTTTCGACAGACTTTCGCAAAGACCATGACATTTGGATGAAAACTGTTATAATTTGTTGAAGTCATAAGTCATTTATGATATGGTGTAATTGTGGAATAAATCACATACCAAACATACACCCCTTTTGTTTGAACGTGAACATTTCTCCCATTCCCTTTGAAAGAGAGCATTCACTCCCCCCCAGGAGCGGATGCTCTTTTCTTTTTTTTTACGTGAAAAAGTCGGAGCCCCAACAAATTATTGGGGCTTCGACTAGTATAAGTGCTATTTAATTAGCGAACAATTAGGTTGCTTTTTACGCCATAACGTACGATCTTGGAAAGGGATTCGTTCGATTTCCTGTTTTAGTAAGCGTTTCTTTAATTCGCGTTCAGCTTCTTTTTCCGTCACGTGACACATTTCTGCGATTTCTTTCGTTGTGAGTAAATCAAAACGATTGAATAACAAATCAATAGTAGGAGGTATTTCTGGTAGAAGTTGTTCTCCGATTAGCTCTTCTAAAATCTGTTCGTAGATCGCATAGTCATAGAGGCCGCTTACTTTCAATCCTTCGTCTTCTATATTGCTATTGAAGAAAACGAAGGTTGGTGCCTCGTCCACTTCCATTTCATTACCTAAATACATATCGACCTGCAAAGCACGCGATGTTTCTTCAGAAGTGAAATCCGCGATAAATTCATCTACGTCTAAATTAATGCGTGCAGCAATTTCAACGAGAACTGAATAGGACGCGACGTCACGCTTCTTCAAGAAGGAGTACTCAAGTAAACAGGATAGGTAACGGAATCCAGCTCGCTTACCTTGGAACTCTGCAGCTTTTACTGCAATATTAGGGAAACAAGGGTTTGACCGCTTGGTTGATTTTGCATCGTTCGGATCAAGTAAAGAAGGTGGATTCAGTTTTGTCATAGGTGTTCTTAACGCGATGCGTAACGTAAAATAGTGATCGTATTCGACCTGCATTTTACGTAGCAACGGTTGCAGTGACCAACAATCTTTACAATAAGGATCAAGAAATACATAGAGTTCAATGGGCTTTACTGAAGCAGAGAAGTGTAACGTATCATCAATAACAGTTAGATAGTTCACTGATCTTCCTCCTCGTTCCTATTTACCATATGGTTGGCTGTTAAGACAAGGCGCTTATAGTAGACTTCCCGAAGTGGACCCTCCAGTCCTACGTCGTCCATTGCCTCAGCCATGCATGCTAGCCATGCTTCTGCGCGTGTAGGTGTTATAGGGAAAGGGTTATGTCGAGCTCTCATCATAGGATGTCCGTGCTCTTCCGTGAATAGGTTCGGTCCACCAAGATATTGTGTTTGAAATTGTTTTTGCTTCCTAATGGTTTCGGATAAATCATCAGGAAATATAGGAATGAGATCTGGGTGAACAGCCACTTTTGCGTAAAATGTTTCAATCAGTTCATGTAATTTTTTCTCGCCGATCTCCTCAAAAGGGATGACAGGTTTTCGAGTCATTGAATTCACACCCCTTCGTTCATCTGTATCTGTATTCTATCAACGAACGAATTTCTATACAAATAAAAGAACTTATTTTGTTTCTTGTTATATAGCAGATTGAATCGCTCGAGTCGGATCAACTAGCTAGCTAATCCGATTTAAAGTCGCCTTAGGCTTGCAATGCACTAGATAGTTATAGGTACACGTTGCGAAAAACGACAGCGGAAATTTCACACCATTTGGTGGTAGTAGTTCATGACTTTTTTTACGTAGTTCTGGGTTTCTTTAAAAGGCGGGATGCCTCCGTATTTTTTTACGTTCCCCGGTCCTGCGTTGTAGGCTGCTAGTGCCATTTCATTCGAGCCGAATTGGTTGAGCATGTTGCGTAGATATTTGGCTCCGCCCATGATGTTTTGGTGAGGGTCCATGGGGTTGGACACGCCGAGGTATTTAGCCGTACCTGGCATTAGTTGCATGAGTCCGGCTGCGCCTGCATGACTTTTTGCGTTGCTTTTGAAGTTGGATTCTTGTTTGATGACGGCAGCAATTAGTTTTTCTGGTAGTTGGTATTTATCAGCAGCTTGTTTGATGATATCTGCGTATGGATTAGTAGTTGCTGGCGACGATGTGGTTGGTGATACAGCGGTAACTACTTCAACTGGGCTTTGTGATATACCAAATGGAGACACGCTGCTTCCCTGACTAAATAATTGCTCGGATTGTTTTGCGAGTTCAGCGCTAATGTTATTGCCTTCCAACAATTGCGTAAGTACCATCTGGAACGAATTGGAGCTGGTCGGTATATTACTACTGAAGGATTGAACCGCTCCAAGAGTTTGCAGTGTATTGATTTCAAGGAGTAACCGAGTGTTAATGGGTTCGAGATTCATACATTTTCCTCCTGTTTATTGAAGATCGTAAATAGGTTCGTTTATTATATTCATTATACCAACTTTCTTACCATAATGCACAATAACGAAATGCAACTATGTGTGGCATATGGTAGACTAAACGTAAAGACTTTAATTAAGGAAGTGGATGTCTTGAACATGAAAAATAAAATCATTGATACACGTAACAACGGTAATGAAGTTCAATTTATATTGAATCCAGAAGCAGAGTGGCCGTTAGGTTCTCCAACTGGAAAAATGTTGACAGACACAGATCATCAATCGTTTGTATATATATTTGATCACGAGACTGGCTATCGTTATGCGTATTTCCCAAAAGACAGCTGGCGTGGGCTAGTCGATATGCTACTGCAACAAGCAGATCCCGTGTTGATTTGGCAAGATCAGAAAATACGTTTAACAGGTGCTGCAGACGAATTGCAGGCGTTGATATTCAATATTGAAGGCAATGATAATTATGGCGAGGAATTCAGTACAGCTGTAGAAGAAATATTCAAGCCGGTGCTGGAAAAGGTGAATTGATATATGGCAAAAGAATTTCACAAAAAGAATGGAAGTGATGTTATGAAATTCACAATTCAGTCGCGAAATGATGAGCTATCCAATAAGTTAATGAAAGAAGCACGTGTATATTTGCGCGATTTCGGTTTGAAGTATGATGAGGAAGAGCCGGATATTGTGTTGTCCATCGGTGGCGATGGAACGCTATTGCATGCTTTCCATAAATATATTCACCGCTTGGATAAGACATCATTTGTGGGGATTCATACGGGGCACTTAGGGTTTTATGCGGATTGGAAACCTTCTGAAATAGAAAAACTGGTGATCTTGATCGCAAGACAAGAGTACGAAGTCATCGAGTATCCTTTAATTGAAGTGACGATCAATTATCGTCATTCCGAAAAAAGTGCATCTTATTTAGCGTTGAATGAATCTACCGTAAAATCACCTGAAGTTACGTTGGTGATGGATGTTGAATTAAATGGAGAACACTTTGAACGATTTAGAGGAGATGGGCTTTGCATGTCGACGCCATCTGGATCCACTGCTTACAGCAAATCGCTAGGCGGTGCGATTATCCATCCTTCATTGCCGTCTATGCAATTGACAGAAATGGCATCGATTAATAATCGCGTATTCCGTACAGTAGGTTCTCCACTCATTTTACCCGATCATCATATCTGTACATTGACGCCTGTAAAAGGTCCCGATTTCATGGTGACAGTCGATCACTTGCAACTCCTTCATAAAGATGTGAAATCCATCGAATATAAAGTGTCCAATGAAAAAATGGGCTTTGCGCGCTTCCGTCCTTTCCCATTCTGGAAACGTGTAGAAGAGTCATTTGTCGCGAGTGATTTAATCTATGAACGTGAAGATGATGAAAAGAAAAAATAATACGCTGTTTCAATTACAATTCGTTGTGAAGAAAAGTGGATTGCTGCGTGAATTTTTGGCACAGCATGAAATTTCCAAAACGACGTTAACTGCTATTAAATATCGCGGTGGAGAGATATTGGTGAATGGGCAATCTCAAAACGTGCGTCATCAAATACAGCCAAATGATCAAGTGACAGTATTATTCCCTCCTGAACAAGTGAGTGATGGCTTGATTCCACAAGAAGGTACCTTATCCATTTTGTATGAAGATGAAACTCTTTTGGTGCTTGATAAACCCGCTGGACAAAGTACGATACCATCTCGCAATCATCCTTCTGGAACGCTTGCGAATTTTGTTTGTGGAAAATTTGAAAGAGAAGGTATTCTTTCAACTGCTCATATGGTGACACGTCTTGATACGGATACGTCAGGTATTATTTGTGTGGCGAAAAACCGTCATATCCATCATCTATTAAGCAAACAAATGGCACAAGATTTGTTTCAACGCCACTATACTGCATTCTCAGAAGGCATAATTACTACGCCATTCTTGACTATTGAACAACCGATTGGCAGAAGAGAAGGTAGTATTATTGAGAGAATGGTACGGGATGATGGTCAGTATTCAAAAACAGATGTATCAGTAACTGCACATTATCGTCATGAAACAGACTGTTTTACTGTCATAGACTTGACGTTGCATACAGGTCGTACGCATCAAATTCGTGTGCACATGCAATGGCTCGGACATCCACTTGTAGGTGATGATTTATACGGGGCAGACCGGGATGTATTCCCACGCCAGGCATTGCATTGTTCTGGTGTCAGTTTACTTCATCCACTCACGAAAGAGAGAATGCACTTTACTAGTCCGTTGCCGGAAGATATGCAATACTATTTACGGCAAAGTCAGCAAGTGTGCGGATTCGAAAAACAGCACAACTCTATTAATGCAAAGCAGTCAGAACGTTTTATAGTAACTAATTAGTACGTTTAAGCGTATCGTATGTGCAGAAGGGAAGGTGTGAAATCATGACTACTCAACCAGAACAAATGAAAAGTGAAATCGTTTTGGATGCGGTGAAGTTGCGAGAATTACTGATCAACGAGGATATACATTCGTTCAGACAAGAATATCTGGTACTTCATCCATATGATCGAGCGACTTTTTATGAAGAAGTGGGTGCAGAGCTTCGTGAATTAATGTATTTTTATCTATCACCAAAAGAACTTGCGGAAATATTTGAAACAAGTGAAATTGAGGAAGATGAATACGAAGAGTTCCTTGAGGAGATGGACGCGACTTATGCCGCAGAGATGATTTCATACATGTTTGTGGATAATGCGGTAGATGTCCTGAAAGAACTAGATAAAAAGAAAGTCGTTAGCTATTTAACGTTGATGGATAAAGAAGCGGCACTCCAAATTAAAGCATTACTACACTACGAAGAATATACAGCCGGTTCGATCATGACGACGGAATTCGTCACGGTTTCCGAGAATTCCACAGTTCGTTCCGCTATGACTATTTTGCGTAGTGAAGCACCAAGCGCTGAGACCATTTACTATATTTTTGTTGTAGATGATTACCAGCGTTTGACTGGGGTCGTTTCGTTACGTGACTTAATAATTGCCAATGAAGATACATTAATCCGCTCCATTATGAGTGATCGTCTCGTCAGCGTATCCGTTTCAGACGACCAAGAAGACGTCGCTCGAACGATTCAGGATTATAACTTCCTAGCTGTTCCAGTCGTCGACTTCCAGCAACATATACTAGGGATTATCACAGTCGATGACATTATCGACGTAATCGATGAAGAAGCATCGGATGACTATTCTAAGCTTGCCGGTGTTTCGACTATGGATACATTTGATAAAAATCCATTCTCTGCTGCCAAAAAACGGATTCCATGGCTACTGATTTTATTGGTGCTCGGAATGTTGACTGCAAACTTAATAGATTTATTTACTGAAACGATTTCTCAAGTTGCTCTATTAGCAGCATTTATCCCCTTAATCGCCGGAACTGCCGGAAATAGTGGAACTCAGTCACTTGCTGTTGCAGTTCGTGGTATCGCAACACGTGATATTGAAGATGAAAGTAAGTTGAAGTTACTAATACGAGAAGCAGGCACGGGAATTATTACAGGTTTGATTTGTGCGATATTCGTAGTCTTATTAATCTTTATCTGGAAGCATGAACTGGTTATTGCCTTACTGGTAGGAGCCGCAATGATGGTTTCGATTTTCGTTGCCACCATTTCGGGGTCATTTATTCCGTTATTTATGCATAAACTTAAAGTGGACCCGGCTGTTGCCTCAGGGCCATTTATTACCACACTCAACGACGTCATCAGTGTCGTCATTTATCTAGGACTTGCAACAGTATTCCTTAGTTCTTTATGAACTAGGAATACTGTTTTTTTTATTTCGGAACGTTAGGCGCTTTACTTACATATGCTAACTAAAAGGAAGTGATGAAAATGCGTAATGAAAAGCCGTTGCTGTTCATCTCCAGCCCGATTATTAGAAAATATCGGTATATACCTATAGTTGAAGAAGAAAGCACATCCGTTTTCGAACCGGAACACTCAAGAGGATCAGAGGGCCCCGTAGTCTTACCTGTTACGGAAAATGTGTCGGTGCAAGAGTCGCCAGAGATTGAAAAGGAATTAGTAGCTACTCAACTGATCCGTCAAAGATTAGAGTACTTGCAACATCCATTCCGTAAAGAATTATATGCTCCATTAGAAATCATCACAGAAAAAGGGAATATCAAAGGAAAGTTGCATGGTATAGAAAACGAAGTTGTCTGGATCAACTCGAACAAAGAAATAACCTCAGTCCGTATGGAAGAAATTTTAGATATCCTCTGGAAACAGCAATCATTCACTATTTAATTCTTACAACTAACAAGGCGAACCCGTTAAACGGGTTCGCCTTGTTTTTTCGTTTATGTAGAAAGCTTTCGCCTAAAAGGTAGTTCAACGACGCCCCTGCATTCCATACATTTCCTTTGCTACATCAAAAAAGACGAACCCTATTACTGCAGGGTTCGCCATTTAGCATTGCAAGAAATAAATCAATCTTCATCGCAGAAATTGATAAACACATCATCAATACACTGAATGCCGCAGAAGCAGCTCAAATCAACCGTCAAGCATGTATTCGTAGGTCCAAAACCATTGACCTTACAAATTTTCTCAAAACTGATCTTTCCGTCCGTAGTAATATCAAACGGGTGCCCGTTATACAAAGGTTGTAATACTTGAATGGTAGCACAGCAAGAATCAAACACGGTCTGTACACGGAAAAATACGGAAACACAGCTCGTATGCTTATGATGTGTCGATTTATGA
Organism: Sporosarcina sp. P18a; assembly: GCF_002743135.1. Classification (NCBI taxonomy): domain Bacteria; kingdom Bacillati; phylum Bacillota; class Bacilli; order Caryophanales; family Caryophanaceae; genus Sporosarcina; species Sporosarcina sp. P18a. The sequence goes on along the minus strand of NZ_PDYQ01000001.1, from coordinate 1,434,841 downwards.
TTAGCTAGTGTCTCTTCTGCTGTCATTTTAGGATAATGCTTCCGTTTACCACCTCTGAATACTGCCTTGAAATAGTCCCCGTTACCCGTCAGCAAACTGAACACGCGTGTGTTGACGCGGCCTCTAACCGGGCTGACCAAACTGCCAAGCGGCGCCATGAAACAATCTGTATCACACTCTACACAATCCACTTCCGGACACGTATTCTGGACGCGTTGGATAAAGCGTACTACTTCACAAATACAATTCGACTTATGACAGCCATCATGTTTGCTGTCTTTTTTTTCACATCCCACTACTGTCCACCTCCTGTTTGTCGTTCTCTATACTTTATGCATGGGTAATCGACATGACAGGGCGCTTTCCTCAATATGCATAAATCCGACATAAAAGATACATGCTAGATAGAAGGGAGGCGTCGCATTTGAAGAAACTAAGTATATTATTACTTATTCTTGGTCTACTCACTGGTTGTAGTGAGAAAGGAACGTATATTAAAAATACTACTCCATATGATGAGCATTCGTTAGAGAATGTTTTGATGAGTAATGAACATGTGAAACTAGCAAAGGTACTTCTATATGAAGATGAGTTGCTAGCAGGGATTCGTGTCAATACGTTTTCCCGATTTCAAAAGAAAGCTATTGCCAACAAAATTCAAAAAAAATTGGAACGTGAGTATCCTGACTTAAAAGTCACAGTGTCGGCAGACAGTAAAATCTTATTGGAAACGGAGAAGTTGATCAATAAAAAAAGTGAGAAAAATTATCGAAAGAAAATTGATAAAATCAAATCAATCGAAAAGGAGCAAACCTAATGCAACAGGAAAAGTATGCCCAAATAGAGAAAGAGTTATCACCTAAACCACCCATTATGAAAAATGTCATTAAAGCTTTCTTGATTGGTGGTTTGATATGTCTAATTGGCCAATTTATTGCACTTTTTTATATTACGTACTTTGACTTTACGGAACGCACAGCGAGTAATCCAACTGTTGCCACAATGATTTTCATCGCCATGTTGTTAACGGGTTTTGGACTATATAAAAAGATTTCCCAATTTGGCGGGGCGGGCGCAGCGATACCGATTACAGGATTCGGCAATGCCGTCGTCTCGGCTGCTATTGAACATAAATCGGAAGGATATGTACTAGGTGTTGGCGGAAATATGTTTAAACTAGCTGGTTCAGTTATTTTATTTGGTGTTTTTTCAGCCTTCGTTGTAGCACTAATCAAGACAATCTTAGTGAAATTTGGTGTGGTCTCATGGTAAAACGAGGCGTGTTAACCTTTCATTCCAAGCCGAGTATTTACGCAACAGGTGTAACGGCAGGTCCGTTGGAAAAAAAGAAAAGTGTGTTTGCGCAGCAATTCGACAAATCGTACGAAGATGAGCGTTGTGATTTGCCGACGAACGAAGACGGTCATAAGCAGTTAATGTATGATGCTGTATTGATTGCACTGAGTAAAGCGAAGAAACAGCCGGAGAAAATTGATTTCTTATTAACTGGTGACTTAGTCAATCAAATGACACCTTCTAATTTCACAGCCCACGCATTAGCTATCCCGTATATTGGTCTGTTTTCCGCTTGCGCTACTTCTGTTTCATCTATGATTACAGCGGCATTGCTCGCGGATGCGAAGCATGCAAACTGGATCGTGGCGGGTTCTTCTAGTCAACATAATGCAATTGAACGGCAGTTTCGATATCCGGTGGAGTATGGTTCACAAAAAGGAGCAACTGCACAGTGGACGGTCACGGCGGCTGGTGCTGTATTGATTGGACAACATAAACAAGGCACCCCAGTGATTGACTGTGCCACTGTAGGAAAAGTGATAGATATGGGGATGACGGATCCGTTGAATATGGGATCTGCAATGGCTCCAGCGGCCAGTGATACATTGATGAATCACTTAACAGGACATAGTAGAACGGTCGATGATTATGACACGATCATCACCGGGGATTTAGGAAGTAATGGTTTCAAAATCTTTAAAGCGTTGGCAAATGAAAATGGTTTACCGCATACGAAAAACTTTCGGGATGCCGGAGAAGAATTTTATGGTAATGATCCGTCCTTTAAAGCGGGAGCAAGTGGATCTGGTTGTTCAGCAGCGGTGTTTTTTTCCGATGTGTATCAAAAATTGCTGACCGGAGAGTATAAGCGGGTTTTATTGCTAGCGACCGGTGCTTTACTATCCCCTTTGTCATTTCAACAAGGGGATACAATTCCGTGTATTGCTCACGCTATTGAACTGACAATGGATGAGGTGACGGCACCATGATATCTATATACATTACATCATTTATAGTGGGTGGCTTGATTTGTGTCATCGGGCAATTGCTGATGGATGTCGCAAAGTTAACGCCTGCTCACACATTATGTTCACTGGTTGTAGCAGGATCGGTGCTGGATGGTTTCGGCTGGTATGAACCGTTTATTGATTTTGCTGGTGCTGGCGCTACGATTCCCATTACTTCATTCGGGAACGCATTGACACATGGCGCGATGGCGGAAGCCGAGAAACACGGCTTGGTCGGTGTAGTAACGGGAATGTTTGAAGTAACAAGTTCGGGAATTAGCGCAGCCATCATTTTTGGATTAATCGGTGCATTGCTTTTTACTTCAAAAGGGAATATTTAAACTACCAAAACGCCCTCTCCAATTCATTCTCCTCTGCATATAGTAGAGAAGAAAGAAAGGAGGGGTTTTTCATGTACGGATGTTATCCATCTCAAGGTCACGGTGGTTACGGATACGGCGGAGGATGTGGCGAACGATATGGCGGTTCTTCATTCGTCTTGATTGTAGTTCTGTTTATATTATTGATTATTGTAGGCAGAAGCTATTTCTAAGGAGGAGAACTGAATATGAACGATTCATTCTTTAAAAAAATAGAATCTAAAACGGGTGTGCCGATGGAAGAAGTCTTTGCATTAGCGAATGCCATCCAATATGCCGATTTCAAAGACGAAAAACAAGTGAGGAAAATCATTCGAAAAGTTAGTCAAGTAGCTAAAAAAGATGTGCCACAATCAGTAGAAGATGAATTAGTTAACTCCATCATAACAAGTGGTAAAGGATTGAATTTGAACGATATATCACAAATGCTAGGTGGTAAGTAAAATAAACTTACTAAAACATGTTTATACTTCTAGCTAACTGGGTAAACTACTAATGAAAATATATTTAATAGGGGGTGCACATCATGGGTTATATCCTACCAATACCAAATTACCAAGCACAACAGTATGCAGAACGTATGAATAACGAACGTCATAATTTTGCTTATATCGGACGCGTAAATCCTGTGCGTCTGGAAAATGAGGAATCAAGCTATTGGGAAGATGTTCTGGCAGATGAGGAAAGACGTCGTGAAGAGCAGAAGAAACAACGAAAAAATCGTGCACCTCAACCTTTAGTTAAAAATGGATTTATTGCGCCAAATCCAGCCCAATTCTCACCTGAAATTGCAGAAGTTGTAGGAAAGGGCCAATCGATTAACGCATATGTCTGACGCAAGGAAATACCCCTTACCACTAGAGTGGTAAGGGGTATTTTTTTCTGTGCAATCAGTCGTTTAACAAACTTTTCTCCATAGCGCGATGAGGAATATCAGCGTCCATGAATTCGGGCGATGTTACGACGTAGCCTAGCTTTTCGTAAAAAGGCACAGCATAGGATTGCGCATTCAAAATAAGTTTTTTCATAGAATTCTTTCGTGCATGTTCTTCTAATGTATTCATAATTAATTTCCCAAGATGTTTACCGCGATGTTCAGGTAAAATACAGATTCTCTCTATTTTACCGTGTGCATTTACCAGACCTCTCATGCGTCCAGCACCGATTGGTTGATCTACTTCATCGTAGACAACGAAGTGGATAGCTTCTTGATCGTGTTCGTCCAACTCAAGAATCAGCGGGACGCCCTGTTCTTCCACAAAAACTTTCTTGCGGACGGAATACGCATCCTGCCGACCTTTTTCATCTGAGACGATTTTTACTGTAATCTGCAAATCAAGACTCACGATCAAGACGGAACGTTTCATAGACTGTCCACGATCCATCTTCTAGTTGATAAAGTAAATGAATACGATCGATGACTTCCGTGTGGTCTACACCTACCATCTTCATTTGGTTAATCACATCATCGTGTTCACCAGAAGTCAGGTTTTGCGCAATTGTAATATGCGGAACAAAAGCATAATTGTTTTCATCGTGATAGAAGTTTACATTTAAATCCTTATGCAACGCGAGAATTTCGTCGTTCGGTACAACTTTAAAGTAAATCGTGTTCGTCGTTGGTGCGAACGAGCTAACTTTTGTAACTTTCAACTCAAAAGGGCTGTTTTTGATGGTGATTTCTTTTAACGCATTTGCTACTTCTTCAATTTCCTTGTCATTCGCTTCGAATGGATCTTTCAGCGTCATATGAGGTGTGATCAGCGAATAATGCGGATCATATCTCATCCGATAGCCGTTTGCTAAATCTTGAAGTTTTTTTGAAGGGAATGCAACAATACCGTATTTCATTTAAGTTTGCCTCCTTGTGAATTGACTGAATTTTAGGTACATCTATTTTAGTATATCAGAAAATACTCCAACATGTCTCTTTCTATTACTAAAGGCTATTTATTTCAATCAGCGCACGGCGAATATCAGGTTGCCATGATTTCCATGTATGATCTCCATCCAGCTCTTCATAATAGTGAGGAAATCTTTTTTCTTTAATGATTTTATGCAGCTCGCGGTTAGGTGCTAGAAAATCCAATCTGCCGTCAGCAGTTGTGGGTACATCAGTTTCTTTATCACCGATCACATGGTAAATAGAAAGGTTTGCAGGGGTTTGATTGGCTTTAACTGCTTCGAGTACGTGTTCATTAACGAATGGTGAATGCAATACTACATTTCCAAAGCAGTTTGGATATTTTAAAGCGGTCAATAAGGAAATCGATGCTGCCAGTGAATCGCCCATTAACATTCTTGAAGAGCCCATTTGGTATGTTGGGTAGGTTTCATCAATATACTGAATTAACTCGTGCGCTAAAAAGCGGATATATGCTTTGTGTCGATCACCTTCTGGATGATACATACGTCTGCGTTCTTGCACCGTTTTGTATGGGATTCCTACGATGATGACCGGTTCAATGATTTCTTCTTCCATTAATTCATCGGCAATTCGACCAATCCGTCCGAGTTGAAAATAATCTTTGCCATCAGAGACGAGCATGACATTATGTTTGTATAAAGGGGAGTAGCGTGATGGCAAATATATCAATAGTTCCATTTCTTCTTGTAATTCATTACTGTAAAAACGAATTTCTTCAATTTTTCCTGGATTCATTTTGTAGGACCTCCATAATTAATGTACACTTACTAAATATCATACCGATAAATAACAGTGTAAAGCTAGTGAAAACTATTGCGTATGAAGAGAGAGGGGAAATAATATGGATGAAGGTAAAAACATTGTTCATTCGGACGTTGTGACTGCGGCAACAAAAGACGCGTTGATCCGTCGTGGGGTTAAGATTGAAGATATTGCAAAAATTGTGTATGAACTGCAAGTGCCTTATAACAAAGGTTTGTCACTCGAACAGTGTATCGACTCAGTAGAAAGCGTTCTTCGTAAACGTGAATTGCAACATGCAATATTGGTAGGAGTTGAATTGGATGAAATTGCTGAAAGAGGTCAATTATCGGGACCGCTTCAGCAAATCGTTGAATCAGACGAGGGGCTATTTGGAGTGGATGAAACGATTGCATTGGGTGCGGTATACACGTATGGATCAATCGCCGTTACTACATTCGGTCACTTAGATAAGAATAAAGTCGGCATCATCAACGAATTGGATACAAAAAAAGGAATTGGTATCCATACGTTCTTAGATGATTTAGTGGCAAGTGTGGCGGCTTGTGCGGCATCTAGAATTGCGCATAGAACGCGCGATTTGAAAGAAGCAGGCCTTACGTTTGAAGATGTACAAAATGGCAAGAGCTCATAATTAAAACGAACTGCTCTAGATCATCATTTCTAGCAGCAGTTTTTTGTTGTAGATGAAATTAGTAGGTGCGTCTAGGATTACGGTTCTGTTATGAGTATGTGGTAAGCGGTGAGAGTGGAGAGTCCATTAGAACCACTACATCTACCACGGCAGTCGCCTTCGCTGGAATAGGTGTTGGGCAACACCTGATAAAGGCTATATATTTACGGGGGTCAATAGCATAAAAGGAACAGGAAATAATATATAAATTATTATATTGACAAGTTAAAGCGCTTTCATGGTAGAATGGTAGTGTCTATGACTACAAAATGTAAAGGGGAGATGGTCACATGAAGAAAAATTCACTTCGCCTACTGGCGTTAGTTTCCATGCTTGCGCTTCTTGTGCTCGCAGCTTGCGGTAACGACGAAAAAGCCGACGGGAACAAAGATGCAGACGGAAACAAAGATGAAGGTAAGACAGAGCAAGACTACAAGTTCTTGAGCTTACTTACTGGGGGAACACAAGGAACTTATTATCCATTAGGTGGGTCTTTTGCTGAATTCATTACTGAAGAGACAGGAATCAAGACAACTGCTGAAGTATCTCAAGCGTCTGCTGCTAACATGACAGCACTTAAAGATGGAGATGCAAATATTGCATTCGTACAAACGGACATCGCATACTACGCTTCTAAAGGTGAAATGATGTTTGACGGAGATGTAATCGACGACGTATCTGCTATTGGTTCACTTTACCCAGAAACGGTTCAATTGGTTACATTGAAGAAAAGCAATATCAAAACATTTGAAGACTTAAAAGGCAAAAGTATATCAATAGGAGCGCCAGGTTCAGGAACAGCTGCTAACGCTGAGCAATTGCTTGAAATCCATGGTTTAGCTTTAAGCGATATCAAAGCACAAAACTTGGACTTCGGTGAGTCACAAGAAAGTCTGCAAGCGGGACAAATTGACGCTGCATTCATTACAGCTGGAACTCCGACTGGTGCTGTTGAAGGTCTAAACGCTACTTCAGAAGTTTTCATTATTCCAGTAGAAGAAGACAAAGCAGATGAATTAATCGAGAAATACCCATACTATACGAAAGAAATAATCCCTGCTGGAACGTATGGTTCCAAAGAAGAGACACCTGCAGTATCAGTAGGTGCAATGCTTGTTATGCAGAACGATATTTCTGAAGAACTTGGTTACCAGATCACAAAGGCGATTTATGAAAATGCTTCGAAAATCCAACATGCTAAAGGTGCTTTGATTAAAGCAGAAAACGGTTTGAATGGAATTGGTATTCCTGTACACCCAGGTGCACAGAAATACTTTGACGAAGTGAACTAATAAACGGAGTAAGTTATCTGAAAGAATCATGAGGGACGGTCAAGCGAGAGCTTTGTCCGTCCCATTCTTACTTTTTTAAATATAATTAGCGGAATACATAAACTATTTAGCCGTTTGTATGTAATGAAACAGAAAGGATTAAGCGGATGAAATCACGAAAAATTCTGTTTCTGCTGACGTTTCTTATCGGAATTGTAATGCTGATCATCTGGTTTTATCCGTATAGACAAATGATCATACTTGAAGAGGTTCGGAGCGAACAACCAAAAGCGTATTATCTTCCATTACACGAGAATAGAAATTTTCAAATTCAATATATTCATTCAATCCATTTGTCCAATGTGAAAGAGCAGTATCGCATTACCGACAATGGAAAGCTCCGTTTCGAATTTATGCAGTATGAAGATGTAGCCATCGGTTTGCCGGGTTATGCAGAGGAAGGCGAAACACTGCAAGTAGAAGATGGTGTTTATACGCTTACATTCGAAAACCGCGTAATAGACTCGTTTGTTCTCTACGTAGGTAGGGTGAATACAGATCTGTCTTTGCGATATGAGCAACAAGATTATCATCTAAAAGAATTTCTTCAAAAGGGGCATTCTTATGAATTTCATGTGGCGAAGGTTTCAAATTATAAGATGTTAAAAGGAGTCAGATTAAATGAAAAATAATAAAGATCGGGAAAAAGATATTCCCGCTATCTCTGATGAAGAAATGGGTACACTTTCTGAACAAGAACAACTCGAAATTCTTCAAAAGTACGACCCTGAATCCAATACGAGAGATCTGAAAGGTCTTATCGGGAAGATTGTATTTTTCGGTTTGTTGGCATTTTCCATATTCCAGTTGTATACAGCGATTGGTAAACCATTTACAGCTCAAATCCAGCGATCGATTCACTTAGGATTTGCTTTATCACTTATTTTCTTGTTGTTCCCTGCTAGGAAAAAGATCGGTGTGCGTCGTGACAAAGTTCCATTTTATGATATTATTTTATCTTTATTGGCGATAGCAGTTGGTTTATACTGGCCATTATTTATTAACGAATTAGTATATCGTGTGGGGCGTGTATCCGATGTCGATTTAATTATCGGTATTTTAGCGGTTCTCCTCACACTAGAGGCAGCGAGACGTGCGGTAGGAATGCCGATCACAATCATCTCAGTGGTGTTTCTCACTTATGCGTTCTTTGGACCTTATTTCCCCGGGTTCCTTGCACATAGAGGTCAAAGTGTAGAAAATCTCGTTCAACTCATGTTCTTTACAACGGACGGAATTCTCGGTACGCCCATTAGTGTATCCGCCACTTTCATCTTCGTGTTCCTATTATTTGGAGCGTTCTTAGTAAAGACTGGTGTTGGTAACTACTTTAATGACTTGGCGGTAGTATTGGCAGGACGTTTGACTGGCGGACCGGCAAAAGTCGCTATTTTCTCAAGTGCTTTGCAAGGTACAATTTCCGGTAGTTCCGTAGCGAATGTTGTTGGATCGGGCTCATACACGATCCCTATGATGAAGAAACTAGGTTATCGAAAAGAATTCGCAGGCGGAGTAGAGGCAGCTGCGTCTACAGGTGGGCAGATTATGCCACCCATCATGGGGGCCGCTGCATTCCTGATGGTTGAATTTATCGGCGGCGTTACGTATTGGGAAATTGCCAAAGCAGCAGCTATCCCTGCGTTGCTGTACTTCACCGGAATTTGGATCATGACCCATTTCGAAGCAAAGCGTGTTGGTTTGCAAGGGATGGATGCCTCGCAAATTCCTAATCGTAAAGAAACGCTGAAGAAGATTTATTTATTACTACCGATTATAGGTATTATTGTCTTCCTATTAATAGGTATTCCCACGATGAAAGCGGCTTTACTCGGTATCGTATTAACCATTGCAGTGAGTGCAATTAGTAAAGAAACGAGAATTGGCTTTAAAGATATGATTGAGGCATTAGTAGATGGTGCCCGTACAGCATTGGCTGTAGCAGCTGCAACAGCTTGTGCGGGTATTATTGTCGGTGTTGTCGTCAAGACGGGTCTTGGGCTTAGCTTGGCAACCGGCTTGATCTCGGCAGCTGGCGGTAACATCTTGCTCACATTAATTTTCACGATGTTCGCGGCAATTATTTTGGGCATGGGCTCTCCAACGACGGCAAACTATGTTATTACATCTACAATCGCAGCACCTGCCATCATTACGTTATTGATGCTAGGTGAGCCTACAGGTGCAGCTGTGCCGATTGTAGTGGCGGTATCTGCACACTTATTCGTATTTTACTTTGGTATCATTGCGGATATCACGCCGCCTGTTGCACTCGCTGCCTTTGCAGCTTCCGGTATTTCAGGTGGGGATCCGATCAAGACTGGTGTCACTTCCGCGAAACTAGCGATTGCTGCATTCATCATTCCGTACATGTTCGTCTTTAATCCGGCGATGCTAATGCTCGACTCGAGTATACTAGAGATTGTTTGGGTGACGGTGACCGCCATTATTGGTATGGTCGCAATCGGGGCGGGGATCATTGGTTTCTGGTATAGTAAACTGAACTGGATTCTGCGAATTATCACGATATGTACAGGCATGTTGTTGATCTACCCAGAAACTATCACAGATATTATCGGTTTAGTATTATTCATCGTCTTGCTGGTGTCTCAGTGGATGGGTAATAAGAAAAATAATTCGCCAACATTGGCTTCAAATTAAATAATTTCTAATAGGACTTGCCAGCTCGAAATGGAGCTTGCAAGTCTTTTATTTTACTAATAAAAGATAAGAATTTTCAGAAACTTATTCGCGTTCTTATATCTCTACAAATCTAGTCGGGTGAAAAGAACTAGACTAAATAGAATTTTTACTAGAGGACGGGTCTACTATATATAAGGATTCCCGTCGAAACTCGAATTTTAAAACACATGATAAAATAAAAGTCAAGAAGCCGAAGGACCAAAAATCAGTCAAATTATTTTGGACTAATTACGCAGTTTTACCAACACGAGTTATGTATATACTACATATAAGCGAATCAGTCATAACGAATAAACTATATAGATCGGTACAGAAACCAATCAAATCAAAAAGGAGAGAAAATACTATGAGTACACAAGAGACATGGTGGGAAAACGTTTTTGAAGGGCACTTGGCACATGGTTTCAACAAAGAACGTATGAGTGAGCTGGATCATGAAGAGTTTTTATATTTTGAGAATGAATCAACAGAAGAACAATTAAACCCTATGCAGTAAGGGAAGGGAGAAGCGTCTCTAAATAGTCTAATAAACGTCCATAAAAGTCGGTAATTTTTCTAATGGTATAGAAAAATTATCGATTTTTTAATTTCTTTGTTTACAACAAGGAAAGATAATGCTATTATAGTATTTGTGCTTGAGAGCCTAACTAACTCACTTCAACATGCACATCCTAGTATGATCGATTCCGTAGCTCAGCTGGGAGAGCGCCACCTTGACAGGGTGGAGGTCGCTGGTTCGAGCCCAGTCGGAGTCATAGGTGCCAAACCTAAGTTATTTACCGTAGGAACACGGTTTATAACAATAAACAGTCCTATTAGACCGAATGTCTAGGGGCTGTTTTTTTATGTCTAGATTTTTTCACATGTACTGTCAAATGATATTCAAGCGCACCATCCGTCATGCGGTGTATAGTTATAATACGAGCACCTATTTAAATAAGCAGGAGGGCTAACATACAATGAAAAGAAAACAGATTACATCTAATGTACAAGAATATACAGTGGAAGAACAGATAGAGCTCTTGCCGTATTTATTGAAGGTTATGTCAAAAAGCAGTAGAAATTCGGTGAAATCCATTCTTACACGTGGCCAAGTTATGGTGGATGGTCAGATGACAACAAAGCATAATCAGCCGTTAGCGCCTGGACAAAAGGTGGAAATACAAAGCAATAAAACGGCGATAAATGTCTCAAAATTAGTCGGTGTATCTATTCTCCATGAAGATGACGATATTATCGTGATCAATAAAGATGCAGGCATTCTTTCTGTAGCTTCTGAAAAAGAAAAAGATCAGACTGCCTATAGAGAAATCACCAAGTATGTGAAGAGGAGTCATCCTGAAAACCGAATTTTTGTTGTGCACCGTCTGGATAGAGATACATCGGGTGTGATGATGTTTGCTAAAAACGAAGAAACCCAGCAAGCGTTGCAAAGTACATGGAATGAATCGGTAAAGGAACGTTTGTATACTGCGCTTGTCGATGGGAAAGTACGTGCACAATCAGGAACTATTTCGTCTTGGTTAACGGAAAATAGTGCATTCAGAGTATATTCAAGCCCAACTGACAATGGAGGACAACATGCCATTACACATTATAGAAGAGTACAAGCGAATAAAAGTTGCTCATTGTTGGAAGTTCTTCTGGAAACCGGCCGAAAAAATCAAATCCGTGTGCATATGGAAGAATTGGGTCATCCAGTGATGGGTGACAAAAAGTATGGTGCTACAGGCAACCCTTTGCGTAGAGTGGGACTTCATGCCACAGCTTTGTCTTTTCTACATCCGCGTACAGGGGAATTAGTTCGATTTGAAGCGGAAGTACCGCAAATCTTCATTACGCGCTCAAAATAGAAAATGGTTCATTTTGCAGTTCCTTAGGATATCCAAGGAACTGCTTTTTTATGTGATTTCATTCAAATGTATAGTTGAATGGCTAAATTGACAAAATATCTTGAATTGCATATACTAAAATTAATCAATCAAATGGACGATTGAATGATGAAAAAGGGTAAAATGAACGAATTTTTGAGAGGACTGGTCACATGGCTTCTGAGAAAAATGTCTATCGCCTGCAAAATTTATCGTGCACAAGTTGTGCTGCGAAATTCGAGAAAAATGTCCGGCAGATTGAGTCTGTGGAAGATGTGCAGTTGAACTTTGGTGCATCCAAATTAACAGTTGCGGGAGAGGCTTCTATTTTACAATTAGAAGAGGCAGGGGCATTTGACGGTATTAAAGTGTTTCCTGAAAAACAGCGGATCAGTAAACAACATACGCCTTTTTGGAAAAAACGTGAAAATCAAACGACTAGTGCTTCGTTCGTTTTGCTACTAGCAGGGTATGCAGTATCTACCGCAAATGGTGATCATAACTGGCTGTCGATTGCTCTGTTTCTCTCTGCGATTATAATCGGTGGATTCAGTTTGATGAAGGAAGGATTAACGAATCTTTTTAAACTTGAATTTGATATGTCTACATTGATGACAATCGCAGTCATTGGGGCTGCACTCATTGGTGACTGGGCAGAAGGCGCGGTCGTAGTGTTCCTCTTCTCTGTCAGTGAAGCATTAGAAAGTTATTCAATTGATAAAGCGAGAAATTCCATTACATCACTAATAGAAATCGCCCCTACAACAGCCATTGTACTTCGCGGAAATAATGAATTTGAAGTAGATGTAGAGGATTTACGAATTAATGATGTGATTTTGATTAAACCGGGACAAAAGATTGCGATGGATGGTGAAGTGATCCAAGGTGACTCATCCGTTAACCAAGCCGCCATTACAGGTGAGTCTGTGCCCGTACACAAAGTACTTGGAGATGAAGTGTTTGCAGGTACCTTAAATGAAGAAGGTGCAATGCAAGTCCGTGTGACGAAACTCGCTGAAGATACTACGATTGCCAAAATCATTCACTTAGTCGAAGAAGCTCAGGCGGAAAAAGCACCGACACAACAATTTGTCGATCGCTTTGCGAGATACTATACACCAGCTATTTTAGTTATTTCTTTACTGATCATGATCATACCGCCACTTTTAATCGGTGGAGTATGGGGTGAATGGTTCTATAAAGGTCTTGTCGTATTAGTAGTTGGCTGCCCTTGCGCATTAGTCATCTCCACGCCTATTGCGATCGTTACAGCGATTGGGAACGCCGCACGCAATGGTGTATTGATCAAAGGTGGCATTCATTTAGAAGAAACGGGACAAATCAACGTGGTAGCTTTTGATAAAACAGGTACTCTGACTGAAGGACGTCCGGAAGTAACAGATGTCGTGTCGGTTTCTTCATTAACAGAAGATCAAATAGTGCAACAAGCAGCTTCTATCGAGAAGTTTTCCCAACATCCATTAGCCACATCGATTTTGCGGGCGGCGGAGAAATTACCGCTTGGATTACTGTCGGTACATCAATTTCAATCCATTACAGGCAAAGGCGCAAAAGCTATGATTGGAGAGCGTTTAGTGCATGTAGGCAGTCCGAATTTATTCCGGGAAATGAACACAGTGGAAGAATCCATTGAACAGCAGATTCTAGCGTTTCAGAAACAAGGTAAAACAGTTATGCTCGTCTGGTCTGAAACCGGTTTAGAAGGAATAATAGCAGTAGCTGATCAAGTGCGTAAAAGTAGTGTGAAGGTTATCCGGAAGCTTCATGAGATGGGTAAGAAGACGGTGATGCTAACGGGTGATAATCAATCGACCGCTCTGTCAATTGGAGCGCAACTTGGGTTATCGGAAGTCAAAGCAGAATTATTACCTGATCAAAAAGTCGAGATGATTAAATCATTAGGTCAATATGGTAAAGTAGCAATGGTGGGTGACGGAGTGAACGACGCGCCAGCATTAGCTACAGCAAATGTCGGTATTGCAATGGGAGGTGCGGGAACAGATACTGCACTTGAAACGGCAGATATTGCATTGATGGCAGATGACTTGGAGAAACTTCCCTATACGATCAAATTAAGCTCGCGCACGAAACAAATCATTGTACAAAATATCTCGATCGCACTTGGTTTAAAAGTGCTTGCACTACTTCTCATTATTCCAGGTTGGCTGACATTATGGATGGCGGTTATGGCAGATATGGGTGCGACGGTCATTGTCGTATTAAATTCATTGCGACTTATGAAAAATAAAATATAAAATACGTAGAAACTTCAGTCGAATCAATCGTCTGAAGTTTTTTCTATTGAATAAAATGGTAGACTGATAACAACAACAATCATGAGGAGTGTGGATAATTTGGCAATGACCAGTCTGGAACTTGAAATGATTATGAACAAACAGAAGCAATATTATGTCTCAGGAGTAACGCGTAGTATTTCATTTCGAAAAATGATGTTGGAAAAGCTGTATAAAGCGATTCAAAAGCACGAGAAAGAAATCTCGGATGCATTGCATAAAGATCTACACAAACCTCCGCTCGAAGCCTATGTAGCAGAGATAGGCTTTGTGTTATCCAGTATTACACATATGATGGATCACTTGGAAGAATGGGCAGCACCTGAAAAAGTAAAGACACCACTCCATTTACAACCGGCAACGAGCTTTATCGTGAAGGAACCATATGGCACTGTATTGATTATTGGACCCTTTAACTATCCGTTCCAACTGTTGATTGATCCGTTAATAGGCTCGATCGCAACAGGGAATTGTACAGTGTTGAAACCTTCGGAAGATGCATTGCATACAGCTGCTGTCGTGGACAAAATCATTTCAAGTATATTTCCGTCGGAGTATGTAACCGTTGTGCATGGTCACAAAGAAGAAACACAACTGTTACTTGGCGCACCATTTGATTATGTATTCTTTACCGGAAGTGCAAAAGTAGGGAAAATCGTCATGAAAGCTTGTGCGGAGAGATTGACTCCATTGACACTAGAATTGGGCGGAAAAAGTCCAGCCGTTGTCGATCATACTGCAGATATCAAAAAAGCGGCAGAGAAGATCGTTTGGGGTAAGTATATGAATGCAGGTCAAACATGTGTAGCACCAGACTATGTCCTTGCTGACGTTTCGATTTACGATGAATTATTAAATGAAATGAAGAGCGCTATCCAACGTTATTACGGGAAAGATGCACAGAAGAGTGCTGACTACGGTCGCATAATTGCGGACCGTCATTTCGATCGATTAGCAAAAATATTAGAACAAGATCAAGCATATATCGTAGAAGGCGGCAAGACAGATGCTGCGGATAAATACATCGAGCCGACGATTTTAGCGCTTTCGGACTGGAATAGCGCAAGTATGCAAGAGGAGTTGTTTGGGCCGATCTTGCCTGTTCTTCCGTATGATAATTTAGGTGTGGCCATTCAGCAAATTAGCATGTTACCTAAGCCGCTTGCTGCATACCTTTTTACTGAAAACGATGAGGCAGCCAATCATTTCATCGAAGTATTGCCTTTTGGCGGTGGTTGCATCAATGACACCATTTCACATGTGGCCAACATTCATTTACCGTTTGGCGGAGTAGGGCCTTCTGGAATGAATCAATACCATGGAAAAGCAAGTTTTGAAACATTCTCCCATTCGAAATCCATGATGAAAAAGAGTACCGCAGTATCGGTGCCTATAGCATTTCCTCCATATAGAGGGAAATTGTCAGTAGTAAAGCGTTTCATTCGCTAACTGTAAGGAAATCCAAACTATTGAGATGCGCTTTGCTGTCTTTTGGCCAGCAAAGTGCCTTTGTGATCACCGATGATCTTTTTACAAATCAACATCATTTAAGTAACGGACAATAGGAGTATATATTTCGGCATGATATAGAAACTTCATGCTATATTCCATGCTGGATGTGATAAGAAAAGATGCGTATAATAGGAATGATAGATACATTCTATAACACTTCATTTTCCAGAAAAAAAGCCTTTTTGAATTACTATTCGCCTTTTTGTTATACTTACACGAGTTATTCACCAACGTATTGGAGGAAACCAAATGAACACGAAAGATTTACTATCTGTACTACCTGTAAAAACAATTAAAGGAACATTACCTGAAAATATAACAGACGTAGCGGTCGACTCAAGAGCTGTTCAAGATGGAGGGGTATTTGTTTGTCTGAAAGGTTATACAGTGAATGGTCATCAATTCGTCAAGAGTGCATTGTTGAGTGGCGCACGTGTTATTATCGCATCAGAGCCTATCATAATAGATGAAGACCGTACAGCGGTCGTCTATGTCGAAAACACATCAAAAGCGATTGAGTTATTGGCCTCTAAGTACTATCAGTATCCTTCGAAACGCATGAAAATGATCGGTGTTACGGGAACCAATGGAAAAACGAGTGTCGGCAACATCATTCATGACATGCTGCGACAGACTGAAGAAAAGACAGCTGTTTCTGGTACGATTGGTTTTAAATTAAATGACATCCTTTATGAAACGGAAAATACAACGACTGATGTTTTGACTACTCAGCAGATGATTGCACAAGCAGCAAATGAAGGTTGCGAATCGATGATCATGGAAGTGTCTTCACACGGATTAGTTGAAGGACGATTGGCAGGAACGGAATTTGATATCGCGATCTTCACTAACTTAACGCATGATCATTTGGATTATCACAAAACGATGGAGAATTACAGTGCAGCGAAAGGTTTACTGTTTGCACAATTGGGTCAGCAACTTGATCAACAAAAGTATGCAATCATCAATGCTGATGATCCATGGAGCAGTAAGATGATCGAAATGACATCATTCCCAATTTACACATATGGTATTCATGTGAAGTCTTCATTCCAAGCAACAGCGATTGAAATGCAGTCGAACTTTACGAAATTCCAATTGCATGCGCCAGATGGAACGTTCCCCGTTACGATGCCGTTGATTGGAGAGTTTAACGTCTATAATTCGTTGGCCGCAATTGCAGCGTTATATGCGAAAGGAATGGCGACAGAAGATATTTTACCGCTACTGGCGAATGTATCGACAGTGAAAGGCCGTCTTGAAAAAGTGGAAACATCTTTACCACTGACCATTTTCATCGATTATGCACATTCGCCGGATGCGATTGAAAAAGCGATTGCTACAGTGCAACCCTTAAAAAAGGAAGGCAACCGTCTATTATTCTTAATAGGAACGGGAGGCAATCGTGATCGTCTTAAGCGCCCAATCATGGGAGAAAAAGCGGCAGCGGCAGATTATGTTGTCTTTACGACAGATGATCCACGAGACGAGCCATATGAGTCGATTTTATCGGAACTTAGTGCCACTATGCCGCATAACCAGTACGCATGTATAGGGGATAGAGAAGAAGCAGTGCGTCATACTATTGTGCAAGCGAATGCGGGAGACATCATTATATTTGCTGGAAAAGGTCATGAAGATTTTCAAATTATCGGCAATACGAAATATGCGCATTCGGATGCAACTATTGCACTTGATGAAGCAACCAAAAAGTTCGGCGACACACCCATCAATAAGTGAAGTACAGTTTGGAATTGAGAGTTTATAGTTTTTTAGTCAATTCAATGAAAACCATTGAAATGCATCCCTATTCTCTCTATGATAGAAAACGTAAGCAAAAGGAGAGTACAATGGATGCAAAAAAATAGAAATGATGAAATCACATCGCGGCGAACGTTTGCGATTATTTCTCACCCCGATGCCGGTAAAACGACAATTACTGAAAAGTTACTATATTTTGGCGGAGCGATTCGTGATGCTGGTACAGTTAAAGGAAAGAAATCAGGAAAATTCGCTACGTCTGACTGGATGGAAATTGAAAAACAACGTGGAATATCTGTCACTTCTTCCGTTTTACAATTTGACTATGCGGGCAAACGTGTCAATATTTTGGATACACCCGGACACGAAGACTTCAGTGAAGATACGTATAGAACATTAATGGCAGTGGATGCTGCCGTCATGATGGTTGATTCAGCAAAAGGAATCGAGCCACAGACGATTAAATTATTTAAAGTATGTAAAATGCGCGGAATTCCTATCTTCACATTCATTAATAAAATGGATCGCCAAGGTAAAGAGCCTTTGGAGCTAATGGAAGAACTAGAAGAAGTGTTGGAAATCCAATCTTACGCAATGAATTGGCCAATTGGTATGGGGAAAGAGTTCCTAGGCATTTACGATCGCTTCAATGAACGTATAGAGCTAGCGCGTCCGAATGCAGACGAGGAACGGTTCCTTCCAATCGACGAAGACGGCGAGCTTGCAGTAGAACACTCCATGAAAGAGACTTCTTACTATAAGCAAGCACTAGAAGATGTCATGCTATTGAATGAAGCTGGGAACGACTTTGATGAAGAACGTATCGCTAAAGGCGATTTGACACCTGTATTCTTCGGTAGTGCGTTGACTAATTTTGGTGTTCAGACATTTTTAGAAACATTTTTACAATTCGCACCTGAGCCTCAACCTAGGTTAACGAAAGATGCTGAATTCGTAGATCCTGAGTCTGAAGTTTTTTCAGGATTTATCTTCAAAATTCAGGCTAACATGAATCCTGCACATCGGGATCGGATTGCATTTGTTCGAATCGTTTCTGGTGAATTTGAGCGTGGCATGACGGTAACGGTTCCGCGTCTTTCTAAAAACTTCAAGTTAACGCAAACGACTCAATTCCTTGCAGATGACCGCGAAACTGTCAATCAGGCAGTAGCAGGCGATATTATTGGGTTATATGACACAGGTAACTACCAAATTGGTGACACGGTCATCAGTGGTAAAGCGAACTTTCAATTTGAGGCGCTTCCACAATTTACTCCCGAGCTTTTTGTTAGAGTAAATGCTAAAAACGTCATGAAATCCAAACAGTTCCACAAAGGAATCTTACAGCTTGTGCAGGAAGGAGCTATTCAGTATTACAAAACATTGCATACGGAAGAAGTCATTCTCGGTGCAGTGGGGCAGCTTCAATTCGAAGTTTTCGAACATCGTATGAGAGCGGAATACCATGTGGAAGTCCAGATGGAGACAATGGGATCCAAAGTAGCACGCTGGATTGAAAACGAAGAAGATGTAAAAGAGACCATGGCAGGACAACGTGCATTACTCGTAAAAGATCGATATGATCACAAAGTTTTCTTGTTTGAAAACAATTTTGCGATGCGTTGGTTCCAAGATAAATACCCGGATATCAAACTGTATAACCAATTATAAATTGTAAAATATACGGCCCGGACGGATTCATTGTAATCCGTCCGGGTTATTTGTTAAAATTGTGAATAATTTTTGTGTGTATTCGTTATGATTCGAGCAAATATCGGTGAAAGTACGCTATTCAGGTGGTATGGTGGAAAGATGAAAAGGTTTCTCCAGCTGGAGCGCTGATAAAAGAGAGGAATAGATCAATGAAGATTAGTAGTTTTTCGGTCAAACGACCCGTTTTTACGTTAGTCACTATGTTTCTTGTCATTATTTTAGGTGCAGTATCCTTCTTTAAAATTCCCGTTACATTAATTCCTGATCTAAATCCGCCGGTAGCGGTAGTGGTGACGAATTATCCGGGTGCTTCACCAACGGAAGTAAGTGAGAAAATCACTAAACCGTTGGAAGAAAGTTTATCGACAGCTCCTGGCTTAAAGTCGATGCAGTCTTCTTCTCAAGAAGGAGCCAACTTAGTATTCTTACAATTTGACTGGGATTCATCGATCGATGATGTTCAAATGGATATCCTCCAACGGATTGATCAAGTAGAAATGCCTGACGGTGCAAATAAACCGCGTTTTATGAAGTTTGATCCCTCTCAATTCCCAATCATCCAATTATCTTTACGCTCCGTCGATCAAGATACGAATATACGGAAGATTGCAGAAGAGCTAGAGAAAGAATTACGTCGTATTGACGGTGTAGCCAGTGTCAACGTGTCAGGTAAAATCATTGAGGACGTTCAGGTTATTTTAGATCCTGATAAACTAAAAGGATTTGGTTTAACGCAATCCGATGTCGTGCAAGCAATACAAGCTAGTAATGTATCTATGCCAGGAGATCCGATTGACACGAGTGATGGTAGAAAGTTAACTACAAGAATCTTAAGTACTGTACAAAATATCTCGGATGTACGAGGTATCCAAATAGGCGCTAATCCTCAGACAGGTGACAAAATCAAAGTCTCTGACGTGGCGGATGTTGCTTTGTTGGAGCCGGAAGTACAGACAGAAACACGAGCCAATGATGAGGAAGCTGTATTATTGTCTGTACTTCAAGAATCAGGAGCAAATACTGCAACTGTATCTAAAGAGTTTAAAAAATCATTGGATAAGTTATTGGAGAAAGACGCATACAAAGATATTGAATCTGATGTGATGTTCGACCAAGGGGACTATGTACAGATCGCAATTGGCAATATCGGTCAGTCATTAATTCTTGGTGGTTTGTTCGCTATGCTCGTATTATTTGTTTTCTTACGTGGAATTAAGAGTCCCATCATCATTGGAGTAGCGATTCCATATTCGGTTATTGTAACATTTGTTCTCATGTATTTCGCAGACTTCTCGTTAAACATCATGACACTCGGTGCACTTGCTCTGGGGATTGGTATGTTAGTCGATAATGCCATTGTCGTAATAGAGAATATTGAGCGTCATTTAGCAATGGGGAAAACACCAACAGAAGCAGCGAAAGATGGTTCTAAGGAAGTGGGCGGGGCGATAACCGCGTCTACGTTAACTACTCTAGCTGTTTTTGTACCGATTATTTTCATTACGGGAATCATTGGTCAAATCTTCACGGAGTTCGCATTAACGATTTCATTTAGTTTATTTGCGTCGTTAGTTGTTGCACTGACTGTCGTGCCTATGCTTGCGAGCCGTTTGTTGAAAACACCTGATGAAGAAACACTCGAGAAAAAGAATCGTGTGAAGAAAAATCAGAGATTCGAAAAGTCCGTCGAGTGGGCTTTAGGCCATCGTCTACTCGTGTTACTACTCACAACCGCTTTACTAGTAGGAAGCGTATTCGGAATTCTAAAAGTAGGAACGGAATTCCTGCCTGCTACGGACGAAGGATCTTTCAGCGTCAATGTAAAGTTACCAAATGGTGCTTCACTCGATGCGACAAACGATGTAGTAAAACGAATTGAAGAAGAAATGAAGAAACAAGACGACGTGGAAGTGTATGTCAGTTTAGTCGGCGGAACTCAGCAAAGTATGGCCCAAGGTGGATCAGAAAGCAATATGGCAGAAGTGTATGTAAAACTGATCCCACTAGAAGACCGTGACCGCTCTGTCTTTGAATTTGTAGACAAAGTACAACCAGTCGTAGAAGATGAAGTCGGCGATGACGCAGAAATCAGTTTCAACATGCAGACTGCTGCTGGCTCGAGTCCAAATACCTTATCATTCTCCTTACATGATACGAATGAGGAACGGTTAGGAAAAGCGGTATCAAAGCTTGATGAGAAATTGAGTGAAATGGATACTGTAACTGACGTCAAAAATGATTTGGTAGATACGGTAGAGGAAATAAAAATTGAAGTGGATCGTGACAAAGCTTCAGATGTCGGATTGGCTCCATATCAAATAGCGCAAACGGTTAGTGACGTTACGCGAGGTGTCTTTGCTTCACAAATCGTCTTTGAGAAAACAGGCGAAGTAGTTGGAGTGAACGTGAGCTATGATGAACGTTTCCGCAATAGTGTAAATAAGTTAAAGGAATTGGAATTAAAAACACCGCTGGATACGTTTGTTAAATTGAAGGACATAGCGGATGTGGAAATCGCAGAAGGTCCTGCAACGATTGTACGTGTAGATCAAGCACATTCAGTCGCATTTACTGTGAAATATCTATCCAGTGAATCATTGGGAGATATGACGAAAAAGGTGAATGATATTGTAGATGACCTCGATCTACCAAGTGAAGTAGAACTTTCATACGGGGGAGATCGCGAGTTATTTGAAAATGCGATTAACGATATGTTATTGGCGATTATACTGGCAGTGATATTGGTATATATCGTAATGGCTGCACAGTTCGAATCGTTTAAATATCCATTCGTTATCATGTTCTCTGTACCTCTTATGTTAATCGGTGTAGCCTTAGCGTTATTCTTCACGAATACACCAGTTAGTGTAACAGCAGTCATAGGTCTTCTCATATTGGTTGGGATTGTGGTCAACAACGGAATTGTGTTAGTTGATTACATCAATCAGCGTAAAGAAGCAGGACTTAGTTCGTATGATGCCATCATGTCGTCTGTACGTGACCGTGTGCGTCCAATCCTCATGACAGCCCTCACAACTATATTGGGCTTACTACCGTTAGCGCTAGGCCTCGGTGAAGGTTCTGAGTTGAACCAACCGATGGGGATTGCAGTAATTGGCGGATTGATCAGTTCCACGTTCTTGACATTGTATATTGTTCCCATCATTTACAGTTTGTTGGACCGGGAGACGCGTCGAGGTAGGAATACGCCGAAGAGAGAACACGCTGTAACGGAAGATCAGCCTGTTAAGATAACGGAAACTGTAACCGTGACAGTAACGGAAACTGTAACGGTTAGAGAATCCAAATAATGCATACTGCCGGCAAATGGAACTTTTCATTTGTCGGCTTTTTTATTAAATTGAATAAATCATGTCAAGGAAAAGTATAGTGGTAGGAGTAAACTATACAATGGACAGTACCCACGTGATACGCTTACATGTACATCAAAGTAGTTATGCATACTAAATTGAATAGCTCTACAGGCATCGCCTAAATCATTTGCAAATCAAAGTTATCATGTTATAATACTTTAAAAGTATCCGATAACTTAATAACTTTTGACGCAATGTCAAGGGGGAGTAGCTATAGGGAAACCTATTTCATAATCGTCAATACGTGACCGCCACAATGGTCATCGGTTATGATAGCTGGATTTTGAACGTAAAATTCCAACTTAGCGAGACCTTTGCCTAATTATTAGGTGAGGGTCTTTTTTATTTTGTAGAAAATAAGGAGGCATTATGTTGGATCCGATTTTATTAGAATATGCATGGGTACTCCTAGTGTTAATTGTACTCGAGGGCCTATTAGCGACAGACAACGCGGTAGTAATGGCAGTAATGGTAAAGCACTTACCGAAACTCCAACAAAAGAAAGCATTATTTTATGGTTTGCTAGGGGCATTCGTCTTTAGATTCACTGCACTATTTATGATTACGTTTTTAGTGAAGTTCTGGGAGATACAAGCAATCGGTGCCATTTACTTATTGTTTATATCCGGTAAAAATATATACGATAAATTGACCCATAAGCCAGAAGGGCATCCGAATAAGAAACCTAAAAAACAATCCGGTTTCTGGATGACTGTGTTGAAAGTGGAACTTGCAGATATTGCGTTCGCTTTGGACTCTATGCTTGCGGCTGTTGCGCTTGCCGTAACATTGCCTGAGTTAGGTGACTTCCATATCGGTGGCATTAATGGTGGGCAGTTCGCTGTGATGTTGCTAGGTGGTATGATTGGTTTAGTCATGATTCGATTTGCAGCGAAACAATTTGTGGTAATGCTTGAAAAGTATCCAACCTTGGAAACTGCAGCATTCTTAATTGTCGGATGGGTAGGTGTAAAGCTAGTTGTATTAACGCTGGCACACCCTGCGCTTCTCATCATTCCAGAAGCATTCCCACACTCTACAATGTGGAAAACAACATTCTGGGTTGTGTTATTAATCTTAGCTATCGGCGGATATCTACTGGCCGTTGCAAAATCTAAAGTGAAAGCTAACAGATAATACGAAAGCAGTCTCTTCCATGTGAACGGAAGAGACTGCTTTTTTGTTGCCTCAGTTTAGAATTGTATAAAGAGTGTAATGTTCTATATATAGCTATCTTTTCATCAAGGGATTTGATAAAGTAGGAAAATGAAGTTTCCGTTATGAAAGGAATTTGAAAAAGATGAGGCTTTCCAGGGAAGTTTTTCATAAGTTTACGCCAGCACAGATTATCGCCTTCTACTACTTTTTGGCAATTGCATCTTCTTTTGTCTTGTTAAACTTGCCGGGTGTCTATAAACCGGGCGTGAAGGTAGCCTTCGTAGATAGTTTATTTACGGCTGTGAGCGCCGTGAGCGTAACGGGTTTGTCTTCTATTAGTATCGGAGAAACTTACTCTGTATTTGGCATTTGCATGATTATGCTCGTCCTTCAGCTCGGTGGTATTGGCATCATGTCATTAGGAACATTTTTCTGGCTAGTTGTAAAGAAAAGAATAGGCATGAGAGAGCGGCAACTGATTATGGTGGACACGAATCAGTACACATTACAAGGTGTCGTTCAATTAATACGTCAAATCATCCAAATTATCGTAGCCATTGAGATTATTGGTGGCGGTATTTTAACATTATATATTTATCGTTCTTACAATTCATTTAGTGAAGCGTTGTTGAATGGCATGTTCATGGCGGTGTCTGCAACTACGAATGCGGGTTTTGACATTACGGGTTCATCGATGATACCGTATCATGATGATTACTTCGTGCAACTTATACTGATGATATTAATTATTTTAGGTGCTATTGGCTTTCCAGTTCTGATTGAAGTGAAGAGCTTCTTTTCGAAAAAAGTGCCGCATTTTCGCTTCTCCCTTTTCACTAAGATTACGACCGCGACATTCGGTGTTCTGTTACTTGCAGGTACATTCACTATTTGGGTGTTAGAATCATTGAATTCATTTAAAGGAATGAGCTGGCATCAGCAATTTTTCACGGCGTTATTCCATTCAGTTTCTGCACGATCGGCGGGTCTTGTGACGTATGACGTAACGCAATTTAGTGAAGCAACAGATATTTTTGTCAGTGCGCTCATGTTCATTGGTGCTTCGCCCAGTTCAGTAGGTGGCGGTATCCGCACGACGACCTTTGCTATTGCGCTATTATTTCTCATTAACTTTGCGAAGGGGAATGACGTTATACACGTTTTTAAACGCCAAATTAAACTAATTGACGTATTCCGATCGTATGCAGTCATCCTCGTAGCGTGCTTTATGGTGTTGGCGGCATTATTGTTGCTATTACTTACGGAGCCTGGAATACCTGTAATTCCGTTGTTATTTGAAATCACATCCGCTTTTGGAACGTGTGGCATGTCACTTGGTATTACAAGTGATTTATCAGTGTTCGGTAAAGTGATTATTATGGTGCTAATGTTTATCGGTCGAGTAGGTTTGATATCGTTCATCTATAC
The DNA here is from genome assembly GCF_002743135.1 of Sporosarcina sp. P18a. Taxonomy (NCBI): domain Bacteria; kingdom Bacillati; phylum Bacillota; class Bacilli; order Caryophanales; family Caryophanaceae; genus Sporosarcina; species Sporosarcina sp. P18a. The sequence goes on along the minus strand of NZ_PDYQ01000001.1, from coordinate 1,409,633 downwards.
GATAGGTGGCAAATCGAATAAAACACCTTATCATTACCCACAAGAGCGTGTAATTATTGGTTAATAGGAAATATAAAACCGCAGCAAGCGAATTTTCGCATGCTGCGGTTTTATTATAGATAAACGGTGTCTAGTGCTTGTTCAGACAGATGGTAGAGCTGTGCTTCTTTACTTGGTGTGTATTGGACAATCAGATAACCGGGATCTTTTATTACGGATAGATCTTCTTTTAATTTAGCTGAGGTCTTTGTGATGAAAACTTGCTTTCGAATCGTTCGTTCAGTGTAATCCATTGACTCAAACGTATCACCAAGCAAATGTGGGGAACGTAAGAGTAATTGATAGACCTCTTTTAACTCTTCTTCAGGCACACCAGAATTCCACCAGATCTTTCTTGGCAAAAACTTTTGATGAAGTAAATAGTCCATCTTCAATAGACTTTCTGCTATAGAAGTATCGATTTTCAATACTTCTTCTAGGAAGCGTTCCAAGCGAGTGAATAAGTCTTCGAACTGATGACCGATTCGTGACCAACCTTGCTTCTCCCAAAATGCTCCGAATAATTGGAAGAAGTCAAATGGTGTATCGACCAATTCCGTGACAATATACTCCATAGAGTGTATGAATCGACCTGAATTCCAATATTTCTCGAGAATGTCTTCTGTTTGTTTAATCTTCAGCATATCATCAAAGGACAGGACATTATTTGATACAATTTCATAAGGGGCGGTGTCGATGTAACGATAACCATATTGCTCTGCCTGGATACGTAAACCGGTTCCGCGTAGTAGCTTCAAAAAGCCTAACTGTAATTCTTCAGGTCGTAAAGCAAACACTTCGTTGAACGTATCACGGAAAGATGCATAATCTTCTTCAGGAAGTCCAGCAATCAAATCAAGGTGCTGAGCAATTTTTCCACCTTCTTTTACCATAGTGACCGTTCGCGATAACTTAGTGAAATTTTGTCTTCTTTTAACCAATTCATTGGTTAGGTCATTGGTAGATTGCACACCAATTTCAAATCTAAATAGACCTTTGGGTGCATTGTCATTTAAAAACTGAATCACTTCTGGCCGCATGATATCACCGGTGATCTCGAATTGAAAGACGGTTCCAGGCAAATGTTCATCTATAAGAAACTGGAACATTTCCATTGCATAACTTCTACTAATATTGAATGTACGGTCGACAAATTTAATCGTTTTTGCGCCATGTTGCATCAAGTAGCGAATGTCTTCTTTTATGGCCTCTCGATTAAAGTATCGAACACCCACTTCGATTGAAGAAAGGCAGAATTGACAAGAGAATGGACAGCCGCGACTTGTTTCGATATACATTACACGATTTGTGAGATGCGGAATATCCTCCGGAAAACGAAAAGGGGAGGGCAGTTCCCGAAGATCCAATTTAGGACCTGGAGCTGTAATCTTTAATTTTCCTTCTGTACGATATGCAATACCCTGTACAGAAGAAAGATCAGTTTGTCCATCGACTGCTCGAAGTATATCCTTAAACGTCTTTTCGCCTTCTCCTATCGCAATAATATCGATTTCCGGTACTCTTTTTAACCACTGATCATAGTCATACGTTACTTCAGGTCCACCACAAACTATTACGGTTTTAGGACTTGTCAATTTCAGCATACGAATTACTTTTATAGTTTCTTCTATATTCCAAATATATACACTGAAACCAACGACGTCTGGGGAATGTTGATATAGATCCGAAACGATTGAAAGTGTAGGATCATGAATGGTAAATTCAGCTAGTTCACAATGGAATTCAGGTGCGGCGAAAGCTTTCAAGTAGCGAATGGCGATATTGGTATGTATATATTTAGCGTTTAATGTAGATAAAATGATGCTCATGACAAAACTCCTAATCTATAAATAATATAAATAAATGAAAAAAACAAAATAGACTATCAGCCTATGTGAACCAGTTTGTCATTATGGCATAATAAGATTCTATCAGAATTTACTTCCAAGTAAGAAAGATATTACAAGCAATTGATGGGTAGTTGCTATTTTGTGAAGGGGGTATTGCTCAAGTGCTAAAAACACTAGATCTTAAACGTCATCTAGAAAGTTCACTTTTTAAAATCGTCTTGGATGAAGAAGGCGATATACTCGATATGACGGAAGCTGTTAAATTATTAATGCCTAAAGATTTTATACCACACCATATATCTGAAATGTTTGACCATCGTTTGTTGGAAGAAATAGAGAAGCGATTGTTTCTGATGAAAACAGAAACTATAGCCGATCAAACTGTATTGACTGGTCATCTAACTATGCCAAATGACAATCGTGAACCCTGTCATATTATATACCAACAATATAGCAGTAGGGCCCTTTTAACAATAAAAATTGGTGAACAAAATCATAAATTGCATCAACTATATGAAAGCGCTTATTTAACGGCGACTATGCCAATGGCGTTAGTGAACGAATCGGGATATATTATTTCGACAAATGACCTATTTTCAGAAATCTTCCCAGACCAAACTACTAGTGAACTGTTACATCTACAAGATCTTTTTAATGTAATGGTTCCCACTTCTCCGTTTTCTTTTGAAGAATATATCTTAAGAGTACTGACACAAGAATCATCGACAGTGAAAATGTCTTACACATCCAAGGGAATACAGCGTTTCCAAGAGGTTAGTTTGAAACTGGATTGTAAAACACAAATGTTCATCTTACGAATTGAAGATATTACTGAACGAGAACGTCTATTTGAGCAACTAGCGCACTCCGATCAATTAAGCACGACTGGAGAAATTGCTGCAAGCATTGCACATGAAGTACGCAATCCGATGACAACATTACAAGGGTTTCTTCAACTACTGGAACACGAAGTAACTGGAAATGCCCAAATGTATGTAAACGTCATTCAAGATGAAGTCAAACGCATGAACGAAATATTGAACGAAATGCTCGCATTATCAAAACCAACTGTTGACGAAATCACTATATTTTCATTATCCGTTTTAATAGAAGACGTACTTATATTGCTTCGCCCTAAAGCATTGTTGGATCAAATTCATTTAGTAAATGAATTTAATGCTACCGGGTCATTATTAATTAAGGCCAATCCTAACCGTATTAAACAAGTATTCATTAATCTTCTTAAAAATGCAATGGAAGCGATGAGTACAAATGATACGTTGTCTGTCTTGATAAGCGAAGGTGATCAGCAGAATGTAGATATCTTTATATCCGACACAGGGAGTGGAATGGAAAAAGAGATGCTTGAAAATTTATTCTTGCCATTTATTACAAACAAACCGGGAGGAACCGGTTTAGGACTTCCATTTGTTAAGAAAACCGTTCAAGAGTACGGTGGATCTATATCTGTTACTAGTGAAATCGGCAAAGGAACGGTTTTCCATTTATCATTTCCACAAATTTTCGTATCGTGATCAGAATGATTGAAAGTCCATATAGAAGAGGCCAATCCTATAAGGATAGGCCTCTTCTATATGGATATATCACTTGATTGTAGCTGCCATATCCTTAAAGTCTGTTATATGTTCGTTGTCTTCTTGAGCGTAAATGGTTACACGAATTAACTTGTCTTCACGTTCGATGACATAGCCTGTAAAATAACCTTCAGGAGAATCTACTACTGCACCCTTAACAGACAGAATATCATCAGCTTGTGGAAGATCTGTTTGCTCTGTTATCTCAACAGGTGTTCCACTGTCACTTGAAGCCGTCAACAATTCTTCCATATTTTCATAGAGTTCATCAAAAGTATAGGATTCCTCGTCTTTAGACATAGTTTCGATTCGCATGAATATTTCGCCGTCTTCTTCCAGATATAGACTATCTCTTCCTGGTTCTTCACTTGTAAGTTTATATCCAGGGAGTACCTTCATCGAGTAATCTTGTTCATCGCTTGTTGTTTCCACAGCATTTTTCATTCCATTGTCGTCTGTTCCTACTTCAGTGTCTGTTTCATTTTCTGCTTCATTCTCGGAAGAAGTGCTATCTTCCACATCCGTTACGGGAGCAGCAGGTTCTTCTATAGCATTACCTGTTGTATCCTTTTCCGGATCTGCATCAGATGTTCCGCATGCAGCAAGCATGATAGAGGCCGTCAGTGAAGTGAAAATAATACGCCATTTGTTGTTCATATGGTACCACTCCTTCTTATACTATTCTATTCTATTGGACGGATCACAGCGAGGAATGTTTCCTTCTTGCGAACTACTACTCAAAATGATATAACGTTTATGATTGATGACTGTTTTCTCCTGCATGACCGATTCATCGAAGTCTTTCATATACGTTAAGTCTACAATTACAGAGTTTTCGTTCACTTTTTCCACAATTCCTTGTAAGCCTTCCTTGAATTCTATAATATCACCTATTTCTGCAATCGTCATTCTAACCATCCTTTCTTCAATCATCCTGTACTTTAAGTGAAACAATGAATCATACTATTGGGAATTCCTTTATAGTTTGCCTTATAATCTTCAAAACGTAAAGTCTTATTTCTAGAAATCAAGAAAATATACATATGTAAATAATGTCGCAAAATGTCGATACTATTTCGGTTTAATAAAATTGAATTGTTGGTATATTAAAGAATAGAGTAATTAAAGACGGAAGGTGTGCAACTAGTGCATAAATGCAATGTAGAAATTGAACGTGTGAGAAAACAACTAATCCAAGTCGCAGAAAAATATGGTATGAACGCTGAGAACACCATTGAACTTAGTCGTAAATTAGATGTATTGATTAATGAATTCAACGAGAAAAAAGAAACACAATCACCTTAAATTAATAACAAATTGAATGTTTAACTTAAAATAGAAGTGGGAACAATATAAATGAACACAGCAACATTCTCATTTCCCCCTTTTGTGGACCAATCTTGTATTGGTCCTCTTTTTTATGTCTGCTCAATTGTAAAAATATTTGAACTTCTGTACGATGGACATAAACATATATCATGAGGAGTGGGAATATGCAAAAAGAAAAAATTTCATTTATTGGTACAGGTGTGATGGGTTCTAGTATTATTAAGCATTTGCTTAACGCATCTTATGAAGTAACCGTATACACTAGAACGAAAACAAAGGCCGAACCATTGATGGCTTTAGGAGCTAAATGGGCTGATCACGTGGCTGAAGCTATTAAAGATGCGGACATTATTTTCACGATGATTGGCATGCCAGCCGACGTGGAGGACGTGTATTTTTCCCGTCAAGGTATATTTGCAAACAGTCGCCCTTCTCAGACTGTAGTGGATATGACAACTTCAAGTCCAGAGCTAGCCGTTGCCATTGCAGAAAAGGCAGCTTCATTACAAATGAATGCCCTTGATGCACCTGTATCTGGTGGAGATATAGGCGCTCGAAATGGCACACTTTCTATCATGTGTGGGGGTCAAAAAGATTTATTTGAAAAGCTGTTACCAGTTATGTCTGTTTTCGGCAAACAAATTATCTATCAGGGACAAGCGGGAGCTGGGCAACACGCCAAAATGTGCAATCAAATTACTGTCGCTGGAAATATGATAGGAGCATGCGAAGCGATTGCATACGCTATGAATTCAGGTCTTGATCCGGACACCATGTTACAATCCGTCACTTCGGGTGCAGCGAATTCCTTTAGTTTATCGGACCTGGGCCCCCGAATTATTAACGAGAATTATGAACCAGGATTTTATGTAAAACATTTTGTAAAGGATCTAAATATTGCCTTACAGGAAACAGAAAGAATGAATCTGAAATTGCCAGGATTACAGCTAGCTCGCGATATGTATACGGAATTACTCGCTAAAGGTTATGGGGAAAAAGGAACACAAGTTTTGATTAAAAAGTATATAGAGTGAAATATAAGCAAATCATAGGTGCTTCTTTATATATGTCGTCTAAAGAATCCAAACGAACAAATTGCGAATGATTTATTGAATGTTAAGTGTGCATACTTACTCACTTATTGCACATGCTCTTTCATATAGTATGTGCGAAAAGGAGGGAGTTATGATGTGGGATATTTGGTTGTGGCCAATGGTGTTTGTAACCGTCATTATGCTAGGGATCGGAATAGCTGGGGTAGGAAAAATGAGTCGTGCATTCCAGTTAAATGAAAAGGATCGTATACCGAATGTTGTAGCGAAGCATCCATTTACAATGAATCCATTACTGTGGATTATCATTATCGCTTCAGTTTTTATCTTTATCATCATTTTTTATTACTGGGCCTCTTTCTATTAAAGAAAGAGGTTTTTTGTTTTGTGAATCCGCTTTCTTTTGAGGTGAGAGATGGATTTTTGTGGTATGATGGATGGGAAGCAGTGAACGGACTTTTAGGTAAATGTATGTAGATGAAGAACAGAAGGAGCGATCACCTATGGTTTCTATAAACAATAAAGATTTTCTTACCGCACCCATCGTAGACCAAATTATTTCTTCGGAAAAAGTTGCTCACGTGCAAATTGGCAATAACGCAGAGCATGCGCTACTTGTTTTGACGAAGACTGGCTATTCCGCGATCCCTGTACTGGATAATCAGTATCATTTGAAAGGGCTCCTTGGGATTGGGATGATTACAGATTCCATTTTGGGCATGGAACGCATTGAATATGAGAGATTAGAAGATATAAAAGTAGATGAAATTATGGATACGAATCTACCAACGATTCGTGTCAATGACCGTTTTCAACGTGCTGTCGATCTATTGATTGATCATCCATTTCTCTGTGTTACAGAAGAGGATGGAACATTTGCAGGTATTATTACACGACGTGTGATTATGAAAGAGTTTAAAAAATATATTTACAATGTATAATGTATGGATGTAGATAAAACAGTGAAGCGAATATATCGGTAAAATATAAAAGGGCTCCGATAAAGGGGTCTTTTTCTAATAGATGGAGTTGAAATAGCTGTGCGTAAAGAAACTAATCGGCCCTTTGTACTTGCTGCTGTTATGCTCGCTATGTTTGTGGGAGCAGTTGAAGCGACTATTGTTACCACAGCCATGCCGACGATCGCTTCCGAATTAGGTGGATTTTCACGATATAGTTGGATATTCTCATCTTATTTATTAATGAGTACCGTGACGGTCTTGATTTATGGAAAGTTAGCCGATTTATTTGGTCGAAAACCGATTTTTTTTATGGGCTTAACGATTTTTTTAATTGGTTCCATACTTTGTGGATTTGCTACCACAATGGAGCAATTAATTGTCTATCGTCTCATACAAGGTTTGGGAGCAGGAGCTGTTATGCCAATTGCGACTACAATTATTGGCGATATTTATTCAACGGAAGAACGTGCGAAAATACAGGGGTATTTGTCGAGTGTGTGGGGCGTTTCTGCAGTTTCGGGCCCTGTCATTGGCGGATTGCTTGTACAATACGTAAGCTGGCAATATATATTTTGGGTGAACGTACCGCTCGGACTACTTTCAATGGGTGTCATTTATTTCTTTTTATATGAACCAAAAGAAACACAAAAAGCTTCTGTAGATTACAAAGGTGCTTTTTTCCTAACATCTGCTTTGGCGACCATCTTAATCTGGCTAGTAGAGGGAGGTCAAGGATTTGGACGTCTTTCAGCTTTCGGTATAGCATTGATCATAGTTTCAGGGATTTCATTTTGGTTATTTTTTAGACAAGAAAAGTTGGCGAAAGATCCACTTATTTCTTTTGGCATATGGAAAAACCCCGTTATTTTATATGCGAATCTCGTCTCGTTGACTACTGGAGTTATTTTAATAGGGGTTTCTTCTTATTTACCTACTTACGTATCTGGAGTCATGGAACAACCAGCAATCATAGCAGGTTTCACATTAACTGCCATGTCAATTGGTTGGCCTTTAGCTTCCTCGTTGGCAGGGCACTTACTCATACGATTCGGTCCATTTCTCGTATCGTTTGCAGGTGGTGTGTCCCTTGTGATTGGCACCATGATGTTTGTCTTCATGAACGCGACGCTAGGGCCGGTATGGGCGGGGTGTTCAAGTTTCTTCATAGGTGTCGGAATGGGGCTGACCAATACCTCCTTTATTGTGACGATTCAAGGAGCTGTGCCACGCGTACAAAGAGGCTCGGCTACCGCAACTAATATGTTCATGAAGAATTTTGGCAATACGATTGGTGCTTCTGTGTTTGGTGCCATTTTGAACGCTACACTCATTACCTATTTTGCCAAAGAAAAATTGCCCTACACGATTGATGATGTAAATACATTGTTAACCGAAGATGGTCGTTCGATGATTGCATCACAAGAGCTAATCAGTTTACAATATGGTTTGGATAGTTCGTTGCACGGGGTGTATATTGCGATTGCCGTATTTGCGGTCATCAGCTTATTGTTGATTTTACGAATTCCACGAGGGAAGGTGCAAGATCATGTCAACAATTGAGTTGGATATCATCAAAGCTTTGGCTGAAGAAGGTAATATGCGAAAAGCGTCAGAGCGCCTTCATTTGTCTCAGCCTGCTTTGTCACAGCGCCTCCAGACGATTGAAAAAGAATGGGGCATGCAGTTGTTCATACGTTCGCAAAAAGGCTTGGAACCGACACCAGCAGGCGAACACGTCATCAGCTATGCGAAGGAAGCATTGGCGAAGAAAGATGAGACGATGGAATTGATTGCCTCGCTCGAAGATAAAGTACATGGAACATTGAAGATTGCTTGTGCCTCTATAATCGGTCAAACTTGGTTGCCCCAAGTATTGAAAGACTATGTAGCACTTTACCCCGACGCTAAAATTTCATTGATGACAGGATGGAGTTCAGAAATCTCCAAAGCATTGTACGAAGGGGAAGCGCATATAGGTATTGTTAGAGGGCAAACAGACTGGAAAAGTAATCGCGTCTATTTATTTCGTGATCAGCTCTATCTAGTAGATTCTGAAATCTCTACAATTGATGAATTAAAAGACACGAACCGTCACTTCATTCAGTACAAAAGTGATTCAAACTATTACATGGAAATCCAGCGCTGGTGGAATAAGCACTTCAATCAAAACCCAAGCCGTCAAATCGTAGTGGATCAAATTGAAATGTGCAAGCAACTCGCGTTGAAAGGTATAGGTTATGCCATACTGCCTTCTATTACATTGTCAGGCGATGAAAAAGTCAATCTGATCCCGTTGCTCAATAGCGAAGAAGAGTTTGAGCTGACACGTGATACATGGCTGATTGGCTATAGTTCTACTTTTGAATTGAAGCAAGTGAAGGCATTTGTAGATATCGTGCAAGAGTATGCAGAGTTATTAAGAAAAGGTAAATAAAAAGAGGCGGGGACAAAACCTCAAAAGGTATGAAGGAGAAGACACCTTCATACCTTTTTTAACTCACTGAAACTTATTTATAAAGTTTAATTAGTTAGTAATCAAGAGTGTAGCGTAGGGGAACGGACTGTTTTTTAAGTTATGTCCCACCTCTTTAAATGAAGACAAACTCTAGGAGTTCTAGAGTTTGTCTTCATTTTTTACTACGATAAAACGTTTCTGATTACTGCGGCTAACACGACCTGTGTCATGGAGTCCTGGCAGATTCTATAAGTGGCTTGTTGTTTCTAGCCCAGTACAAAGCGAGAATAAAGCAGAGTAAGAGAATGATTGTGCCGACTATATAGGGAGATTCCATATTCCAGTCGAATATGTATCCAGCCGTGGCTGGACCAATCATGTTTCCTAGACTCATATAAGCATTCATCATACCGGCTGCGTAACCTTGTTCTTTACCGGCGAGTTTCGATACTAAGGTGTTGACTGCTGGTCGCAACAATGAAGTGGCGGTTGAGAAGATCGTTGACACCAAGAGAATAGTGAAGAATGTATTCACGAATAAAATGCCTAACATTGCGAAAGCAGCTAAGACTAAATTGACTAAAATAATACGCATTTCGCCAAAACGTTTGAACAAACGATCGATGACAAATGTCTGGATGATGACACCTACAAATCCGCCGACTGTAATAATGACAGCGATTTGAGCAGGCGTATAGTTATACTTATGATCCACATACAACGAAATGGTGGATTGGAAATTAGCTAATCCGAATGAAAATACAAACATGACAATCAGCATAATGAAATAAGAAGTTTGTGTAGATCTACGCATTTGTTGGAAGATGTTTTCGTTCATTGTGATTCCTTGCAGTATAGGCTTAGGGTTAGGTAGAAGCAATAAGGACACGATCGCCGCTAGAATAGACGCGGATGCAGCGAAATAAAATGGGAAATATAAGCTGATTTTAGATAAAAAACCGCCAATTCCAGGACCAATCATAAAACCTAAAGACATTGAAGCGCCAAGTAATCCCATTCCGCGACCGCGGGTTTGAGTGGATGTAATATCCGCTACAAATGCCATAGTAGGCGGAATAATAAAGGCGGCACCTAAGCCGGAAAAGAATCGTGCGAGATAGAGCATCCATAGCTCAGTTGATAAACTAAAAGCTAATTGAGAAAGTCCGTAGATAATTAAACCGAAAATAATAATGCTTTTTCTGCCGTATTTGTCTGAAAGATTTCCTGCAATCGGAGAAAAGATAAATTGTGCGAAAGAGAACATGGCAATCAATAGGCCGAGTGCGCGTCCTGCGACTCCGAAAGTACCTAAGAATTCAGGCATAATGGGGATGATCAAGCCGACACCAGCCATTGCGATGAACATGTTGAACATTAAAATATAAAGTGCGATTTTTGTAGGTATTTTGTTCATTCGGCAGCTCGCTTTCTAAAAACTTTTTACTAATCGTATCATAAATAAATCGGCAATGTCTGTCTCATGTTTGCTATAGGGGATTATGAGGAGAAGGCAGAAAAAACGACTCCTTTTAGAAAAGAGTCGATGGTACAATTAATCTTCTTTTTTCATTTCATCTAGCACGCGATTTACACGTTTTTCTAGCATTTTCATACCACTACCGCCAGCTTGGAAATGGCGTAATTGACCATCTTTGTCAAAGACATAGTAGGCAGGGACATATTGGTTTTCAAATGCATCGTTTAACTTCAATTCGCTATCAACGAAAATAGGTTGTGTAATATCATGCTCAGCTGCTACTTCCTTGATTTGTTCCAAATCGACATCGTCTTCTGAACGAGGCATGTGTACGGCTACCACATTCAGTTCCTCTTTGTATCGATCTCTGAAATTGTTTACATCCGGCATCGCTTCTTTGCACATGTGACAACTTACAGACCAGAAGTGGATCAGTGTCGGTTTTTCTCCAACAAGTTCCGATTTAGAAGTTTCACCATTCAACCAAGTAGTAGCACCTTGAAGTTCAGGCATTTGCTCACGTAATTTCATCAAGAATTCCTCCTAGCTAAGTGGGTGTATATAGTATGTGATAAAAAAATCCCCACGAATAGTGTAACGCGTGGGGATGGTTGTCCAAAAATTAAAGAGTTTTTTGACCTGGACGCCAGTTTGCTGGGCAAAGACCGCCAGTTTGTAGTGCCTGTAGTACACGAAGAGTCTCGTCCACGTCACGACCGATATTGTTATGGAATACTGTCTGATACTGAAGTTCACCTTCAGGGTTGATGATGTAAAGGCCGCGTAATGCAATACCTTCCTCTTCGATCAATACACCATAGTCGCGTGAAACAGAGTGGTTAGTATCTGCTGCTAGTGGGTATTTTAGTTGTTCAAGACCATTGTCTTTACGATCAGTGTTGATCCAAGCGAGGTGAGTGTGGATAGTATCAGTAGAAACACCGATTACTTCTGCATCCAAGTCTTCGAACTCATCGTAACGATCCGACATTGCAGTGATTTCTGTTGGACATACAAAAGTGAAGTCCATTGGATAGAAGAAAAGAACTGTCCATTTGTCGTTCTTCATGTTTTCTTGTAAACTAACTTTACCAAAAGATTTGTCAGCTAGTACTGCTTCCATTGTGAAATCTGGAGCTTGTTTACCTACCATACGCTCAGCCATTATATAAAACCTCCAATTAGTCTTTTGTACAACAACATGACTGTGTTGCACAATTATAATTAGAATAACAAAGTTTCATGTAAAATTCAATTAGAATGACTCGAAGATAATAATTATTATTATAAAGAGCGATACACTTCATATATTTAGGATTTGAGCATCTGATTACTCAAAGTCTTGTTTACAGTCAGAAGGTTTTACTGGGCGTGTTTGACATGTTTTGCAATTAGGATCACAAATCATTTCTCGCCATTCATTGCAATCTTTACAGTAACGTGCGTCAAATTCATCGCTATAATGTAATGGCTCCATGCACTCTACGCAATGAGAGGCCATCTCTTTCCATGTTCGGATTTTTTTATTATTTACTAGAAAAATTCCTTCTAGATGATTTTCTCTTGTTGCGGGTTCGTTTTTTCGAATCCGCTTGGCATCAGAGTCCAAATAAAAAAATAAATGGTCTTCCAACTGAATCCCTCCTCAATATATGGTTTCATTCTACTATGTCATCTGCGAAAAAACAATAATCATGACTATTTTCCTGTAGGCTGTTTTCTGATTCTACTTATAATAGGTAGTTGATTTCACCAACATTTTGTGTATAATGAGTGAGTTTACAACTGTTCATTCATTACAAGAAATAATATGTTTAAGCAAGGAGGAGACGTATTGACTACTAACCCGATTATTCGTTTTGAGAATGTTACAAAACGCTATAATGAATCTTCAACTGTCCTCGATCGTGTTTCGTTCGAAATGGAACGCGGTAAGTTTTATACATTACTTGGACCTTCAGGCTGTGGAAAAACGACTATTTTACGTTTGATTGCCGGATTTACGGAAGCGACAGATGGGGGAATCTTCTTTAATGGAAAGAAGATCAACTCGGTACCCGCAAATGAACGCCAAGTGAACACGGTATTTCAAGATTACGCATTGTTTCCTCATTTGAATGTGTATGAAAATGTTGCATTCGGTTTACGTATAAAAAAAGTGAATAAGAATGAAGTGGATCGCCGGGTAAAAGAAGCGTTGAAGTTCGTGAATCTAGCTGATTATGAAACCCGTGAAATTACTGAAATGTCAGGTGGGCAGCGTCAACGCGTGGCCATAGCTAGAGCGATCATCAATGACCCTGAAGTGATTTTACTGGACGAGCCATTGTCGGCGCTAGATTTGAAATTACGTTCTGAAATGCAATATGAATTGCGAGAGCTCCAGCAGCGTCTAGGCAAGACTTTTGTTTTTGTTACACATGACCAGGAAGAAGCACTTGCGATGTCCGATGAAATTTTCGTTATGAATAATGGAGAAATTCAACAGTCGGGGACACCAATCGATATTTACGATGAGCCCATCAATCGTTTTGTGGCAGACTTTATTGGTGAATCGAATATAGTAACTGGAAGAATCATTGAAGATTATTTAGTGGAATTTACCGGTAAACAATTTCCGTGTGTAGATGGAGGATTCTATCCTAATGAAAAAGTCGATATCGTCATTCGTCCTGAAGATTTGGAAATGACGACTGTTGAAAAAGGGAAATTAAGTGTCACTGTAGATACGCAATTATTCCGGGGTGTACACTATGAACTGTCAACGTACGATTCTGATGGTAATGAGTGGCTAGTCCATTCAACGAAACCAGCGGATGTAGGAACGTTAATCGGTTTAGATTTTGAACCAGCAGACATTCACGTTATGCGTTTAAATGAATCTGAAGCGGATTTTGATGCACGTCTGGAATCGTTTGGAGTTGCGGAAGATGAGGAGTAAAAATCCGTTACGTTTTATATATGCCACACCGTATGCAGCCTGGTTATTATTATTTGTGCTAGCACCGATTGCCGTTATTGTGTATTATTCATTTTTTGATTTGTCGGGCCATTTAACGTTAGCTAACTATCGAAACTTCTTTACATCGATCTATTTCAAATTAACGATAAGTTCGTTTTGGTATGCATTTCTCATAACTTTTTTTGCTTTATTGATATCCTATCCGACAGCCTACTTTTTAACGAAGACGAGGCATAAGCAGTTGTGGTTGTTACTCATTATCATACCTTCATGGATTAATCTGTTGTTAAAGACTTACGCATTTATCGGATTAATGGGGATTTATGGGCCAATTAATGCCTTTTTGGAGGCTGTCGGGATAGGCAGTCAGCAAATATTATTCACTGATTTCAGTTTCGTGTTTGTTTCCGTGTATATATTTATTCCATTTATGATATTGCCTATTTTTAATGCTTTGGATAAAATCAATCCTACTTTATTGGATGCATCGAAAGATTTAGGAGCGAATGCATGGGTGACATTCAAACGGGTGATTTGGCCATTGACTACGGATGGCGTGAAATCAGGTATACAAGTTGTGTTCATACCGGCACTCTCTTTATTTATGATTACCCGTTTAATTGCCGGTAATAAAGTGATTACACTTGGTACCGCAATCGAGCAACAGTTCCTTGTTACACAAAACTGGGGAATGGGATCTACGATTGCTGTCTTTCTCATCATCTTCATGTTCTTAATTATGGTACTGACTTCTGGTAAAAAGGGGGGCATCATTAAATGAAGAAACTGGGGATTTTGCCGAGAATTTATTTGGCAGCAGTCTTTGTAATTTTATATGCTCCTATTTTTTATCTCATATACTACTCCTTCAATTCGGGAGATGGGATGTCGCATTTCGAATCATTCACTTTGGATCACTATCAAGCGGTATTTCAAGATACGCGACTTCTAATTATTGTCTTAAATACAGTCATTATCGCATTATTATCGGCCCTACTGTCTACTACAATCGGTGTGATTGGTGCGCTCACCATTTACTTCATGAAAAATAAATCTGCACGTCAAGCGGTATTGTCGCTAAATAATATATTGATTGTCAGTCCAGATGTAATTATCGGTGCATCTTTCTTAATATTATTCACGTTGGTTGGTGTGAAATTGGGCTTTGCTTCGGTGCTAATTTCTCATATCGCTTTTAGTATACCGATCGTCGTCATTATGGTGCTGCCGAAGTTATTAGAAATGAGTACGACGTTAATAGATGCAGCACGGGATTTAGGCGCTTCACGTAAAGATATATTGACGCGTGTCATATTGCCTTATATTAAGCCGGGGATTTTCGCAGGGTTCTTTCTTGCGTTAACCTATTCATTGGATGATTTTGCTGTTACTTTTTTCGTGACAGGAAATGGATTTTCTACCCTGTCCGTAGAAATTTATTCTATGGCACGCACGGGAATCACGTTGACAATCAATGCGCTATCCGGATTGATCTTCTTAATAACAATAATTCTAGTGCTTGGTTATTATATAATCGGAAATAAAGCAAAATCACCTCAGGGGGTGAAAAAATGAAAGGATTAATGAGTAGTGCGTTTGTGATCCTACTCGTTTCGGGACTCTTGTTGTTCACTAATTATCAGCTCGAGCATAAGGCGGGGCGAGCAGGTAAAGACACGATTACAGTATACAACTGGGGAGAGTATATTGACCCAGATCTTCTGAAGCAATTTGAAGAAAATGAAGGCATCAAAGTAATTTATGAAACGTTTGATTCGAATGAAGGTATGATGGGAAAAATTGAACAAGGGGGAACTGCTTACGATGTAACAGTTCCGTCCGAATATGCGGTGCAGATGATGAAAGAGAAAAATCTTTTACTGCCACTCGATTTCTCGAAAATTCCGAACGTTAAACATATCGATCCATACTTCATGAATTTACCGTTTGATCCAAACAATCAATATTCGATTCCATATTTCTGGGGAACAGTGGGTATCGCATATAATGCATCCTTATTGGAAGGTCAGACGTTTGAGAGTTGGGAGAGTTTATGGGATGCTTCACTGCGGCAGAAGCTCATTTTGGTCGATAGTGCGCGAGAAGTGATCGGAATATCATTGAATTCACTTGGCTACTCATTGAATTCAACTAGTTTGCAGGAACTAAAAGAGGCAACAGACAAGCTAGAAACGATGGGTCCGAACGTTAAAGCGGTTATAGGCGATGAAGTTACCCAACTTATGATCAATAACGAAGCGTCCGTTGCACTCACGTGGTCTGGCCAGGCGGCAGATATGATTTCTGAGAATGATGATATTAATTATATCGTGCCGAATGAAGGTTCGAACTTATGGTTTGATAATATTGTTATCCCGAAAACCTCTACGAATGTTGAAGGTGCACATAAATTTATTAATTTCATGCTGGATCCTGAAGTGGCGGCGCAAAACGCAGAATACGTGGGCTATTCTACGCCGAATACTGCAGCATTGTCATTTATGGATGAAGATATTACAGGTGATGAACGATTTTATCCTGATGAAGAGGCAAGGAAAAACCTTGAAGTGTATGAAAATTTAGGTTTAGAAACACTTGGAGTGTATAATGAGTTATTCCTGAAATTTAAAATGGGATTGCGATAAGACATGTGACTATTCGCAATGGCGAGGAGTAATGAGATGAAAAAGGAATTTGTAGTAATTGGCTTAGGTCGTTTTGGTGGCAGTATCGTTAAAGAACTAATTGAACTGGAAGCCGATGTTATGGCGATTGATAAGTCCCAAGAACGCGTAGAGGAATTTGCGAATATTGCTACACAAGCTGTGGCTGTCGATACGACGGATGAAGCAGCATTGCGGTCGTTAGGCATACGAAATTTCGAACATGTGGTAATCGCAATCGGTGAAAACATTCAAGCGAGCATTTTGACTACGTTGATTTTGAAGGAAATCGGTGTACAGCGAATTACAGTGAAAGCCCAAAATGACTACCATGAAAAAGTGTTGCGAAAAATCGGAGCGGATCAAGTTGTTCACCCTGAGCGGGATATGGGAAAGCGCATTGCGAATAACTTGGTTTCGAATAATATTCTGGATTATCTGGAGTTATCCGATGAATACTCTATCGTGGAGATTCAAGCTAATAATCACATCGCAGGCTCTTCGCTAATAGATTTGGATATCCGTGCCAAGTACGGTGTGAATATTGTAGCGATCAAGCGTGGAACACATATACTAGTCTCTCCACAGGCGATTGAGCAAATAGAAGTGAATGATGTGTTGATTGTGATTGGTTCTGATTTAGATATTCATCGGTTTGAACGGAAGGCATTGCATTAATGAATAGAAAGTGGGAGAAGGGGAGAGCGCCGTTGATCGACGTTCCAGGCGGACGCTTTCCTATGGACCCGCGGTGAGCCAACCAGGTCGCAAGCTCCCTTTGGTTGTCTCACCTGTCGAGCTGATCCATCAGTCGTCGCCTTTCACTTAGGAACAACTAGTGTTGTTTTTCAACTTGGAACATCTAGTAAATGGTTAAAAGATCGTATAAAAAATCTAAATAAAAAAATGAAGGCAACCCCTAATTTATAGGAGTTGCCTTCAGTCCAGAGCAAGTGCTAATGTGCGCTTGCTTTTTTGTATGCTTTTTAGAGTTCCATAATGACAGGAAGGATCATCGGCTTACGTTTCGTTTTCTCGTATAAATACGGAACGAGTGTATCGATGATATCGCCTTTGAGGTTGTTGACGGAATCAGGTTTAGCAGCCAGTTTGCGTTGTAATGTTTTCGAAAGCATATATTGTGCTTCATTGATCATAGCGCCTGATTCACGCATATAGACGAAACCGCGTGAGATCAGGTCAGGACCAGATACTAAACGGTTCTTTTTGGTGTCGATGGTTGCTACAACGATGACTAGACCATCTTCAGAAAGAATTCGTCTGTCGCGTAGTACAACGTTACCAATATCCCCAATACCGCTTCCATCGATGTATACATCGCCTGAAGGTACACGTCCGGCAAGTCTTGCTGTCGAGTCAGTGAGTGCGAGTACATCACCATTGCCCATAATGAAAATGTTATCAGGTTCAACATCACAGTCTATGGCAAGTTGGGAGTGCATATTCATCATGCGGTATTCACCGTGGATTGGCATGAAGTATTTAGGTTTGATTAAACGTAACATCAGCTTTTGCTCTTCCTGTGACCCGTGACCGGATGTGTGAATGTTGTTTAATGGACCATGAATAACTTCTGCACCTGCACGGAACAATGAATTAATCGCTTTGTTGACACTTAGAGTATTACCTGGAATGGGTGAAGATGAGAAAATAACGGTATCACCAGGTTGGATTTGGACTTGTCTATGCGTACCGTTTGCGATACGTGATAGTGCAGCCATCGGTTCACCTTGGCTACCTGTACATAAAATCATCACTTTATTAGCTGGAAGTCGGTTGAGTGATTGAGCATCTACGAATAAATCTTTCGGAGCATCAATATAACCAAGTTCGCGACCTATCGTGATGGCATTATCCATACTACGCCCGAAGACAGCGATTTTACGACCAAAAATCTGCGCCGATTCGATCACTTGTTGTAATCTATGGATATTTGAAGCGAATGTAGCGAAAATAATCCGACCGTCTACAGTGCGGAAAATATCATTTAGGCTTTCTCCAACTTTACGTTCAGACATCGTGAAGTTCGGTACTTCTGCATTTGTACTATCTGATAACAAACAAAGTACACCTTCACTACCAATTTTGGCCATCTTATGCAAGTTAGCAGGTTCACCGACAGGCGTAAAGTCGAACTTAAAGTCACCTGTATGAACGATGTTTCCGGAAGGAGTTTTAACCACTACTCCGAATGCATCAGGAATACTGTGCGTTGTTCTGAAGAATGATACGGCGGTTTTACGGAATTTGATAAAATCATCTTCTTCAATTTCATGAATTTCCGTAGTGCGCAACAAACCGTGTTCTTCCAACTTATTGCGAAGTAAACCAATTGCTAATTTACCACCGTAGACGGGAACGTTCACTTTGCGTAATAGATAAGGAATTCCACCGATATGGTCTTCGTGACCATGTGTGATGAAAAGGCCTTTAATCTTATCAATATTGCGTTCAAGATAAGTGTAATCTGGAATTACATAGTCAATACCAAGCAATTCATCTTCAGGAAACTTAATTCCGGCATCAATAATGATGATTTCATCTTGGAATTGTACACAATACGTATTTTTACCGATTTCACCTAGTCCGCCTAGGGCAAAAACGGCTGTTTCATTGTTTTTAATAGATTTCATTGATTAGACCTGCTCAACGTGAAAGTCTGGGGAGGCTTGTTCATATGCTAAATGCTCGCCCTCCAGCTTTTGTACGTATTCAATCATAAGATCGCGATCTTTAAGTTGATCACGGACTTCTTTTTCTGATTCAGCTTCTACATACAAGCTGAGTGTGTTCTCGCGGACTGGAACTTCATGTACGTTTAAATGGTAATATACTTTAAAAATCATGTTTAACTCTCCTTTTTACGTTCCTAATAATACATATCATCAATAATAGCATGCAATTTCCCTAAAATAAAGAAAAGCCCACCAATTTAGTTGGCGGGCGTAAATGTCTAAGCAATTGTCTTTTTACCGAGCAGGCCATTAAGTCGTCTTAGCAGTTTGCGTTTTAGACGTTTGTACATGGCATCATCACTCCTTGACAAGACTGTAACAGAAAAACATCATCCTGTCAAGTGTAAGAGCTTTACTCTCTGTCGAATGCTGTTGCGCCGGGGACTTCCTTGTAAGGGGCATTCGCATCAATATGATCATAAAACATAATGCCGTTCAAATGATCGAGTTCATGCTGGAATGCAATGGCGGGTAATCCCTTTAGACGTTTTTTGATTACGTTTCCTTCTTTATCAAAAGCTTTTACGGTGATTCTTGCATACCGGGGAACATAACCAGGCACTTCACGATCTACTGATAAACAACCTTCACCGGTTTCTATATAGGTCTTTTCAACGGAATGGCTAATAATTTTCGGGTTAATAGCTATAAAGTTTTCCAATAGAACTTCGCCGTCCGGGATATGCAGAGCGAAGATTCTTTTAGATGCATTGACTTGTGGAGCGGCCAAACCGATGCCAGATCGTAAGCCGTATTTTTTACTCAACTCATCATTTTGGCTGTTGACGACATATTCCAACAGATCATCGCATAATTGACGGTCTTCATTACTTAAAGGAAAACTCACCTCTTTTGCTTTTAATCGCAACGTTGGGTGACCCTCCCGGATAATATCATTCATTAAAATCATTTCTACTCTTCCTCTCGGATATATTAGGTATAGTACAATCTACGATAAAATAGTAACTATTGTGCATGAAGGGTATATAATCGTAAAAACCAATTTCCTCTTATACAGTATAGACGAATGAGAAAAATGGTGAAAGAAAAAAGTATATAAAGTGTCTGGAGGGTTATTAATGAAGAAAGTAATTTGTGTATTGTTCATCTTCCTTCTACTAACTAGTTGTTCCAAAGAGACTGAAGTAACTCAACAACTTACAGATTTACTCGTGGTTCTGAATGAAAAAGAAAAACAAGGGAACAACTTTGGGAAGAAGTTACACGAGAAGGAGCAGAATGAACAAGTCTTGTTTATTGAGACAATGGAACTGACTCAACAGCAATATCAAGAAGTGAAACAACAAGTGGTTGCGATGAAAAAGTCTGCACATGAACGGGCTCAACTGTTAGAAAAAGAGGAAAGTGCTTTACACGAGTCGAAGAAAGCGATAGACCGGATGTCTGAGTGGGTAGAGCGTATGGAATTACATGATTCACTAGATGAAGTAGTTGGAGCATTGTATGAACGTTCTGAAATACAAGAGACATTCATCATGCAGTATAAAAAACTTATAGATAGTCAGACGCAATTATATACGCAAATTGAAGATCCATCCATCCGCGAGCATGAACTTCAAAAGCATGTTCGTGATGTAAATGATTTAATCACTTCTAGCCAACAATCACTTATAGAATTCAATGAAGCAACTAGGGAAGTAAACAGGTTAGTGGCCCGCGCTTTGAAAAGTTTAGAAAACAATAAAAAGGAAATATAAAGTAGTGAGTAGGTAGGATTAAAAGCGATAACTAGTACGCGATAGGTATTTGGTAAAGGCTCATCATTTCAGTTGTTATATGAATGTTCATTGATGACTTTCATAGATATAGATTGGCCAGTATGACCCAATAAAAACAGTTCTGTACCAATACAGAAACGATATTGTGTTAGTACAGTACGTTTTTAGAAAAATATAAAAATGATTAAAAGTCTTTGATTACAATGGTTGACCAAGCGCTCAGTTTTGCGTATACTAGTATTTATAAGAAGTTGTATCAATTTTATTTGAAAAAGATATAATACAGATACGAAGGAGAGATCAAGATATGGTAGCTAAAAAAGGTAATCAGTATGACCCGGTGAAAGCGCTTCAACTGATTGAAAGCCAATTTGATATGGTGCAAATATTGAATGAGGAAGGAAAGATCGTCGATAAGGACTTAGATCCGAAACTTCCTGATGAGGAATTAGTGGAATTGATGAATCGCATGGTCTATACACGTATCCTTGATCAACGATCTATTTCTTTAAATAGACAAGGGCGTCTTGGATTTTACGCTCCTACTGCAGGGCAAGAAGCTTCCCAGTTAGCTTCTCAATATGTGTTGGAAAAAGATGATTTCATTCTCCCTGGATATCGTGACGTTCCTCAATTATTATTCCATGGCTGGCCGTTGTATATGGCATTTCTATGGTCAAGAGGGCATTATGCAGGAAGTGTGATTCCTGATGGACTTAATATTTTCCCACCGCAAATCATTATTGGTGCACAATATGTCCAGGCAGCTGGTGTAGGTCTAGGCTTTAAGAAAAAAGGTCAAAAATCAGTCGTCATTACATACACAGGTGATGGCGGAACTTCGCAAGGTGATTTCTACGAAGGATTGAACTTTGCAGGGGCATATAAAGTGCCTGCTATCTTCGTCATTCAGAATAACCAATATGCAATCTCTACACATCGTGATGTACAGACTGCAGCAAAAACCCTCGCTCAAAAGGGTGTAGCAGCAGGCGTGCCAAGTGTGCTCGTAGACGGAATGGATCCATTGGCGGTATACGTTGCAACACGTGACGCAAGAGAGCGTGCAGTTAATGGAGATGGACCAACGTTGATCGAAACAATGTGTTACCGTTACGGACCTCATACGATGGCTGGTGATGACCCAACACGCTATCGTACATCTGATGTGGATAATGAATGGGAAAAACGTGACCCGATTGTGCGTTTTAGAACGTATTTAGAAGCCAAAGGTATTTGGTCTAAAGAACAAGAGGAAAAAGTAATTGAACGAGCGAAAGAAGAAATTAAAGAAGCTATCAAAAAAGCGGATGCACAGCCTAAACAAAAGGCAACAGACTTTATGAAAATCATGTATAAAGGCGATATGCCATTTAACTTACAAGAACAATTGGATGCGTATGCTGGAAAGGAGTCGAACTAATCCATGGCAGAATTAACAATGATTCAAGCGATTACAGATGCGCTTCGTACTGAGCTAAAGACAGATGAAAACGTATTGCTATTCGGTGAAGACGTAGGCGCAAACGGAGGTGTCTTCCGTGCGACGGAAGGCCTCCACAAAGAATTCGGTGAGGAGCGGGTTTTTGATACGCCGCTAGCTGAATCTGGTATTGGTGGATTGGCAATTGGACTAGCACTTACTGGATTTCGTCCCATCATGGAAATTCAATTCTTTGGGTTTCTATTTGAAGTAATGGATTCAGTGAGTGGACAAATTGCGAGAATGAACTTTAGAACAGGCGGCCATTTCAATGCGCCGATTACGATCCGTGCGCCATTTGGTGGAGGTGTAGCCACTCCGGAAATGCACGCGGACAGCCTAGAAGGTTTAGTAGCATCACAACCTGGTTTAACAGTGGTTATCCCATCGACTCCGTATGATGCAAAAGGATTGCTTATCTCTGCAATCAAAAGTGATGACCCTGTAATTTTCTTGGAACATATGAAACTCTATCGTTCATTCAGACAAGAAGTTCCTGAAGAAGAATATTCTATTCCTTTAGGCAAAGCTGATGTGAAGCGTGAAGGTAAAGATTTGACCATTGTCACGTACGGTGCAATGGTGCAGGAAAGCTTAAAAGCTGCTGAAGCGCTTGAAAAAGAAAATTACTCAGTGGAAGTAATCGATTTACGTACGATTCAGCCACTCGATATAGAAACAATTATACAATCTGTTGAAAAAACAAACCGCGCAATCGTAGTGCAAGAAGCGCAGCGACAAGCGGGAATTGCTGCTAACGTAGTAGCTGAAATTACTGAACGCGCTATTTTGAGTCTAGAAGCTCCAGTGATGCGTGTGACTGCACCAGACACGGTATATCCTTTTGCAGCAGGCGAAAACACATGGTTGCCTAATGCCAAAGACATTGCAGCGAAAGCAAGAGAAGTTCTAACATTCTAAATAACTGTTGGACAATCCAGGAAGGGTGAATTACGTGACTTATGAATTTCGATTACCAGATATTGGTGAAGGTATACACGAAGGGGAGATCGTTAAGTGGTTCGTAAAACCGGGCGATGAAATCCAAGAAGATGATACATTACTAGAAGTACAAAATGATAAATCCGTAGTTGAAATTCCATCACCTGTATCAGGTACAGTGGAAGAAATTTATGTTACTGAAGGTACGGTAGCAGTTGTTGGAGATAAATTAGTGCGTTTTGATGCACCGGATCACGGTATTCCAGATCATGAAGACGATGAAGAAAGTGCGGACTCTTCTGAAGAAGCAAGTGCAGAAAAATCTCATGAACAAGTAGGGGAAGCACTTGGTAGCGTAGATTCCAAGAAACCTGAACAGGCATCTGAAGAGCGGCAATCGACAGAACCGCAAAAAGAACAAACTATCGAGACAACTACTAGTGAGGTAGATGAAAATCGCCGAGTAATCGCGATGCCATCCGTTCGTAAATATGCACGTGAACAAGATGTAACGATAGCGCAAGTGGCTGGGAGTGGAAAAAACGGCCGTGTATTAAAGGAAGACATAGATTCATTTAAAGCGGGAGATCAACAACAATCGGTTGAAGAAACGACCCAATCGCAGCCGACCGAGGAAACACCTAGCACTTCAGAGAAGCAAGCTCCTGTTTTTGAAGGTGAATTCCCAGAGACTCGTG
Organism: Sporosarcina sp. P18a; assembly: GCF_002743135.1. NCBI lineage: Bacteria > Bacillati > Bacillota > Bacilli > Caryophanales > Caryophanaceae > Sporosarcina > Sporosarcina sp. P18a. The sequence goes on along the minus strand of NZ_PDYQ01000001.1, from coordinate 1,385,628 downwards.
AGAAACTGTCTCCTATGCGAAAGGCAATCTCAAAAGCAATGTCAAATTCAAAACACACAGCAGCACATGTTACACTGTTAGATGAAGTAGATGTAACAGCACTTGTTGCACATCGGAAAGAATTCAAAGCGATTGCTGCAGAGAAAGATGTGAAGTTAACATATCTTCCATATGTAGTAAAAGCGCTCGTAGCCACATTGCGTGAGTTCCCTCAATTGAATACATCATTAGACGATGCAACAGAGGAATTAATTCAAAAACACTACTACAATATCGGGATTGCTGCAGATACAGATCGCGGTCTAATGGTACCAGTCGTGAAGAATGCTGATCGCAAGTCCATGTTCGCCATTTCGAATGAAGTGAATGAGCTCGCTGGAAAAGCGCGCGATGGAAAACTTCAAGCGGCAGAAATGAAGGGTGCATCATGTACGATCACGAACATTGGTTCCGCGGGTGGACAGTGGTTTACACCGATTATTAACCATCCAGAAGTAGCTATTTTAGGTATCGGAAGAATTTCTGAAAAACCAATTGTAAAAAATGGTGAAATTGTAGCTGCACCTATGTTAGCATTATCATTAGTATTTGATCACAGAGTGATTGATGGCGTAACGGGGCAATTAGCGTTAAACTATCTTAAGGAATTAATAAGTAATCCATCACTTTTATTAATGGAGGCGTAAAGCAATGGTAGTAGGAGATTTTCCAATTGAAGTTGACACACTTGTAGTAGGTTCAGGCCCAGGGGGATATGTAGCGGCAATACGCGCAGCTCAACTTGGTCAAAAAGTTACCATCGTAGAAAAAGATACAATCGGCGGTGTTTGTTTGAACGTTGGATGTATTCCTTCTAAAGCAATGATTTCTGTTGGACATCGCTTTGTGGATGCTCAGAATGCAGATGGTATGGGAATCACTGCGAAATCTGTCGAACTAGACTTTTCTAAAGCTATGAAATTTAAGGAAAGTGTTGTTTCTAAGTTAACTGGCGGCGTATCAGGTTTGCTTAAAGGGAATAAAGTAGAAACAGTTGCAGGTGAAGCGTATTTCGTAGACGCAAACACTGTACGTGTCATGACAGACAACTCTGCTCAAACATATAAATTCAACAACGTTATTATCGCGACGGGTGCACGCCCAGTTGAAATCCCTTCATTCAAATTTACAGACCGTGTAATCAATTCTACGGGCGCTTTAAGTTTGAAAGAATTACCGAAAAAGCTTGTCGTTGTTGGTGGCGGCTATATTGGTACAGAACTTGGATCTGCTTATGCTAATCTAGGATCTGAAGTAACTATTCTTGAAGGCGCGGATGATATCCTTGCTGGTTTCGAAAAACAAATGACGCAAATCGTTAAAAAAGGCTTGAAGAAAAAAGGCGTTGAAGTAGTTGTGAAAGCATCTGCTAAAGGCGTTGAAGAAACGAAAGACGGCGTCGTAGTAACATACGAAGCTAAAGGTGAAGAAGTAAAAATTGAAGCGGACTACGTTCTGGTAACAGTGGGTCGTCGTCCGAATACAGATGAAATCGGTTTGGAAGGTCTTGGCTTGAACATGACTGACCGCGGTTTGATCGAAGTGGACAAGCAATGCCGTACAAATCTACCGAATGTATATGCAATCGGTGATATTGTAGCAGGCCCTCAGCTTGCGCACAAAGCGTCTTACGAGGCAAAAATTGCAGCGGAAGCTATTTCTGGAGAAAAATCTGAAGTGGATTATATGGCTATTCCGGCTGTATGCTTCACCGATCCGGAATTGGCAACTGTAGGCTTAAACGAACAACAAGCAAAAGATGAAGGTTATGACGTAGTAAGCGGTAAATTCCCATTTGCAGCTAACGGCCGTGCCCTTTCATTGCATGCTACAGAAGGTTTCGTGAAGCTTGTCGGTCGCAAAGAAGACGGTTTATTACTAGGCGCTCAAATCGTTGGGGAAAATGCTTCTGACATGATTGCAGAACTTGGTCTAGCGATTGAAGCGGGTATGACTCTTGAAGATATTTCTATGACTATTCATGCTCACCCTACACTCGGTGAGATTTCTATGGAAGCAGCAGAAGTTGCTCTTGGTAAGCCGATTCACATGATGACGAAATAAAACAGCTAGAATTGAACAGCCCATGGGATTTTTTCTCATGGGTCTTTTTACATTATGAAAAATGGGGGATTTTCATGTGGGAAACTAGAGTGACAAAACTGTTTGGAATTGAATATCCAATTGTGCAAGGGGGACTTGCGTATCTGGCTTATTCAGACCTTGCTGCTGCCGTTTCGGAGGCGGGTGGACTTGGTCAAATTACAGCGATGAGCTTGACTTCACCTGATGCATTGAAAGAAGAGATTCGCAAAGTTCGCGAAAAGACAGATAAACCATTCAGTATAAATTTTGCAATTGGTAATCATGGTAGATCCTACGAAGCGATGGTGGAAGCTGCATTAGAAGAAAAGATCGATATTATATCGGTTACCGGGGGAAATCCCGCGCCGCTTTTTGACATGTTAACCGGTACTAACGTCAAGAAGATGGTGTTGGTGGCCGCTAGAAGACAAGCGCAAAAAGCCGAAGAGATTGGTGCAGATGCTGTCATAGCGGTTGGACAAGAGGGCGGAGGGCATTTAGGCCGTGACGATATAGGTACGATGGTCTTAATTCCGAGGATTGTAGATTCTGTTAGTATACCGGTCATAGGTTCAGGTGGTATTGGTGATGGACGGGGCTGGATGGCAGCGCAAGCACTAGGGGCAGAAGGAATCGAGATGGGTACTCGTTTCATAGCGACAAAAGAATGTGTGGATGCATCACCTGCTTATCTTGAAACTCTTTTAGCGAGCAGTGAACAAGATACAACGATTATCAAACGCACGATTGGTGCACCTGCTCGTGCATTGACGAATGATTGGACAGAGAAGATTCTGAAGTTGGAAGCGGAAGATGCTGGTTACGAAGGACTGAAAGCGTTTATTAGCGGGGAAGCAAATTGTAAATTCATTCACGATGGTATGAATGATCAAGGCTTTGGTTGGGGTGGCCAAGTAGCGGGTATGATTGAAGATGTTCCAAGCGTTGCCGAATTGTTTGAACGAATGAAAAAAGAAGCAATAACTATTCGAGAAAAATGGAGTGTCGGATAAGGAGAGAAGTAAATGGCAGGTTATCAATATCCTCTACGTGCGGATTGGTCAACAGAAGAGATCGTGAAGGTGATTGATTTTTTCACAAAAGTAGAGCAAGCCTATGAATCGAGTATCGAACGAGACGAATTCATGAGATATTATCGAGCTTTCAAAAGTGTTGTTCCATCCATGGCCGAAGAAAAAACGCTATGCAAGGAATTTGAGGAAAGCAGTGACTATGTTGCATTTCGCGTAGTGAAAGCGGCAAAAGAGAGCCAACCAGGCGAACTGCTAAAGGTGAAAAAATAATCAATGTAAAAGACACCCGTTTTAAAAGGTGTCTTTTGCTTTGATTTCACTTCCTAATAGGCGTTTTACAAAACACACTGTTGATCGAACGTGGAAGCATCCGCCTAGTATGTCGATCCATGGTGTGTACCCACATGCAATTTTTATTTCAATCTAAAGAATGAATAACTACGTCATAAACAGGCAATAACTTCGTGAACGTATCCTCTGCATACTCATAAAATTGTTCTTCACTCATTTTGGATGCTTCATCTCTTGAAAGGTGACGACCAACTAAAAACTCCGCTTTTTTCACCGTATGTAGACGATCCAGCAATTTTTCGAGACCTTTTACACCTGCTTCACTAATATGCTCGGCTTCAGGCTTCATATGGTCTCCGGAAACTATAAAATCTTTTGGTAGGGAAGTCATAACTTCCAAGTCTTTTTCTAAACGTGTAGCAATCCCTTTTTTATCGGGATTTTCATAAATAATTGCCAGTACGATGAATAAATGAGTGCCCCACAAGCCAATCTGAAAGTGAGGTAACGCTTTATAGCCTCTCTTAGCAGGAGCGAATGCTACCCAGCTATCCCGTGGCGGATTGACAGTTCGCCTCGCGTGTTTTGCAACATGTGGAAAAAACTCACCCGTACCGTGTGCGGAAAGGCGGTGTGCAAAATGATTTCCTAATTCTTTGAATTTCGGTTGTACCTTTTCCTGCAAAGCTTTCATGCGATTATCCAAGCCATCAATGGTAAAAACGTCAAAATCATTTGATGACCAATAAGACTGAAACAAGAAAATCTCCTCCAGTTTGTAGTGACTACGTTTATCTTATCAGTAATTGGGGAATAATTTAAAATAACAAGGCTTCTAACCACTAAAAGTCGGAATTTTTGCATATCTTACTAATAAGACGGTTAGAGTCAAATATTAACTTAAAAGGGGTGCTACTTATGAAACAGGTCGTTCATTTTATCCGAAAAGAAGATGTTGAGAGAGAATATGTGAGAACTTTACAATTGGAATTGGATTATGAATTAGCTACTCTATACGACGCACTGCAAGACCAAGACACAGTTCAAGTTGATAAAAGCAAACTACGATTGACGGAAATTCACAATGAAATGGAGACACTTAATGTTTTTTCGATGTAAGCATGGTTTAATAAAAGACATCCCCATTCACTTCAGAAATTGAAGGAAATGTGACGGGGTGTCTTTTTACTTAATATCCTATCACTGTTATCTCTTTTGTTCCGTTGCCTCTGTGTTATACTAGCGATAGTCGGAATGGGAAGAGGTGGCAGAATGAATCTTAATGCGATAGATCGATATGCGAAATCGTTAATCAAAGAGGCTGGCCACAAAATACGAGTGTCTTTTTTTAGTACAATTGACATCGATTCAAAGGCAGATGCTAATGATTTAGTTACCAATATCGATAAAGAAGTGGAAAGCTTTTTTGTAGAACGGGTAAAACAAGACTTTCCTGAGCATAAAATGGTTTCGGAAGAGGGATTTGGAGATAAGATATCTTCGCTTGATGGAATAATTTGGTTCCTTGATCCAATTGACGGAACGATGAATTTTATCCATCAGAGAAGAAACTTTGCGATTTCCTTGGGGATTTATGTAGACGGCGTGGGGATGCTGGGCTACATATATGATGTAATGCGGGATGAGTTATACCATGCGGCGAAAGGTGAAGGTGCTTATTTCAACGATGAGCGTCTACCCCAGCTGGAAATTACACCACTTGAAGAAGCGATCATCGGCATCAATGCTAGCTGGGTTGCGCCAAATCATCGCGTGGAAAATGAAAAAATTATTGAGCTCGTCACACGTTGCCGTGGGACACGATCATATGGTTCGGCTGCGATTGAGCTAGCATATGTTTCGTCGGGAAGAATCGACGCGTATATTTCTATGCGACTGGCACCTTGGGATATAGCTGGGGGAATCGTCATTGCGCAAGAAGTAGGAGCTGTAGCAACGAACTTAGAAGGTGTGAGACCACATCTACTCGGATCTGACACATTTATTGTCACACGTCCGGGATTACATGAAGAGATTTTATCGAAATATATCCGACTAAAATAAAAAAGGGGCTGTTTGTTAAACCAAAACGGTTTAATATACAGTCCCTTTGAGTTATTTATAGCGTGCCTTCTCTACGCATACGTGCTTTCGTTTTAAATCCGTTACCCATTATTAAAATAAGGGCGGCAATGGCAAGGACAACAACGAATAGACTACGCATACCTACTCCAATACCAATTGCGGACATGGAAAGTACGGCACCGAGTGAATAAATTACGAAAATCCACTTAATGTCTTTCAAAAAAATCCCTCCATATAAATTAAAATATTATTTAATTAGACTATCTTGTGCTATAATAACACAGTTGAACATCTGAAATAAAGATAAACGGAGTGAAAAAATGACAAACGAACGTACTGATCTTAGAAATATTGCAATTATTGCCCACGTAGACCATGGTAAAACGACATTGGTCGACCAATTACTAAAACAATCCGGTATTTTCCGGTCGAATGAACATGTAGATGACCGCGCAATGGACTCAAACGAACTAGAGCGTGAACGAGGAATTACGATCCTAGCTAAAAACACTGCTATTGAATATAATGACACAAAAATCAACATCTTGGATACACCAGGACACGCTGACTTTGGTGGCGAAGTAGAAAGAATCTTGCGTATGGTCGACGGCGTAATTTTAGTTGTTGATGCATTCGAAGGTTGTATGCCACAAACTCGCTTCGTTCTGAAAAAAGCTCTGGAAACAAACCTAAAGCCAATTGTTGTTGTAAATAAAATTGACCGTGATTTCGCAAGACCGGAAGAAGTAGTAGACGAAGTACTTGAATTATTCATCGAACTTGATGCGAATGATGAACAATTGGAATTCCCGGTTGTTTATGCTTCAGGATTCAATGGTACTGCGAGTCTTTCTCCAGATCCTGAAACACAAGAAGACACATTACGTGTTCTTTATGAATCCATTTTGGAAAACATTCCATCACCAATCGACAATCGCAACGAACCACTTCAGTTCCAAGTATCTCTACTGGACTACAATGATTACGTTGGTCGTATCGGAATCGGACGTATCTTCCGTGGAACGATGAAAGTTGGAGAGCAAGTCGCAGTTCTTAAGCGTGATGGATCTGTAAAAACATTACGGGTAACAAAACTATACGGTTTCCTAGGCTTGAAAAGAGTCGAAGTTGAAGAAGCGTACGCAGGTGACCTCGTAGCCGTTTCGGGAATGGGTGACATTGATGTCGGTGAGACAGTTTGTCCAACCGATCATCAAGAAGCGCTTCCTGCACTCCACATCGATGAGCCGACGCTTCAAATGCGTTTCTTAGTTAATAACAGTCCGTTCGCTGGACGCGAAGGGAAATGGGTCACTTCACGTAAAATTCAAGAGCGTTTAGATCAACAGCTTGAGACGGATGTTTCATTACGAGTGGAACAAACAGATTCTCCGGACGAATGGATCGTATCTGGACGAGGAGAACTTCACTTGTCTATTCTTATCGAAAATATGCGTCGTGAAGGTTTCGAACTTCAAGTTTCTAAGCCACAAGTAATCATTCGCGAAATTGATGGTAAGCGTAGCGAGCCTTTCGAACGCGTTCAAATTGATGTACCGGAAGAACATACTGGATCAATCATCGAATCTATTGGTGAACGTAAAGGTGAAATGTTGGATATGATCAATAACGGTAACGGCCAAGTGCGTTTAATTTTCTTGGTACCCGCTCGCGGATTGATCGGTTATACAACAGACTTCCTTACATTGACTCGTGGATACGGAATCTTAAACCATACGTTTGATAGCTATAAACCAGTTACTACTGGTAAAATCGGTGGCAGACGTCACGGAGTTCTTGTGTCTATGGAAAATGGAACAGTAACTGGTTATAGTGTTATGCAACTTGAAGACCGTGGAACCATGTTTGTGGAGTCAGGTGCAGAAATCTATGCTGGTCAAGTAGTAGGAGAAAGTAACCGTGATAGCGATTTGACGATTAACTTAACGAAAATCAAACATGCTACTAACGTACGTTCAGCTTCGAAAGACCAAACTGTTACAACGAAAAAGCCGCGTCTTATGTCGCTTGAAGAAGCACTGCAATATATTGCTGATGACGAGTACTGTGAAGTTACACCAGAATCTATTCGTATACGTAAAAAAGTTCTAGACAAAAATGAACGTGAACGTATAAATAAAAAGAAAAAACTTGGCGAATAATAAAGATAGAAGGGAATGTATGGAATGAGAGTAGAAGATTCAGAAATGGTCTACAATCGGTTGTCGGGAACCGCTCGCATTATTTATGAATATGCGCCAAATTTCACGACAGCCGGCTATATTCTGTTTGCGCTCGTTTTCATCATGTCTGCTATTGTGTATAAGCTTGGATTTGCAAGGAAGATTGGCTTTGGTCGAAACGTTATCATTTATACGTTCCTATTTATTGGATGTATCATACTAACATTCTTAGCTTTCTTTCTTCCAATCGTAGAAGGACTGTTTGTGGCTGCTGCTATTCTTATTATCTATCGTGTTCGACGAATGAATGAACACAAAAAAGACTCCGTTACTGAGTAACGGAGTCTTTTTTATTCGATTAAAAATCTTTTTCAGTCGGATCCGAGCTACGGTGGAAAACAAAGTTGCCAGTTGCAATACGCTTCTCTGTTAAATTACTGATCCGCTCTCTACAGGTAGGGCACATATACGTATGAATAGGCCGGTTTCGTAATTTCTTGGCAAGCGGATTATCATCCTCTAATTGATCGTTTTGGTCACATATGACACATTTAACGCGCATTGGAATTTCTCCTTCAATCCACTTGGATAGCCTGGACATAACGAATCGGTGAATCTTGATTTGATCCGTCTTTAAACAGTACATGTACAGGACCGTCTTCTCGAAGAGGTTTGCCATTATGACTGAATTTGAAAATGACGTTGTTTGCTTCCTCAAGTGGATACGTGTATTTTTCGTCTTTTGTAATGAGTGTAAATGTTGTTGCATTTGCAGATGGAACAGCATTGTGTATGAATGGCTTCAATACAATACCAAAGCTGTTTGACAACATTTTATCTTTTTCATATCTTTTTTCACTTTTCAAAGTGGGTGGGTATGTGGCACCTTCCATGATTTCTCTAGACCAGTGTTTCCCCATTCTTTCTTTATACTCTTCCATTTCATCTTTTTCAATAAAATCCTCTGAAAAGAATTCATCCAGATCAATACGACGATCATCAAATATCCAAACAGTAGGATCTAATGTAATTGCATGTTTCACGTTTCCGGTAATTGGTATAATAAGTTCCAAAATATATCCCCCTCAATCGATAGTCACTAGTTTTAGTATACCTTTTCATAGAAGAAGTGAAAAGGATTTCATTTCGATTCGTTTTTTTCATTGGGTAACGCTTGCATTTTGTAAGAGCAAAAGATACAATTTAGACATTAACACCTTGCGGGAATAATGAATAATGGGGGCGTCTCCATGGAAATAGAAGTTCAAGATACGTACAAAGAACAGGCCATGAAACAACTGCAAATCGATGCAGAGAAAATTGCAAAGCTAATCAAAGTTCAAATGGATAATTTAACGATGCCGCAATGTCCACTATATGAGGAAGTACTCGATACGCAAATGTACGGATTATCCCGTGAGATTGATTTTGCTGTTAAGCTCGGACTAGTCGAACAAGATAAAGGCCGTGAGATAATCTCTGTTCTCGAAAAAGAGTTAAATATTTTACACGAACTGTATACAAATAAATAAATGGAAGACTCAAACTACTCCAACAGTTTGAGTTTTTTATTTAAGACGACGAGGTACAATGAAAATGAAGACTTATATGAATCGAATTTTACGCAATTTTGACTATCCATTATTTTTTGTCTATTTATTGCTCTCTTTATTTGGGCTGATTATGATTTACAGTGCAAGTATGGTGTGGGCTATGAATATTTATAACTTTGAACCATCCCATTTCTTTAGGAAACAAGTAACGAACTTAGCCATTGCGATACCAGCGTTTCTGTTGGTGTCCATTATTCCTTACCGGCATTATAGAAATAAGAAGTTCTTGTATAGTACGCTAATCGTCATGTTTACTTTACTGGTCATTGTAAAGTTCATCGGATTTGGTGATGCTGTAGGGGCGAAGAGTTGGCTTTCATTACCGTTTGGAATAGGGAACTTACAGCCAACAGAAGTAGCGAAAATTGCATTTATCGTATATTTCTCAGGTGTATTTGCGAATAAATATTATGCAGGTACATTGGATGAAATCAAAACTACTATTTTCCCGACATTTTCTGTTTTAACAGCTTCTCTTTTATTAGTACTATTAGAACCGGATTTTGGAGCCACCATGATTTTATTCCTTGTTGCTATTTCTGTCATCATGGCAAGCGGAATGCAAGTGAAGAACTATCTAATCATCAGTCGTTTTTTCGCTTTGCTAGGCGTGTTAATCGGGATTGTTCTGTGGATTAAGTGGGATACGGTCATGACTGTTTCGCGTATGGGACGCTTTCTTGCTTTTACAGATCCCTTTGAATACATACAAGGTTCAGGCCTGCAAATTGTCAATGGATACATTGCAATTGGTGCTGGAGGGCTCAAAGGTGTAGGCCTCGGAAACAGTATTCAGAAACTTGGCTATTTACCTGAGCCACATACTGATGTTATCATGGCAGTAATCTCTGAAGAAACTGGACTGCTTGGAACGACGCTTGTTCTTGGAGGTCTCTTTTTCATCGTGATGAGAGCGTTTACGGTTGCACTGCGTACGAAAGACGCACATGCAAGAATGCTCGCAGCTGGTGTAGGTAGTTTGATTGCTATTCAAACACTGGTAAACTTAGGTGGATTGACAGGATTAATTCCGTTAACAGGCGTTACATTGCCGTTTATTAGTTATGGCGGTACATCTGTTGTGTTCTTGTCGATTGCGCTAGGTATTTTGATGAACGTTTCAATGTTTGTAAAATATGAGAGATCAGAGTAGAGGGGATTGATTTGTTAGTGGAGAAAAGAGAGATTAAGAAAGTACTTGTCGCAAATCGCGGCGAAATTGCAATTCGTGTATTTCGAGCGTGTACAGAATTAGGGATCGCGACAGTTGGAATTTATTCGGCTGAAGATCGTGCTTCACTACATCGTTACAAATCTGATCAATCGTTTATTGTGGGTGAAGGTAAGAAGCCTATTGATGCATACTTGGATATTGAAGGGATAATCGACATCGCAAAAAAAGCAAATGTCGATGCAATTCATCCGGGCTACGGATTCTTAGCGGAGAATGCTCAGTTTGCAGCACGTCTAGAAGAAGAAGGAATTATCTTTATTGGTCCGACGTCTAATCATTTAGAAATGTTCGGTGATAAGGTAAAAGCTAGAGAGCAAGCAATATTAGCTGATATCCCCGTTATACCAGGTAGTGATGGACCAGTTACTTCTGTAGAAGAGGTTGCGGCATTTGGTGAACAGCATAGCTATCCAATTATTATTAAAGCTTCGTTAGGTGGCGGAGGTCGTGGTATGCGAATCGTCGAATCACCGGAAGAAGTGCAAGAGGCTTATAATCGAGCGAAATCCGAAGCGAAATCAGCGTTTGGCTCTGATGAAGTCTATGTAGAGAAATACATTACGAACCCAAAACATATCGAAGTACAAATACTAGGTGATACATATGGAGAGATAGTCCATTTGTACGAACGTGATTGTTCTATTCAGCGTCGCCACCAAAAGGTAGTAGAGATCGCTCCTTCTATTTCATTGACTGAAGAACTACGCCATGAGATTTGTAATGCTGCGGTTAAACTATCAAAAAATGTATCCTATATCAATGCGGGTACTGTGGAGTTTTTAGTAGCTGGTGATTCATTCTATTTCATTGAAGTCAATCCGCGTATTCAAGTGGAACACACAATCACTGAAATGATTACAGGAATTGATATTGTGCAGTCACAAGTGCTTATCGCTGCAGGCGAATCCCTTCATTCTGAACGAGTGAACATACCAGCGCAACAAAATATTCCGTTATTTGGTTATGCTATTCAATCACGTGTTACAACGGAAGATCCGTTGAATGATTTCATGCCTGATACAGGAAAAGTCATGGTCTACCGTTCGAGTGGCGGATTTGGTGTTCGCTTGGATACAGGCAATGCGTATCAAGGTTCTGTGATTAGCCCGTACTATGATTCTTTATTAGTGAAGGTTTCAACTTGGGGCTCGACCTTTGGGGATGCTGCAAGCAAAATGCACAGAAATTTGAAAGAGTTTAGAATACGCGGAATTAAAACGAATATCCCTTTCCTTGAAAATGTCGTATGTCATGAAAACTTTTTATCAGGCAATTACAATACGAGCTTTATCGATGAAACTCCAGAATTATTCGCGTTTGCTAAGAAACATGATAGAGGCACGAAAGTTTTATCGTATCTTGGAAACGTTACCATTAATGGATTCCCTGGTATTGATGACTCAACACGTCCTGTTTTGCATCCGGTACGTATACCCAAAATTGATGATAGTATGCCGATACAAAAGGGAACGAAACAGATTTTGGACGAGCAAGGTGCAGATGGGTTAGTCGAGTGGGTATTAAAGCAAGACGATGTACTACTGACAGATACTACATTCCGGGATGCACATCAGTCTTTACTGGCTACGCGTATGAGAACGAAAGAGTTAACGCAGATTGCAACAGAAAGTGCGCATTTATTACCTGATCTCTTTTCATTCGAGATGTGGGGAGGCGCGACATTTGATGTAGCATACCGCTTCTTGAAAGAAAGTCCATGGGATCGACTCGAGAAATTACGTAAGCAAGTACCTAATGTCTTATTCCAGATGCTCTTCAGAGGAGCCAATGCAGTTGGTTATACAAACTACCCAGATAACGTCATTCGCGAATTCATAAAAGAATCGGCTGCATCCGGTATAGATGTATTCCGTATTTTCGATAGCTTGAACTGGATCAAAGGTATGGAAGTTGCAATTGACGAAACACGGTCAACAGGAAAGATTGCAGAAGCGACAATTTGTTATACAGGAGATATTCTGGACGACAATCGTGCTAAATATACAGTCAACTACTACAAAGAGATGGCCAAAGAACTCGAATCAGTTGGCGCTCATATATTGGCGATCAAAGATATGGCAGGATTGCTGAAGCCTGAAGCAGCTTATCGTTTAGTATCAGAATTGAAAGCGTCAACAAGTCTGCCAATTCATTTGCATACACACGATACGAGTGGCAATGGTATTTATATGTACGCCAAAGCGATAGAAGCGGGAGTGGACATTGTCGATACAGCTATTGGTTCAATGGCGGGAATGACTTCACAACCTTCGGCCAATTCACTTGCGTATGCAATGCAAAACAGTGAACGTCATGTACGTGCAAATACAGAGTCGTTAGAGAAACTTTCGCATTACTGGGAAGATGTGCGAAAATACTACAAACCTTTTGAAAGTGGCATGAACAGTCCACACTCGGAAATTTATGTTCATGAGATGCCTGGTGGCCAATATTCGAATTTACAACAGCAGTCAAAAGCGGTAGGTCTTGGAGAGCGCTGGGAAGAAGTGAAAAAAATGTATTCCCGCGTGAACTTCCTCTTTGGTGATATTGTCAAAGTGACACCATCATCGAAAGTAGTAGGGGATATGGCGTTGTTCATGGTACAAAATGAATTGGACGAGCATACGGTCATTGCGAAAGGACAAACTATTGATTTCCCAGAATCCGTTATTGAGTTTTTCGAAGGTTCAATTGGGCAGCCATATGGTGGTTTCCCGAAAGAGTTACAGGAAGTAATATTGAAAGGGCGCAAAGCGATCACTGTACGCCCGGGTGAGTTACTGGAACCAGTAAACTTCCAAGACGTTCTAAAAAAGTTGACGGAAAAAATGGAAAAGCCCGCTACAATGCATGATGCACTCGCTTACGTTTTGTATCCGAAAGTCTTTGAAGAATATATCGAAGTGAGAAAGCAATTCGATGATGTTTCTGTCATCAATACGCCAGAATTCTTATATGGTTTACGTTTAGGTGAAGAAATCGAAATTGAGATTGAGTTCGGTAAAACACTTATCGTCAAATTGGTGTCGATCGGTGAACCCAATCCTGACGGAACACGCACGCTGTATTTCGAATTGAACGGACAGTCACGTGAGATCATTATCCAAGATTTCCAAGTGGAAACAAGAGATGATACAAAGCAAAAAGCCGATCCGACAAATGAAACGCACATTGCAGCTACTATGCCAGGAACTGTTTTACAAGTTGCAGTTTCAATTGGCGCGAAAGTAAAACGCGGCGAGCACTTGTTAATTACAGAGGCTATGAAAATGGAAACTACGATTCAAGCTCCATTTGCGGGAGTAGTCAAGGCTATATATGCAGGCCCTGGGGATTCCATCTCATCAGGAGACTTGTTGATAGAATTAGACCATTAAAAACAGCTTCCACATGTCGTTAAGACTGTGGAAGCTGTTTTTCTATATACTTATACAAAAAGCGTGTAACAACCTTTAAAACAGTTGTTACACGCTCCTCACTTACTTCTTCTGCCGGCTGCGAGAGACTAGAAGAACTAGATATGTTAATAAGCCAAATAATAAAGTGATGAACAAGGAATGTAGCAATGCGAAATAGAGATTTAATTTAGTCAGTACGACAATCATCCCTGTGGTCGCTTGTGCGAGTACTAGGCCAAATGCGGTAATCCAACCCCAGTAAATAACACGTTGATCACTATAATGTTTAATGGCTTTAATTGCGATGAACCCAATCCATACGACAATCAATGCTGCGGCTAAACGGTGACCCATCTGTATCCACTCATACATATTGTTCGGTAAGCTAAATTCGTTATTCCGGCATAAAGGCCAGTCAGAACATATAAGGCCTGAACTAGTATGACGAACAAGAGCACCCGTGTATATAACAAAGTAAGAATAAATAGTAACGCCAATTGTGTGGAAACGTAATGTTTTGTCTATGCGTATTTTATCTGTATCAAATTTCTGGTCTACTTCAAACACCAATAAAGTTAATAGGAAGACGGACGCAAAGGAAATGAGTGAAATCCCAAAGTGCAAGGCCAAGATAAAATCACCTTGTCCCCATAATACTTGAGCTGCTCCGATCAATGCTTGTAGAATCAAGAAAAATACTGCCATGAAAGCTAAAAACTTTGTTTCGCGAACATGACCAAGTGCCCTCCAAGACCATATAGCCAGTATGACGATGAAAATACCTACTGAACCTGTAACTATCCGGTGTGAGAATTCAATTAAAACTTCCGCTGTGATGTCGTCAGGAATAAGTTGTCCATTACAACCTGGCCAATGTCTTCCACACCCCATACCGCTGTCGGTTTTGGTAACTAGCGCTCCGCCGAGTAAGATTGCGAGCATTCCAATCGTAGAAGCTACCCCAAACCATTTTAAAAATCTGTTATATCGCAAGTACGAAACACCTTCTTCTATTGAATTGACCATCAAAAGGTCGATTTACGTAAAAAATTGCCTGAATTCCAAAAAAAATATATGGAGATGTATAGCTAAATCTCGATGGTTTCCGCGGAATTGAAGCATCTATTGCAAGCTTTATGATAACGAAAAAATAACAGAAACACAATGCAAGAAGCTAATAAACCACTGATGTATAAGGCTTTTCACAAATTGTTCATAAAATAGTCTCTTTAACTTCACAAATGAGTGCGAGAAATGCATTACTATATAGAAGGTGAATGATAAAGACACAAAGGTTGCATAAACCGCTATAAATTGAGAAATGGTCTGGAAATTCCGGACGATTTTAGATATAGTAGGTGATAGGGTCTTTGCTGAAAACTTTGAAAGGAGGGTTATTATGTCAAACGGTCGAACGCTTTCGACAGTTGCGGATCCAAAAGTAGAAACCATTACCTTGTGGAAAGACTTTTTGGCGCTGATCAAAATAGGTATTGTCAACTCGAACTTGATCACTACGTTCACCGGTCTTTTTTTGGCATTTCAATTCACTGGTAAAAGTTTTCTCCATAACTTGGATCTACTGGTATTTGCAATTCTAGGTACTGGATTGATTATCGCATCTTCGGGCGCTATGAATAACTTGATTGATCGCGATATTGATCCCGTCATGTCGAGAACGAAGTCGAGACCGACAGTAACAGGTAGATTTAAAGCTCCCGCTGTGATGACGCTAGCTGTTACATTCCTGCTAGCTGGAGAAGTATTACTATTCTCTGCATCACCTATGGCAGGTTGGCTTGGCATCTTGGGTGTATTCGCTTATGTTGTTTTGTATTCCATGTGGTCTAAACGTAAGCATGTAAGCAATACCGTGGTAGGAAGTCTTTCAGGTGCAATTCCACCCCTAATCGGATGGGCAGCTGTTGATCCTACACTGCCAATGGGAGCGTGGGCGTTGTTTTTAATTATGTTCATATGGCAACCACCGCATTTCTATGCGTTGGCTATGCGTAGAACAGAAGAGTATCGGGCGGCTAACATTCCGATGTTACCAGTAGTTAAGGGGTTTGAGCGGACGAAAAAGTCGATGCTTATGTGGGTATTGCTACTATTTCCACTGCCTTTCTTATTACCACAGCTCGGTACCGGCTTTGTAGTATTTGCAACACTGTTGAATGTTGGATGGCTTTATTTATCTATTAAAGGATTTAAGGCCAAAGAAGATTTGAAATGGGCGACGGGAATGTTCGTATATTCTTTAAACTATATGACAATCTTGTTTGTATCCATGATTATTTTCTCTATATTCATCTAACGTATCGGAATTCTTTCTTTAAAACAGGAATTCATCATAAAGGGGCACTCAGTCCTCCAGAGTAGAAAAACATTTTTTTAGAAAGAGAGGTATTAGTTAGCGATGATTAAAGGACTCAAAAAGTGGCGTCTCTTTTCTTTACTAGCGCTTTTCGCTGTGTTCATGGCAGGTTGTGGTAATGAAGAAATTTCAACCTTCCAACCAGCTGGACAAGTCGCTAATGACCAGTTCAAGTTGTTGCTATTAGCATCAGGAATCATGTTACTGGTTATCATTGTAGTAGTAATTATTTACACTGTTGCATTATTCCGCTTCAGACGTTCCAAGTTGGGTGAAGATCATATACCAGAGCAAGTGGAAGGAAGTCACACACTTGAGCTGATTTGGACATTCATTCCAATCGTATTACTTTTGATTCTTGCTATTCCTACCGTTCACTACACATATAAATTAGGTGATGTGAAAGCAATGGGAGCAGTTGATGAAGAAGGCAACGCTGAGAATCTAGTAGTAGATGTTACTGCGAAGTTATATTGGTGGGAGTTCGAGTATCCTGATCTAGGTATTGTTACGGCTCAGGAACTAGTAGTACCTACTGATGAAAAAGTTTACTTCAACTTGATCGCAGCGGACGTAAAGCACTCATTCTGGATTCCGTCAGTTGGCGGTAAGCTAGATACGAACGTGGAGAACGTAAATAAATTCTATCTGTCATTTGAGAAAGAATCCGATGGTTTGAAAGATGGCGTCTTCTACGGAAAATGTGCTGAGCTATGTGGACCTTCTCACGCATTGATGGACTTTAAAGTAAAAACATTACCGAGAGATCAATTTGACAGCTGGGTTACAGCTATGCAAAAAACTGCAGAAGAACCTGTTGTTGCAAATGCTGACGGCGAAAAAGTCTTCTCTCAAAGCTGTATCGGTTGTCACGCAGTTTCAGGTGTAGGTGAATCTGGTGCACAAGGACCAAACTTGGCTTCATTCGGTGATCGTAATCGTGTAGCAGGCTTCCTTGAACACGATGAAGAGAACTTGAAAGATTGGATTCGTGATACACAGAAACATAAACCAGGCAACACGATGCCTTCATTCAGTAAAGATCAAATTTCTGATGAAGACTTAGATGCATTAGCTGAATACTTAATGGGCTTAAAAGTTGCAAAATAATTTTCAAACGGAAATTGAATAGGAGGTAACACAGTGAGTTCAGTTGCTCAAAAAAGTGGCTTTGGCGCAACACTATGGGATTGGCTGACAACAGTCGACCATAAGAAGATCGGAATTCTGTATCTCCTCGGGGGATTATTCTTCTTCGTTCTAGGTGGTATTGAAGCGATGATCATTCGTCTTCAGTTGATAACACCAAACAACGATCTCGTAAGCGCAGGGCTTTTTAATGACTTAATTACAATGCACGGAACGACCATGATTTTCTTGGCAGCAATGCCGATTCTCTTTGGCTTTATGAACGCGATCATGCCGCTTCAAATCGGAGCACGTGACGTAGCGTTCCCATTCATTAACTCATTAGGTTTTTGGATGTTCGCATTTGGTGGTTTATTCCTTAATATCTCTTGGTTATTCGGTGAAGTTCCAGATGCTGGTTGGACATCTTATGCATCGTTATCACTTCACTCACCAGGACATGGTGTTGATTTCTATGCAATTGGTTTACAAATCGCGGGTGGTGGTACGTTGATGGCAGGGATTAACTTCCTTGTAACGATCATTAACATGCGTGCACCAGGGATGACGTATATGCGTATGCCTTTGTTTACATGGACTACGTTTGTTGCGTCTGCAATGATTTTATTCGCATTCCCTCCGTTGACTGTTGGATTGTTCTTCCTAACGTTTGACCGTATGTTTAGTGGTAACTTCTTTGATCATACGATGGGCGGAAACACGATTATCTGGGAGCATATTTTCTGGATTTTCGGTCACCCTGAAGTATATATCTTGATTTTGCCAGCATTCGGTATTTTCTCTGAGATATTCTCTGTGTTTTCACGTAAACGTCTATTCGGTTACACAGCGATGGTATTCGCTACAGTGTTAATCGGTTTCTTAGGCTTCATGGTATGGGCTCACCATATGTTTACAGTTGGTCTTGGGCCGACAGCAAACGCAATCTTCGCGGTAGCGACAATGGCAATTGCTGTACCGACGGGTGTTAAAATCTTTAACTGGTTGCTTACAATTTGGGGCGGAAGTATTAAAGTTACGACTCCAATGCTCTATGCTTTAGGTTTTATTCCTTCATTCGTAATGGGTGGAGTAACAGGCGTAATGCAAGGGGCAGCACCACTTGATTATCAGTTACACGATTCTTATTTCATCGTAGCTCACTTCCACTACGTAATTGTAGGTGGGGTAGTACTAGCCATTTTTGCAGGCCTTCACTACTGGTGGCCAAAAATGTTCGGTACGATGTTGAATGAGTTTTTAGGTAAAATCACTTTCGTATTCTTCTTTATCGGTTTCCACCTGACATTCCTAATTCAACACTGGTTAGGTTTCTGGGGAATGCCACGTCGCGTTTGGACGTTTATGGATGGACAAGGTTGGAACCTTGCGAACTTTATTAGTACAATCGGTGCGCTTTTAATGGCAATTGGATTTACAGTCATGGTAATCAACATCATTATGACAACTGTTAAAAATGAGCGTGTTGGAAATGACCCTTGGGGAGACGGACGTACACTTGAGTGGGCGATTCCATCACCACCACCTTTCTATAACTTCCCTGCAACTCCATTAATCCGTGGTTTGGACACATTATGGGTTGAGAAGATGGAAGGTAGTAAGGAAATGATTACACCAGCTGAACCTATTACGGACATTCATATGCCACACGGTTCAATTATCCCAATGTTGATGAGTCTTGGATTATTCATCGCTGGATTCGGTGCAATGTTCCACCAGGAAACTTCATGGGGACTAGGAGTATTGATCTTTGGACTTGCTTTCACGTTCGTAACAATGGCAACTCGTTCAGTGAAAGATGACCTTGGTTACTATGTTACAAAAGAGCAAATCTTGCAAGATCAAGAAAATTTTAAAAGGGGGCGTAACTAATGGATTTGAATACAAAATTCACCCCTGAAACGTGGCCCGCTCATCCAGAGAGAGCTACTTTGGAAGCAAAGAATAAATTCGTTGGTTTCTGGCTATTCCTTGGTGGAGAGACAATTCTCTTCGCTACGTTGTTCGCAACGTATATGGCTTTGAAAAACAAAGGCCCGAGTGGCTTTGGTTTCACAACGCAAGAACTATACACATTGCCGTTAGTATTTGTGATGACTATGCTTCTTTTAACATCGTCACTTACAAGTGTCTACGCAATGTATCACTTGAAGAGTTTCAACTTCAAAAAAATGCAACTATGGTTAGGTCTAACAGCATTATTAGGACTTGGATTCTTGATGTTAGAAGTATATGAGTTCTCTCATTACGTTCAAGAAGGATTTACTTTCAGTAATAGTGCGTTCAGTTCCGCGTTTTATACATTAGTAGGAACACACGGGTTCCACGTAGCAATTGGTTTAGTATGGGTCACTTTGTTGATCTTCCGTAACTCAAAGCGTGGATTGAATTTGTATAACGCAACTAAATATTATACATTTTCACTTTATTGGCACTTCATTGACGTAGTTTGGGTATTCATCTTTACTGTAGTCTACTTGATGGGAGTGGTCGGTTGATGTCAGAAGTTCAAATGATTAAAAGATCTCCTGCAGAACAGTCACTGTCTCAACGTCGAGCAAAAGAATCAATGCGCAGCCAAATTGCGATGTTTGCGCTGATGATTTTCTTAACACTTGTATCATTTTCTATGGTGTTTGCTCATCTAAATGACGTTGCTGGTTTCTCAAAATTCTTTGTTATTCCAACATTATTCCTCTTTGCAGCTGTACAAGTTGGTCTTCAACTATACTACTTCATGCATATGAATGAAAAAGGACATGGCGTACCACAAATGTTTATGTTTACAGGTGCAATGTTAGGATTTTTGATCCCACTAACATTTGTAACAATCGTTTGGTGGTAAGCAACAGAAAGGGCTTATGGATTCTTCCATAAGCTCTTTTTCTATTCGCTTTAAGATGAAATTGTCAAAGTTCGTACATTGAGTTATGAGCTATATGCTCGTATAATAGGCATAGGTAAGAACTTTGTCGACTTCGTGCTGTGATCGAATATCAATTGTAAATAACTCCGTATTACACACAGAATAGATTTAGTGGGTTAATTATTAAAGGAGAGTGATTGTTTTGCCGTTAAGTATTTTTGGTTTTAGGGCTTTGTGGAGTCCTTATTTCTTAATAGCCATAGCACTTGGAATCGTTTTATATTATCTTATAACTGTTAAATGGCGAGATCGTTTTGAGGGATCACAGCCGTTAACGAAACGACAGGCCGTGTATTTTTTAGCTTCCATGCTGTTACTGTATATTGTCAAAGGGTCACCAATGGATTTAATCGGTCATATTTTATTTTCTGTCCATATGGCCCAAATGGCTATATTGCTTTTGATTGTAGCACCGTTCTTCATAATTGGCATACCGAACTGGGTATGGGAAAAACTTTTATCATACACGATGTTCAAGAAAGTATTCATGCTATTAACTAAACCGCTCATTAGTTTATTACTGTTTACATTTATGTTCTCGATGTATCACTATCCACTCATACTGGATCAAGTGAAGTTGAGTTTGCCTTTACACACGCTTTTCACTATCACACTGTTCTTCTCTGCTATTTGTCTCTGGTGGCCAGTAGTGAATACAGTAAAAGGACAACCGCAACTACACGGTTTGAAAAAAATAGGATATGTAATATTGAGTGCATTGCTCATTACACCTGCTTGTTCGTTAATCATCTTCGTGGACGTACCGGTGTACGAAACCTATAACAGTGGTGAAGCATGGCTACAAGCGATGGCACTCTGTGTACCAAGCGGAACTTTAGCAGGTCTGTCAGGCCTTGGCATCTCGGGACCTGAACTATTCACAAATATGCCTACGTTGTATGATCAGCAATTAGGTGGAATATTGATGAAAGTTATTCAAGAACTTGTTTATGTAGTCGTTATTGGTCGCATTTTCTATAGCTGGTCAAAGTTTGAAAAAGACAATGCGGATGAAATCACACGAAAAGATTTACTCAAACGCCATAACTTAACTATGCATGGCTGATTGTGCAAAAGGGAGTTAGGGAGTAATATGACTACCCGCAGCCCATCGGTACTATTTTCATCAGCTTATCTGCTATTTTGGTCGCGATTGGATGGTAGTTGATACGGCAAAGAAAAATGGGAGTATACCAAAAAACCATGTTACATCTGCCATCTGATTTTCTACAGTAATTACAAGGATCGTCATGTACTTGTTGCTGTATGCCTTCAAGAAAAGTAGAGAAACAACTTCTGTATGTAAAGTGATTCGTAGTATTTCATATTTCATTTTAGACTGAAGCCATACCCTAAAGGGACGGCTTCAGTCTTTTATATCTAGCAAATTCATAAAGTCGTACGTTGTATATACGAAAAGGGATACCTCCATGGAGATATCCCTTTTCGTTTTAAATCTTGAAATTCAGTTTGATGATGCCTGCTTCTCTTGCTGTATTAAAAAGTATGACGAGCAATGGTCCAATGAAGAAACCGAGAATACCGAAAAGTTTCAAGCCGATAAACATCGCAATCAAAGTAGGTAATGGAGATAATCCGATTTGAGAACCCATTACTTTTGGTTCGACAGTTCTTCTGATAATCAAGAGGATTACAGCTAATATAGCTAATTTTGTCCCCATTGCGATATCGCCTGAAATATACTGATAGATCGACCAAGGCGCCAGAATTATAATCGAGCCGAGTATCGGAATGATATCAATAATCCAGATCACCAACGCCATCACTACTGCATATTTAGGAATGATCACGAGTAAGCCGATAAAGGAAACGGCTAAAATAATTAAGCTAACAAGCAATTGAGCTTTAGCGAATCCTACTATGACGTAACGTAATCGGCTCATCATATAGTGGACTTTTTCCGCAGTAGCTTCTGTTAAATGAAAGTAAAAAGTTTTTTTCAAGTTTGGCAATTCCAACATGAACAAAAATAGTGCGATCATGAACACAATAAAACTAACAAGGAAATTGGGTATATCCGATATTATGGCTAAAATTCGATCGTAACTTAAAAGTGTAATGATTGAAATCCGAATGGATTCGATAATTTCATTGAATTCGTTCTCCAGCATAGCCAAAATATCTTCGGGCATACCTACTGTGTACTGAAATAGCTTGCTTTGCGTGTTAATCCATACACTTGAGAGAGAATTTAAGTGATTCGGAATCTCTTTTGTAAAATTAACTATTTTTCCGATGAGTGTAGTGACGGTATAGAATAGAACAAGCACACTGATTCCAACAAATACGATAAAATTCACAATGACAGAAACTTTACGCTTCCACTTAAATCGTATTTCTACCCATTTTACAAGTGGATCTAAGAATAGTGCCGTAAGCAAAGCCAAAATAATGGGAATGGAAACGGGTAAAATAAAGAATATAATAACCAATAGTACGATGATACCGAATGCAATCATGATATTACGTTTTGTGAGCAATTTCAAAAGTGATCGTCCTCCACATAGATACTGTTTTTATTATAACCAAATTAGTGGAGTAATAGTAGAAAAAGCCGAAGAACATTTAGCTCTTCGGCTTTCCCATATCATTACAAACTATATTGCTTTAACTCGTCATATACCTTCTTTAACGTTAGTTCGCAATCCTTAACTAAGCTAGCAGGGAAGTCTTCTTCTTCGCCATACTCAACGCCGTGTGGGTAGTAGTGCTTTCCTAGAACAGGTTGCTTTAGACGAACCGTAGCTTTTCTACCATCGATATCGCCTTCAACCAGTTCGCCGAAGACGCGCAAGTAGTATGTACCTTCTTTAACAATATACTTCTTATCGAAAGTTACACGCTCATAATCCCATTGTCCATCAATTTCAAGATTGTTCTTATTCATAATTTCTTCCATTACTCGTAAATCTGCTACAAGGCCTTTAAGGCCAATATTTTCAACATACATCTGTATATCCCCCTCTATGTTCGTCCTGACGAATACGTATACTATTATATCATAAAACAAATCGTTTTTAGTTGCAATGACAACATTGTGTCAACGCTTTCCTTCCTGTCCGATATAGGTGACTATAGTGTGTGTCTTCTGTACAATATAAGAATGTTACCGATTTAGAATTGATGTTCATCTTGAATAAATATTCACCGCAAAATGAATTCTTGTAATATGTAATATTATTATAGGAGTAGTATATAAAGAGTGGAAAGGAAGATAACATGTGGAGAGTAGGATGGAAGATTCTTGTTTTGCTTTTGATCGTAATGGGAGTCTTTTATTTCATGACTGATAAAATAAGTGAAAATTTGCCCCTAGAGTCACCGGTACAGCATGGTTCACCGATTGCCGTTCCTGAAAAAGGTCCATCGATAGGCGGAGAAGGTATGCCGAGGCCCAATGAAGGCATGTCAGTACTTGTTGGGCAAAAAATTAATAAGCTGGAAGAACAATTTGGTAAACCTTCAAGGATTGAACCATCGAGTTTTCAGTACGAATGGTGGGTTTATACGGAAGAACCGCGTTTTATGGCAGGGGTTTTGAATGGCAAAGTGAACCAAATATATACTGCTGATCCTACAACAGATTTAGCTCCGTTTAAAATCGGACAAAACGTACAGGATATTCACCGCTTTACGCCAATTGAATCCGAGATTGACGTGACGATTAATGAAAATATTTATACATTTTCGTTAAATAGTGAAGATATTAAGAATCGGCTTCTTATACCCTATGAGAATTTGTATGTACAATTATATATAGATCAAGTAGATGGCGGGATCGAAGGTGTACGGTTCATCAATCCGACTACTTTGGTGAAACATCAGCCTTATGACATGACCTATCTGGGAGAAATGATGGAAGCGCCAAAGCCTTCATCTACTGTTCAGACTGAAGTGGATCGAGCGATGGAGCGACAGACGTTTGAATTGACTAACCAATTGCGTGAAGGGCATCAACTGCCTCTTTTATCATATAATGATAAGCTGGCCACACTTTCAAGAAAGCATAGCCAGGAAATGATATTCCGTAAATATAGTTCTCATGATGAAGGACCTGTGGAAGTGTTTGCTGATCGATTAAAAGATGTTGGACTAACACCAAGCAAAGCTGGCGAAAACATAGCGTTTAATTATATTGATGCCATTGAAACTGTACATGGTTGGTTAAATTCTCCAAAACACCGGGATGTCTTACTGAATCCGAATTTCACGCATACCGGCATTGGTGTTTATAATAAATACTATACTCAGTCATTTATGGCGCAGACTGAATCGGAAAACTCCATACATGATGACTAAGGAAGAATCCATGTACCTTCCTCATTTGATGCGATGCCTCGTATATGAAGAGGCATCGCATTTTGCTTTGCATACACTGCTGCTTTTTCCTGAATAATGGGTCGATTACATTTTAGTAATGGAAGAAATTCATCGAATGTGAGTCGATCAAAACGCTTATAATCAGAAGTAGTATGAGGATCTGCTGACATGACGCCTGGTACATCTTTGAAAAACTCTACATGATGAGCTTGCAATGCAGAGGCTAATGCGATCGCTGTCAAATCACTGCCACCTCTACCGAGAGTCATAAACTTCCCTTGTACATTCATACCTTGAAAACCGGGGACGATGATACATGAATGCGTTTGAAGTGTACTGACAATGTGTGTACTGTTAATTTTATCAATCGTTGCGTTACAGAAATCTCCCGATGTGCGAATGCCTGTATTTTGTCCATAGACAATTGTGTTATCTATACCTTCTGTAGATAATTCTGCAGATAATACAGCTGAAGCGATTAATTCACCGCATGCAGCGGCCAAGTCTCTGGCTTCGCCGGATTTTGAGAAGGAGTCCGTAAGAGTAAGTAAATCGTCTGTGGAATAGGCGTCGCCCCCTCTACCCATTGCAGAGACTACAACGATGACGGCACGGTATTTCGACAACGCTTGTCGAATATGCTGAATACACTTGGTACGTTGTTGTTGATTCTGCATGGCAATTCCGCCAAACTTCTGGATAATCATAGAATCCCAACTTTCTTCGTGACATTCTTCTTACGCCTTTCATAGAATACTTTATGCTTCGTTTCATTATATTCTCTGAAGAATAAAATGTTCGGGAAGGGGCGGGAGACCTTGCTTTTATCTGAATTACTAAAAGATTGGCCATGCACTATTTTACAGGGCTCAATTCGGCGAACGATCGATGGGATCACGGAATCTTCAAAGAGGGTTAAGAAAAACTATGTATTTGTAGCAAAGAAAGGCGTTAAGACAGATGGCATGATATTTATTGAAAAAGCGATATTAAATGGAGCCAAAACGTTGGTAATCGATCGAGATAACCTAGATCGAACACGCATACCAGAAGAAATTACGGTCGTTCTGATTCCTGATAGTTCGCTATTTATTTCCTATGCAAGTGCGAAATTTTCAGATAACCCGGCTGAAGAATTATGTATCATTGGCATTACGGGAACAAACGGTAAAACTACAGTCAGTCACTTTACCGGGCAATTATTAAAAGAACTCGGACATAAAACAGCTGTTATAGGAACGACGGGTCTTTATATTGACGGTAAGCTAACAGAGACGATTCGAAATTCTATGACGACGATGCCGGCTGAACAATTACATCCTTTTTTACGTAAATGTATTAAGCAACAAGTGACCCATATTGTTCTTGAAGCGTCTTCAATTGGGTTATCCACCAATCGTTTAGCGCACTGCCCGTTAACTGTTGGTGTTTTTTTGAATATTGGGATGGATCATTACGCAGAACATGGAGGTAGGCAGCCATACATCGACGCCAAAAAACTACTCATTCCATTGGCTGATCAGCTTGTGATGAATGAAGATGACGAGACGTGTCGTGCTATAGGAGAGGAATTAACTACACCACCAATTTATTTTAGCAGTCGACATATTCATGGCACGCAACAACAAAAGGTTCTACTTGCTAATCAAGGTCATCATAACGAAATGAATGCAAGAGCGGCTATAGGAGCTCTCATGGCACTCGGTTATTCATTACGCGCAATAACCCCCCATTTGCATGCTTTGCGTCTTCCAACTGGACGTCTGGAGAAATACGAAGAAGCGGGTATTGAAGTGTATGTAGACTATGCTCACACACCAGATGCTTTGCAAGCGGTGTTGGAAGCCTTGTCTGAGTCCTCCAAACGGTTGATTACTGTATTTGGATGTGGTGGAGGGAGAGATCGTCAGAAGCGTCCACAAATGGGTGCGGTAGCTGCTCACTACAGTTCACACGTAATTTTGACTTCAGATAATCCAAGAATGGAAGATCCGTCACAAATTATTGTGGATATTTTGGCAGGCATGGCGGGATTTGCTACACCTGTCGAAATCTTCATCGACCGTCACCAGGCAATCCAATACGCTGTCACACAAGCACAGCCTGGCGAGATTGTGCTCATTGCAGGGAAAGGACATGAACAAATCCAGCAAATAGAGAATCAGACGACGCACTTTTGCGATATGGAAGAAGTAAAAAAATCATTTCGTAATCGAAATACCAAAAAGTAAAAGTCTTAATGAATAGTCGAGGAACTAGTTTTTTGTTATGATAGTTGTGATAGGAGGTGCGGCAATTGGTAATGATGACAGATGAGTGGATGCGAGTCATCGATATGGCGGAAGAACTTTCCGATATGCTGCTGTGTTCTGAAGTGGTGAAAACCTATCAAGACGCACATAACCGTGTATATTCAAACGTCGATCTGCGAAAAAAGATCATGGATTTCACTAAAATGAAAGAACAATATGAGGATGTGCAGCGTTTCGGGCGCTATCATCCAGACTATAAAGTAATTATGAAGGAAATTCGACTTCAAAAGCGTGAACTGGATTTGCAAGATGAAGTGGCTGCCTTGCGTCTGGCTGAAAATGACGTACAGGATCTGTTGGACGAAATTGGTATCTTGATTGGCCGGTCTGTTTCAGAAGCCGTGAAAGTACCAGCAGGCGACGGCACATTCTCCAACAGCTCTTGTGGCGGAGGTTGTGGTTCAGGCGGTAGCTGTTCTTGTTCGGCATAAATTATTTCATAAGAATGAGTAACCCCCTGCAGAAACAAATTTGCAGGGGGTTACTTTTTAAATAAAGTTAGTATCAAAAGAGCAAGGAAACGTTAAGCAACGTTTTGCGTAAAAACATGTCCACAGTAAGCATTCTAGTCACTTTGAGTCTTTAGTTTTCATTAAAGAATGTCAACAATTGTTTTGGATAACTGGTTATGAAACCATCGACATCCAATTTGGCTAGTTTTGGAAGTTCATCCGTTTCATTCAATGCGTAAAATACAGTTATATTGAGATCTTGTAAAAAGCGGACGAAGCCTTCTGAAGCAAGTGGGAACACACCGATTTTTTCAGGCAGGCAGAATAGATCTGCGTTTGGCCGGTACAGATGACCGAACTTGCTCGTGTAAGCGACGTATGCTTTTTTTATTTCTTCACTTCCTGCACCTAAAGCAACAGAATTCTGCGCATACAGATTAAATCGATCGATTTGTTCATCGTATTGACTCGTCACTACAACACGTTCAGTAGCATCCATCTCTTTTAATAATCTCCACAGTTTGGAAGGGATTAAACTTCCTTCATATGTTGTAGGGCAATCATTCATAGAGACGACAAGTAAAAGATGGGGGAACTTTTCCAACAGTTCACGTAACGACACACTAGATAAATCACTATGCAAAGTATCAAGATCATGGGCATTATGATGTTTTGTCAGGATTTCATCTACCGCAGGGTCGGCTATTTCATTGGAAAGCAAAAGTTCTCGGTTAGGCACTAAAAGAATGTCTTCATCTTTCGTGAGTTGTATATCGACCGCGAATCCGTGAACACCTAAATCAGCAATCTCGGTATAAGCGGTAAGTGGGTCAACTTCTGTATTTTGGCACAGTTGTGCATCGGTTAAAATAGCTACTTCAGAAAAACTAAGCGCTTTCTTTTCAGCACGTGGTTCTTGTTTTGCTATCACTTTTGTAGCCGCCCATGCAGCCACACTTGCAGCTCCGACAGTTAATGCAACGTTTGTTTTCCTTCCCAATCTAAAACCTCCCCAATACTATAATGAGTTTTCACATTTTTGTTAAGCGATGTTTATACTTCAACTGAACAGAAAATACTTGTATCCAATCATCTTGTAAAAAACAAAACAGCTTGGATTCAGATAAATGTCTTCTTAAGTGTAACCTATTCCAGAGAAGGTGTGCAAACAAAGATTGAGGACGGGCCTGGTTTCATATATACGCAAACATTTCATATGCAAGGTTGCAGGACTTTTCTCACCTATGGTATTGTATGAAGTAAGAAAGAGGGGGAGAATCATGATTGATCGACAAGGCATAATTGTCTATCTCCATCATTTAAAACAAGCAAAATCATTGCGCAAATTCGGGCATGTTCATTATATTTCTAAACGAATGAAATACGTTGTGCTTTACTGTGACATGGAAGACGTGGAAACGACAATTACTAAGTTGGAGCGTTTATCGGCTGTACGGAAAGTATTGCCTTCACAGCGTCCCTTTGTTAGCACGATATATGAAAATGCAAAGCCGGATAAAGCAAAAGAATACGATTATAAAACAGGTTTGTAACTTGCTGCCGCTTATTAATTTAGCGGCGGCAACAAGTGGTTTAAGCGTAAGATACCAGTAATATATTGGTAAAACAGCTCGTTCTCAGCAAATTCAGTTGAATGTTTTATTTCAACTCGGACGGGCTTTTTATTTAGCGACTCTGCATGCTCAACAAACAAGTCATACCGTTTCGATGGTTTGTCCGCAGAATAACGAATTCCTTCCCTGCAAATATAGATCGGCATGAAATGACTGTTTTCAGTTGCCGGTGTAAGAGAAACTGCTAATGACAATTGTTCATTAGATTTATATTTGGATGAAAAAATATAGGACTTATGAATTCGGTCGGCGTTTGTAGACATGATTTCGAGTAATTCATAGATGTCGCTATAGCCTTCCCCTAGTTCGATAAAACGTTGTTGGATCATAATCAAGCGCTTCCTTTCAGGCGATTAGTAATGGTTCGTGTCCATCATACCATGTGATGAGGTGTTGTACGTTGAAAGTTATTATAAGGATTTTATTTCTTTTGGCGGCAGTAAACGGAGGACTCGTTTATTTGCATTACAGCCAATCGGCCAATGCAAAGGGAGAAGGCGCGAATTCAAATACGTATCGTCAGGAAATCGAAGTCATCAATCGAGCGGATGGATTGTATATTCGTCACCACTTTTATAACTTGTCAGATGGTAGACACGAGATTATCTGGCCGAAAGGAAGTGTGGAGCACGGATGCGAAGCTGAGGACTCCTCCGCATGCGCTCGACTCAATGATTCTCTTGTGGCATTTGAAGAAGGTGAAAGTGGTCAACAATCCGTTCAGTATAAATTGCTGAAAAAGACACCGCTTACCGAGCGTAAACTATTTAAGGAGCCATTTGTGGTTCTTCGGGAGGCAAAGCCACTCACGACAGTTCTTCACGTGACAGATGAGCAAGGTGTTGGTGGCATGTGGGTGTCTGGGTTGGAACGTGTAGGAAAGGCAAATAAAGAGCGTGTTACTTATCGTTTATATCGTGGCGTAGGATTTGTTAATGAGCTGTATTGGCAGAAACAGGACGTGCCACTTGCATTCTCTTCAAACAAGCTGACAATCTTTGGTGAAGGTATCGATAAAAAGTATAATGACCGACTGGTTAAAATGCTAGAAGCTATTGGCGGGAATCATATAAGTGTAGTGTTAGCTTCAAGTAATCAGCCGTTGTATGCGGAACGCTTTATTATAGAGAAAACGGACAATATGTCGCAAGTAATAAAACAAGTAGCTAGAATGAGTGTCCAGTCGCGTTTCACTTTCCAAACGGACGAGCCATCCATAAGCAGTATGATAGCCTCTATACTTGTAGACGAGCCTATCGGAACAAAAGTGGAACAAGCAGCATTTACACGTTTGAAAGAATCCATCTCTGCAGAGCAATACCAACAATTCCGTCAAAACATTCAGGAGACAATAGGTAAAAAAATATCTTCATCCGATTTGGATCGGTCGTTATCAAAGATACTAGCGTTCGACACGCACTATTTTCATAAAACGATGAAGGAGCAGCGGTATAACTATCCTTTTTTGTTATTGGATCCACGGACTGTATGGCTTGATGGGGAAGAAGTTCCGGAAGTGAAGGTAATAGTACAGGATGGTAAAAGTTTTTACCCTGCAGAAGAATTATTGTCCAAAATGGGCTATTCGATTCGTTCAAACGAGCAGTCGATTTATTTCGACAGTCCAAATCGCACCTATCGTTTTTCTAAAGTACAACCTTTCTACATTATGAATAATCGCAAATATGATTATACGGAAAAGCCTTATACCACAATCAATAAAACGTTATACTTTGATGAAAATTGGTTGCGCCGAATCTTCTTAGTGTTAATTGATAAATCGGATGAAACTATTTCTATCGAACAAATTGAAAAGTTACTAAAGGAGATGGAAAAAGAATGAGAGTCATTTCCGGTTCGAGAAAGGGTACATCATTGAAATCCTTACCCGGGACGTCTACGCGACCGACATCAGACAAGGTAAAAGAGTCTATTTTCAATAAAATCGGTCCTTACTTCGATGGAGGAACTATTGTTGAGTTATTTGGCGGTAGTGGCTCCGTTGCCATTGAAGCGTTATCAAGAGGGATGGAACAGGCTATTGTATTTGAAAAGAATCCTAAAGCGTGTGCTATTATCAAAGTAAATACAGAAAAGTGCCGAATGGAAGAATGTCTGCGGATTGAAAAAAAAGATGCACGACAGGCAGCTGCGATTCTTAAGCAGAAAGAAGTCTCTATTGATCTGCTATTTGTAGACCCCCCCTATGCAACGGTTGAATACTATGATGTAATTAAAGATGTAATAACGCAAGGGTTGCTAGCGGACGATGCAATTATTATTTGTGAACATGATAAACACATAGACTTGCCTGAACACTACGGTACATATGGTCAAATCAGTTCCGCTGTTTATGGAAGTACTGCTATTACGATTTACAAGAAAAGAGGCTAACGACATGACACAAATCGCAATCGTACCGGGAAGTTTCGATCCGGTAACGAATGGACATTTAGATATTATAGAAAGAGCAGCAAAAACATTCCAAGAAGTCCGTGTTGCCGTAATGAATAACTCTTCAAAAAAACCGTTATTTACAGTGGAGGAGCGTGTTGCTTTGATTCAGGAAGCGATATCGAAATATGACAATGTCAAGATTGATACTTCTGCAGGACTGTTGATAGATTATGCACAAGAAGTTAACGCTTCGGTCATAGTTCGTGGGTTACGCGCCATTTCGGATTTTGAGTATGAAATGCAAATCACGTCGATGAACCGGGTACTGGATGAAAGTATTGAAACGTTCTTCGTGATGACAAAGAGTCAGTATTCGTTCCTTAGCTCAAGCATGGTCAAAGAAGTGGCACGTTACGCTGGAGATGTCTCCACGCTCGTACCCCCCCATGTCAATGTAGCTCTGATGAGAAAGTTCGGAAAGTAAGGATAAATAATTAAAAAATGATAAAAAAGGTTGGGACAAAACCTCAAAAGGTATGAAGGAGAAGACACCTTCATACCTTTTTTAATTTACTGAAACTTATTTATAAAGTTTAATTAGTTAGTAATCAAGAGTGTACCGGAGCGGAAAAAGGCCGACTCCTGCGGGATCTAGCGCGAATGTTGAGACCCCACAGGAGCGCCAGCGACGAGGAGGCTCAAGCGCGCCCCGCGGAAAGCATGCCTTTTGGAGCGTAGGGGAACGGACTGTTTTTTAAGTTATGTCCCAGCCTCCTTTTGCGTAGCAGTAAGTTTACCGACAAACACTTCCCTTAGAAGCGCACATGCTCTCCCAAACAACTAGACGTGTCACAGCAGTAGTTTTGAATACTTGCTCAATAAATCCAAATGAATAATACAGGGACGAGTAACGTATTCCAGACCCTTGCAAACACGTAAGGAAGTATGCGAATACCAGCGCTCCTCGCGATCGTCATAACCTGCATATGAATACTCATACCGTTGATCGAAAGGATAGCCGCAATGAGCATCGGATAAATCGCATCATCGGCAAAATGCTCGGTAGCCGACTGGACACCTGAAGTCATCTCGAACACTGCGAGCAATAAAGTTTTGGTAACGCCCATATCCACAGTGATGATAGAAGATATGGAATGCGAAAGCACATTACCGAGGGAAGAGAAGAAAATGACCGTGGTGGCCACTAACAATATGACGGATGAACTGTCTTTAATAGAGCGCAGCAAAGGTGACGTTTTATGTTGTTGGGGGATGAATGGGACAGATGGCTGCTGATGCCGACTTCCCACAAGCGACATGGCCAATATGAAAAACACGATATTAGCCAGATGAATGGCGAGCAACAATTTCCAACCACTTGTCGTGCTGCCGAATAATTCGTTACCCACAAAGCCAATAATGAACATAGGTCCTGGTGCATGACAGGATGCGACAAGCAAACAACTTTCAGCGGCAGAGATCTCTCCATTTTTTTTCATTTCGCTAACGGTCACGGCTCCTACCGGAAAGCCTCCAAATGAACCTAGCACATAAGCTTTTATGTAACGACTCCATTGACTAGTGCCTTGTTTGCTAGGCATTTTCAATAACCACTGCGTTAAAATAATATATGGTAGCAAATAGGGAAGTAACGCATGAGTGAATAATTGGATGCCTGAAATGGCTCCTTCATGTGCGACATCTGGTTGCAAAATAAATAAAATAATTAGCGCCCAGATGAAGAGTACGTTACTCATTGTTCAATACGGCAGGGTCGTAAATAAAAAGCATCTGTCGCACTCCTTCCTAATTTTTGAAATACAAGAAAATCTACCGTAATATATATGTAGTATTCGTACAGGCTATTAATGGAGGTGAGCTTTTATGAAAATGCGTAAGTGGGGAATCGCTGCGGTAATCCTACTAGTAGTGGCTTTTTTAGCACTTTATCCGTTAGATATGTATATTTCTCGACCCGGCGGAGCTTATGATTTGGCGCCACTCGTAGAAGTAGTAGGCGGAGATACTGACGATGTAGGAACATTTAGCTTGATGACAATTGCGATTGGCAAGGCGACACCTGTAACGTACGCTTGGTCAAAAATTTCAGATAAAATGAAGTTGTTGCCGGCCACGCAAGTGAGAAGACATGGTGAAAGTGATGCGGAGTATGGAGTGCGTCAGAAAAAAATGATGGCTGATTCTAAAACACATGCCATATCGGTAGCATTTGAGAAGGCAGGATTACCTATCAATAGAAAATTCACGGGAGTCTTTGTTGCAGGTGTATTACCGAAAGGAGCTTCTGCAGGAAAGCTCGAAGTAGGAGATATCATTCGATCGATTGATCAACTAAAGCTTGCTTCAACAGAAGCATTTATGCGTGAAATCGGTGATAAGCATGAAGGTCAGAAAGTGCATCTGCAAGTACAACGTGGACAACAGCTGTTGGATGTTCCGGTAGAATTAAAAGAACTTCCGGGGACGGACGGACGAGTAGGTCTTGGAATAGAGTTTGAAGAACAGATTAAATTGGAGACAGAACCAAAGGTTGATATACGTACAGAAGAAATCGGTGGGCCTTCAGCGGGTTTAATGTTCACACTGGAATTGATGAACCGCCTAGTGGATGTCGATTTAACGAAAGGCTATACTATCGCAGGGACTGGCGAGATGCATGAAGATGGGTCAGTGGGACGAATTGGTGGAATTGATTTTAAAATCATAGCAGCTGATCGTCAAGATATGGAGATATTTTTCGCGCCTGACGATGAATTACCGGAGGAAGTGAAACAGAAGAATCCGCAGCTTCTCTCAAATTATGAAGAAGCGAAAGCAACTGCGGATAAAATTGGCACAAAGATGAAAGTTGTACCGGTCAAAACGATTGACGATGCACTAAGTTATTTGGAAAAACTACAGGAAAAGTGAGTCATCACAGCAATATGGGCGGTGTTTTAAAATCAAGACCTGGCTCTTTGTGAATACCACACATATAAATATCCGTGCTTTTACTATCTAACAAAAGTGATGGGTCTTTGTGAGAACCTACTCGAGTGATAAGTGGCAAAGTCATTTCTTTTTTCACTGTGCGTAAATAACTTCGTCCGTTTGCAGACATACCTAATAGCCGTAAATAAGATGGTCTGGTAATTTGTGCGCGGGTTGATTTTCGATAACCAATCAAAACATGTACTAGCATTCGTTGTATGCGCGTCCATGTGTAACGTTTGGATTTGACGGCATGCATAAATTCTTGAAATGTAGCATGTTCTTTTGCAGCGCGCCATAAAGCAAACTCAATACCTTCCGTAATATCTGCAATGGACGCTAATTGCTCAGGTCCTTCACGAAGAATTGTGTACCGAAGAAATGGGTAGAGATGATTCCAGCTTTGATGAGGCTGTTGACGAAGAAGCTCAAAGGAAGTTGTAGGCATGAAAGACTGAACGTGCGCGACATCGGTCGCAAACAATTCCTTGCGTATTCCC
The DNA here is from genome assembly GCF_002743135.1 of Sporosarcina sp. P18a. NCBI lineage: Bacteria > Bacillati > Bacillota > Bacilli > Caryophanales > Caryophanaceae > Sporosarcina > Sporosarcina sp. P18a. The sequence goes on along the minus strand of NZ_PDYQ01000001.1, from coordinate 1,350,584 downwards.
GTTGCGCTAGCAATAGTATCCTCAGGTAATGCGGCATCATGATAATGTGTTCCTTTTCGCTCAAGCGTGACGGCGATCATCTTCGATTGAATTTCTTTTACGGCTTGCATATAATGAAATCCTAGAATGTTATTTGGCTCTGATAAATCAGCGAGTGGTTCTTCAGTGGTGCGTGAAATTGCTTCATATGCAATTCGCAATGCATTCGGATAACTGATCCCTTCCTGTATGGAACTCTTTATGGTTTTTTCATAAAGTTCTTTCTGTGTATTCATTGTGTCCAAACTATTCAAAAATGGTGCGATACGACCTTCTTCACTTCCGAAGCAAATATACTCGCAGCGGAGAGCGTCTAGGATTTGTACGGCCCCTTTCGCGAATTGAGGAGCATGTGCTGTGGAAAAAGCATATGGCAACTCGATGACCAGGTCTGCACCACTAGCAAGGGCCATGCGCGCTCGTGTCCATTTATCGACAATCGCTGGTTCACCGCGTTGAAGAAAATGTCCACTCATCACAGCAATCATAACATCTGCATCTGTTAGCCTTTTAGCTTCGTTAAGATGGAACAAATGGCCGTTATGAAAGGGATTATATTCGACGACAATACCAGTAGCTATCAATGAAATCCTCCTCTGTACTTGCGTATATTGAATTATACCGTTAAACTTGTTAAGGTGACAAGAAAATATCTTGACATCCCTTATTTAAAATACTATAATCAACATTGTTGTCTTGAGGTGATAGACATGAAATGGTCCATTCATCAATTACGGAAACATAGGCAAGGCCCGCTACTGTTTGACGAAGCAGTGAATTTGGATTCCGTGAAAAATCGGAATGAAGAAATTAGGGCAATTCAGCCTGTTCGAGTAAGTGGAACATGTACAATTGGTGAGAAAAAGTTAACATGCCAGCTTCGGCTAGAAGGTTCAATGATTTTGCCTTGTGCACGTACGTGGGAAGACGTCGATTATCCATTCTCCATTGAAACAGTTGAGCAATTCAGCTGGGACGACGAGACACTTCAGATGGATGATGAAATTCATCCGGTTGATGGGGAAACAATTGATTTTACTCCTGTATTGGAAGAACTGATTTTGCTTGAAATCCCGCTGCAAGTATTCTGTGAAAATGCAGATGAGATGCGACAGGTGGAAGGTAAAGGTTGGTCCTATACAACCGATGAAGAATTGGAAGCGCAACGACAAGAAGCAGAAGAAAAAGTGGATCCTCGTTTAGCGGGATTGGCTAATTTTTTTGAAACCGATAAAGAGTAAACCCTTATAAGGAGGTGCCCCCCAATGGCAGTACCAAAGAGAAGAACTTCTAAAACGAAGAAAAATTTGCGTCGAACTCATTTCAAAATTGAAGCGCCAGGTATGACTACTTGTAACAACTGTGGCGAAATGAAATTGGCACACCACGTTTGCAAATCATGCGGACACTACAAAGGAAAAGACGTTGTAGGCGAATAATTTAGATTCTACACAACGAATGAAAGGCTACCTTGAGACCATGGCTCAAGGTAGTCTTTTTTGTTTTGCATAAAAATGGTATGCTAAAAGAAAAGGGGGAATTTTTTTGTCTTATTCTATAAAGATCGATCAATCAATTGCATATTTTACAATTAATCGTCCTGCCATGCGAAATGCGGTAAATTATGATGTCATGGAGGGACTCGAATTCTTTCTAGATAAAATCGAGGATGACCCTGAAGTTTCTTTTGCTGTCATTACAGGAGAAGGCGACTTGGCATTTTGTTCTGGTGGAGATCTTAGTGATTTTCACGGCTTTCAGACCGCGGAGCATGCGTTTCCGATGCTTAGCAGGGGGGCAAGTATTTTATATCGTATCGCGACATTACCGATGCCTACAATAGCGCTGGTAAATGGGGCAGCTGTTGGTGGCGGATGTGAACTGGCAACGGCTTGCGATTACCGATTGGTTGCATCGCATGCAAGAGCTGGATTCATTCAAGGTACTTTGGCGATCACGGCTGGTTGGGGTGGAGCTACCCTATTATTCGAGAAAAACGGCCCACATGACCGTTTGCTTCAATTCACGGGCGGTGCTAGCATTCATTCACCTGAACACCTACTAGAGCTTGGCTGGGCGACTGAAGTGTATGAGGGGGATACGCAAGCAGCTCTTGATCAATTTCTAGCTCCCCAGCTTAAAGTACATAGAAATGTACACCGTGCGTATAAATCTATCGCCACTAGGAAGTGGGAGGCTAACGGGCTTGAACACGCCATGCAGGAAGAAGCTCGCGTCTGTTCCATTCTTTGGGAAAGTGACGCGCATCATGAAGCTGTCCAAAACTTTTTAACAAAAAGTAAGTAAACTTTCAGTCCCGACAGGCATACACTATCGGGACTGTTTAAAATGTACTTGAAAACGGTTTCATAGATAAGATACACTATCTATAAAGAAGTTATTTTCAGCGAGTGTTTGCATTCGAAATGTGAGGAGTGATTGTATGCAAGATGTAAAAGCCACTATGGCAGGTACGATATTTCAAATTGAAGTAAAAGAAGGAGATCCTGTGACAAAGGGACAAGTTGTCGTCATTTTGGAATCCATGAAGATGGAGATTCCGCTAGAAGCTGAAGTGGATGGAACGATAAGTAAGATCCACGGTGCTGAAGGTGATTTTGTAGATGAAGATGAAGTGTTAGTTTCCATTCAATCGTAATGAAAGGAGGGACGTTCCTTGACAAACGAATCAACAAAGACCACGTATAATGAAAAACTTCAAAAAATCACTGCCCATGTTATGGCGGGTGGTGCAGAAAAATATCATGAAAAATTGGAAGAGCAGGGTAAATTATTCGTCAGAGAACGATTACGCCTTTTATTTGATGACGGTAAGTATGCTGAGGATGGAAAATTTGCAAACTGTGAAGCGAAAGATCTACCTGCTGATGGAGTGGTTACAGCCACTGGGAAAATCAACGGTCAAACGGTTTGCGTTATGGCTAACGATTCTACAGTTAAAGCGGGTTCTTGGGGTGCAAGAACGGTAGAGAAGATTATCCGCATTCAAGAAACAGCCGAAAAGCTTCGTGTGCCATTGCTATATTTAGTGGATTCTGCAGGTGCACGTATTACAGATCAGCTAGACATGTTCCCGAATCGTCGTGGAGCCGGTCGTATTTTCCATAATCAAGTACGTTTATCGGGTGTCATCCCACAAGTATGTCTTTTATTCGGTCCCTCTGCGGCTGGTGGTGCCTATATTCCTGCTTTCTGTGATATTGTCATCATGGTAGAAGGCAATGCCTCGATGTATTTAGGTTCACCAAGAATGGCTGAAAAAGTTATAGGTGAGAAAGTGACGCTAGAAGAAATGGGTGGCGCACGCATGCATTGTACGGTAAGTGGATGTGGGGATGTGCTAGTAAATACTGAAGAGCAAGCGATTGTAGAAGCGCGTAGGTATCTATCCTACTTCCCAGCGAACTTTGAAGAGTCTACTAGAATAGCGGAACCCCGTGGGGTAAAGGAAGGTCGTTCGTTGGAAGAAATCATTCCCGAAAATCAAAATGCTCCTTTCGATATGTATGAGGCGATCGATCAATTAGTGGATAACGGTAGCTTGTTCGAAATCAAGAAGTTGTTTGCGCGGGAAGTCATCACTACACTTGCACGTATTGACGGACGTCCTGTTGGAATCATTGCCAATCAGCCCAAAGTAAAGGGGGGCGTGCTGTTTGTGGACTCAGCGGATAAGGTAACGAAGTTCATTACATTATGTGATGCTTTCTCTATTCCGTTGCTGTTCCTTGCGGATGTGCCAGGGTTCATGATTGGGACGAAAGTGGAACGACAAGGTATTATTCGTCATGGAGCCAAGCTAATTATGGCAATGAGTTCCGCCACTGTACCAAAAATTTCAGTTATTGTACGTAAAGCATACGGAGCGGGACTGTACGCGATGGCAGGTCCTGCATTCGAGCCGGATGTCTGTATTGCGTTGCCGACTGCGCAAATCGCTGTAATGGGTCCTGAAGCAGCTGTCAATGCGGTATATTCGAATAAAATCGAAGCCATTGCGGACCCGAAAGAGCGTATTGCATTTATAAAGGAGAAACAGCTAGAATATAAAGAAGAAATCGATGTCTATAAAATGGCTTCGGAACTTATCATTGATGAAATCGTTGCACCTCATAATCTACGGTCAGTGCTTGCTGAAAGATTCGAATATTATAAAACGAAAAAAATTGTGAATTCTTCGAGAAAACATCCTGTCTATCCTGTATAATAAAATGTACCAACAGAGACGCCTTCACTGGGTCTCTTTTTTAAGGAGGAAAACTATGCGATTTGTAGTGGTAGGAGCAGGATCCATTGGGTTATTAATTGGTTCCTATTTAGCTCAACACCAGGCAAATGTCATCTTTTGGGTAAGACGTGAGGAGCAAGTAAAACACTTACGTAGTGGTCTAGTAAGAGAGCCAGAAAACTTTACATATGAAGTAGATTCAACCATACATATTAAAGAGTTGCCGTTAGACGCATTATGGATTATTGCTGTCAAGTATGATGCGTTACACGCTGTATTATCCGAAATCAGCGCTCTACCTATACAACCGGATTTATTATTCATTCAAAATGGAATTGGGCATCTATCGCTGATTGAGCAGTATCCACTTGGACATGTGTCGTTCGCGACGGTCGAGCATGGTGCAAAGAGAATAAATGATCGGACAGTATCGCATAATGGTATTGGACCTATTAACATCGTGGAAAATGAAAAGATTGCTCCCACCATACAGTGGATGCAAGAAATAGATCCACATAATTTTCCCATTACTACACAACGAAATGCAAAACAGTTATTATTTCGTAAAGTCCTAATCAATTGTGCGATCAACCCACTAACAGCATTATTGGAAATTAGGAATGGACAGTTATTAGAAAATCCCTACTTCCATTTATTATTCCGTCAGCTATGTGAAGAGTTGCTCAATAACTTTGAAGAGTATAGCGATCTATTGAGTTATGACGATATAGAAGAGGTATGCCGTAGAACAGCCGACAATCAATCTTCTATGCTGGTAGATAGAATAAAGGGTCGGAATATGGAAATTGAAACTATTTTAACGGCAGTGTTGAAAGAAATTAATCAAAAAGGCGGCAATGCTCCCTTTTTGCAAATACTTGAGACTACACTGCTTGGAATAAACAGGAGTGAATGTGGCGGATGTTGACGAATATACTTGGAGCGTTATTATTGTTCCCTTTTATAATTTTAGTTGTATTAATTATCGTTGCAAAGAAAATAGGGTTACCTAAGAAGAAGAGGATCGGTTGGGCAGTAGACTGGACTACGCCGTTTATGGTACTCACCGTTTTGATTTTGATTCGTGCAATTTGGGATGCTTGGCTTCCCATTTTGTTAATCGGAATATTGTGTTTGGTTGCTATCGGGTTTGCAGTAATAGAACGTTCGAGGGAAAAAGAGTTTCGGACGTCTTGGGTATTACGCAGAACGTGGAGAGCGTATTTTCTACTCTTAACAACAGCATACTTTCTACTGTTCATTACCGGAATTACAGTGCAGATCATCCGCTACGTGAACTAATGAGTCCTCATAAGCGTATCTATTCAACCTGATCGGATGAGGTGATATACTGGCTGTAGTATGGTACAAAAAGGAGTTTGTGAGATGGACTTGGACACAATGGAGTTGCCGAAAAAGAATAAATTGATGGAAGCGTATCGTCACGATCCACAATTTTTCCATAAATTTTTTGAATATGAAATAACACCTATAGGGTATGAAGAAAGAGCGGCAGAATTACAACGACGTTCTTTTCAAAGAGAACAGCTGGCTGCTACTGTAGAAAATTATATGAAGCCATTTGGAATATCAGACTTGGCTGCACGATATATTCAAGAGCTTTCTGAAGATGCGTTGGTAGTAATTGGTGGACAGCAAGCAGGGGTTTTGACAGGACCTTTATATTCTGTTCATAAAGCTATATCCGTGGTTTTATTGGCACAAAAACAACGAAAAGAATTAGGCAAACCTGTAGTGCCAGTGTTTTGGATTGCTGGGGAAGATCATGATATTAACGAAATCAATCATACATATACTGCGGAGGCAGGAAAAGCAATGAAGCGGCAGTTTAAACAGCCGACCATTTTAAAAACGATGGCCTCAGACACACAGTACGATCAAAAAGAAATGACCGTGTATATTAGAAAGATTTTTAAAAGTTATGGAGAGACATCTTATACGCAAAAATTGTTGCGTGATGTGCTACAAACCGTAGAACAACAACAGAATTTCACAGATTTCTTCACTTCATTAATGAATAACCTATTTACTGCGCATGGATTATTATTTATGGACGCAGCTTATAAGCCATTGCGTCAATTGGAGTCACCTTATTTCTCACAGATGATTGAAAATACGGAAGCAATGGCGAAAAGCATTTACTATGCAGAACAACAGCTTCACACGTATGGTCATGCAAAGCCCATCGAATCGGAAGAACAGGATGCCAATCTGTTTTATGTTCATGATACAGGTAGGGTACTACTCAGAAGAAAAGATGGCAAATTCATTAATGAACAAGTAGGTGTATCTTTTACAGAACAAGAAATGCATATTATTGCGAAAAATGAGCCATGGTTGCTTAGTAACAATGTAGCCACAAGACCCATTATGCAAGATCTCATATTTCCAGTATTGGCATTTGTCGGTGGACCTGGAGAAATAGCATATTGGTCTTTATTAAAAGAGGCATTTCACATAATGGGAATCAATATGCCGGTAGTCGTACCAAGGCTTTCAATTACTTTGGTCACTAGGCAAGTTCAGGAAGCGTTAAAGCTTACGGGTACTACAATGAATCAAGTAATGAATTACGAACTACCGGAACTACTGGAAAAATGGCAAGAACAACAGCGAGATGAGCAATTCGATCGTTTGTTGGCAGAAACGAAGAATCAATTACAAATGCAGTACGAACTATTGCAATCACATCTAGAAGCGACAGATCCGGGACTGCTACAATTGCTCGATAAAAACTTGCAATTCCATAATAGTCAGTTTGAATATTTACAGAGGAAAAAAGAGCAGTCGATTTTGCTTAAGAACCACGTGCAATATGAACGTTTTAAGATTATTTCGGAACAGCTATTTCCGGAAGGCTCCCTGCAAGAGCGTCTCTATTCGCCATACTTTTATATGAACCAATTCGGTGAAGGGTTGATTGACGAGCTACTGAAACAACCTTATACGTGTAATGGATCGCATCAGTTAGTCTTTTTATAAGAAACCACTCAAACCCGTCATTCGTTCTATACATGGCGGGTTTTGTTTGTGTGTAAAAGATTGGTAAGCAAATTTGTTGTGGTAGGGATTGTCGTTTCAGAGGTGATGTATTTCCGGAATATCGCAGAGAATTAATCGTCTAAGTGATACTCCTCTTATGTTTCGCTTTTTTCGGATGAACTGAATGTAAAATTGAACGTAGATAAGTTTAAATGCAACACAATCCCCCATACTAACTTCAATAAAAGATCTGTAGTCCACTCCGCTTTCTCGGCAGACAAAAAGCAACTCTAACGACAGCTTCCAGCCTTCGTACTCACTTGTAGACTTTCCAATTGATAGTGAACATTCTCAAAGGTGCTAACTTGAGAAAATTGCGAAAAAAGTAGTTTTTTCGGGATACAGAAGAGAAAATAAATTAGAAAGAAGTACTATTGACACATTTTAAAAATTATGCGAAGAAAAATGGTGTAGTGGGTGGAGGAAAGTGGGGGGATGTGGTACATTATTTCATACAGTGGGGTGAATTATATGTTCATGGGTGAGTATCAGCATTCAATCGATATAAAAGGTCGACTGATCGTTCCTTCAAAATTTCGGGAGCAATTGGCAGAAGGCTTTATTTTAACCCGTGGACTAGATAATTGCTTGTTTGGATATCCACTGGATGAATGGCAAAAGCTTGAAGAAAAATTGAAAGCATTGCCGGTTACAAAAAGAGATGCACGAGCATTCACTCGTTTTTTCTTCTCAGGAGCAAGCGAAGCGAATCTCGATAAGCAGGGGAGGGTAAATATACCCGCAAACCTACTAGAATTCGCGAAGATTGAAAAGGACTGTATGATTATCGGCGTATCCAGCCGGATTGAAATCTGGTCTACAGAACTATGGGAAGCGTATTACGAGGAATCTGAAGAATCATTCAATGACATTGCAGAAAACCTTATTGATTTTGAATTTTGAAAGCAGGCGGAATAACCATGTTTAACCACACGACAGTATTACTACATGAAGCCGTTGAAGGCTTGAATGTAAAAGAAGATGGCATTTACGTGGACTGCACACTTGGTGGTGCAGGTCACAGTGAAGAAATTGTCAAACTTCTATCATCCGAAGGACAACTAATTTGCTTCGACCAAGATATGACAGCTATTGAAGCAGCACAAAAAAAACTATCAAACTATACTGCACAAGTACACTTCGTCCATGCGAACTTTAAAGACTTGAAAAGTGAATTAGCGAAATTGGGAATCTCTCATGTAGATGGGATTTTATATGACCTAGGAGTTTCATCTCCGCAATTGGATACACCGGAGCGAGGCTTCAGTTACCATCATGATGCACCGCTAGATATGCGTATGGATACCTCTGCACCATTGACAGCTTTTGAAGTAGTCAATGAATGGTCGTATTCAGATTTGGTCAGAATATTCTTCCGCTATGGTGAAGAAAAGTTCTCGAAACAAATCGTTCGCAAAATTGAAGAAGCACGCGCTAATGCGCCTATCCGTACAACAGGTGAACTGGCTGAGCTTATTAAGATGGGTATTCCGGCCGCTGCGAGAAGAACCGGAGGTCACCCCGCGAAACGTGTGTTTCAGGCTATACGAATTGCGGTAAATGATGAGTTGGGAGCAGCTGAACAATCTTTGACCGATGCACTCACGTTATTGCGTGAAAATGGTCGGATTAGCGTAATTACCTTCCATTCACTTGAAGACCGCTTATGTAAAACTATTTTTAAGGAAGCATCTTCCATGCCGGAGTTGCCGCCAAACTTACCAATTATACCTGAGGGCATGGATCCGGAATTCCGTCTTATTACACGAAAGCCGGTCATCCCTACAGATGAAGAAATAAAGCATAATAAACGTGCTAGATCAGCGAAATTACGAATTATAGAGAGAAATTAGAAAAGGGGAATAGAGCAATGGGACTAGAACAACGGAACCTTAATACGTCACTGACACCGGAGATAGAACAACATACAGACTTAAATCAGCCGCAGGTTGTCCGTCGTGTAAAAAAACGTTTTTCTAAGGGTGAAAAGATATTGTTTACTTTATTTGCGGCATTTACAATTGGATCTTCTTCAATGCTTTTACAGACACATTCAGATATAAACGCTGTAAATAAAGAAGTGCAGTTGATGAATTCCGAAATTGAAGATACTGCAAAACAGAATACTGAATTGTCCATTCAAGTAAGTGACAAATCCACGTACGAACGTATTTGGAAAAAAGCACAAGAGAGTGGTTTGAACCTTAACGAAAGTAACGTAAAGGTCGTACCAGGACGATGAAGAAGTTTCGCTTTCAATGGGGAGCCTTTCTAATGTTTGTAGTATTCGGAGGGCTCTTTTTCATATTATTCGGCAGAATCCTATTTATTCAAATGACGGGCCAAGTTGATGGTAAAGAGTTAGCGAAAATCGCCTCGAACCAATATGAAAAACATGCAGTCTTACAAGCAAGCCGCGGGGCAATTGTAGATCGAAACGATGTGCCGATTGCATCGGATACGTTAAGTTATCATGTAGTTGCTGTTCTCAATGAAGCGGCTAGTAAAAACAGCAAAAGAAAATATCATGTTGTTGATTATAAAGAGACGGCTAAAGTACTGGCTAAGTATTTACCTTTAAAAGAACGTGAAATTTACGATAAAATGAAAAATGCTAGAGAAGGCGCGTGGCAAATTGAGTTTGGACATGCGGGTAAAGATCTGAACCGTGAAACGGTTTTGAAAATGAAGGAAGAACTCGATAGAAAAAAATTATCGGGTATTTTGTTTGTGGAAGGTAAAAAACGATTCTATCCTAACGGTCGATTCGCATCTTACTTAGTGGGCTTTGCTCAAAAAGAAGAATTGGAAAACAATCTTACCGTCACCAAAGGGAAAATGGGGCTTGAGAAAACATATAATGAGCAACTAACTGGTATCGATGGAAAAGTAAATTATCAATCGGATGGTTGGGGATATTTATTGCCCACAGCTAGCAAACAAATTACAGAACCCAAAGATGGCCAGACGATTAAGCTTACTTTGGACAAGACGATCAGTAACTTTGTAGAAGAAGCAATGGATCAAGTTGAAGAGGAGTATTCTCCAAAGAAAATGATGGTTCTCGTATCTAATCCTAAAACCGGTGAAATCCTGGCAATGAGTCAGCGACCGACATTTAACCCGATGACGCGAGAGGGTCTGACGGAAAACTGGTTGAATGATGCAGTTGAACAGACGATTGAACCAGGTTCCCCTATGAAGATGTTCACATTGGCTGCTGCAGTAGAAGAAGGTAAATGGGCACCGGACGATTACTTCAAATCTGGCTCTTATCGGATCTATGACCGAGTGATCAGAGATGTGAATGTAGACGGTTGGGGTACGATTACGTTTATGGAAGGGTTGCAACGCTCCTCTAACGTGGGAATGGCATACCTTCTGGAAAGAATCGGCGATCAGAAATTCATTGAATATGTTCATAAGTTTGGCTTTGGTAAACAAACTGGAATTGATTTGCCGAATGAAGCGGCAGGTGTAGTACTCGACAATTATCCGGCTGAACGACTAACGACTTCCTATGGGCAAGGTTCTACAGTTACACCATTACAAATGATACAGGCTGCTTCTGCTATTGCGAATAACGGTGTCATGATGAAACCATATGTAATTGACCAAATCATTGATCCGAATACAAAAGAAGTGCTGGAGAATCATGAACCTGAAGAAAGTGGAACACCGATTTCCGCAGCAACAGCCAAAGAAGTGCGAGAAATCCTTGCGACAACAGTGACATCAGAAAATGGTACTGCACAAAAGTATCATCTTGAAAATTATGCAGTAGGCGGTAAAACAGGTACGGCGGAACTTCCCAAAACAGATGGAAAAGGGTATATGTCTGGCCCCGGGAACTATTTATATTCGTTCCTTGGAATGGCACCGATTGATGATCCGCAGCTTCTGATTTATGTAACTGTTCAGCAACCTAAATTAAAAGCTGGTGAACAAGGGTCTGATCCTGTATCCAAAGTGTTTAATCCCATTATGGAAAACAGCTTAAAATATTTGAACATTGCTCCTGATGATGAACAAGTGATTCCTGTCAAAAAAGTTGGGGATTATGAAAGAGAAGACGCGGAAACAGCAGCTTCACTAGCGGTGGAAGATGGTTTCCAAACTGTATTAATCGGAGAAGGTGGCAAAGTAACGAAACAAATACCAAAAGCCGACACGAAATTACCGGAGGATTCAATTATCTTGTTGGAAACAAAAGGGGATACGACATTCCCGGATATGACAGGTTGGTCTAAAAAAGTGGTGCTCTCATTTATGAACCTTTCGAAGTTAGACATTCGAATCAACGGAGAAGGTTACGTTGTGGGACAAAGCGTAACAGAAGGAACAGTAGTAAACAAAAAAGATCCGATTGTTGTTGAACTTCGGACGCCTGAACAGCAGTATAATAAAAAGAAAAGTAATGAAGATAAGGAACAGAACGAAGAAGTGCAAATCATGGGAGGCTAATGAATAGCGCATGATTTCACAGCATACCTTAATAGAAAAAAGGTAGTGAGTCATTGCGTTCATTTATTGATATGCAGTCCAAAAAACGTTTACGTGCAGTCTTCCTAGGCTTTCTTATCTGTCTATTACTTGTCATAGGAAAACTATTTCATGTCCAAATCGTCAAGCATGAGTGGCTGACCGAAAAAGCAGAAGAAAATTGGGACATCGAAATTCCTTTTGGTGCCATGCGTGGAAATATTACGGACCGAAGCGGTAAGTTGATTGTTGGTAATAAACTAGCACCCACACTGTACTTCATGCCAGCTCAAAATCCTGACATTTCTAGCGACATACCTGCAATTGCCAAAATCCTTAACATGCCACCGGAAACGTTAGAAGAAAAACTGAAGAAAAAAACCTATATGGTGAAATTAGCTCCGGAAGGAAAAAACATCACGAAGGAGCAGGGAGATGAAATTACTAAACTACAAGTAGCTGGCTTGTATGTAGGTGTAGATTTCGTCCGCCATTATCCATATGACGATCTGTTGGCACGTTTAATCGGTTTTACTGGCTATGATGGCAACGGCTTGGCGGGTATTGAGTATGCGTATGATGAAATTTTAAACGGAACAGGGGACAAAGTGCGACTGTTCACGGATGCCAAAGGAATTGCATTGCCTCATGTAGAGGATAGTTTTGAACATGGAAAAAATGGATCCACCTTGGAACTAACTATCGATTTGAAGATGCACCAAATTGTGGAACGCGAACTGATCCAAGCAATGGAGAAGTATGATGCAACACAGGCACTGGCTATCATAATGAATCCGAAAACGGGCGAATTATTGTCACTGGCCTCCGTCCCTGGTTTTGATCCACGGGAATACCAATCAGCGGATTCCACTATCTATAACCGGAACTTGCCTGTATGGATGACATACGAGCCAGGTTCCACATTCAAAATTCTTACCTTGGCGGCAAGTTTGGAAGAAGACGTCATCGACTTGGAGAATGAAAACTTTTATGACCCTGGTTATAAAGTCGTTGCAAACGCTAGATTACGGTGTTGGAAACGAGAAGGACATAAAGATCAAACGTTTTTAGAAGTTGTAGAAAACTCATGTAACCCTGGTTTCATTACGATGGGGCAGCGACTCGGTAGTGAAAGATTAGATCGCTATATTCGTGAATTCGGTTTTGGTAGCTCGACAGAGTCAGGCATTGCTGGAGAATCGAAAGGTATTTTGTTTTCCAAAGAAGCATTTGGACCGGTAGAGCAGGCAACCACTGCGTTCGGGCAAGGAATCTCAGTCACGCCCATCCAACAAGTGCAAGCAGTTGCCGCAGCAATTAATGGCGGTAAACTCTATAAGCCCTATATCGTCAAATCGATAAAGGATTCTGAAGGCAAAACGTTAAAAGAATTCGAACCTGAATTAAAAAGACAAGTAATTAGCGAGGAGACATCAGCTAAAGTGCGGCATGCGCTTGAATCGGTTGTAGCAAATGGATCGGGGCGTAATGCATTTGCGGATGGACTTCGGATCGGCGGTAAAACAGGGACAGCACAGAAGGTAGAGAATGGTCGCTATAAAGATGGTGATTATATCGTCTCCTTCATTGGTTTTGCGCCTGCAGATGATCCGGAACTGCTCGTATATCTAGCTATTGATAGTCCAAAGAATTCCATTCAATTCGGAGGAGTCATCGCTGCGCCAATTGTCGGACGGATTATTGAAGAAATCGCTCCAATTGCTAATATTGAAAGAAGAAAAGAACAGTTGGAAAAAGAATACCGATGGGGAGACGCGATTACATTCCGTTCACCCGATTTACTTGGAATGAATGAAAAAGAATTACTGTCACAAAATTACACGTTCAAAGTTAAGTGGCATGGAAAAGGCAAGAAAGTCATTCGACAGTTGCCTGCTCCCCATACTTTGATGACCGTGGAAGACACGATTCATTTGTACACAGAATAGCAGTGCTTCACTGACACGCAATTGATAGTAGAAGGAGAACTTGACATGACACTCGGCACCACAGTCACGATAATCGCTGTCGCATTTTTCGTATCAGCGATTATCGGGGTGATCATCATCCCATTACTTAGAAGGTTGAAATTTGGTCAAAGCATACGGGAAGAGGGCCCGCAAGCACATTTAAAGAAAGCGGGTACGCCTACGATGGGCGGGCTAATCTTCCTTCTTTCCATATGGATTTCAACACTCACTTTATCTTACATAAACGACACATTAACTACTCATACGATTGTGTTATTGATCGTGCTGGTTGGTTTCGGAATCATCGGCTTCCTAGATGACTTTATTATCATCGTGGCGAAGCGCAACTTAGGGTTGACATCACTTCAGAAATTAATCGGTCAGATTATCATTGCGATTGTCGCCTTTTTCTTACTGAAACTAGGACCATTCGAAACTAGCGTAATGATTCCTTTCACAGAAATTGGAATAGATTTAGGTGTGTTTTATGTGGCATTTTTGGTCTTTTGGCTTGTAGGTTTTTCAAACGCCGTGAACCTAACGGATGGCTTGGATGGTCTGGTTGGTGGTACATCAACTATAGCATTCTCTGCATTTGGGGTATTTGCTTTAGCGTATGAGCAAAACGATATCGCGTTATTTGCATTTGTAGTAGCAGGTGCAATGCTTGGCTTTTTATTATTCAATATCAAACCAGCAAAAGTATTTATGGGGGACACAGGTTCATTGGCACTAGGTGGCGCACTCGCTATGATTTCGGTATTAATCAAACAAGAATTATTGTTGTTGATCATCGGAATTGTATTTGTAGTAGAAACGCTATCTGTCATCATTCAAGTCATCAGCTTTAAAATGACTGGAAAACGCGTCTTTAAAATGAGTCCTATTCATCATCACTTTGAATTATCAGGCTGGTCGGAATGGAAAGTAGTGATTGTGTTCTGGGGTGTGGCATTGCTTGCTGCCCTCGTACCGGTCTTCTTGGAGGTCATGTAGATGAAGAATACAGAACAATTCATAGGAAAAAGAGTACTTGTAATTGGTCTTGCGAAGAGTGGAGTGGCAGCAGCTGGTTTGCTTCATCGTTTAGGTGCAGAAGTTGTGGTTAATGACTCTAAACCGCTAGAAGGCAATGAAGAGGCAATGGAACTTCAAACCGAAGGAATTGAAGTTATTGGTGGGGGACATCCAAGTGATTTACTAGAACGGAATTTCGACTTCATCGTGAAGAATCCGGGGATTCCTTATAGTAATTCGTTGGTAGCGAGTGCTGTTGAGCAACAGATCCCGATTTGGACCGAAGTGGAATTAGCAGGTATTCTCAGTGAAGCACCGATTATTGCCATTACGGGTTCAAACGGTAAAACCACAACCACCACATTGCTTTATCACATGCTCAATATGGCAAAGAAAAAACCGTTGATTGCCGGCAATATTGGAACGGTTTCTTGTACAGTGGCGGAAAAAGCCCATGCGAATGAAGTAATCGTACTCGAAGCTTCTTCATTCCAATTAGCTGGAACAGAAAGCTTTGCACCGCGAATTGCAATATTTACGAATTTATATGAAGCGCACTTGGATTATCATGGAACGATGCAAGAGTATTTGGATGCAAAATTGCAAATGGCTCGCAATCAAACTTCGGAAGAATACTTGATTTTTAATGCGGATCAAAAGTTAATCAAAGAATCGGTAGAATCATTTGAAGCTCAAAAAGTTCCTTTCACAGTACTTGGAAAAACCAATGAGGGTATCTCGGCAGATGAAGACTGGATTTATTGGCTTGGTGAACCTTTCATAGAAATTAAATATATTAAATTACCGGGTCGCCATAATTTAGAGAATATCTTATCAGCAACAGCAGCGGCCATATTGTCAGGGTGTGAAAAAACAGCGATAGAAAATGTCTTAAGTTCTTTCACTGGTGTTCGCCACCGTATGCAATTCGTTCGTGAAGTGAACAGTCGTACCATATACAATGATTCGAAAGCGACGAATACATTAGCGACAAAAAGTGCGCTTTCCTCATTTAAGAAGCCAATCGTTTTGATTGCGGGTGGACTTGACAGAGGGCATTCATTTGAAGAATTACGACCGTTTATGAAAAATGTCCGCGCTGCCGTGACGATAGGGGAGACAGCAGAGCGTTTTGCAGAGTTTGCGAAGTCTTGTGGTGTAACGGAGACGGCACAGGCATCGACTATGCAGGAGGCTGTTGAGCAGGCGTATGCATGCAGTTGTGAAGACGATGTGATTTTATTGTCGCCTAGTTGTGCAAGTTGGGATCAATACAAGAACTTTGAAATTCGAGGCGACGAATTTATTGATGCTGTTATGAAATTGTAAATTCGTTGTAATAGTTTGTGAGTAAAATGAAGAACTGACTGATTAACTTGAGGAAGGATGCGAACGCTGGAGAGAACCTACCGAATAATCTTTTTGACAACCGCCTTACTATTGTCTTTGATTGGATTAGTTTTTGTACAATCGGCAGGATCTTATTGGGGAGAAGTTCATTATCAAGATTCTTCTCCGTTTATTGTCAAGCAAGGCATTTATATGATTATTTCCTTGGCAGTTGCTTATGTGCTAGTCAAAAGTCCGTTAACATCACATCCCAAATTCTGGACGTATTGCTATATCGCTTCAATCCTTATGTTGATAGCTGTATTGATCCCAGGTATTGGAGCGGTGAGAAATGGTTCTCAAAGCTGGATCGCGTTCGGTCCGATCAGTTTACAACCGGCAGAATTCGTGAAGGTGGCTTTACTTGGGAAGTTAGCCAGCGGTATGAAGAAGCATAAAGAAAAGTCTTGGCAATGGCAACATTTTGCCTGGATTTTATTACCTGCCACTTTGATTATGTTGCAACCAGACCTCGGATCGGCCGTCATCATGATCGTGTCTGCTTTTGTCATTCTTTTCTTGGCGGGCTATCCATTGTCATTCTTTATCTTTCTTTTCGTTTCAGGAATCGGTGCTTTTATCGCACTCATTCTAGCTGCACCGTATCGTTTGGATCGAATTAAATCCTACATTGATCCGTGGAATGACCCTCTCGGTACGGGATTTCAAAGTATTCAATCCTTATTTGCAATTGCCCCAGGCGGATTATTCGGTCACGGCTTCGGGAATAGTCGTCAAAAGTTTTTGTACTTGCCTGAACCTCAAAATGACTTTATCTTTTCAATCATTGCGGAGGAAATTGGCTTTATTGGGGCAGCGTCTATCGTATTGCTGTTTATCTTGTTGTTCGCTTCTGCATTCGGCATAGCGATTCGGCTGAACAACTGGAATTCTTTTTTAATTGTCACCGGTATGGTGTCCATGGTAACTTTCCAAACGTTTTTAAATATGGGAGTCGTTTCAGGTTTGCTGCCTGTGACAGGGGTGACGTTGCCTTTCATTAGTTATGGAGGATCCTCGCTGTTGACCACTTGGCTTGCCGTTGGAACAATTTTACACTACTCTGCGAATAAAAGGGCAGGATGAAGGGAGAATAGGATGTGGAAAAAATAATAGATATTGAAGATCGGATTCCATCCATGCGTAAAAAACGCAGAAGAAAGGCCAATATGAGCTTTCTTTTGCTAGTCGTGATATTCGTCCTTGTTCTTCTTGCCTTGTTGTATTTCCAATCTTCATTAAGCGATGTTTCGAATATATCCATTAATGAGACTGTTTTACACGAAGGTGAGGAGTATAAAGATCAGAGTGGATTGTATAAGGGGCAATCACTATGGGGGTTCCGTGCTAAAGATATAGAAAAAAATATCAAGAAAATTCCTGGCGTGAAGGATGCTCAGGTGAACCGTGATTTTTATAATGATGTTTCTATTCATGTTACAGAATGGGAACCGGTTGCCTTTATAGAGAATAAAGGACAATATGATCTATTGTTGGAAAATGGTGAACGCTTAGAAACTACCGATCCAGATATCCTTTCGCATGCCCCCATTCTATCAGGTTTTACCGATCCTGAAGTGACGGAACGAATGATCAATGAACTACAAATGATGGATAGTACAGTTTTCGAACTCCTGTCAGAGCTTCGTTATCAAGGAGAAGAAAAAATTGACGTATTTATGAGTGATGGATATGAAGTTCATGCGGTAATTCTAGGTTTTGCTGATAAAATGTCCTACTATCCGGATATCATCGCTCAATTGCCTAAAGAAGAAAAAGGCGTTCTAGATATTGAAATTGGCGTGTACTTTAAAACCTATACAGATTTCTACAAAGAACCAGTACCGATAGATGTGGAGATCCCACAGCCTACTGAAGAGTCAAATGCAACAAAAAATAAACCGGTCGATGTAGAAACGAATAAGGAGGAAGAAAGTGAGCAAAAAACTGAAGAAAACTAGAGAGAAACGCGGCAAGCAATTAGTGCTATCCATCGTATTTCTAGTCCTAGGCTTCATGCTTGCGTTTTCCTACCGTACAATTGGCAGTAAGCAACAAATGCTGGATTTAGAGCAAACCAATTTATTTCAGCAAGAAGAACAGTATAGGGCGGATTTAATCGAACAGCAAGAAAGAAATAAGGAATTGACGAATGAATTACTAGAGAAACAGAAAAAAGTGCATTCGTTTGAACAGGATTTCTCCGACAAAGAAAAAAATCATGCGGTCCTTGTAGAAAAAGCACGAGATTTACGATTATTGCTTGGCGATATACCGTCAAAAGGTGCGGGGATAAAAGTGACATTGGAAGATGCGGACTATGATCCTTCAATACAAAATCCGAATGATTATATCGTCCATGAGAGTCACGTTTTACGTGTAATCAATGAATTGAAAATCGCAGGTGCGCAAGGAATGACAATCAACGGGCAACGGATTAATTCGAATTCGTACATAAAATGTACAGGCCCTGTTATTATGGTTGATGGTAGAATGTTTCCAGCACCTTTTATTATAGAAGCAGTAGGAGATCCGAAAGTGCTATCACCGGCGCTACATTTAAAAGGCAGTGTTATAGATGGCTTGTTGAGAGATAATATCGTCGTCACATTAGAAGAAATGAAGGAAGTTCAACTACCTGCGATTCGTGACGAAGTATGAGGGATTGTGGGGGGGGGTAGAGTGAAGCAAAAAACACACTGGAAGTTCACGTTGATTCTCGGTATAGTGGGATTTGTATTGGCTTTACAATATAACACGATGAATACCACATCTCCGCGAGACACACGAGATTTATGGGCTATACGTAAAGAATTATCAAGTGAAAAGAAAATCCACTCTGAACTTTTAGAAGAAATCAGAGGAATTGACCAGACGCTTGCTGCTTATAACGCATCACCCGAAGCGAATGCAGCAAATGTGTTGCAAGATACATTGGATAAATTGTATAAACAAGCGGGATTCATGCCGACCACTGGTCCAGGATTTGTAATAAAAGTCGCGCCATCTCCAGAAAGTATTGCGCTTGGTTATGAAATAAAGCCAGTATCATCTGAACTGCTGGCTTGGTTTATTAATGTGGTGAATCAACAACAAGGTAATGAGTTGGAGATTGACGGCAAACGCTTTACTACATTGAGTTGGATTCGGGATATCAATGGTAATCTGACAGTCAGTGGGGAAGTGGTTTCTACACCACCTTTCAATATTAAAGTCGTTTCTCCTTCGAAGGAAGCAAGTGAAGAGTTGTATAATCAATTATTGACAACTACTATTCAAGATGAATTTTATTTGGACGACTTAATTTTGACCATTAGTGAACCAACGGACCGTATTACGTTACAAGGCTGGACGGGCGGTTTTGAAAATCGATTTTTAAAAGAACAAACAAAGGAGTAATGACAATATGTGGCTACCCTTACTTGGGCTCCTCCTTGGCGTTTCACTAGGTTTGCTCTCGGATATACAGATCCCGCAAGTTTATAATAACTATTTAACTATTGCGATTCTCGCTGCATTTGATACACTATTTGGTGGAATCAGAGCCTATCTTCAGCAAGTGTATGACGATCGAATATTCGTCAGCGGATTTTTCTTCAATATACTTTTGGCAGCAGCACTTGCTTTTATTGGTGTACACTTAGGTGTTGATTTATATTTGGCAGCAGTTTTCGCTTTTGGTGTACGATTATTCCAAAACATCGCGGTCATCAGAAGAATCCTGCTCGCAAAATGGACGGGGAGAAACAAAAATTCCGACACAAATACGTAATATTACATGTTTTTAGAAGAGGGTGTTGAAAATATTTAGACAAAGCAGTCATAATACAATAGAATGGAAGTTACTAGTTACATTAAGGAGGTGTCAATAATTGAGTAAATCAAATCATTACGTATCACTTGATATAGGATCATCCACAATTAAAGTCTTAATTGGGGAGATGGATCAAAATGCCCTGCATGTAATCGGTGTAGGAAATGTTCAATCTGCTGGAATTCGCAAAGGAACAATTATTGATATTGATGCCACTGTCCAGTCAATCCGTAAAGCGATTGAACAGGCTGAAAGAATGACAGGCTTGAAAATTGAAGAAGTAGTTCTTGGCATACCTGCAAATGGCGTCCAGTTCCAAAACGTCAAAGGCGTTGTGGCAGTGAACTCTGAAAATCGTGAAATCACAGATGATGACCTAGAAAGAGTTATGAAGTCATCACAAGTAATGAATGTTCCACCCGAAAGAGAATTCGTCAATTTAGTGCCAAAGCAATTTATTGTCGATGATTATGATGAAATCACAGATCCCCGTGGTATGATGGGAGTAAGATTGGAAATGGACGCAACGTTAATTACGACGTCCAAAACTCAACTACATAACATTTTACGCTGTGTAGAAAAAGCTGGTTTACAAATACGCGAAATTTATTTGCAGCCATTAGCGGCAGGTACATTCGCATTATCCGAAGATGAAATGTATCATGGAACTGCCTTTATTGATATTGGCGGAGGATCAACTACGGTTTCGGTGTTTGCCGAAAATCGTTTGATTAGTACATCTGTATTACCTGTTGGCGGAGACCATATTACAAAAGACCTGTCGATCGTCTTAAAAACACCTACAGAACAAGCAAGAATGATTAAGCATCAGTATGGACATGCCTATTATGATGATGCTTCAGACGAAGAATTATTTGAAGTACCAGTAGTAGGGTCAGATGCAAAAGATCAATATAGCCAGCGATATATCTCTGATGTTATCGGTTCACGTCTTGAAGAATTGTTCGAATTGATTCTCGAAGATTTGTATGCAACAGGCATCCGTGACTTGCCTGGAGGTATCGTCATCACAGGCGGTACGGCTAAACTGGACGGAATTTTACAGTTGGCTCGTGATGTCTTTAAAACAAGAGCTAGATTGTACACACCAGAATATATTGGTGTCCGTGAGCCAATGTACTCTACTGCGGTTGGCTTGATTCGCTATGCGTATATGGAAGATGTGTTCTTCGGTTATGAAGAAGAGCAGGTTGGGGCACCTCAAACGCCAGATTCCATTTATGAAGTTGCGGAACCTGTAGCTCGGCCAGTTAAACCGAAGAAAGAAAAAGGTCAAGGATTCATGAAACGCGCTAAAAAAGTATTCGACAATTTCTTTGAGTAAAACATTATGTTAGACGGGGAATTGCAGATAATTTAGAGGAGGAAAATCAATGCTTGAATTTGAGACGAACATAGATGCATTAGCGGTAATTAAAGTTATTGGAGTGGGCGGCGGCGGAAACAATGCGGTAAACCGTATGATTGAACATGGAGTGCAAGGCGTAGAGTTTATCGCGGTTAACACGGATGCTCAAGCATTGAAATTATCATCGGCTGAAATCAAACTACAAATCGGTGAAAAGCTGACTAGAGGACTAGGCGCTGGCGCTAACCCTGAAGTAGGTAAAAAAGCAGCTGAAGAAAGTAAAGAGCAGATCGAAGAAGCTTTACGTGGAGCAGATATGGTCTTCGTTACAGCTGGTATGGGAGGCGGAACGGGTACGGGTGCAGCACCAGTTATTGCTCAAATCGCCAAAGATATTGGTGCATTAACAGTAGGCGTGGTCACACGTCCGTTCACTTTTGAGGGAAGAAAGAGATCTACTTCGGCAGCTGGCGGTATTGCAAGCATGAAAGAAGCAATCGATACGCTAATTGTTATTCCGAATGACAAGTTGCTAGAGATTGTAGATAAAAACACTCCTATGCTTGAAGCGTTTAGAGAAGCTGACAATGTATTGCGCCAAGGTGTTCAAGGTATCTCGGATTTGATTGCAGTACCTGGATTGATCAACCTCGACTTTGCTGACGTGAAAACAATTATGTACAACAAAGGTTCTGCATTGATGGGTATCGGTATGTCTACCGGTGAAAATCGTGCAGCGGAAGCAGCGAAAAAAGCTATTTCTAGTCCATTGCTTGAAACATCAATCGATGGAGCCAAAGGTGTCCTAATGAATATAACAGGTGGCTCGAACTTGAGCTTGTTTGAAGTACAGGAAGCGGCTGATATTGTTGCCACTGCTTCAGACGAAAACGTTAACATGATCTTCGGTTCTGTCATCAACGACGATTTGAAAGATGAAATCATCGTAACAGTCATCGCGACAGGATTTAACGAAGAACAATTAGCTCCATCAAGACAACGTGGTGCTGGTGTAACGGGGGGCGTTCGTCCACAACGACCTGTACAACAGCAACCGCCAACACAAAGCAGGTATGAAGAGCAACCACGTTACGAACAACAAGCTGAGCCAAGACAGCCACAGGTTAATCAGCATCAGCACGAAGAACAACTGGATATCCCTACGTTCTTACGTAATCGTACGCGTCGTAAATAATAAATAGAACTAGCTTCCCGCAAGAGATGAAATTCTCATGCGGGAAGCTTTTTTGATTTCACCATCCCGTGATGACTATACGCATTTAAAAATATGTCGAAGTTTTTATTGGAAACAAACCAAAGCCCGACAGGTTTTTCATTAAAGCCATGATAATCTGTTTGTAAGGAGGCCGGCATATGTATGGAGAACTGATGATAGGGATCAATATGCTCTTTAACTACGCCATCCTATCGTTCACTAATAAAGTGGGAAATCATCAAACGAGCAAAAGGAGGTTATGGAGTGCGGCATTTCTCGGTGCCTTCTTTATTACATTGTTCCCGTATTCTTTGCTAGCGATGATCTTCACTTTTTTAGGAATGACGTATATTGCATTTGGACAAACGTTTAGTAGTTGGAAAAGTTCGATCCTCGCTGTACTGATCGCAGCTTTCTTCGCAGGAGGAATGTTGACCTTGATCTATGCTCAGATAAGTGTCAGCGTAAATCAGAGCTTTTTATTCGTAGCGATTGGTCTAACATATCTATCGTTATACATCGTGAAGCATAAATGGATTGACACACGCATGATGAATAAGTTAATGAGTTTCACGCTTGACTCAGAATTAAATTTATGGGGACAATCTATTCCGCTTAAGGTATTCATCGATACGGGTAATCATTGCGTAGAACCATTGTCAGGAGATCCTGTACATTTTATCGGCTTTTCGGCAATCAAAGAACAGCTGCCAGTCGACTTCGCTTCAGCACTAGTGTCCTGGAACCCTGAAAAATCTCCAGACTTGGCCAGTTTCCCTGCTACTTATCAAAAGAGTCTTCGGTTAATACGATTGCAGACTGTTCAAGGTGCTTCGTGGGCTGTCGGAATCAAGTATGATAGCTGGTTGCTCGAAGGAGAGTTATTGCCTGTAGGATATATCGTCTTGACGAAAGAACAGCATCAATACCCTCAAGGTGCAGCGGCTATTTTGCAAATGAGTGCGATGGATGTACTAAAAGAAGAAGGGAGAACGGCTATATGTTGATAGAAGTAAAGAAATGGGTTTCTTATATTGCGGGATTCTTCAGACGAAAAGGCGGCATATTTTATATTGGTGGACATGAATCTCTTCCTAAGCCTCTCGATAAAGAGCAGGAAGCTAAAATGATTGCTGCATTAATGAATGGAGATGCTGCGGCACGGGATACATTGATTGAAAAGAATTTACGTCTCGTTGTCTATATCGCAAGGCGCTTCGATAATACGAACACGAATATTGAAGATCTTATTAGTATAGGAACTATCGGATTGATCAAAGCAATCGAAACATTTAAAGCGGATAAAAATATTAAGCTTGCGACATATGCTTCCCGTTGTATTGAAAATGAAATTTTAATGCATTTGCGTAAAACGAATCGAATTCGTTCAGAGATCTCATTTGATGAGCCGTTAAATTCGGATGCCGATGGCAATGAGTTACTTCTTTCAGATATCTTGGGGACGGATGAAGATATTATTATAGACGATGTTGAGAAAAAGCTGGAGCGGCAGTATATGATCGATGCCATTTCCATTTTAGATGAAAGAGAACGTTATATTATGGAGCAACGATTCGGACTGATGGGGACGAATGAAATGACACAAAAAGAAGTGGCGGATCTCCTCGGTATTTCACAGTCTTATATATCTAGATTGGAAAAGAAAATCATCTCTGAGCTTCGAGATCGACTAAATCAGCCAATTTCATAACTGGACTTATCGGCAGAAATTGGCGATTCGTGAATTCGCATATTCTAAAGAGTTGAGGACACACTACTCTGTACACTCACCTATAGAATGCGGAGGAAGAGCCAATGGTACGTACAAGAGTAGAAATTTGTGGCATCAATACGTCCGAGCTGCCTTTATTAACTGCAGATGTGATGAAAGAGACATTCATCCGTTTGCAAAGCGGTGACGAATTTGCTAGAGATGAATTGGTATTTGCGAATTTACGTCTCGTACTTAGCCTTGTTCAACGCTTTAACTATCGTGGAGAGCAGGCTGATGATTTATTCCAAGTTGGTTGTATTGGGTTGTTGAAAGCCATAGACAATTTTGATTTAAAACATAATGTCCGGTTTTCCACCTACGCTGTGCCGATGATCATTGGAGAAATCAAGCGACATCTTCGTGATCATCATGCCGTTCGTGTATCCAGATCGTTACGTGATATCGCTTATAAAGCCATCAGGGCAAAAGAACAGTATGTCAACGAACATCAACACGAACCAAGAATTTCAGATCTCGAGAAAATCACCGGCATACCGGAAGAAGATATACTCTTCGCCTTAGATGCCATACAAGACCCCATGTCGTTGCATGAGCCAATGAACAGCGATGGCGGTGATCCAATTTATATGATGGATCAGCTACATGATCAAAGAGTATCAGAGGATCGCTGGATGAACTACGTATCCATTAAAGATAAAATGAGCGAGCTGGACGAACGTCAACAGCTAATCGTATCCAAACGATTTTACCTCGGTCAGACGCAAACTGAAATTGCCAAGGAGCTCGGGATATCGCAAGCGCAAATTTCGAGAATTGAGAAGCATGCGATGGAGCAGATTCGGCTTGGAATTGAGCAGAAGAAATAGTGATTGATATACAGAGACTGTCCTTTCCACATAAACGTGGGGAGGCAGTTTTTGTTTTTGTTGGCGAAGTGAGTGGGTGAGGGGAAGGCAACGTTACTCTGCGTTCCAGGCGGACGCGTTCGGGAGGGCCCGCGGTGAGCCAACCAGGTCGCGTAGCTCCCTTTGGTTGTCTCACCTGTCGGGCTGATCCTCCCCGAGTCGCCGCCTTCCACTCCGATTCACTTTTGTTTTTTTCTGGATATAGATGGGAGGAGATATAGTCAAACCCAAACCCAAACCCAAACCCAAACCCAATACGCAAGCGCTCATAGATTCGTCTAAGTGATCATACCTGCGTTGTAAGCGCTCATTGAGCTTCAGGCCTTTACAGATTTTGAATTTAAATAAGTAATAAGGCGCCACTAAGTCACTAGCCAATTTCAATGACGTTTAAAACTAATCGCAGTCTCACGGTAGGATTGCAGTGGAAGAGGTGGCGACTCCTGGGGATCAGCACAATCTTGAGACCCTGGACTGAGCGAGAGCCGTTGCGAAGTACGGCTTTTGCGAGTAAAAGCGAAGCGTTAGGAGCACATCTTTGCACGTAGCGGTGGAAGCGGCTCAAGATTGTGCCCCCGGAAAGCGTCCACCTCTGCAACGGAAATCCCAAACCACTATCCAATGTCTCCCCTCTCTAGGCACTTTCTAATTCGTCGAGCATTTTTCACGTTCTCATTAAAACTCACTATGCATAGTATGAAAGAAGGAGGGGAAACTATGCGTTTTTCCAGCTTACAGAAAAAAGAAGTGATTGAACTAAAAAAAGGATCTTTTCTCGGTTTTGTTCAAGATGCCACAATTGACATCGAAAAAGGAGAAATTGCGCAACTTCATATAGGAGAACTTGAACGCTCCTTTTTCTCAGACAGCAAGTCAAAAGGTGTTCAAAAAATCAATTACAATGACGTCATGACGATTGGTAAAGATATTATCTTGATTGAGAATAAAAGGCTCAATAAATGACTTATCGTTGATATATAGTGCCCAAATTGATACAATGAAATAAAGCTGATGAAAAGTAGTGATAATATGGGACAAATAGAACAACGATTAGAAACTATACAAAATCAAATAAACGAAGCATGTGAAACGTCAAATCGCAGCTCGGATGACATCACGTTAATAGCCGTCACGAAGCAAGTATCTTCCGCTAGAGCGCAATCGCTACTAGATATTGGGATTAAGAACTTAGGGGAAAATCGCCTCGAAGGATTACTTGATAAACAAGAAACGATTGAAGATCCAGTCAATTGGCACTTTATTGGTAACTTACAGACGCGCAAAGTAAAAGAATTAATCGACACGATTGACTGCCTTCATTCGCTTGACCGTATGAGCCTTGCGAAAGAAGTGAACAAGCGGGCAAGTAAGCCGCTAGATTGTTTTGTACAAGTCAATGTTTCAGGTGAAAAGTCTAAATCAGGTATTACCCCGGATGAAGTAGATCTATTCTTTGAACAATTGGTGGCTTACGAAAACATTCATGTAATTGGACTGATGACGATGGCACCAAACACGGATGATGAATCAGTAGTTCGCAACACATTTCGTTCTTTACGTGAACTACGAGATCGAATCGCAACAAAAGGATTACCCTATGCACCGTGTACAAAACTGTCCATGGGTATGTCCAATGACTTTACAATCGCAATAGAAGAAGGTGCAACTCATATACGCATCGGCACTGCATTGGCCGGATCAGAAAGCGAGGAAACTGAATGAGCCTTAAAAAACGATTGGAAAAAATGTTTTGGGTACAGGAAGAAGATTTAGTTCAACAACCGAAACCTCAAAGTAAACTTACAAAAGGTGAACAAGCAATGGCTCGCAAAGAGATGAAGAAGCTAGGAGGTAAGAAACGAGCTGTTAATAGTCGTCTTCAAGCCTCTCCGCAAAAACCTTCATCTACACAAGCCCCTGTGATTAGTCTACAAAGTCTTCAAAAATCATCAAAAGTCATTCTACTGGAGCCGCGTTCTTATGCAGAAGTAGAGGACATTGCAGAACATCTGAAGAATCGCCGTTCTGTCGTCGTGAACTTACAGCAGATAGAGCGTGATCAAGGATTTCGTATCATTGATTTCTTAAGTGGTACAGTTTATGCCCTCGGTGGCGACATTCAACGAATTGGCGCAGATATATTCCTATGTGCACCTGACAACGTAGAAGTAGCGGGTAAAATTACAGAGTTTCTATCTGAACAACAAGAACGATAGGCTACGCAACTTAAAGCTTTCAACCAATGAAAGTTGAACAATTTGAATGAGGTGTACATGTTATTATGATCGCATTATTAAACAACTCGTATTTATTTATTTCTGGGGCCTTGCAATTATATTCTATTCTGTTGGTCATTTATATTTTAATGTCATGGGTTCCTTCCACAAGAGAAACAAAATTTGGGCAGCTTATAGGGAAATTAGCTGAACCCTATTTAGGCTTTTTCCGTAAGTTCATACCTCCATTTGGTATGATTGATTTTTCACCGATTGTCGCATTGCTGTCTTTACAATTAATCAGCAGAGGGATTGGACAGATATATTTGATGATCTTCCAAGCGTTAGTAAGTTAAGTATATCCTAAACTGAATTCGGAAATCCTCACAAGGTGAGGATTTTTTTATATAAGGAGAAGAAATAGAATGGATTCAATATTTCAACATTTTCGTAAAGAAGAACAACCGTTTATTGAAAAAGTGAATAGTTGGGTGAAAGAAGTGGAAGATACGTATGCACCCAAGCTAACAGAGTTTATGGATCCACGTCAGCGGTTCATAACGGAATCCATGGTGAGGAATTCAGATCTCACTTTGACAGCAGGAGGTGGCTTTAACGAGGCTGAACGACAGCGTGTGCTAATCTATCCAGATTATTACACCCCAACTAAAGAGGATTTTCAAATCAGTGTATATAAAGTGAATTATCCACAAAAATTCGTCACAATGAAACATTCCGAGCTCCTTGGTTCCTTACTGTCTGTTGGAATTGAGCGTTCACGATTTGGTGATATTCGACTAACTGAAGAGACAGTGCAATTTGCGGTTGCTCAGGAAGTATCTGAATACATTCACGTCCATTTCACGCAAGTAGGTAAAGTGAAAATTTCAGTAGAGCCAGTTCCAAATACGGAAGATTTTATTAACGTAAGAGAAGAGTGGACGGAAGATCTGCATATCGTTAGTTCATTGCGTTTGGATACCATTGTAGCAACATTAACAAACAGTTCAAGAGCTAAAGCTTCGTCTCTTATTAAGGCGGAGAAAGTTAAAGTGAATTGGGCTATGATTGATCAACAAGCGTTTGAAGTGGAAGAATATGATGTCCTGTCAATTAGAGGGTATGGCCGCTTTAGAATCACGAGTATCGAAGGACGTACAAAGAAAGATAAAATTCGAGTGATGATCGGTGCACTAGTCTGAATTGAATCCTTGATAAATTAAGAAAAGTAGTGTTTAATCAAGTAGTAAACACAATCACACTGTAAACTATGTAAGCATACTGAAAGGAGAAAGCGTATTATGGCTTTAACCCCTACGGATATACATAACAAAACGTTTAATACGAAATTTCGTGGCTATGATGAAGATGAAGTGAATGCATTTTTAGAACAATTGATGAAGGATTATGAAAACGTCCTGAAGAAAAATGAAGAACTTGAAAAAACGGTTTCTGATAATGAAGTGAAGATTACTCACTTTAATTTAATAGAAGAAACGATGCAAAAATCCATTCTGATTGCACAAGAGGCTGCAGAAGATGTTCGGAAAAATGCTATTCAAGAATCAAAGTTAATCATTTCTGAAGCAGAAAAGAATGCGGACCGCCTTGTTAACGACGCACTTGCGCAGGCAAGAAAGATTGCACTTGAAGTTGAAGTGTTGAAGAAACAGTCAAAAGTATTCAAAAGCCGTTTCAAGATGATGGTAGAAGCACAGCTAGATATGATCAATACTGAAGACTGGGATGACCTGTTAAAGTATGAATTGGATACCTCCAGTGTCGAAAGTGTAGCTGAGCAAGAGTTGGATATTCCGAATGTAGACAGTTTAGATGAAGAACTAGTCAAGCAGACGAAAGAAGCTTGACAACTTTCGAACACATTTTTATAATGAAAAGTAAATTGAAACGAAGAAGCGTTGACGGAAAAAGTACTTTCTGATTTTGCCCATAGCGAGCCGGGGATGGTGTAAGCCCGGTGGTGAACCAAAAACGAAAATCACTCCTGAGCTAGAACCTTTATATAGATCTTGGTTCTCGGTCTCACACTGCCGTTACTAGTGTCTAAGCGGCAATTGCTTTATGCGATTGCAAGTAGGGTGGTACCGCGAGAATGAACCTCGTCCCTTTTTGGGATGGGGTTTTTCTGATTTCTTAAGCAGTTGAGCGCTTGAGCTAGCCGAATTCATTTCTATAGCAATAAAAAGAATTACCCATATTTTAAGGAGGAATTATAATGGAATATAAAGATACATTGCTTATGCCGAAAACTGATTTCCCTATGCGTGGAAATTTGCCAAATAATGAGCCGAAAATACAGGAAGAGTGGAATGAGAAGAATATCTATCAGCAAGTTCAAGAACGTACCGCAGACCGTCCGTTCTTCATATTGCATGATGGACCGCCTTATGCGAACGGTGACTTACACATGGGTCACGCACTGAACAAAGTGTTAAAAGACTTTATCATTCGTTATAAATCGATGTCTGGATTCCACGCACCATATGTTCCAGGTTGGGATACACATGGTTTGCCGATTGAGCAAGCACTTGTAAATAAAAAGATTGATCGCAAAAAAATGAGTACTGCTGAATTCCGTAAAATGTGTGAAGAGTATGCCCTACAACAAATTGACAATCAGCGAACGCAGTTTAAGCGTTTAGGGGTTCGTGGAGATTGGGAGAATCCATACATCACACTGAAGCCTGAATTTGAATCACGTCAAATACAAGTGTTTGGTGAAATGGCTAAAAAAGGATACATCTATAAAGGACTAAAACCTGTCTACTGGTCTCCTTCAAGTGAAACTGCTTTGGCGGAAGCGGAAATTGAATATCAAGATAAAAAGTCTCCCTCCATATATGTCAGCTTCCCAATCTCGGATGGGAAAGGTGTACTGGAGCATGATGTGAAGTTCCTGATCTGGACAACAACACCTTGGACCATTCCTGCAAACTTAGGAATTTCCGTTCATCCTAAATTTACGTATGTTGTAGTAAACGTACAGAATGAGAAGTTTGTAATTGCAAAAGACTTAGTCGAGTATTTGGCGAAAGAGCTTGAATGGGAAGAGTACACGATCGAAAAAGAAATTCAAGGCGTAGAACTAGACCGAATTGTTGCAAGACATCCGTTTTATGATCGTGATTCATTAATCATGTTAGGTGAGCATGTTACGGCAGATGCAGGTACAGGCTGTGTCCATACAGCACCAGGTCATGGTGAAGATGACTTCTACGTGAGCAAGCAATATGGAATCGATGCATTATCTCCGGTTGATGACCGCGGTGTCATGACAGATGAAGCACCATTTTTCACAGGCATGTTCTATGAGGATGCGAATAAAGCGGTGACTGAAAAGCTGGAAGAAGTCGGAGCGCTTCAAAAATTGTCATTCTTCACTCACTCGTATCCGCATGATTGGCGTACGAAGAAGCCGGTTATCTACCGTGCGACTGCACAATGGTTCGCTTCTATTGAATCTTTCAGAAGTGATTTACTCGAAGCCATCCGAACTACTTCGTTCACGCCAGCTTGGGGAGAAACACGTTTATTCAATATGGTCCGTGACCGTGGCGACTGGTGTATTTCTCGTCAGCGCGTATGGGGTGTTCCGATTCCGGTATTCTATGCGGAAAATGGTGAGGTAATTCTAACAGATGAAACGGTCAGTCATGTAGCAGATTTATTCCGCGAGAATGGATCAAATGTCTGGTTCGAACGTTCTGCTAAAGAACTATTGCCAGAAGGATATACACATGAAGGAAGCCCGAATGGCGAATTCACGAAAGAAACCGATATTATGGATGTCTGGTTCGACTCGGGTACTACACATCAAGGTGTACTGGAAGAACGTGACGATCTCCGTTACCCAGCAGATTTATATCTTGAAGGTTCCGATCAATATCGTGGTTGGTTCAACTCTTCATTGACAACGAGCGTAGCCATCAATGGTATTGCACCATATAAAGGCATCTTGAGCCATGGTTTCACATTGGACAAAAATGGCCGGAAGATGAGCAAGTCTCTAGGGAATGTCATCGTCCCTTCGAAAGTGATCAATCAGCTTGGTGCGGATATCGTACGTCTTTGGGTATCGTCTGTAGACTATACAGCAGATGTTCGGGTATCTGATTCGAACTTTAAGCAAGTTTCGGAAGTCTATCGTAAGATCCGTAATACAATCCGCTTCTTGCATGGTAACGTAGCCGACTTTAATCCAGCTACAAATCGTGTAGCATTTGATGATATGCGTGCAATTGATCAGTATGTCTACGTGAAGTTGCAGGATTTGATCGAGGAAGTTCTTACAGCGTACGATCAGTATGCGTTCCCTACGGTCTACCACGCAATCAATAATTTCTGTACAGGTGTGCTAAGTTCGCTTTACTTGGATATTGCGAAAGATGTAGTGTATATAGAAGCTGCGGATCATCCAGACCGTCGTGCAATGCAGTCAGTGATGTATGATACATTGCTTACACTTGTCAAGCTCATTACGCCAATCTTGCCACACACTGCAGATGAAATGTGGAAAAACATTCAGTACGTTGTTGAAGAAAGTGTCCAATTGACGGATATGCCTGAAGCTGATCATAAAGGTGAAATTGCGGGCAAGCTTCGTGAGCGCTTCGATAACTTGATGGATATTCGTGATGATGTTTTGAAAGCTCTTGAAGAAGCACGAAACTCGAAAGTAATTGGGAAATCCTTGGAGGCAAAAGTGACCGTTGTGTTGCCTGAAGCTCAACGTGGCATATTGCAAGCTGATGATATCGACTTTGCACAATTCTTCATCGTCTCGGACTTTGAAGAGAGTACAGATGCAGAGTTACCGAATGCATTGAAACTAGATCATGCAACGGTCTTGGTAGAACCTGCTGAAGGTGAAAAATGTGAGCGTTGCTGGACAATCTCTGAAACGGTTGGAGAAGATGCAGAACATTCAACACTATGTACACGATGCGCGACTGTTGTGAAAGAAAATTATGCGTAAGTAATTTTGATGTCGCAGCCATCATCATTCATTCGTGGATGATGATGGCTTTTTTGAATCGTTGAACTAACAAACATAATGAAAGACGTGTTTTTGTGGTAAACTAAAGAAGAAATTAGCTGGACGGA
Organism: Sporosarcina sp. P18a; assembly: GCF_002743135.1. Taxonomy (NCBI): domain Bacteria; kingdom Bacillati; phylum Bacillota; class Bacilli; order Caryophanales; family Caryophanaceae; genus Sporosarcina; species Sporosarcina sp. P18a. The sequence goes on along the minus strand of NZ_PDYQ01000001.1, from coordinate 1,317,996 downwards.
GGGTAATGAAGTGATCGTTTATTATGCAATCGCAGCACTGGTCATTGGCTTGGATCAATTGACGAAATGGCTAGTCGTAAAAAATATGGAGTTAGGTGAACATATCTCTGTTCTAGATCCTTATATTGCGTTGCTCTCTCACCGTAACCGTGGTGCTGCATGGGGGATGCTTGAAGGGAAGATGTGGTTATTTTTTATAGTGACCATTGTAGTAGTAGTAGCTATTGTTTACTTCTTCCATACAGAAGGTAAAAAGGACCGACTACTAGGTATGAGTCTGATGCTATTGCTAGGCGGTGCGATTGGGAACTTTATCGATCGACTAGTAAGGGGAGAAGTAGTGGATTTCATCAGCGTCTTGATTCCTGTTATACATTATGATTTTCCGATATTTAATGTGGCGGATGCCGCATTGACAATTGCTGTCATACTTATTTTGTTACACGTTATGCTTGACGAAAAAAAGAAAAAGAAAAAGGTGTTGTAATGGAAAGAATTGAATTTGAAATCACAGAGGAACTTGCGGGCAATCGAATAGACAAAGCATTGGCTACTCTTCAACCGGACTGGTCCCGTACGCAAATCCAGCAATGGGTGAAAGAAGAACATGTTAAGGTAAATGACAGTGCAGTTAAGCCGAACTATAAAGTCAAGACAGCCGATAAGCTTACTGTCGAGCAGCCAGAAATCGAGGAGTATGATGTTGAAGCTGAAAATTTACAACTTGAAATTGTATACGAGGATCAAGATGTATTGGTTGTTAACAAACCTGTAGGTATGGTGGTTCATCCGTCGGCGGGGCATGTAAGTGGTACTCTAGTTAATGGATTAATGTACCAAGTGACAGATTTATCAGGCATCAATGGTATCATGCGACCGGGTATCGTACACCGTATTGATAAAGATACTTCGGGGTTATTGATGGTAGCAAAAAATGATAAAGCGCATGTATCATTAGTTAATCAGCTCGTCGCTAAATCGGTTAATCGTGTATATACTGCTTTAGTTCACGGACATATTCCGCATGATCACGGCACAATAGATGCACCAATCGGACGTGACAAGCGTGATCGTCAACGAATGGCGGTCGTGGATGACGGGAAAAATGCTGTTACACACTTTAAGGTTCTAGAACGTTTTGGCGCGTACACATTGGTTGAATGTCGTCTTGAAACAGGTAGAACTCACCAAATTCGTGTGCATATGAGATATATTGGGTATCCTCTTGTAGGAGATCCGAAATACGGTCAAAGAAAAACAATCGATTTTGGCGGACAAGTACTACATGCGGGAACTGTTGGTTTTAATCACCCTGCGACAGATGAATATATGGAGTTCACTGCACCATTGCCTGAAAATTTCCAACAGTTACTAAATGAATTACGTTCTTAATAGGCGTTGACAAACGTTTAGTAAGGGATGTATACTCTAATAAGCAATTGAATAGCGATACCTTTAACGTCAGTCCTGTGAGGCTGGGAAGGTTGCACGGAATTACATGATAGCTTACTGCGGTAAGTATCGATGTATGCTTTTTTCTGCACGTCCGCCCTCCAGTCTACTCTGACTGGAGGGTTTTTTTATGGAAAAAGGTAAGAAAGAAAGGGGACTTATTGATATGACGGAAAAAGCAGAAATACTAGACGAACAAGCCATCATGCGGGCGGTCACACGTATTGCCCATGAAATTATCGAAAAAAACCGAGGTATTGATCACTGCATCCTAGTTGGCATTAAAACAAGAGGGGCAATCTTAGCGAAACGCTTAGCGGATAAGATTGAACTAATCGAAGGTAAACCTATCAAAACCGGTGAATTGGATATCACATTGTACCGGGATGATCTTCAATTAAAGAACCAGCAAGGAGAAGCATTTGTACAACAAGTCGATATCGAACATAATGTAGCGGATCAAAAAGTCATCTTGGTCGACGATGTTCTTTATACAGGCAGAACGGTTCGTGCTGCACTAGATGCCATTATGGACTTGGGAAGACCTTCTTCCATACAGCTGGCTGTCTTAGTAGATCGAGGTCATCGAGAACTACCGATTCGTCCAGATTTTGTTGGTAAGAATATCCCGACTTCAAATGAAGAACGGGTAGTAGTCAGTATGATCGAAAAAGATGGAACGGATGGAGTCAAGATTCACACACGCACATTATAAAAAGCTGGGAGAAATGATAGATGAGTGTAAAAGTATTGGATGTACATGAAAAACCACAACCTATTCGTTGGCTGGTACTGAGTTTGCAACATATGTTCGCTATGTTTGGCGCGACAATCTTGGTACCACAATTAGTAGGCTTAAGCCCTGCTATTGCGCTATTAACGAGTGGGATCGCAACCATCGTATTTATTATTGTGACGAAGTTTCAAGTTCCGGCCTATCTAGGCTCTTCATTCGCTTTTATTGTACCCATTCAGATGGCGACGCAATCTGGCGGTATCGGCAGTGCAATGATAGGTAGTATGTTCGTAGCATTGGTCTATGCGATTATATCGTTACTGATTTATAAAACAGGCTATAACTGGATCATGAAGTTATTGCCACCCATCGTTGTGGGACCGGTCATAATGGTGATTGGATTGGCGCTCGCACCGACAGCCGTAAATATGGCCAGCACGATCAATGTTGACGGAGCGGATGTTTATAGCGGCTTACACTTTTCCGCGGCTCTAGTAACACTTGCTTCTGCAGTATTTTGCTTAATGTTCTTTAAAGGAATTATCAGCTTGATGCCAGTTCTTATAGGAATCGTAGTGGGGTACATCTACTCTGCGTTCATCGGTATTCTAGATTTCAGCAAAGTTGTAGAAGCCAAGTGGTTTGCGGTACCGGAGATGCTGATTCCTGGTGTGGATTATGAATTTGTCGTAACACCGACACTTCTGATCATTATGGTGCCAATAGCGATTGTCACGATCTCTGAGCATATAGGACACCAGTTGGTACTAGGTAAAGTAGTAGATCGCAATTATATTGAAAGTCCTGGATTACACAGATCATTGCTTGGTGATGGACTGGGCACGCTTATGAGTGGACTAGTCGGAGGACCACCTAAAACTACATATGGAGAAAATATCGGTGTACTTGCTATCACGCGGGTTTATAGTGTGTATGTGATCATGGGGGCTGCGGTATTTGCGATACTCTTCTCCTTCATAGGCAAAATTATGGCGTTGATCGCTACGATTCCTACAGCAGTACTTGGGGGGATATCCATTCTGTTGTTCGGTATCATCGCTTCATCAGGAATACGGATGCTTATCGACCACAAGATCGATTTTGATAATCAACGAAATCTAGTTATCGCGTCCATCATCCTAGTCATCGGAATCGGTGGAGCGACTATCAATATAAGTGAAACATTCCAAATCGGCGGTATGGCACTGTCAGCAATTGTCGGCGTTCTGTTAAATCTCGTGTTGCCAGGTAAAACAGATGATACGTTGATGGATCGGGAAGAATAGAAATTAAGCAGTTCGTGCATGAATTACTTGCATTTCGTGAAGGAGGAACATCTGATGGAACATTTAGTTTCAATGAAAGACCTGACAGTTGAAGAGATCATGCTCATACTCGATAGGGCAGCGATTTTTAAGCGGCTGGGCTTCAGGGAATTGCCTGGAACATATACCGTCTGCAACTTGTTTTTTGAACCTAGTACGAGAACGAAAACGAGTTTTGAAATGGCAGAACGTAAAGTAGGCGCGCAAATCATTCCTTTTGAGACGAGTTTCTCGAGTACTTTAAAAGGAGAATCTTTGTATGATACGATTAGGACGTTGGAAGCAATTGGGTTGGATGCTCTAGTCATTCGTCATCCAGCCGATGGTTTCTATGAAGAATTGATAAAACGTACGAATGTTGCCATCATTAATGCAGGAGATGGGTCAGGTCAGCATCCGACGCAATCTTTGCTCGACATCTTCACGATTCAAGAGGAATTCGGACACTTTGCAGGACTAAAGGTATTGATTGCAGGGGATATCGCCCACAGTCGGGTAGCTCGCTCAAATGCGGAAGCTTTGCGGAAGCTAGGAGCCGAAGTCACGTTCCTCTGCCCACCGGAATGGGCGGGAGAATTCGACAGTGTTGACAACTGGGATGAAGTGATTGAAACGAGTGATGTCGTCATGCTGCTTCGAGTACAACACGAACGTCACAATACAGAGATGGCTTATACGAAAGCTGCTTATCATGAGCAATATGGTCTCACTATAGAACGGGCTGCAAGAATGAAAAAAGGTGCAATCATCATGCATCCTGCTCCAGTGAATCGTGATGTAGAAATAGCGGATAGTTTAATAGAGAGTCCGCAATCACGAATTTTTAAACAGGTAGAAAACGGCGTCTATATTCGGGCAGCTGTTCTAGAACTTATTTTGAAGGGGCGGAAGTAATATGAACACGTTAATTCAACAAGTGCAAATGGTAAACGAGGAAGGCCAGATCGTCGAAACGGACATTAAAATTGCAGACGGAAAGATTTTGGAAATTGGTAATCAACTAGGTACAGCCGGATGTGAAGTAATTGAAGGAAAAGGGTTACTTGTATCACCAGGGTTCATCGATGTACACGTTCATTTGCGCGAGCCGGGTGGAGAACATAAAGAAACAATTGAAACAGGTACCCATTCAGCTGCAAAAGGCGGATATACTACCATTTGTCCAATGCCGAATACACGTCCAGTACCAGATACAAAAGAAAATCTTGAAAAAATTAACACATTAATTAAAGATCATGCTAAGATTCGTGTGCTCCCTTATGCGTCCATCACGATCAGAGAAGCGGGAAAAGAACGTACCAATCTATCTGAATTAAAAGAACACGGCGCATTTGCGTTCACGGACGATGGCGTAGGTGTACAAGAAGCTGGCATGATGTACGAAGCAATGCAAGAAGCAGCTAAGATCGATATGGCTATTGTGGCACACTGCGAAGACAACACACTTATCTATGGTGGAGCAATGCACGAAGGAAAACGTAATAAAGAACTTGGCCTACCAGGAATTCCTTCTATTGCAGAATCCGTACATATTGCACGAGATATTTTACTAGCAGAAGCGGCAGGCGCACATTACCACGTTTGTCATGTTAGCACGAAAGAATCAGTTCGCGTAATCCGTGATGCAAAAAAAGCTGATATTCATGTGACAGCAGAAGTCAGCCCTCACCATTTGTTATTAACAGAAGATGACGTACCTTGTGACGATGCGGACTGGAAGATGAATCCGCCACTACGTGCCATTGAAGACCGCGATGCGTTACGTGATGGCCTGATGGATGGAACATTGGATTGTATCGCTACTGATCACGCACCGCATACTGCAGATGAAAAAGCAGTAGGCATTGCAAAAGCACCATTCGGCATCACAGGATTAGAAACAGCATTTCCCTTACTATATACAAACTTCGTAAAGCCAGGATATTGGACACTCAAACAACTTCTTGACTGGATGACAGTGAAACCCGCGGAAGTGTTCAACTTGCCATACGGTAAGCTTGAAGTAGGAGCCGAAGCAGATCTCGTATTACTTGATCTAGAAAAGCAACAAAAAATCGACCGTACGACATTTGTTTCAAAAGGTAAGAACACACCATTTGACGGAGTAGAATGCGCTGGATGGCCTGTAATGACAATTTTCGGTGGGAACATCGTATGGAAGGATGGTCAATAATGACAAAAAGATACTTAGTATTGGAAGACGGTTCCATTTTTGAAGGAAAAGCATTCGGAGCAGAAAATGCTTCGATAGGGGAAACGGTATTTGCAACAGGTATGACAGGCTATCAGGAGACAATTTCAAGTCCTTCAGGTTGTGGACAAATTATCGTAATGACGTATCCATTGATCGGTAACTACGGAATTAACCGAGACGATTATGAATCTATCGACTTAGCAATCAACGGCTTAGTCGTTAGAGAGCTAACAGAAGAGCCTTCAAATTTCCGGAGCGGCATGTCACTAGGAGACTTGTTAATATTAAAAGGAATCCCAGGTATCCAGGAGATTGATACTCGTAAACTAACGCGTCTATTACGTGAAAAAGGTGCGCTACGCGGTAAATTAACAGCTGCAGGAGAAGAGATCGATACCGATTCAACTGTTGCAGAACTTCAACAATACGAACTGCCAAAAGATTTGGTTGCGAAAGTATCTACAAAACGTCCATATCCATCCCCAGGCTTAGGTAAGCGTGTCGTCGTTATTGACTATGGCATTAAACATGGCATTTTACGCGAATTAAATAAAAAAGATTGCGATGTCATCGTTGTACCTTATGATATATCGGCAAAAGAAATATTAGCATTGTTCCCAGATGGTATTTTATTATCAAATGGACCAGGAAACCCTGAGGATGTAGAAGGGGCAGTCGAAACTATCAAAGAATTACTAGGCAAGAAGCCTATCTTCGGTATCGGACTTGGTCATCAATTATTCGCACTAGCATGCGGTGCTAAAACGGCGAAGATGAAGAACAGTCATATTGGCGGCAACTATCCAGTAAAAGACTTGATTACGAATCGTACCGATCTCACATCACAAAGTCATGGATATGAAGTACTTGAAGACTCTTTAGCAGGAACGGGTCTCGAAGTGACACATATTGCATTGAATGATAAGTGTATTGAAGGGCTTCGAAGTGAGAAGCTAGAAGCATTTACTGTTCAGTTCCACCCGGAAGCTTCACCAGGGCCACAAGATTCTAGCTATATATTCGAACGTTTTATTCAATTGATGACTGCAAGCAACCGAAAGGAGAATACTAATGCCTAAACGTACTGACATAAAATCCATCCTCGTGATTGGTTCAGGTCCGATTGTAATTGGACAAGCAGCAGAATTTGACTATGCAGGTACACAAGCCTGTTTATCTCTTAAAGAAGAAGGATACCGAGTTATTCTTATCAACTCTAACCCTGCAACCATTATGACTGACACAGAAATGGCAGATAAAGTATATATCGAGCCCATCACACTTGAATTCGTTAGCCGTATCATCCGTAAAGAACGCCCGGATGCACTACTTGCGACGTTAGGCGGACAAACTGGTTTAAACATGGCTATTGAATTACATGAATCAGGCATCCTAGACGAATTAGGAATTGAGATTTTGGGTACTAAGCTGGATGCGATTCATAAAGCGGAAGACCGTGATTTGTTCCGTACATTAATGAATGAAATGGGTGAACCTGTTCCGGACAGTGAGATTATCCATAATATTGATGAAGCTTATGCATTCGTCAAGGAGATTGGTTATCCAGTGATCGTTCGTCCTGCATTCACGTTAGGTGGAACAGGCGGGGGAATTTGTCATAATGATGAAGATTTAGAAGAAATCGTAGCAAGTGGTTTGAAATATAGCCCAGTTACACAGTGTCTTCTAGAAAAATCCATTGCAGGCTTCAAGGAAATCGAATATGAGGTAATGCGTGACTCAGCAGATAATGCAATTGTCGTTTGTAATATGGAGAACGTCGATGCTGTCGGTATTCATACAGGAGATTCTATTGTAACGGCGCCATGCCAAACATTGACAGACCGTGAAAACCAGATGCTCCGTAACGTATCGTTGAACATCATTCGCGAGTTAAAAATCGAAGGTGGCTGTAACGTACAGCTGGCACTTGATCCACATAGCTTTGATTATTACATTATTGAAGTGAACCCGCGTGTTAGTCGTTCATCTGCATTAGCTTCGAAAGCAACGGGTTATCCAATTGCAAAACTAGCGGCGAAAATTGCTGTCGGATTGACGTTGGATGAAATGATGAATCCGGTAACAGGTAATACGTATGCTTGCTTTGAGCCGACACTGGACTATGTAGTCACGAAAATTCCACGTTGGCCTTTCGATAAGTTTGAATCAGCGAAGCGTAACTTGGGTACACAGATGAAAGCGACAGGGGAAGTAATGGCGATGGGCCGTACATTTGAAGAGTCCATCATGAAGGCTGTTCGTTCATTGGAAACAGGTCAATTCGATTTGTCACTTCCAGGCGGTGGTGAGATGTCTGATGAATGGATCGAACAACGAATTCGCAAAGCAGGCGACGAGCGTCTATTCTTCATCGGAGAAGCATTACGTCGCGGTGTAACAATTGAAACATTACACGAATGGAGTGCAATCGATTTATTCTTCTTGCGTAAATTCGAAAACATTGTACGTTATGAAGAGATATTGAAAGATAATCCATACGATAAAGCCATTGGTTATAAAGCAAAACGTCTTGGATTCCCGGACAATACGATTGCGAAGTTATGGAAGACAACAGAACGTGAAGTATACGACTGGAGACAAGAACAAGGGCTAGTTCCTGTCTATAAGAAAGTGGATACTTGCGCTGGGGAATATGAATCGGATACACCGTACTTTTATGGTACGTACGAAGACGAAAATGAATCTGTAAGAACGGATAAGAAGAGCGTGATTGTTTTAGGTTCAGGTCCAATCCGAATTGGGCAAGGTGTAGAGTTCGACTATGCGACAGTGCATTGTGTATGGGCTATACAACAATCAGGTTATGAAGCGATCATCGTCAATAACAATCCTGAAACTGTTTCGACCGACTTCTCTATCTCCGATAAGTTATACTTCGAACCGTTAACAATTGAAGACGTCATGCATATCGTGGATCTTGAGCAACCTGAAGGCGTCATCGTACAGTTCGGTGGCCAGACAGCGATCAACTTGGCTGATGAATTGGAAGCACGCGGAGTAAAAATTCTTGGTACATCACTTGAAGATATTGACCGTGCGGAAAATCGTGATAAATTTGAGAGTGCTTTGCATGAAATTGGTGTGCCACAACCACTTGGAAAGACCGCTTTATCAGTTCCAGAAGCAGTCGTTATTGCAAAAGAAATTGGCTATCCAGTCTTAGTCCGCCCGTCATATGTACTAGGTGGCCGTGCAATGGAAATCGTCTACTATGAAGAGGAATTACTTCAATACATGGAGAACGCGGTAAAAGCTAGTCCTGAACATCCGGTATTGATCGACCGTTACTTAACAGGAACGGAAATTGAAGTCGATGCAATTTGCGACGGTGAAACAGTTTTGATTCCTGGCATCATGGAGCATATCGAACGTGCAGGCGTTCACTCAGGTGACTCGATTGCAGTCTATCCTCCGCAAAACCTTTCACAGTCCATGATCGAAACGATTGCTGACTATACGAAACGTTTGGCTCTTGGGCTTAAAATTCGTGGTTTAATGAATATCCAGTTCGTTATTTCAGAAGGACAGGTTTATGTAATCGAAGTGAACCCGCGTTCTAGCCGTACAGTACCATTCTTAAGTAAAATTACGAATATTCCGATGGCAAATGTCGCAACTCAAGCTATCTTGGGTAAATCCATCTTAGAACAAGGCTATACAGACGGACTTGCAGAAGTACCATCAGGTGTCTATGTCAAAGTACCGGTCTTCTCTTTCGCAAAGCTTCGTCGTGTAGACATTACACTCGGGCCTGAAATGAAATCAACAGGTGAAGTAATGGGTAAAGATGTAACATTGGAAAAAGCATTGTATAAAGGCTTAGTAGCAGCTGGAATGGAAGTAAAAGAATACGGTACTGTGTTAATGACAGTTTCTGATAAAGATAAAGAAGAAATTGTAGATATTGCGAAACGTTTCATTGAAACTGGATATCGTATTGTGGCAACAGAAGGTACTGCTAAAGTACTCGAGGCAGAAAATATCGAAGTGAAAACAGTAGGTAAAATTGGTACAGAAGGTCCGACATTGATCGATGTAATCCAAAAAGGACAAGCACAATTGGTCATCAATACATTGACTAAAGGAAAACAACCGGCACGTGATGGCTTTAGAATTCGTCGCGAAACAGTAGAAAATGGTGTTCCTTGTTTAACTTCGATTGATACAGCAGCAGCGATGTTATCCGTCATCGAGTCCATGACATTCCAGACGGATGCAATGCCACAACCGCAGGTGGTTCAATGATCATCCAGGACTTGATGACCGTCGAATCGCAACAGGAAATCGCGAAAAACATTTTCGAGATGAAGTTAACAGGCAAGTTGGTCGGAGAAATTACTTCTCCTGGCCAGTTTGTCCACATCCGAGTGTCGGATTCATTTGAACCGTTATTACGACGTCCAATTTCAGTTGCTGAAATTAATCCCGAGAAAAATGAAATGACCATCATTTATCGCGCAGAGGGTCGAGGTACATCGCTCTTATCTGAAAAACGTGAGGGAGATACAGTAAATGTACTAGGACCCCTAGGAAATGGCTTCCCAATTGAAGAAACATCGGCTGGTCAAACAGCTGTATTGATTGGTGGCGGGATCGGTGTGCCTCCACTCTTTGAATTGTCAAAACAGCTAACAGCAAAAGGCGTGAACTGCATTCATATACTTGGTTTCGAATCGGATCAAGTAGTTTTCTATGAAGAAGAATTTGCTGCTTTAGGCGAAACATATATAGCAACAGTGGATGGCAGTAACGGTACACAAGGATTTGTTACGAACGTCATGAGTGAATTATCTCATGACTTCGAAACGTTTTATAGTTGTGGACCTATGCCGATGCTTGATGCCGTACAAAAAGCGTATGTGCATAAAAAAGGATTCTTATCTTTTGAACAACGTATGGGGTGCGGTATTGGTGCTTGTTTTGCTTGCGTCTGTCATACGAATGAAAATGCGACAGATCAGGCATATGTAAAAGTATGTTCGGATGGACCAGTATTTCCAGCAGGGGTGGTGCAGATATGAATAGATTAGCGGTTACATTGCCAGGACTCGAATTGAAAAATCCCCTTATGCCTGCATCTGGCTGTTTCGGTTTTGGTAAGGAGTACGGTAATCTGTACGATTTGTCCCAGCTCGGAGCTATCATGATTAAAGCGACAACGGAAGAAATGCGTTATGGTAACCCTACACCACGTGTAGCTGAAACTTCTTCAGGGATGTTAAATGCTATCGGTCTTCAAAACCCTGGGCTTCAAGGCGTGTTGACTAATGAATTACCATGGTTAGAAAAATTCGATGTTCCAATTATTGCGAACGTTGCGGGATCTGAAACTGCAGATTACGTTGAAGTGGCGAAACAAATTTCAAAAGCATCAAATGTGCATGCGCTCGAATTGAATATCTCTTGTCCAAACGTCAAATGTGGCGGGATCCTGTTTGGAACGGATCCTGAAATAGCAAAAGAACTGACAGCGGCTGTAAAAGCTGTTTCATCTGTTCCTGTGTATGTGAAACTATCACCGAATGTCACGGATATTAAAGCGATGGCATTGGCGGTAGAAGCAGGCGGAGCAGATGGAATTACGATGATTAATACATTGGTTGGCATGCGTCTGGATGAAAAAACAGGTAAGCCGGTGATTGCGAATAAAACAGGCGGCTTATCTGGACCTGCAATTAAGCCAGTTGCGATTCGCATGGTCTATGAAGTAAGCCAAGTGGTTAATATTCCAATCATTGGAATGGGTGGCGTAACATGTGTACAAGATGTTGTGGACTTTATGTCTGCCGGCGCAAGTGCAGTAGCTGTTGGCACAGCAAACTTCGTTGACCCATTTATTTGTCCAACAATAATCGAGCAACTACCTGCTAAATTGGATGAACTAGGAATCGATCATATTTCTGAATTAGTTGGAAGGAGCCATCGTGTATGAACCACTCCCCAATTATCGCATTAGATTTTGATTCAGCTGAAAAGACATTCGATTTCTTACAAGCCTTTGATCACTCAGTCAATGTCAAAGTAGGAATGGAATTGTACTATAAAGAAGGCCCCGCTATGATTGCACGATTGAAAGAAGAGGGATATTCCATCTTTTTAGATTTGAAATTGCATGATATCCCGAATACGGTAAAATCAGCAATGAAAGTATTGGCTTCACTTGAAGTGGATATGGTCAACGTACATGCGGCTGGTGGGAAGACGATGATGGAAGCAGCACTTGAAGGACTTGACGCTGGAACTGCTGTGGGAGTTCAGCGTCCTGCATTAATTGCTGTGACTCAACTGACATCAACAGATGAACGACAAGTGAACAAAGAACAATTAATTCGTGTACCGCTTCGTGAATCTGTGGAGCATTACGCAAAATTGGCTTCATCCGCACAGTTGGACGGCGTGGTTTGTTCAGTACAGGAAGCGAAAATTATTGAAGAAGTATGCGGCAAGGATTTCTTCAAAGTGACACCTGGCATTCGCTTGGCACAAGGTGATGTCCACGACCAGAAGCGCGTGGCCACCCCAGCAAAAGCAAGACAGGAAGGCTCTACACATATCGTAGTGGGCCGTGCCATTACAGGAGCCGATAATCCGCTTGAAGCATATCAACATGTAAAGACATTGTGGGAGGGAATGACATCATGACGAGAGAAAAAGAAGTTGCACAAATCCTTTTAAATGTAGGAGCAGTAGCAATTAATCCAGAAGAGCCGTTCATTTGGGCCTCTGGGATCGAGTCACCTATCTACTGTGATAACCGCTTGACAATGGCAGATCCGGTAGGGCGTAAAGAAATTGCTGAAGGGCTTGCGGCATTGATCCGCGTTCATTATCCTAACACTACTGTAATTGCAGGAACGGCGACGGCAGGCATCCCGCACGCAGCGTGGGTTGCAGATATTCTGAAATTGCCTATGGTTTATATCCGATCTACAGCTAAAGCACATGGCAAGAGCCGTCAAATCGAGGGGAAAATCGAGGCGAATGCGAAGGCTGTTATTATTGAAGATTTAATCTCGACTGGTGGAAGTAGCTTAAATGCAGCGAATGCATTGATTGCAGAGGACGTGGAAGTATGTGGGATTGTCTCAATCTTTACATATGAGTTGCAAAAGGCTGACGAAAAGTTTGCGGAAGCGAAACTTTCTTATCACAGTTTGACAAACTTTGCGGCGCTTGCTGAAGTAGCGAAGGAAGAAGGCGCGGTTAAGGAAGAGTCTATGAATGAATTGCTGGAATGGCATACGAAGTTGAAGCTTGGCACGCTGTAAGTAAATAAATAAAAACGGTTCCCGTAATGGGAGCCGTTTTGCTTTCTAGAAGAAAGAGTGGTGAGTGGTTGGGCAACGTTGATGGACGTTCCAGGCGGACGCTTTCCTGCGGGCATGGCTTGGGCCAAGCGAACAGCGAAGGGTTCGCTTTGCCGTATTTCTGTGTACTTTGCAGAAATTAAGGCACCTGTCCAGGGTCTCAAACTCATGCTCATAACGCTTCGCTTTTAATCGCAGAAATAATTGCTATTCCCGCGGGAAGAGCCGTCACGTAGAACGGCTTTTGCGAGTAAAAGCGTAGTGTTAGGAGCACATCTTTGCACTCGCCGCCTTCCACTTACGATCAACTGGTGTCATTTTTTAATGTGGAACGATGATGCATTTTTAAAGAAAAAAGACAGAACAGAGACCTATAATAAAAGGAATTCACTTCTGTCTTAAAATGTTCAAAACATATAGCCATACAGTGCATTATTTCCGTAGTTTACGTACTAAATCTTCGTCAGGTGTAACGAACACAGTTTTCTGTTCAAAGTAAATGACGAAGCCTGGTTTTGCTCCTGAAGGCTTTTTCACATGACGAATTTGCGTGTAATCGACTGGGACGGAAGATGATTCCCGTGCTTTGCTGAAGTATGCAGAGAGTACGGCTGCTTCTTCAATTGTTTGGGCGTCTGGATCGGTGTCGTGAATGACGACGTGTGAGCCTGGTATGTCTTTTGTGTGAAGCCATATGTGATCCCGAGCGGCAAGTTTGAATGTCAGGTAGTCGTTTTGTTTGTTATTTTTCCCTACTGAGATCGGAATGCCAGTGGAAGAAACGAATGCTTCCGGTTTCGGTTTCTGTAGTTTTACTTTCTTTTTACTTCCACGAGCACGCATGAACCCAAGTTCTACTAATTCTTGACGAATTTCTTCAATATCGATTGGTGAAGCTTGATATACTTGCTGTCTGACCATTTCGAAGTATTCGATGTCGTCTTTAGTTTTTTCAAGCTGTTCTGCAATTCGAATCAGTGCTGTTTTTGCTTTTGAGTAACGCGAGAAGTAGCGTTGTGCGTTATCAATTGGTGATTTTCTTGGATCGAGTGGAATTGTGACGGTTGTGCCTTGTTCATAATAATTCTCTACAGTCACTTCTTTATCGCCTTTATGCAGCATGTAGCTGTTCGCAGTCAATAATTCACCGTATAATTTCAATGTATCCAAGTCTTGCGCTGTCTCTTGTTCTTTTTGAAGTTTCTTTGTTTTGTTTTCCAATTTAGCAATCTCATTTGATAACCAACGCTCTAGATCGATGGCTTGGGATTTTACGCGTTCCCGTTCTGCCCTAGCAAAATAGACTTTGTCCAGCAACTCGCCTAAAGTGGAGAACGATTGAGTGATTCCTTGTGCATGGGTTAATGCAGTTGCGGAAAACAAAGTTTTTCTATCGTTTTCCACGGTAGTGGGTTTCATTGTACGTAAGCTGAAACTCTCAAGAAATGATCGCCACACAGTAAATGATTGGTTATCATCCTGTAAACGATATAGCAATTCCGCAGCTGTTAGTGGGGAAAAGCCTGCGAAATGCTGTACTATATCCTTTGGTTCTTGTAAAGAATCTACTATTGTATTGAATTCCGTTTCGGTTACTTCAAACGGATCTACTTTGTCTTGTGGTGGTGCTGGAATATAAGGCTGTCCAGGTAAAACAGTCCGGTAACTATTAACGGAAGGCGGTAAATGTTTCATACTGTCAATAATCATATCTCGTGAAGCGTCGAGTAAAATTAAGTTACTGTGTCGCCCCATGATTTCAATGACTATCTTCCGTTCGATTTGGTCCCCCAATTCGTTTCGAGCCTGGACGTGAATATTCACAATCCGGTCATTCTCATGCTGTTCAATTGATGTAATCATTCCACCTTCAAGTTGCTTGCGTAATACCATACAAAACAACGGTGGCTCAGAAGGATTCGTTAACACTTCATCAGTCAACTGTAATCGTGAAAATGAAGGGTGTAGCGATACTAATAATTTATGATTTTTATTATTAGCTCGGACTTGAAAAATGATTTCCTGTGAATTCGGCTGATGAATCTTCGAAATCCGCCCCGTCTTCAGTTGCTGCAACTCGCTTACTATTGCTTTTGTAAATAAACCATCAAATGCCATACGGATTCCTCTTTCATATCGTTTTGTTCCATTTTAGCACTCATCGTATGATTATGGTATAATATGAACAGATTGCACACATGGACCTTTTCAGTTTAACTATAAAAATTCTAGGATCTTCTGGACTTTCTTGTTAAAGTTAAATGTTAGGAAGCGTGACTAGTTGATTGAAGCGTAAGGTGGCGACTCCTAAGGGAACAGCATGCGTTTTGAGACCCTGGACAGGTGCCTTAATTTCTGCAAAATAAGCAGAAATACGGCAAAGCGAACTCTTCGCTGTTCGCTTGGCTCAAGACCATGCCCCCTGGAAAGCGTCCGCCTGATGCGTAAATCAACGGTGCGTAACAAGTATGACGTGCTAATGAATACATAACAAAGAGGGATTACATGTACAAACATCGAGGACTCCTAATCGTCCTTTCTGGTCCATCCGGCGTCGGAAAAGGAACCGTACGAAAAGAATTATTTACAAGTCCGGACACCAACTACGAATACTCCATATCCATGACTACTAGAAACCCGCGCGAAGGTGAAGTTGACGGCGTTGACTATTTCTTCCGATCAAAAGAAGTATTTGAAGAAATGATCGGAGAAGGAAAGCTTCTCGAATATGCGGAATATGTAGGGAACTACTACGGAACTCCACTCGATTACGTTAACGCAACGCTCGACGCTGGTCGTGACGTATTCCTTGAAATTGAAGTAGTCGGTGCAGCCCAAGTGCGTGAAAAAGTACCAAACGGCCTATTTATTTTCTTAGCACCTCCAAGTTTAAGTGATCTAGAAACTCGTTTGATTGGGAGAGGTACGGAAGCATCTGACATCATTGCAGACCGTGTATTAAAAGCAAGAGAAGAACTCGAAATGATGCATCTGTATGATTATGTAGTAGAGAACGACGAGGTCTCCAAAGCATGTGATCGAATCAATGCAATTGTTACGGCAGAGCATTGCAGAAGAGAACGTGTGGAAATGAGATACTTACAAATGTTGGAGGGAGAATAAACTATGTTATATCCATCAGTTGATTCACTAAAAGGAAAAGTTGATTCTAAATACACTCTGGTTACACTGGCAGCTAAGCGCGCACGTGAACTACAAGAAAAACAAAACGAATCACTTCATTCATACCGATCAGTAAAAAGTGTTGGCAGGGCTCTTGAAGAAGTGGCAGCGGGCGTCTTAATCAACGTAGCAGCAGATGAATCAATTATTTATGAAGACGAAGTTTGATTTGAAATAAAAAACAACTCCCTTGGAATTCAACCGTTCTCAGGGAGTTTATTATTTTTAGAAAGGACGAGAGTTCCATGAAGATAGATAATAAAAACATTTTACTCTGCGTAACAGGTGGTATTGCGGTTTATAAAGCTGTTGCACTCGTCAGCAAATTAAGTCAGGCAGGCGCGAATGTAAAAGTCGTGATGACTGATTCTGCGAAAGAATTTGTTCAGCCATTATCCTTTCAAGTCATGTCACGAAATGATGTGTATTTTGATACATTTGATGAAAAAGATTCCCGTGTCATTGCGCATATTGATTTAGCAGACTGGGCAGATTTAGTAGTCGTTGCGCCTGCTACAGCTAACGTAATTGGCAAACTTGCACACGGAATTGCAGATGATATGGTGACGACTATTTTACTTGCAACACAAGCAGACGTTTGGATTGCGCCCGCAATGAATGTACATATGTATGCCCATCCCGCTGTCATGCGTAATATTGATCAATTACATAGGGATGGCTATCAGTTTATCGAACCGTCAGAAGGCTTTTTAGCTTGCGGTTATGTGGGTAAGGGTCGTTTAGAAGAGCCCGAAAAAATTACGGAGTTAATTAGCAAGCATTTTAATAAAGGATCTTACCAACCTTTACGTGGTAAAAAAGTGGTCATTACAGCTGGTCCGACTCGTGAACGTATAGATCCTGTCCGCTATGTATCTAATTTTTCAAGTGGCAAAATGGGCTACGCAATGGCGGAGGCAGCACAGAAGCTGGGTGCACATACTGTACTCATTTCAGGACCGGTCGAGCTATCGGTTCCATCAGGTGTCCATGTGATCCATGTAGAAAGCGCTGCTGAAATGTTCGATGCTGTAATCAGTCAGTATGATGATGCGTCCATTGTAGTAAAATCGGCAGCTGTTGCAGATTATCGACCGAAAAACATACATGATCAAAAAATGAAGAAAAAAGATGGCGATGATGTACTGGAATTAGAGCGGACAACTGACATCCTAAAAACACTTGGAAAACGCAAAGAAAATCAATTGCTAATTGGCTTTGCAGCTGAAACGACGGATGCGATTGCCTACGGACAGAAAAAATTAGAATCTAAAAATCTAGATTATATTATCGTCAACGATGTCACGGATCCTGGTGGCGGTTTTGGTAGTGAAACAAATGTTGTGACATTGATTTCTAGAGAAGGAGAAACCATTCCTTTTGCCGCCATGCCAAAAACTCAACTGGCCGAACGGTTATTTGAAACCATCCTTCAGCATGAAAGTAGTAAACTACATGATTGCTGAAGTCATTGTAGATGTAGCGGCCTATCCGATTGATCGGCCATTTGATTATGTAGTACCTATCGATTGGGAACATGTGATGGAGCCAGGTTTACGTGTAAAAGTACCTTTTGGTCCACGAAAAGTAGCAGGCTATGTGACGGGTATCAAGGAAGAAAGCGAACTAGACCAAAATAAAATTAAACCGCTCGCGGAGATTATAGATTTAGAGCCAGTGCTGTCTGCGGAATTATTAGCTTTGTCGAAGTGGCTGGCAACGGAAACGATCGCCTATGAAATCGATGCACTGCAAGTCATGTTACCTGCAGCTATGCGTGCTAAATATGAAAAGATTATGACGGTGATCAAACCAGATGAGCTTAATGAGTCATTTCGCGCGTTTTTAGGAAATCGCAAACAAGTCACCTTAAAAGCACTTCAAGATGCGAATTTATTAAATGAAGTAAAGAAATATAATGAACTAGGAATTGTCGAAATTGATACGGCAATCAAACAGAAAACCAAAATGAAAAAAGTGCGAATGATTCATGTGCCGGATGCGAAACAACTTGAAATGGCGTTAGAAGAAGTACATCCAAACGCAAAAAAACAACAAGAACTACTTCGTTGGCTGTTGCAGCATCCGACAGAATCAATAGAAGCAAGTAAAATCCTCGATGAATCCGGCGTTACCGCTACCGTGTTGAAATCACTTGTAGATAAAGAGATAGTAGAACAATCGCAAGTGGAAGTGTACCGAGAATTAGAAACACCCAAAATGCAAGATAGTGGCAAGCCGGAACAACTAACAGACGAACAGCAAGTAGCCCTTTCCGCTATTGAACAGTCGAGTGACAACAGCATTCAAGAAACCTTTTTACTTCACGGTATTACAGGAAGTGGTAAGACAGAAGTTTATTTACAGGCCATCGATCACGTGTTGAAGCAAGGGAAAGAAGCGATTGTGCTAGTGCCTGAGATCGCATTGACACCTCAAATGACGGCTAGATTTAAAGGGCGGTTTGGGGAATTAGTTGCGGTTTTGCATAGCGGTTTATCTGCGGGGGAAAAGTATGATGAATGGCGCCGAATCCATCGTGGTGAAGTGAAAGTTGCAATTGGTGCACGTTCAGCTGTATTTGCTCCCTTCACGAATTTAGGATTATTGATTCTCGATGAAGAACACGAGACTACCTATAAACAGGAAGAGTCACCCAGGTATCATGCACGTGATGTAGCGATTTGGCGTGCTGAATACTATCAATGTCCTGTTATATTAGGAAGTGCGACACCGTCATTGGAGTCTTATGCTAGGGCTTCCAAAGGGGTGTATTCATTATTAACATTATCCAAACGAGCCAAAAACCAGTCTTTGCCAAGTGTTGAAGTGGTAGATATGCGAGAAGAACTAAAAGTAGGAAACCGTTCGATGTTTTCTGTAGCGCTTGCTGAAGGGATTCGCGAACGATTAGCAAGGAAAGAACAAATTGTCTTGCTGCTTAATAAACGTGGGTTTTCGAGCTTCGTTCTCTGCCGTGATTGCGGAACAGTTGTCGAATGTCCAAACTGTGATATTTCATTGACGTACCACCGTGCCAGTGAAAGTCTAAAATGCCATTATTGTGGCCATGAAGAACGAGTGCCTTCCGAATGTCCGGAATGTACAAGCGAGCATATTCGGTTCTTTGGAACTGGAACACAAAAAGCGCAAGAAGAATTATATAAATTGGTACCTGAAGCCCGCGTAATACGGATGGATATCGATACGACGAATACAAAAGGTGCCCATGAACGTTTGCTATATGATTTTGGTGAAGGAAAAGCAGATATTTTACTTGGAACACAAATGATAGCCAAAGGACTGGATTTTCCGCGTATAACTTTAGTGGGCGTATTGGCAGCTGACACATCTCTCCATTTGGCCGATTTCCGCGCTGCCGAGAAAACATTCCAATTATTGACGCAAGTGAGTGGGAGAGCTGGTCGTGATCAATTACCTGGTGAAGTAGTCATTCAGACATATGATCCTGAGCACTACGCGATTGAATTATCCAAAACACAAGATTATGTTCCTTTTTACGAAATGGAAATGGATAGAAGAAGGCAACTTGGTTATCCACCGTACTATTACGTGACGGTTGTACAGTTTAGTCATGAAGATGTATTAAAGGCAGCTGACTATGCACACAAAGGCACTGAATTTATGGCGGAGCGACTATCACAAGGTACAGTCATCATTGGACCGACAGCAGCTGCTATCAGTCGTCTCAACAATAGATATCGATACCAAAGTTTGATAAAATACAAACGTGAACCCGCACTTATACCGGTTCTGCAACAACTTTTGAAACACTACAAAACAAGTTGGGCAAAAGATGGCTTGATCATGTCGATTAACCGTGAACCAACATCGATCTTTTGACCTTTCTACGAAGAAATGAGGAATTTATTTTGACTATATTAACTATCATTAAGCACCCATCATCTATTCTCACGACCCCATGTGAGGAAGTGACTGTATTTGATGATGAATTGGGTATCTTACTAGATAATATGCATGAAACGATGATTGAACATGACGGCGTGGGTATAGCTGCTCCACAAGTTGGTAAATCGATTCGTGTAGCGATAGTAGACTTCGATGAAGGACAAGATATTATTGAAATGATCAATCCTGTCGTCACGGCAACTGGAGGATCTGAAGTAGAAGTAGAAGGTTGCTTAAGTTTCCCTGGATTGTTCGGAGAAGTAGAGCGTCCTTTCCACGTAAGGATTGAAGCACAAGAACGTAGTGGTAAGTTATATGAATTAGAAGCAGAAGGCTATGAAGCGCGTGCAATCTTACATGAGATCGATCATTTGAACGGCGTTCTATTTGATAAGAAGATTCAACGTGTCGTTGATCCATCTGAATTCGAAGACGAAGAGGAGGATGACGAATGACAAAAATCATTTTTATGGGGACGCCTGAATTTTCTGTAGGTGTTTTGAAGATGTTATATAATGAAGGATATGAGATTCTTGCCGTCGTGACACAACCGGATCGTCCGGTTGGTCGTAAGCGCGTGTTGACTCCACCTCCTGTAAAGGAAGAAGCAGTGCGTTTAGGACTTCCTATCATTCAGCCTGAGAAGCTAAAAGGCTCCGCAGAGTTGCAGGAAATCCTCGAACTACAACCTGATTTAATAGTAACCGCTGCATTCGGTCAATTGCTTCCGAATGATCTTCTCGAGGCGCCTAAACTCGGTTGTATAAATGTCCATGCTTCTTTATTACCTAACTATCGTGGAGGCGCACCGATTCATCAGGCTGTTATCGATGGACAAAAGGAAACGGGTGTCACGATCATGTACATGGCGGAGAAACTGGATGCAGGTGATATCATTTCACAAGTTACCACTCCAATTGATGAAACAGATGATACGGGAACGATGTTTGCAAAACTATCTGTAGCAGGAACAACATTATTAAAAGAAACATTACCATCGATCATTGAAGGCACGAATGAGCGTATAGTACAGGATGAGACGCAAGTAACGTTTGCTAGAAACATCTCGAGAGAACAGGAACGAATTGATTGGACAAACTCAGCTAGATGCATCTATAACCAAGTACGGGGGTTGCACCCTTGGCCTGTCGCCTATACAAAGTTTGCTGGTGATCAAGTGAAAATTTGGTGGACCCAGTTGGAAGAACAAGTTTCAGATGCACAACCTGGAGAAATTATCGGTTTGGAAAAGGACCGTATTATTGTGCAGACAGGTGAAGGAGCCTTAGCAATTACCGATTTACAACCAGCAGGAAAAAAACGAATGACAGCTACCGTATTCTTAAATGGAATCGGATCCAAATGGCAAGTGGGAGACACGTTTGAATGACAAATTATAAAAAGAAAATTTGGCGCGGTAATGTACGTGACGCGGCATTATCCATGTTGATGCAAATTGAAGAAGAGCAAGCGTATAGTAATTTATTGCTTCATAAAACGATTGAAATTTATGATCTTCAACCAAAAGACCGTGCGTTATTGACGGAACTAACCTACGGTACATTACAACAACAAATGACACTGGATTATTATTTAGCACCATTTGTTAGAGGGAAACTACAACCATGGGTACGACAGCTACTTCGTCTATCCGTTTATCAAATCATTTACTTATCTAAAATTCCTGAGCACGCCGTTGTCAATGAAGCAGTGAAAATTGCGAATAAGCGTGGACACAAAGGTGTTTCATCCATGGTCAATGGTATATTGCGCTCGATTTTGCGTGAAGGCGTACCTTCTTTAGATGAAATAGAAGACCCTGTTACTCGTTTATCTATAGAGACAAGTCACCCTGAATGGTTGATCCGAAGATGGATTGAGCAATACGGCATGGAGGAAGCAACCGCTGCGGCAGTTGTCAATAATCAGCCACCCATCACGACTGCTCGAATCAATAGAACGAAAACCAATATAGGTGAAGTCATCGGCTTGCTGAAAAAAGAAGGGATTACTGCAATAGCTGGCACTCTTTCTGACAGCAGTATCCAAGTAGAGTCAGGTAATCTCGCTTCCACAGAAGTGTTTAAACAAGGTTTGCTGACCATTCAAGACGAGAGTTCTATGCTTCCGGCTATCGCATTACAAGTGGAGCCAGGTATGCGTGTATTGGATATGTGTGCGGCTCCCGGCGGCAAGACCACACATATTGCAGAACGTATGAAAAACGATGGGGAAATTCAAGCACATGATCTGCACCCCCATAAATTACGATTAATTGAACAAAATGCAGAGCGTCTCGGGTTGACTTCCATTCATACAAATAGTGGGGATAGCCGAGAGTTATTGAAAACATATGAACCTCAATCTTTCGACAGGGTGTTAGTAGATGCGCCGTGTAGCGGGCTAGGGGTTATTCGCAGAAAGCCTGAAATTAAATATAAAAAAACTTTACAAGATATTGAAAATCTGACAGTCATTCAAAAAGAACTACTTGAAGTTGCCTGTCAGTTGGTCAAAAAAGACGGACTTTTAGTATACAGTACATGCACGATTGATAAGTCAGAAAATGAAGAGATAGTGGAATGGTTCTTGAGAGAGCAACCAGACTTTGCACTCGTCCCGCACCATATTCAGGAAGATGACAATGAACCTCAATATTTACAAATATTACCACACGACCATCAAACTGACGGTTTCTTTGTAGCGACGTTACAAAGAATTCACTAACCTGACCAATTGGAATGGAGGGTAGCCTATGGAATATGAAATACGGTCAGACACAGGACGAAAGCGAACTGTCAATGAAGATGAAGCCGCCGTATTCGTTCATCCTGAAATGCAGACGGTACTTGCAGTCATTGCTGACGGAATGGGCGGTCATAAAGGCGGAGATTATGCCAGTTCCACAGCGGTGCGTATGATAGGCGAGCGATTCATGTCCGCCGACGAAGAAGTCGTAACGGAGCAGGATTGGATTGACTTGTTGTATGATGCGGTGGTCGATATTAACCAGTTATTGTATACAACTGCCCAAGCAGATGCCACGTATAAAGGCATGGGTACTACGCTAGACCTTGCACTACTATTGGATGATCACTGTGTAGTTTTTCATGTGGGCGACAGCCGAATTTATCAAGTGACAGGCAAAGCGATTCGCCAAATAACAAAGGACCATTCTTTTGTTAATGTGTTGATTGATAGCGGAGAAATTACGGAACAAGAAGCCGAAGTCCATCCGCAGCGGAATTGGATTATGAAAGCGGTCGGTTCAGAGAAATCTATTGTACCTGATCGCTACTCATTTTCATTATTGTCACAGTCGTATGTATTACTTTGTACAGATGGTTTAAGCAATAAAGTCGAAAAGGAAACTATGCTCGATATTATGTCGAAGCAAAGTTCTTTAGCAGACAAAGCAGATGAGTTCATTGCCTTGGCGAACCAGCGTGGTGGGGAAGACAATATTACAGTAATATTGCTGGCTATACCTGAAATTGAGGTGACCCCGGTATGATTGGAAAACGAATCGGTAAGCGATACGAAATTATTCGGGTGATTGGTGACGGAGGTATGTCCAGAGTTTACATGGCGCATGATATCATTCTCGACCGCGATGTAGCAATCAAGGTATTGCATTATGATTTTTCCAATGAAGATGAATTGAAAAAACGGTTTCAGCGCGAAGCACTTTCTGCTACGAGCCTGACACATCCCAATATTGTAAATATTTTCGATGTCGGTCAAGAAGACGAACTCCATTACTTAGTGATGGAATACATAGCCGGCAAAACACTAAAAGACTATATCCATACCCATGGCGCATTATCGGCGGATCATGCTGTATCTATTATGAAGCAGCTTGTATCTGCCATATCACACGCTCATCATAACGGTATTATTCATCGAGATATTAAACCTCAAAATATTTTGATGAACGGTGAAGATGACGTAAAAATAACAGACTTCGGAATTGCTATGGCTTTAAATTCAACGGCCCATACGAAGACAAACTCTGTTATTGGAACTGTCCATTATCTGTCTCCTGAACAAGCCAGAGGCGGTATGGCTACGAAACGATCAGATATCTATTCACTCGGTATTGTATTTTATGAATTACTGACAGGGGAATTGCCGTTTTCAGCGGAGACAGCGGTAGCGATTGCATTAAAGCACTTGCAAGAAGAAACACCATCCGTCCGTGAACAGTATCCTGAAATACCTCAAAGTGTAGAAAACGTCATTTTAAAGGCAACAGCTAAAGATTCATTTTATCGCTACACGACTGCAGATGACATGTATGATGATTTACTAACTGTTTTATCTCCAGAACGATTGAATGAAAGCAAATTTGCCTTGCCGTTTGATGATGATAAGACAATGGCTATTCCTGTTATTAAAGACGTTGCGAAATCCGCTGTTGTGGAAGGCACAATGAAAATAGATCCTGTAAAACCCGAATCAGTAGCACCTGTGAAAAAGAAAAAGAAGAAATGGCCGTATGTAATAGTTAGTAGTATTCTGCTACTTGCGTTACTGGCATTCTTTTTGGTTATGATGATGAAACCAAAAGAGATTATCGTACCTGAGGTAGTAGGCGAAGAAGAGCTTGTTGCGGCAGAGATACTCGAAAAAGAGGGCTTTGTTATAGATGAGCGTATTGAAGAGACGTCCGACGAGTACACAGCAGGACAAGTCATTAAAACAGTACCTCAAGCGGGAAAGAAACGTAAAGAAGGAGACGGTGTGAAATTATTTATTAGCGCCGGGAAAGATCCTATGGTACTTAGTGATTATACGGGCCGTAACTTTGAAGCCACTAAACGCTTTTTAGATGGCTACGGATTTTTACCTATTGAATCAGTTGAAGTCTATTCGGATGAGCCAAAAGGAACGATTCTTAGCCAGCAACCTGAAGCGGATCAGTCTGTTATCCCTGAGGAAACAGAGTTAATCTTCACTGTAAGTAAAGGCAAAGAGTTGCAATCTCTTGATGATTTATCGGGTATGTCCGCAAAACAACTAGAAGAGTATGCGAAGAAATCCGGCCTGAAAATTCACATCGTGGGTGAGGAACATTCAGATAAAGTGGATAAAGGATATGTCGTTTCTCAGAAACCTTCCAAAGGGGAAAAAATGGAGAAAGGGGAACGGGTGGATGTCGTAGTTTCGAAAGGGCCTGCATCCAAGCCGATTAAATTGTTGGTGAAGACCGTGATGATCCCGTATGACTATCCTGAAGAATCAACGGATGAAGATGATGGAGATGAAATAGATTCAGAAACAGAACCGAAACCTCAATTGGAGCCGATTCCTCAGAAAGTCCAGATTTATATACAGGATCGCACACACACGATGAATGATCCTGTCGAGGAATTTGAGATTACAGAAGATACGACACGTAAGATTACGATCGAACTTCTTGAAGGCGAGCGCGGAGGATATAAAATCATGCGTGATCAAACGGTGATTGAAGAAGATAAATTCAACTATACAGATTTAGAATAGAGGAGGAGTTCGATGGCTGAAGGCCAAATTCGTAAAGCAATCAGTGGCTTTTATTACGTAGAACATAATGGGAATTTAATTCAATGTAAAAGCCGGGGCGTTTTTCGATTAAAGAAAATTAATCCCTTGGTAGGAGACTTCGTTACGTATGTACCTGACGGAGCCAATGATGCGACGATTACAGATGTCCATGAGAGGAAAAGCGAGTTAGTCAGACCGCCCATTGCCAATGTAGATCAAGTGTTACTGGTCTTTTCGGTCGTGGAACCCAATATGAGTCTTCGTTTACTCGATCGTTTCTTGACAGTCATTGAATCACATCAATTAGAACCAATCTTGTATATTTCTAAAGAAGATATCGCCAACCCTAATACACTAGAAGAAAATGAAAAAAATCTCGCGTATTATCAACATATCGGTTATACCGTTCTGCGTAATGTGGAGAACAAGCATTCATTACTCGAAACACTTCGCCCGTATTTTAGTGGTAAAACTACTGTACTAGCAGGTCAGTCCGGGGTGGGCAAATCCACGTTATTAAATACGTTATTACCTGAATTGCAACTAAAAACCGGTGTAATCTCCGACGCACTTGGACGGGGGAAACACACTACGCGCCATGTAGAGTTATTGGAAGTGGCGGATGGCTTGGTAGCCGATACACCTGGGTTTAGTTCTCTCGATTTCGAACATATCGAAAAAGAAGAGCTGCGGGATTATTTTGTGGAGATCTCAGAAGCGGGTGAAGGTTGTAAATTTAGAGGATGTCTTCATGTCAAAGAACCGGGTTGTGCAGTTAAAGCACAAGTAGAAGACGGAACCATTTTGGAAGGTCGTTATGAAAATTACTTACTGTTCTTGCAAGAAATTACGGATAGAAAGCCGAGGTATTGATTATGATAAAAATTGCACCATCTATTTTAGCCGCAGACTTTGCTAGACTTGGTGAAGAAGTGAACGAAGTAGAAAAAGCAGGAGCCGAACTAATTCACATTGATGTAATGGACGGACATTTCGTACCGAATATCACGATGGGTCCTATTGTCGTCGAAGCGTTGCGACCATTGACGGAGTTACCGCTAGATGTCCATTTGATGATTGAAAATCCGGATGCTTATATCGAGGGCTTTGCGGCGGCGGGTGCAGATTATATTACTGTACACGTAGAAGCATGTCCTCACTTGCATAGAACACTCCAATTGATAAAATCGACAGGTGCGAAACCAGGTGTAGTATTGAATCCTCATACACCGGTTGAGCAAATCATGCATGTCCTTGAAGATATTGATATGGTATTGTTCATGACAGTCAATCCAGGTTTTGGTGGCCAGTCGTTTATTCATTCCGTCTTACCAAAAGTCAAGCAACTCTCTGATATTATTAAAGAACGAAATCTTTCTATTGAAATCGAGATTGATGGGGGTATCAACGAAGAAACAATCAAACCTTGTGTGGAAGCGGGTGCGACTATTTTTGTTGCAGGTTCAGCAATCTATGGGAAAGAAGACCGGGCAAAAGCACTCCAAGCTATTAAATCAGCAGGTGAGAGTGTGATGGCGAAATGAAATATGCTATCGTGTGTGCAGCAGGCCCTATAGAGGAAGTGGTTGACTTAGCTGAATACGTTCAAGAAGATACTGTGTACATCGGTGTAGATCGCGGTGCTTTGTATTTATTGGAAAAAGGCATTCAGCCCAATGAAGCAGTTGGCGACTTCGATTCTGTGACGGAAGAACAGTTAAAACAAATCAACTCGAACGTAGAAATTGTCCATCGTGCGCATGAAGACAAAGATGAGACAGACACAGAACTGGCTGTACAGCGAGCGCTTGCATATGAACCTGATTATATTATTTTGACCGGCGTGACGGGTGGTCGCTTGGATCACTTACAGTCTGCTTTGCATTTATTGTATCGCATGCAAGCGGAAAATCGTAAAGTGAAATTCAAGATACACAATACTACGAATGATATCCGTGTCATGCTTCCTGGCGTGAGACGTGTAAAGAAAGACGCGCGCTATCCATACACTTCCTTTTTCTCGTTTGGCCCCGTCGTGACAGGGTTGACGTTGACAGGATTCAAATATGAAACGGTGAATGAACGATTAGAAATGGGGGTAACACGTTTTACAAGTAATGAAACAGTGGCGGATGTTTGTACTATCTCTTTCCGTGAAGGCATATGCTTAATGGTAAGGAGTTCAGATTCCTGAAAGGAGTTGGGGGATTTGCGAGTATACACATTCACGCTTCCGAAGTTTGTCAGTAACATTGTAAGAAAGTGCGCAGTAGCTTTCCAAAAGGACAGCCGTACAAAAACAACCGTTGCTGCCAATCCAAAAGCCACCAAGACAAAAAAACGCAAAAAAGAAAAATCACAAAGCGCCTAAGAAGGTGCTTTGTGTTTTTTCTTTTTTAGGGAAGCAAAAAAGCGCCTTTATGGCAATTCCTCCAACATCTGTCGAGGCTACCCAGGCGCTTTCAGCTTTAGATTACATCCAGCTTCAGACGGCAACCGCTCGGGACACTTCAGGCTAGAAGATAAAGGCAAAAACCGCCTTTTTCTTCTAGCCCTCCAGTGTCTGACGCGGCTAGACGCCGTCTTCAGCTTTAGATTATTATACTCGTTGTACTTTGCCTGATTTCAAAGCTCTTGCAGATACCCAAACGCGTTTAGGTTTGCCATCGATTAGGATTCTAACTTTTTGAAGGTTAGCGCCCCAAGTGCGCTTGCTAGAGTTCAAAGCGTGAGAACGAGTGTTTCCAGAACGAGCTTTACGTCCAGTAATAACACATTGTTTAGCCATTTTAGTTCCTCCTCGTGAATTTATTTAGCGATTCACGTTACAATTCGCATACCATAGTACTTTATCATAAGCTTCGTATCGATGCAACAATTTTTTTTGCTACTTTCAAGGTTTTTTCCTTTACACTATATTTTAACGGTTTCAATACTTTCATTCCTGATGAATTCCCGTATAATGTACGTATGATGTGTCTAGAGATGGGAGGAGAAGAGGAATGTCAATCGAACTGAGAAATGAGCATGGTACGATAGATATTACAAATGATGTAATTGCGCAAGTGGTCGGAGAGGCTGCGGTCGAGTGTTATGGAATTGTGGGGATGGCTTCTCAGCACCAAATTCGCGATGGGCTTACAGAAATTCTTCGCAAAGAAAACTATTCTCGTGGCGTAATTGTTCGTAACGAGGGAGATGCATTCCATATCGATATCTACGTCATCATGAGCTATGGCACGAAAATTACTGAAGTGGCCTATCAAGTACAATCCAAAGTGCAATATATAGTGAAAACCACGTTAGGTTTATCAGTAAGTTCAATAAATATTTTTGTTCAGGGAGTTCGTGTAACGAACGTGTAAAAGGAGGCCTTTAAGTCAATGACTTCAATCAATGGATTGCAATTTGCGAAGATGGTAGAAATGGGTGCGCATCATCTTCACCAAAATGCCGATTATGTAGATTCTTTAAATGTATTCCCGGTGCCAGATGGTGATACGGGAACGAATATGAATTTATCCATGACATCCGGTGCGAAAGAAACAGAAAGAAATGCGCAACAACATATTGGCTTGACGGCACAGGCATTTTCAAAAGGATTGCTAATGGGTGCCCGTGGGAATTCTGGAGTGATTTTATCCCAGCTATTTAGAGGATTCAGCAAGCAAATTGAGAATGAAGCAGAAGTAAATGTAAAACAATTTGCGGAAGCACTTAAATATGGTGTAGATACAGCTTATAAAGCTGTTATGAAACCTGTAGAAGGAACCATTTTGACAGTCGCTAAGGATGCAGCAAATGCTGCTGTTGAGCATATAGAAGTGTCAGCGGATTTAACAGCGTTACTAGAAATTATTGTAGAAGAGGCCAAGGAATCGCTGAAACGTACGCCTGAT
Source organism: Sporosarcina sp. P18a (assembly GCF_002743135.1). Classification (NCBI taxonomy): domain Bacteria; kingdom Bacillati; phylum Bacillota; class Bacilli; order Caryophanales; family Caryophanaceae; genus Sporosarcina; species Sporosarcina sp. P18a. The sequence goes on along the minus strand of NZ_PDYQ01000001.1, from coordinate 1,288,420 downwards.
CTATTGCCGGTTCTAAAAGAGGTAGGAGTAGTAGACAGTGGTGGACAAGGTCTCGTATATGTATATGAAGGATTTTTGGCATGCCTAAAAGGTGAGGACTTACCTGAGAAGGTGGTTATGCACTCAATGGATGACCTAGTGATGAAAGAGCATCATCGCAGTATACAAGGGTTCATGAACTCAGAAGACATCGAGTTCGGCTACTGTACGGAATTCATGGTCAAATTGGATTCGGGTAAGTTGCTCGACAAACCATTTGACGAGGCAACATTCCGTCAAGACTTAAGCGAACTAGGTGACTCACTGCTCGTCATTTCAGATGATGAAGTAGTAAAAGTACATATTCACACTGAAGAACCTGGAGATGCTTTATCTTATGGACAGAAATATGGTTCATTGACGAAGATGAAGATCGATAATATGCGTGAACAACATAGTGATATTATGAATCGGGATGAAGCGTCCATAGCAAAGCCGGTTCAGCATAAATACGCAATTGTAACGGTTTCGATGGGAGAAGGTATCGCAGAACTACTGAAAAGTATTGGAGCATCTGCCGTGATTGAGGGCGGTCAGACGATGAATCCATCTACGGAAGATATCGTCAAAGCGATTCAGGAAATCGGTGCAGAACGCGTATTGATCTTGCCAAATAATAAAAACATCATTATGGCGGCTGAGCAAGCGGCTGAAGTGTTGGAAATTGAAGCGGCAGTTGTGGCAACGAAATCCGTTCCGGAAGGCTTAGCTGCTATTTTGGCATTCAACCCCGAAGCGACAGTCGAGAAGAATGCGAAAGCAATGCTACAAGCGGCTTCTACTATTAAAACTGGTCAGGTCACTTATGCTGTTCGTGACACATCGATTGATGGTGTAGCCATTTATAAAGACGACTTCATGGGAATCGCACAAGGGAAAATCACTAGCTCTAATTCTTCATTAGAGGATGTAACGAAGAATCTCATTTCTTCCATGATCGATGAAGAAGATGAGATTGTCACGATTATTTATGGTGAAGATGTGAAACATGAAGAAGCAGAAATGATCAGTAGCTATATCGAAGAACAATTCGAGCATGTAGATATAGAAGTGTACGCTGGAAAACAGCCGCTCTATCCATATATTATCTCTGTTGAATAAATACATTACGTTGTCCTGTAAGTGGGGGCAACGTTTTTATTATCCTGTCTTTTCATGGTAAACTAAAAAAGAGGAACATTCGTTTTCCAACAAGGTATGGAAAGGAGGTAATTTTCACGTGGAGAATATCTTTAAAAACAGTGTAGGTACAGTAAAAGGAATAGGCAAAACGACAACTGAACAATTCGGAAAGCTGGGAATTCTGACGATTGAAGATTTGTTATATACTTTCCCATATCGCCATGAAGATTTTCGTATGACAGATTTGACTGAAACACCGCATGGCGAGCGTGTCACAGTGGAAGGTCGGGTAGAGTCCGAACCGACAGTATTTTATTCCGGGAAAAATCGCTCCAGAATGCAAGTCCGTTTATTGGTCGGCCATCATTTGGTGAAAGCTGTATTTTTCAATCAACATTACTTAAAAGATCGTCTGCTCACAGGAATGCAAATAAATGTTACCGGTGCATGGGACCGTGGTCGTCAGACGATTACGGTGAATCGTTTACATGCCGGTGAGCAGACTGATTTTGAGCCGGTTTATAGTTTGAAGGGAATTATGCATCAAAAAACGTTTCGTCGTTATATGCGTACAGTCATAGACTTAACTGCCAAAGATATAGAAGAGACACTACCGCGTGAGATGCTGGATGTATACAAGCTACCATCTATAGCTGAAGCATTGGAGATGGTCCACTTCCCAACTAAAGCTGAAGACGTTAAGCATGCCCGTAGACGTTTTGTTTATGAAGAATTATTGCTGTTTCAGTTAAAAATTCAAGGAATGAAAAAGTTGCGCAAAGAACAGGAAAAAGGACTCGTCATTCAATATGATTTGAATTTATTGAAGAAATTTATCAGTACATTGCCGTTCGAATTAACAAATGCGCAAAAACGTGTGGTGAATGAATTATGTGCAGAGCTGAAATCACCACTCCGCATGAATCGTTTACTGCAAGGGGATGTGGGGTCAGGTAAGACAGCTGTCGCAGCCATAGCGCTATATGCAGCGGTTACTGCAGGATTCCAGGGCGCATTGATGGCACCGACGGAAATATTGGCTGAACAACACGCTGAATTATTAGCCAACTGGTTCGAACCATTCGGTGTGACTGTTGCTTTTCTTGCTGGATCTACAAAAGCGAAAGCAAGAAAAGAGTTGTTGGAACGCTTGGAAGCCGGGGATATTGACTTGCTAATCGGAACGCATGCACTCATCCAACCTGAAGTGCAGTTTCATAAACTAGGCTTTGTTGTGACGGATGAACAACACCGTTTCGGAGTGCAACAACGTCGTGTTTTGCGAGATAAGGGCTTAAACCCCGATGTACTATTCATGACAGCAACTCCTATTCCGAGAACATTAGCGATTACGGTATTTGGTGAAATGGACGTTTCGATCTTAGATGAACTACCGGCAGGACGAAAAGAAATCGAAACACATTGGTTGAAAGAAGACTCCTTACTACCTGTGTTACAGAAAATGGAGAAAGAGTTACGTGCAGGAAGGCAGGCGTATGTCATTTGTCCTTTGATCGAGGAATCTGATAAATTGGATGTCCAAAACGCAGTCGAAGTACATGCCGAATTGAGTAATTATTTTGGTGGACGCTATAATGTGGGTTTGATGCACGGTCGATTACCTCCAGCCGAAAAGGATCAGGTCATGAGGGAATTCAGTGAAGGACAGTTAAACATCCTTGTTTCCACGACAGTAGTAGAGGTAGGTGTCAATGTGCCGAACGCAACTTTCATGCTGATTTATGATGCAACAAGATTCGGTCTGGCTCAGTTACACCAATTAAGGGGACGTGTAGGGCGAGGATCAGATCAGTCGTATTGTGTATTGCTCGCTAATCCGTCAACAGAAGAAGGAAAGATGCGCATGCAATCGATGACGGAAACGAACGACGGATTTATTTTAGCTGAAAAAGATTTGGAGCTACGCGGGGCAGGAGATATTTTTGGCAAGAAACAGAGTGGAATGCCAGAGTTTAAAATGGCTGACTTGGTCCATGATTTCAAGGCACTCTCAATAGCGCGTGATGATGCGGAACGCTTGTTGAATTCGGATGCGTTTTGGACAAATGACGAGTACGCAACGTTACGCGGACGTCTTGAGCAATCGGGTGCACTCACTGATAAGCGGATAGACTGATAGATGTGAACGTAGTATATTCGATAACCTCTTGCAATCTCATTTACCTCTTTATATACTTAGTATTAATACCAAGTGCTAATCTAAAGGGGTGTAGTAATTGAGAGTTCCTAAACAGGAGAGGCAACAATTACTCGTAACGCTGCTTGAAGAAGATCCATTCCTGACAGATGAAGACATTGCCAGGCATTTTTCTGTGAGCATCCAAACCGTGCGGCTGGATCGGCTAGAATGTCGTATTCCGGAATTGCGAGAGCGATTGAAATCCGTAGCGTCGCAACAAATGTTAGGTACAGTGAAGTCTATGCAAGCTGAAGAAATTTTTGGAGAAATTATTGATGTGGAATTGGATAATAAAGCAATTTCAATTTTTGATGTAAAAGAAGTGCATGTGTTTAAACGAAATGGTATTGCCAGAGGTCATCATTTATTTGCACAGGCGAATTCATTAGCTGTAGCAGTCTTGGATGATGACTTGGCATTGACGGTTCGTTCCTCACTGCACTTCCAAAAGCCAGTTAGAGCCGGTGATCGCGTAGTGTGTCGTGCTACTGTGCGCAAGGAAACCTTGAAAAATAAAAGTACGGTCGTCGACGTCCTGTCGACAGTAGAAAGTGAGCCTGTTTTCTCGGGAGAGTTTCAGATGTATCGTACAACAAAAAAAGGCGGGTAATTACATATGATTATTGCAGTAGACGCAATGGGTGGAGACAATGCACCCGGGGAGATTGTTAAGGGTGTATTACAGAGTCTTCATGCATTTGATGACATTAGGATACATATATTTGGTGATGAGCAAAAAATGGCACCATTTCTCGAAACACATCCACGCCTTCAAGTAGTACACTGCTCCGAAGTCATTGAACCTGATGATGAGCCTGTGCGTGCAATTCGAAAGAAAAAAGATGCTTCCATGGTCCGTATGGCGCAAGCCGTAAAAGATGGAGAAGCGCAGGCATGTGTGTCAGCCGGTAATACAGGTGCTCTCATGTCGGCGGGACTCTTTATCGTAGGTCGCTTGGAAGGGATTCAAAGACCAGCACTAGCACCGACTTTACCGACGATTGACGGCAGCGGCTTCGTGTTATTGGATGCTGGAGCGAATTCAGATAGTAAACCTTCGCAGTTGGCGCAGTTTGCCGTCATGGGTAGTATCTACGCGGAGAAAGTGCGCGGAATTGATAAGCCTCGTGTAGGATTATTAAATATCGGAACAGAAGCTGGAAAAGGGAATGAGCTTACAAAATATGCCTATGAAGAGTTACAAGCTGCACCCATAAACTTTATCGGCAATGTGGAGTCGCGTGATTTATTGAATGGCGTTGCGGATGTTGTGGTCACAGATGGCTTTACGGGTAATATGGTGTTGAAAACTATTGAAGGTACTGCAATGAATGTGTTTTCCATGATCAAAGAAGTGTTCATGTCTTCGTTAAAAACTAAGCTTGCGGCTGGATTAGTGAAAGATGATCTAAAGGTTTTAAAAAATAAGATGGATTACTCGGAGTATGGTGGAGCAGGTTTATTTGGTTTGAACCATCCTGTCATTAAAGCGCATGGTTCGTCGAATGCCAATGCATTTTTTAATGCAGTTCGCCAAGCGAGAACCATGGTACAATACCAAGTATGCGAAACAATGAAAAAAACAATCGGAGAGGAAGAGGAATCTTGAGTAAACTCGCATTTGTTTTCCCGGGACAAGGCTCACAAGCTGTAGGGATGGGGAAAGTATTCACAGAGAAGAACGAAGCGTGTAAGGAATTCATGCGAAAGGCTGACGAAGCTCTTGGATTTGAACTAAGCGCATTGATGCTAGAAGGCCCTCAAGATGAATTGACGTTGACTTATAATGCTCAACCGGCTCTACTCACGGTAGGTGCAATGATCGCTGCGCGTTTGGAAGAAGAAGGCATTATGCCGGATTATACAGCAGGACACAGTCTGGGTGAGTATACGGCCCTTGTTGAATCCAAAGTTCTTTCATTTGAGGATGCAGTAGTTGCTGTTCATAAAAGAGGTCTGTATATGAATGAAGCCGTACCTGCAGGTAAAGGTGCCATGGCGGCCATACTTGGAATGGATCGTGATGTTTTGGAGTCAATTACAGCGAACATCACAGAGTCCGGACATCCTGTACAACCAGCCAACTTAAACTGCCCCGGCCAAATTGTTATTTCCGGTGCAAAAGAGGGTGTGGATAAGGCGTGTACAGCCTTGAAAGAAGCGGGTGCGAAACGTGCATTGCCATTGAATGTAAGCGGACCTTTCCACTCAGTTCTAATGCAACCAGCAGCTGGAGAGTTACAAAAGACGCTTGAGGGTATTGAAATGAAGGATGCTGAAATTCCTATCATCGCAAACGTTACGGCAGATGAAGTAACGAAGCAGGACGAAATAAAAAAATTACTGGTTGAACAATTGTACTCACCGGTACGCTGGGAAGAGTCTGTTGAAAAATTACTTGAACTGGGTGTTACTCGTTTCATAGAGTGTGGACCTGGAAAAGTATTGAGTGGATTAATCCGTAAAATAGACCGTACAGCAAAAGTATACCCAGTATATGATGAAGAAACGCTTGAAAAGTTGCTTGAAGAGGCGAAAGGATGGTCATGATGGGAAGATTCGATGGGAAAACAGCAGTAGTCACAGGAGCATCTAGAGGGATTGGGCGCACTGTCGCTTTACGCTTAGCGTCTGAAGGTGCTAAAGTAGTCGTCAACTATAGCGGTAGCCAAGATCGAGCAGAGACTGTAGCAGCAGAAATTCGCTCTGCGGGCGGAGAAGCGCTCGTATTTCAAGCAAATGTCTCCAATGCTGATCAAGTGAAAGCTATGATGGATGAGACGATTAAACAATTCGGTAGCATTGATCTCCTCGTCAATAACGCTGGCATCACGCGAGATAATTTATTGATGCGCATGAAAGAAGACGAGTGGGATGATGTATTGTCCATTAATTTAAAGGGTGTTTTCCTATGCACTAAGGCTGTTACGCGCCAAATGATGCGTCAGCGTGCAGGGAGAATCGTCAATCTGGCTTCTGTTGTAGGAGTTGTAGGAAATGCAGGGCAAGCAAATTACGTGGCAGCAAAAGCAGGAGTTATTGGATTGACGAAAACAACTGCAAAAGAATTGGCGGCACGTAATATTTTAGTAAATGCTGTTGCTCCAGGATTCATCACAACGGATATGACAGATGAGTTGGGCGATGATATGAAAGAGCAATTATTGTCAACGATCCCTTTAGGTAAGCTTGGAAGTGCGGAAGATGTAGCGAGCGTTGTGGCATTCTTACTATCCGACGAAGCAAAATATATTACGGGTCAGACTATCAATGTAGATGGCGGCATGGTGATGTAAAAGAACTACTTCTATGAAAGCGCTATTTATGGTTGCGTAACGAGGGGACTAACCTCTATAATTCAATAGTAGCTAATGAGCCGACTTTGGCCTTGAGAGGAGGTGACTATGTTGTCAACAGTACTTGAGCGCGTAACAAAAGTAGTTGTCGACCGTCTAGGTGTCGATGAAAGCGAAGTAAAACCTGAAGCTTCTTTCCGTGAGGATCTTGGAGCTGATTCACTAGATGTAGTAGAACTTGTTATGGAATTTGAAGATGAGTTTGAAACGGAAATTTCTGATGATGATGCAGAGAAAATTGCAACTGTCGGAGATGCAGTAACGTACATTACAGCAAAAGTAGGCGAATGACCTTTTTTGTGAGACACTTTCTTCCTTTCATCTGAAAAGAAGAAAGCGTCTCTTTTCGCTTTCTAAGTGTGTACAGACTATTAATAGATGAGAGGCAGAGTAGTTTATGAAAAATAAAAGAACTTCGAAAGAAACCGTATCACACCCTACATTGCCACAAGCTGTACGCGAGAAATTTAGTACACTCCAGCAGAAACTAGGTGTTCAATTTCAGGATGAGAATCTATTGTATAATGCATTTACCCATTCATCCTATGTCAATGAACATCGTCGCAAGAAATTTTCCGATAATGAACGATTGGAATTCCTTGGAGATGCTGTATTAGAACTTGGGGTATCTAAATTTTTATTCCGTACAGAACCGGCAAAAAGCGAAGGGGAACTGACGAAACTTCGTGCAGCGATTGTGTGTGAGCCATCACTTGTTAAGTTTTCAAATGAATTGAACTTTGGAGACTATATTCTTCTTGGTAAGGGTGAAGAACTAACTGGTGGGAGAATGCGTCCTGCGTTATTAGCAGATGTATTTGAAGCGTATATCGGTGCGCTTTACTTGGATCAAGGCATGGAAGTCGTTGAAGAGTTTCTAAAGCGAATCGTTTTTCCGAAAATTAGTATCGGAGCTTTTTCGCATGTGACAGATTATAAGAGTCGCCTGCAAGAATTGGTGCAACAAAAAAATAACGGACCCCTTCAGTATGAAGTCATTGAAGAAAAAGGTCCTGCACATGCGAAAAAGTTTGTTACAGTAGTTAATCTGAATGAACAACCACTTGGAAAAGGAATTGGCAAGTCCAAGAAAGAAGCCGAACAGGAAGCTGCCCGTCGTGCGATAGAACATTTATTGATGCAGACAACCGAAGGGGAGAACTAATCGTGTTTTTGAAGAGGCTGGAAATCGCAGGCTTTAAATCTTTCGCGGAAAAAATCCATATAGACTTTGTACCAGGAGTAACGGCCATCGTAGGACCTAACGGAAGTGGAAAGAGTAATATTATTGATGCGATTCGTTGGGTGCTCGGTGAACAATCTGCAAAATCATTGCGTGGCAGTAAAATGGAAGACGTCATTTTTGCAGGCAGTGACTCACGGAAAGCAGTTAACTTTGCAGAAGTCACACTCATTTTGGATAATACTCAAAATCTATTTCCGCTTGATTACACGGAAATCAGTGTAACTAGAAGGGTTTTTCGATCTGGAGATAGCGCATATCTTTTGAACGGCCAGACTTGTAGGTTAAAAGACATCACCACGCTATTTATGGATTCGGGTTTGGGTAAAGAAGCATTCTCCATTATTTCGCAAGGTCGGGTAGATGAGATCTTGAATAGCCGTGCTGATGAAAGACGCAATGTCTTTGACGAAGCGGCAGGTGTCTTGAAGTATAAAACCCATAAACAGCAAGCGGAGCATAAATTATTTGAGACGACCGATAATTTAGATCGTGTACTGGATATATTAAAAGAAATTGATGATCGACTTGTTCCTCTTAAAAAAGAAGCAGGTTCGGCTCGTAAAGCGTCAAATTTGCGTTCTGAACTTCGAGAGGCAGATGTTAGTTTACTCCATCACGACGCTTCTACTTTGCAACAGCAGATTTCTGAAAAAGCGGCGGTTGTGAAAAATGATGAAGCTGAACAGCGAAAGATTTCGGATACTCTTACACAATATGAAAACGATCTGGATATTGACAAGAAGGTTCTTATGAAAGTAGAGCTTCAACTGGATGAATTCCAAAATGAATTGATTAAACAGACAGCGGAAGCTGAAAAGTGGGAAGGTAGAAGATTGCTGTCCGTTGAAAAGACACGCAATACGAAGCAGCAAGTGGAGCGTATTAGACAAGAGCTGCAATCTGCAGAAGACACTCAACGAATGGCAAAAGATAAACATCGTGCTATGCAGATGAAGCAGAAAACTGCTCAGCATGAACTTGAAGAAGTGACGAAAGAAAGTAAGCAAGTCACGGCCATGTTAAACAGTTCATTAAAAGAAACAGAACAGCAAATTGAACAGTTGAAATCAGTCTATATTGAGCGCCTCAATGAGGAAGCCACTGTGCGCAGTGAAATCAGGCATGTAGAGGAGCGGCTTCAGGGAGAAAAGTCTTCTACAGAAAAGATTACCGTTCAAACTACATTACTTTCCGAACGCAAACAGCAATTAGCTAAAGAACAGCAAGAAAAAAATGAGCAAAAAAAGACTGTTCAGAAACAGCTAGATGAGCTAGAGAAGTCAGCTAGAGCTTGTCAGCAACAATTAACAGAAGAAGAGCAACGTCTATCTACGCAACAGCAAATTCTGCAGAAAGCATTGCGTAAACAATCCGAAATGCAAGGAAGACTCCGTGCCCTAGAAAGTCTTGAAAAGGATTTTTCGGGATTCTATTCTGGTGTCAAAGAAGTACTCCATGCAAAGAAACAACAACGTATTCAAGGGATCGAAGGAGCTGTAGTGGAACTCATTAAGACGGAGCCTGCCTATACTAAGGCAATTGAAACAGCCCTTGGCGGTGCTATGCAACACATCATTACTACGACTGAGCATGATGCAAGACGAGCCATCGGTTATTTAAAAACGAAAAACTTCGGTCGCGCTACGTTTCTTCCTATGGATATCTTGAAGCCGCGTGAGCTTCCTATAAATAGCCGACACGTACTCTCTCAACAGCAGGGCTTCATCGGTACGGCATTTGAACTCATTCAAACGTCATCGGCATATGAGTCGGTTGCCAAAAACTTATTGGGTCAGACGATTATTGCCAATGATCTTGAAGCTGCATCAGGTTTAGCTAAAACGATAGGACACCGCTATCGCATAGTGACACTTGATGGGGATATTATAAACGCAGGCGGTTCATTGACCGGTGGCGGTGCGAAAGGGCAGACCACGCTATTTTCCCGCAAGGCTGAGCTGGAGACTCTTACCAATCAACTGCAAAAAATGGATGAATCTATTCAACAAGCTACTGCACAAACGTCCGAAACTCGTAATTTAGTGGGTGCGAGTTTACATCTTCGTGATCAATTGCGCGTAAAGTTAGAGGAAACCCAACAGAAAAAGTCCATCATTCATGCGTCATTACAAGAAACCGAAATGGAATTGCGTTCTGTCGACATGGAAATATCCACAATTGAAATCGGACGTACTGACACAGTCTCTGCAGAAAAGCAGTTATCAACTAAAAAACAAAATTTACAAACTCGGCATGAAGTATTGAAAAGTGAACTTCAAGAGACGTTAGAAAAGCTAGAAGGTTTAGAAAGACTAGTAGAGAATAGACGCGAAGAACAACAATCATTGCAGAAGAGATTGTATGACTTACAGCAAAAAAGTGCTGTATTAAAAGAGCAGAACGCCTATCATTCAAGCAGTATATTGGAAACCATCACTCAAATAGATGAGTTGGAGTCGACAATTAGCCGCTTGCAAGAAGAACAGCACTATGTGCAGGAGTTTGTGATCGGTAAGGAATTAACACCTGAAGAAATAGAGAAGCAAAGTCAGCAAGCAAATGATACAAAAAAACACTTGAAACAAACGATTGAGATAGAAAAAGCTAAGCGTGTTCAGCAAGCTACACGTGTTCGTGATCATGAAGAGCGTATAAAAATGATCAGACAACAGGCAGGTATTATTTCCGAACGCTTGAACACACTGAGGATTCAGTTATCCAGGCTTGAAACACAGTTTGAAACGGTCAAAGATCGACTGGATGAAGAGTATGGCTTACGACCGAATGAATTGTATTTTGAATCATTGGATATTCCGCTACTACGCAAGACGGTAGAAGATTGTAAGCAACAACTAGCTATAATAGGACCTGTCAACCCGAATGCAATTCAGGAATTCGAAGAAGTATCTGAGCGTCATGAGTTTTTACAATCACAACGGAATGACTTGGTCGAAGCTAAAAATACGTTACAAGAAGCTATGGCGGAAATGGATCAGGAAATGAAGAGTCGCTTCGAGACGACGTTTGAAGCAATCCGCAGCCATTTTCGCCGCGTGTTTAAGGATATGTTCGGTGGGGGAGAAGCGGATCTTGTTTTAACGGATCCAACCAATTTACTGACTACCGGAATTGATATCATGGCACGACCTCCAGGAAAGAAGTTGCAGAATTTGCGTTTATTATCTGGCGGGGAACGTGCGTTAACTGTTATTTCCTTGCTGTTCTCTATTCTAGAAGTTCGGCCTGTACCCTTTTGCATATTAGATGAAGTGGAAGCAGCACTGGATGAAGCGAATGTGGTACGATATAGTAATTATTTAAAGAAAGTTTCGGATCAGACGCAATTCATCGTGATCACACATCGAAAAGGCACGATGGAGGGTGCAGACGTCCTATACGGCATTACGATGCAAGAATCAGGTGTTTCAAAATTGCTTTCTGTTAAACTATCTGAAGTGGCAGAAGAAATCAGTAGCTAAGGAGTGAAATGAATGTCTTTCTTCAAGAAGATTAAAGATAAAATATCAGGAACAAACGAAGCGGTAGCTGAGAAGTTTAAAGATGGACTGACCAAGACACGCGATTCATTTACATCGAAAGTAAACGATTTAGTGTTTAGATTCCGTGTCGTCGATGAAGAATTCTTCGAAGAACTGGAAGAATTATTACTTCAAGCGGATGTTGGTTTTGAAACCGTAATGGAATTAATTGATTTACTAAAAGAAGAAGTGCAACGTAAGAATATTAAAAACACGACAGGTATGCAGTCATTGATTTCTGAGAAGCTTGTAGAAATTTATAATTCAGGTGAAGCAGTTACCAGTGAATTGGATATCAAAGAAGGTAGACTAAACGTAATTTTGATGGTTGGCGTGAATGGTGTGGGTAAAACGACAACGATTGGTAAAATGGCTGCCCGCCTTAAAAAAGAAGGAAAAACCGTTATGTTAGCTGCTGGAGATACATTCCGCGCAGGTGCCATTGAACAGCTTGTTGTGTGGGGAGAGCGTACGGGCGTAGAAGTCGTACGCCAGGCGGAAGGTTCGGATCCAGCTGCCGTTATTTTTGATGCGGTGAAAGCAGCTAAGAAGCGTAACGTGGATGTTTTAATCTGTGATACAGCAGGTCGCTTACAAAATAAAGTGAACTTGATGAATGAGCTGGAAAAAGTACATCGCGTTATTGGCCGCGAAATTGAGGGGGCCCCTCATGAAGTATTGTTGGCATTGGATGCGACGACTGGACAGAACGCATTAATTCAAGCGCAGACATTTAACGAAGTAACGAATGTTACGGGTATTGTATTGACGAAACTAGACGGTACAGCGAAAGGTGGTATCGTGCTCGCGATTCGCAATAAGCTCGATATTCCGGTGAAGTTTGTTGGCCTTGGTGAAGGCATCGATGATTTACAACCTTTCGACCCGGAGAAATATGTCTATGGATTATTTGCGAACGGATTAGAAATGGAAGAAACAGATGATCATGAAGCTGAAATCGAAGAAGACAAGTAAAAGTACTTGACGGCAATACACATGCGCGATACTATATAATAGTGACTGAAGGGGGTCGTGATCTTGCTTGAAAAAACGACAAGAGTGAACTTCCTCTTTGATTTTTATCAATCATTATTAACTGACAAACAACGTTTATATATGCAATTATATTATTTAGATGATCTTTCTCTCGGTGAAATCGCTGAACAATATGGTGTATCGAGACAGGCTGTGTATGACAATGTGAAACGGACTGAGGCAATGCTCGAAGATTACGAGAAGAAACTCAATCTGTTCGAAAAGCATGAAGGTCGACTTGAAATTGTAGAGTTGCTAGAAGAAATGGTGCCTACCGATAATTCAAATCGCTTCATGAAATTGCTACATACCTTAAAAGACTTTGAATAGGGGGGATTGTCTATGGCATTTGAAGGTCTAGCCGAACGCCTGCAAGTAACAATGAACAAAATTACGGGCAAAGGTAAAATTAACGAAGCTGACGTAAAAGAAATGATGCGTGAAGTACGTTTTGCACTAATTGAAGCAGACGTTAACTTGAAAGTCGTTAAACAATTTGTCAAGACGGTCAGCGAGCGCTCAGTAGGTCAGGATGTAATGAAGAGTTTGACACCTGGTCAGCAAGTGGTAAAAATCGTAAAAGACGAATTAACGAATCTAATGGGTGGAGAACAAAATCCCATTCAATTCGCGCGTAAATCGCCTACGGTCATCATGATGGTAGGTTTGCAAGGTGCAGGTAAAACAACAACTACCGGTAAATTGGCTACAGTTTTACGTAAAAAACATAATAAGAAACCTTTGCTTGTAGCGGCAGATATATATCGCCCAGCAGCGATCCAACAACTCGAAACCTTAGGTAAACAGATCACTGTGCCCGTATTTTCTATGGGTACCGATCAGTCTCCTGTTGAAATTGCTCGCAAAGCAATGGAAGAGGCAGAACGTGAGCATAATGACGTCGTAATCATTGATACTGCAGGTAGACTCCATGTAGATGAAGAACTTATGCAAGAATTGAAAGATATTCGAGAGTTAACGAATCCTGATGAAGTATTCCTCGTAGTGGATGCCATGACAGGTCAAGACGCTGTCAACGTGGCAAAAAGTTTCGATGAGACAATCGGAATCACTGGCGTCATTTTGACAAAACTTGATGGGGATACACGTGGTGGTGCAGCGTTATCAATTCGTACCGTTACTGAAAAGCCTATCAAATTTGTCGGTATGGGTGAGAAGATGGATGCACTTGAACCATTCCATCCAGAACGTATGGCGTCACGAATACTTGGCATGGGCGATGTCATGTCTTTGATTGAAAAAGCACAAGAAAATGTTGATGAGGATAAAGCGAAAGAGTTAGAGCAGAAATTACGCACTCAAAGCTTTACACTTGACGATTTTCTTGATCAAATGCAACAGGTGAAAAAAATGGGACCACTCGACGAAATTTTAAAAATGATGCCGGGTGCAAACAAGATCAAAGGACTCGACAATGCCAAAGTGGATGAGAGTCAAATGGGTCGTGTGGAAGCTGTCATTTATTCCATGACGCTTGCAGAACGGGAAAACCCGGAAATTATTAATGCGAGTCGAAAAAAACGAATTGCTACAGGGTCTGGAACTTCTACCCAGGAAGTCAACCGTTTGCTAAAGCAGTTTGAAGAAATGAAAAAAATGGTTAAGCAAATGACCAACATGCAACAAAAAGGTAAGAAAAAAGGTAAAATGCCTGGTTTTGATGCGTTTTTTAAATAAAATAGAGGGTGTTAAGAAAAAAACCTTTACAAACAAATAAAAACTTGGTAATATACTATCTTGTGTGAAACTATTCGGAGGTGTAGATAATAATGGCAGTTAAAATTCGTCTAAAACGTATGGGAGCTAAGAGATCTCCTTTTTATCGTATTGTAGTAGCTGATGCACGTGCACCACGTGACGGCCGTCAAATCGATCAGGTTGGTACATACAACCCGCTTACAAAGCCAGCAACAGTTGAAATCAACGAAGAATTGGCTTTGAAATGGCTTCAAGATGGAGCTAAACCATCTGATACAGTTCGTAACTTGTTCTCAGAACAAGGTATCATGGAAAAATTCCATAACGCTAAATACAGCAAGTAATTTGGAGGGGTGGACATGAAGCAGCTGATTGAAACAGTTGTAAAACCGTTAGTCGATTACCCGGACGACGTGAAAGTGGTATCTGAAGAACAGTCTCAACGAGTCGTTTATCAGTTATCAGTGAATGCGGAGGATATGGGTAAAGTGATCGGGAAACAAGGTCGTGTGGCAAAAGCGATCCGTACGATTGTTTACTCAGCAGCAGGCAGCCACCACGGCAAAAAAGTGTATTTGGATATCTTGGATTGATCCAAAAGGAAGGAGCCTCGGTTCCTTCCTTTTTTGCACGTATAAATACTTTTACTCATATAATGGAGGCGAAATAATGGAATGGTTTAATGTAGGCACGATTGTGAATACGCATGGTATTAAAGGTGAAGTTCGTGTAATGTCCAAAACAGATTTCCCAGATGAGCGATATGAAGTGGGAAGTGAGCTCGCGATCTTCATGCCGAAAAGCAAAACACCTACGTTTGTGAAGGTGATCAGTCATCGGAAGCATAAAAACTTTGATTTACTTATGTTTGAAGGCTATCCGAATATCAATGACGTAGAGAAGTTCCGAGACGGCGTAATCAAGGTCTCAGAGAAGGAATTGACAGAACTCGGAGAAAATGAATTTTACCATCATGAAATCATTGGGTGCCGCGTGATTACAGAAACTGGAGATGAGATCGGCACGGTTTCTGAAATTATTGAAACAGGCGCAAATGATGTATGGGAGGTAACGCCTGCTGAAGGCAAGCCGCATTATATCCCGTATATCGAAGATGTGGTTAAAGATGTGGATATAGATAAGCGAATTATCCAGATCGAATTGATGGATGGGTTGCTTTCATGATGAAAATCGATGTGCTTTCATTGTTCCCCGAGATGTTTGAAGGTGTCCTTCATTCTTCAATCATGAAAAAAGCGCAAGAACAACAGGCCGCATCGTTTAAGGTTACGGATTTTCGTGACTATGCAACAAATAAACATAGAAAAGTGGATGATTATCCGTACGGAGGTGGCGCGGGAATGGTACTAAAACCCGAACCTCTCTTTGCGGCTGTAGATGCTGTCACAAGTTCGAGCAATAGTAAGCCGCGCGTTATCTTAATGTGTCCGCAAGGCGAACGGTTCACGCAGAAGAAAGCGGAAGAACTAGCGAAAGAGCAACATCTTGTTTTCATTTGTGGTCACTATGAAGGATACGATGAAAGAATTCGTGAACATCTGGCTACGGATGAAATTTCACTTGGCGATTTTGTATTAACGGGCGGCGAGGTAGCTTCTATGGCCATCATTGATAGTGTAGTGAGGTTACTCCCTGACGTTCTAGGAAACGATCAATCGGCTGTCCACGATTCATTTTCAACGGGTATGCTAGAACATCCACAATACACTCGACCCGCTACATTCAACGGCTTTGAAGTGCCTCCTGTGCTGTTGTCGGGCAATCATGCAGAGATTGATAAGTGGAGGGAAGAGCAGGCATTCCTACGCACGGCACAGCGTCGTCCAGAATTATTGCAAGAAGCACCCTTAACGGATTACCAGAAAAAACTCTATCAGCAATGGATACAAAAAAGAGACTAAATTTGCTTGATTCGTTAACAGGCGTGTGCTATGATTTATTAAGCGCTTTTTAAGAGCGTCTATTTTACTGTTGTTCCGCTGCAAAGCAAAACGTGCAAGAGCATCAGAAAAGAAGGAGAGAAAAAACATGCAAAAACTAATTGCAGATATTACAAAAGAGCAGTTGCGCACTGAACACCCTTCATTCCGTCCTGGCGATACACTTCGCTTGCACGTGAAGATCATCGAGGGAACTCGTGAGCGTATCCAGTTATTCGAAGGTATTGTTATCAAACGTCGCGGTGGCGGAATCAGCGAAACTTTCACTGTACGTAAAATTTCAAATGGTGTTGGAGTGGAACGTACATTCCCATTACACACGCCTAAGCTAGCTCAAATTGAAGTAACTCGTCGCGGTAAAGTTCGTCGTGCGAAGTTGTACTACCTACGTAAACTACGTGGTAAAGCAGCGCGTATCAAAGAACTCCGCTAATAAGATAAACAGAAACGAAGGGGGCCTTGCATTTGGCCTCCTTTCTTTTTGCTCAGAAAGACAATTGGCTGTACAATAAAAACAGACAGGGCAGGAGGCTGGATTGATGGAAGAGAAAAAAACGAGAAGTGAAGGACTGGAATGGATTAAAGCATTATTGATCGCATTTGGATTAGCCGCCATTATTCGTATCTTTTTATTCACACCAATCGTCGTTGACGGTATTTCTATGATGCCAACATTGGAACATGGTGACCGCATGATCGTTAATAAAATCGGTTATACGATTGGTGAACCGCATCGTTTTGATATCGTAGTATTCCATGCACCCGAGCAGAAAGATTATATTAAACGTGTAATTGGACTGCCAGGCGATACAGTGGAATATAAAGATGATGTACTCTATGTAAATGGTAAAGCATATGAAGAGCCGTACCTTGATCAATATAAATCGGAAGTACAAGATGGTACGCTGACGGAAGATTTTACACTACAGGATGTACCGCAAATCGATGCAGAAACAGTGCCTGAAGATCACATATTTGTAATGGGTGATAATCGTCGGAAAAGTAAAGATTCTAGACATATAGGTGCAGTCTCAATCGATGAAGTCATCGGTAGTACCAGTGTAGTATTCTGGCCGATTAAAGATTTTGGTCTTGTGAAATAATGAAAGGAGACGATTCGAATGACTATTCAATGGTTTCCGGGCCATATGGCGAAAGCGAGACGAGAAGTCTCAGAAAAACTTAAGTTAGTTGATATTGTATTTGAATTAATTGATGCTAGATTGCCACTTTCCTCACGTAATCCTATGATAGACGAAGTAACCCAGCAAAAACCAAGATTGCTTATTTTGAATAAAATGGACTTGGCGGATGAAGTTCAAACTAAACGTTGGATTGCCTACTTTGAAAATCAAGGCTTACGCACAGTGGCGATCAATTCATTTGAAGGGAAAGGTCTCCAAACAGTCACCAAAGCCGCTAAAGAAATCCTGCAGCCGAAATATGACCGCATGAAGCAGCGAGGCATACGTCCTGGAGCCATCCGTGCAATGATTGTCGGCATTCCCAATGTCGGAAAATCTACTTTGATTAACCGATTAGCGAAGAAAAATATCGCTAAAACAGGAAATAAGCCAGGTGTAACCAAAGCGCAACAATGGATTAAATTTGAGAAAGAATTAGAACTTCTTGATACACCGGGAGTCCTATGGCCGAAGTTTGAAGACCAGAATGTAGGGTATAAGTTAGCGTTAACAGGTGCCATTAAGGACTCAGTATTGAATATGGAAGAGCTTGCAGTATATGGACTTCGATTTTTAGAGTCGCATTATCCTGAAAGACTAGCACAGCGTTATGAAATGACAACGGTGGGCGATAATATTCAATCATTGTTTAATAAAATCGGTGAACGTCGAAAAGTATATACGGTTGGTGGAGAAATTGACTATGACAAAGTAGCAGAAATGATCGTACAAGACATCCGTGACCAGCAAGTAGGTAAATTAACATTCGATTTCCCTGAAGAATTCGAATGACTAGAAGCAACGGCTTGGAACTCTGTTTCCGAACCGTTGCTTTTTTGTCGAAAAAATCATGTAGAAACCGATATACTACTTAGACAATCATATTTTAGATGGACAGGTGAAGAAAATGACAACGATACAGCAAATAAAAAATCAATTAGCGGAGTTACAAGAACCGAATGATTGGCTTACAGAACTTGAAGCGGACAGTAGAAAAGGCGTCCAGCAAGCAATTAGTCAATGGCGCACTCGATACGAAAAAAAACAAGCGATTATTCAAGAATTTCAAAAGAAAATAGCCTTTGACGATTCATATAGATCTTCACGCGTTGTATTGGTTGCAGGAATTGACGAGGCGGGAAGAGGACCGTTAGCGGGGCCGGTAGTTACAGCTGCCGTTATACTACCTGAGGATTGCACTGCCCTAATTGGATTAGACGACTCGAAAAAAGTTTCTAAGGAGAAAAGAGAAGAATTCGCCCGCCTGATTAAGGAACAGGCAGTGGCGTACGCTATACACGTGCAGCCTGTTAAAGTAATTGATGAATTGAATATATACCAAGCAACAAAGGAATCGATGGAGATAGCTATAAGTGAACTTCGGGTAGCGCCCCATGTAGTGATAGCAGACGCAATGAATCTACAGACAGCATGTCTGTGTTACTCCGTCATAAAAGGAGATGAAAAAAGCTTAACTATCGCAGCAGCTTCTATATTAGCGAAAACAACACGTGACGCTCTAATGAATGAATTACACGAGGAGTTCCCTTGGTATGGATTTAATGAAAATGCCGGATATGGAACGGCGAAACATCTACAAGGACTTGAAACGCATGGACTTTGTGAACATCATCGCAAATCTTTCGAACCGATTAAAACGATGTGGAGGAATCGACAATGAATTTACATTCATTATCTGCTTCATCTGCAAGGGCTATTACGGAAACCCAACCGTTATCTCTAAAAGAAGGACAAATGATACACGGAAAGGTTACACAATTATTTCCTGGTCAAATGGCGCAAGTGCAAGTTGGAAATCAGCAGTTATATGCTAAATTGGAAGTGCCGATGCAAGCAGGAGATCATTATTACTTCAAGGTCAATGGCACTGAACCTGAATTACAGTTACAGGTCATTTCTGGTCCGATGCGTGGAGAAAGCCAGTCATCACAACTAACCCAGTTAATGGAGTCATTACATGTACCTAAAACACAGGAAATGAAAGATATACTCGCGACAATTATCAAGCAAAAAATTCCTATGACAAAAGAAAATATACTAGAGGCTGTCAGCCTTCTGAAATCGTTACCGGATGGAATGAAAGCGGAGGCACTAACGACGCTCGGTAAAATAGCTGAAGCGAAACTACCTTTCACGCCAGCTATATTTCAATCACTCCTACAAGTTCAGACAAGCACGATTGCGCAGCAATTG
The DNA here is from genome assembly GCF_002743135.1 of Sporosarcina sp. P18a. Lineage (NCBI taxonomy): Bacteria > Bacillati > Bacillota > Bacilli > Caryophanales > Caryophanaceae > Sporosarcina > Sporosarcina sp. P18a. Next base: position 1,268,805 of record NZ_PDYQ01000001.1, on the reverse strand, counting down.
ACGACTTTGCTAGCCGGCATACAAAGCGACTCTAATCTCCCTTCAGCGATGCGTGAGCAACTTCTGGCGACCATTCAATCTCTTTCCTCTCCTTTAAGCACCGTGATAGGGAAAGAACTGCTGAATCAAAGTGTAGCCCAACTGCTAAATCCACAAGCTACTCAAGCAGATCGATTTACCGCGCTACAGTTATTGAAAAATGCCGCTATATTGCCTGCTCAAACATCGTTGGCCAATTTGCCACAAGTGATGGCTGAGCTGGTCACAAAAGCGAATACACAAACTGACTATGCTACTGACGACATGATAAATCAAAGGGATTCTAATAAAGCTATACATTCTTTAGTGAGTCAACTGAGTCAAACGCCTGCTACAAATCAACAAACAATAAAAGCGCTTGTGCAAAATATCACACAACAACTATTCGACGTAGCACTACCAGAACATGTGAAAAACACGTTGCGGACTGTAATTAATCAGTTAAACCAACAGCCGCTGACAGCTAGTTCTAAAGCTGCTATCGTTGAGCAATTCACTAAAGTATTGACTCAAGCCACTGCGACACCAACAACCGCACCGTTAGCACCAAGTAGCATTGCGCGACAAGCTACAGTTATCCCTGCAACTGTGCAAGCGGTCCAAGCGGCCATAAGTCAAATAAGCCAATCGCCAGTATCTGACCAAGAAACAATCAAAGTGAATATGCAGCACCTAACACAACAGATGAGTAATAATTCCGCTTTACCTGAATCAATGAAACAAGCATTGCAAAATATATTGAATCAATTTGTGCAACAACCAGTGACAGAGGGAGCAAAAACAGCACTAGTTGAACAGCTTAGTCACACATTGATCCAACAAGCGAGTAGGCAGGATGTGCCAGTTCAGCAGCAACCGGTCATGAAGGAAGTACAACAGTCAGTCCAGTCACTCTTACTACCATTTGATCAAGCGGATGAGGCAATTCGTGCATTAATGCAAACGGCCGAAAAATCGGGGAATATTCTAGTAAAACAACTGATCCAGACAGCTGAAGCTCAAGTGTCACAGGCGATGAACGGTGTGGTCATGAAAGAGGCTATACAACATGTATTAAGTACACTAGGCGTGAATTACGAGGCGATGCTCGGGGGGAAAGAACCTGATATCGCACATTTGGCTAGCACATTAAAACCACAGTTACTGAGCATGCTACAGGATCCTTCGCTATCCCCGCCACTGCGTGATGCAGCAGAGGCAATGGTGTTTCGCATGAATGGGACTTTACTACAGTCAGGGGATTTAGGCGCGCAACAACAGCTGATCATGCAACTACCTCTCGAAATGTTCGGCAAGAAAATCGATGCTACGTTGCAATGGAATAGTCGAATGAAAGAAAACGGAAAAATTGACCCGGCCTTTGCGCGAATATTATTTTATTTGGAATTGGAATCACTGTCGACGACCTTGGTTGATATGAATGTGCAAGACAAAGTGGTAAACTTGACGATTTTTAATGATATACCTTCCTTAAAAGTAGTAGGGACCGATTTTCAAGATCAATTAAAAGAAGGTCTTGAAGGAGTCGGCTATAAACTGTCGGGTATTACTTTTAAACCATTCACGGAAAAACAGCAAGAGGTCAAATTATCAGCTAGTACCTTCCAATCAGATGAGGGAGGAGTAGATTTCAAAATATGAGAGAAGAACAACGTTTTACTAGAAAAGAGGCCATTGCACTATCCTATGACCCTGAAGTTTCGGATGCCCCGAAAGTAATAGCTAAAGGAAAAGGAAAAATTGCGGAGAATATTCTCGAGCGTGCGCAAGAACATGCTATTCCCGTACAACAAGATCCGAGTCTGCTGGAATTGCTTGGTCAATTAAATGTCAACGAAACGATACCTGAAGAACTATATCAAGCGGTATCGGAAGTATTTGCCTATATCTATCGTTTAGATCGTGAAAAAGGTAGTGTGAAGTAAGCGCGTATTTAAATTGTTGGAAATTAAAGAATTTTGATTTGCAATAGCGATTCTTGGACAATGTGTGACAGTTTGATTACAATAAAGCAGTAGTTGAACATCAAGCAATTGTAAAACGAATGGAGGCAGTACGTATGAACATCCATGAATATCAAGGGAAGCAGTTATTGAGAGATTACGGAGTAGCTGTTTCAAAAGGCCGTGTCGCGTTTTCTCCAAAAGAAGCAATGGCAGTGGCAAAAGAGATCGGTACAGTACCTATTGTGGTAAAAGCCCAAATACATGCAGGTGGACGAGGTAAAGCAGGCGGAGTCAAAATTGTAAAAACTCTTGACGAAGTGCGTGCAGTAGCAGCCGATTTAATTGGCAAGCAACTCGTAACACACCAAACAGGTCCTAAAGGACAAGAAATAAAGCGTCTTCTTGTTGAAGAAGGAATTGATATCGAAAAAGAATTTTATATTGGTCTTGTCGTTGACCGCGCAACAGATCGAGTTACGTTGATGGGATCTGCAGAAGGCGGCGTGGAAATCGAAGAAGTGGCAGAAAATAATCCCGAAAAGATTTTCTATGAAGTAATCGACCCAGTAGTTGGATTGGTTCCTTTCCAAGCACGTCGTATGGCGTTTAATATGGAAATTCCTAGCAACTTAATCAATAAAGCAGTCAGCTTTTTCTTAGGTTTATATAAAGTGTTCAGCGAAAAAGATGCATCGATTGTTGAAATTAATCCTTTGGTTGTTACAAAAGACCAGCGTGTACTTGCATTGGATGCGAAATTCAACTTTGATGACAATGCTACATTCCGTCATAAAGATATTATGGAATTACGCGACTTTGATGAAGAGGATCCGAAAGAAATTGAAGCATCGAAGTATGACCTGAGCTATATTTCTCTTGACGGAAACATTGGCTGCATGGTAAATGGAGCCGGTTTAGCGATGGCTACAATGGATACGATCCACTACTACGGCGGAGAACCCGCTAACTTCTTAGATGTTGGGGGCGGTGCAAAGAAAGAAAAAGTAGCAGCCGCTTTCAAAATCATTTTATCCGATCCAAAAGTTAAAGGTATTTTCGTTAATATCTTTGGTGGAATAATGAAATGTGACGTAATTGCTGAAGGTGTTATTGAGGCAGCTAAAGAAGTTGGTCTTCAAGTACCTCTTGTCGTACGTCTTGAAGGAACGAATGTAGAACGCGGGAAAGCCTTGCTACAAGAATCCGGCATCAATATCGTTGCAGCGGATTCTATGGCAGAGGGCGCGAAAAAAATCGTTGAGTTGATAGGATAAGAAAGGCAGGTACAAATCATGAGTATTTATGTGAATAAAGATACAAAAGTAATTGTACAAGGAATTACAGGTTCCACTGCCCTGTTCCACACACAGCAAATGTTGGAATATGGTACGAAAATTGTCGCTGGCGTAACGCCTGGTAAAGGCGGTCAGACGGCGGAAGGTGTGCCGGTATTTGACACTGTGGAAGAAGCAGTAAAAGAAACAGGTGCAACAGTTTCCATTATTTATGTACCTGCACCGTATGCGGCAGATGCCATTATGGAAGGCGTCGACGCAGGACTAGACATGACAATCTGTATTACGGAGCATATTCCAGTCTTAGATATGATCAAAGTGAAACGTTATATGGAAGGCAAAAAGACACGATTGATTGGTCCAAACTGTCCAGGCGTTATTACGGCAGACGAGACGAAAATCGGTATTATGCCAGGTTATATTCATACTAAAGGGCATGTGGGCGTAGTTTCTCGTTCAGGTACACTGACTTATGAAGCAGTTCACCAGTTAACTCAAGAAGGCATTGGTCAAACTACAGCTGTCGGAATTGGTGGAGACCCGGTAAATGGTACAAACTTTATCGATGTCTTGAAAGCGTTCAATGAAGATCCAGAAACTTATGCAGTCGTCATGATCGGTGAAATTGGTGGTACTGCAGAGGAAGAAGCAGCCGCTTGGATCAAAGAAAATATGACGAAGCCTGTAGTAGGCTTTATCGGTGGTCAAACTGCACCTGAAGGCAAGCGTATGGGACACGCAGGTGCTATAATTTCCGGTGGTAAAGGTACAGCTGCTGATAAAATCAAAGCGCTACAAGCAGCGGATGTTCAAGTTGCTGATACACCTTCAGTCATAGGTGAAACATTAATCAAAGTCCTGAAAGAAAAAGGACTATACGAGAAATGTAAAACGAAGTAAACTAAAAGGAGTAGCTTAATTGCTACTCCTTTTTTCGTGCTCTTGCTTGTAGTGTCGAACAGAGGAGAATTCGATGCTCTATACCAATCAGCAACTACATTTACTGTACGTACATTATATCCATCCTGTACCTTTTAATCGTTTTACGAAGCTATTGCAGGAGAACCCTTTATTAGAGGATCTACATTCTTACTCGGCCCTTCAATGGTCGAATATTTTTAATTTGCCTATAGAGAGAATGAAACAATTCCCAGAGAAATATAGAGAAATTTCCCGTCTTCCTATAGTAGATATGCTGAAGATAAACCATGTGGTACCCATTACGTACTATCATTCGAATTATCCCGAAGAATTAAAGCAATTATGTGATCCGCCATCGGTTCTTTATACGAAAGGGAATAAACTTTTATTGAAAAAACATCCTCGTGTCGGAATAATCGGCTCCCGTACAGCTACGAGCTATTCCAAAATGGCGCTGGAATTTATTGTGCCACCACTCGTCGACCGTCAGATCCCAATTGTTTCAGGCTTAGCAGCCGGAGCTGACACGATGGCGCATCAAGCTGCGATCGACTATGGCGGGGAAACAATTGGCGTATTAGGTCATGGGTTTTCTCACATGTATCCGAAAAGGAATCAAAAAATAGCAGAAGAAATGGCGGAAAATCATTTACTTGTGACGGAGTATCCACCATACTTTCCACCAGCCAAATGGACATTTCCTATGCGTAATCGAATTATCAGTGGTTTATCTAACGTGCTAGTCATTACAGAATCTGTCGAAAGAAGCGGAACGATGAGTACCGTTGAGCATGCTCTCGATCATGGAAAAGAAATATTTGCAGTACCTGGTGCCATAGATTCCCCTCTTTCAGTAGGTCCAAATAAGCTGTTGGATGAAGGAGCCAAGCCGTTGTGGAGTGGTTATCAGATTATTGATTCTTTACTGTGATGGGGCATATCCTCTTTTTGTAAAATGTTTAAAAGGTTGCTTTATTTGAAAAACTGTTATACATTTTGCAACAGATATTCTTTTGCTGAATAAATATAAAGAAATCTCTCTGAGGAGGGAACGATATGGCAGATTACTTAGTAATAGTGGAATCGCCTGCTAAAGCGAAAACGATTGAACGTTACTTAGGAAAGAAGTATAAAGTCAGTGCATCACTCGGTCATTTACGCGATTTACCCCGCAGTCAAATGGGTGTAGATACCGAAAATAATTATGAACCGAAGTATATTACAATCCGAGGTAAAGGACCGATACTTCAAGATTTGAAAAAAGAAGCGAAAAAAGCGAAGAAAGTTTTCCTCGCAGCTGACCCGGATCGCGAAGGAGAAGCGATAGCTTGGCATTTATCACATCAATTAGGTGTAGATATAGAATCAGATTGCCGCGTGGTGTTCAATGAAATTACAAAAGAGGCAATTAAAGAATCATTTAAACACCCCCGTCCAATTGATATGGATTTAGTAGATGCGCAGCAAGCAAGAAGGATTTTGGATAGACTAGTAGGCTATAACATCAGTCCGATTCTTTGGAAGAAAGTTAAGAAAGGATTATCCGCGGGGCGTGTGCAATCAGTTGCTTTGCGTTTGATTATCGATCGGGAAAATGAAATCAATGCATTTGAGCCTGAAGAGTATTGGTCCATCACTTCACAATTCACTAAAGATGATAAAACGTTTGAAGGGCAATTTTACGGTGATGCAGTTGAAAAAGTGAAACTAACGAATCAAGAACAAGTGGAAAAAATAGTCAATTCGATAAAACCGGACGAATTCGAAGTATCCACAGTAGTGAAGAAAGAACGTAAACGTAATCCAGCGTTGCCGTTCACTACATCATCACTTCAGCAGGAGGCAGCACGCAAGCTGAACTTCCGCGCAAGGAAGACGATGATGCTTGCGCAACAATTATATGAAGGAATTGCGATTGGAAAAGAAGGTACAGTTGGTTTAATTACTTATATGCGTACCGACTCGACGAGAATTTCTGATACCGCAAGAGAAGAAGTGAAGTCATTCATCCATACGATGTACGGTGAAGAGTTTATTTCAACTAGTACGAAAAAAACGAAAGTTAAAGCGAAGACGCAGGATGCGCACGAAGCAGTAAGACCTACTTCAGCTATGCGTCCCCCAGATGCTATGAAAGCGTTTTTAACAAGAGACCAACATCGACTTTATAAACTAATTTGGGAACGTCTCATCGCTAGTCAAATGGCACCGGCTGTTTTGGATACAGTGACTGCAGATTTCTTAAATGGGGATATTCGTTTTAGAGCATCGGGATCTCAAGTGAAATTCCCGGGGTTTATGAAAGTATATATTGAAGGCAATGATGACCAACAAGAAGAAAAAGAAAATATATTACCGCCACTTGAAGAAGGTGAGCGTATTAAATATGCAGACGTGGATCCGAAACAGCATTTCACACAGCCACCGCCTAGATATTCGGAGGCGCGTTTAGTGAAGACGCTTGAGGAGTTAGGTATAGGGAGACCTTCTACGTATGCACCTACACTTGACACCATTCAAAAGCGTGGCTATGTCACGCTAGATGCCAAGCGGTTTATTCCGACAGAACTTGGAGTAATCGTCCATCAGGCAGTTAATCAATACTTCCCTGATATCATTGACATCGAATTTACGAGGCAGATGGAACAACGTCTTGACCATGTGGAAGAAGGTACAATCGAATGGCGGACAGTGATCGATGATTTCTATCGTGATTTCGAAAAGCACGTAGAAGTAGCGGATGCCGAAATGGAAAAGATTGAAATCAAGGATGAGCCAGCGGGTGAAGATTGTGAAAAATGTAGTTCTCCAATGGTCTATAAGATGGGCCGCTACGGAAAATTCATGGCATGCTCCAACTTCCCAGATTGTCGTAATACGAAGGCTATCATCAAACCGATCGGTGTAAAATGTCCAAAGTGTAAAGAAGGCGAAGTCGTCGAGCGAAAAAGCAAGACGAAGAGAATTTTCTTTGGTTGTGATCAATATCCTGAATGTGATTATAAGGAAGAACCACAAAACTAGTAAGTTAGAAATAATTCAACATAATGAGAAAGAGGTAGTTGAAATGACGCAAATTGTAAATGTGATCGGTGCAGGGTTAGCTGGAAGTGAGGCAGCTTGGCAATTAGCTAATAGGGGAGTCCAAGTGAAATTATTCGAAATGCGTCCTGTGAAGCAAACCCCTGCCCATCATACAGATAAATTTGCGGAGTTAGTATGCAGTAACTCGTTACGTGCGAATAATCTGACAAACGCAGTGGGTGTCATCAAAGAAGAGATGCGCCAATTAAATTCATTGATTATTCAAGCGGCGGATGATTGCGCGGTACCTGCTGGCGGAGCGCTTGCAGTAGATCGACACGAATTCGCTGGCAACGTCACTGACAAGGTCCGGAATCATCCGAATATAGAAGTGATCAATGAAGAAGTGATAAAAGTACCGGAAGGAATTACGGTAATCGCATCTGGTCCATTAACATCTCCAGCATTAGCTGAAGAAATTAGACAGCTAACTGGTGAGGATTATTTATATTTCTATGATGCTGCGGCTCCCATCGTAGAGGCTGATTCCATTGATATGGATAAAGTTTATTTGAAATCACGCTATGATAAAGGTGAAGCAGCCTATTTAAACTGCCCTATGAACGCAGAGGAATTCGAGCGTTTCTATGAGGCTTTAACATCAGCTGAAGTGGCGCCTTTAAAAGATTTTGAGAAAGAACTTTACTTTGAAGGATGTATGCCAATTGAAGAGATGGCGAAGCGCGGTGTGAAAACGATGTTATTCGGTCCTTTAAAACCGGTTGGACTTGAAGACCCTAAAACAGGAAAAGAACCAATAGCAGTTGTTCAGTTACGCCAGGACAACGCTGCGGGAACATTATATAACCTAGTAGGATTTCAGACGCATCTAAAATGGGGAGCCCAGAAAGAAGTATTGAAACTGATACCTGGATTAGAAAATGTGGATATCGTACGTTACGGCGTAATGCATCGTAATACATTCATCAACTCCCCTAGAGTATTGAACTGCACATATCAGCTGAAATCACAACCAACCATCCTATTTGCCGGTCAAGTAACAGGGGTAGAAGGCTATGTTGAATCAGCAGGATCAGGATTGATTGCAGGTATTAATGCGGCACAATTGGCAAAAGGCAAGAGACCGGTCCGATTTCCAAGAGAAACGGCACTTGGCAGCATGGCGCGTTATATTACGGAAGCTGATCCAAATAACTTCCAGCCGATTAACATCAACTTCGGATTATTCCCTGAGCTGAATAGGCGCTATAGAACAAAAGCCGAACGAGCGGACAAACATGCGACACGCGCATTGGATGCATTACAAGAATTTAAATCTACGACAAAATTATAAAAAACTTTACTTTAACAACTTAAGGACGAACTGAAGATAGGACTCCATCTAATCGGAGTTTTATCTTCAGTTTTTTTGTTGTGGTCGCATTGTGCAACTTTCTAGTTGGTATAACGTCTTACAATTAGGGAAATGATGAACAGTATGATAAATAATTACTTAGCATTAAAGTAATTTGACTGTTATGTGACGGAAATGGTTCTTTAATTTAAAAATGATAAAGAATCAGTTTTTCAAAGTTGCCCAATAATCCTTGCTAATGTATAGTGTTTAATGGACTACATTCGGCTTTGATAGTTTATATCGCACTATATATAATCAACAATCTTTCGTATTTTCAGGTGCACGTTGTACGATGATCAATTCGTATTGAGGTGATAAAATGATTCCTGAAATAAAACAATTGGCAGAAGAATATGTATCCTATATTCGACTAGAGAAAAACTACTCATCCTACACGGTCGCGGAGTATGAAAAAGACCTTCGGGATTTTTTATTGTTTCTGCAAGAAGAGGGAATTGGGAAGTTGGAGGACGTCGACTATCCTGTAGCTAGATTATATGTTACACGTTTATATGATCGTTCGTATGCAAGAACAAGCATTTCCAGGAAAATATCAGCCATTCGGTCATTCTTTACATTCATTAATGCTCGTTACGGGATTGAAGATCAAGCATTTCGATTATTGTATCATCCGAAGCAAGAAGAACGCCTTCCTGCTTTTTTCTATCAGCAAGAGTTGGAAAAGCTTTTTGCAGTTACGACGGGTGAGGATTTTCGCTCTTTGCGTGATCGTGCTTTACTCGAGTTGCTTTATGCGACGGGAATCCGTGTTGGGGAACTAGTAGAAATCGAAGTGCAAGATGTGGATCATTATTTAGGAATTGTAAAAGTAATGGGTAAAGGACGGAAAGAACGTTTTGTGCCATTTGGAAGTTTTGCAGGGGAAGCATTGCAGAACTATATAGACAGTAGTCGACCACAATTGATAAAGCAAAAGAAGCATACAAAACTGTTTGTCAATTTACGTGGAGATCCTTTGACGGATCGTGGCGTGCGCTATATATTAGATGACTTAATGAAGAGAGCGTCCTTGCATACTAATATTACGCCACATATGATTCGCCATACGTTTGCGACACATTTGCTTGGCGCAGGTGCGGATCTTCGGTCAGTACAAGAGCTACTGGGACATAGCCATTTATCTTCAACTCAAGTCTATACCCATGTCACAAATGAACACTTACGCCAAACTTATTTACAAACGCACCCTCGTGCTTAGGAGGAACTATAATGAAATTTCATGCAACAACGATATTTGCTATTCATCATGATGGGCAATGTGCAATGTCAGGTGATGGGCAAGTGACGATGGGCGAGTCGGTCGTCATGAAACACACAGCGAAGAAAGTTCGTAGATTATTCAACGGCAAAGTCTTAGCTGGTTTTGCTGGTTCCGTAGCGGATGCATTTACGCTATTTGACTTATTTGAGGCTAAACTCAATGAATACGATGGGAATCTTCAACGCGCGTCAGTTGAACTTGCTAAAGAATGGCGTGGAGATCGGATCTTACGTAAGTTAGAAGCACTGTTACTCGTTATGGATGAAAATACACTATTACTTGTTTCAGGTACTGGTGAAGTAATAGAGCCGGATGATGGAGTATTGGCAATCGGTTCCGGAGGCAATTATGCACTAGCGGCTGGACGTGCACTGAAGAAGCACAGCCATGAATTAACGGCGGAAGAAATAGCTAAAATTTCACTTGAGACAGCTGCCGATATTTGTGTGTTTACTAATCATAATATTATCGTGGAGGTGCTTTAAGTGATGAAGCTAGAAATGACTCCTAAAGCGCTAACAGCGTATTTAAATCGTTATATTATTGGGCAGGAAAAAGCTAAAAAGGCAGTTGCGGTTGCTATGCGTAATCGTTATCGTCGTATGCAATTGTCTGCTGAGGAACAAGAAGAGATCATTCCGAAAAACATTTTGATGATTGGACCTACTGGTGTCGGGAAGACAGAAATTGCTCGAAGAATTGCCAAGTTAATTCATGCACCTTTCGTAAAGGTCGAAGCAACAAAATTTACGGAAGTCGGATATGTAGGACGAGATGTAGAGTCAATGATTCGCGATTTAACCGAAGTCGGAGTACGAATGGTAAAAGAAGATATGCGTGAAGCCGTAAAAGAGCAGTCCCAAAAGTTAGCGGAAGAACGTTTAGTAAAGCTATTGGTCCCTGAAGCGAAAAAGAATACCGAAGGACAAAACCCTTTCGAAATGTTTTTCGGTCAAAAAACACAGCCTGAACCCGAACAAAAAGAAGATCAATCCGAAATTAGACGAAAGCGTTCAGACATCGCTGAACAACTTGCGAATGGTAGCATCGAAGAAAAAATGGTGACGGTAGAAGTACAAGCGCAACAACCCTCTTTATTTGATGCGTTGCAAGGGTCTGGTATGGATCAAATGTCGGGTATGCAAGACGCTTTATCTTCGCTTATGCCGAAGAAAAAAATTCAGCGTCGCATGAAAGTAAAAGATGCAAGAATTGTACTGGAAGCGGAAGAAGCGGATAAGTTAATTGATCAAGATGAAGTGGCACGTAAGGGAATCGAATTAACTGAACAGGCGGGAATTATTTTCCTAGACGAGATGGATAAAATAGCAAGTAGCAATCAAAAGTCTTCTGGGGAAGTCTCCCGTGAAGGTGTACAACGTGATATTTTACCGATTGTTGAAGGTTCTACAGTCACAACAAAGTATGGCGCTGTTAAGACAGATTATATATTGTTCATTGCTGCTGGAGCATTCCATATGTCGAAGCCGTCCGATATTATTCCTGAGTTACAAGGTAGATTCCCAATTCGTGTAGAATTGGACAAATTGAAAAAAGATGATTTTGAGCGCATACTACGTGAACCGGATTTTTCTTTATTAAAACAATATGAACGCCTTCTTGCAACAGAAGAGGTTGAAATTGAATTTACGGATGAAGCGATCAGTAAACTGGCTGAAATCGCATTTGAAGTAAATAATGAAACAGAAAATATTGGCGCAAGAAGATTGCATACGATTTTGGAGAAGTTGCTAGAAGATTTATCATTCGAAGCGGCAGAAATCGGACCTGCTTCCATCAAGATCACGCCAGCATATGTAGATGAAAAGCTTGATGGCATTGTAAAGAACAAAGATTTGTCACATTTTATTTTATAATGAAGACGTAATAGTTTATTTAATGATTGAAAAGCTTTAGAATATTCATTAAAGTCAGAATAAAACCTTGAGGAGGAACAATAGAAATGAGTTTATTAGTCAAAACAAGAAAAATCAATGCAATGTTACAACAAGGTGCAGGTGGTCCTGTTAACTTTAAAGAGATGGCAGAAGAGCTGAGCGACGTAATTGATTGTAATGCGTTTATCGTGAGCAGAAGAGGTAAATTACTTGGTTTAGAAATCCATCACCAAATTGATAATGATCGCATGAAAAAAATGTTTGAAGAACGTAAATTTCCTGAAGAGTATACAACTCGTTTGTTCCAGATTAATGAAACGTCTCCAAATATTGACATTGAGAGCGAACATACAGTATTCCCTATCGAAAACAAAGAACTATTCCAAGAAGGTTTAACTACGATCGTACCTATCATTGGTGGTGGCGAACGCTTGGGTACTTTGATTCTTGCGCGATTAAAAGATGGTTTTACAGAAGATGATCTAATCCTTGCTGAATATGGTGCAACAGTAGTAGGTATGGAAATCTTACGTGAAAAGTCCGAGGAAATTGAACATGAAGCGCGTAGCAAAGCGGTTGTACAAATGGCTATTAACTCATTGTCTTACAGCGAGCATGAAGCGATTGAACATATCTTCAAAGAGTTAGACGGAAACGAAGGATTACTTGTAGCGTCTAAAATTGCTGATCGTGTAGGAATTACACGTTCAGTAATCGTCAATGCCCTTCGTAAACTTGAAAGTGCTGGCGTTATTGAATCGCGTTCTTTAGGAATGAAAGGTACGTATATTAAAGTATTGAACGATAAATTCCTAGAAGAGCTTGAAAAACACAATTCATAATACGACTACCACTTGAAAGATAAGTGTTTAGAAACTGAAGGAACTTCCGTCATTACGGATTTTCTTCAGTTTTTTATTTTTCTCAATAAACTACCTCCTTTATAGGTCGGAATTCATGTTGCTTTTTATGCTACGTGAGAAATGTTAATTAAGATCTTAATATTGAGTAGAAGGATAGGGAAGTAGGAAAAATTATATCAGCTGATATAGCATTTCTGTTTACATAATGCGGCAAATTGTGCCAAAGAAACTCAAATTAGAATGGAAAACCACTTACCACAAATTTTGTAGAAAAATTTATATGATACTTAGTAATTAGTTATAATGTATGGATTACTCTGAACTCTTCAGGGTGGTTACTTTGTACTATAAAAAGATTTATAAAACATTGGACAAAAATCATTAGTCTCCGCTACAATAGAGTAGTAGAAAAATAAGGAATAATTTTATCGAAAATAGTATTAAAGAATAGTATGGTATAAGTAGAATTCTGAAAAAAACCGCGAAAAATGGACTAAATAAGGGAAGGGTGGGGAAACGATGGAGATTTATGGTGGTACCATCAACCTGCTTGAAAAAGGATTGAATTACTCGTCTGCAAAAGGGAAAGCAATCTCGCAAAATATAGCGAATGTAGACACACCCAACTATAAAACTAAAAATGTTAACTTTAAAGAAGTGTTTTCTAATGAGAATAGTAAAGTTCTAGAAGCATATAAGACCGACTCCAAGCATTTAGACTTTACACATTCCACGCCAAGTAAAACATTCGACATATCAAACTTCCGTTACCGACAAGATCGCAATGGCGTGGATATGGACAAACAACAGGCAGACTTAGCGGCAAATCAAATTTATAATTCCGCGCTAATAGAGCGATTAAATGGGAAATTCAATTCATTACAAAGTGTTATTAAAGGGGGACGTTGATGATGAGTATATTTCATAGTCTGAATTCATCGGCTTCTGCATTGACTGCTCAACGCTTACGTATGGATGTCATTTCTTCAAATATGGCGAATGTTGATTCAACTCGGGCCAAGCAAGTAGATGGCGAGTGGCAGCCGTATAGAAGAAAAACCGTCACGTTACAACCGAAGGAAGGACAGTTTTCTTCATTTTTGCAAGCGGCAAAGGGAGTTCACTCACATGGGAATGCAGGAAATGGAGTGGCCGTAACACGTGTGAAAGAAGATCGGGAGACTCCATTCAAATTGGTATTTGATCCCTCTCATCCAGATGCGAATGAAGAAGGGTATGTGGAAATGCCAAATATCGACCCTTTACGCGAAATGATTGATTTAATGTCTGCAACTAGATCGTATGAAGCGAATGTAACAGCGTTGAATGCAAATAAATCTATGTTAATGAAAGCATTGGAGATCGGAAAATAATATACTAGTATTCTATTAGGGGTGAACTAGATGGCGATACAATCAATTACAGGTGCTATGCCTGCTATGTCAATCCAGCAACCTGAAGTTAAAGCACAAAAAACACCTTTCGAAGCTCAACAGAATTTCTCGGCAATGTTAAACGACGCGATTCATCAAGTAAATGAAACGCAAAAGGTCTCGGATACTATGACAGCAAAACTTGTAAAAGGTGAAGATGTCGATTTACATAATGTGATGATCTCGGCACAAAAGGCGAGTATCGCATTCAATGCAACAATGGAAGTGCGTAATAAAGTGGTAGAAGCATACCAAGAAATCATTAGAATGCCTGTCTAATTGATAGAAAGCACTAGGCGTAAATGGAATTGCGCCTAGTGAGGCTGACCGGGGGATTAGAATGAAAGAAAGATTGACAAAGCTCAGGGCGGATCTCAAAGCTTTCTGGGGAAGTCGAACAAAGAATCAAAAAATTATATATATAACGATAGCGGCTGGCATTATTGCGCTGGCGGTTTTTTTAACAATGACTATGTCCCGTACTACATATGTAACGCTTTATTCAGAAGTGTCGCCATCTGAGATTGGACGTATAAAAGAAGTCCTAGATGGACAAGGAGTACCTTACCTGGTGGAACCGGGCGGTACTGCAATTTCGGTACCTGAAAAACAACTGGATAATCTACGTGTATCACTAGCGGCAGAAGGATTTCCAGATTCCGGTCTAATCGATTATTCATTCTTCTCGGATAATGCGGGGTTTGGTACTACCGATAATGAATTTAATATGATTAAGCTTGCTGCGATGCAAACAGAATTAGCTAATCTAATAAAGGGTATAGAAGGTATTAAGGACGCAAAAGTCATGCTTACCTTACCAACAGAGGGAATTTTCGTAAATGACACAACATCAGAAGCTAGTGCAGCGATCATGTTAAAGACGAATCCCGGACAAAACTTTTCAGAGCAACAAATTACAGCACTTTATAATTTAGTATCAAAGAGCTTGCCTAATCTATCTAATGAGAATATCGTCATCCAGAACCAATATTTTGAGTACTTTGATCTAAAAGATTCAGGAAATTCTTACGGGGCTAATGTGACGGATCAAATGGGCGTGAAAAAGACGATCGAGCGTGACTTACAACGACAGGTTCAAATGATGCTCGGTACGTTGATGGGACAAGATAAAGTAGTTGTGTCTGTTACGACAGATATCGACTTTAAGAAAGAACAACGTGAAGAGAACCTTGTGACGCCTGTCGATCCAGAAAACATGGAAGGTATTGCATTAAGTGTACAACGGATAACTGAATCATTCTCGGGTACGAATCCTGCAGTAGGCGGTACACCTGAAGCGGAAGATCCGACTGATAGTCGTACTACGTATGTTGAAGGTGAAGGCGGAAACGGTGATTACGAACGTCTAGAAGAAACAATTAATAATGAAGTAAATAGAATTAGAAAAGATATAGTAGAGAGCCCATACAAGATAAGTAATATCGGTATACAAGTTATGATTGAACCGCCTACTGCTGATGATCCAACTTCATTGGCTCCAGAAGTGCGACAAGATGTTGAACGAATTTTAGAGACCATAGTACGTACTTCATTGGACAAAGAAGTAGCTGGAGAATTAACCGATGAAATACTAGCTGAGAAAATAGCCGTTTCGGTTCAACCATTAAAAGGGAAAAACGTTGCGTTTGAAGATACTAAGACTGTCATCCCTTGGTGGGTATATTTGATTGGCGGTGTCTTGCTACTTGCAGTCATTGTTCTTGTTGTACTGTTCGTACGCAAGAGACGCAACGAAGCAGAAATGGAAGAAGAGTTGGCAATGGAACAAGCTCAGACTCAATTTGATTCAGTACAAGTCGATGACATCAATATGGAACAAGAGACAGAAGCGACAACTCGTAGAAAACAACTAGAAAAAATAGCTAAAGATAAACCAGAAGAGTTTGCGAAATTATTGCGAACATGGATCACCAAGGAGTAACGGAGGGGTTTAGTTGGTTAAGAAAGATAAAGACATGTCAGGAAAACAAAAAGCTGCTCTTTTGCTTATCTCATTGGGGCCAGAGGTGTCGGCTTCAGTCTATAAGCATTTGAATGAAGAAGAGATTGAGCAACTGACGTTGGAGATTTCCGGTGTGAAAAAAGTGGAATCCTCTGTAAAAGAAGAAATTATTGAAGAATTTCATAATATCGCTCTTGCGCAGGATTATATTTCTCAGGGTGGGATTGGCTATGCCAAGACTGTACTTGAAAAAGCACTCGGAAAAGAACATGCCCAAGCAATCATTAACCGTCTGACATCTTCACTCCAAGTGCGACCGTTTGATTTTGCAAGACGCGCGGAACCATCGCAAATACTAAACTTTATCCAAAATGAACATCCGCAGACAATTGCATTAATTTTGTCTTATTTGGAAGCGGAGCAAGCGGGATTAATCTTGTCGCAGCTTCCGCAAGAAATGCAAGCGGATATTGCCAAACGAATAGCTACTATGGAATCAACCTCACCGGAAGTAATCAGTGAGATAGAAGCAGTACTTGAACGAAAATTATCATCTACTGTAACTCAAGACTTTACCGAAACAGGTGGCGTAGATGCAGTCGTTGAAGTGTTAAATGGCGTAGATCGTTCGACAGAGAAAACGATTCTGGATGCTCTTGAAATTCAAGATCCAGAGCTAGCCGAAGAAATTCGCAAAAGAATGTTTGTTTTCGAAGATATTATCACGTTGGATAACCGCTCAATTCAACGTGTCATCCGTGACTGTGAAAATGAAGACTTGATTTTAGCGATGAAAGTATCCAGTGAAGAAGTGAAAGATATATTATTCAAGAACATGTCACAACGTATGGCAGAATCTTTCAAGGAAGAAATGGATGTAATGGGTCCTGTTCGACTTCGTGACGTGGAGGAAGCGCAGTCTCGAATTGTAGGGATCATTCGCAGACTTGAAGATGCCGGAGAAATCATCATAGCGCGTGGTGGAGGAGATGACATCATTGTCTAATCTGTTTCGTTCCGAGCGAACTGTAATGAATCAACGTCCCACAAAAGCAATATCCATACGCAATTTGCAATCGATGGAACCCGCTGAGGCAGTGGAGGAGCCAGTTAGCACAGGCGAGATGTTCATGGAACGCAATCGCTTGTTGCAAGAGATGGAGCAACGAAAGAATATTGTAGATACCGAAATTAAACAGCGATTGGATCAAGCAGCAGCGGATATCGAATCGATGCATGCAGCTTGGGAGAGTGAAAAAGAAGAACTGCAACAACGGGCATATGACGAAGGCTTTCAAGTCGGATTCGATGATGGGCGCAATAAAGCAATAGCGGAAATGCGTGAAATGGTAGAGGCTGCGAACGAAACTACTACATTATCTTACGAGAACGCAACGCAATATTTAATCAATCAAGAACGAGTAATTTTGAATATCGGAATGCACTCGGCGGAACGAATAATTAATAAAGCGTTAGAGGAAGACGACGAGACGTATTTATCCATCGTGCGTAAAGGGATTAAGGAAGCGCAAGAGAGCAAAGAGGTAAAATTATTCGTACCGACTGAACAGTTTAAAATGGTAACGACACATCGCTCTGAACTTGCTTCAATCTTTCCGCCCGAAACTCCATTCCTCATTTTCGTCAATGAAGATTTCAATGCAACAGATTGTTTTATCGAAACGAACCATGGTCGAATTGTAGTGAGTGTAGATGAGCAACTGAATGAACTGAAAGAGCAATTGGTGAAAATCATGGAAGATGGTGTGTGAATTTGAAGAAAGCCGAAGATTTAATTCCAATCATTCCAAACATCAACACATTGAAAAAATATGGTCGGGTAATACGGGTTGTAGGATTATTAATAGAATCTGAAGGTCCTGAATCGTCGATCGGGGATGTATGTTTCATCCATTTGAACGTTCCTGAAGGGGGACGTTCTCTAATTCAAGCAGAAGTTGTGGGATTTAGGGAAGAAATTGTCATGCTGATGCCTTACACCGATATACGCAATATTTCAAGTGGCTGCTTAGTCGAAACATTAGGTAAGCCTCTTGAAGTGAAAGTAGGTATGAATCTATTAGGAAAAGTCCTCGACTCTTTAGGGAAACCTATTGATTCAAGCGCGTTACCTAAAGGTTTGGCAACTGTTCGTACAGAAAACAGTCCACCAAACGTTTTGACACGCCCTACTATTAACGACAAGTTAGCAGTAGGGGTGAAAGCAATCGATGGTATGTTAACGGTGGGTAGCGGTCAGCGTGTAGGGATTTTCGCAGGTTCGGGTGTCGGTAAAAGTACATTGTTAGGGATGATTGCACGCAATACAGAAGCGGATATTAACGTCATCGCCCTCATAGGAGAACGTGGCCGTGAAGTCCGTGAGTTTATCGATAGAGACCTAGGGCCAGAAGGATTAAAAAGAACAATTGTAGTTGCAGCGACTTCTGATCAGCCCGCACTTATGCGAATTAAAGGCGCCATGACAGCAACAGCCATCGCAGAGTACTTCCGGGATAAAGGTCTGAACGTTATGTTGATGATGGACTCAGTCACACGCGTAGCCATGGCGCAGCGTGAGATTGGGCTAGCGGTAGGTGAACCGCCTGCAACGCGAGGCTATACGCCCTCTGTTTTCGCTATTCTACCTAAATTATTAGAACGTAGTGGAACTAATGAAAAAGGAGCGATCACTGCATTCTACACAGTGCTAGTTGATGGTGACGATATGAATGAGCCGATAGCGGATGCTGTGCGAGGCATTCTTGACGGTCATATAGTCTTAGATCGTACGCTTGCCAATAAAGGTCAGTACCCCGCGATCAATATTTTGAAAAGTGTCAGTCGTCTGATGAATCACATTGCAGATCCTGATCATTTGAAAGCGGCCGCAAAATTACGCGAACTGTATTATGCCTATGATAAATCTGAGGACTTAATTAATATTGGTGCATATAAAAAAGGGACGTCACGCGAAATCGATGAAGCGATTGAATATGAACCAATCATTACCGACTTTCTAAAACAGAAATTTAATGAGAATATTCAATTAGAGGATACGGTATATGAAATGATTGCGTTAGCTTCTGGAGGAGGAGAACGTAGATGACTTCTTTCCGTTATCGTTTTGATAAAGTGCTGAATTTACGGGAACAAGAACGTGATGAAACAGAAATGGCTTATAAAGAGGCGATTGAAGAATTTGAAAAAATCGCAACACAACTGTATGACCAGATGAAAAAGAAAGAAACTGTCCTAGAAGAACAGCAACAACGAATGACTACAGGTTTTTCCATCGATGATTTGCACAGTTACTCCCGATTCATTAATACACTTGACCTAACGATTGATCATATTCAGCAAGAAGTGATGAAGTCCCGTTCGAAAATGAATTGGTATGAATCACAGTTGCTGGAGAAAAATATCGAAGTGAAGAAGTTTGAAAAAATGAAGGAAATAGGGAAAGAACAATATGATGCCGAAATGGAACACGTAGAGATAAATCGAATTGACGAACTATCAACGATGAAGTTTCGTTCAAGAGAAGACGGGTGGTAAAGTGGCTAAATTGAAAAAGAAAAAAGAGGCTGAGGAATTAGTTGGAGGGCAGAGCAAAAAGTCTATTGGCTTTTTCCAAATATTGCTCGCGTGGATCATCATACCTCTTATGTTCACAACGGCTGTCGTTTTAATCATAGCCAAAGTAGCTGATGTTAACGTCTTCGATCAGGCGAAAGAGTGGACATCAAAAATTCCATTCCTTGAACAAAAAGCACCTGAGGAAAAGGTCGAAGGAGATCTAATATTAGAAGAACGTGTCATTTCACTTCAGGCAGAAATTCAAGAAAAAGAAGCGCAATTATTTGAAGTTCAAGATGAACTTGCAAAAGTGAAAGATTCGAACGAAACGCTAATAATAGAAAAAGAAAAATTGAATGAAGAAATCGAGAAATTAAAACTTGCGCAAAGTGAATCTAAGCGTGATTTCAAAGAAATTGTAACGACTTACGAGCAAATGTCGGCCAAATCTTCAGCCCCTGTTATTACAAAAATGGGAGACGCGGAAGCTGTCCAAATATTATCTAGTCTAAAGCCCGCTACTTTAGCGGCTATCCTAGAGAAAATGTCCCCTGAAGATGCAGCTAAATATACTTCTATGCTTACAAAGTAGTATAATAGCAATTGAGGGAGGTGAAAAAAGTGAATTTAGGACTATTAATGAATGTGAGTTCTCCAGGCATGCCTTTGAAATCATCTATTTCTACAGTTAATAATGAGAGTGGAGGATTTGGAAGTGTGTTTCATAGTCTCATGTCCGCTAGTTCTCTTCCGGCTAAGCAACAAATAGTGGGTTCTAATTCAGAGCTAACTACATTAGTAGGTAATGTTCTCAACACCGATTCCTTAGAAAAGTTAGAAGGAATGGTTGAGGAGTTGAAACAGTTTTTTAAGTCACCCGTTGTTGCGCAGCTAGTAAAAGAGTCTAGCCTGCTTCAAACACAGTTAGTAAATGAAGCGACTGTCAAAAAAGTGTTATCTGGAATAGTAGAAGAAGAACAGCTTCAAAACATTCCAGTTTTGTTAAATGAAGATGTTGAAATGAAATTAACGAATATAGTAAATCTGCAGAAGTTTCCTAGTCTGCAACAATTAGCACATCAAATTAGCGAAGAACCTGATAAACTAATAGAAACGATTACAAACGTCCTAGAAGATGCCGGCATGACAAAAGAACAATTCGATCAGTTAGCAGCAACAGGAGACATATGGTTTGTGCTCGATGTGTTACAACAATTACCAACTGAAAACATTAAAGAAGCTATGGGACAATTACAGCCAAAATCCGCAGTAGAATTGATCGCATTGCTTAAAGCAGTTGAACTGGCAGCAGCTAAGATGGATTTGTTTACAAAGCAAGTAGATCTCGTGAAAACGATCCAGCCGATTTTTTCACAATTCGCAAGTCAGTTAGAACAAAAGATCATACAACCTGAAGTAAAACACACTGTACAAATTCCACCGACTATGCAACACGTCATTCGAATTTCGACAGAACAAATGAGCGCAGATACCGAGCAGCAAAATCACCAGTCAAAGCCAAGTGAAACAGTGGCTCCATTGTCAGCTGTCGCTACTACTGAAACTAGACCAGTATTCCAAATGAATGCTACAGAGAAGGTACCAGAAAGTCGAAGTGAAGCATTGATGCGGGAATTCCAAGCCATTTTGAACCGAGCAAACTTTGGCCAGACGAATGGAATGAATCGTATTTCAGTCAAACTGTATCCGGAACATCTCGGACAAATTCGTATTGAATTATTGGAGGTAAACGGTGTAATGACTGCGAGAATCTTGGCATCTACTGCGATGGCACGTGAAATGCTCGACAGTCAGATGCATCAGTTGCGTCAAGCTTTCAATCAACAAAATCTGCAAGTTGACCGAATTGACCTATCACAAACTCTGCAAGATCCATCGAAGAGCGATAGAGAACAAGCATTTAATAAGCAGAATCAACAACAAAAAGAGCAGGCTACCGAACAAAATGAAAATTCGAATGAACAAGAACAAACATTCCAAGAATTCATGATTGAATTGGAGGCGTAAAAATTGCCAGAAGGAACAAATTCAGCAACAACGAAAAATGCAATTACTGAATCAATGTATTTAGTCAACAAGCAACGAGATCAACGGAAAACAGGACCCGATACGATGGGGAAAGACGCTTTTATGAAAATCTTAATTGCCCAGATGGCTAACCAAGATCCAACCAATCCGATGAAAGATACCGAGTTTGTCGCACAAATGGCGCAATTTTCATCATTGGAACAAACCATGAACTTGGCAAAAGCATTTGAAAAGTTCGCGGATTCACAAAACCAGAGTCAGTTAATTCAATACAATAGCTTTGTAGGTAAAGAAATTCGTTGGCATGAAGTATCAGATAAAAAAGGTCAAGACGACATGCCGATTATTAATGAAGGGACTGGCGTTATACAGTCTATTAAGTATATGAATGGTTCAGTAATCTTTACGATGGCGGATGGCAAAGAACTCTCGCCTGGAAACATTTCGGAAGTAATGGGAAATGGATCTAGTTCAGGAACTGGAGCAGTCGGTCAACCAAGCAGCCTAGTACAAGCCAGTATGTTAATTGGTAAGACAATAGGCTATATGGAAGGCGAAGAAGAACGTACAGGGAAAGTCGTATCGGTTACGGATAAAGAAGGTAGTCTGCATTATGTGTTGCAAGACGGCACGAAAATTGAAGGAAATCAATTTACTACTATAAGTGAATAATTGAATGGGGCGATGTTATGAACAAGATCGATATCCATCGCATTCCATCACCACCACCCATACGCCAAGGACAAATACAAGCGCAGTCAAAGCAGTCATTTCTCGAACATTTACAGCACGCGACACGGCCTGAAAAACTAAAGATTAGTAAACATGCTAACGATCGGCTGCAAGAACGAGGCATTCAAATGACCGATGCAGAATGGGCGCACATCTCAGAGAAAGTAGACGAGGCGAAGAGGAAAGGAATCCGGGATTCACTCGTGTTGACTGATCAAGCCGCGCTCATTGTCAGCGCAAAAAACTCAACCGTGATCACCGCGATGAACCGCATGGAAGCGAAGGACCAACTATTTACGAATATTGACGGCACGATACTACTTAGCTAAATACGGCAGGACCTTAACAGGATGCCAATCGCACCGCCGACTGAATGACGCGGTGCACTCTAAAACCGAGAGGGGAAACTATTTATGATTCGCTCAATGTACTCAGGAATTTCCGGATTGAAAAATTTTCAAACTAAGTTGGATGTAATTGGTAATAATATTGCTAACGTGAATACGTATGGCTTTAAGAAAGGGCGTACAGTGTTTAAGGATTTGTATTCTCAGACTGTGGCGGGTGCTACAGCACCTGGTGACACTCGAGGCGGTGTAAATCCTAAACAGGTTGGTTTAGGTTCTCAAATCTCTACAATTGATACTATTCATAGTGCAGGGTCCACTCAATTCACAGGAAACACTTTAGATTTAGCTATTGAGGGCGATGGTTTCTTCTTGGTAGGAGACGGTGATAATGAATTTTATACAAGAGCTGGAGTTTTCTACTTGGACCAAGATGGTGCGATTGTTGATGGAGATGGTAGGTATTTGAGTGGAGATGCTATCATTATACCACCAGACGCTACAAGTTTATCAATTGGTCAGAATGGACAAGTAGCATATGTTCTAGCAGGAACTTTAACAGATGGTCCTGTTATTAATTTGTATAAATTTAATAACCCTGGTGGATTAGAAAAAGCTGGAGGTAATTTATATAGAGAATCTCCCAACTCTGGTGATCCTAACGAGGGAGCGCCAGGAGGAGCAAATGGGCATGGCGTTATTAAATCCGGCTCCCTAGAAATGTCTAACGTAGACCTATCCGAAGAATTCACAGAAATGATTGTTGCGCAACGTGGTTTCCAAGCCAACACACGGATCATCACGACATCAGACGAGATTTTACAAGAACTAGTAAACTTGAAACGATAACATAGTATAGTTTGAAAAGGAGGGTCGGGCCGGCCTTGGCCTGGCCCCTTACATATGATTAAAGTGACAAGATTGAATCGAACGACTTTTACGTTAAACGCATTGTACATAGAAAGAGTCGAGTCGTTTCCAGATACGACCATCACGTTGACGACTGGGTCAAAATATGTCGTGCTTGATTCAGCTGACGATGTAAATAACCGAATCATTGAATTTTATCAAGCGGTCCAGTTGCTATCCAATCCGCATATCCGAGGTGATGAAGAAGATGAAGAATAAATTATTGACGATTTCATTGATTATCTTAGTGAGTATTACGTTGATCGGTGTCGTGGCGGTCGTATTGATATTGAATTTCAATAAGGATAGTGACGGAGAGGAAAAAGCACCGTCAATTGATGAAATTATTGAGGCGTCAGTGGATATGGAAGAAATTACAACGAATTTGTCTGGGCGTAATTTTGTCCGTATATCCCTAAAAATCCAGACAGACAGTAAAAAGGCAGCAGAGGAATTAACGAAGCGTGATTTCCAAGTGAAGAACCTCGCTATTCAAGAACTGTCTGAAATGACAGCGAAAGACCTTGAAGGAAAAGCAGGGAAACAGCAATTTGAAGATACTATAAAAGCGAAGCTAAACGAGCTGATGCAAGATGGTGAAATACAGAAGGTGTATATTGTCTCATATATCATCCAGTGACGGCCGGAATGATCTACAAGAGATGTGTGCGCGATGGGAGGTGGGCCTATGTCGGGAGATGTACTGTCCCAAAATGAAATAGATGCGCTGCTGTCAGCTTTATCGACGGGTGAAATGTCAGCAGAAGAAATGAAGAAAGAAGAAGAAACAAGAAAAGTACGTGTCTATGATTTTAAGCGTGCACTTCGTTTCTCTAAAGATCAGATTCGGAGTTTGACTAGGATCCATGAAAACTTTGCCAGATTACTGACGACGTACTTCTCCGCTCAGCTGCGTACGTATGTACAAATTAATGTCATGTCAGTAGACCAGATTCCGTTTGAAGAATTCATCAGCTCGATACCCAATATGACATTGATCAATATATTTGATGTATCCCCCCTTGAAGGGAATATTTTGATGGAAGTCAATCCAAATGTTGCCTACTCGATGTTGGAACGATTGATGGGTGGTTTTGGATCGAGTTCAGGAAAAACGGACAATATGACAGAAATTGAAACGAAGATCTTGACGAATTTGTTTGAACGTTCATTTGATAGCTTACGTGAAGCTTGGTCCGGGTTAATTGATATTGATCCGTATTTAACGGAAATGGAAGTCAATCCCCAATTTCTTCAAATGATTTCACCGAACGAAACCGTGGTCGTGATTTCATTCAATATTATGATTGGTGAATCTAGCGGTATGATCAACATGTGTATCCCGCACGTTGTGTTGGAACCTATTATTCCGAATCTTTCTGTGCAGTACTGGATGCAGACGAATAAGAAAGAACCTACCGCTGAGCAAAGTGTCGAATTGGAAAGACGAATTAAAAATGCCACACTCCCTATAGTTGCTGACCTTGGAAAAGGCCAGATATCTATTGAAGATTTCTTGCATCTGCAGCTTGGCGATGTGATTTCATTGGATACAAGCATTGAAGAACCTTTAACAATAAGAATAGGGGAAAAGCCAAAATTCACAGCACAGCCAGGGAAATTACGCAATCGTATGGCTGTTCAAATACTGGAAATATTGACTACGGGAGAGGATGACGATGATGAGTGATAATATTCTCTCACAGGAAGAGATTGAAGCGTTGTTACGGGGTGAAACTCTAGAACCTATCCAAGCAGACGAACCCGAATCGGAACATATCGATATTAGCGATTACTTGACCGAAATGGAGCAAGATGCTTTAGGTGAAATTGGTAATATCTCGTTCGGTAGTTCGGCAACAGCACTTTCTGCTTTATTGGGTCAAAAGGTAGAAATTACAACACCACAGCTGTCGCTAATCCAACGTGATAATTTGGAAGGGGATTTTGTCCATCCATATGTAGCAATCAAAGTGGAATATACTGAAGGATTAAGCGGTGTCAATCTGTTGGTGATCAAACAAAGTGATGCGGCAATCATTGCAGATTTAATGCTTGGAGGAGACGGTATTACTCCAAATCAAGAGTTAAGTGAAATTCATTTGAGTGCAGTGCAAGAAGCAATGAATCAAATGATGGGATCTTCAGCGACTTCGATGTCTACCATCTTCAATAAAAAAGTAGACATTTCACCGCCCACTATTGATTTGATGAATATTCAAGTAGATCAGGGAACCGAAAATATTCCGGCGCATAATTTATTGATTCGTGTGTCTTTCAATTTGAAAGTTGGTGAGTTGATTGATTCTGATATTATGCAATTGTTCCCATTGGAGTTCGGTAAAAAATTAGTATCTTCACTAATGGGGGAAGAAGAAGCGGCTACTATGATGGAAGTACCACCTAGTCCACAGGCACCACAATATTCGGAACCAGAACCGACATATGCACCAGAGCATACGCCAATGCAACAGCCGCAATCTGCATATCAAGCACCACCAAGTCAACAAACCGCAACACCACGTCAGACTCAGGAGCCAGTGCATGTTCAGCAAGCAGAGTTTGCGAGTTTCCAAGCACCTTCTTTAAAAAAAGAAGAATCAAATAATTTGAATTTGCTACTTGATATACCGCTTCAAGTAACAGTAGAATTAGGACGTACGAAACGTTCTGTTAAAGAAATACTAGAAATGTCTGGTGGTTCAATTATTGAACTAGATAAATTGGCAGGGGAGCCGGTCGATATATTAGTCAATAATCGCTATATTGCAAAAGGAGAAGTCGTAGTCATTGACGAAAACTTCGGAGTCCGTATTACGGATATTTTAAGTCAAATGGATCGATTAAATAATTTACGATAGAAGATACTTGGAGGGAATATGAATGGGAAAACGAATTTTAGTAGTAGACGACGCGGCATTTATGCGCATGATGATCAAGGATATTTTAACAAAGAATAATTATGAAGTAGTAGGAGAGGCAGCAGACGGTGCTCAAGCTATTGAAAAGTATAATGAATTGAAGCCGGATTTGGTTACAATGGATATCACGATGCCTGAAATGGATGGCATTGCGGCATTAAAAGCAATTAAAAGTACTAATCCATCTGCAACCATCATCATGTGTTCTGCAATGGGACAACAAGCGATGGTAATCGATGCAATCCAAGCTGGAGCAAAAGATTTTATCGTTAAACCATTTCAGGCGGACCGTGTGATTGAAGCGATCGACAAAGCGTTGAGCTAAGAGCAACAGATGAATGTAAAACGAGTTATCTATTGTTTACTACTATTCTTTCTGTGCTTTACTATCACACCATTTGCACATGCAGAAACAAATCCTAATGTCAGCGTATCAGACTGTATTGGAAAAGATAAAGACTGCGAGGAGAAAGCTCCTGCTACAGAGAATGATAAAAAACTAGTGACAAATAATGAATTGAACGAGCCTAAAGGTCTCACAGCAAAAGATTACATCCAGACTCTTTTTGCTTTTGTATTTGTAATTGGTTTACTCGTGTGGTTACTGCGCTTCATGAACAAACGTAATAGAAATTTCGACTCGAATCGGCTCATGACGAATATGGGCGGCGTTCCATTAGGTCAAAATAAGTCCATTCAACTAGTGAAAATGGGTAATCACTATTTTGTGGTCGGTGTTGGAGAAAATGTACAGTTGCTAAAGGAAATAGAAGATCCTGATGAAATTGCCGAATTACTTGCACGTTATGATCAAAGTGATGAAGTTCAGAAGGGACTATTTTCAAAACTGTATACTCGATTTTATTCAAAGGCTGAGCAAACACCTTCTGAAGAAGCCACTTTTAGTCAATTGTTTTCTACCAAAATGAATGAAATCAAATCTGATAGAAAAGAGCAATTAAAACATTTAAATCGGAAGGAGAGCGACCGCGATGGTTGATTTTCTGGGCACATTCTCTGACAGTGATCCCACCAATGTCTCAACTTCCATTAAGATGTTGCTATTACTTACGGTATTGTCACTTGCACCAGCAATTTTAATCTTGATGACTTCGTTTGCTAGGATCATTATCGTCCTGTCATTTGTTCGGACGGCGCTAGCTACACAGCAAATGCCTCCTAACCAAGTTTTGGTTGGGTTAGCATTATTTCTGACGTTCTTCATCATGTCGCCTGTATTATCTCAAGTGAATGAAGAAGCATTAACACCTTTGTTTGATGAAGAAATCAGTTTGGACGAAGCATACGAGCGGGCCAGTGTGCCATTCAAAGAATTTATGAGTCAACATACAAGACAGAAAGATTTAGAATTATTCATGCGCTATAACCAGATGGAGCGACCGGATACAATTGAAGATATTCCGCTAACTATGATGGTGCCAGCTTTCGCCCTCAGTGAAATTAAGACAGCATTTCAAATGGGCTTTATGATTTTCATTCCCTTTCTCGTTATCGATATGATCGTAGCCAGTGTGCTTATGTCTATGGGTATGATGATGCTTCCACCCGTTATGATTTCATTACCATTCAAGATATTATTATTTGTACTAGTTGACGGTTGGTATCTCATTATCCAGTCATTGCTACAAAGCTTTTAGGGGGGATTTGAATGACGAGTGAATTTGTTATATCCATTGCAGAACGGTCAGTTTGGGTTATTCTCCTCGCTTCGGGACCTCTCTTAATCGTAGCGTTAGTAACGGGGCTTGCCGTGAGTATCTTTCAGGCAACTACACAAATTCAAGAACAGACATTGGCATTCGTGCCGAAAATCATAGCGGTTATGGTTGCTATCATATTTTTTGGACCTTGGATGTTATCCTATGTCACCGGCTATGCTAGTGAAATCTTTTCCAATCTCTCTAGGTACGTTGGGTGATTAAATGAATGAACTTATTCCGTCGTTGCCCGCATTTTTACTTATACTAACCCGTGTTACTTCTTTCTTCGTAACACTGCCATTATTCTCTTACAAGACCATTCCAGCTACGCAACGATTATTATTTGGGGCAATACTGGCCTGGATGATGTCTTACTCTATCACGATGCCCGAACTGGTAATCGATGGTCAATACATATTACTTGTACTTAAAGAAGCGGTAGTCGGCTTATCAATCGGCATTGCCGCTTTTATTATTATGTCAGCCATTCAAGTGGCCGGTGGATTTATTGATTTTCAGATGGGATTTGCTATTGCGAACGTTATTGATCCCCAAACGGGTGCGCAGTCACCATTGCTAGGGCAATTTCTTAATTCGTTAGCGATGTTATTGTTATTAGTAGTCAATGGTCATCATTTGCTGTTGGATGGGATATTTTACAGCTACGAGTTTGTCCCGATCACGTCTATGTGGCCGCCTTTTGGTAGTCCTAACATGGCAGAATTTATCGTTTTGACCTTTGCGAAATCTTTTGCGATTGCGTTTCAAATGGCGATTCCAGTTGTAGCTACGTTATTTCTAGTCGATTTGGCACTCGGGATTACTGCACGTGCCGTACCACAATTAAATATTTTTGTAGTGGGGTTTCCAATTAAAATTGGTGTCAGTTTCTTGGTAATCGTTACGATGTCTAGTGTCTTCATAATCGTAATGAAGAAAATGTTTGAAATTATGATTGTGACGATGAGAAATCTGATGATACTGCTTGGGGGTGGCTAACTTGTTACTAAGGCTAGATTTACAATTCTTTGCCGGTGAGAAGACGGAAAAAGCTACTCCGAAAAAGCGGGAAGATTCTAGGAAGAAAGGCCAAGTACTAAAAAGTCAAGACGTAACAGCTGCTATTGTACTTTTCTCTATTTTTACATTTATGTTCTTTGCCGCAGGTTTTATGCGGGATAATTTCTTTGTGTTTTTCCGTGAATCTTTTACACACTTTATCCCGATCAAATCGCTGGATGAAGAACAAGTCATGTTAGTATACATAAGCGTTATTAAACAAATGGCGATCATTTTACTGCCGATTATGTTAATAGCAGTTGTTGCAAGTGTTGCAGCGAATTTGCTACAATTTGGTCTCTTATTTACTGCAGAGACATTGAAGTTTGATTTAAAGAAAATAGATCCAATTAAAGGATTAAAACGAATCTTTTCTATTCGTGCAATTGTAGAGTTATTGAAATCCATATTAAAAATTTCTTTTATTGGGACCGTTACAACCCTTATTGTATGGAGTAATCTGGACCAAGTGCTGGACTTGGCATTTAAGACACCGCAAGTAACATTGGTGACTGTAGCAAAGTTAGTCGGAATGATGGGGATTATCGCATCATTGGTATTATTGTTTATTTCTATCTTGGACTTTCTTTATCAGAAATTTGACTATGAAAAAAATCTTAAAATGTCTAAACAAGATATTAAAGATGAAAGTAAAAATATGGACGGTGACCCGCTTATCAAATCCCGTATTAGACAACGTCAGCGTGAAATGGCCATGCGTCGGATGATGCAAGAGATCCCTGAAGCGGACGTAGTAATCACCAATCCTACTCACTATGCCATTGCGCTAAAGTACGATGAAGATCAGATGGATTCACCAATCGTCGTTGGGAAAGGTGCAGATTTTGTCGCACAAAAAATTAAAATGATTGCGTCGGAGCACGATATTGTAATGGTAGAAAATCGACCTCTAGCACGTGCTATGTATGATGAGGTAGAGATTGGAGATCGAATACCGGAGCAATTCTTTAAAGCAATCGCAGAAATTCTAGCGTATGTATATCGTATTCAAAAGAAAATATAAGTTATTGAAGAAAGTAGGGATGGCATGCAGTTTAGAGATATAGGAGTACTCGCGGCGGTTATTATGATCATTGCGATGCTTGTCATCCCATTACCACCTTGGTTATTAAGTTTCTTGATTATTATCAATATTACACTTGGGTTGATGGTTTTACTAACTGCGATGAATATGCAGGAAGCACTGCAGTTCTCTATCTTTCCATCATTGTTATTATTACTTACATTATTCCGTCTAGGTCTTAACGTTTCTACAACACGTGCGATTCTATCGGAAGGTGATGCGGGTGGAGTAGTTGACACTTTTGGTACATTCGTTACGGGTGGAAATATTGTTGTAGGACTAGTAGTTTTTGTTATTTTAATCATCATTCAGTTTATTGTTATAACAAAAGGTTCGGAGCGTGTTTCCGAAGTTGCTGCACGTTTTACTCTTGATGCAATGCCAGGTAAGCAAATGAGTATTGATGCCGACTTAAACGCAGGAATGATTTCCGATATAGAGGCTCGCACACGTCGTGAAAAAGTGAGTAACGAAGCGGATTTCTATGGTGCGATGGACGGTGCGACAAAATTTGTTAAAGGGGATGCCATTGCCGGAATCATCATCGTGATGATCAACTTATTGGTCGGTATGATTATTGGAGTCGTGCAGATGGGATTGCCGTTTGCGGAAGCAGCAGTTCAATTCTCTACACTCACTGTCGGGGATGGTATTGTTTCACAAATACCAGCACTGTTGATTTCCACGGCAACGGGTATTGTAGTTACCCGTGCTGCATCAGAAGGAAACTTAGGCACGGATATCACGAATCAATTATTAGGACAACCAAAATTACTTTATGTAGCATCTATTACAATTTTTTTACTAGGTCTTGCTACACCGATTAATGACATCTTAACCATTCCCATTGCGGGTGCACTAGCAATGGGTGCATTTATGATGTCACGTAAAGAAGATGAAGATCCAAACGAATTATTAGAGATGGAAGAAAATGTAGAGACTGAAGGGTTGAAGCGACCTGAAAATGTCGTTGACCTCTTGAATGTCGACCCGATAGAGTTTGAATTCGGTTATGGCCTCATTCCACTTGTTGATGCAACACAGGGTGGGGATTTGCTGGATCGAGTCGTTATGATTCGTCGTCAGTTAGCGATAGAACTTGGTCTCGTCATTCCAGTCGTTCGTATTCGGGATAATATACAATTACAACCGAACGAATACAGAATCAAAATCAAAGGGAATGAAATGGCTAGGGGTGAACTATTGTTAGATCATTATCTAGCCATGAGCCCAGGCGGTGAAGATTTAATAGAAGGAATAGATACTATTGAACCTTCGTTTGGATTGCCAGCGAAATGGATTACTGAAGAAGCGAAAGAAGAAGCAGAAATCATGGGTTACACAGTCGTGGATCCACCAAGTGTTGTATCTACTCATTTGACTGAAGTCATTCGTGCCAATGCATCCGACTTACTTGGACGTCAGGAAACCAAACAACTGGTCGATCACGTACATGAAACATATCCGATTTTGGTTGATGAACTTACACCGACTCCATTATCAATTGGCGAGATTCAAAAAGTGCTTGCTAAATTATTGAACGAACAAGTTTCCGTCCGTAATTTACCTATCATTTTTGAGACACTCGCAGACTATTCGAAGTACACGTCCGATGTAGATGTTCTGACAGAATACGTCAGACAATCATTGGCACGTCAGATCACAGGTCAATTTGTTGTAGGTAATGGGGCGTTAAAAGTATTAACAGTCGCTGGAAAAGTAGAGAAACTCATTGCGGATAGTATTCAACAAACTGAACAAGGAAACTTTCTTTCAATAGACCCATCACAATCTCAAATAATCTTGGAACGAATTGCGCAAGAAATCGAACGGGTAGCTATGCTGGACCAATC
Organism: Sporosarcina sp. P18a; assembly: GCF_002743135.1. Lineage (NCBI taxonomy): Bacteria > Bacillati > Bacillota > Bacilli > Caryophanales > Caryophanaceae > Sporosarcina > Sporosarcina sp. P18a. Next base: position 1,236,470 of record NZ_PDYQ01000001.1, on the reverse strand, counting down.
TCCTGTCATTTTATGTTCACCTGCCATTCGTATGTACTTACGTCAAATCACGGAGCGGTATTTCCCACAGATACCTATACTGTCTTATAATGAATTGGAAGCATCAGTGGAAGTGCAAAGTGTAGGGGTGGTGGATATTTAATGAAAATGAAAAAGTATACAGCATCTACAATGGTTGATGCTATGGCGAAAGTCCGTGAAGATTTTGGAGACGACGCGATCATTCTCAGTTCAAACGTCACGAAAACAAAAGGTTTTTTGGGTCTGTTTCGTAAACGATCAGTAGAAGTAGTTGCAAGCTATGATAAAACGAACGCAGAACGTATCTATGAATCACGAGTTCATTCTGTGCAACCCATTGCGGAGACAGAGTCTGTTGAACAAATTGAACAAGAAATGCGGGAGATCAAACAAATGCTAAAAGATATTCAGCCAGTGGATCGTGCATTTGAAAAATATCCCGATGAACTATTACCCATATTGAAGAAATTACAGATGCAAGGTGTGGAAAGTAAATATATTACAGAGATTGGTAATCTAGTTTTCAATCGAATGAAGCAAGACAAGATCGATTTTACTGAAGAACAGCAAATGGAATTGATTAGAACATGGTTCAGCGATCAACTTCACGACATACCTTTCGGTGGAATCACTTATCAGAAGCAGTTTATTAATGTACTAGGGCCGACTGGGGTAGGAAAAACCACGACCATTGCGAAAATTGCCGCACGTGCCTTACTGGAAGAAAAAAAGAAAGTTGGTTTCATTACGACCGATACGTATCGAATTGCAGCAATCGAACAATTGCGCACATATGCCAATTTACTTCAGGCTCCAGTTGAAATCGTTTATAGTGAAGAAGATTTCCGTACCGCAATTGAAAAGTTAAAAGATCTCGATCTCATATTTATCGACACAGCGGGCCGAAATTATAAAGAAGCAAAATTTGTCGATGATTTATCGAAACTCATTGATTTCTCTTTGGATATGGAAACATTTCTTGTGTTATCTACCACATCAAAGGAACAGGATATGGATACCATCATTAGACAATTTACTAATTTCCCAATCGAGAAATTTATATTTACTAAGACAGATGAAACCGATTCGGTCGGATCTATAATTAATTTAATTCTGAAATATGGTATAGGTGTATCCTACTACACAGACGGACAAGAGGTACCTGAAGATTTGACAGAAGCCAGTTTGGAAAAGATAGTGGACCTTCTATTAGCAGGTGATTCACATGCATGATCAGGCGGAAGCACTTCGACTAAAAATGATGAAGAGTCAAAGACAAGTAGCTCGCTCAATTGCCATTGTTAGTGGAAAAGGCGGAGTAGGTAAATCGAATTTCACTGCTAATTTCTCTTACGGACTCGTAGCGAAAGGGAAGAAAGTATTAATTGTGGATATGGATATTGGGATGGGGAATATTCATATATTATTTGGGGCTACGCCAATGTTTCATCTAAAAGATTACTTGTCTGATAAACAACCATTGCAGAGCGTTGTGACTCCTATTGAAGACAATCTTGCGTTTATAGCAGGTGGTTCCGGACTGGAGAATGTGGTGGAGTGGTCAGGTGAAATGTTTGATCGATTGATTGAGGCATTTTCTATTTTACAGATGGAATATGATGTTATTTTATTTGATATGGGTGCAGGAGCAACGAAGAGTTCAATTGATTTAATCTTGGCGATGGATGAGATTATATTAATAGCGACACCGGAGCCAACTTCTATTACGGATGCGTATTCAATGATTAAGTTTATATGTCTGCAAGATGCGAATAAATCTATTCACATAGTGAGTAACCGTGTTCTAAAAGAGCAAGATGGACGTGATTCCGTCGCACGGCTTCAGTTAGCCATGCGAAAGTTTTTATCCATAGATACTAGTGCTTTAGGGTTTTTGCCAGATGACATTCATGTACGTAATGCAGTAATCGCTCAGATCCCTTTCGTCAAATTATATCCAAATTCAAAAATTAGCAAGCGAATGCTGGCAATAACTGATACATTTTTACACAGCAACAAACCGAACACTTCTATTGAAACCTCTGGATTCATAGATAAGATCAAAGGTGTTTTTCTAAAGGGGCGGGTGTAATGTGATTACTGCAAAGAAAAAACGCGTTCTTGTTGTAGACGACTCAGCTTTTATGCGGAAGTTAATCTCTGATATGTTGAATAAACACCCCATGATGGAAGTCATCGGCATCGCTAGAAATGGCAAAGATGCAGTGGAAAAGGTTCGCAATCTTCAACCAGATGTCCTTACAATGGATATTGAAATGCCTGTGATGAATGGACTGGAAGCTTTAAAGTTTATTATGGATCACATGCCAATCCCTGTGGTGATATTATCAAGTACGACAAAACATAATACAGAAAATGCAGTTCTAGCGATAGAATACGGTGCTGTCGACGTGATAGCAAAACCTGGCGGAGCTATTTCGTTAAATCTTCATGAAATCGAACAAGAAATTGTGGAGAAAGTATTTGCTGCTTCAAATGTGGTAATTCACACACTAACGCGTCAAATAACATCCACAAATAACCGTCATACACCAACGTCAAGCAAACAAAATACTGCAAATGAAAGTAGAAGCACTTCGACACTTCCTATAAAAACAGTAAACATACCTAAAAAAAATACACTTATTGCTAAACAATTTGTTATAATAGGTACATCGACCGGAGGACCAAGGGCCTTGCAGGAAGTCATTACAAAGTTTCCAGCGAACTTCCCACATCCAATTCTAATTGTCCAGCATATGCCACCTGGCTTCACCAAGTCATTGGCCGAACGACTGAATAATTTGAGTGAAATAACCGTTAAAGAAGCAGAACATGGTGAACCGATCGAAAATGGAACAGCCTATATTGCACCAGGTGGCTTGCATTTGAAGTTTGAGAAATCTAGAACGGGCTATAAGATTGTATTAGACGGAGACGAAGCGCCGCGTTCAGGACATCGCCCAGCGGTAAATGTGTTATTAGAATCAGCAGCAACACATAAAGAACTTGGGTATATAACGGCTATCATGACAGGTATGGGTTATGACGGTAAAGCAGGTATGGAGTTATTACGTGCTTCATGTAAAACGTTTACTATAGCGGAATCTAAAAACACGTCCGTTGTATATGGCATGCCCAAAGCTATAATTGATGCAGGTCTCAGTGACGAAATCAAAGATATACAACAAATCGCTGATGCGATAATAGGAAATTTGAAGTAACTAGGGGGCTTTACAATGGATGTAAGTCAGTATTTGGATATGTTCATAGAAGAAAGTAAAGAACACTTGCAAGCTTGTAGTGAACAGTTGCTAGCGTTAGAAAATAATCCGGATGATTTGGCCATTGTCAATGAAGTCTTTAGAGCTGCACATACGCTTAAAGGAATGTCGGCGACAATGGGATATGAAGATATTGCAGATTTAACACATAAGATGGAGAACGTCCTTGATGCGATTCGAAACTCAAAGATCCATGTTTCAACGGAGATTTTAGATGTGGTATTTGAAGCAGTGGATGATCTTGAACTAATGGTACAAGACATTGAATCAGGTGGCGATGGAAAAAAAGACGTGAGTAAGTTAGTAGACACTCTCAATCGCATTGAAGCTGGACAACCAGTAGATGTAACGAACGAGCCTGCAGCAACAGCTGAGGAAGTTTCAATGGAGGTCGTCACTTCGACAGGAATTCCTTATGATGAGTTTGAATTAACGGTTATTTCTCAATCTGCTGAACAAGGCTTTAATGCATTAGAGATCACTGTCACATTACGTGATGATTGCTTGTTGAAAGTAGCTCGTGTATTCATGACTTTTGAAATTTTGGAAAAGTCAGGCGAAGTCATCAAAACGGTTCCTACAGTAGAACAATTAGAAAATGAGGATTTTGATCAGAACTTTACGATTGTCTTATTGACTCAAGAAGATGCTGCAGATTTAAAGGCGAAAGTACTGAAAGTTTCTGAAATAGAAGACGTACATATTACACACATCACGGATGAATACGTGCAGAAGTACAAGCAAGCCTCATTGAATACATGTGACCCAGAACCTAGTGTGGTAGAAACAACAGTCGTACCTGTTACTAAAGCCGCAACAACCAACGAAACGCCTAAAGAAACTATAAAGACCAAAAAGACCACTACTTCCAATTCCAATAAAACGATACGGGTCAATATTGATCGACTTGATATATTAATGAATTTATTTGAAGAACTGGTCATTGACCGTGGACGCCTTCAATCGATTGCCAGTGAATTGCATAACCCGGAATTGAATGAATCAGTAGAAAGAATGACTCGGGTATCAGGAGACTTGCAAAACATCATTTTGAACATGCGAATGGTACCTGTAGAAACAGTCTTCAATAGATTCCCCAAAATGGTTCGGCAATTGGCGCGTGACCTGAATAAGAAAATTGATTTAGAAATTGTCGGCGCTGAAACAGAGCTTGACCGTACCGTTATCGACGAAATAGGAGACCCCCTTGTTCATTTGATTCGAAATGCTCTAGATCACGGTATTGAAATGCCGGAAGAGCGAATCGCGAATGGCAAGCCAGAGACTGGAACTGTAACATTACGCGCCTATCATTCGGGTAACCATGTATTTATTGAGCTTGAAGATGATGGAGCGGGTGTAAACCGTGAACGCGTAGTTAGTAAAGCGATTGAACGGGGCATAATCAGTCCTGAAGCTGCGGATACATTGACAAATAAGCAAGTAGCGGAATTGATATTAGCTTCAGGGTTTTCTACTGCCGCTTCCATTACGGATGTATCAGGTCGCGGCGTTGGTTTGGACGTTGTAAAAAACACTATTGAATCTCTTGGCGGACATATTTCGATTGATTCCACTGAAGGAAAAGGATCGTTATTCCAGGTGCAATTACCTCTAACTCTTTCTATTATCTCTGTAATGTTAGTAGAGTTGGATGAAGAAATTTATGCAATTCCGTTGTCGTCTATAATTGAAACTGCCATTATTCAGAAGTCTGATATTTTAAATGCCCATAATCAGCCAGTCATCGATTTCCGTGGAACCATTGTACCGTTGGTAGACTTAAAAGACATATTTGAAATGAAGAATAGAAGTAATGAAGAAGATGAGTTCCAATCTATTGTGATCGTTCGTAAAGGTGACAGTTTGGCAGGGTTAGTCGTAGATTCATTTATTGGCCAACAAGAAATCGTTTTGAAGTCTCTCGGTGAATACTTGCAGAGTGTCTTTGCGATATCAGGTGCTACGATTCTAGGAAATGGTCAAGTCGCATTAATTGTTGACTGTAATGCATTGATTAAATAATCGAGGTGATGACATGACAAAAGTAACAGAAGTAAGCGAAATGAAAGTAATTGTCTTTCAATTGATGAATAAAGAATATGCGATTGGCTTAGACGTAGTAGAATCCATCGAGAAATCGCTGTCGATTACACGTGTTCCCCGTATGCCTTCTTATGTTAAAGGCGTGTTAAATTTACGTGGCGTAGTGACGCCAGTTGTAGACTTACGTGAACGTTTTGATATGGAGTATAAAGAGTTTGATGAGACAAGTTGCATTATTATCGTTTCGCATGCGGGTGCAGAAGTAGGATTAATTGTGGACGATGCGAATGATGTAATGGATGTTCCGACAAGCGCAATAGGTCCTCAGCCGGAAGTAGTGGGATCTGTGGAATCCGAATTCATTTCAGGAGTGGCGAAAGTTGATAAGCGATTATTGGTTATGCTAAATCTGGAAAAAGTACTGCAACCGATAAAGAAGGGGAATACGGATGAATTCTAAAAATGACATCACCGAGATGCATCTGGATGTCTTAAAGGAAATCGGGAATATTGGAGCAGCACATGCTGCAACTTCATTATCTCAACTGTTAGGTCAGAAAATTGACATGCGTGTACCTAACGTGGAACTGGTTACATTTGATGAAATGTTTGATTTAGCAGGTGGTACGGAAAAAGTGGTGGCGGGTATCTTTTTACGTATTGAAGGTGATTTGACGGGCACGATGTTTTTTGTACTGACTATTGAATCTGCTACACAATTTATTCGCAAATTGACAGGGGACGCGGCATTTACATTTACTGATGTAGATGATTTGGGAATGGGTGCTTCTGCGCTACAAGAGTTGGGGAATATATTGTCAGGTTCCTATTTGTCGGCGCTCTCTGATTTTACATCATTAAATATCTATCCAACTGTACCTTCATTAAGTATTGACATGGTGGGTGCCATTGTTAGCTTCGGCCTGATCGAAGTATCCCAGTACAGTGATGAAGTTATCGTCATTGAGACGGAAATATTACAAGAAGGGGAACAGGGTGTGTCAAGTTTAGCGGGGCACTTCTTTTTATTACCTGATCCACCGTCATATCGCACGATATTTAGTTCGTTGGGTGTCTTATAGATGGCAAGCGTTCAAACAGTAGTGCGTGTAGGGATTGCTGATATGAATATCGCAAAATCCCCTCATACGATTCGCACATCAGGACTGGGTTCGTGTGTTGGTGTAGTACTGTATGATTCTTCGAAAAAAATAGCAGGTATGGTGCATGTCATGTTGCCTGATAGCGAGTTGGGTAAGTCAACAAAACTAAATGTAGCGAAATTCGCAGATACGGGCATTCATGCAATGTTGGAACTTTTAAAATCTGAAGGAGTTAGACCTTTCAGCATCAAAGCGAAAATTGCGGGTGGAGCACAAATGTTTCAGTTCGGTTCAAATGATACGATCCGTATAGGTCCTCGCAATGTAGAAGCGGTAAAAAAAGAATTGAAAAGATATTCAATCCCGATTGTCGCAGAAGATACAGGCGGATCCAGTGGACGTACAATTGAATTTGATCCTGCTACGAGTATCCTGTTTGTTCGTACCGTCAATGCTGGAACGCAGGAAATTTAACAGTACAAACGAAGGCGGCTAATACATTAGTCGCCTTTATCTATTGTGATTTGCTATACTTATACATAAGACATAAAATCGGTAGAAGGAACCTGACAGGAAAGGCGTGAATTCGATGACAAATCAAGATGTAACTGAACGACATCAGTGGAAGTTATGGATCGAAAACCGTGATCCTGATGCAGGTGATATGCTAGTACGAATGTATACACCTCTTGTGAATTATCACGTCCAACGAATCAGTGCTGGACTGCCGAAAAACGTATCACGTGATGAAATCAAATCTCTTGGTTATCAAGGGCTTTTCGACGCGTTAACGAAATTTGATCCTTCGCGTGATTTGAAATTCGACACATACGCTTCATTTCGGATTCGGGGTACGATTATAGATGGTTTAAGAAAAGAAGATTGGTTATCACGTTCCCTAAGAGAAAAAACTAAGAAAATGGATGAAGAAATTAGTAAGCTCGAACAGTCCTACTTGCGAACGGTGACACCCGAGGAAGTAGCAGATCACTTAGGCGTTACAACAGATCAAGTCTATCAAACTATGCATGAACAGTATTTTGCCAATGTTTTGTCCATTGATGAAAAAATGAATGATGAAGATGATCACGATCAAACCTTTGTATTGCAGGATGATCAAACGAAAACACCTGAACAACAAGCGGTCAAAGGCGAATTGATTGAAGATTTGATAACGAAAATCAAAGAACTAAATGAAAATGAACAATTGGTACTTAGTTTGTTTTACCAGGAAGATATGACGCTAACAGAAATTGGAGAAATTTTAAGCTTATCTACATCGAGAATCTCACAAATACATTCAAAAGCATTATTTAAGTTACGGTCGCTGTTGGCGGCTGAAATTACCGACGGAGGGATTTTATGAGTTTGAAAGCTATCGAACTTCAAATTGCTATCCCGAAGACATTTGAGGCAGGTAAAATAGCGGAGCAAAAGCAGCAACAGTCTCAACTTGCTCAAGACAGTGCCAATTTGCAAACAGAAAAACAAGCCTTAAAAAGCAAGGAAACGGTTTTAAAATCATCTCCATATGCAAAAATGGATGGAGATAAACAGCAGCCTAGCGAAGAGTCACAACAACGAGAAAAAAAAGAGAAAGAACAACAGCAAGCCAAGCATCCGTTTAAAGGTTCGTTCGTTGATTACAGTGGATAATTTTATGGGAATTCTACTAGCTCTTTTATTCATCTTACAAATCATCGGATTTATGGTCATGACATTGCTGTACGTAAAAATTACAAAATTTAATAATCTGGAGAAAAAGCAACAACGTCTTATGAAAGAAATGGATCAATCCATATTAGCTTATTTAGGGGAAATCAAAGAAGAAAACGATCGTTTGATTCATCAATTGAATCAACGAACGGATGCTCAAATGAAGCCCACCACAAACTCAGCTCCAAGCGAACAGTCAATAACAGAAGTGTCTGATTCGAGACAGAAGCCACATCCGGTTCCTTTACATTTCGCTTTACGTTCCTACCAAAAGACGGTGGAAACTGAAAAGAATTCAGAACTACATTCAAAATCATTTGACGACCTGGACGACAAAGAAAAAGCCAAACAGCTGTATGCCGAAGGTAAATCAATAGAGGATATTGCAAGAAAGTTGAAAAAAGGTAAGACGGAAATCGAATTGATAATTAAGTTTGACTGAAGTTACACACAGTAGTTGCAAACAACGTAGAGTTGTGTTAATTTAATAGATGGTATTACTACACACGCGTGCGGATGAATGAGTGGGTGCCATTATGGTCACTTATTCGTAGGAAGTACGCGGAGGACAAAAAACCAATAGGAGGAATTAAACATGTCAGTAATCTCAATGAAACAATTGCTAGAAGCTGGTGTACATTTCGGACACCAAACACGTCGTTGGAATCCAAAAATGAAGAAATTTATTTTCGTGGAGCGTAACGGCATCTACATCATCGACCTTCAAAAAACGGTCAAAAAATTAGAGGAAGCTTACAACTTCATGCGCCAAGTCGGTGCGGATGGTGGTAAAGTTCTTTTCGTAGGTACGAAGAAACAAGCACAAGAAGCAATCAAAGAAGAAGCAGAACGTGCTGGAATGTATTACATCAACCAACGTTGGTTGGGTGGAACATTGACGAACTTCGGTACTATTCAAAAACGTGTAGCGCGTATGAAAGCTATTGAGAAAATGGAAGAGGATGGCACGTTCGACGTACTTCCTAAAAAAGAAGTTTCTCAATTAAATAAAGAACACGAGCGTCTTGTGAAATTCCTAGGCGGTATCCGTGACATGAAAGGCTTGCCTGATGTAATCTTTATCGTAGATCCACGTAAAGAGCGTATCGCGGTAGCTGAAGCAATCAAATTGAATATTCCACTCGTTGGAATCGTTGATACTAACTGTGATCCCGACGAAATCGACTATGTCATCCCTGCGAACGACGATGCAATCCGCGCAGTACGTTTACTTACAAGCAAAATGGCAGATGCTTTGATTGAATCCCGTCAAGGTGAAGACGACGAAGTAGCTGAAACAGTAAACGAAACAGCAACTGTTACTGCAGACTGAAATGAGTACATGATGAGACGATAAGTGGCGTACCCCTTATCGTCTCTTTTTAAAGCAAAAAGAAATTTCAAATGATATCTAATAGGAGGAATTTTCAAATGGCAACAATTACAGCCCAAATGGTTAAAGAACTTCGTGAAAAAACAGGCGCAGGTATGATGGACTGCAAAAAGGCATTAACTAAAGTAGACGGTGACATGACTGCAGCAATGGAGTATATGCGTGAAAAAGGCCTTTCAAGTGCAGCGAAAAAAGCAGATCGTATTGCAGCTGAAGGTGTTGCAAACATTTTAGTTCAAGGTAATGATGCAGTTATACTTGAAGTGAATGCTGAGACAGACTTCGTAGCAAAAAACGAAGGCTTCCAAACTCTTGTTAAGGAAATTTCTGAGTTCTTACTTGCAACGAAACCTGCTTCAGTAGAAGAAGCTAACGCAGCGAAATTAGACAACGGTTTGACAGTGTCTGAACACATTTCAAACGCAGTAGCTAAAATTGGAGAGAAAATTACTCTTCGCCGTTTTGTAATCCGTGAGAAAACAGATCAAGACGCTTTCGGTCCTTACCTACACATGGGCGGACGTATTGCCGTGTTGACTGTTCTTGAAGGTTCAACAGATTCTGAGGCAGCGAAAGATGTCGCAATGCATATCGCAGCAATGAATCCAAAATACATTTCACGCGACGAAGTATCTGCTGACGAAGTAGAAAAAGAGCGTAATGTATTGACTGAGCAAGCTTTAAACGAAGGTAAGCCAGAAAATATCGTAGCGAAAATGGTAGAAGGACGTCTTGGAAAATATTTCGAGGAAATCTGTGTCTTGGATCAAGCTTTCGTTAAGAATTCTGATCAAAAAGTTCGCGATTTCGTGAAAACAACTGGCGGAACATTAGTAGAGTTTATTCGTTATGAAGTAGGCGAAGGTATTGAAAAGCGTGAAGACAACTTTGCAGACGAAGTAATGAGCCAAGTAAAAGGTAACTAAGTATAATCCAATCGTACAGAGGGGCACATCCATCATGTGTTCCTCTTTTTTGAGAATAGGAAATTGCAGGAGGGCCAACATGAGTATTCCAAAATATAAGCGCATCGTGTTAAAATTAAGTGGGGAAGCATTAGCTGGAGACCAAGGCTTCGGATTGTCTCCGGAAGTTGTTAAATCAGTTGCAAGCCAAGTGAAAGAAGTAGTAGAACTTGGTGTAGAAGTAGCAGTAGTGGTAGGTGGCGGAAACATTTGGCGTGGGAAAGTCGGAAGTGAAATGGGAATGGACCGTACAACAGCTGACTACATGGGAATGCTTGCAACGGTTATGAACTCACTTGCTCTTCAGGATGCCCTTGAAAAGCTAGGACCAGAAACACGAGTAATGTCTTCCATTGACATGAGACAAGTAGCTGAACCTTACATACGTCGGAAAGCAATCCGTCATCTAGAGAAAAAACGTGTCGTAATATTTGCGGCAGGAACGGGTAATCCTTATTTCTCCACAGACACAACGGCTGCCCTGCGTGCTGCTGAAATCGAAGCGGATGTCATTTTAATGGCGAAGAACAACGTTGACGGTGTGTATTCTGCTGATCCGATGAAGGACTCCACAGCTACTAAATACTTAGAACTGTCCTATCTTGAAGTGATTAGTCAAGGACTTGAAGTGATGGATTCCACTGCTTCGACTCTATGTATGGACAATGATATCCCGCTCGTAGTATTCTCAATTATGGATAATGGTAATATTAAAAAAGCCGTACTAGGTGATGAAATCGGGACGGTCGTCAGGAGGAATAAGCAATGACAAAAGAAGTAATGGATCAGACGAGAGAACGTATGGATAAAGCGCATAGTGCCTATTCAAGACAGTTGGCATCTATCCGTGCTGGAAGAGCTAACGCGAGCTTATTAGACAGAATTTCTGTTATTTATTATGGGGCACCTACACCATTAAACCAAATGGCTGGAATTTCTGTGCCAGAACCACGTTTGTTAGTAGTTCAGCCTTATGATAAGACTACAATTAGTGAAATCGAAAAAGCCATCATGAAATCAGACATCGGAATCACACCGTCTAACGATGGATCAGTTATTCGCTTAGCTGTACCTGCACTTACAGAAGAGCGTCGTAAAGATTTAGTGAAAGATGTAAAACGTGAAGCAGAAGATGCAAAAGTGGCGATTCGTAATGTTCGTCGTGACAGCAATGAAGATTTGAAGAAGCTTGAAAAAGATGCAGAAATTACTGAAGATGAATTGCGCCGTTACAATGAACAAGTACAAAAGATGACAGATGAATTTATCGAAAAGATTGACCAAACTGCAAAAGATAAAGAAAATGAAATCTTGGAAATCTGAGTACAGAACTTTCTATAAGGAGGAGCGTCCTACTTTTAGGACGCTCTTTTCTTTCTTTTGCATGCTATTTACCATGCAATTTGGTAGGATAGTCAGTAGGAGTATCCGAATTGAGCCAAGTGGGGGAACGCTATGCTTAGAAAACTAATGCGAAAAAAAACGGCAGACATTCAGTTGCTGGACGAACGGATTGAAGCCGTTAAAAATAGACAAATTCCTAACCATGTGGCGATTATCATGGATGGAAATGGTAGATGGGCGAAGCAACGTAAAATGCCACGAATTGCAGGCCACCATGAAGGAATGAAAACGGTTCGGCAAATTACCAATTTTGCAAATGCGATGGGTGTAAAAGCACTCACCCTCTATGCATTTTCAACCGAAAATTGGAAGCGGCCCAGGATGGAAATTGACTTTTTAATGAATCTTCCGGGCGAGTTTCTTAATACGTATTTGCCTGAGTTAATGGAAAAAGGCATCAAAGTGGAAATGATCGGAGATATGGATGCGCTTCCGAGCCATACAGAAAAAGCGATTAAGAAAGCAATGGAACAAACTAAAGAAAATAAAGGGTTAATTTTGAATTTTGCGATGAATTATGGGAGTAGAGTAGAACTGGTTCATGCAATGAAAGAGATGGCAGAAGAAGTGGCTTCCGGAACATTAAAAGTGGAGGAAATTGATGAAGGTTTAATTGAATCCAAGCTAATGACAGCCCATTTGCCGGAACCTGACCTACTAATTCGCACAAGTGGTGAAGTACGTTTGTCTAATTTTATGCTATGGCAACTTGCCTATGCGGAATTCATTTTTACGGATGTATTATGGCCAGATTATGATGAAGACTGCTTTTTACAAGCAATAGAAGATTTCCAAAAAAGAAATCGACGCTTTGGAAGCTTGGAAGGAGATCAGAAAAGATGAAGCAAAGAATCATCACTGCTATTGTAGCTCTCGTGTTTTTTGTGCCATTGATTATCATTGGTGGATTACCGTTTATAATGATGATTTTTGCGATATCTACGATTGGTTTATACGAACTACTGCGTATGCGTAATATGTCTCTTTTTTCTATCGGCGGATTACTCTCTTGGTTACTTCTGCTCGTCATTTTACTACCATCAAGGTGGACAGAACAGGCTGAAAGTTTCCTGAGTTTAGAAAAGCTTGAAATGATCTATGTATTGATATTATTGTTATTGGTTTATACTGTAATAATGAAAAATAAATGGACATTCGAAGATATTGCATTCAGTGCAATTAGTGCGCTGTATGTTGGTATTGGTTTTTATTATTTGATCGAAACTCGACTATTCGGTTTAGAGTACATAGGCTACGCATTACTCATTATCTGGTCAACAGATTCTGGTGCGTACTTTGTTGGTCGTAAAATAGGAAAACGAAAATTATGGCCGGATATTTCACCTAATAAAACGATTGAAGGATTTATTGGAGGAATAATTTCTGCGGTCGTGATTACGTTGATTTATAATATGTTCTACCCTATCGCCACGTCATTCGTGTCGTTTATTCTCATTACAATAGTGGCATCAATTGTAGGACAAATGGGTGACTTAGTTGAATCAGCACTGAAACGTTTCTATAACGTGAAAGATTCGGGGAAGCTGCTGCCTGGACATGGAGGCGTTTTGGACCGATTTGACAGTTTACTGTTTGTACTCCCGTTGCTTCACTTTGTTCAATTCATAGGATAATGGAAAGGAAGTTCATAATATGAAGAAAATCAATTTGCTTGGTGCCACGGGTTCAATCGGGACTCAAACATTAAGCATTATTGCAGCTCATCCTGATCGCTTTGAATTAACAGCGATGTCGGCAGGAAGAAATATACAAAAAACAAGTGAAATCATTACAAGATTTCAACCCAAATTAGTTTCTGTTTTAGAAGAGGCGGATGCAGAGCGCTTAAAAAAAGAATTTCCTGAAATTCAATTCGTTCATGGTGATGAAGGATTAATTGAAGCGGCAGTTGGACTGGAAGCAGATGTCTTGCTAAACTCAGTAATCGGTAGTGTAGGACTAAGACCGACACTTGCGGCGATCAAAGCCGGCATGACGATTGCCATTGCGAATAAAGAAACACTGGTGGCAGCCGGTAATCTTGTCGTAGAAGCAGCACAACGTCATAATGTCCCACTTGTTCCAGTAGATAGTGAACACTCTGCATTATTCCAGTCGTTAAATGGTGAGAATCCGAAGAGAGTCACAAATTTGATATTAACAGCATCTGGTGGAAGCTTTAGGGACTACACGCGGGATCAACTTCAGCACGTTACAGTAGAACAAGCACTCGCGCATCCAAACTGGTCGATGGGTAATAAACTAACTATTGACTCAGCAACGATGATGAACAAAGGGTTGGAAGTGATAGAAGCCCATCATTTATTTGCGATGCCATATGATCAAATAGAATGTCTACTACATAAAGAAAGTATTATCCACTCGATGGTGGAGTTTGAAGATACAAGTGTCATGGCGCAACTAGGTTCACCAGATATGCGTGTTCCGATTCAATACGCACTTACCTATCCGGATCGTATTCAAATGGCTGATGCTAAACGTCTTCGTCTCGATGAAATTGGCAAGTTACATTTCGAAAAAATGGATTATAAACGATTTAAAGCCTTGTCACTTGCATATGATGCAGGTAGGGAAGGAGGCACTATGCCTACAGCGATGAATGCGGCAAATGAAGTGGCGGTTCAACTGTTCATGGAAGGTCATATTCCTTTCTTGCAAATCGAAGAAATCATTGAAGACATAATGCAGCAGCATCAAACTATTCAAAATCCCGATTTGGAAGAAATTTTGGAGACAGATCGCAATACGCGAAAAAAAGTCTATGGTATAGTGAAGTATCAAGATTAATTTCAGGCTATTATAGCCGGTGAAGGTGGTTACTGAATGGAAACGGTTATTGCGTTTATAGTAATATTCGGGACACTTGTAGCATTTCATGAGTTTGGTCATTTCTTGTTTGCCAAGAAAGCTGGCATCATGGTTCGAGAGTTCGCTATTGGAATGGGACCTAAAATTTTAGCGATCCGCAAAGGTGAAACGCAATACACAATCCGCCTATTACCTATAGGAGGATATGTACGGATGGCTGGTGAAGATTTCGATACAGTTGAATTACAGCCAGGTTACCGTGTAGGGTTATTATTGAATGCTCAAGACGAAATAGAAAAGATTTACTTAAATCGAAATGTTTCCAATCCGAATATTTTAAACGTGGAAGTGGAGTCATCCGATCTCGATAAAAAATTATATATTGAAGGATATGACGAAGATGGACAATTGGTTCATCTGAAAATTTCCAGAACAGCTTTGATTATCGAAAAAGGGCAGGAAACATTAATCGCTCCCTACGATCGTCAATTCGAATCCAAATCATTGGGAAGCAGAGCATTGGCAATATTTGCAGGGCCGCTTTTCAATTTCATCTTAGCATTTTTCATATTCCTAGCTCTTGGTTTAATGAATGGTGTACCAACCAATGAACCGATTATTTCGGAAGTGAAGTCGGATACGCCGGCGGAGATGGCTGGTATGAAAAAAGGTGACTTAATCACAGGAGTCGACGGTAAGTCGATTGATTCCTGGATGAAGTTTTCCGAAGCAATCCAAAAAAGCGCCGGAGTCCCGATGTCAATTGAAGTAGATCGGGCGGGTAAGCAAGTGGTTTTGGATGTAGTACCTGATACGGTGGAAGATGCTGGACAGGAATTTGGTCAAATTGGTGTTATGTATTCAAGTCCATTAGAAAAAGGATTTATTAAATCCATAGTGTTCGGAGCCGAGCAGACTTATTCATGGACTGTGAAGATCTTTGAATTATTAGGTATGCTCATTACGGGTCAGTTCACAATAGACGCACTGTCGGGTCCAGTAGGAATCTATAAAGCGACAGAAGAAGTGGCTCAACATGGTATTTTCAATTTAATGAATTGGGGCGCTGTGCTAAGTATCAATCTAGGGATCATGAACTTACTGCCATTACCTGCGTTGGACGGCGGAAGACTATTGTTCTTCTTGTTTGAAGGCTTAAGGGGTAAACCGATTGATAAACAAAAAGAAGGTATGGTGCATTTTGTAGGTATCATGTTATTAATGGTTTTGATGCTTGTTGTGACATGGAATGACATCCAACGATTTTTCTTCTAAAAAAGGTGGAAGTATATGATGAAACAATCGAAAACGTTTATACCCACAATGCGTGAAAATCCATCTGAAATAGAGATGCGTTCGCATCAGTTATTATTGCGGGCAGGTTATATTAGACAGAATGCCAATGGTGTTTACACATATTTAACTCTTGCACAAAAAGTATTTAGAAAAATCGAATCGATTATTCGGCAGGAAATGGAAGCTATTGAAGGCGTGGAAATTTCTTTGCCTGCGTTGCAAAGCTCAAGTATTCTAAAGGAAACTGAACGATGGGATTCATACGGCAGGGAAATGTTCCATGTCGCTGACAGACAGACCAATCAATTGGCTTTGAGCTCAAGCGATGAAGAAGCAATCATTGACCTACTGCGTGATGAAGTTCAATCGTATAAAAAGTTACCATTAACAATTTTTCAAATCAAAACAAAATTCCGTGATGAAATAAAGCCACGTGCGGGTTTACTTCATAGCAGAGAATTCATTAGAAAAGATGCCTATTCATTCCATTCAACGCAAGAGAGTTTGGATGAAAAGTATTTAGAAGTCATGCAGGCATACACCAATATGCTAACCCGTCTTGGTATGCATTTCCGCATGGTAATATCGGATGGTGGAACAGGTTCCCATGAGTTCATAGCGTTAACCGAAAACGGAGAAGATCAAATAGCATATAGCGACAGTTCTTCCTACGCTGCGAATATGGAGTTTGCCGAAGTCCACGTAGATTACGAGCCGTCCGATGAAAAGCAGTTAGAGATGCTAAAAATCTCGACTCCGAATCAACGAACGATTGAAGATCTCGCTTCATTTTTATCAGTTAGTCCGGAGCGTATAATCAAATCATTGGTGTATAAAGTGGACAATGATTTTGTTATGGTCATTTGTCGAGGCGATCATAGCGTCAATGAATATAAATTGAAGCGGTTTCTACATGTGAAACATATGGAGCTGGCAACAGAACAACAGATTGAAGAATTATTGGGCTGTCATGCCGGTTCGATTGGGCCTGTGAAACTACCGATTGGTGTAAGGGTATATGCCGATCATGCAGTCAAAGCAATGGTGAACGTAGTAGCCGGAGCGAATATGGACGACTATCACTTATTGAATGTCAATCCTGAACGTGATTTTGCTATTGATGATTATGTAGATATTCGTTTCGTTCAAGAAGGGGACAGTTCTCCTGATGGAATAGGTACGATTAAATTCACCGAAGGAATAGGCGTGGGACATTTACGAAAATTAGGTACCGTCTTCAGTGAACAGATGAAAGGAACATTCCTCAATGAACATGGCAGAAAAAAGCCTTTCATTATGGGAAGTTATAGTCTCGGAATCTCTCGGTTACTGGCTACAATTGCCGAGCAGTTCAATGATGAAAAAGGATTGAAGTGGCCGAAGCATTTAGCACCATTTGATATTCATTTGATTACAACGAATGTTAAGGATGAAGTACAAACGCAGCTGGCGGATGAGTTATATGCTGTTCTAGAATCGTATCGATACGATGTGTTATATGATGATCGTGCTGAACGTGCGGGTGTGAAATTCGCTGATGCTGACTTGATTGGTTTACCAGTACGCATTATAATTGGTAAAAGAGCAAATGAAGGCATTGTGGAGGTTATGTACCGCCATAGTGGCGAGTCAATAGATTGGCAAAAAGAAGAAGTGTTGGAAAAGCTACAATCCTTCTTTAGTGCAGATTAATCCAAGAAGGGGAGTCCGTTAACGGAACTTCCCTTCTTTTCGCGATAGAATGGAGGGAATTTAGATGGATGCCGCTCAAAAGTTTTTAACTTTGCTGCAACAGACAGGACTGACAGATGATCAGTTCATGACCTATTTTCAAAACGGTGAGTTAAATCGTGTAACTATACAGAAGAAAACAAGAGTGTGGAAATTCAATATAACACTCGATGAAGTGTTACCTATCGAAGTATTCCAAATTATGCAACAACGTGTTCATGAATCGTTCGCAGCTATTGCGAATGTCCATATTGAAATGGAAGTTAGAAAAAATGAAGTGAATGAACAATTAATCATAGATTATTGGCCACTAATCGTAGATGAGCTAGCGGATATATCTCCTCCTATACGTCAATGTTTAGTGGAACAAAAGCCTAAGATACACGGCGAGAAATTATTGCTTACTTGCTCAAACGATTTGGAGTGTCAAACATTAAAAAATAAATATGTGGATATATTATCGTCACTCTATCAGCAATTCGGTTTTCCAAAGTATATGTTCGATGTATCGATTGTTGAATGCCATAACGCAGAAGAAGAACGTCAGCAATTTCTTTCGCAAAAGCAGCAGGAAGAAGACCTGTTATCCAAGCAAGCGTATCATCAGTTGCAACAACGTGAAACGATGAAAAGCGAGCAAGGTGATTCTGACAGAGTATTATCTCTTGGTACACCGATCAAAGCAGGCGAGCCAGTTATTCCGATCCATGAAATACAAGATGAAGAAAGACGTTTGATTATTGAAGGTTTTGTATTTGATGCGGAAGTACGAGAGTTACGAAGTGGCCGTTCATTATTGACACTGAAAGTAACAGACTACACCGATTCAATCTTAGTCAAAATGTTTTCGCGTGATAATGAAGATGCAGAAATTATGAATTCCTTTAAAAAGGGTATGTGGGTAAGAGCTCGCGGTGGTATACAGAACGATACATTCGTACGTGACTTAATCATGATGGCGCAAGATATTGCCGTTATTCCCACTATTGAACGAATAGACAAAGCGCCTGATGGACAGAAACGTGTGGAATTACATGCGCACACATCCATGAGTCAAATGGATGCAGTCGTTTCAGCGCCAGCATTAGTGGCACAAGCAGCTAAATGGGGACATCCAGCGATTGCGATAACAGATCATGCGAACGTTCAGTCTTTCCCTGATGCTTATAACGCTGGTAAAAAACATGGTATTAAAGTGTTGTTTGGCTTGGAAATCAATCTGGTGGATGACGGTGTTCCAATTGTCTATGAAGAGCAACACCGTCTGCTTGAAACAGATACGTACGTTGTATTTGACGTCGAGACTACAGGCTTGTCAGCTGTGTACGACACGATTATCGAGCTTGCAGCTGTACGAGTGAAAGATGGAGAAATCATTGATCGGTTTGAACGCTTTGCCAATCCGCATCATCCGTTGTCGTCCGTGACGACGAATCTGACGGGTATTACAGATGACATGGTAGAAAATGCACCAGAAGTTGAAGACGTAATGGCAGAGTTTATAGAGTTTATTGGGGATGCAGTGTTGATTGCACATAATGCTTCGTTTGATATGGGCTTCTTTTATGCTTCATGTAAGCGCGCAAAAATAGAAACAATCGCTTATCCGGTCATTGATACATTGGAGCTATCTCGTTTCCTTTATCCCGAACTGCGAAATCACCGTTTGAACACATTGGCTAAAAAATTCGATATTGAATTAACACAACATCACCGCGCCATTTACGATACAGAAGCTACTGCGTATCTGTTTTTACGCCTGCTATCGGAGACACAAGAAAAAGGGATCAAGTGGCTGGATGATCTAAATAAGAATATTGGTGAAGGGGATGCTTATAAACGCTCACGACCTTCACATTGTACTTTACTTGCAACAGATGATGAAGGGCTGAAAAACTTATTTAAGCTCGTATCTATTTCGCATATGGACTTTTTCTATCGCGTGCCCCGTATACCGCGTTCGTTACTTGTGAAATATAGAAAGGGAATAATCGTGGGTTCAGGCTGTGATAAAGGTGAAGTATTTGAAGGGTTAATGCAAAAGCCGATGGAAGAAGTAGAAGAAATCGCAAGCTTTTATGACTACTTGGAACTTCATCCAAAGCCCGTCTACTCGCATTTACTCGAACTCGATTTAATACGAGATGAGTGGAACCTCGAGGATATTATGCGTAAGATGATCAAGCTTGGTAAAAAAACGGGATTGCCAGTTTGTGCAACAGGGAATGTGCATTACTTAAATGAGACGGATGCGACCTACCGGAAAGTTCTTGTTCGTTCACAAGGTGGAGCAAATCCGTTAAATCGACACTCGCTACCTGAAGTTCACTTCCGTACGACAGATGAAATGTTGAAAGAATTTGAGTTTTTAGGTGAAGACGTAGCGAAAGAAATTGTAGTAGACAATCCATTGAAAATTGTAGAACGTATTGGTGATGTGAAACCAATCAAAGATGATCTGTATACACCTACAATTGAAGGGGCGGAAGACGAAGTACGTGATCTGACGTATTCTATGGCGCATCAAATATACGGTGAAACATTGCCAGAGATCGTTGAAGCGCGAATCATAAAGGAATTAACGTCTATTATTGATAATGGTTTCTCGGTTATTTATCTAATTTCGCATAAGCTGGTGAAAAAGTCATTAGACGATGGCTATTTAGTTGGTTCGCGGGGATCTGTCGGCTCCTCATTTGTTGCAACCATGATGGAAATCACTGAAGTGAATCCGTTGGCGCCACATTATGTTTGTCCGTCATGTAAAACATATGAATTTTTTGATGATGGTTCAGTTGGTTCAGGATATGATTTGCCAGATAAAGCATGCCCAAATTGCCAGACGATGTTCAAAAAAGATGGTCAGGATATCCCGTTCGAAACCTTCCTTGGGTTCGCGGGTGATAAGGTTCCAGATATCGATTTGAACTTCAGTGGTGAGTATCAGGCGCATGCGCATAACTATACAAAAGAGCTGTTCGGAGAAGATTATGTGTTTCGTGCAGGAACAATAGGTACAGTAGCTGAAAAAACTGCATATGGATATGTTCGAGGGTATATGAATGATAACGATATCCAAATGCGTGGTGCGGAAATTGACCGGCTTGTACAAGGATGCTCAGGCGTGAAACGAAATACAGGACAACACCCTGGTGGGATTATTGTAGTGCCTGATACAATGGACATCTTTGATTTTACACCGATTCAATTCCCAGCGAATGATCTAGAATCAAGCTGGAAGACAACACACTTTGATTTCCACTCCATCGATAATAATTTATTGAAATTAGATATTCTAGGGCATGATGATCCGACGATGATTAAAATGTTGGAAGATTTATCAGGCATCGATGCGATGTCCATTCCGCCCGATGATAAAGGCGTTATGGAACTGTTTAGTGGTACGTCTTCTCTTGGCGTAACAGAAGAACAAATTGATTGCAAAACAGGAACTCTTGGCGTGCCGGAATTTGGAACACGATTTGTGCGACAAATGTTAGAAGAAACGAAGCCGTCTACTTTCTCTGAATTAATACAGATATCCGGTCTGTCACACGGTACGGATGTTTGGCTTGGTAATGCACAGGAATTAATCCAGAATAAAACTTGTCAGCTATCAGAAGTGATTGGCTGTCGTGACGATATTATGGTTTATTTGATCTATCAGGGACTTGAACCTTCACTTGCATTTAAGATTATGGAATCTGTACGTAAAGGAAAAGGATTGACTCCCGAATTTGAAGAAGCAATGAAAGAGAATAAAGTTCCAGGTTGGTATATCGGATCGTGTAAAAAAATCAAGTACATGTTCCCGAAAGCTCACGCCGCAGCATATGTATTAATGGCACTACGAATCGCATACTTCAAAGTGCATCATCCAATTATGTATTATGCGACGTATTTCACCGTTCGAGCGACCGACTTCGATTTGGTGACGATGTGTAAAGGTTCTGCAAGTATTCGAGCGAAAGTTAAAGAGATCAACGCCAAAGGATTGGACGCACTTCCGAAAGAGAAGAGCTTAGTAGTTGTTTTGGAAATAGCGTTGGAAATGGTTGAGCGAGGATTTACATTTGCGAAACCTGATCTCTATAAATCGGATGCGACACAGTTTCTTATTGAAGACAATAAACTGATTCCGCCATTTAACTCGATTCCTTCACTAGGAACTAACGTTGCAAAGACGATTGTTGAGGCGAGAAAAGACGGTGAATTTTTATCGAAAGAAGACTTCCAGAAGAGAGGTCGAGTTTCTAAAACGGTTGTGGAGTATTTGGATAACCTCGGTTGCTTGGAAGGGATGCCTGAAGCGAACCAACTATCCCTATTCTAATGGGCTTGCAGCGGTTGCTTCAGTTGCATTGTAAAAGGCCTTGTGATACGATTAAAACAACTTTTGCTATACGTCTTGCGGAAAAGAGTGGGGCTTCCCGCTCTTTTCTGTTGTTATTTTGAATTTCGGGAGGGATACCATATGAGTAAAATTATAGAGGAAGTCGAACAGTTAGCAAGGCCGATCGTTGAAGAATTGGGTCTTGAACTGGTTGATGTTGAGTTCTTGAAAGAAGGTCGCGATTGGTTTTTACGCGTCTACATCGATACACCTGAAGGTAATATTGACATAGATCAATGTGCGGCAGTTAGTAATAAACTTAGCGAGGAACTAGACGTTGTGGATCCGATTTCGCAAAATTACTTCCTTGAAGTGTCTTCTCCCGGGGCGGAAAGACCTTTGAAAAAAGATGAAGATTTTGAAAAAGCCGTGGGCCAATACGTGTTCATCAAAACGTATGAACCGATTGATGGAATGAAAGAATTCGAGGGGTATTTACTCGGGTACGGACCGGAACATGCAAAAGTGGAAATACGGATCAAGACGAGAAAAGTACTAGTGGAAATTGACAAAACGAAAATTGCATTCGCACGACTGGCAATTGATTTTTAAAGCGAAAAACAACCTCTGTCTAGTCTTGTGCTAGTGACCGAGGAACCAAGAGCAACAACAATTGGAATGTAGGAGTGATGAACATGAGTAGTGAGCTACTCGACGCACTGACAGCTCTTGAACAGCAAAAAGGTATTTCAAGAGACGTAATAGTCGATGCAATTGAAGCAGCGCTTGTGACAGCGTACAAACGAAATTTTAACCAAGCACAAAACGTGCGTGTGGACTTGAATTTAAACAAAGGCACAATGGCTGTCTATTCACGTAAAGATGTAGTAGAAGAAGTAGAAGACGAGCGATTGCAAATTTCATTGGAAGATGCACAACTCATCAATCCGGTATATGAACTACATGATGTCGTTGAGGAAGAAGTCACTCCGCGTGATTTTGGACGAATTGCTGCCCAGACTGCTAAGCAAGTTGTAACCCAGCGTGTTCGTGAAGCTGAACGCGGTTTGATCTATGAAGAGTATATCGATCGTGAAGAAGATATCGTCAACGGAATTGTAGAGCGCATGGATCCAAAAAACCTATTCGTTGGATTAGGGAAAGTGGAAGCGGTGTTACCGTCAAGCGAACAAATTCAAACAGAATCATATGCACCCCACGATCGCATCAAAGTATACATTACAAAAGTGGAAAGAACAGCACGTGGACCTCAAGTCTTTGTTTCCAGAACACATCCAGGTCTATTACGGCGTTTATTTGAACTAGAAGTGCCTGAAATATATGATGGTACAGTAGAAATCAAATCGATTGCACGTGAAGCGGGCGATCGCTCAAAAATCTCTGTTTACACAACAAACGAAGAAGTGGATCCAGTAGGTTCCTGTGTAGGTTCAAGAGGAGCACGTGTCCAAACTATTTCGAACGAATTGAATGGTGAAAAAGTAGATATCGTAGAGTGGTCCGAAGATCCGGTAATCTTCGTCGCAAATGCTTTAAGCCCTTCAAAAGTTATTGATGTACAAGTAAATGAAGAAGAGCGTTCTACTACTGTTGTTGTACCAGATTACCAACTCTCCTTGGCAATCGGGAAAAGAGGCCAGAATGCAAGATTGGCTGCTAAATTAACGGGTTGGAAAATTGATATCAAAAGTGAAACGGATGCCAGAGAATTAGGGATCTATCCCCGTGAGGAATCTCTTGCAGTGCCAGTAGAAGAGGTAGATGGTAGTGCAGATGAGTTCCTAGAAGCTTATGAGTATGAAGATGAAACGCCAGCTGAATCAGCTGAAGATTTTGATTTATACGCAGATGAAGACAAAGAAGATTGATTTGGAAAGGATTGCATGCTGATGGCGAACAATCGAAAAATCCCTTTGCGTAAATGTGCAGCGACTGGTGACATGTTACCCAAAAAAGAAATGATTCGAATTGTCCGTACGAAAGAAGGCGAAGTATCCGTGGATTTGACGGGAAAGAAGTCAGGCCGCGGTACATACGTTTCCAAAACGGAGGATGCCGTAGAAAAAGCACGTAAGCAACACTCGATTGAACATCAATTGAATGTCAAAGTACCGGAAGAAGTATACGAAGACCTTTTGCATGCAATTCGTCGAGAGGCAATTAAATGACAAAAGATTCGACACCTATTTATCAATTGCTTGGTATGGCGGCACGTGCACGTAAAATTGTAACGGGTGAAGATTTAGTCGTACAGTCAGTGCGTGCAGGCGAAGCGCATCTGGTTATCCTATCTGATGATGCATCAAAGAACACAATGAAAAAATTAACGAATAAATGTAATACGTACAACGTTGAGAAGCATGTATTTGGAAGCCGTGAAGAACTCGGGCATGCAATTGGAAAAGAAGCTCGAGTCGTTTTGGCACTAACAGATAAAGGATTCGCAAAAAAGTTATCCGAGCTTCTCAATGAATTTAATCGGAGGTGGGCTAATGACGAAAATGAAAGTACATGAATATGCCAGATCAATAGGCAAAACAAGTCGAGATATTGCTGCTGAATTAAGTAAAAGTAATATTGTAATAAAGAGCCATATGGAAGAACTGGATCCAGTATCTATTGCAAAATTAGATGAGAAGTTTGGTGATCTTAAAAAGCCAGAGGCGAAAACTGCTACAGTTAAGCCAGCGAGCAAACCAGCAAACCAGAGAACAGATCGTCCAAGCAACACAAATAAACCGACTGGTGCGCAAGGTTCTAACCGACCTGCAAGTAGCCAAGGCGGATCTAACCGTCCAGCTTCCACTCGTCCTCAAGGACAATCTACATCCGCACCGAAAGCGGGTAGCTCGCAACCACCACGTCAGCAGGGTGCAGGTTCAGCACGTCCAGCTGGCGGAGGCGGACGTCCAGGCGGGGGTCGCGGTGGTAGACCACCAGCACGCGGGATTAATCAAGGTCGCCGTAGATACCGTCCGGCGGTACCTGCACAAAAGATTGAAATACCATTACCGGATAAAATTACTTTTTATGAGTCATTATCAGTGGGTGAGCTAGCTAAAAAATTAGGTAAAGAACCTTCTGAAATCATCAAAAAGTTGTTCATGCTTGGTGTAATGGCAACCATTAACCAAGAATTAGATAAAGATGCAATTGAGTTAATTTGTGCGGAATACGACGTTGAAGTAGAAGAAGAGATCCGCATTGACGTAACAGACTTGGAGATCTACTTCGAAGATCCTGAAGAGGAAGAAGAAGTACAAGGTGAACTAACAGAAAGACCACCAGTTGTCACGATTATGGGTCACGTTGACCATGGTAAAACGACGTTGCTTGACTCTATTCGTAACACTAAAGTAACGCAAGGTGAAGCGGGTGGCATTACTCAGCATATTGGTGCATACCAAATTACAGCTAACGACAAGAAAATCACATTCCTTGATACACCAGGCCACGAAGCTTTCACAACGATGAGAGCGCGCGGTGCGAAAGTTACGGACTTGACAATCTTAGTTGTAGCAGCTGATGACGGTGTTATGCCACAAACAATTGAAGCGATCAACCATGCAAAAGCAGCAGAAGTTCCAATCATTGTTGCAGTTAACAAAATGGATAAACCTTCTGCAAATCCTGACCGCGTTATGCAGGAATTAACTGAACACGGTTTAGTCGCAGAAGACTGGGGCGGCGATACGATTTTCGTACCAATTTCTGCACTAAAAGGTGAGGGAATTGATCAGTTACTCGAAATGGTTCTATTAGTTGCAGAAGTAGGCGAATTTACTGCTGATACTTCCATTAGAGCTAGAGGTACTGTAATTGAAGCGCAACTCGACAAAGGAAAAGGTTCTGTAGCTACTTTGCTTGTGCAAAATGGTACATTGCATGTAGGAGATCCAATTGTTGTCGGAAATACGTACGGTCGTGTTCGTGCAATGGTCAGTGACCTTGGTCGTCGCGTAAAAGAGGCAGGTCCTTCAACACCAGTAGAAATTACTGGGTTGAGTGATGTTCCATTTGCAGGAGACCGTTTCGTCGTATTTAAGGATGAAAAAACGGCTCGTCAAATTGCTGAATCACGTGCTGGAGAAGCGCTTCAAGAACAGCGTGTGGAGAAAACACGTGTAACACTCGATAACTTGTTTGATCAAATGAAACAAGGCGAAATGAAAGAATTGAACTTAATTGTTAAAGCAGACGTACAAGGTGCGGTTGAGGCAATGGCGGCTTCTCTAATGAAGATTGAAGTAGAAGGCGTTAATGTAAAAATTATCCACACTGGCGCAGGGGCGATCAATGAGTCCGATATATCTTTGGCAGCTGCATCTAACGCAATCGTTATTGGATTTAACGTACGTCCTGATACCAATGCAAAACGTGCCGCTGAAGCAGAAGGTGTAGATATTCGCCTGCACCGTGTTATTTATAAAGTAATTGAAGAAATCGAATCAGCTATGACAGGCCTACTTGATCCGGAGTATGAAGAGAAAGTAATAGGTCAGGCAGAAGTTCGTGAAACATTTAAAGTATCTAAGATCGGAACGATTGCAGGAAGCTATGTAATCGATGGCAAAATCACAAGAGATGCTGGCGTTCGTGTTTTGCGCGATAACATTGTAGTCTTTGAAGGCGAATTGGATACATTGAAGCGTTTCAAAGATGATGCAAAAGAAGTTGCAAAAGGCTATGAATGTGGTATTACAATTAAAAAATTCAATGATGTCAAAGAAGGAGATATCATCGAAGCGTACGTTATGGAAGAAATTAAAAGAGTATGATTGTTTACGCGGAATGTTCTTTCTACATCCCAGCAGCGGCTTCTTTAAAAGAAAAGCGAGCCGTTTTGAATAGGATGAGGGATCGGGTGAAAAACTCCTATAATGTATCGGTTGCTGAAATCGATCATCAAGATCTATGGCAACGTACTACATTCGCATTAGTTGCCGTGGCATCTTCCAAAGACGCCGCGGAACGGGAAGTGAGACGTGCGATTCGTCTGTTTGAATCCAATCCTGATTGGGAAATGACTACATGTACAGTTGACTACTTATGAGCAAAGAACGAGGTGAATTGCCATGTCAGTGCGTGCTAATCGTATAGCAGAGCAAATGAAGAAGGAATTGGGCGATATTATCGGCCAAAAACTAAAAGATCCACGTATCGGATTTGTGACGGTGACCGGTGTTGATGTAACTGGAGATTTACAACAAGCGAAAATCTTTATTTCTGTTCTAGGAACGGATAAAGAAAAGGAAGATTCGTTACTTGGGCTTTCCAAAGCAAAAGGTTTCATTCGATCAGAAATTGGTCAGAGAATCCGCCTTCGCAAAACACCCGAAATTGAATTCGAAATCGATGAATCAGTCGCTTACGGTAATCGGATTGAAAGTTTGATCCGCAAAGTAAAAGACGAAAATGAACAATAAACACGAGGAGGAAGTTCATAGTCGCTTAGGCGGCATGACTTCCTCCCTTCTTACATAGAGCAAGTTTTTCTGAATGAATTTAGGAAGAAGGGGTAAGATGAACGGTATTCTACCTTTATGGAAAGAGAAAGGTATGACGTCGCATGACTGTGTCTTTAAGTTACGAAAGATATTACGGACAAAAAAAGTCGGACATACAGGCACCTTGGATCCTGAAGTAGAAGGTGTCTTGCCTATATGTATAGGAAGAGCTACAAAAGTCGCTTCATATATTACAGATGCAGGTAAAGAGTATATCGCAACCGTTTCTATAGGGCGCTCAACGGAAACCGAAGACGCGCAAGGCGAGACTGTAATAAGTGATTTAACACGGAAAGAATTCACAAGGAATCAAATTGTAGAAGCATTAGAGCAACTAACAGGTGAAATCACTCAAATCCCACCTATGTATTCTGCGGTAAAAGTAAACGGCAGACGTCTGTATGAATATGCGAGGAAAGGCATTGATGTAGAACGTCCTGTTCGTAAAGTGCAGATCTATCAAATGGATTTATTGAATGAAGATCAACTTTTTAGTGGCGAAGAAGTAATGTTTTCCATTAGAGTACGTTGTGGTAAAGGAACTTATATCCGAACGTTAGCTGTGCAAATTGGCGAACTACTTGGATATCCAGCACATATGGATTCCTTAGTCCGAACTGTTTCGGGTAATTTTGACGAATCACATTGTAAAACTCTCGAAGAAGTAGCACAAGTGATGGAGTTAGATCAAGTACAGACAATTTTGCGTCCTATCGAAGATGTATTGACTGATTTTCCACAACTTGAAATCGATGCAGCATCATTGGAATCTATACGAAATGGTCAAGTGCTTCCCGCAGTACCACTGCTAACTAATCACCCTTCTATCATGATGATGTTCGAAGGTCGTGTGTTGGCAATCTATCAAAAACATCCAACAAAGCCCGGTTTAATGAAACCGGAAAAAATGCTGCTAGCTAGTGAGTAAGGAGAGATAGAAATGAAAATCTATAGATTACGGTATCCGGATTCGATAAATATTCGACAACATCTTGCTTCTTCGTTAGCTATTGGATTTTTTGATGGTGTACATAAAGGACATCAGGAAGTCATTCGCAGTGCAAAAAAAGTTGCAGATGATTTATCGATCGAGACAGCTGTCATGACATTCGACCCCCATCCATCACAGTTGTTTTCAGGAAAAAATGTTGGATATATTACACCGATTGAAGAAAAAATCAGGGTGCTTGAATCTCTTGGTGTGGATACTCTATTCATCGTCAGTTTTGATTGGGAATTGGCTAGTCTTTCACCGCAAAAATTTATCGATATCTTTATCAAAGGACTTGGTGTTAAACATGTTACGGCTGGCTTCGATTTTACATTTGGTTCAAAGGGTTCTGGGACGATGAAAGAGATGCAGGAGCTATCGGAAGGTGAGTTTGGGACAACAGTCATCTCTAAAGTGACTTTCAATCAAGCGAACAAAGTATCTTCCACGGAAATTCGCCAACTATTATCTAATGGTGATGTAGAAGCGGCAGCGGTACTTCTCGGTCGTCCATTCCGTACAATGGGTGAAGTAATACATGGAGAAAAACGGGGACGTCAGTTAGGTTTCCCTACAGCTAATATCCAAACTGCCGAAGAACATGTAGTTCCCGCTAGTGGTGTGTATGCCGTGCGTTGCCTGATAGGAGATACATGGTACCGCGGTGTCTGCAATATGGGTGTAAAGCCAACATTTCATGATCCAGAACATCGAATTCCTACAGCTGAAGTACATCTGCTGGACGTCAATATGGATCTGTACGGACAAAAAATGGCAATAGAATGGTTGTACCGTATACGTTCGGAACAAAAATTCGATTCACTTGATGCATTAAAAATGCAAATTGGAAAAGACAAGCAAACGGCAAACGACTTATTAACCGACTAGTTGGTTGTTGCAACTGACATAATGCCGTGATATGATACAATAGTGTTCATTACACGAACCTCTTCTTGGCAACACGAGTCACCAACGTTTGCTCGGGGGACGGGGATACTTTTATTTAGGAGGTGAAAAGGATGGCTATTACACAAGAGCGCAAAGCTGAATTGATTAACGAATTCAAGACTCATGAAAATGATACTGGATCTGCTGATGTTCAGATTGCTATCCTTACTGAAGAGATCAATAACCTGAACAGCCACTTACGTACTCACAAGAAAGATCACCACTCACGTCGTGGTTTGTACAAAATGGTTGGTACACGTCGTCGTCTATTGAGATATCTACGTGAAACTAACGTTCAACGTTACCGTGATCTTATTGCATCACTTGGCTTACGCCGTTAATAAGACTGAGAAGCGGGCTTTGCCCGCTTTTTTCTATGGAATTAAGATGAAATATTTCGCATATATGTATCACGTTTGATACACTATGAATAATTACATACAAGATGTATACAGTTTTACAATAGAGAGGAGTTCTACAATGTCAGAACAGAAAAAAGTTTATACACTCGATTGGGCAGGACGTACGCTTACAATCGAAGCCGGCCAACTTGCAAAGCAAGCTAACGGTGCGGTGCTTGTTCGCTATGGCGAAACAACAGTACTTTCCACGGTGACAGCTTCTAAGAAACCAAAACCTCTAGATTTCTTCCCACTTACAGTGAATTATGAAGAACGCATGTACTCGGTTGGTAAAATCCCAGGAGGATTTATCAAGCGCGAAGGACGTCCTTCAGAAAATGCAGTATTGACTAGTCGGTTGATTGACCGTCCGATAAGACCATTATTCCCTGAAGGCTTCCGTAACGACGTCCAAGTAATTTCACTTGTTATGTCAGTGGATCAGGATTGTTCATCTGAAATTTCAGCTATGATTGGTTCTTCTTTGGCTTTATCTATCTCAGATATTCCATTTGATGGGCCAATCGCAGGCGTTCAAATAGGTCGTATAGATGGAGAATTCATCATCAATCCTACACCGAGTCAGCTTGAAACATCAGAACTTGATTTAGTCGTTGCGGGAACAAAACATGCAATCAATATGGTCGAAGCAGGAGCTAAAGAAGTTTCTGAAGAGATCATGTTAGAAGCAATTATGTTTGGTCACGATCAAATTAAGAAATTAGTCGAATTCCAAGAGAAAATTGTAGCTGAAATTGGCAAACCAAAGTTCGAAATCGAATTGTTTACATTGGATGCAGACATAAGTAAAGAAGTAAAAGGTCGTTGTGAAAACGAACTAATGACAGCAATCCAAACTGAAGAAAAGCATGCACGTGAGGAAGCGATCAACGAAGTGAAGGCAGCTGTACTTGAGCATTACACAGAAGCTGAAGCTGACGAAGAGACTATCAAGCAAGTGAAAGCGGTTCTTGAGCAAATGGTGAAAGATGAAGTACGTCGTCTAATTACAGTCGACAAAGTTCGTCCAGATGGCCGTTCGCTTGACGAAATCCGTCCACTATCATCCGAAACTGGGATCTTACCTCGCACTCATGGTTCTGCATTATTCACACGTGGACAAACACAAGTACTAAGTGTATGTACATTAGGCGCGCTTGGTGAAAATCAGATTATTGATGGTCTAGGTTCAGATGAGTCTAAGCGCTTCATGCATCATTATAATTTCCCGAACTTCAGTGTCGGTGAAACAGGTCCGATTCGTGCTCCGGGTCGTCGTGAAATTGGTCACGGTGCATTGGGAGAGCGGGCATTACAGCCTATGCTTCCCGATGAAGTGGAATTCCCTTACACAATGCGTCTAGTTGCAGAAGTATTGGAGTCTAATGGTTCCTCTTCACAAGCATCAATTTGTGCCTCTACAATGGCTATGATGGACGCTGGTGTACCACTCAAAGCACCTGTAGCTGGAATTGCTATGGGATTGATCAAAAAAGAAGAAGACTATTCCATTCTGTCAGATATTCAAGGAATGGAAGACCATTTAGGCGATATGGACTTTAAAGTAGCAGGTACTAATAATGGTATTACTGCTCTTCAAATGGATATCAAAATTGATGGTTTATCCCGTCAGATTTTAGAAGAATCTCTTGAGCAAGCGAAAATTGGTCGTATCAAAATTCTTGATCATATGTTGACGACAATATCTTCAACTCGTGAAGAATTATCTGAATACGCACCAAAGATTATAGTCATCCATATCAAACCGGATAAGATTCGTGATGTGATCGGACCAGGTGGAAAAGTCATTAATAAAATTATTGAAGAAACTCAAGTGAAAATCGATACAGAGCAAGATGGAACGATTTATATCTCGTCGCCAAACTCTGAAATGAATGAAAAAGCTAAGAATATGATCGAAAATATCGTACGTGAAGCAAAAGTAGGCGAGTACTACTTGGCGAAAGTTAAGCGTATTGAGAAGTTCGGTGCATTCTTGGAAATCTTCCCGGGCAAAGACGGCTTACTTCATATTTCTGAGATTCAGGAAGCACGTACGAAAGAAGTAGAAGATGTATTAAAATTGGATGATGAACTATTTGTAAAGGTAATTGAAATCGACAGACAAGGTCGAGTGAATCTTTCACGAAAAGTAGTCATTCAGGAAGAAAAAGAACAAGAACAAGAACAAGCTAACAAAGAGTAATTAATTCGTGAAAAAAGCCTCTTCCTGCACAAGTTGCGGCGAAGGAGGCTTTTTGTTCTTACAATAAGGAGTGAAGTCTGTGATTCAAAAATATAAATGTTCAAATGGTGTACGCATTATCCATGAAAAAATGCCTCATTTACAGTCCGTAGCAATCGGTGTCTGGGTGCATGCAGGTTCAGCCAATGAAACAAAAGAGCAAGAGGGTATTGCCCATTTTATTGAACATATGTTGTTCAAGGGAACGGACACAAGAAGTGCACGAATGATAGCTGAGCAGTTTGATCAGATTGGGGGCGATCTAAATGCCTTTACTTCTAAAGAAATGACTTGCTATTACACTACAGTCTTAAGTCATCATGCCTCATACGCATTAACTGTTTTATCTGATATGTTTTTCCATTCCCAATTTAAAGAAGAAGAGATGGAAAAAGAAAAATCTGTCATTCTGGATGAAATATCTTCTGTTGAAGACATGCCCGATGAAGATGTGGACGAAAGATTATGGGCCGGAATGTTCTCAGAGGATGCAATTGGAAAACCTGTAGGTGGAAGGATTGAAACAATCAAGTCATTTACGAAAGAAATGGTTGAAGAATTCATGGTGAAACATTATCGTCCCGAAAACTTGGTTATTTCCATTGCAGGAAATTATGATGAGCGTTTAATCAAGCTGATTGAAGCAAACTTCGGAAGCTATCAAAGTAAAGACCAGGCTTCTGTTTCGATAAAAGACGAAAAAGTACCGAATTTTACAGCACAACAAATCATCAAAGCAAAAAACATTGAACAAGCTCATGTATGCTTTGGTTATCCTTCTCTGCCTTCGACTCACGATAAAATTTACGAGTTAAGCTTATTCGATAGTATCCTCGGCGGAACGATGTCTTCTAGGTTATTTCAGGAAGTTCGAGAGAATCGCGGTCTAGCCTATTCGATTCACACATATTATGCCGCATATAAAAATGCTGGCTCCTTTGTGATTTATTGCGGAACCTCTCCGGAAAACTTTTTAGAGACGTATCGTACAATTGATCAGGTGATTGCGGAAGTACTTCATGATGGTCTAACAGATAAAGAATTGCGAAATGCCAAAGAGCAACTTAAAGGTAGTTTTGTTCTTGGTTTGGAAAGCTCTGAATCGCGTATGTATAGGAACGGACGCAATGAATTAGTACACGGCAAACATCAGATGATCGATGATGTCGTTGAACATATTGAGAATGTTGAAAAACGAAATGTCTATCGGCTAGGACAGCAAATGTTAGAAAGTGATCGTGCACTATCCATTATCGCGCCTAAATCAAGTATTCAGCAATTAAAAAAATTGCAGAACTAGTCGACTTCTCGCCTCTGATACATATGATGAAAGAGATCTTTATAGGGGAGGGCTTTCATGAAATTATCAGAACTGGCACAAAAAGAGCTGATTCAAGTAGAAGAAGGCATGAGGTATGGCTTCTTAGCAGAAACAGATTTATTGTTCGACCGGAAAACAGGAGCAATCATCGGATTTGAAATACGGAAAAAATTAGGGAAGACTCTTTTTAGGCAAAAAGACCAAGACATAATTGAATATATTCCTTGGCATGAAATTGTGTTGGTGGGCGAAGATCGGATTTTATTTGGCAAAACGCATGAACTGAATAGAAAGGAAGTGGAAGAATATGACTAAATGGCTTGTAGTAGGCACCGATCAACGTTTACGCATTGCGAATGAACTATTGGTAAAATCAGGAATTGACAGTGAATATATATGTTCTGATACGTTTGATGAACAGTTAAAGCAAACTTTGTTAGATACAAAGCCTGATCATTTTCTACTTCCTTTGTTGATGATGGAACAAAGCATACCCGTAGACTATTTGAAAAAAGGCTCTTCTGTTTATTCCGGTAATACTTCAGCGAAATGGAGACAAGAGCTTGCTGAGAAAGGTATAACGCATACGAATTATCTAGAAAATGAGCAATTCATTTGGAGAAATGCTCAATTGACTGCAGAAGCATTCGTTCATGTCTTTTATGAACATACCAAACGACAGATTGCAGGTAAGCATTTTTATATTGCTGGATTTGGCAGAGTAGGAAAAGCAATTGCCCATACATTGTATCAATTGCAGGCCACTGTCACCATCGTTGCACGTGCTGACGGACAATTGGCGGAAGCAGAGGTGTTTGGATATAACACTCTAAAACTCCATGATGCCACAACATTCACACATGGATACTTAGTTAACACTATTCCAGCTCCATGGCTAGATACAAATCAAAGCGGTACTGTACATGTATTTGATGTCTCTTCAACACCTGGGTGCCTAAAGCATTCCAATCCCGCTGAATACTATACGATACACCTCAAATTGCCCGGGAAGCATTTTCCTGAGGATGCGGCTGCTGTATTAGTTGACGTGATTTTGAGAATAAGTATAGACGAAAGGGGAACTAAATGCTCAAAGG
This sequence comes from Sporosarcina sp. P18a, assembly GCF_002743135.1. Taxonomy (NCBI): domain Bacteria; kingdom Bacillati; phylum Bacillota; class Bacilli; order Caryophanales; family Caryophanaceae; genus Sporosarcina; species Sporosarcina sp. P18a. The sequence continues at coordinate 1,201,818 of NZ_PDYQ01000001.1, read as the reverse complement.
AAAACGAATCGGATTAGGCATCACTGCTTCACACTGCACATACGACCAACTGCTTCCGATGATCGCTTCGTTGCAAAAAGAGGGAGCGATTGTCGTTCCAATTATAACACATTCAGTTCTTCATGCTGCAACGCGTTTTGGTACGGGTGAAGAGTGGATTAAACGAATAGAAGAAGCGACAGGCGAGAAGGTAGTGACAAGTATTGTTGAAGCAGAACCATTCGGACCATCCAATCCGCTTGACTGCATGGTAATTTCACCGCTTACGGGTAATTCCATGAGTAGGTTCGCAAATGCCGCTACTGATTCACCTGTTTTGATGGCAGCTAAAGCAACATTGCGTAATGGTAAACCGGTAGTACTTGGTATTTCTACAAATGACGCACTAGGACTTAACGGAATGAATCTCATGAAGTTATTGAATATGAAACACGTCTTTTTTATTCCATTCGGTCAGGATGATTGCATAAAAAAACCGAACTCCTTAATATCGGATTTCTCATTATTACCTGCTACTGTTGCATCCGCGATAGAAAGTAAACAATTACAACCATTACTAATAATTCATAATAATGCATGAAAATAGATTTTTAAATTCTTCAATATATGTTATAATTCGTTCAATCACAATTAACGAGACGAGGACATGACAATCTGTCCCTACTATTGCTTGTTAATAATTGAAAGGAAGATATAGATGAAGAGTGTTACTGTTGCAATTGTTGGCGCGACCGGAGCGGTAGGTACAAAAATACTTGAGAAATTGGTGGAACGTAATTTCCCTGCCACTTCCATTAAGTTACTAGCATCTAAACGTTCAGCGGGCAATGAAATCATAGCGGGTGGAAAAACGTACGTTGTACAAGAAACAACGCCGGAAGCTTTTGAAGGTATCGACATTGCATTCTTTAGTGCCGGTGGAAGTATTTCCGAGAAGTTTGCACAAGACGCAGTGAGAAGCGGAGCGGTTGTAATTGATAACACAAGCGCGTTCCGCATGGACCCTAACACACCACTTGTCGTTCCAGAAGTGAATCCACAGGAATTAGAGAACCATTCAGGAATCATTGCGAACCCAAATTGTTCTACCATTCAGATGGTAGCAGCACTTAAGCCTATTAAAGATCAATATGGACTGAGCAAGCTCATCGTATCTACTTACCAGGCAGTCTCAGGGGCCGGTGTGGAAGCGATTGATGAACTAGCAGAACAAAGTAAGCAATTCACGGATCGTAGTGAAATAGAAGCAGAAGTATTACCATCCGCTTCTGCAAAACGTCATTATCCGATCGCATTCAATGCGATTCCACAAATTGATTCATTTGATGAGTCAGGCTATACATTGGAAGAATTGAAAATGATCAATGAAACAAAGAAAATATTCGGTGATCAAAACATGGCAGTAGCAGCAACGTGTGTCAGATTACCAGTTGTATCCGGACATTCAGAATCCGTTTACATTGAAATTGATCAAGACGACGTCACAGTGAAAGATATCCAGGCATTGATCGAAAATGCCCCAGGAATTGTCTTGCAAGATGATCCGGCTTCACAGCTCTATCCAATGCCACTTTATGCAGAAGATAAAGATGAAGTATTTGTAGGAAGAATCCGTAAAGATTTAGATAACAGCAAAGGATTCCACCTATGGATTGTATCGGATAACTTATTAAAAGGTGCTGCATTAAACTCCGTGCAAATCGCCGAGGCACTTATCAAATAAATTGTGTAAGTAGAATTAAGAATGATAAAGAAAAGGAATGGTCAATGTGCAACTTGGAAATGTAGGGACAGCAATGGTCACTCCTTTTTCTCCTGACGGTACGATTGATTACGCCCAAACAACCAGCTTGCTTGAGCATTTGATCGCAAATGGGACAGATTCTGTCATCGTAAGCGGTACAACTGGTGAATCACCGACGCTAACTGTTACGGAGAAGAAGGAATTACTGGATTTTGTAGTAAAGGTTGTGAATAAGCGTATTCCAGTGATTGCAGGTACAGGGACAAACAATACTGCGGAATCCATAGAGCTGACTAAGGCTGCCGAGCGATCAGGGGCTGACGGAATCATGCTCGTGACACCTTATTATAATAAGCCAGACCAAAAAGGTATGTATGCACACTTTTCAAAAATTGCTAACGTTACAACATTGCCTGTATTGTTATATAATATTCCAAGTCGTTCCATCGTCAATTTGCTTCCAGAAACCGTTATTGCATTATCGAAAATCGATAATATTAAAGCAATCAAAGAAGCAAGTGGAAATTTGGAGCAGATGGCAGAAATCATTGAAGGAACCGCGGACGATTTTGAAGTGTACAGTGGTGACGACGGGTTGACTTTGCCATTGCTTGCAATTGGCGGTAGAGGAATTATTTCAGTTTCTGCACACATCGTAGGAAATGAAATGCAAGAAATGATTCAAGCTTTCCAAAATGGCAACATAAAAGAAGCCGCTGATCTTCATCGTTCATTATTACCGGTATTCAGAGCATTGTTCTCTAAGCCGAATCCTGTGCCTGTGAAATATGCGCTGGAAAAAGCAGGCGTACCAACAGGCGGCGTTCGTTTACCCCTTGTGGAAATGGATGAAAATGAAGCCTTGATCATCGACGAAGCGCTTGAAAAATTTGAAAAAAGAACACGGATTCTGTAATAAACAAAAGCCGGACGACCATTCCGGCTTTTTTTGTTTGTACTGAACGCCTACTATCTCGTATAATGGTGTTTAGTCGTTGTGGGCGGGAATAGAATATAGGAGGAAACAATGTGACGAAAATACAAAATGAATTAATTAGAGTGATTCCACTAGGTGGAGTAGGAGAAATTGGAAAGTCTATGTATGTCGTTGAAATCGACGACGAACTATTTGTTATGGATTCGGGGTTAATGTTCCCAGAAACGGAAATGCTAGGTATTGACTTTGTCATACCTGACATGACGTATCTTGAAGAGAATAAAGATCGGATCAAAGGGATATTCTTAACTCATGGTCATGAGGATGCAATTGGGTCTATTGCGTATTTATTACAGAAAGTACAAGCGCCTGTCTACGGTACAAAGTTGACATTGGCTTTGGCGAAAGAACATTTGAAAAAAATGCCGGCACCATCTAATGTCCGCTTCTTCGAAGTGACAAGCAAAAGCCGGATGAACTTCAAGCGTACGCATGTGACATTCTTTTACACCACGCATAGTATTCCGGATTCTTTAGGAATTGTCTTCCATACAAGTGAAGGTGCAATCGTCAATACAGGAGAGTTCAAATTCGACCAAGCAGCAAAAGGCAAATATCGCCCTGATATTGCGAAAATGGCTACACTTGGTGAAGAAGGAGTCTTTATCTTGATGTCCGACTCTACAGAAGCAGAGCGTCCAGGCTATACGACATCTGAGTCTGTCATCGAAAAACGTCTTTTTAAAACTTTCCACGAAGCACAAGGAAGAATTTTAGTAGCGTTGTATGCATCAAACTTCATTCGTATTCAGCAAGTATTAGATCAGGCAGCAGCACAGAAAAAGAAAGTTGCAGTTGTTGGTAAAAGTTTAGAGAGCTACTTTGAGGTCGGGTTAAAATTAGGTTATTTACAAGTGGATGAAGATATTGTAATCCCAGTTAAAGACATGGAGCGTTATGATGATCAGGATATCGTAATCATTGTAACGGGTAACCAAGGTGAGCCACTAGAAGCATTGGAAAAAATCGTCCGTAAACATCATAGAGAAATTAATATCAAAAGTTCAGATACGGTTTTGATTACATTCACGCCGTCACCCGTTATGGAAATTTCCATGTACAAGATGATGAATGAACTAGCTAAGGCTGGAGCGACTGTACTGACGTCCACACGAAATGTACACGTCTCCGGTCACGGTTCTGCTGAAGATTTGAAAATGATGTTAAACTTAATGCGACCTCAATATTTTATTCCGATTCAAGGGGAATATCGTATGCTGATTGCACACTCCAAGCTCGCTCAAGAAGTTGGTCTACCTAAAAGCCGTATCTTCATTGCGGATAAAGGCGACATTGTTGAATTCAAGAATGAAAAGCTTCGCATGGCGGGTAGAGTCCAGGCTGGTAACGTCTTGATCGATGGTATTGGTGTAGGAGATGTAGGAAACATCGTGTTGCGTGACCGTAAGCTGTTATCGCAGGACGGGATCTTTACAGTCGTTGTGACATTGAACAGAAAGCAAAAACGAATCGCTGCAGGTCCTGAAGTCGTCTCACGAGGGTTTGTCTATGTACGTGAATCAGAGGAATTATTTGAAGAAGCGACAAAACTGATTACTAAAATTGTCGAGAAGTACGTGAATAAAGAAACATTTGAATGGACAAACATTAAACAAGAGATCCGTGAGACATTGAGTTCGTATTTATATCAGCAAACAAAACGTCGCCCGATGATTATCCCAATTATCATGGAATACTGATCCATATTGTTTGTTGACTAATTAAAGAACAATTGGATTTCCATGCCTTTATGGCTGGAAATCTTTTTTTCAGAAAGGGGGTTAGCAAATGGCGAAGAAACGTGCTAAAAAGAGAGCACCAGCGAAGAAAAGACAACAGAAAAAACAGCAAAGTCAAATGCAACCGCTCTGGTTTGAAATTTTAGGTGTCATTTTAATCGGTATCGCAATTATCATGATCTTTGAATACGGCGTAATCGGTCGAGGTTTATCGGCTTTCTCTAGATTCTTATTAGGTAATTGGTATGTTGCATTGCCATTTTTGATTATTGTGCAAGCATTGATTTTCATGATCAAGAGACAAATCGGCGGATATAAGCACCGAATTGTCATCGGTTGTTTATTCATTTTAGGTAGTATGTTGTTGTTCAGTCATGTTCATTTATTTCAGACATTGTATGAAAGCAAGGTTCTGATGTCAAATTCTGCACTGAAGGAAACATGGAAAGTTCTCATCACCAATGATGGTATACATGACCAAACAGGGACGCTAGGTGGTGGTATGATAGGCGCTGTACTATTCGCGATGTTTTATTCACTGGTTGATTCATCAGGCGCTACAGTGGCTGGTGTACTGTTACTGCTCATTGGCATGATCTTGTTGACGGGAAAGGCTTTGATTCCGATCTTGGTCGAACAAACACCTATCTTGATGAATAGTATCAAGAACAAATGGATGGCGAGAGAAAAGAAACCTGTCAAGTCACCTGAAGAAAAACGTAAAGAAAGTGCGCGCAGTAATAGAAAGAGTAAGCCAAAACTGGTAAACACTGCTGAAATGGAATCAGTACAAGAACATCCAGAACCGGCCAGTGAACCAATTATCTCTAGCTTCACGGCAAAAATCGAACAGGCTGTACAACCAGAAGTTGTACAAGAAAGGAAATCGATAGATAAAGTAGACACAACCCTTGATCCTAAAGATCCTGCGGTTGATTATCCAGTAATGGGCGGAGAACAAGAAAACGAATCGTATATTTTGCCATCCACCAATCTATTGGAACCACCTGTAGCAAGTGATCAGTCTGGAGAATATAATTTAATTCAGGCAAACGCCAAGAAATTAGAGAAAACGTTCCTAAGCTTTGGTGTCAAAGCACGAGTGACACAAGTCCACTTAGGACCAGCAGTCACTAAATATGAAATCCTACCTGATACAGGTGTAAAAGTAAGTCGCATTGTTAGTTTGGCGGATGATATTGCATTGGCATTGGCAGCTAGTGGTATTCGTATTGAAGCACCAATCCCTGGTAAGTCAGCAGTTGGAATCGAAGTACCGAACAATGCAGTGGCGATGGTAAGTTTACGTGAAGTGTTGGAATCTAAAGAGAATAGTTCTCATGAATCCAAGTTGCTAGTAGGTTTAGGCCGTGATGTGACAGGACAAGCCATGATGACAGAACTCAATAAAATGCCCCACGTATTAATCGCGGGTGCCACGGGCAGTGGTAAAAGTGTTTGTGTCAACGGTATCATTATGAGTATTATCATGCGGGCGAAACCACATGAAGTGAAAATGATGATGATCGATCCGAAAATGGTAGAGTTGAACGTATTTAATGGTATTCCACATTTGTTGGCGCCTGTCGTTACGGATCCGAGAAAAGCGGCGCAAGCGTTGCAACGTGTTGTATCGGAGATGGAGCGCAGATATGAGTTATTCTCCCATACCGGCACACGGAACATTGAAGGGTATAATAACCATATTGAACAGTGGAATGAAGAACACGATGAGAAACATCCACGCATGCCGTATATTGTTGTTATCGTTGATGAACTGGCAGACTTAATGATGGTGGCATCAAGTGACGTAGAAGATTCCATCACACGTCTCGCACAGATGGCGAGGGCCGCCGGGATTCACTTAATTATCGCTACTCAACGACCAAGTGTTGATGTCATTACAGGAATCATTAAGGCAAACATTCCGTCACGAATTGCATTTGCTGTCTCTTCAGCAATCGATTCTCGAACTATTTTGGACGGTGGCGGTGCCGAGAAGTTATTGGGACGGGGAGATATGTTATTCCTGCCTGCGGGCGCTTCAAAACCTACGCGGATTCAAGGTGCGTTTGTCTCGGATGAAGAGGTCGAAGCTGTAGTAGATTTTGTTATCGAACAGCAAAAAGCTCAGTATCAAGAAGAGATGATTCCGACGGAGGTTGAAGTATTAGCACCGCATGAAGAAACCGATGAGTTATATGATGAAGCCGTACAAATGGTAGTGGAGATGCAAACCGCGTCCGTATCGATGATCCAGCGTCGTTTCCGAGTCGGTTATGCTAGAGCTGCACGTATAGTGGATCAAATGGAAGCGCGGGGTGTGGTTGGGCCGCCTGAAGGCAGTAAGCCAAGACATGTACTACTCAATAAATCTGAGCTGGAAATGTAAGTCTTCTTTCGTTCTTATTTTGATAAGTCGAAGTTATTCGTGATTTTGGCTAGATATTTCCTTCTACCTAAGTAAATGTTATAGTGAAGGTAGAAGGAAATTATCATTGCAGGCTATTGAAATAGAGTCCGTCATCCGATATTTAGTAGAACCGAAAGCGCTACCATGTAATGTAACTTCATCACTGTTATCATGAACATCATCTACGAGCCGGGTAAACAGTTCCCGAATATTTTACTAACAATATTCTTTTCATATTCAGTTTTTAAGTAAAAAGTAATGTCGATAGGGGTATAAGACGTACAACGTCCTAACATAATACCAAAATTAGCCAAGGGAGGTCATTATTGATGAAAAAAAGAAAATTGGGTCTAGCGATGTCTTTAGTGTTAGCCGCAGGTACAATGTTAGCAGCATGTGGCTCTGACGATAAAGGCAAAAACAATGCGGGTGAAAAGCCGGCAACAGGGGACAGCGGTGAGAAAAGCGAATTTTCAATTGCTATGGTAACTGATGTTGGAGGAATTGATGATAAATCATTCAACCAATCTGCATGGAAAGGCGTTAAAGAGTTTGGAGAAGAACAAGGATGGGAAAAGGGAACTGGCGGATACGATTACCTTCAGTCAACTGGCCCAGAAGATTATACAACAAACCTTAACAACTTGGCTCGTCGTGACTTTAACCTAATTTACGGAGTAGGTTTCTTGATGGAAGATGCAATTGAAGATATTGCAGCGCAACAAAAAGATACTCAGTTCTCAATTATTGATGGTGAAGTAGATGCTCCAAACGTAGCTAGCATCCTCTTTAAAGAACAAGAAGGCGGATACTTAGCTGGTGTCGCAGCTGGATTAATGACAAAATCAAATAAGGTTGGTTTCATTGGTGGCATGGACAATCCTGTAATCGAGCGTTTTGAAGCTGGATTCCTTGAAGGTGTCAAATCAGTTAAGCCTGAAATCAAAGTAGATTCAAAATATGTAGGTGCATTTGATAAAGCAGAACTTGGTAAAGCTGAGGCGGGCCGTATGTATTCTTCAGGCGTAGACATTATTTTCCACGCTGCAGGCGGAACAGGTAACGGTGTATTCTCAGAAGCGAAAGAACGTAAGCAAGCAGATAAAGATGCATACGTTTGGGTAATCGGTGTTGACTCTGACCAGTATGAAGAAGGTAAAGTGGGAGATGCCAACGTTACACTTACATCTATGTTGAAGCGTGTAGACGTAGCAGTTAAAGACATTGCTGATTTATCGATGGCTGGTAATTTCCCTGGTGGGGAAACAAAAGTCTACGGCCTTTCAGATAATGGTTTAGGTCTTGCTGATTCACGTGGCGCTATTCCACAAGACGTTTTAGATCAAATTGATGAACATGCACAAAAGATTGCAAATGGTGAAATTGAAGTACCAGAGTTTGTAGAAAAGAAGAAATAAGGTCATTAAACAACTGAAGGCCGGTTTTATATCCGGCCTTCATTTCATTAAGTTAATAAAATAAAGTTTCCTTGATATTTGTTCTGGAACTTTTATTTTATTAATTTTTAAGATTAATAATAAAAAATATTGGCAGGCTACTTATAAAAAATGGCAAAGCTTTCAACTTTTCATATAGGGGCTTTATCACGTATTATTGAAGATAAGAGTTGTGCTATTTAATTCTATTGAATTCAATTATAGGCAAGGAAGTGATGGGGATGAATTATGTAATTGAGATGCTAGATGTTTCAAAAAGGTTTGGAAATTTCTATGCAAATGATCATATTACATTACAACTGGAGAAAGGCGAAATTCACGCATTGCTGGGTGAAAACGGTGCGGGGAAATCTACCTTAATGAATGTGTTATTTGGTTTGTATCAACCGGATGGTGGAGAAATCCGTGTCCGTGGCGAAAATGTAGCAATCACTGATCCGAACGTGGCGAACGATCTCGGAATCGGGATGGTGCATCAACACTTTATGTTGGTGGAGAATTTAACTGTAACCGAAAACATTATTTTAGGTAGTGAGCCAACGAAATCTGGAGTTATTAACATTAAGGATTCTGCAAAAAAAGTTGCAGAAATTTCTAGGATGTATGGTCTCGATGTGGATCCTTACGCCAAAATCGAGGATATTTCAGTTGGTATGCAACAACGTGTCGAAATTCTTAAGACACTTTATCGTGGAGCAGATATTCTAATATTTGATGAACCTACTGCATCACTAACGCCTCAGGAAATTGATGAATTATTGAATATCATGAAAAAGCTCGTTGCAGAAGGAAAATCCATCATCTTGATCACCCATAAACTGGCGGAAATCATGAACGTCTCAGACAAAGTTACTGTCATCCGCAAAGGTAAAGGAATTGGTACTGTTATTACATCGGAAACGAATCCCGAAGAGTTAGCAACGTTGATGGTAGGACGTCAAGTAACATTTAAAACAGAAAAAGGCCCATCCCAACCGACTGAAGAAGTATTAAAGATAGAAAATCTACAAGTGAATGACTATCGTGGTGTTGCTAAATTAAAAGGCCTTAACCTTTCAGTACGACGCGGTGAAATTGTTGGGATTGCTGGCATTGATGGTAACGGTCAATCGGAATTAATCGAAGCAATCACGGGCTTAACTAAAGTGAAGAGCGGTAAGATTTTTATCAATGATGAAGATGTCACAAACAAAAAACCGCGAAAAATCACCGAAACCGGTATTGGACATATTCCGCAAGACCGCCACAAGCATGGACTTATATTAGACTTTTCAGTGGCGTATAATAGCGCGTTGCAATCGTATTATCATGAACCATTATCTAAAGGTGGAATCATGAACTATAAAGAGATCAATGAAAGAGCAGGAGAACTAATCAAAGAGTACGATGTTAGAACCCAAGGAGCACACGAATTAGCGAGGGCGTTATCCGGAGGAAATCAGCAAAAGCTCATAATCGGACGGGAAATTATGAGAAATCCGGATTTACTGATTGCGGCATTACCTACACGTGGTTTAGATGTGGGAGCAATCGAGTTTATTCATCGCCGTCTAATTGAACAACGTGATAAGGGAAAAGCAGTTTTACTCATTACGTTTGAGTTAGATGAAGTCATGAACGTTTCTGATAAAATCGCCGTTATTTATGATGGGACTATTGTAGGTACCGTAATACCTCAAGAGACAACGGAACAAGCCCTAGGATTAATGATGGCAGGTCATTCAAAAGATGTTGCTGAGAAAAAGGTGCTAGCCGCTGAGAAAGATGGTGATGAACATCATGTCGAATAGAATGATCAATATACTCGTCCCCATAATTTCGATTCTTCTAGGACTCTTAGTAGGCGCTGTCGTGATGTTGATCAGTGACTATAATCCAATCACAGGCTATATAGCATTATGGAATGGTATTTTTGGTGATTCTTATGCAATTGGTGAAACCATTCGTCAAATTAGTCCATACATACTTGCCGGGCTTGCAGTGGCATTTGCATTCAGAACTGGACTTTTCAATATTGGTGTTGAAGGACAATTGATCGTTGGCTGGTTTGCTGCAGCTTATGTAGGGATGGCATTCGATCTACCAAAAATTATTCATTTACCTTTCGCACTGATAGCAGCAGCTGCCGCTGGGGCACTGTGGGGGCTTGTGCCGGGTATTTTAAAGGCTACATTGAAAGTACATGAGGTTATTGTCACCATCATGATGAACTATATTGCCTTACACGTGGTGAACGCATTAATTAAAACACTCTCCGGTGGTGGATTCAAATTGGAGCGTATCCATCAATCGGCTTCGCTTCGGTCAGAGTTCTTATCTAATCTAACGGACTATTCTACATTGCACTACGGAATATTCGTAGCATTGGCTATGGTTGTTGTCATGTGGTTCATTTTAGAGAAAACAAAGACTGGATTTGAGTTGAAGTCTGTTGGTTATAACGATAATGCTGCTCGCTATGCGGGTATGAGCGCAAACAAGAATATTGTTCTTGCAATGGTCATTTCGGGTGCTTTTGCTGGACTTGGAGGCGCAATGGAGGCGCTTGGTACGTTTGGTAATATGTCCTCCATGGGTGGCTTTACAGGAATCGGTTTTGATGGAATCGCCGTAGCCTTGCTTGGTGCGAATACGCCACTTGGTGTCATCTTCGGAGCCACATTATTCGGCTCATTGAAATATGGTGCGAATAATATGCCGAACGAAGCAGGAATTCCAGTAGAAATTGTTTCAATTATTATAGCATTGGTGATTTTCTTTGTTGCCTGTGGATACATCATCCGTGTAGGACTCATACGTTTGCGTAATAAGAAGGAGGAGAAGTAACATGTTAGATGTATTATACTTTATCATACCTATAACAATTGCTTCTGCAGCTCCTCTTATTTTTACAGCAATTGGCGGTGTATTCTCTGAACGATCCGGAGTGATCAATATCGGATTGGAAGGCCTTATGATTATGGGGGCATTCATTGGTATCTTATTCAACTTGTTTTTTGCGGATACCTTTGGCGCCTGGACACCTTGGATTGCGTTACTTGTGGCAATGCTCGTTTCAGCTCTATTTGCAACACTTCACGCTGTAGCGTCTATCTCGTTCCGGGCGGATCAAGTAGTGTCAGGTGTTGCAATTAACATGTTAGGTCTGGCTATCGCATTATTTTCGGTAAAAATGATTTTCGGCAAAGGTCAAACAGATTTTATTCAACAAAAAATACCGAGATTCAACGTGCCGTTTTTGGAAGATATTCCAATCATTGGCCCCATGTTCTTTAAGTTAGTTTATGGCTCTTCAATTATGGCGATCGTCGTAGCGTTTATCGCATGGTTTGTTATTTATAAGACACCATTTGGTTTGCGTCTTCGCTCAGTAGGAGAACATCCGATGGCGGCAGACACAATGGGCATCAAAGTAACAAAAATCCGCTATATTGCAGTACTAATTTCTGGTGGCCTTGCTGGAATTGGTGGGGCAGTTTATTCACAGACCATCACGAATGATTTCGGGCATGCAACAATTAATGGACAAGGATTTATGGCTTTAGCAGCAATGATCTTTGGGAAATGGCATCCACTGGGAGCTTTAGGTGCTGCGCTATTCTTCGGATTTGCGCAGGCGCTAGCAATCAGTTCTTCCAGTATTAAGTTACTAGCAGATATCCCGTCAGTGTACTTCCATATATTCCCTTACGTTTTAACTATCCTGGCTCTTGCTGGATTCCTTGGAAAAGCGAAAGCGCCAAAAGCACTTGGTAAACCTTACGTTAAAGGAAATAGATAAATGTTAGAAAAGCTATCTGGAGATACGAATTCTTCAGGTAGCTTTTCTAAGGTTGTAGCAATATTACTCGGAATTTCTTTCAACTTCCGTTTCAGTCTTAGCTAAACACGATCTTCAGCGCGCGAAAGTTGTATCATTTTCCAAATGACAGGCTAAAATGTATAGTGAGACTAGGAATACATATAATAAGGTAAACGAGGTGTTTGTATGTTCAATAAAACAAAATTACAAAATGGTGTACATTTGTATATACGTAAAACGGAACAGTTTAAAACAGTTAATGTGACAATTAAGTGGAAAGCACCACTGGATCAAAAGAAAGCCTCTGAACGTGCGGTGTTGGCGAATGTAATGGAGGATTCAACGAAGCAGTATCCAACAGTAGGTTCCATGCGCAAGGCGCTTGACGAGTTATACGGTACGGTATTATTTACGGACGTCTCCAAAAGAAGTTCTCAACACATGGTTTCACTTTATACGGAATGTGTAAATGATGAATTTTTTGCAGGGGAAGATATCTTTAAACAGTTATGGCAATTGATTCGTTCTGTAGTGTTTGATCCGAATGTATCGAATAAAGCATTTGATCCTGACGTTACAGAAAGGGAAAAACGTAATGTCCGTGATCGGATTCGTTCTATTTATGACGACAAAACACGTTTTGCACAGAAACGTATGCTTGAAATCATGAGACCAGATCACCCAGCATCCATTTCGGCTTATGGTACAGAAACTGCGGTGTCGGAAATTACTAATGAAAGTCTTTATGCTACATACGAAGATATGATGAATAATGATTTGATTGATATTTATGTAGTAGGCGATATAGATGAAAATGATATCATTAAGCAAATTAAGCAGTTCCTACCGTTTGCGGCTAGAGATGCAGTGAAACAAAATGAATTACCGGATGTGAAAGTGTCAGATTCCGTGAATACAGTGAGAGAAAAACAAGACATGAAACAAGGTAAACTTCATCTTGGTTTCGATACACCGGTATCTTTCCATCATCCGGATTACCATAAGATGCAAGTAACCAATGGGGTTTTCGGAGGCTTTGCCCACAGTAAACTATTCATGAATGTGCGAGAAAAGGAAAGTATGGCATACTATGCGAATAGTGCATTTGCTTCGCATTACGGTATCGTCTACGTCACAGCAGGTATTGATGCGGACTTGGAAGAAAAAGCTGTCAAGCTAATTCTTGAGCAACTTACGGCATTACAGAATGGTGAAAGTACAGAAGTCGAGTTAAGTCAGACAGTCGCACTTCTAGAAAACAGTATCTTGAGTGCAAACGATTCGGCCCGCAGTCAGATTGAAATTTTTGATCAATATAAAGAATTAGACGAGAACTTCACGGCTGAACGATTAATCGAAAAGTGGGAATCGGTCACATTGGAAGACGTAAAGGAGATGGCAAAGACAATTCAATTGGAAATTGTGTATTTGCTGTCAGGTAAGGAGGATGTTTCCGAATGAAAGAAGTAAATTTTGATCAACTACAAGAGAAGATTTATACTGAAACACTTGATAATGGGTTGAAAGTGGTTATATTACCGAAACGTGGATTTTCTAAAACATTTGTAACGTTTACGACGAAATACGGGTCTATTGATCGTACGTTCAAACCACATGGCAAAGATGAACTTATTACAGTACCTGATGGGATTGCCCATTTTCTAGAGCACAAAATGTTTGAGAAAGAAGATGGAGATGTTTTTCAGAAGTTTAGTTTAAATGGTGCTTCTGCCAATGCTTATACAACATTTGGAAGAACGGCATATCTTTTTTCTGCAACCAATAAACTAAAAGAAAACACCAAAATATTACTCGATTTTGTTCAACAACCATATTTCACCAAGCAAACTGTTGATAAAGAGAAAGGCATCATTGCCCAGGAAATTACCATGTATGACGACCAGCCTGACTGGCGCCTATATTTCGGCACAATTGAAAATCTCTATGAAAACCACCCAGTGAAAATTGACATTGCGGGAACTGTTGAGTCGATTCAGGACATCACAGCGGAACATTTATATACATGTTATGAGACGTTCTACCATCCGTCCAACATGTTACTGTTTATCGTCGGAGCAGTAAAGCCCGAAGAAATGATGGAATTTATCAAAGAGGATCAAGCAATAAAATCATTCGATAAACCAGAGGCGATTGAACGCCAATTTCCGACCGAGTCAACAGAGGTTGATGTATCTGAACGTACATTGACGATGGACGTTTCAAAACCAAAATTGAATATCGGTATGAAATGTAACAAGGTAGATTTACAGGGGCAAGAGATGCTTGAAGCGGAATTGTCAGCAAACCTCGTATTAGATAGTCTATTCGGTCGCACGTCTGCATTTTATGAAAAAGCAAATGCGGAAGGCTTAGTTGATGAATCGTTCTCATATGAATTTACCATGGAAGAAGGCTACGGTTTTGCGATGGTCGGTTCCGATACAGATGAGCCGGAGCGCTTAGAAAAACTGATTCGTCATACGATTAAAGACGCAAAATCAAATTGGCCTGTGCTTGAAGAAGATTTGAATAGAATGCGTAGGAAAAAAATTGGTCAATTTATGCGTTCATTGAATTCCATTGAATTTATCGCCAATCAATACACGCGATATGAATTTAACGAAATGAATTTATTCGATGTCGTACCGACTTTAGAGAAGTTATCGATGGATAAACTAAAAGAAGCATTTGCAATGTTTTCCGATGACAATAGCTATACAATCTTTAAAGTCATACCACCGAAGACGCAATGAGTATGACGCGTTTCGCACTCGTTTTAGGGGCTTCCGGAGGGATTGGGGAAGTGATCTGCAAACAACTAGCAAAAGCGGGCTGGTCTTTGTATATGCACTATAATGCAAATAAAAACCAGCTCGATCTATTGCGTTATGAGTTAGAAGAGAATTATCCCAACCAGCAATTCCGTAGTGTGCAAGCTGATTTTAGAGTAGAATTAGCGGCAGAGAAATTGGCAGGTAGCATTCAAAGCGTTCAAGCAATTGTTGTAGCCAACGGTCAGGCAGTTGTCAAACTGTTATCGGAGACAAGCGAAATGGAAATGTCGGAATTATGGCAAGTCCATGTGCAGAATCCAGCTCGTTTAATCGCACTGTTATCTGAAAAACTGCGCAAGCAAGATGTCTCCTATATAGTATTTATCGGATCGATATGGGGTAGTACAGGCGCAGCAGGTGAAGTAATGTATTCTGCAGTTAAAGGTGCCCAGCATGCCTTTGTCAAAGCATATGCAAAGGAATCCGCCTTTTCTGGCATACGGGTAAATGCAATTGCCCCAGGTTGGATCGACACCCGCATGAATCAAGAGTTTTCCGCGGAGGAACGTCAGATGGTGCTTGAACAGATTCCGCTTTTGTCAGTGGGGACACCGCAGGAAATAGCGAATATGGTCGAATTTATGTTAAGTGGCAAAGCAGATTATATGACAGGTGAAATAATTCAAATCAATGGTGGTTGGTATATGTAAAGCCTTTGGAGAAGGACAATGCCTGTTGTCCTTTTCTTTTTTTCTTTTATTCACTTTGGCTATCCGCTATTATAGAACTAAGTGCATACTTGTGCATTCTGGAAAAAGTAGTTTTATGAAGGAGTGTGTTGAATGGGAGAATGGTATGTCGAATATGAGTTGCAAGTCAATCGGCCTGGATTACTAGGAGATATTGCTTCCTTACTTGGTATGTTGCGTGTAGATATTGTGACGATTAATGGGGTAGATGGCAGATACCGTGGTATGCTCGTTCACACCGATCATGACCAGCAGATTAAACGTTTTGAGTTGATCGCTTCTACTATGGATGCGATTGTCATCCATAAGATCAGAGAACCTAAATTACGGGATGTATTGGCTGTTCGGCATGGACATTATATTCAGCGCGGTACCGATGATCGAAGAACGTATCAGTTCATAAGAAGTGAGCTTGGAATCTTAGTGGACTTTTTAGCAGAGATCTTCAAACAAGATGGTCATAAACTAATCGGTGTCCGTGGAATGCCGCGCGTAGGAAAAACAGAATCCGTAGTAGCGGCGAGTGTTTGTGCCAATAAAAAATGGGTCTTTTTATCTTCTACGATGATTAAACAAACAATTAGGACGAGTATGATGGGGGATGAATTCTCGGACGATAACATCTTCATACTTGATGGGATCGTGACACGAAAAACTTCCGACGAACGTCATATGCAATTAGTACGTGAAATTATGGGCTTGCCGACCATTAAAGTGGTTGAGCATCCAGATATGTTTGTAAAACAATCCGAATATACAATTGAAGATTTTGATATTATTATAGAGTTGCGGACAACTGTAGATCAAGAAATCACTTATGATATTTTAGAGAAAAATGATCCGCTATCCAACCGCAATCCCATGGGCGGCTTTAATATGTTTAATTGATTGAAATGAGTTAGGTGGGT
This sequence comes from Sporosarcina sp. P18a, assembly GCF_002743135.1. NCBI lineage: Bacteria > Bacillati > Bacillota > Bacilli > Caryophanales > Caryophanaceae > Sporosarcina > Sporosarcina sp. P18a. The sequence goes on along the minus strand of NZ_PDYQ01000001.1, from coordinate 1,185,235 downwards.
GTTGAATTTGATCGGAATAGGTGCTCGTTTAAAAGAAGCGAGGATTTTAAAAGGATTGACACTAGAAGATCTGCAAGACAGTACGAAAATCCAACAACGTTATTTGTCAGCAATTGAAAATGAGGATTTTCAAATTATTCCTGGTGCTTTTTACGTACGTGTTTTTATTAAAGAGTATGCGGAAGCGGTTGACTTGGATGCGGAAGAAATTCTTAGTCTTTATCAGGATGAGTATGAACCAGCAGTGCAAGAAAAACAGGAAAAAGTTGTGCCGGCAACTATGCAACGTAGTGCTGTTTCAAAGCAGAGTGACCAATTAAAAGAAGCAATGCCAAAAATACTTGTAGCACTATTAATTATTATGATTTTTGTAATTGTTTATACTTTACTAAGAGACAAGGCAACAGAGTCGGAGATAGGTCATGAATCAACAGAGCCCGGTTCTTCGGTAATAGCTGATCCACAAGGTGATTCAGGTGAAATTGGGCAATCTAAGCAACCATTTGAACATGCTTCTACTGTAGGTGAAACGTCTACATTCAAATTATCAGACTCTGAAAATATTACAGTGGTTATCAAGACTACGGGGAGATCTTGGATTTCAGTAATGGATCAAGATGGCAACGAACGAATGCCGAAACCAAGTGGTGCCCGAGTAGTACAAGAAGGCGAAACAATCGAAATACAAGCGAACGATGCAGAAAGTTTGAGAATCCGAGTTGGTAATTACGAAAACGCGGAACTGACTGTTAATGGACAACGCGTAGATTACCCAACAGACCTTGTACCACAAAACATTGTGTTAAAAAAACCATAATAAAATAGTCATCTAAAAAGGTGGCTATTTTATTCTTTATAAATAGATTTTACCGTTAGAAAGGCGGACAAGTAATGAATTTACCAAATAAAATTACACTCTCTAGAGTATTTATGATCCCTGTCTTCATCCTGTTTCTTACAGTGGATTTTGGATGGGGAATGATTCGGCTAGGTGGAGTAGAAATGCCTGTTGAACATTTGGTGGGCGCGATGATCTTCATCATAGCTTCTACAACTGACTGGCTAGATGGATACTTAGCAAGGAAAAACAACTTAGTAACAAATATGGGTAAGTTTTTGGATCCGTTAGCAGATAAGCTACTAGTCTCGGCCGCTTTTATTTTATTAGTGGAGATGGGGACGGCTCCTGCATGGATCGTCATCGTTATCATTAGTAGAGAATTTGCGGTTACAGGATTACGTTTGATTTTAGCGGGTGGTGGGGAAGTAGTAGCAGCAAACCAGTTAGGTAAAATTAAAACAGTTACGCAACTACTAGCGATATCATTTCTTTTAATGCATAATATTTTCTTCGAAGCGATTGGTATTCCGTTCGGAACCATCATGTTGTACATCGCATTAGTATTTACAGTGTGGTCAGGTGTCGATTACTTTGTTAAAAATCGTAAAATTTTAGTGGAGTCAATGTGAGGAGTGGAGTGTATTCATGAAAGCAGAAATTATTGCGGTAGGATCTGAACTTCTTCTGGGACAAATCACGAATACCAACGCTAGGTTCATATCGGCTAAATTAGCTGAAGCCGGAATAGATGTATATTGCCACACCGTTGTAGGGGATAATCCTAAACGCTTGTCACAAGCCATTCAGTTAGCTCAGCAACGTGCAGACATCCTGATCTTTAGTGGCGGTCTCGGGCCGACAAAGGATGACTTAACAAAGCAAACTATTGCAAGTGAATTGGGTTGTACGCTTATATCTGATGACGATGCGATGAAAACGATCGAAGATTATTTTACCCGTGTGGGAAAAGTGATGACCGAAAATAATAAACAGCAAGCTCTTGTTTTAAAAGGTTCAACAGTATTGCCAAATCGAAATGGTATGGCACCAGGTATAGCGATAGGCAAAGACGGTAAGCAGTATATTTTGCTACCGGGGCCACCTCACGAAATGGAGCCCATGTTTGAACAAGAGGCGATTCCCTACTTACTTGGTGTATACGGTAAACAAGATGTAATCTCTTCAAAGGTGTTGAAGTTGCAAGGAATTGGCGAGTCGGAATTAGAAGTTCGTATTCAGTCTATTCTTGAAAAGCAGACCAATCCAACAATTGCACCACTTGCTTCACCGGGCATGGTTAACCTTCGTATTACCGCAAAAGCCAAAACAGAAGAAGAAGCACAGAAATTGATAGCACCTGTTGAACAAGAAATCCGTTCTATTGTAGGAGAGTTTATCTATGGTGTGGATGATGAAACGCTGGCTTCCAAAACGACCGAATTATTGCTTCAAAATGACTGGACTATTTCTGCTGCGGAAAGTCTCACAACCGGAATGTTTATGGCGGAACTTGGTTCAGAAGCGGGAATAGGCAATGCACTTAAAGGCGGCCTTGTGGTGTATAATAAAGAGATGAAAATTGAGCAATTGGGTATTCTACCATCATTACTTGATTACCATGGCATTGTCAGTGCAGAGTGTGCGGAATCGATGGCTGAAAGTGTTCGAGAGCGATTCACCACAACATTTGGAGTAAGTCTGACTGGCGCTGCAGGCCCTGAACCACATGATGGTCAACCAGCCGGTACAGTTTGGATTGGCATTGCAGCAGAAGGTATGAAGACAACGTCTTATAAACTTCAACTGTCAGGTTCCCGTAATGTAAATCGTAAACGGTCTGTTCAATTTGCTTTACATTATCTCATTCAGACAATCAAAGAGAAAAAAGAACTGAAGTATTGAATTTTGCTATTGAATTAGCTAGCAAAAATCAAATCTTCCTAGCTTTTTACGCTTGTTTTTCAATTTCTATAACAGACTTATCGAATACCCGTTCGTTTAATTCTTGTGTATTCTGTTGGGAAAAGGTATAATAAGAGTAGAAAAAGAGTTTGAGGAGGAATTGTAATTGAGCAATCGTAAAGCGGCATTAGATATGGCATTAAAACAAATAGAGAAACAATTCGGTAAAGGTTCTGTCATGAAAATGGGAGAAAAAACAGATCTTCAAATTGATACATCATCATCAGGTTCATTAGCTTTGGATGCGGCGCTAGGAATAGGCGGATATCCACGTGGACGAGTAATTGAAATATATGGACCGGAAAGTTCCGGTAAAACAACCGTTTCATTGCATGCAATTGCAGAAGTGCAAGCAAGCGGTGGTACTGCGGCATTTATTGATGCAGAACACGCACTAGATCCTGTCTATGCACAAAAGCTAGGTGTCAATATTGACGAGTTGCTACTATCACAGCCGGATACAGGTGAGCAAGCATTGGAAATTGCAGAGGCACTTGTTCGTTCAGGTGCAGTAGATATCGTGGTAGTGGACTCGGTAGCAGCACTTGTACCGAAAGCTGAAATCGAAGGCGAGATGGGTGACGCGCACGTTGGTTTGCAAGCTCGTTTGATGTCTCAAGCATTGCGTAAACTTTCCGGTGCTATTAATAAGTCAAATACGATTGCGGTCTTCATTAACCAGATTCGTGAAAAAGTAGGAGTCATGTTTGGTAATCCGGAAGTAACGCCAGGTGGACGAGCATTGAAGTTCTATGCGTCTGTTCGTCTGGAAGTACGTAGAGGTGAGGCGATCAAGCAAGCCAACGATATTATGGGGAATAAAACAAGGATTCGCGTCGTCAAAAACAAAGTAGCTCCACCTTTCCGTACAGCGGAAGTAGACATCATGTATGGTGAAGGGATTTCAAAAGAAGGTGAAATTCTAGATTTGGGATCTGAATTGGAAGTAGTCCAAAAGAGTGGTGCTTGGTATTCTTATGAAGGCGAGCGCTTAGGTCAAGGTCGTGAAAACGCAAAACAATTCTTGAAGGAAAACTTGAAAATGCGTGATGAAATTGCGTCCAAGATTCGTGAATCATACGGTTTGAATGCAACAAACTATGTGATTGCAGCCCATGATGAAGAAGACGAGCTTGATGATTTACTTACACTTTCAGAAGAGAAGTAAGTCGTATATGTTAGCAAAACCGCCAATTTAATGGCGGTTTTTTTATAAAAATTATTCTCGTCGACCTGTTTAGATCATGAGCTTGGGAATGACATACTTTTTGCCTTTATGGAACTAAAATATTTTTTGAATGAATAAGTGAAATATAAAGTGGAAAGACTCTTGCAAACAAAACAAAAAGTATCTATAGGAATGAATTTTCCTTCATCATTCCTTGACACAATAAAAATACAACTATACAATTAAAGTGGCGTATTATATACGTCCTATATTTAACAAACCAATCAATTGTTTTTGGCGGTATGTTGATTTTAACTTAATTCAGCAAAATGAAAAGTTAAGTAAAAAGTAGTGACATCAATAGAAAATTAGTCCCGAAACAGCAGGTTTTCTACTACCCGTTGGATTAAGTTAAGCCTTAGGCGTTTTCACAGATCATCGGGACATTACCGGGAAGCTTCGGTAACTAGTAAAGTGAATGTATTCGCCGTGGCAAAATTGATTATACGAGCCGACTGAAAAGAAAAGAATAAGCAGGAGGAGGTGACCTCAATGGGTATTGAAATACTCATCTCCGTTTTGCTAAGTCTCATCGTCGGTGCAGTTGTTAGCTTTTTTATATTGAAAAATGTGAATGATTCAAAAGTAACTGGTGCCAAACATACTGCCAACCAACTCGTCGAAGAGGCGAAGCGTGAAGCGGAGTCAGTAAAGAAAGAGGCACTGTTAGAAGCGAAAGATGAAACTCACGAACTGCGGATTGAAGCAGAAACAGAAGTCCGTGAGAGAAGGACGGAATTACAGAAACAGGAAAACCGTCTCTTACAGCGTGAAGAAAACCTTGATCGCAAGGATGATGCGCTCAATAAAAGAGAAGCAGGTCTAGAGCGCAAAGAAGATGCGCTATTAGAAAGACAACAGCATATTGAAGAGATGGAACGCAAAGCGGAACAACTCGTTACTACACAGAAGACCGAATTGGAAAGAATTTCTTCTTTAACAAAAGATGAGGCAAAGCGAATCATCTTGGAAGATGTAGAAGAAGAGCTTTCTACGGATATTGCTGTTATGACAAAAGAATCTGAGCAACGGGCTAAAGAGGAATCCGAGCGTAAAGCACGTGAAATTCTATCACTGGCATTGCAACGATTTGCGGCAGATCATGTGGCAGAAACTACAGTTTCCGTTGTTAATTTGCCGAATGATGAGATGAAAGGTCGCATCATTGGTCGTGAAGGACGAAATATTCGTACACTTGAGACGCTAACGGGCATTGATTTGATTATTGACGATACGCCAGAAGCTGTTATTCTGTCTGGTTTTGATCCAGTTCGGAGAGAGACAGCAAGATTGGCATTGGAGAAATTGGTTCAGGATGGACGAATTCATCCTGCACGTATCGAAGAAATGGTCGACAAATCCAGAAGAGAAGTGGACGAGTTAATCCGGGAAAAAGGAGAACAAACTACGTTCGATGTAGGTGTCCACAACTTGCATCCGGATATGATTAAAATTCTTGGTCGTTTGCACTTCCGTACGAGTTACGGACAGAACGTCTTGAAACACTCTATTGAAGTAGCCTATTTAACAGGTTTACTGGCAGCAGAGCTTGGCGAAGACGTAACACTTGCTAGACGTGCTGGTTTACTACATGATATCGGTAAAGCGATTGACCATGAAGTGGAAGGCAGTCACGTGCAGATCGGTAAAGAGTTGGCAGTGAAATATAAGGAACATCCAGTTGTTATTAACAGTATCGCTTCCCATCACGGTGATGAAGAGGCTACCTCTGTTATTGCAGTGCTTGTAGCTGCGGCAGATGCATTATCTGCAGCAAGACCAGGTGCTCGCAGTGAAACATTGGAAAACTATATTAAACGTCTGCAAAAGCTCGAAGAAATTTCGGAATCATATGAAGGTGTGGAGAAATCATTTGCCATTCAGGCTGGACGGGAAGTACGAATCATTGTTCGTCCTGAACAGATTGATGATATTACCGCACATCGCTTAGCACGTGATATACGAAAACAAATCGAGGAAGAATTGAACTACCCAGGGCATATCAAAGTGACGGTCATACGGGAGACCCGCGCAGTAGAGTATGCAAAATAATACCTAACACAAAACAGCTTCCGATTCGTTTGGAAGCTGTTTTCATTTTGGAAAGAGGTTGTTACAAATGAAAGTACTATTTATTGGAGATATTGTAGGATCGATGGGAAGAGAAATGGTAATGGATTATGTATCGCGTTTGAAGCGAAAATATCAAGCGGACGTAATTATCGCGAATGGTGAAAATGCAGCTTCAGGCAGAGGAATTACAAAATCCATTTACCATGATTTATTGCATGCGGGAGTAGATGTCATTACGATGGGAAACCATACATGGGATCAACGTGAAATTTATGATTTCATTGACGAAGTGGATTACTTGATTCGTCCTGCCAACTTCTCAGAACAAGCCCCCGGTAAAGGCATGACGTCCATTACGAAAAATGGGGTTACACTATCCGTAATTAATTTACATGGTCGCACATTTTTACCGCCACATGATGACCCATTTGCTAAAGCAGATGAACTAGTAGAAGAAGCCTTGCAAACATCACCATTGGTTTTTGTAGACTTTCATGCAGAAGCAACAAGTGAAAAGATTGCAATGGGATGGCACTTGGACGGAAAAGTATCTGTCGTTGTGGGGACACATACACATGTCCAAACTGCAGACGAACGAATTTTGCCAGGGGGTACTGCATATTTAACAGATGCAGGGATGACCGGCCCGTATGATGAAATTTTAGGAATGAAAAAAGAGGACGTATTGTACCGCTTCTATACCAACTTGCCAACCCGCTTTGAAGTACCGAAAAGTGGAAGACCACAGCTAAACGGCATGTTTGTGGAATTGGATGACAAAACCGGTAAAGCGCATAAGATTGAAAGAATCCGAATTAACGAAGATCATCCGTTCAAAAACTAATTATCCAGGTGTCTAAATCCTCCTTGCCTATCATAGGATGTCGTATGGAATATACACGTTCCATAGACATTGCAAAATAAGGAGGAAATATCGTGAGTCCCTTGAAAGTATCATCTCGCTCAAATCCGAACTCAGTAGCAGGAGCATTGGTTGCAGTTATCCGTGAACAAGGCTTTGCCGAGATCCAAGCGGTCGGTGCTGGTGCATTAAATCAAGCAGTAAAAGCAATTGCTATCGCAAGAGGATTCGTAGCACCAAGTGGAGGCGATCTAGTTTGCGCACCTGCCTTTACCGATATCGAAATCAACGGAGAAGCTAGAACAGCGCTCAAACTTTTCGTTGAAAAAAAGGAACGTAAGTAGAATACAAAAGACCACGATTCCATTTGTGGTCTTTTTTTCATGACAAACCAGCGACATTTTTCCGCTTTGCTGTCATATCATACAAAAGTTCAGTATAATAACATTAGGTATGCTTATTTCCCGATAAGTAATAGAAAGGGGCTTCTGCAATGAATGAAGAACAGCGCTTGCAAGCTGGACTCGTAACAAATGACAAATCGAAACGAGACATTATAGAAAAAGACTATAGCAAATATTTCGAGTCTGTGTATAGCGGGCCTTCTCTAAAAGACGCAAAAAAACGCGGGAAAGAAGAAGTGGAATATCACGATAACTTTCAAATAGATCAGCGCTTTAAAGGAATGGGACAAGGTCGTAAATTCTTTATTCGAACATTTGGTTGTCAAATGAACGAACATGATACGGAAGTAATAGCTGGTATTCTCATGGCATTAGGATATGATGCTACTGAAAATGTAAAAGAAGCTGATGTCATACTACTCAATACATGTGCAATCCGTGAAAATGCGGAAAACAAAGTGTTTGGAGAATTAGGGCATTATAAACCACTCAAACTGACAAACCCAGATTTACTAATCGGAGTATGTGGCTGCATGTCACAAGAAGAATCTGTTGTAAATAAAATCTTAAAAACGTATGATCAAGTGGATTTGATTTTCGGAACACATAACATCCATCGCTTGCCAAATATCTTACATGAAGCGTATATGTCTAAAGAGATGGTCATTGAAGTGTGGTCCAAAGAAGGCGACGTGATCGAGGATTTGCCAAAAGTCCGTCACGGTAAGATTAAAGCATGGGTGAATATCATGTATGGATGCGATAAGTTCTGTACGTACTGTATCGTGCCATATACGCGCGGTAAAGAGCGTAGCAGACGCCCAGCAGATATCATTCAAGAAGTTCGCCAATTAGCCGCACAAGGGTATAAAGAAGTTACCTTACTAGGGCAAAATGTAAATGCATACGGAAAAGATTTCGGTGATATTACGTATCGTCTAGGTGATCTGATGGATGAGTTACGGTTAATTGATATCCCAAGAATTCGCTTTACTACAAGTCATCCTCGCGACTTCGACGACCATTTGATTGAAGTCCTAGCAAAGGGTGGGAACTTGGTAGATCATATTCATTTGCCTGTACAATCGGGCTCATCTGAAATGCTGAAGATTATGGCTCGTAAATACACGCGAGAAAGTTATTTAGAACTGGTGGATAAAATTAGAACCGCAATACCTAATCTATCACTCACAACGGATATTATCGTAGGCTTCCCAAATGAAACAGAAGAACAATTTCAGGAAACGATGTCTCTGTATCGTGAAGTTGGTTTTGATATGGCGTTTACATACATTTATTCACCACGCGAAGGTACGCCAGCGGCTAAGATGCAAGATAATATACCAATGGAAGTGAAGAAGGAACGCCTGCAACGTCTTAACAAGCTAGTGAACGATATGTCTGCTGCAGCAATGAAGCCTTACGAAGGACAAATTGTTAAAGTGCTAGTTGAAGGGGAGAGTAAAAGAAATCCCGATGTACTGGCGGGCTATACAGAAAAAAGTAAACTAGTGAATTTTGTAGCGCCGCGTTCTGTAATTGGTGAAATTGTAGAAGTTCGTATTAAAGAAGCAAAATCTTGGTCACTCAATGGTGAATTCATTGGAGTAGTCCAACAAGAAAAGGTGATGGGATAATGGAGAAGAAGTTTACGAAAGATGAAATTATAGAAAAAGCACGCGATTTGGCACATATGTTGGCAAACACGGAAGAAGTAGAGTTTTATAAACGTGCAGAAGCACAAATCAATGAAAACCAAAAAGTACGTGAGAAAATTGCTAGTATGAAATCTCTTCAAACCCAAGCAGTGAATTTCCAAAACTACGAAAAAGAACGAGCGTTAAAAGCGATCGAAAAGAAAATTGAACAAGTTCAAGGTGAAATTGATGCGATTCCATTGGTTCAAGAATTTAAACAGTCACAAGATGAAGTGAATAACTTGCTTCAATTGGTTTCAAATACGATTGCAAACAGCGTGACGGATGAGATTATCGAGTCTACTGGCGGCGATCTATTACGTGGTGAAACAGGATCATACGTAGAGAATACTCAAAAAAAATCACTTTCTTAAATAAAAAATCGGTTAAGGATAAAATTCCTTGCCGATTTTTTTCAATTTCTGGGCAGCTGTTGCATAGGATGGATAGAAGCCAAAGAAGGAGGAAGAAAACTGAAAAACTTACGACAAATTGTAACGAAAGCTGTTATTGCCAAAGGAAAGCATCGTTCGGAAACAACTGAGCTGCTGAAGCCACCTAATCGTCCTTCCAGCATATTGGGTTGCTGGGTGATCAATCACACGCAACAAGCAAAGAAAGTCGGCTCGCATGTGGAAGTAACAGGTAGTTTCGACGTGAATGTTTGGTACTCACATCATGATCATTCTAAAACGTCCGTCTTTACTGAATCGATTCCTTATAAGGATAAAATCGCATTGCATTACCGCGATGAGCCGACATCTGCTAAAGAAGAAACGATTGTCACGGTATTACAGCATCCCAACTGTACAGAGGCAAGTATTTCTGAATGCGGTCAAAACTTCTCAATATCCATTGAGAGAGAATTATTGGTTGAGATGATTGGTGAAACAAAAGTCTCTGTAACCATCCATCCTCATCCATATGATGAAGATTGGCCGATACTAGAATCAGAATCTTCGTCTATTGTGATGGAGGAAAAAAAGAATAATGAAGTGCCGAATAAAGAAAGACCACACCAACCGCCACAACGTAAAGATTCACCATTCTAAAAGCCGGGATTCACCGGCTTTTTTTATTTGTTTTTTTTACGTTGAGTAGAAGAATATGATGCAGGTCAAGTGAGTTTTGCAATAATAAATGTAGTCTATAGATAGGAGGAGATCCTATGGTAAAGATAAAATGGCTTACACTTCTATCTGTAATGACACTACTGACAGGATGCGCGACAGGAAATGAAATTCAAACTCTTACAGCTCCTTCACCCGAACAAAAATTAATGGCCAATGCGCAAGGTCTGACATTCCTAATGGTAGAACATCAATACGAGGAAGGAACGCCGTTGTTCCGCACGATATTAAAGAATGACAGTCAAACCGTTTATGAATATGGTGAATACTATCAAATAGAAGTAAGGAAAAATGACAAATGGTACACTCTGACACATTCTGATTCCGTATTCTATGAAAATCCAAAATTTACTAATTTGGGTAATTTGCTTTCGCCAGGAAAAGATACTCAACATTCCTTTTCTGTAGAAACCATTGGAGTGACACTCATCCCCGGTCAGTATCGCTTAGTGAAAATCTTTTTGAAACCTGTCGCACCCTATTATACAGTAACACTTGCTGTGCCATTTATAGTGACTTCCAAACACGAATTAGAATGATTGCGGTAGATAGATATAGATAATTATAAACTATTTCAGCTAATCAAAAGCTAAGATAGTTTTCATAAAGAGAGATATTTAGTTGATTACCTATGTCTATTCTCCTTTTACAATTACTTCAACCCCTTTTGATTCGTTAACTCCTAGGGTGTTTGGTATAATGTATAGAAAATGAGCGAGAAAAAGAGGGTTTACCATGTCTGAACATACACCAATGATGAAACAATATTTGAAAATTAAAGAGCAACATACAGACGCATTTTTATTCTTCCGTTTAGGGGACTTCTATGAAATGTTTTTTGAGGATGCCGTCAACGCATCTGCATTATTAGAAATCACGTTAACGAGTAGGGATTCTGGCGCAAGGGAACGGATACCTATGTGCGGCATACCTTATCACTCCGCAACTGGATATATTGAAACATTAATCCATAAAGGTCATAAAGTAGCAATATGTGAACAAATGGAGGATCCGCGCAACGTAAAGGGAATTGTGAAACGTGAAGTTGTGAAAGTGATTACACCTGGGACATTAACAGAAGGTAAAACAATTGATGTTGAAGCCAATCATTTTATCGGTGCTATCGATAGCTTGGGAAATCAATGTTATGCATTGGCGTACCTTGATGTTGGCACTGGAGAAGGAAAAGTAGAGTTGATTAAAGGAAGCGAGCGCACGTTACTAGCGGAAATAGAAGCTCTTAGCATGAAGGAAATTGTTGTGGATCAACAACTTCATGTGATGTTGGCGGAACTGTTTGAAAGCCGCGAAATCATGCTTTCAATAGAAGATACGGAGCATTCAGGATCCATTGCTCACGATACATATGAGCATCTGCCAGAAGAGTTGCAGGAATCTTGCCGTAAATTACAATCATATCTACTCCGTATGCAGAAGATGGTTTTTGGTCATATTCGACCTTTCATCTATATAGAGAAAGATGCAAAGTTATCGATTGATGCGAACTCGATGCGGAATTTAGAACTCGTGCAAACTATTCGTTCGGGCAAAAAAGAAGGCACGTTGTTCTGGGTGCTTGATGAAACCGTTACAGCGATGGGTGCGAGGAAATTACGGATGTGGATTCACCAGCCTCTGGCGCAGCGCCAAGCGATTGAAGAACGTCTAGAAACGGTAAACAACTTACTGGATGAGTATTTTTTGCGTGAAGAATTACTGGAAGAATTGCAGGATGTATATGATGTAGAACGTCTTGCGGGAAGAATTTCTATGGGCAGTGCAAGTGCACGTGATCTTGCACAGTTACGAAACTCACTGTCGCATATACCGAAACTAAAACAATTGCTTGAAGAATCAAAGCGACCGATGTTACAGCGATTTGCTGATCGAATGGATCCTTGCGGGGAAACATACCAATTGTTGACGGATGCTATTGCAGTAAACCCACCGATATCCAGTAAAGAAGGTGGACTCATTCTAGACGGCTATCATGAAAAGCTGGACGAACTTCGTAATGCATCTCGTAACGGAAAGACATGGCTAGCGCAGCTGGAGCAAAAAGAGCGGCAGCTAACAGGAATTAAAACGTTGAAGATCGGTTATAATCGGATTTTTGGATATTATATTGAAATAACCAAGTCCAATATTCATTTAGCTGACTTATCACGCTATGAGCGTAAGCAGACACTCGCGAATGCGGAGCGATATATAACAACGGAACTAAAAGAAAAAGAGGAACTGATTTTAAATGCGGAAGCAGATAGCCAGACATTGGAACTTGACTTGTTTCAGTCGATTCGTGAACAAGTGAAGGGCGATGTGCAAAGAATTCAACAACTGGCCTCTGTAATTAGTGAACTAGATGTTTTGCTGTCATTTGCTAAAGTATCCGAAAAGAATCAATATGTCCGACCAGAATTTCATACAGGAAAGGCTGTTGACATTCAAAATGGCCGACATCCAGTTGTAGAGAAAATGATGAGCCATTCATTATATACACCGAATTCTTGTACGCTAGCTGAAGATGAAAATATGTTACTCATAACCGGTCCGAATATGTCTGGTAAAAGTACGTATATGCGCCAAGTCGCTTTGACCGTAGTGATGGCTCAAATCGGTTGTTTCGTCCCTTGTGAAAAGGCTATACTGCCTATTACAGATCAAATCTTTACACGAATTGGAGCCGCAGATGATGTGGCGTCTGGACAGAGTACATTCATGATGGAAATGATGGAGTCTCAATATGCATTGGCCCATGCTTCGTCCCACAGCCTATTGTTATTTGACGAGATTGGGCGCGGAACGTCCACGTATGACGGGATGGCACTCGCACAAGCGATGATGGAGTATATTCACGAAGAAATCGGTGCTAACACATTGTTTTCTACGCATTATCATGAGCTGACACAACTAGAAAACGTTTTGGATCGGTTGTTGAATGTCCATGTCGCGGCGAAAGAGCAAAATGGTAAAGTCGTGTTTTTGCACAAAGTACTACCAGGAGCAGCTGATCGAAGCTACGGGATTCATGTCGCTGAACTTGCGGGCCTTCCTGCAGAAGTGGTTGGACGTGCAAAAACCTTATTACAACGATTTGAGGAAGACAGCTCACCAAAAGGTGTGTCTTCGGTTTCGGAGCAGTTGGCTTTGTTTGAGACAGATAGTGAACCGACGCTTTCAGCGGAAACTCAAAAATTACTTGATGAAATTGAAGCAGTCGATTTGATGAATATGACACCTATGCAAACTATGCAAAAAATAATGGAATGGAAAGAACGCTTGACAACAGAGAAGAAGGGGTGAAGCGGATGAATCAAATTCACATCATGGAAGACACACTGGCCAATAAAATTGCGGCGGGGGAAGTGGTGGAACGTCCTGCTTCTATCGTCAAGGAGTTAGTGGAGAATGCGATTGATGCGCAAAGTACCAAGATAGAAGTATCTCTTATTGAGGCAGGTTTAACTTCGATTCGTGTGACCGATAACGGCAAAGGGATGTCTGAAGAAGACGCGATCCGCTGTTTTGAAAGGCATGCTACCAGTAAAATATCTAATGAGCATGATCTATTTCGAATCCGTACACTTGGCTTCCGTGGAGAAGCATTAGCAAGTATCGCTGCAGTATCAAAAGTATCGTTATGGACCTCGGATGGTGTTGAAGGGGCTGTAGTGGAAATTGAAGGCGGTAAAGTTCTGAAATATGAACCAGGAGCATTACGAAAAGGTACAGACTTTCACATACAACATGTATTCTTTAATACACCGGCACGTTTGAAATATATGAAAACAATTCAGACGGAACTTGGACATACGATAGATTTATTAAATCGATTAGCACTAAGTCATCCTACTATATCCTTTACATTAACTCACGATCATCATGAAATTCTTAGAACATCGGGTTCAGGAGACTTATTACGGGTATTATCAGATATATATGGTGTCGCGGTTGCACGTAAAATGATACCGTTTCAAAAAGAAGATGCTGATTTCAAAGTGAAGGGTTTTATTACACTTCCTGAGATGACACGCGCATCAAAAAACTATATTTCACTTCTAATGAATGGCCGTTGGATTAAAAGCTATGCAGGGACACAGGCAGCTATCGATGCGATGCACACGTATTTGCCGATTGGAAGGTTTCCGATTGCAGTCATTGATATTACAGCAGATCCCATTTTAACAGATGTTAACGTTCACCCTGCGAAGCGCCATATCCGTATCAGTAAAGAAGGCGAATTATTTTCTTTGATAAAGGAAGCCATCAAAGAGGCTATTCAAGGAGTCACTATTATTCCCGACGCAGTAAAAAAAGAAAAGCCTATAAAAAGAGACTCAGAGCAGCAGACAATTTGGACGCCACCTTATCGCCGGCCGGAAGTAACGATTCCGTTACATGAACATGAAACTCAGCCAACCATTACGCCTGTGGAAGAACCTATTATAGAACAACCTTCACCTGTCTTTCCTGAAGCCGTTTTTGAGGCGCGGGAAGAATCAGTGCCCGAAGAGCCTGTCGTTGAGCAGAAACAGCAGGAGATGAATCATTTTCCTTCCATTGTACCTGTAGGACAAGTTCATGGGACATATATAGTGGCACAAAATGAAGATGGATTTTATTTGATTGATCAGCATGCAGCGCAAGAGCGAATCAAATATGAATATTTTAAAGTGAAGCTCGGTCAGGTGGATGCGGGTGAACGTCAGCAATTGCTTTTGCCACTTGTTTTTCACTACTCGGCTGATGAGCAAGTGAAGATCGAAGAGTGTAAGAGTGTACTAGAAGAAGTCGGGGTGTTTTTGGAAGCGTTCGGTCCAGCGACATATACAGTGAAAGAGTATCCCTCATGGTTCCCTGAAGGACAAGCTACTTCGATTATAGAAGAAATGATTGAGCAAGTACTCGAGAAACGCAAAGTAGATGTCGAGAAATTGCGTGAAGAAAGTGCAATAATGATGAGTTGTAAAAAATCTATCAAAGCAAATTATTACTTAAGACAAGAAGACATGGAACGACTGCTCACTGATCTAGGGGCTTGTCATAATCCCTATACATGTCCACATGGTCGTCCGGTATTGATTCATTTTACAACGTATGAATTAGAGAAAATGTTTAAAAGAGTGATGTAACAGTGCGTATCAGAGAGGAGCGATTATATGTTTTCTACATTAGAAAGATCAAGCAGAATTCAGGACTTGAGAACCTTTTCATTCGATGTATTAGTTATCGGTGGAGGAATTACAGGTGCGGGTATCGCATTGGATGCGGCTGCTAGAGGATTTTCGGTTGCCCTAATTGATATGCAAGATTTTGCGGCGGGTACATCTAGCCGTTCAACAAAGCTGATACATGGTGGTTTGCGTTATTTAAAACAACTAGAAGTGAAAATAGTAGCAGAAACGGGAAGGGAACGGGAAATCGTCTTCCGTAATTCTCGTAATATCACGAAGTCCAGACCGATGCTATTGCCGATCTATCAAAAAGGAACGTATGGCAAGTACTCTACTTCTGCTGGACTTCTCATTTACGATTTACTAGCAGGTGTTAAGCCCACTGAACGACGTGAAATGCTAACGAAAGAAGAAACGGCCGAACTTGAACCATTACTGAAAAAGGAACGGTTAAAAGGTGGCGGGCATTATGTGGAGTATCAGACTGATGATGCGCGTTTGACGATTGAGGTACTAAAGAAAGCGGCAGAAAAAGGTGCGCTTTGCCTGAATTATATGAAGTGCGAACAATTCAACTTTGAGAAGGATCGTGTCGTGGGAGCGGTCTTAAGTGATCAACTAACCGGTGAACGATTCTCCGTAGCGGCTTCTATGGTGATCAACGCATCGGGTCCATGGGTTGACGAGTTGCAGAAGAAAATCAACAGCAAGCAAACGAAACAATTGCATAGCACAAAAGGCGTCCATATCGTAGTAGATCAATCTATTTTCCCGTTACAGCAAGCAGTATATTTTGATAACTCAGATGGCCGGATGTTATTCGCCATTCCACGGGATAATAAAACGTATATTGGTACGACGGATACATTTTATACGGATAATAAACAGCATCCGATAGCGACAGAAGATGACATACACTACATCATCGATGCGGTTCGCGAAACCTTCCCAAGTATTCATTTGCAACGTCAACATGTGGAATCTACATGGGCTGGAATCCGCCCATTGATTGCACAAGAAGGCAAGAATGCATCTGAAATATCACGAAGAGATGAATTGTGGGAAACAGTTCCTGGAATGCTGACGATTGCAGGAGGAAAGTTAACAGGCTACCGACAGATGGCGGAAGTCGTAGTGGATCGAATTGATGAACAGCTAGAAAAACCATCTATCAAGCGATGTGAAACAAAGAATATCGCTGTTTCAGGAAGCGATTTCATAGATGATGAAGCTTTAAAACAATTTATTGATCTGCAAGCTACAAGAGCACCATTGTTCGGCTTAACTTCACAGCAAGGAGCACGTTTGGCTTCATTTTACGGAAGAAATAGTGATCAAGTGTTCCAATTCGCCCATGCGATTTCAGCGGAAGAGAATAACTTGCCAATAAGTTTACGTGCAGAAATTTTATATAGTATTCATTGCGAAATGGTCACATCGCCAAGTGATTTCTTTATCCGTAGAAAAGGGGATTTATATTTCCAAATTGATGTGGTGGAATCATTGGCGACACAAGTAACAAACTACATGGCAAAGTTACTGCACTATACGGAAAGCGAGAAAACCATCTATGAAAATGATTTAAAAAATGCGGTTGCGGAAGCGAAAGGAAGTGCAAGTTCATGACAGATCAATGGATAGAAATGCGTGACGGCACTAAAGTGTATAGTATAAGTTATATACCTAAAACAAATCCGATTGGCCGTGTGCATATCATTCACGGACTGGCTGAACATAGCCGTCGCTATGAACGATTCGCACAGTACTTGCGATCACAAGGGTATGTCGTGACGTTGCATGACCAGAGGGGTCACGGTAAGACAGCTGTAGAAAACGGCTATGTATACGGCTATCTGGGTGACTCTGCTTCCTTCGATCAATTGGTAGACGATGCGTTTGAAGTGAATCAATCCTATAAACAGCAATACCCCGAGCTTCCGGTAGTACTAATCGGACATAGTATGGGCTCGTTCGTTGCAAGACGTTATATCCAACTATACGGTTCAACGATTAGTAAAGTGGTCTTATTGGGTACTGGGACCAATTCCGAACTCATGGCACATGCTGCGATTGCATTAGCTACGTACAGAGAAAATACGTTACCTAAAGAGCAACCGGATGAGTTTTTGAATGGTTTGGTCTTTGGCAATTACTCCAAACAATTTCCTGATGAAGGGGAATTTGCATGGTTATCACGCAATGTAGAAAGTGTAACGGAATATCAAGCAGACGAAGCATGTGGATTCGTGCCTACTGCACAAATGTTTCGTGTATTGCTAGAAGGATTAAATTCTTTGGAAGCGCCCGAATTCTTATTGAACATTCCAAATGAACTGCCGATATTATTACTCTCAGGTACAGATGATTTAGTAGGAGACCGTGCGAAAGGTGTTTGGAAAGTAGCCAAACAATTTGATAAAGCGAATCAACAGCAAGTCACTGTCGTGCTCTATGAAGGCGGAAGACATGAAATGCTTCAGGAAACCAACTATAAACATGTGTATACGACTATCGTAGAATGGATGAAACGACATGAACCTACCCGTTGATGTACTAGCAGTCGTAGGACCGACTGCTTCAGGGAAGACAGCACTTAGCATAGCACTTGCAAATTCATTTAATGGGGAAATCATTAATGGAGATGCCATGCAAGTATACAAAGAATTAGATATCGGTACAGCAAAAATACATCGTTCTGAAATGCAAGGAATCCCGCACCATTTCTTTGATGTAAAAGAACCAACCGAATCGTTTTCGGTAGCGGAATATCAACAAGCAGTCAGACAATGGATAGCGGATATTCAATCTCGCGGAAAACTACCTATTATTGTCGGTGGTAGTGGTATGTATGTTCAGTCCGTTTTGTTTGATTATCGATTTACAGAACAAGCGGCTGATCCTGCAGTGCGAGCGCGCTTAGAACAGGAACTTGAATCAAAAGGCGCGGATGTATTACATGCACGACTTGCAGAATTGGATCCGAAAAGTTCGGAAAAAATACACCCAAATAACCATAGACGTCTAGTACGTGCGCTAGAAATCCTTGAAGTGACAGGTCAAACAAAACAAGATCATGAACAGCAGCAAGGGAATCAACCCATGTACCATTCTTTAATTATTGGATTAGATCTTCCGCGAGAATTACTGTATAAACGAATCGATCTGCGTGTGGAACAAATGGTTCAGGCGGGATTGTTCAATGAAGTAAAGCAACTCTGGAATAAAGGAATTCGTCAAACCCAATCAGTACAAGCGATAGGTTATAAAGAACTCATTTCCTACTTTAACGGACAATTGACAAAAGAGCAGGCAATAGAGGCGGTAATGAAAAACACACGTAATTACGCAAAGAGGCAGCTGACATACTTCCGTAATAAGTTGCCTGTCCAGTGGGTAGATGCTAATCAGTCAGAGGAAGAAATTTTTCAAACAACCTGTAAGATAATAAAGGATTTTGAGAAGTGAGTATGGAATAACTACATAACAGTGACAAGGAGGCAATTGAATGGCACAAGGAAATATGCAAGATACGTTTTTAAATACTTTACGGAAGAATAACACATTTGTTACGATTTTTTTATTAAATGGTTTTCAGTTGAAAGGTCTAATTAAGTCGTATGATAATTATACGGTTCTACTGGAAACTGAAGGTAAGCAACAACTTATTTATAAGCATGCGATTTCCACATATTCTCCTGCAAAACCAGTAATTTTAAAAGATGAACTATAAACAGGCGCTTGCCTGTTTTTTTGTTGTCTTTCGTTTGGTATATAGACTCCATCTGCTAAAATAGGATATGACAAAATGAAATGAGGTACTACACATGCAAATTACTCCCATTAATGAAGAATTACTAACTAGATCACAAGAAGCGGAAGAACTAATCGCTCCGTATGTGAAGACGGTAGAAGAAATTGCGTTTTTTAACCAAAGAAAAGTCTTACAAGCATTCAAACAAAATCATGTAAGCGACTTTCATTTATCGGGCTCAACTGGGTATGGCTATGATGACAGCGGTCGTGATGTATTGGAAAAAGTATACTCAGATGTATTCGGTGCGGAAGACTGTCTCGTAAGAAATCAAATCATCTCCGGCACACATGCAATTACGATTAGCTTGTTTGGAATATTGCGCCCGGGTGATGAACTTCTATATATCACAGGTAAACCATACGATACGTTGGAGTCTATCGTTTCGGGAAATGGCAAAGACACAGGTTCACTAGAGGATTTTCAAATTTCTTATCGGCATATTGATTTGAAAGAAGATGGCTCTGTTGATTTTGAAAAAGCAAAAGAAATGATTTCATCGAAGACGAAAATCGTGGCGATTCAACGTTCTAAAGGCTATTCAAGCAATCCATCATTCAGAATCCATGAAATTGAAGCGATTATTAAGGAAATCCGCAACATGAAAGAGGACGTTGTAATCTTTGTAGATAATTGCTATGGAGAATTCGTGGAAATGAAAGAGCCTGTTGAAGTTGGAGCAGATCTTATGGCGGGCTCACTCATTAAAAATCCAGGTGGTGGACTTGCCAGAACAGGTGGTTATATAGCCGGTAAGAAAGACTTGGTTGAGAAGTGTGCATATCGTATGACATCTCCCGGTCTTGGGGCTGAAGCAGGAGCCTCTCTCGATACGTTACTGGAGATGTATCAAGGTTTCTTCTTGGCACCACACGTAGTCAGTCAGGCCGTTAAAGGTGCGCTATTCACATCCGCATTTTTAGGCAGCTTTGGTATGGACACGACTCCGCATTACAGTGAGCTTCGAACAGATTTAATTCAATCCGTGAATTTTAAGAACGCTAAACAAATGATTGCATTCTGCCAAATGATTCAGCAAAATTCACCAATCAATGCCCAATATGCACCGGAGCCTTCCTATATGCCTGGTTATGCTGATGACGTCATCATGGCCGCGGGAACGTTCATTCAAGGCTCTAGTATTGAATTGACAGCTGACGGTCCGATTAGGCCACCATATACGGCATATATTCAAGGAGGATTGACTTACGAGCATATAAAATCCGCAGTACTAGATTCTATGGAACAATTACTTGAAAAGAAATTGGTATAAAGAAAAAAGTGTATCGAAAACCTATTGAGGTTTCTCGATACACTTTTTTGATCATTAATGAATCATACGGAATACACCGATCACTTTTCCTAGTATAGAAACTTGATCTACAATGATTGGCTCCATAGAGGAGTTTTCTGGTTGGAGTCGGAAATAATCTTTCTCTTTAAAGAAACGTTTGACTGTTGCCTCATCTTCTTCTGTCATAGCCACGACAATTTCACCATTACTTGCGGAATGCGTTTGTCTGACAATCACGCGGTCTCCGTTTAGGATGCCCGCTTCGATCATGCTATCCCCTACAATCTCCAACATGAAGACTTCATCCTCAGATGAACCGAATGTATCCGGCAAAGGAAAGTACTCTTCAATATTTTCAATCGTCGTAATTGGATTACCTGCTGTAACTTTACCGATCAACGGTACATGCATAACACCACTTTTTAACTCGTCCAATCCCTCTGGATCCAATATTTCAATGGCGCGAGGTTTTGTCGGGTCTCTCCGTATGAAACCTTTACTTTCGAGTCGTGATAAATGACCGTGGACCGTAGAACTTGATGCAAGACCGACAGCTTCTCCAATTTCACGAACGGAAGGGGGATACCCTTTTAAACGTACTTCTTCTTTTATAAACGCAAGTATTTCTTCTTGTCTCTTTGATATTTTCTTCAACAGATTCACCTCTTCTACTAGTTTGCAAGCAATGGAATACTGAACCACTATTTTGAATATAGTATAACATGTGTTCGATTACTAATCAAACAAAGGTTCTAATTTCACTTGACATAGAATCATATGTTCTCTTATAATTAAGAACAGGTATTCCGAACATGTATTCTAAAAGCGTAAATTAGAGGAGGAGTTATGATGGAGATTATTAAAGAATTTATTAAAAATAATTATTATTTTGCAGTATTATTAGTAGTTTGTGTATCATTTGCTTGGGTTCAATTCGATAAAATGGCTGAGGAAGATCACTATATGGAGATCGTTATTAATGAAGGAGATACACTGTGGCAGTTGGCTTCTAATTATTCGGAAGATATACCAACTACTCACTGGATCGAACAGGTACGTTCTTTAAATGAATTACCTACGGATCAAATCGTTTCAGGTGAATTACTGCGTGTGCCTGTTAAAATTAACAAACAAACAGATATTCGAGTAGCTGAAATAGGAGTGGGATCTAAATAATGGAAAAGAAATGTGTAATATACTGCCGAGTAAGTACGGAAAAAGAAACACAAGAACAATCTATTGTAAGGCAGCAAGAAGAACTAGAAAAATTAGCTGCTGAATTATCATATGATTGCGTTGGAATCTATACAGATCGTCAGAGTGGATATGACATGGATCGTGAAGGTCTTCTGTCCATGTTGGATCGAATTCAAAACGGTTCAGTGGATGCAGTATTCATTCAAGACGAAACACGATTAGGGCGGGGCAATGCAAGAGTCGCGATATTGCATGTAATTGCCAAAAGTGAAACGATCGTGATTACCAATCATTCAAACGGTACGATAGAATTGAATGAAATGGACTCGATGTTGTTGGAAATTCTGGCAATCGTAGAAGAATACCAACGCAAACTACATAATGCAAAAATACGTAGAGGGATGAAGCGTGCTGTTGACAGGGGCTATGATCCATCGAAGAATTTGCGAAATATTGACCAAGGAGTGGGGCGTGAAAGACTTGAGCTTCCGATAGAAGAAATTGTCTCGCTTCGTAACAAAGGTCTTACATATGAAGAAATTGCAAACGTGTTAAATGGATTAGGTCATGCTGTCAGCAAGGCCACGGTTCATAGAAGATATAAAGAGTTTATGGCACAAGAACACTAATAGGTTGCACTTTTCCTCCAGGTTGTTTACATTTTATTAAACGACTAACTTATGGAGGTTTTTAAAGATGCTCTCAGAAAAGAAAATAAAACGTATTAATGAATTGGCAAATAAAAAGAAAACAACAGGATTATCGATCGAGGAAGCAAAAGAACAGACCCAGCTCAGAAAGGAATACTTGGAAACATTCCGTTCCAGTATGCGTGAAACTATCGAATCGGTCAAAGTAATGGATCCAGAAGGAAATGACGTAACACCTGAAAAAGTCAAACAAGCTAGAGCGAATCAAAAACCACTAAATTGATGATAGGTAAAGGATTAACATTGTAATTAACCGTGGAATTGACTACACTAGAGAAGGAATATGTACTATAAAACACTCATATGAGACAGGACGGAAAGGATGTACAGCATGACCGAAAAAATCGATCAACTGGCAATAACGACAATCCGAACATTATCAATCGATGCGATTGAAAAAGCAAATTCTGGTCACCCCGGATTACCGATGGGCGCAGCACCGATGGCTTATACACTATGGACGCAACATTTACACCACAATCCATCAAACCCACAATGGTTCAATCGTGATCGCTTTGTACTTTCGGCAGGACATGGCTCGATGTTACTCTATAGCTTGTTGCATTTAAGTGGCTATGGTCTGACGATTGATGACTTGAAAAATTTCAGACAATGGGATTCAAAGACACCAGGACATCCGGAATATGGACATACAGTGGGAGTTGAAGCAACTACTGGACCACTTGGACAAGGAATTGGTATGTCTGTAGGTATGGCAATGGCTGAAAAACATCTTGCAGCAACGTATAACAAGCCAGGTTTCGATATTGTAGATCACTACACATATGCACTTTGTGGAGATGGTGATTTGATGGAAGGTGTAGCAGCAGAGGCAATCTCGATGGCAGGTCACCTTCAGTTAAACAAACTAATCGTACTTTATGACAGTAACGATATTTCTTTAGATGGCGATTTGGATATGTCATTCTCTGAGAACATTAGAAAACGCTTTGAATCATATGGCTGGAACTACGCACGAGTAGAAGACGGCAATGATACAAAATCAGTATCTGATGCAATCGAAAAAGCAAAAGGCAATACCGGTGGGCCAACAATCATTGAAGTGAAAACTGTGATCGGCTATGGTTCACCAAACAAATCTGGTAAAGCAGATGCACACGGTGCGCCATTAGGTGAAGATGAAATGGCACTTACGAAAGAGTATTACAAGTGGACATTCGAAGAGGACTTCCACGTTCCTGAAGAAGTCTATGACCGTTTTAATTCAGCAACGGATCAACTGGGTGTTCAGTCAGAGCAACAATGGAATGATTTATTCGCAAGCTACGAAAACGAGCATAAGGAATTGGCGGCACAGTTTAAACAAGCAATTGCAAATGAACTGCCAACTGATTTGAAAGAACAAATGCCAGTTTATGAAGCGGGTGCTTCTGTAGCGACTCGTTCAGCATCCGGTGAGTCAATCAATGCATTAGCGAAAGCAGTTCCAGCTTTATTCGGCGGTAGTGCGGACCTTGCAGGTTCAAACAAGACGACGATTAAGAATGCAGGTGATTTTACTGTAGACAACTATGCGGGCCGTAATATATGGTTTGGCGTTCGTGAATTCGCGATGGGGACGGCTTTAAACGGCATGGCTCTCCATGGCGGGGTGAAAGTGTTTGGCGGAACATTCTTCGTGTTTAGTGATTATGTACGTCCTGCTATTCGTCTGTCCGCATTGATGGGCTTACCTGTGACTTATGTCTTCACACATGACAGCGTGGCGGTCGGTGAAGACGGACCTACTCATGAACCTGTGGAGCAATTGGCTTCATTACGTGCGATGCCTGGATTGTCTATCATCCGCCCTGCTGATGGAAATGAAACATCTGCGGCATGGCATATTGCTACCACTTCAAAAGACACGCCAACTGTCCTAGTATTGTCTAGACAAAACCTTGAAGTATTGCCTAAATCACAAGAACTTGCGATGGAATATGTACCAAAAGGTGCGTATGTCATATCATCTGCTACTAAAGAGCAAGCGGACGGTTTACTACTTGCAAGTGGCTCGGAAGTAAGTCTTGCGGTTGAGGCACAGAAAGCTCTTAAAGAGCAAGGTATCGACGTTAGTGTTATCTCCATGCCTTCTTGGGATCTATTTGAGAAGCAGGATCAAGCATATAAAGATTCTGTTCTGCCAAAGAACATCAAGAAAAGAGTGGCGATTGAGATGGGCGCTTCTCTCGGGTGGCATAAATACTCAGGCGATGAAGGAACTGTCATGGCAATCGATACATTCGGTGCAAGTGCACCAGGCGACTTAGTCATTGAAAAGTATGGCTTTACGGTTGAAAATGTCGTGAAGGAAATGACAAATCTAGTAAATAAATAAACTGACCTAACGCACGGCTTTTATTAAAGAGCCGTGTGTTTTTTTGCGCAGCTTTACGACAATAAAAGTGAGGAAGTTTTCCGCAAACTGACACGATTTACAAAGGACAAGTTCTATGATAGATAGTAGGAGGTGTTCTTTATGAGGAAGTATGAAATTTTTAAAATTAAGTCAGCGTATCAATCCTTCATAATGGGGCGTGAACGTTTATTATTTGAGCTACTAACAGTAGGTCCTTCTACGAACTATCATGAAATTGAATATTTATGTGATCAATTAAATCAAAGAGAACTAGATCATATCATTCAGAATAACTTGGCGAAAAGTTTTGATGAACTGGATTCATATCATAATGAATACCGTTTGACACACTTAATCAAAGGAGAAGTCTTCATCAAAATGGGTGCGCATAGTATACAAGTGTATTGTCAAGGATCACGGATGTTGGATCTAGATTTATTTGTAGCGCTATCCTCTTCAACAGATCGTTTTTTTGCCGTGATGAATGAACAGGAAGAATGTGGGTGGCTCAAACCACTTAAACACTCTGAACGCATGATACTAGAAAATTCGATGATGTAAAAACTTCCGCACAATTTGCATACAGTCATTGCTATTCACTGCTGCTATGTTGTATAATCCTTCTTGGTAGTATGTAATCGAACTATTTTTATGAGGGAGGTTTGGCAGTAATGACTTTATGGATAGCAATTTTATTGATCGTCGTCGCTTTGATCGGCGGAGTAGCTCTCGGCTTTTTCATAGCACGTAAATATATGATGAATTATTTGAAGGACAATCCGCCAATTAATGAACAAATGTTACGTATGATGATGATGCAAATGGGACAGAAACCTTCTCAAAAGAAAATTAATCAAATGATGGCTCAAATGAACAAGGTTCAAGACAAGCCAGCCAAAAAAAAATAAAGTAAAACTCCGTGATTAGCAAATTCGCTAACACGGAGATTTTTTATTTTCTATTATATTGTCATGAATATAAACGGAAGCGATTCAAAAACCTTTGAACCGTTTGTAAATATTCATCGGGGTTATCATTGTACGATTTGGCATGTGCTCCTTTCGCAAAAAGCTTCATCATTTTATCGCCTTCTTTTAATTCGTATAACTCTTCCGTCATTTGGGGCAAAATGAACGTGTCTTCCATGCTGTGGATGAATAACACGGGTTTATCAATAAACTTCATCACTTCGCGGGGGGAAACCGCCGCTGAAGTATAGCCATCACGAATTTTTAAAAATAAATTGGCGATTCGCAAACTCATAGAAGTCTTAAACGGCATCTCCGTACGAATGATATGCAATAGTTGCTCTGAGAAATCCGAGAATGGACAATCGGCTATATAGAAATCTGCCTCATCTTCATAGGTACCTGCGTACAAAAGCGTAGTGGCGGCTCCCATGGATTCACCGTGTATGCCAATTAAAGCGCGCTTACCTACACGTTTACGAACAGCTGTTACAACTTCTTTCAGATCCATTTTTTCATAGAATCCAAAACTTGTTGTTTTTCCACCAGAGTCACCATGCCGCCGATGATCAAAAATAACAGAATTAAATCCTAAACGTTCAAACAGACGTGCATATTTGATGGAATTCACTTTGTTTTCTGTTACGCCATGGCAAATGACAACCGTCCGCGTTGTATCCAAAGGCCGCAAGAAAATCGCGCGTAAGTTATAGCCGTTAGGTGAAGGGATCCAAATGTCATCTTTTCTTATAGTTTCAAACCACTGACGATCAAAGCGTTTAGCAATCATCTCGCGCTGCAAAATAACTTCTGAGTCTTTGGTTTTTAAATACATTAGACGATTAGTGACAAGTATCCCGAAAAATGTTAGAAGCGCTGTAAAAACACTTGACGTGATACCGAAAATATACATTACTCTACGTCTCAACAAAATCCTCCTTCCTATTTACTATTTTCTCCTATATAAGTTATACATGGCTGTTTCAATAGGACGTGATAGATAAGGTGCAACTTCATCCACTGCTGCACATATTTTGTCCATATCAATCCCTGTTTGCATAGAGGCGTAAATATTAGCCAACCCAAATTTATAGGTATCATGGAAATGTGCTGTGAGCAAAATGTCTGGAAATTGCTTTTTCAGTTCATGAAACAGAGTAAAACTGGCTAAAGGATTTGCCATACCATCAGTATCTACCACACTTAATTCATCTACACCCATATCGACAAACTTCTTACAAAGAGCTAGAGTTTTTTCAAGTGGAATGAAACCTTTATACGGACAGTGAAATGCTGGAGAAATACAGGATCTCACAAACTGATGATTATTTTTGAGCCGATTGATAATTGGCCGTAGCGTCTCCGTGCTTTCTGTAGTGGATTGATTGATATTATGTTGGTTGAATGTATCACTTACGCCTACAAACACCGTCATACTATCTGCACCAGCTTTTAGGGCATTCTCCACACCATGTGCATTCGGTGTGAGAACAAGTTGCCTGCCTTGTTTGCTTACCCGATTCATAATTTCTTCGGAGTCTGACATTTGAGGAACCCACTTAGGCGATAATAAAGATGTAACTTCCATTTCATGTATACCTGCCCGCTGTAAAGCGTGTATAAAAGCTAATTTTTAATCAGTTGGGATACTGTTTTTTTCATTTTGTAAACCATCGCGTGGTCCAACCTCGATTAACGTTACGTTCTTTGGTAAACTATACATAAACATCCCTCCTTCAATCTATTGTACGTAAAATAAGTGAATAAGGGCAATGTAAAAACCTTGTCAATTAACTTGATATAACAATAATATGCAACTCTTTATCAAATAGAAAGTAGTGATTAGTATGTCAAAAAAACAACGAAAAGTATCAAATAATCGGAGCAACCATATCGTAGATGATTCTGCAACTTCACTTTCAGATTTAGTAAGTGATGATATGTTAGCTAAATTAAAAGGAATGAAACGGGAGATGAAAGTGGAAGAAGAAATAAAACTAGAACAAGAAAAAGAAAAACGCATTCAAGAGCGAAAAGAACGTGAAAAAAATAAAAGTTTTGAAGAATTACTGAAGGAATACGGATATGACGGAACAAAGTATTGAGAATACTAGAACAGTAGGTGTGGGAATAGGTATACTAGTCATATAAATATTTGATAAAAAGGTTTTTTACACAGGAGATGAAGAAATGAAGTTTTTGTATATTACGTATCATAAGAAACTACATCTTCAAATAGAACTTATATCCGAAAGCCATTTGAAACGTGTTCATTCAGCACCTATTGAGCATGCAATTGTTTATTGGTTGCAAAAAAATCTAGAAACTGTTGAAACAGTAGATTCTATTATATCTTATGATTTACCAAAAGAAATGGTAGAAAGTTTTTATACTACATTATTAGATGCGCATACGGAAAAATCCAAGGAGTCTCCAAGGCCCTGGAAATTTTTGCCGAACCCAACTGACGAACAGTATATGTTTCCGATTGCGCAATATGAAAAAGAATACGGGATCACGTATTATGAATCTATATACAAATACATAACGGTTCTCGGGGTCATATTAAATATATTTGACTTTGAATCTAATCAATTAATTATATACATTCGATAACATAGAGGAATGTATCCAGGGGGATGTAAGATGAAACAGCTCGATGTTAAGCTTTATGAGTATTTACTAGCAAAGCTACCTGAAATTACAACTTCTTGGCTAGCAATGAGAAAAGTGGAAAAAAACTCTATTTATTCGATAACTGCACATCCAGAAATGGAAGAAACACTTCGGGAACAAAATAAACTCACAAATTTAACAGTCATCAGTAGTTTACTTGATGATCCTGAAATCTTTGAGAAGAATAAAATAAAATGGGCAGCGGTTGTCGCTCGTAGCAGAGTGAAAAGTAATACACCTATAGAAGATGTAATTCAAGCTTTGAGTAATGTTCGTTTAACATATTGGCGCTTCGTAAAAGAATTTTATTTGGTCCATAAAGACGAAATTACAATTGATGATTATATGCGCTGGAGTGAAACCATTAATAATGCATTTGATCGGATCTACATTAGTTTCGCAGAAGCCTACAATGAATATATTAGTGGCAAGTTCGATATCCAACAAAGCTTAATTAATGAATTAAGCTCTCCCGTCATCAAAATTACTGACGAAATTGGCGTGGTACCGCTAATTGGAGAGTTGGATGAACTGCGTGCACAAAGTATGTTGGAAAGCATTCCAGAGAAAAGTTTAGAGTCTGGTATTGAACACTTATTCATTGATTTATCAGGTGTGACCGTTATTGATACACATGTAGCCCAGCAGATTTTTCAAGTGACAAAAGTGTTATCTCTATTAGGAACGAGATGTACAATTACGGGCATTTTACCGGCAATTGCTCAAGCATCGACAGAGCTTGGTTTAGACTTTAAAAATATTCAAACATTTAGTTCTTTACAATTAGCATTTCAAAAAGAATTTTTAATTGTAGAGCAGTAAAAAACCAAGTCACTTATAAAGTGACTTGGCTTTTTAGGTTTTATTTATGTTTTTCTTGAAAATCCAGCATGAATTTCTGTAGAGCCTGACAAGCTTCAAATGGTACTGCGTTGTAAGTAGAAGCACGACATCCGCCTACGGAACGGTGACCATTCAGCCCAACGAATCCCGCCTCTTTAGCCTCTTCTAAGAATTGTTTTTCCAACTCTTCATCCGCTACACGGAACGTGATGTTCATTAATGAACGACTTCCTTTTTCAGCATGTCCTGTATAGAAACCGTTGCTGTTATCGATCGCGTCATAGATCAGATTCGCTTTTTCTTCATTGCGCTCTGCAATCTTCTCTATGCCGCCTTGTTGTTGCATCCAACCAAGAACTTCACCCAACATGTAAATACCGAAAGATGGGGGAGTATTATATAAAGAGTTACTTGATGAATGTGTTTGGTATTTCAAAATAGTTGGAATTTCACTATTCGCTTTGTCCAACAAGTCTTTGCGGATAATCGCAACTGTAACGCCCGAAGGTCCGAGGTTTTTTTGTGCACCTGCATAAATCATTCCGAATTGACTGACGTCAAGTGGTCTTGACAGAATATCACTAGACATATCTGCTATTAACGGAACATTTCCAGTAGAAGGGAACTCATGGAATTGGGTGCCGAAAATCGTGTTATTTGAAGTGATGTGCACGTATGCATCCGTCTCTTCAAATGTAATTTCATCAGAAGAAGGGACGCGATTATAATTTGTATTTTTTGTAGAAGCTGCTTCGTATACTTCACCGATTGTCTTTGCTTCTTTAAGTGCTTTATCTGACCATGCACCAGACATAATGTAGCTAGCTTTTTTCCCTTCTGATAAGAAATTCATTGGCACCATTGCAAATTGTAGACTAGCTCCGCCTTGCAAGAATAGTACTTCATAGTTTTCAGGAATTGAGAATAAAGAACGTAAACGCTCAATTGCTTGATTATGTACTTGTTCATAGGTAGCACTGCGGTGACTCATTTCCATAATAGACATTCCAGATTCTTTGAAATCCACTAGTTCAGCTTGTGCTTTTTCAAGAACTTCGCGTGGAAGTGCGGATGGACCCGCGTTAAAATTATAGACAGACTTTTGCTCAATCAAAAAAATCACTCCTTCATTAGTTTACAACTCTAAAGTAAAGTATATATGAAAAATCATACATGGGGAATAGCTAACTGCCAATTCGCAACAATTCGTCCAATCAATTAAGAGGGTAGTCTTGTTTGTTTCGGTGAGAAATAGGGTAAATTGAAATCAAGTAGCTACTACATAGTGATGTAAAGTTCAGCTCACATAAAGCCGAAACGAGGGAGATAGTATGAAAACAGATGGACGCAGAAAAAGTTCAAATGTAGAGGATCGAAGAGGAAGGAGTGGCGGAGGCGGTGCGATTGCATTAGGCGGGGGTGGTCTTGGAATTATTGGTATTATATTATTTCTCATTTTGGGTGGAAATCCAACAGACTTATTAGATAATAGTTCAGCAGTCCCTGATCAACCATACGTGGAAACTGCACAAGATAAAGAATTGGCGGATTTTGTTTCGGTAGTGCTTGCAGATACAGAAGATATTTGGTCGGAGCTATTCGCTCAACAAGGAATTCAATATGAGAACCCTAAGTTAGTTCTTTATTCGGGACAAGTGGATACAGCTTGTGGCTACGGAAGTGCAGCTGCAGGGCCATTTTATTGCCCGGGTGATCAAAAACTGTATATTGACTTAGCATTTTATAATGAATTACAGAGTTCATTTAAAGCGCCAGGTGATTTTGCCATGGCCTATGTAGTAGCCCATGAAGTAGGGCATCATGTGCAAACGCTCCTTGGAATTTCAGATCAAGTGATGCCACTACGTCAAAAAATGAGTGAAAAGGAATTTAATAAATATTTAGTGAGATTTGAATTGCAAGCAGATTATTTTGCGGGAGTCTGGGCACATCATGCGAAAGGACGAGGATACTTGGAGCAAGGGGATTTACAGGAAGCAATTACTGCCGCGAGTGCGGTTGGTGACGATACGATTCAAAAACGCGCGAGAGGGTATGTTGTACCGGAGAGTTTCACACACGGTACAGCAAAACAACGAATGTACTGGTTCGAACGTGGTTTCGAATTAGGAACTATTGACGGTGGAGACACGTTTAATCAAACGGAAAAATAAAACTCGCGAACGTCATTCTTTTCGAAGTGACGTTCGCGAGTTTTTATTTTGTTGCAGCTATAGCGGGTTCAGCTGGAATAATTCCTTCTTTCTCCTTGCGTAATCTTTTAATATCCACTCGAATGAGCAAGGAAATTATTAGAGCCACAGCGAACAAGCCGGCGAAGAATAATAAGCTGCTTTCGTAACTGCCTGTTGTATCTTTCATCCATGCAGCAAACATCGGTCCAGCCACTCCAGCCGCAGACCATGCGGTCAAAATATAACCGTGGATGGCCCCAAGTTGTCTCGTTCCAAAAATATCACCAATATATGCCGGGATTGAGGCGAACCCCCCTCCATAACATGTATAGATTACGGCTAGAATCACTTGGAATATAATTGCGTTCGTGGTGAATGGTAAAATGGAAAATAGGACAAGTTGAATGACAAAGAACGTGGTATACGTATTGGGACGACCGATATAATCCGAAATCGCAGCCCAACCAAGTCTACCGGCCCCGTTAAAGATCCCTAGCACACCAACTAATGCGGCTGCCTGAATAGTCGTCATGCCAATACTATCAATCGCCATTGGTTTGGCAGCCGAGAGAATGGCGATACCGCAAGTCACATTAATAAACAACATTAGCCATAAATAATAAAAGCGTTTTGTTTTAACTGCTTGATTTGCTGTCAATTGAGAAAGATCTTCTTTAACTTCCGTTTTCCCTAAACGAATTTTTTCAATAAATCCAGGTGGTGCCCATCCTTCTTCTGGTTTTTCTAGATACAGGGAAGAAAGTAACATAATTAAGAAATATGATACACCGAGAATATAAAAAGTGTTCTGTAATCCGACATTGCTGATCAAGTATTCCATGATCGGACTACTGATGGCTGCAGCAAATCCAAATCCCATGATGGCTAGTCCCGTTGCTAGCCCTCTGCGATCGGGGAACCATTTGACGAGTGTAGAAACGGGTGCAATATATCCTACCCCTAAGCCAATTCCACCTAGCATACCGTAAAAAATATACAGCATAGGTAATGAAGACATTCCTACTGCGAGTCCGGAACCTGTCACGCCCACTCCGAAGAACACAGCTGCAAGTAACCCTGCTTTTCTTGGACCATATTTCTCTACAAAATGGCCTAAAAAAGCAGCTGATAAACCAAGAAATAAAATGGCTATACTAAACGTCAGCTGTACTTGGCTTGTGGTCCATCCAAACTCTTCAATGAGTGGATTAGTGAAGTTACTCCAGGCATAAACAGATCCGATAGAAATGTGAATACCTACTGCAGATAATGCAATCAGCCATCTGTTCTTCGTTTTTTTCATCCGTAATCCTCCCTTTTTTAAAAAATTCCAAAACTCTAATTCCAGTACCTAAAACCTTGACTAATCGGTATTGTAAAAGAATAGTTGTCATACTATTCCGTCATCATATGACAATAAAAGGAAGCCGATTAAACAATTACTGGAATGTAAGTTAGGATTAAGGAGTATATTATTAGCAATTCATAAAATTGTCAATATTGCTTTTTCATGTAGTCGATAAAAGAGTCGTAGAATCCATAACGATCCTTTCAGGATGTGTGTACACGTTAAAAGATCTTCCACGAATGAATCCGATCGTCGTTATTCCTAGATCCTCTGCTAAACGTAAAGCTAATTCAGTAGGTGCGGACTTTGATAATACAATTTCACAACCAATTTTAGCGACTTTAAGTAATATTTCGGAGGAGATTCGTCCGCTGAACACAATGATTTTATCTCGCACAGAAATATCGTTCCTCAGACAGTGTCCATAAATTTTATCTAACGCATTATGGCGGCCGATATCCATACGGGATAATAATAATTGATCTGGAGCGCACAAAGCAGCATTGTGTACACCACCAGTATGGCGGAACATTTCCGCTTGTTCTTCCATTTGATGCATCAAGGAAAATATTTGTGAAGGGATCAGTTGAACAGAAATACTATCCATCTTTTTTGCTGTTAGTGCATCATTTGCAAAGATGTACCCTTGTCTGCTCATGCCGCAACAAGATGTGATATACCGTTTATTCTGCAATTGTTCAAAGAAAGGGTAGACTTTATCTGTATTGACATAAATGAAGCCATTTTCAAGATCAAGTCGAATATCATTGATTTGTTCCCGCTTAGGTACGATTCCTTCTGAAGCCAAGAAACCAACAGTCATATCCTCAATATATTCGGGAGTACATACGATCGTCGCAAATTCTTTGTGGTTTAGTTTAATTGTGATTGCATATTCAACAGCGACTTGATCTGCTTTTTCAAAAACTTTTCCATCCTGAAATCGAATAATGGATCGTTGTTGTTGCTGTTTCATCATCTTTTCTCCCTTCAGTCAATCGATCGATCGAATAAAAATACTGAAACTGCGATATCATCATCAATTTTAAAATCGCTGAATAAATGCAGAAACTTCGCCTCGACTAATTCTTCCAATGCTACAGGTGGTTCTTTTGCATATACTGCCTGAATCATGCTAGTTCGTGCACGATGCACCATTTCTTTTCCCTCTGGCGTTCCCGCTATGAACTTTTCAGTGGGAGTCAAATTACCATAGAGAGTAGAGACCACCATATTATCTATAAATATTGTATGAATTCGTTCGGGACCTTTTCCGAATAAGTCTTTTCGTAATTTACGGATGATATCATTAAACTCATGAACTTTTTTCATAGGGCACTTCCTCTTTTCATTTGCAGAATAGTCAAATTATTTTAATGTAGTCATTGTATTATACGCTTTATTACTTTATACTAAATACATAATAGATGGAAATCTAGTATGTGATTGCTAGATGTTCATCAACCTACATGTAATAGTAAGTATGGATTGGTTCTTTAGCAAGTCCTGTTAAGAAACTATTCCACCATAGAAAATACCGTCTTGACGGTTTTTTTATGGTGGATTTTTTTATTTGAGAAGGAGGACGCCTGTATGTCAATTTCAATCAATAATAAGATGTATAATTTCGAACCAGGGTCGACGCTTATTCAAATCATCAATGCAAATAAGATTGAGCACCCTCAAATATGTTATTTGCCGGAAGTCGACCCGATACAAACGTGTGATACGTGCATCGTCGAAGTGAATGGCCAATTAACACGTGCTTGTTCAACACAAGCCGTCGACGGCATGGATGTCAAATTAGCGTCTCCGCGTGCAAAGGAAGCGCAGACGGAAGCAATGGATCGGATATTAGAAAATCATTTACTATATTGTACGGTTTGCGATAACAATAATGGAAACTGTAAAGTACATAATACCGTGGCACTTTTGGAAGTGGAAGAACAAAAATATCCCTACGAACCGAAATGTTCAAAAGATGCGGTGGATTTCACACATCCGTTCTATCGTTACGATCCAAATCAATGTATTGCATGCGGACAGTGCGTGGAAGTATGTCAAAACTTACAAGTAAATGAGACGCTTTCAATCGACTGGGAACGGGATCGTCCGATTGTTCTATGGGATGGCGGTGCGAAGATTAATGATTCTTCTTGCGTAGGCTGCGGTCATTGTATTACGGTTTGTCCATGCAATGCCTTGATGGAAAAAACGATGCTAGGTGAAGCTGGATTTATGACGAAGATGAGTGACGAATTGATGGAGCCTATGGTTGATTTGATTAAGGATGTAGAACCAGGTTATAGCAGTATCATGGCGATTTCCGATGTTGAATCCGCGATGAGAGAATCCACAATCAATAAAACCAAAACAGTCTGCACATTTTGTGGAGTAGGTTGTTCTTTCGAAGTCTGGACGAAAGATCGTACGATATTAAAAATTCAACCGGTTTCCGAGGCACCTGTCAACCAGATTTCTACTTGTGTCAAAGGGAAGTTCGGTTGGGATTTCGTGAACAGTGAAGAACGAATTACAACGCCTCTTATTCGTAAAGGTGACGATTTTGTTGAAGCATCATGGCAAGAAGCGTTAGACCTAGTCGCGAAAAATCTAGGTCAAATCCGTGACGAGCATGGCAAAGATGGAATTGGTGTCATCTCCTCATCCAAAATTACCAATGAAGAGAACTATGTCATTCAAAAATTTGCTCGACAAGTGTTCGGTACAAATAACGTGGACAATTGTTCCCGCTACTGTCAGTCACCTGCGACAGATGGGTTATTCCGTACTGTTGGAATGGGTGGTGACGCTGGAACGATTAAAGATATTGCTGAAGCAGGATTGGTCATCATTGTAGGTGCCAATCCCGCAGAAGGTCATCCCGTTCTCGCGACGCGTGTAAAGCGCGCACATAAGCTACACGGTCAAAAGTTAATCGTAGCTGATCTCAGAAAGCATGAAATGGCTGAACGTGCAGATATCTTTATGACACCACAACAAGGAACCGATCAAGTATGGCTTATGGCAGTGACCAAATACTTAATCGACCAAGGTTGGCATGATCAGCAGTTTATTGAGGAGAATGTCCTTCATTTTGATGACTTTAATGAAGTATTGAAACGCTATACACTCGAATATGCAGAACAAGTAACAGGTGTTTCAAAAGAAGTATTGATTCAAACAGCTGAAATGATTCGTGATGCGGATGGTACATGTATCTTATGGGGAATGGGAGTTACACAAAATACAGGAGGTTCAGACACTTCAGCTGTCATATCCAATTTATTACTGGCATCAGGAAATTACCGCCGTCCAGGCGCTGGTGCTTATCCGTTACGTGGTCATAACAACGTACAAGGTGCATGCGATATGGGAAGTTTGCCGGGGTGGTTACCTGGCTATCAGCATATTACAGACAATGCCGCACGCGAAAAATTTGAGCGCGCTTATGGTGTAGAGATAGAGGGTAAGCCGGGGCTTGATAATATTCAAATGCTTCATTCGATTGATGATGGGGTTATGAAGGGTATGTATATTGTAGGGGAAGATATGGCACTAGTGGACTCGAATGCAAACTATGTACATGATGTACTGTCGAAGCTCGATTTCCTAGTTGTCCAAGATATTTTCTTCTCACGTACAGCACAATACGCAGACGTCATTTTACCTGCAGTGCCTTCACTTGAAAAAGATGGTACATTTACAAATACAGAACGTCGTGTTCAACGACTTTATAAGGCATTACCGAATAAAGGTGACTCCCGCCAAGATTGGTGGATCATCCAAGAAGTTGCAAATCGCTTAGGCGCTAATTGGAATTACACACACCCAGGGGACATCTTTGCTGAGATGGCAAGTTTGAGTCCTATTTTCAAAGAAGCTTCTTACGACATGTTGGAAGGTTGGGGTAGTTTCCTTTGGGGAAGTCTAGAAGGGATTAGTACACCACTTCTTTATACGGACGGCTTTAATTTCCCAGATAAGAAAGCGCGCTTTGCATTATCGGATTGGGTTGAACCAGTAAAATTCCCTGCAGAGTTTGATCTTCATATCAATAATGGTCGTATGCTTGAACATTTCCATGAAGGAAATATGACGAATAAATCAGATGGTATTCAAGAGAAAGTCCCCAATATATTTGTAGAGATTTCTCCTGAATTAGCAAAAGAACGTGGTGTAGTCACAGGTACTTATGTAAGACTCATTTCTCCATATGGTGCATTGAAATTACCCGCACTTGTCACGGACAGAGTACGAAAAAATGAATTATTCTTACCGATGAACTCAGTAGAGAAGCAATCGGCGATCAACTTCTTAACAGGGCCTGCTACAGATGAGCGCACGAATACACCGGCTTACAAGCAGACAAAGGTTCGCATGGAAGTACTTGAGAAGCAAGGGGGTAATCCGCTACCTAAGAGTAACCACCGTGATAAGAAACGTCATCCGCAAAACGGTGTAGAAGTGGAGCGGAAATGGAATCGACCGGGATATGTCCAATTAACAGATCAATAATTAGTGAGGTGAAGATCAATGGCGGCACCCATAACTTCTATTAAAAGAACAGAACGATCCGAACTGGAAATACAGCAAGATAAGTTGGATGAACTGCAGAAAAAAATTGCTGAACAGGAAGAGTCTTTGCAGAAAATTATGGAGATCACGGGTGAATTGAATAAGATTGGTGCGTTAGACGCACTACAAGCAATGCTTCATTCAAAGGA
The DNA here is from genome assembly GCF_002743135.1 of Sporosarcina sp. P18a. NCBI lineage: Bacteria > Bacillati > Bacillota > Bacilli > Caryophanales > Caryophanaceae > Sporosarcina > Sporosarcina sp. P18a. The sequence continues at coordinate 1,147,736 of NZ_PDYQ01000001.1, read as the reverse complement.
AAAGATTACGGGCATAGCGTTAGACCAAGTATCAAGAGAACCTGTTACAAACATGCTCAATAATTTAATGGCGGGTGCGGGAATTCTAACGGCATTAGATCCAGCTACAATTCAGCAACTCTCAAAAAGTGTTCAAAACGGATTGTCTGAAGCCGAGCAAGCAAATGAAGAAGGTCAGAAAACAGGTGTTTTACAACTGATGAAATCCATTCACGATCCTGATATCAATCGGGCGTTAACATTCGGTATGAACTTCCTAAAAGGGATGGGCAGAGGTTTAGAAAAACCAGTGGAATAAGATTTTTGCGAAAAGCGTCACTTTGCTTCATACTGTATTAGAAGAGTTCACCCGATCCCTGGCCATTCTGGCTGGGGAACTTATTCTTTCAGTAACATTATTTGTAGGAGATGAAAACATGTCAGCCCAAAGTAAAATTGCAACACATTTAGAAGAACAATCAACAGCACAGAAAAACATCGGAAGACTGCTTATACAATGCCCCGATAAACCAGGAATTGTATCCGCAGTCTCAACATTTTTGCTGCAATACGAAGCCAATATCGTAGAATCTAGCCAATACTCAACGGATCCGGAGGGTGGCACGTTCTATCTACGTATCGCCTTCCATTTAGACAATTTATTGGATAAAAAAGAAGAAATAGAAGAGGATTTCAAGTACATTGCGCAACAACATGAGATGGACTATCGCTTTTCATACGCAGTGGAACTAAAGCGGACGGCCATTTTCGTTTCCAAAGAACCGTATTGTTTAATGGAATTACTATGGGAATGGCAGAATGGTGATTTAAATACTGATATCGTTGTAGTGATCAGTAACCATGAAGATGCGCGCGGAATGGTTGAAGCGCTTGGTATACCTTTCCATTACATCCCAGCGAACAAGGACATACGTCAAGATGTAGAGAGACAGCAAGTGAAGTTAATGGAAGAATACGACGTAGATGTACTCGTGTTAGCACGCTATATGCAAATACTTACACCTGAATTCGTCCGTCACTTCCCGAATCAGATTATCAATATCCATCATTCCTTCTTACCAGCCTTCATCGGTGCACGTCCTTATGAAAGAGCATTTGGACGTGGTGTAAAACTAATTGGGGCAACGTCACATTATGTAACGAATGACTTAGATGAAGGTCCAATCATTGAACAAGATATCGAGCGTGTGGATCACCGGGACGATATTGTTCAATTGAAGAAGATTGGCCGCACTATCGAACGACGTGTTCTTGCACGTGCAGTAAAGTGGCATCTTGAAGATCGAGTAATTGTAGAGAACAATAAAACCATTGTCTTTCATTAAGAGACACGAAACCGCCACTCGAATGAGTGGCGGTTTCTTTTAATGTATAGGTGATTTGAAGGTCGCTCCATGCGTTTCATGTGTATTCATGATGGTCAGAAAAGCATTAGGGTCTATATCAGTAGTAATTTGTTTAAGCTTGGAAATTTCTAGCCTTGTCACGACTACATAGATTACGTCTTTTTCATTGTCTGTATAGCCGCCGCGACCGTGCAACATGGTAATGCTGCGGCCAAGTCGCAGACGAATCGCCTCCTTAAGCTCATGGTATTCATCGGAAATAATAAAGACAGCCTTGGTTTCGTCTAAGCCTTGGATCACAATGTCGATCGCTTTTGAAGCGATATAGTATGTAATGATCGAGTACATCGCTTTTTCTGGTCCGAGTACAAAGCCTGCCCATCCAAAGATGAAGAGGTTGAAGAACATCACGAATTCCCCAACACTGTAGGGGATTTTTTTTGTAAGTAAAATGCCGAGAATCTCCGTTCCGTCAAGCGCCCCGCCATTCCGTATGATGGTTCCGACACCTGCCCCTAGCAACAATCCTCCAAAGACTGTAGCTAACAGTGAGTCTGTTACAAATGGACCTAGAGTTTTAAGTGGGAATTCCACAATGGCAAGCAAAGCAATCGAATAGGAAGAGGAGAAGAAGAAGTTCTTGCCGATATGTTTATACCCGAAAAATAAGAAAGGCAAGTTTAAGATCAAAATCAAAATCCCAAAAGGTACTCCAGAGATGAAATTCAATATGAGTGCGATCCCGATGATGCCACCGTCAATTACGGAGTTAGGGATTAAAAATAAATCTAACGCAACTGCTGTAATTACGACACCAATTGAGATGAATAAGTAGCGTCTAAGTATATGTCCTACAGTTTCCTTTTTATGTTGTTTGCTCATAAAACTCCCCTTTTACAAACATGTTTATTCTATCTTAACGGAATTTTAAAAAAGAAAGTAGTGGCAATATAAGCTTTTCAATTTTTCTTCCAATGTACGTGATGAATCTTTTACACTTCATGAACATAAGATAATACATCATAGCCTAATTGGAGGAGATATGTTGGATATCATTCGTCAGTTGCATAATTATCGCAAAGAAGAAAATCAGTTGAAGTGGGAAGGTACATTTTTGGAATATCTGGAATTAATAAAAGAACGGAAAGAAGTTGCACAGACCGCTCATTCTCGTATTTATGAAATGATAAAAAGTGCAGGAATTGAAAAAAGAGACGGCAAGAAAATTTATAATTTCTTTGATGAAGAGTTATTTGGTCTGGAAGAGTCTATCGAACGTTTAGTAGAAGAATATTTTCATCCAGCAGCAAAGCGTTTGGATGTAAAGAAGCGAGTATTGTTATTGATGGGACCTGTAAGTGGTGGTAAATCTACTATCGTGACGATGTTAAAACGTGGGCTAGAAGCCTATTCTCGAACGGATGAAGGAGCGGTTTATGCCATCAAGGGGTGTCCAATGCATGAAGACCCTTTACATTTGATTCCGGAAACTTTAAGGAAGTCATTCTTTGAAGAGTATGGTATACGAATTGAAGGCAGTTTATCACCTCTAAATCAATTGCGACTGGAAGAAGAATTTGAAGGTAAAATTGAAAATGTACTAGTGGAACGCATTCTGTTCTCGGAAGATCGCCGTGTTGGGATTGGAACATTTACACCATCCGATCCGAAGTCACAAGACATTGCTGATTTAACCGGAAGTATAGACTTCTCCACAATTGCTGAATATGGTTCAGAGTCAGATCCACGTGCATACCGATTTGATGGGGAATTGAATAAAGCGAATCGTGGCATGATGGAATTCCAAGAGATGTTGAAGCTCGATGAAAAGTTTCTTTGGCACTTATTATCCTTAACACAAGAAGGGAATTTTAAAGCAGGAAGATTTGCGCTGATTAGTGCAGATGAACTAATCGTTGCCCATACAAATGAAACGGAATATCGTTCATTTATTAGTAATAAAAAGAACGAAGCACTTCATTCAAGATTGATCGTCATTCCAGTTCCATACAATCTGAAAGTAAGTGCAGAAGAAAAGATTTATGAAAAAATGATTCGTGACAGTGATATGGCTCACGTCCACATTGCGCCGCATGCATTGCGAGTGGCTGCTATTTTTTCTGTTTTGACACGTTTGAAAGCGTCGAAAAAACAAGGCATCGATCGATTAAAGAAATTGCGCCTGTATGATGGACAGAATGTTGAAGGGTTTAACGATGCAGATGCGGAAGAACTGAAGAACGAATTTATAGATGAAGGTATGGACGGAATCGATCCACGCTACGTCATCAATCGTATTTCTTCAGCGATTATCCGAAAAGAAGTCCCAAGTATCAATGCACTAGACGTATTACGTGCGTTAAAAGACGGCTTCGATCAACACGCCTCCATTTCAAGTGAGGACCGTGACACGTATATGAATTATATTTCAATGGCGCGTAAAGAGTATGACGAAATCGCGAAAAAAGAAGTTCAGAAAGCTTTTGTTTATTCTTATGAAGAGTCTGCAAAAACTTTAATGGATAATTACTTGGATAACGTCGAAGCATACTGCAATAAAAATAAACTACGCGACACGCTGACGGGAGAGGAAATTAACCCTGATGAAAAGTTGATGCGTTCGTTAGAAGAGCAGATAGGAATTTCGGAAAATGCGAAAAAGGCATTCCGTGAAGAAATCCTTATTCGTATCTCCGCATACGCTAGAAAACACCAGCGCTTTGACTACCGTTCCCATGACCGCTTGCGTGAAGCAATTCAGAAAAAATTATTCACCGATCTAAAGGACGTCGTGAAGATTACTACAACATCTACTACACCCGACGAGACACAATTGAAGAAGATGAATGAAGTCGTAGCGCGCCTAGTAGACGAACATGGCTACAATTCCGTCTCCGCAAACGATCTTCTGCGTTACGTTGGAAGTTTGTTAAATCGGTAAGCCGAATAGGAAATATGAATAGAATTAATGTCTACGTTGGGGTTGCAACTACAGCTTGAAAAGCTTGCCGCTCGGCGTAATGACTTAAACTAGTCATCATAGGTAGTGTGTATTTTTGTTGTGACTATACTTATTTCACGTCATGTCTAAGTTTAAGTCGGAAAACGAACACAAGCCTAGCTTTAATACACATCAATAAATTATTACTCAAATCCACTGCCTAAGACTAATTCTAGCTAGTGAATCTTGAATTCAGAGACCTCAATACACGAGGTCTCTTTTTAGTTTTGTTGCCGTTTTGTAAATATTCAATCAGCTGCCGCATATGATAAGGAAACAAATTGTTCGAGAGATAGGCGGGGATACGAGTGGAAGAAAACCAGAAAAGTCGATTCGTTGTCACTGAAGAAAATTGGTCTCTCCATCGCAAAGGCCACCAAGATCAGCAACGCCACCTAGATAAAATAAATGAAGTACTAAAAAGTAACTTACCTGACTTAATCAGTGAAGAGAATATTATACTATCAAATGGAAAAGACATGGTCAAAATACCAATTCGCTCATTAGATGAATTTAAAATTCGCTACAACCACGACAAGTCCAAGCATGTTGGCCAAGGTGATGGCGACAGTGCGGTAGGGGACGTAGTGGCGCAAGGAGAAAAGAAAGCACAGCCAGGTGAAGGAAAAGAAGCGGGTGATCAACCAGGGCAAGATATCTATGAAACAGAGGTCTCGATAGAAGAGTTGGAAGAGATGTTCTTTAAAGAATTGGAGCTACCGGACTTAGAGCAGAAAGAACAATCGGTAACAACGCTTGAAGACATTGATTTCACAGACATTCGTAAAAAAGGATTAATCGGTAATATTGATAAAAAACGGACATTGTTATCTGCCATTAAACGTAATGCGATAAATGGGAAAGCTGAGGTCGCGCCGATTCTGGAAGACGATCTACGATTTAAAACATGGAATCCCGTAGAGAAACCACAGTCTAAAGCGGTTGTCATCGCCATGATGGACACGAGTGGTTCAATGGGCAAATTTGAGAAATATATGGCACGAAGTTTCTTCTTTTGGATGACGAAGTTTTTACGGACAAAGTATGAGACGGTAGAAATCGAATTCATTGCGCACCATACGGAAGCGAAAGTAGTATCTGAGGAAAATTTCTTCAACAAAGGGGAAAGTGGCGGAACCAGATGTTCATCAGCTTATAGTAAAGCATTGGAAGTTATTAAAGAATTTTATCCACCCACTAGTTATAATATCTATCCTGTCCACTTTTCGGACGGGGAAAATATGACAAGTGACAATAAGAAATGTTTGGAACACGTGGATGAATTATTGGCGATATCGAATATGTTTGGTTATGCCGAAGTCAATGAGCATCGTAGAATGTCCACGTTGATGTCCGCGTATAAATCAATTGAACATCCCAAATTCAATTATTATATTTTGCAAAAAAACCGCGATGTCTACTTTGCGCTCAAGAAGTTCTTCGAAAAGCGAACGGAGGGATTACGCTGACTGATCAACAGGCATTATATTATGCAATTGATGAGATCACGGAGATTGCCAGTGGATTTGGACTCGACTTTTATCCGATGAGGTATGAGATTTGTCCAGCAGATATACTGTATACATTTGGTGCCTATGGAATGCCTACGCGTTTTACACATTGGAGTTTTGGTAAGCAGTTCCATAAGATGAAATTGCAATATGATATCGGATTAAGCAAGATATATGAGCTCGTTATCAATTCAAATCCGTGTTACGCATTTTTATTGAATACAAATAGTTTAATTCAAAATAAATTAATCATTGCGCATGTATTGGCGCATTGTGATTTCTTCAAAAATAATACCTATTTTTCAAAAACACGTAAAGACATGGTTGAAAGCATGGCAGCTACAGCCGAACGAATTGCGGACTATGAAGTACGCTACGGTAAGAAATGTGTGGAAACATTTCTTGACGCGGTATTAGCCATTCAAGAACATGTGGATCCAAGTATGATGCGAGACATCATTCCGTCATCTTTTATTGACCAACAACCCCGAAGAAGCGCATATGAAGATTTATGGGACCTTGATCAACGGAAAATTCCCGGACAACAAGCGATTGAAATGCACAAAAAGAATCCGAAAGAACCAGAAAAAGACATCCTATTATTTATTCTTGAAAACAGTCGTAATCTAACGGAATGGCAAGCGGACATTCTGACGATGTTACGCGAAGAGATGCTTTATTTTTGGCCACAGTTGGAAACGAAAATCATGAATGAAGGGTGGGCATCTTATTGGCATCAAACGATTCTTCGACAAATGGATTTAACGCCTTCAGAGACAATTGAGTTCGCAAAACTTAATGCTAGTGTTCTGCAGCCTTCCAAGACTTCAATTAATCCATATTACCTCGGCGTCAAAATATATGAAGATATAGAGAAACGGTACGATATACTAGCTAAAGAAGCTATTTCACGTGGTGAAGAGATGGTGACGGGACGTGAAAAAATATTTGAAGCGCGTGAAATTGAAAATGACACATCCTTCATTCGAAATTATTTGACCGATGACCTGATCAAACAAGAAGATCTGTACGTGTTCCAAAAGCAGGAAGACCAATACAAAATCTCTGATAAACAGACCGACGCTGTTCGGAATCAACTAATTGGACAGAGAGTGAACGGTGGCTTTCCTTATATAGTAGTAGACGATGGAGATTATATGCGAAATGGGGAATTGTATCTTGTTCACCGCTATGAAGACACTGAACTTGATCTCCCGTACTTGGAACATGTTTTACCGCATATTCATCAACTGTGGGGACGTATCGTGCATATCGAAACAATACTTGAGAACAAACCTTTGGTCTTTTCATACGATGGCCACAAAGTGTTTAGGAGAAGTAAATAACGAAAAAAGAATAGACACAGATTATTCGTAGACTGAAGATAACTCCAGACATATGGAGATTACCTTCAGTTTTTTCATTTTACTACTTTTCATTTCGTGCATCTAATGTTATTTTTATAGTATACTAACTCATTAACGTACTAAAGAATTGAGAAAAGAGGAAAAATAATGAAAAAGACAACCATTGCTTTATTATTTGCAGCATTATTCCTACTGCTGGCTGGATGTTCGGACAAGTCTTCTGAGGGGGGCAAATCACCCGCGGATGCAGATAACAAAGAAACGAAAGAAATTATCATCGGTGTAGATGACAAATTTGCACCTATGGGATTCCGTGACGATAAAAATAATTTAGTAGGTTTCGATATTGACATGGCAACAGCAGCGGCTGAGCATATGGGCGCTACTGCAAAATTCCAGCCTATTGACTGGAAAACGAAGGAAACAGAACTTAGCAGTGGAAGAATCGATTTAATTTGGAACGGCTATACCATCACAAAAGAACGTCAAGAAAAAGTATTATTCACGAAGCCTTATTTGGATAATAATCAAGTTGTTGTGACGTTAGTAGATTCTGATGTGAAAACAATTGAAGACCTAGATGGAAAAACTGTAGGTGTCCAAGCATTATCATCTGCCGGACCAGCATTAGAAAGTCACCCAATCCACGAAAAAATAAAAAACATCACAGAATTTGCAGACAATGTTCTAGCGTTAACAGATTTGAAAACAGGTCGTCTAGATGCAGTAGTACTTGATGAAGTCGTCATTGATTACTATATGACAACAGAAGAAGGGGTCTTTACGAAACTTGACGGATCATTGGCAGTGGAAGAATATGGCGTTGGAGTGAAGAAAGGCAATGAAGAATTGCTTGAAAATCTTCAAAAAGCATTGGATACGATGAATGAAGATGGTACTTCAGCTGAAATCTCCACAGAATGGTTCGGAGAAGACAAAGTTCTTCGTTGAGTTGTAGAATAAGTTATGTCAACGGAAGTTGCATTTGCGACTTCCGTTGGTATGCGTATTGTAAGAGAAGTACATAAAACCTTGAATGGTTTTTCGGAGGAATTTACTAATGAGTTATGAATATTTTATGTCTATGCTGATTCCTATGTTGGAAGGGGCTAAAGCGACTGTACTATTATTTGTAATAGCGATTGTCTTATCTATTCCACTGGGATTCTTGTTGACACTTGCCGTAAGAAGTAGTATTAAACCAATTTCTTATTTGGCGCAGACTTTTATATACGTCATGCGTGGGACTCCTTTGTTATTACAGCTATTGTTTTTTGTTTTTGGTTTACCACTTCTGCCGGTAATTGGTGAGTACTTAGTTCTTGATCGTTTTGTAGCAGCTACACTAGCGTTCATTTTGAACTATTCAGCCTACTTTGCTGAAATATTCCGAGGTGGTTTGATCTCCATTGATAAAGGGCAATACGAAGCTTCGCAAGTACTTGGATTATCGAAATGGCAAACGACTGTGCGCGTCATCCTACCACAGATGTTTCGTGTAACGCTACCACCTATTGCGAATGAATCGGTATCTTTAGTAAAGGATACGGCGCTATTATATGCGGTAGCGGTTCCAGAACTTCTACACTATGCGCAAACAGTCGTAAACAGAGACTTCACAATCATACCGTTCTTCATTGCGGCTGGGATCTACCTGCTGATTGCATTCGGATTGACTGTAGTCTTCAAGTATTTAGAAAGAAAGCTGCAATACGAATGAGGAGAGGAAATTATGTCTTTCATAGAAGTACGCAACTTACAGAAATCATTCGGTCCATTGGAAGTATTGAAGGATATATCGTTTGATGTTCAAAAAAATGATGTCATGGCAATTATCGGACCTTCGGGTTCTGGAAAGAGTACAATGTTAAGAAGTCTAATTCAATTGGAGCAAGTTGGTGGCGGTAGTATTATCGTGGATGGAGATTACCTAGTTAAAGATGGCATTTACACAAATCCTACCGATAGTAAAATGATCAACTCCAAAATGGGAATGGTATTTCAACAATTTAACCTATTTCCTCATTTAACTGTAAAGCAGAACTTGGAACTAGCACCGAAACTGGTGAAGAAAGAAAAAGCCGAAGATTATGGGCATAGAAGTATCGAATTGCTAGAAAAAGTGGGGTTGGCTTCAAAGGCTGATGAATTACCTTCGAGACTTTCGGGTGGTCAGAAACAACGTGTTGCGATTGCGAGAGCGTTGATGATGAATCCGGATATTTTATTATTCGATGAACCGACTTCCGCTTTAGATCCGCAATTGACGAAAGAAGTATTGGAAGTGATGAGAAATCTTGCGGAAGAGCATATGACGATGATTGTGGTGACGCATGAGATGGAATTCGCAAGCAACGTGGCTAATCATGTGATCTTTATGGACGATGGAAAGATCGTTGAAGCGGGTACTCCAGATGAAGTAATCAAATCACCGAAAGAATTACGTACAAAGAGATTCCTGAATTACGAGTTAAATAAATAACCAAAAATAGTGATGCGAATGGTATAATCGCGTCACTATTTTTTATGTAGATTAATTTGTTTTCCTGCGAGTTATCTTAATATATGGAGAATTATATCAGGTAGTTCATTAACTTTTGAGAATTCACACAAAATATTGAATAATGCATTGACGAATAACATTGTAAAGGGTACGATTACGTATAATTATTATCTTTTCTACATACATCGAAAGGGTAATAGATCATAGTCGAGGGGGATTTACATGAAGAAACATTGGGTGACTTATGCAGCAGCACTATTTAGTATTGTGCTCATTCTCGCTGCGTGTGGTGGAAAAGGGGAGTCATCTGATCCTGTAGCAGATGATAAGAATAATGATAAAGCAAGCACTGAAGAAAAATACATAATTGGTGTGACACAAATTGTTGAACACCCGTCTTTAGATGCGGCGTTTGAAGGGTTTCAAAAGGCAATTGAAGATGCTGGATTGAATGTAGAATTCGATAAGCAAAATGCGCAAAATGATAATAGTTCCAACTCAACCATTGCAAACAACTTGGCAGGCGCAGGCGTCGATTTAATATTTGCTAACTCTACACCAAGTGCACAAGCGGCAGCTAGCGCGACACAAGACATTCCGATTATCTTCACATCAGTTACAGATGCAGTAGCAGCGGAACTTGTTGCATCCAATGAAGAGCCAGGCGGCAATGTTACAGGCACTACTGATAATCATCCTGATGCCATTCCAAACACAATGAAGTTCTTGAAAGAAAACGTGGGTGCAAAAAAAGTAGGAATGATATTTAACTCAGGGGAGCAAAACTCTCGCCTACAAGTGGATCATGTAAAAGGAATTCTTGCAGATATGGATATGGAAGTTGTAGAAGCATCCGTTGCAACTTCAGCAGATGTAAAGCAAGCAGCCGAATCTTTGATTGGTTCAGTAGATTCATTTTATATCATTACGGATAACACTGTAGTATCAGCACTTGAATCAGTCATCTCTGTTGCGAATGACAATAAGATTCCGATGATGGTGGGTGAATTTGATTCTGTGAAACGTGGTGGACTTGGAGCATACGGCTTTGAGTACTACGATATCGGATATGAAGCGGGTGAAATGGCAGTAAAGATTCTAAAAGGTGAAGAAACGCCTGAATCATTACCTGTCCAATTACCACAGAACTTGAAGCTAGTGATGAATGAAGAGACTGCAGACGCAATCGGTTTGAAGATTCAAGATGAGTGGAATGCCGAGATTGCAAAATAAAAAAATAGGAGATGATCTTGCATGTTTTCAGCTGTATTTGGCTCAGTTGAGCAGGGTATCATCTATGCGATCATGGCACTCGGAGTGTATCTAACATTCCGGGTGCTTGATTTTCCAGATTTAACAGTGGACGGAAGTTTTGTAACAGGCGCAGCAGTAGCGGCTACGATGATTGTATTTGATTATCATCCACTTGTTGCAACACTTACCGCAATCCTGGTTGGCTTTTTTGCTGGGTGTATAACTGGTTTATTACATACCAAAGGAAAAATCAATCCACTTCTATCCGGAATCCTCATGATGATAGCTCTTTACTCGATAAACCTTCGGATAATGGGACTGACGACAGAAAATTCAGTAGGTCGTCCAAATATTCCGCTTTTAAATTCAGAAACGATTTTCAGTAAGTTCCAAGGTTTCTGGAGTACTCTTGGAATTGATGAAACCATCAATGGTTTTCTATTGGGACTTGGCTTGGAACATTTACCATCGACTTGGGGAACATTAGTTTTGATGATCCTAGTTGTGGTTCTCATTAAATTCATAGCGGACTGGTTTTTGCAAACCGAAGTTGGTTTAGCCATCCGTGCAACTGGTGATAATAAAAAAATGATTCGTAGTTTCTCTGCCAATACAGATACTCTTGTTATTCTCGGATTAGGAATTTCCAATGCACTAGTTGCTTTCGCAGGTTCATTGATTGCACAGTATGGAAAATTCGCTGATAATGGAATGGGAATTGGTATGATCATCATCGGATTAGCTTCTGTTATTATCGGTGAAGCGATATTCGGGACGAAAACCATTTTCCGTACAACAATGGCCGTCGTCATTGGTGCCGTAATCTATAGAATCGTACTCGGACTATCATTGAAAGTGAAGATTCTCGATTCAGGTGATATGAAATTAATTACTGCAGTCATCGTAATTGCGGCATTAATTATTCCGCAGATTCTCGAAAAAAGACGGGAAAAAGCGCGTAAAGCGAAAAGACAATTTGAACGAATGGCGATGAAATCATCACAAGGAGGTCATAGCGTTGTTGAAACTGGATCAAGTCAATAAAGTATTTAATGAATCGACTCCGGATGAGAAAGTAGCGCTGGACCAAATTAACTTACATTTACAACCGGGTGATTTCGTAACAGTCATAGGGAGTAACGGTGCAGGAAAATCTACCATGATGAATATGATATCTGGCGCATTGACACCGGATTTTGGTTCTATTTATATCAATAACAAAGATGTTACACGTTTGGCAGAGTTCAAACGATCCAAAATGATAGGACGAGTATTCCAAGATCCGATGTCGGGTACAGCACCGACGATGACGATTGAAGAAAATTTGGCGATGGCTTATTCTCGCAATCGACGGCGTTCATTGCATCGCGGAGTAGATAAGAAACGGAAAGACTTATTCCGAACCTCACTGGAAACATTGCATTTGAATCTTGAAAACCGGATGACAGCGAATGTTGGACTATTGTCCGGTGGTGAACGTCAAGCGTTGTCATTATTGATGGCGACCTTTACGCAACCTTCTATTTTGTTGTTGGATGAGCATACCGCAGCACTCGATCCGTCCCGCGCAGAGTTAATCACCGATTTAACGAAACGATTAGTTGAGAAGGATCGGCTGACGACGTTAATGGTAACGCATAACATGCAACAGGCACTTGACCTTGGAAATCGCTTAATTATGATGGATAAAGGCCAAATTATTCTTGAGGTAGAAGAAGAACAGAAACAGCATTTAACTATTGCGAAATTGATGGATGAATTTCAGCGTATTCGTGGAGAACAACTTACGAATGATGCAGCTTTACTTTCTGTATAAACAACAGCCCCCGCTTTCCAGTTGTGGAAAACGGGGGCTTTTCAATGTCTTAAGCAAGCCGTGCCATACGTTTCTTAATTTCATATACCCAACCAAATGGATCTTGTTCTTTGCCTGTTTGGATATTCGTTAACGTGTTATATAGACGAGTAGATAGTTCCCCTGTTTCACCGTTGCCAATGATCATTTTATAACCATCCCAATTCAGTTCGCCGACTGGAGAAATAACAGCAGCTGTGCCTGTACCGAATACTTCTTCAAGTTCACCGCTTTCATAGGCAGATCGGATTTCATCCATTGAGATTTGACGCTCTGCAACTGGCATATTCCAATGTCTTAGCAACTGTAAAATGGATTTTCGTGTAATTCCCTCAAGAATACTGCCGTTGATTGCAGGCGTTACAATTTCACCGTTGATCTTGAAAAAGATATTCATACTTCCTACTTCTTCCACGTATTTACGCTCGACACTATCGAGCCATAAAACTTGTGAGTAGCCTTGTTTGTCTGCTGTCTCCTGTGCCTTTAAAGCCGCTGCGTAGTTGCCAGCAGTTTTAGCGCTACCCGTTCCGCCTTTTGCAGCACGGACGAATTCATTTTCGACGAGGATTTTAACTGGATGAATCCCTTCTTTATAGTACGAGCCAACAGGGGACAGAATCATGAAAAATTGATATTTTTTAGCTGGCGCTACACCTAGGAAGGCTTCTGTTGCAATGACAAATGGGCGGATATATAATGATGTTCCTTCTAGTGTAGGAATCCAATCCTGCTCGATTTGCAACAATTGGTTCAGCGCGTACAATGCGTTCTTTTCATCGATCCGTGGCATACATAGACGATCGAGCGAATAATTCAAACGCTTCATATTTTGATCTGGACGGAACAAACGAATGGTTCCATCTTCTGAACGATATGCCTTCATTCCTTCAAAAACCGTTTGACCGTAATGTAAAACGATTGCAGCTGGATCGAGTGTTAAAGGTGCGTAAGGAGTAATGCGATGATTATGCCAACCTTTGCCTTCCTCATAGTCTATAATGAGCATGTGGTCTGTAAATGTTTTCCCAAAAACTAAAGTGCTAGGATCTGGCTTTTCTTTTTTATTTTGTGCTAGTTGAATTTGCATAGGTAATCTCGTCATAATCATCAAAACTCCTCAAGATATAGAATATTCCGAAAGTTCAATTCCGAATAGTGTAATTATACTGCTTTTTCAGAAAAAATAAAGTGAAAAGTTTGTCGATTTTAAAAACTATTATATAAAGGAGCAAATTTTCATGAGAAAAGTATTAATTATAGGCGGGGGTATCGTTGGTGCTTCCGCTGCTTATCATTTATCCGACCAACAAGCAGAAGTCGTACTAATCGATAGGCAAGAGCCAGGACAGGCTACAAAAGCCGCAGCAGGCATTATTTGTCCGTGGGCATCTCAAAGACGAAATAAAGCATGGTATGCCCTAGCATCAGCTGGTGCTGCGTATTATCCTGAATTCATTCGGTCATTAGAAAAGCATGGCGAAGTGGAAACAGGATATAAGAAAGTGGGTGCCTTGGCGATTCATACTGAGTTAGATCGTTTGGAGAAGAAAGTCGAGTTGTTAAATATAAGGAAAGAACAATCTCCTGAGATCGGGGAAGTGGAATTACTGGATACAATACAGCTCGCTAGCTATTTTCCGATTTTATCTGAGGAATATTCAGCTGTTCGTATTTCAGGTGCTGCCAAAGTAGAAGGGGATCAACTACTTAAAGCAATGGAGCGTGTGGCAGTTCAACGTGGTGTTCAAAGTATAAAAGGCTCTGCATCGCCGTACATAAAAGAAGGAAAAGTCTGTGGTGTTATGGTCGAGGGGCAAATTATTGAGGGAGATCAAATCATCGTAGCGTCAGGTGCCTGGGCTAGTGAATTTACAGAGCCCTTAGGTAAGAAGCTGCAAGTGACAGGACAGAAAGCACAAATACTCCATTTACAATCAAATCATGTAGCGTCAGGGGAATGGCCAGTCATCATGCCACCTGGTACTCAGTACCTCGTGCCATTCCGAGATGGCAGATTCGTTGCGGGCGCAACACACGAGGATACAGATGATTTCAATATTCAACCGACCACTGGTGGGATACTGCAGGTGTTGTCGAATGCTCTACCCATTGCACCTTTACTGAGCGAAGCAGTACTGGCTGAAGTCCGTGTGGGTATTCGTCCACATACACCGAATTTTATGCCGGTCATCGGTCAACTACCTGATCACCCGCAAGTTTGGATGGCTAACGGTCTTGGTTCATCTGGTTTAACAGTAGGACCTCTTCTCGGCAAACTTTTATCCCAGCTAGTACTAGGCGGGGAGACCGGATGGGACTTAGAAAGCTACTCTATTAACCAAATAATTGCCGACGAACATTGAATAAAGTGCGTATAATGATTATTATGAATATATAGCGATTGAACGGTAAAGGGGAAGATTCATAATGAGAAGATATGTTTCGTATTCAGAAGAAGTGAAAGAAGCGATGAAATATGGCAAGCCGCTAGTCGCATTGGAATCCACAATTATTACGTATGGCATGCCATATCCTGAAAATGTGAAAGCTGCACGGGAGGTTCAGCAGATTGTGCGCGATCATGGTGCGGTTCCGGCAACAATCGCAATTATGGACGGTAAAATAAAAATAGGTCTATCTGATGAAGAGCTAGAACGGTTCGGAGATAGCAAAGGTGTTGTCAAAGCTTCTAGACGCGATATTAGTTACTTAATTGCTACTAAAAAACCGGGTGCAACGACGGTTGCTGCATCGATGTTCTTTGCTGACTTAGCGAGAATACGCGTATTCACGACTGGGGCCATTGGCGGTGTGCATAGAGGTGTGGAACAAACGATGGATATTTCTGCAGATCTTGAAGAGTTCGCACGCACAAATGTAGCTGTTGTTTGTTCAGGAGCGAAATCTATTTTGGATCTCGGTAAAACACTTGAGTATTTGGAAACGAAAGGTGTTCCAGTCATGGGGTATCAAACAGATATATTCCCCGCCTTCTACACAAGAAGCAGCGCACATCATGTAGACTACCGGATAGATGAAATTGATATGATGGCAGAAATGTTGCGCGTTAAATGGAATTTAGGCTTGGAGGGTAGCGCAATTATCGCGAATCCTATTCCTGAAGAATATGCAATGGATCAGGAGTATATGGATGGATTGGTTTCAGATGCTCTTAAAGAAGCTGAACAAATGGGTATTAGCGGAAAGTATCTTACACCACATATGTTAAAAAAGGTTCAGGAAATGACAGACGGTAAAAGTCTGGAGGCCAATATCGCCTTAGTGAAGTCAAACGCTGAACTTGCAGCAAAACTGGCAGTGAGTTTTAACGGCAATTAATAGAGATAGGTTGTGTAAAATTGAAAGTAGTATCTTGGAACGTGAACGGTATTAGGGCATGCGTAAAAAAAGGTTTTAATGACTTTTTTGAACAAGTACAGGCAGATATATTCTGTGTCCAAGAGATCAAATGTCAAGAAGGACAAATCGACCTTTCTTTCGATGGGTATGAATCCTACTGGAACTATGCAGAGAAAAAGGGATATTCAGGTACCGCAGTCTTTACGAAAAAAACACCTCTTTCTGTACGCTATGGATTGAATGATCTAGACCACGAAGTAGAAGGACGAGTGCTAACGCTAGAATTTGAAGAGTTCTTTCTCGTTAATTGTTATACGCCCAATTCACAACGGGACTTAGCGCGATTATCATTTCGATTGGCATGGGAAGATGATTTACTTGACCATCTGCAGTCATTGGATGCTATCAAGCCCGTTGTCTATTGCGGAGATTTGAACGTGGCACATGAAGAAATTGATATTCGTAACGTTAAATCCAATATTGGCAATTCGGGATTTACGAATGAAGAACGCGGGAAAATGACGCGGTTGTTAGATGCTGGATTCATTGATACGTTTCGCTTTATGAATCCGGATCTAAAAGATAACTTTACATGGTGGTCTTATATGCGCGATGTACGGGCACGAAATATCGGCTGGCGTATCGATTACATTATTATTTCAAAGCGTCTCCAGTCGGTCCTGCAAACAACAGCCATTCATTCAGAAATCATGGGCAGTGATCATTGTCCGATTTCTACAGAATTAGATCTAAAATGAGAGCAAGTACCTCTCGGGTTAAGTTGTTCTGTTAAGTGGTACATTAGCTGAAACAATAAAAATCGCATCACAAGTTTATCTTGTGATGCGATTTATTAATTAAATCCATTCCAGTTGCCCGTACATGATTGAATTAGGAAAAGTGTGCCGGAGAGGGAACGGAATGGTGTCATGTACTTTTATCCTCGGAGTAGACAGCGATAAGTAAGACTGCCTCATTTTCTCCGATGTTTTTTACAAAGTGAGGCACGCTAGCATTCCAACTAAATGAATCGCCTTCCTTTGCAATAACAGAATCTTCGCCTTGTTCAGCAAGGACCGTGCCTTTTAGTACGACATGGCTCTCTTCACCTTCGTGGGCAATCGCTTCACCGGTCGATGTACCAGGCGGTAATTCAACGTGCATCATTCGCAGACCACTTTGCGTAGTAATATGTTCAATTTTTATTCCGTTAAACGTTGTATATACCCGTTCAGCTTTCCTAATGACTTTCATATGCTTCTTTTTCTCTAGTAGCAAATAAGGAAGCGGGACGTCTAGAAAGCGAGCGATTTCTTGCAACGTATTAAGGGAGGGGGATGTATTATCATTTTCGATGTTGCTTATAAACCCTTTTGAGAGTCCTATTTTTTCGCTCATCTGTGCGATGGTTATTTTCTTTCTCTTCCGTATATCTCGTATTTTTGAGCCGATTTCCATATGGATCCCTCCAAGTACATTGTTGTGTATTTATATAATAGCACAAATATCTTGACGCTATCTTCCACATAATGTTATCATATAGTGAATTGATATTCACCTAGGAATACTTATTGTTAAATTATATACTAACAATAAATCTATTGATGTTTTTCACGAACAGTTATTACGTTTTAGAAAGCAAAAATAATCCTAGGGATATATTAGTGTTTGAGAAAGGTGGAGAAATTTATTAATCAGATGTTTAACGATGCAAAAAGACAGAGCTGTTAGAAAAATTGAACATTCAATTGAAGTCTAGCCATGTTTTGGTTTAGTAGATTCCTAAAACTGTATACTCTACTGGAAATTAATTGAAAAGAGAAGGTTATTTATTTTTTTACAAACGATGTTCACCTATATAGAAATAATATTCTCTTTGAGATAATAAAAGATCGATATGATGACAGACAGCTTTTTATGATCTTCGAAACCTGGAACTCATTGAATGTGGAGAATGATCCAGCGATTTTCATAATAAATAGAATACTTTTTCCGTTTTCCGTTAATCAGGAATGAACTGTTTGTTATAGGTACATGATGATCTTTAGAACAGCTGCTTATTTTTTTATGATGTAGGATTCGCTATGTTTCATTGCGATATGGATGACGGAGCTATAAAGAGATTAGAAAGCTCTATTGAGTATTCGTTTGAAAATTATCAGTTCGATATGAACGTGAATTAATTGATGAGATTCAGCCCGAAGGCGATTTTGTCTATAACTCTTGGAGCCGAACATTGGAATCTATATCAGAAGAATCAGTACCTTGAGCGGTTAACTTCTGAACTTTATAAATGAACAATATGATATTCAACCATTAAATAAAGTGTCTTCATTCATTTGGCATGGTAATCAAGATTAAGTCCAAGTCCTTCAGTTTGAATGGGGAGTGGACGCAGAAGTATTTTCAAACAAGAAACCTCTTCGGCATTCAGTGCATATTCAGATGGACATGTTTCTAACGGGAACTCTATTGATGTGAATACGTTGTAAAATAATGCAACAGAATAATGATATTAAAACTAGGAGGAAATGAAGATGAAGAAAAAAGAGATAAGCATATTTTTATTAAGAATAATGGTAGGGATTAGTTTTTTTGTGCACGGATTCGTGAAATTCCAAGGTGGAATAGGAAATACCGCAGGTTGGTTTGAGAGTATCGGAATTCCAGGATTTTTAGCATACTTTGTAGGAGCTGTGGAAGTAATAGGCGGTATAGCACTTATTTTGGGCCTAGGGACGAGAGTTGTTTCTGCATTGCTCGCTATAATCATGGTTGGTGCGATACTAAAGGTTAAAATCTCCGTTGGATTCTTAGGGACAGCGGAAAGTGTTGGCTACGAACTAGACCTATTACTTTTAGTAATCGCCATATTTTTATCGGTAAATGGAAGTAAGATTTGGGCAGTTGACCAAGTTATAGTTAATAAAAATAAGGAAAACTCAAATCACGGACAATAAAAACAAAATAAAATATAAGTGAGGCTGATTGCAAAAATGAGAAACTTTCATCAAAGACCTAATATATTTGTTGGACAGGTTAATATAAATGTAACAAATCTTAATTCATCGCTTGAATTTTACCAACAGGTTCTCGGATTTCAAGTATTGGAGCAAACAAATCGAAAAGCGGTTTTAACAGCGGATGGTAAAATAGGATTATTAACGATTGAACAACCTGCTGATGTACTACCAAAAGAGGAAAGGAGATCTGGTTTATTTCACTTTGCACTTCTGCTACCAACAAGGGCTGACTTATCTGTCTTTTTACGTCATTTATCCGGGACAGGCTATCGATTCGGAGCATCGGATCACCTTGTTAGTGAAGCACTATACATTACAGATCCAGATGGAAATGGCATTGAAGTGTATATAGATCGGCCATCTACTGAATGGACCTGGTCTAATGGAGAAGTCAAGATGGTATCGGATCCATTAGATGGAGAAAGTCTTCTAGCAGTCAGCGATTTGGAATGGAACGGGTTGCCAGCTGATACGATAATGGGCCACGTTCATTTGCATGTTGCCGATCTTCAGAAAGCAGAAGAGTTTTACACGAAGGGACTTGGTTTTACAGTTGTAAGCCATTATCCTCAAGCGATTTTTATTTCAACTGGCGACTATCATCATCATATTGCCTTGAATACATGGCAAGGAGTAGGTGCTCCGAAACCGCGGAAAAACAGTGTTGGTATAAACTGGTATACCCTTGTTTTCCCAAATGAAGAAGCGATAGTAAAAGTAATTGAACAATTACAGAATCTAGACTATTCGTACGTGGTTGAAGATGAATTGTTTGTAATTGAAGATCCATCGGGAAATAAAATTCGATTAACCGTGTAATTATACCCGCCCATTCTGCCTGAAACCGGTAGAATGGGCGGGGTTTTATTAATTTTAAAACTGCTTGCATTTTATATTTACAAGTTTATACGTAGGTAAAAACGAAGAGCCCCAATATGAATTGGGGCTCTTCGTTTTATTGTTGATATATGTTTTTGTATGCATAAACTAAAGAGGTTAACCTCCAGCATGTGCTTTTTTATTACACGTTCTGATTTAAATCAAGCGAAATAAAATGCTTTTTACCTGCGTACATTCCACTTATAAATAGTATCGTTGCGACAACGATGAAGGTATATAGTGGCGCTGTCCATGAACCAGTAAAGTCATGAAGAATACCGAACAACACAGGACCAATAGACGCGAGTAAATAGCCAATCGACTGCGCCATTCCGGAAATTGAAGCTGCCTGGTCTGGTGTATGGGTACGTAAAGTGAAGAACATCATAGCGAGGCCGAACGCTGAACCGCCTCCTAGTCCGATGAAAATCATCCAAAGTGCAGTCAGGCTTTCGCTTCCGAATTGTACACCACCATAGCCAATTACATAACAAGCGAAAACAGCTACGACCAGAACACGTTGATCACGTACTTTATCCGCAACCACTGGTATGATAAACATCATAGGCAATTGTGCGAGTTGGACAAGCGCTAACATCCATCCCGCGGCATCAGCAGTCATGCCATTTGATTGCAACACAACTGGAATCCAAGAAGCTGTCGTATAAAATAGGAACGATTGCAGTCCCATGAAAACTGTGATGCTCCAGGCTAGTGGCGAGCGCCAAATAGGCCGAGCAGGTCCCGTCTTCTTGTTTTTCTGAACTGTTTTGATAACCTCTTTCTTTTTACGTATTTGAGGAATCCATACGATAATAGCTAACAATGTAATGACTCCCCAAATTCCTAGAGCACCTTGCCAGCCGTAGACAGTTTCATTGGCGATTGGAGAAGCGATACCCGAAGCTAGCGTTGCAGATATACTCATAGAGACAGAGTACAACCCTGTCATTAATCCAATATGGAAAGGAAAGCTCAGTTTAAGAAGGCTTGGTAATAAGACGTTTGCAAAGGCAATTCCGACACCAATTAAAAATGTGCCGATCAGTAGCAAGATACTATTGCCGACAGAACGCATGACGATTCCTATTAGTAAAATAATCATTGCATAGAAAAGTGTTCGCGACATGCCAAACCGTTTTGCAATGCGTGGTGTAAAAGGTGATACAATGGCAAATGCCAGTAGTGGGATTGTTGTTAGAAATCCAGCCAATGAATTGGAGATTTGCAGTTGGTCGCGAATATTTCCAATAATAGGTCCAACAGAAGTTAGTGGAGAACGGATGGTAGCAGCTAAAAATAAAATACCCACTAACAGCATCCATTGACTCTTAGGGAAATGTAAATGTTTGCTTGGTCGTTCTGTTTCCATCATGAAGCCTCCTGTATTCCTTGAAGATTGTTCTGAGAAGTATATCGCTGAATCAGCAGAAAGGAGATTCCTTTATGGAGTACTTACTCATAGTCTTTGTAAATGTTATCACACCGATGCTTATTTTATTAGCAATTGGCGTGTTTTTACAAATAAAGTTTACTTTTAATGTTAAGGCGTTAGGGAATATTCTAACATACTGTCTAATTCCTGCCGCTGTGTTCATGAACTTATATCATACTGTTATTGATATAGACATCCTACTCGATGTATTAATGTTTGTCGTATTATTCACATCCGCTTTAATAATTACTGGCCATATATTTAGTAAATTCTTGCGTCTAAACCGCCAGCAAACCGCCGTAATGAAAAACAGTATTGTGTTGATCAACTCTGGAAACTATGGCTTACCCGTTAGTCAGCTAGTCTTTCATGCCAATCCACTCGGAGTGTCCATTCAGATCGTGTTGATTGTCTATCAGAACTTACTAACATACTCGTATGGATTGTATAATCTCGTGTCTTCCACGCAATCGGGAAAAGACATCGTGAAGCAATTTCTTCGAATGCCGATTATTCATGCATTGTGGCTAGGTGCTGTGCTTAATTTAGCAAATATCCAGTTACCACAATTTATCGAGTTGCCGATTAGTCATTTATCGGATGCTTTTATCGCCATTGCGCTCATTACACTAGGCGCGCAGTTAGCGCAGATTAAGGTGAAAACGCTATGGAACCGTTTGATCTACCTCAGCGCTATCGGCAGACTCATTATTTCACCAACTGTGGCGTTGCTGTTGATTTTACTGTTGAAGATAGACGGTGTCACGGCTCAGTCACTCTGGATCGCCAGCTCATTTCCAACGTCAAGAAACAGCTCAACGCTGGCATTGGAATATGATGTAGAGTCGGAGCTAGCAGCCCAGATCGTCCTGTTCAATACCGTAGCTAGTAGCTTTACAGTAGGCGTAGTAATTTATCTTTCCTCACTATTTTTCGGGTAAGTAAAAAACGGGGAGTTTATTACAAAGAGAGTCTGGCGTGGGTGTTGGTAAGCGATTGGCACTACTGAGGGGACGCTTCAATGCAATGCCTTCTCTTGAAATAACTATTTATCCCAATTCACGCCGACTTTTTGTCAAGAATATGTCCATGTGCTTGCCAGCTTGAAGCTATCAAACTAATTGGCAAATATTCGTATTGAAAATTTGTCGAATCATGCTATACTGTTAGCATTCAGTTAAATAAAACTCATATAATCACGGGGATATGGCCCGTAAGTTTCTACCGGTTTACCGAAAATAGACCGACTATGGGGAGAATGAAAAGCAGCTTTCTTTGTCGTTCGACAAGAAATTGCTTTTTCATTTTTAAAAGCGTACATGCCGCTCTCTCATAGTTGTTATATGGGAGTATGGCATATACGCTTTTTTTATTCGGAAAAATGAAGGGAGCACAACGGCGTGGAGTTGTTAAAAAACAAGATTCGACTAGAAGGTAAAGTATTATCGGAAGAGGTATTAAAAGTAGATTCGTTTTTGAATCATCAAATCGATCCATTACTGATGCAGGAAATCGGAAAAGAATTTGTTAAACGATTTAGCGATCAAAACATCACGAGAATCATCACGATTGAATCTTCAGGTATTGCTCCAGCGACAATGGCGGGAATGATATTGGGCGTTCCGGTAGTGTTTGCCAGAAAACGTAAATCACTTACATTGACGGATCATTTATACTCCGCGAAAGTGTATTCTTTCACTAAGAAAGAATCGAATGATATTTCGGTTTCTAAAGATTTTATTTCAAATGAAGATACGGTTTTACTCATTGATGATTTCCTTGCGAATGGACAAGCTGCACTCGGACTCATAGATATCGCAAAACAAGCAGGTGCGACTATCGCTGGTGTTGGAATTGTCATCGAAAAATGCTTCCAACCAGGTGGAGATTTGATTCGTAAAGAAGGCGTACGTTTAGAGTCACTGGCTGAGCTTCAGTCACTGAAAAACGGTCAAGTCCAATTCGTCGGGGAGGAAAATAACGGATGAAAACAACACTGCTAGGTTTTCAGCATTTACTAGCTATGTATGCAGGCGCGGTATTGGTACCGCTTATTGTGGGGAATGCCATAGGGTTAACTCCCACACAGCTGACATATCTTGTTTCAATTGATATTTTAATGTGTGGTATCGCTACATTGTTGCAAATTTCACGTAATAAATATTTTGGTGTTGGTCTACCTGTCGTCCTTGGGTGTACGTTCACAGCTGTAGGCCCTATGATTTTGATAGGCAATGATTATGGAATTTCGGCCATTTACGGTGCAGTTATTGCTTCGGGCGTAATCATTTTCTTCATTAGCCGCTTCTTCGGGAGTCTTGTGAAATTCTTCCCTCCAATCGTTACCGGTTCTGTCGTAACAATTATTGGAATCACATTGATTCCTGTTGCGATCAATAATATGGGTGGCGGACAAGGGGCTGAAGACTTTGGCTCAATGACAAATATTTTACTTTCATTTGGAACGTTATTATTCATTGTCTTACTGTTCCGATTCACTTCAGGTTTTATGCAGTCTATTGCTATTTTGTTGGGATTAGTCGTGGGTACGATCGCGGCGATATTCCTCGGCATCGTAGATTTTTCCAACGTACAAGATGCTTCTTATGTTCATATGGTCATGCCGTTTTATCTAGCAACACCTACGTTCCATTTGCTACCGATTGCCATTATGACATTGGTTGCGATGGTGTCACTCGTAGAATCCACTGGAGTATACTTTGCGCTCGGTGATATTTGTGAAAAAGAAATCGATCAAAAAATGTTGGAAAAAGGCTATCGTGCAGAAGGTTTAGCTTCCATTATTGGAGGTATTTTCAACGCATTTCCTTACACGACATTTTCACAAAACGTGGGTTTAATGCAATTATCTGGTGTGAAGTCACGCCGTGTAATATTGGTTACCGCGATCATGCTGATTTCTTTAGGATTCTTGCCGAAAGTAGCCGCTCTTGCAACGATTATCCCTGCGGCAGTACTTGGGGGGGCTATGGTTGCTATGTTCGGAATGGTTGTTTCTCAAGGAATTAAGATGTTGAGTCCTGTTATTTCAAAAACTCAAGATAATGCAATGATCGTAGCGTGTTCTATCGGGATCGGACTTGGCGTTTCGGTTGTACCGGATCTATTCAAGGAATTGCCGGAAAGTGTACAGATCTTAACAAGTAATGGGATTGTACTCGGAAGTATTACGGCTATCTTCTTAAATATCATTTTCAATATGCTGCCTTCAAAAAAGAAGCAAGCGGTCGAACAAGCACGTCAAGCGGAGACTACGTCACGTAGTATTAAAGAAGGATCATCTTCTGTCTTGGTTAGTGCAACAGCTAATCATAAATAACAAAAAGAGCAACTGCAAAAAAGCAGTTGCTCTTTTTGCTTATTTTATACGCGATGCTGATCATATAGATGTTGCTCTGTTTTGTTTGTTACTATCGTCAGCAATTGTCGGTCGATTGGCGTGTCATAAGCTCTTAATGACTCTCGAAGCTGTTGTTGTGTTCTTGCACCAATCAAAGCAGAGGCCACAGCGGGCTCTTTAAGTGCAAAGGCAAGGGCGTATGCATGTAAGTCGCTTGTTTCCTCCGAAAGCGATTGAATTGTCTGCTGTAACTCAGACGATGTGTAAGAAACGAAGCCACTCATTTTCTTCGCACGGTCCACGCCTTTATTCGTCAATAGACCTTTTGCTAGTGTTCCTCTCGTGACAACAGATGCACCTTTTTCCGTAATCATAGAAAAATATTCTTCAGGACGTCGATCGAGCAAGCTATACTGCATCATGACAGAAACTGCATGGCTAGTATTCAAGAAACGTTCGATGACAGTGGGGCGGATACTTGAGATCCCGTATTCACGTATAATGCCTTCTTTTTTTAATGTTTCAAATGCCTCGATTGTTTCTTCAGCATCATCTTCCATCGTACCACCGTGAAGTTGGTACAAGTCGATATAATCGAGTTGTAAACGTCGTAAACTTTGTTTTACAGCGTTCATTATATGGGTTTTTGAAGGATCCCATGTCCATGAATCTTCCCCATTCCACTTGTTACCGACTTTCGTTGCGATGATCAACTCTTGACGTTTTTCTTTCAATACTTTTCCTATAAGTTCTTCATTTATTCCTCTATCATACAGATCGGCTGTATCGAAATAGTTGATGCCATGATCCACTGCTTCATCGAGTACGGAACGAGCCGCTTCAAGTTCAGTCGGTAATGACATGCACCCTAATCCAAGTTCGGAAACAAGTAAATTACTAGAACCTATTGTTCGCTTCTTCATGTGCTTCACTCCTTTGGTTTCATGGTACAATGAAAACGGGATATAAAACCAATGGAAAGGGTTGAGTGCTGGATGAAGTTTGAAGAAATTACCCTCTCAACAGAACAAATTTTTACAGGTAAAATCATTTCGGTGCAAGTAGACGAAGTAGAATTGCCTGATGGAAAACTAGCAAAAAGAGAATTAGTAAAACATCCAGGAGCCGTGGCGATTATCGCCTTGACTGAAGATAAAAAGCTCGTGTTAGTTGAACAGTACAGAAAGCCTTTGGAACGAACGATGCTAGAAATACCTGCGGGAAAGATTGAGCTTGGGGAAGAACCTAAACTGACGGCAATTCGTGAACTGGAAGAAGAGACAGGTTACCGTGCTAATTCATTCGAATATTTGCAGACTTTCTCAACTTCACCAGGCTTCGCGGATGAAATCATTCATTTATATGTGGCAAAAGAGCTTGAGAAAGTAGAACAGCCTGCGACAGGGGATGAAGATGAATTCATTGAAGTACTGGAAGTAACCGTTGAAGAGGCAGAGGAATTGATTGCGAATGAACGAATTTATGATGCCAAGACGGTTGCGGCTGTCTGGTATGTAAAAAACCTATAAAGGATTGAGCTATTTCTGGACGGACAAGCATATGTTATAGAAACGATGCGGAGGTGTCCTATTTATGGCTCGATCATTGTCTTTTGTATATTTATTCGTTATACTCGCAATTAGTTATATAGGAGGGGCTTTATTATTCAGAGAGTGGCCGATCACGTCACTAGAGCAGGTCATTGGTTTATATGATCAACGTGTGGTGAAGGGATCTGAAGCGGCTTTGTGGTCGCCTGTTGTGGTGACATTGAGCTTTATTCTGTTAGCCATCATTCTGTCTAAATATAAAAGAGTCCGTTTTATCACTATGTTTCTCGGTGCAATTAAATGTGCTTTTTTTGGTCTGTCATCCACATATTTATTGTCGACAGGCTTAAAAATGGTATCCTATACGATTTGGTGGTTTCCATTTCAATTAATCAGCTGTTTGTTGTTTTTGATTTTATGTTCGGTGTTGAACCCGCCATTTTTCGCTACACCGGCCAGCAAGAAAGATCGTCCATTAACTGCTGTGCCTCCATTAATTGCATTATTATTAATCACTCAGATACTGGAACTATCGATCTTTCATTTTATTAAGTAATATCCACTACACACTATAATGAACTGAACCTTTCCTTTCTATTGTCATCTGGAACGACAGTTTGGTATAATGGAAACAATTTGAGGGGGGCGTCGTATGGAAAGCCGAATCGAACGAATCAAGAAGCAATTGCACGGGGCCAGCTACAAGTTGACGCCTCAGCGTGAAGCGACTGTAGCAGTTCTTCTGGAAAATGAAGAAGACCATTTAAGTGCAGAAGATGTATTTTTGCTAGTAAAAGAAAAAGCTCCAGATATTGGTCTGGCGACTGTATATCGTACATTAGAATTATTAACTGAACTAAAAGTTGTCGATAAAATTAATTTTGGCGATGGGGTAGCACGTTATGATTTACGTGAAGAAGGTGCTGCAAGGTTCCACCATCACTTAATTTGTCTGGAATGTGGAACGGTTGATGAAATTCAGGAAGATTTGCTCGGCGAAGTAGAAAAAGTCGTGGAAGGTCGATATGGTTTTACAGTCAAAGATCATTGGCTGACGTTCCATGGAATTTGTAAACGTTGTAAAACGAAAGACGAAGAGAAGGAACAAGAAGACAATGGGATGGCCTAAGCGCTGTCCTTTTTTACTTTTTACAAAAGAAAGGAGGAAAGTCTATGAAAGATGCGCAGTTTGCGTTAGAAGATTATGTGCACTTTTTAACAGTTGAAAGACAATTAGCCCAAAATACGGTGAAGTCGTATCAACGCGACCTGATAGCCTATATACGTTTCATCGCAAGTTTAAACTTAGAAACTGTTAATTCTATCGAACGCGCGATGGTTCTACAGTATTTGCAGAAGTTGAAAGATAGTGGTAAATCTAGTCGTACCCTTTCCCGGCACATTTCCTCCATTCGTTCATTCCATCAATTTTTAGTGAGAGAACAAATCACGACACATGATTGCACGATTCATATCGAATTGCCTAAAATCGAACAAAAGTTGCCGGATGTCCTCTCTGTACCCGAAATTGAACGATTGATCCAGGCCGTTGATGGCAATACTTCACAAGGTATGCGCGATATTGCATTGCTTGAATTGTTATATGGGACTGGAATGCGGGTAAGTGAATTGATAGCGATTGATTTGGCTGATCTTCATTTGACCATGGGTTTTGTGCGGGTGTTTGGAAAAGGTAGCAAAGAGCGAATAGTACCACTTGGACGTTCTGCAATCGATGCCTGTACGTTGTATTTAAATGAGGGGCGTCCTAAGTTCATCAGTGATACGGAAGCTTTGTTCCTCAACATGCATGGCAGACGACTGACGAGACAAGGCTGTTGGAAGATCTTGAAAGAAGCAGGAGTGAAAGCAGGAATTCAGAAAGTCATTTCACCGCATTTATTGCGTCACTCATTTGCCACACATTTGATCGAAAATGGGGCTGACTTGCGTGCTGTTCAGGAAATGCTCGGACATGCCGATATTTCCACAACGCAACTTTATACGCATGTCAGCAAAAAACGCTTGAAAGATGTCTACAGTCAATATCATCCTAGAGCGTAAACTACTATTACTGGAGGTTTTCATATGAAGAAATTTCGTTATAACCGTATTCATTTAATCGTACTTGACTCAGTAGGGATCGGTGAAGCACCTGATGCTGAAGCTTTTGGTGATGTTGGATCTAATACGCTTGGACATATCGGTGAAGAGATGAACGGACTAAAACTACCGAACTTGGAACGTCTCGGTCTTGCGAATATTGCACCGATTAAAGGACTTGCGCCTCAAAAAGAAGCGCAAGGATATTACACAAAAATGCAAGAAGCATCTGTCGGTAAAGATACGATGACAGGCCACTGGGAAATCATGGGCTTGCGTATCGATGATGCATTCAAAGTGTATCCGAATGGTTTTCCAAAAGAATTAATAGATGAATTGGAATTGAAAACGGGTAGAAAAGTTATCGGAAATAAACCGGCAAGCGGTACGGAAATTATTGAAGAACTAGGCGAAGAGCATATGAAGACGGGCGCTCTCATCGTTTACACGTCTGGTGACCCTGTACTGCAAATTGCAGCACATGAAGAAATTATTCCAATTGAAGAGCAATATCGGATTTGTGAAATCGCAAGAGAACTTACGTTGCAACCCGAATTTTTAGTAGGTCGCGTGATTGCGCGTCCGTTTATTGGGGAACCGGGTACATTCACACGAACTACAAATCGTCATGATTATGCATTGAAGCCATTTGGGAAAACGGTAATGAATGAATTGCAGGATAAAGGCTTTGACGTAATCGCCATCGGTAAAATTGCCGATATTTACAATGGTGAGGGCGTGACGGAAGCAGTCCGGACAACAGGAAACATGGACGGTGTAGATAAGCTAGTTTCGGTGATGGAAAAAGAGTTTGAAGGCCTCAGTTTCGTTAATCTCGTAGACTTTGATGCATTATATGGTCACCGTCGCGATCCGATTGGTTACGGTAAGGCACTTGAAGAATTTGATGCACGTTTGCCTGAAATTATCGATGCCATGCAACCAGACGATTTACTGATCATCACAGCAGACCACGGGAATGACCCGGTTCATGAAGGAACGGATCATACAAGAGAATATGTACCGTTACTCGTCTATTCCTCTTCAAATAAAGGAGCAGGGCAATTGCCCATCCGTAAAACGTTCTCTGACGTCGGAGCGACAATTGCCGAGAACTTCCAAGTAGAAATGCCTGAACATGGTGAGAGTTTCTTGTCTGCATTGGTGAAGGAGGACTAATTGTATGCTGCGCATGGTAGATATCATTGAAAACAAGCGAGACGGAAAAGAACTAACTAAAGAACAGATTGAGTTTTTTGTGACGGGTTATACAGATGGCTCAATCCCTGATTATCAGGCGAGTGCTTTCTTGATGGCCATTTACTTTAAGGGGATGACTACAGAAGAACAAGGCTATTTAACGATGGCCATGGCGGAGTCTGGTGATCAAATCGATTTATCTGCAATTGAAGGAGTGAAGGTAGACAAACACTCAACGGGCGGAGTAGGAGATACTACGACATTGATCTTAGCACCACTTGTCGCAGCGTGCGGTGTACCGGTTGCTAAAATGAGTGGTCGAGGACTAGGCCATACAGGTGGCACACTGGATAAGCTAGAAGCAATAGACGGCTTCCACGTAGAGATTTCAACGGAACAATTTATTCAACAGGTCAATGATTTGAAGATCGCTGTAATTGGCCAAAGTGGTAATTTGACGCCAGCTGATAAAAAACTATATGCGTTACGAGATGTCACAGCGACCGTCAATAGCATTCCGCTGATTGCAAGCTCTATCATGAGTAAAAAGCTAGCGGCGGGCGCAGATGCTATCGTATTAGACGTCAAGACAGGCGCGGGAGCTTTTATGAAAACAGTAGAAGAATCAAAACGACTGGCAGATGCCATGACTGCGATCGGAAATGAAGTGGGAAGAAACACAAGTGCTGTTATTTCTGATATGAGCCAACCACTAGGATTTGCTATAGGTAATGCACTTGAAGTAAGGGAAGCTATTGATACACTACAAGGAAAAGGTCCAGCCGATCTAACGGAGTTGTGTGTAGTTCTTGGTAGCAAGATGTTGCTTGCAGCGAACAAAGCAGAAACTGAAGAAGACGCACGCAAACAACTGCAGAACGTCGTAGAAAATGGTGACGCACTGCGCTTGTTCGGCGAGTTAATCAAAGCACAAGGCGGCAACGAAAAAATTATAGAGAATACCAATCTATTGCCGCAAGCACAGTATCAAATTGAAGTTCCGGCTAGTAAAAGTGGCTATGTATCCATGATCGATGCCGATGAAATAGGCGTAGCTGCCATGCTTCTTGGCGCCGGTCGTGCAACAAAAGAAGACGTCATAGATCTTGCGGTTGGGATTGTACTGCGCAAGAAAATAGGTGACTTTGTAGAAGTTGGGGAGACACTTGCTATTCTCCATGCAAACACGGAACAAGTGGATGACTCGATCAAATTACTGCAAACTCATATGCATATCACAAAGGAAAAAACTGAAGCACCACCGCTTATACATTCCTTATACTGAATAAAAGCCATGTGCCTGAAGCACACCAAGAAATTGGTTCTTCCAGGGCGCATGGCTTTTTTGTCGTTCATGTGTAAAAACAAATTCAACTGTACATACTCTTGTGTAGCTCGAGGTAGGAGCGTAGGAGAGGCTCGCTGTGAATTCAGTGCAAGGCTAACGGGTATCTTTAGCTAGCCAGTGAAGAATGTATATTCGTGTTATTCCAATTAAACGCGGCACTTCAGTTGCTAGTAAGTGAAAGACAGCGAGTGCATAGAAGAGATCTAACTGCTTCGCATTTTCTCCAAGATGCCGTTCTTTGTGACAGCGTTTTAGAGAGGTTAGCTTGAACGCTGTGAACCTATGGAAGGGTCCGCTTGGAACGTTGATTGATACTTACCGGCCCATTTAATTTCTGTCACAACGTAAGAAGTTTTAGGGACAGCTGACTAGTTTTGTCAAAACTAAAGGATGACCGTTCTAAATGTGCGACAATGCCTTCATGAAGGAGGCGTATCTACAAATGTCAACTATTACACAACTGGAAAATGGCATTGTCTTAATCACGCTAGCAGGAGAACTCGATAACCACGAAGCCAATCAAATTAGAGAAGAAGTATCTACCGCTATATTCACGGGAAAGACGCGTGCAATCATCTGGGACCTCTACCAACTAGGCTTCATGGACAGCGCAGGGATCGGACTTATTCTCGGAAGAATGCGCGATCTAGTTCCTGTTAACGGAGAAACGCTCATATTGAATCCATCTCCGACAATGCAGAAACTATTTCAATTTTCGGGTCTTGGTGATGTCGTCAGAATATGTACAGTCGAAGAAGCAATCGACGAAATCGGAGGGGTTGTACATGAAAAATGAAATGACCTTGTCGTTTCTAGCGATAGAACAAAATGAAGCACTTGCCAGAATGGCACTCACCTGTTTTATTGCACCATTGGATCCGACACTGGAAGAAATTTCGGAATTTAAAACAATTGTTTCGGAAGCTGTTACGAATGCTATTATCCACGGTTACGAATGCGATGGTAAAAGTATGGTGAAGATCCATGCGTCAATTGATGACCGCTCAGTTAAAATGACGGTCACAGATGAGGGAATGGGTATCTTTGACATTGAGCAAGCAATGGAGCCGATGTTTACGACCAAACCACAAATGGAGCGCTCCGGTATGGGCTTTACGATTATGGAAAGTTTCTCGGACGGTATCCGTGTAGATTCTACCCTTGGAAATGGGACAATCGTGACATTTGAGAAGAATTTTTCTCCGGTCACAGAAGTAAGTAGAATGAGGTGACGTATGGAAGCATCTGTTGAGAAGCAACACGCTCTATTGTCACAAGAAAAAATGCGAGAACTCATCAAAGAATCACAAGCGGGTGACAAAGAAGCTAGGCGAATGATGGTAGAAGGCAATACAAGACTTGTGTGGTCTATCGTTCAACGCTTTGCTTCGCGTGGTGCGGATTTAGAAGATTTATTTCAAATAGGCTGTATTGGCTTGATGAAATCAATAGATAAGTTCGATTTATCCTATGAGGTGAAGTTTTCAACGTATGCGGTACCGATGATTGTGGGAGAAATACAACGTTATTTACGTGATGATGGAATGGTGAAAGTAGGCCGTACCATTCGTGAGTTAAGTTATAAAATTCGTCATGCAACCGATGATTTCTTTAAGAAAAATGGACGTTCACCCTCCATTTCAGAAATGGCAGAAATATTAGAAGTAAAACAAGAAGATATTATCCTAGCCTCTGATGCGCTCCGTGATCCTGCCTCGTTGCATGAACAACTGTATGAGAGTGACGGAGATAGCCTGACGTTAATGGATCAACTGCGAGACGATAGATCAGAGAGGGTATTCGACCATATTCCGTTACGGGATGTCATTACTCGGTTGAATAAACGTGATCAGACGATCATTTATATGCGCTATTATTTAGATTACACACAAAGTGATATTGCGAAACGTATTGGAATATCACAAGTACAAGTATCACGGTTGGAAAAGAAAATTCTAGCTCAAATGAAAACATGGATGGGCGCAGATGCCGAAGAAGCGCTCGAGAAGGTGAGGAGACCGTAATTTGACCGATACACTATTTACGTCCATAAGAGAAGGGGAAAGGTGGTTCATCAACCAGTTTGGCAAAGACGAAACATATGATGCGACTAAACGGTTGATCCACCTATGGGATAAAGAAATACTTCTTCTGTATATGAACGGTTTAGTGGATGGTGAGGTCTTAACAACCTTAATGACAGAAATGCAGTATCGTAATGATTTATATAAAAGTGAAGATGTGGAAAACATTGACCGTGCAATGATGGATTATTTTCCGTATCATTCGGTGGAAATCGTCAAGGATGAAGATCAACTCGCAAAAGTTATTTTAAGTGGGTTAGCTGTATTCATTATGAAAGATGGTTTCACTTTCGCACTTGATGTGCGGTCATACCCAGGCAGAAATCCTGAAGAACCTGATACGGAAAAAGTCATACGAGGCTCAAGAGACGGTTTTACGGAAAACATCCTGACGAACACCGCATTAGTTCGAAGACGTTTACGTACAACGGAACTACGATTTGAAATGCATGAGACGTCCGTAAAAGGCAAAACGGACATTGCCATTGCCTTCATGAAAGGCGCCGCTAATGAAGGTCATTTAAATTTTGTGCGGGAGCGACTGGATGCATTGAAAACAGATGGCTTGACGATGACCGATAAATCACTCGAGGAATTTCTATTTAAACAAGGATTTCATCCGATGCCGTTCGTTCGGTATACGGAACGTGCGGATATATGTGCGGCGCATTTACTCGAAGGACATATTGCGATCATCGTGGATACGTCTCCTTCCGTCATTTTAGTACCTGTTACGCTTGTGCATCATCTGCAACATGCGGAAGAATATAGACAAGCGCCTTTGATCGGTACTTTCATCCGGATGGTACGCTTCATAGGGACATTTTTAAGTCTAGTGATGTTGCCGTTTTGGTATTTGATGTCAGTCGAAAATCAATTCGTTCCAGAAGCAATCAAGTATATCGGTCCGAATGAATGGGGAGAAGTTCCGTTATTTGTCCAATTGTTAATAGCTGATGTCGGTATAGAAGTGTTGCGGATGGCCGCAATCCATACACCTACACCGCTGTCGACCGCGATGGGACTCGTTGCTGCTATCGTCATTGGGCAAGTGGCGATTGACGTAGGCTTGTTCTCTTCGGAAGTGGTTTTATACGTGGCGGTCAGTGCTATTTTAACATTTGCCATTCCGTCATTTGAATTAAGTATTACGACAAAAGTGTTCAGGGTTTTCTTGTTAGTTTCCACAGCGTTACTAGGGGCCCCGGGCTTTTTCATAGCACTTGCTGTAATTTACTATTATTTATGTTCATTAAAACCGATGGATGTGCCATATTTGTGGCCGTTCACTCCATTCTTCCCGAAAGCTTTGTTGCGTGTGTTGATTCGTTTCCCTATGACAATCGACGATCCACGGCCGTTTATCACGGAATCGCCGAACCGTGATAGAATGTCATAGGACGATTTAGACATTCCGCATGTCGTTGCCACTTCCCGTCTTTTTGTGATAAAGTTATCTGAGAGAATTCGGGAGGGGTATGGGACATGCATCTTTATGGAACACAGGCAGTGAATGAAAACGGTCATCTGACAATCGGTGGAGTGGACGTTTCAGAACTGGCTACACAATACGGAACACCGGTTATGGTCTATGATACAGAGTTATTCAAAGAGCGTGCGCAGGCATTTAAAGAAACTTTTGAGAAAAAAGATATTAAAGCACAAGTTGCGTATGCGAGTAAAGCCTTTTCTTCAATCGCGATTTATCAACTGGCAGAACAGCAAGGATTGTCTCTTGATGTTGTTTCAGGTGGGGAATTGTATACGGCTGTAGCCGCAGGATTCCCACGTGAGCGGATTCATTTCCATGGCAATAATAAAAGCAGAGAAGAACTAGTATATGCATTTGAAGAGAAAATTGGATGCATCGTAGTCGACAATTTCTTAGAAATCGACATGATCAAAGAAATTGCGGACGAGCGAAAGCAAACAATGAATGTCTTAATCCGTGTAACACCAGGCATTGAAGCACATACGCACGACTATATTACGACAGGCCAGGAAGATTCAAAGTTTGGTTTTGATTTGAAAAATGGCCAAACGAATCAAGCATTCCTAGCTTTGCACGATCATCTATACATTCATTTTCTTGGCATGCATTGTCATATAGGCTCGCAGATTTTTGAGACCGATGCATTCAAATTCGCAGCAGAAGTGTTGATGGAAAGAATGGTTGAGTGGCGAAAAAATTATCAATTTATCTGTCCGGTCTTAAATCTGGGTGGAGGATTTGGTATTCGCTATACTGAAGAAGATACGCCGCTTGAGCCAGCTGTCTATGTAGAGGAAATGGCAGATGTAGTGAAAAAGATGGCAGAGGAATATGAATATCCAATTCCTGAAATTTGGATTGAACCCGGCCGCTCGCTTGTCGGAGATGCAGGAACGACCATTTATTCTGCTGGCAGCACGAAGGTTGTGCCGGGTGTCCGTACATACGTAGCAGTAGATGGCGGAATGTCTGATAATATTCGCCCGGCTTTATATGACGCGCACTATTCTAGTGCACTTGCGAACCGGATGAACGAACCACATGACCAGCAATGGACAGTTGCAGGAAAGTGCTGTGAGTCAGGTGATAAATTAATTGAAAAAGCCCATTTGCCCAAAGTGGAAACCGGTGATTTACTAGCTGTCTTTTGTACAGGGGCCTACACGTACTCCATGGCTAGCAATTATAACCGTTTGCCTCGACCTGCCGTTGTGTTTGTAGAAAATGGGCAACATCAATTAGTGGTGAGACGCGAAACGTATGAAGACATCATGAAGTTAGACCTTCCGTTGCAATTAGATGAGAAGGAGAGTTTCTGATGAAAAAGAAAAATGTCATTCTTTTCATTTCAATTGTTGCGATGGCAATAATTTGGGGAGTCATCTATTGGTATTTTGTTGTTCCTGTAATTGATCCGCGCTATAAATAATACGCGAGTTGAAGTAAACGGTGTAATGGTGTAAACTGTACAAAGGATTTCTGAAAAGAAGGGGTTACTATTGAATCTTATTCGTTTTAAGAAGGCACAAGAAAAAATTGCTATGGGCTTTTTATCTTATATCCCTAGTGAGAAGATGTTATGCAAATTGCAAGAGACTGTTCAGCAATATCTATGTGATGAACAGTGGCAGCTATTTCTATATAAAGAAGCAGAAGATTACATCGGATTAATAGGGGTAGAAGTCAACGACAATGACAAGATGTACACTGTTCAGCATATTTCCGTCAATCCATCTTTTCGGGGAGAAGGAATTGCCTCTAAGATGGTGAAGGAATTGCAGGAGATCTATCCAGGATACGGCTGTAAAAGTACGGACTTTACAGAGCCATTTATACAAAGTTGTTTAAGAAAAGAAGAAGGCGCAGATCTTTAACGGCTGCCCTTCTTCTTTTCTTCACGTTGTAAAAGAATATCTGACCTGTCTCGTTGCATATGCTTATGAATAACTGAAGCACTGTTTTTAGGTAGTAATACAATCTGTGGCTTGTATTTCTCTGCTTCAATTTCCAACTGTTGTGAGATTGGAAGTGGGAATGTATAGAAATCTTTACCCGATTCAATGCGTGTAAGGCAATGCTCTAGCTGCATGATAAGTTCGTCAATAGACACTTCTTCTAGATAGCTATCAAATTGTACAGGCATCTCGCGGAAACGTGTGATGGCTTTGTTTAAAGTACGCGAAGCACCTGCTGTATTTCCTCTGCGCCAATGATATAATCCAGTAGCCATAAGAATATAGCCTGTTAGCGGATGGTCTTTTGAAAAGTTCTCTTGTTCTTTCCAATATTCCTCCAGCACTTCATGGCACTCGAAATAATCTTGATTGTCATTGAAATACACAATAAACTGTAGAAAAAGAGGATGGTAGTAAGGGTGCATCCGAATCATTCCTTTCTGGTTAGGTAGGTTGGTGAAAATGAGTTATAGTGTAAAACTCGAAGTCTTCGAAGGACCGCTTGATCTGTTATTGCATTTGATCAATCGGCTCGAAATTGATATTTATGACATCCCCATGGCGGAGCTAACACAGCAGTACATAGAACATTTGCATGCCATGCGCGTTCTTCGATTGGATGAATTAAGTGAATACCTTGTTCTGGCAGCGACGTTGCTTGAAGTAAAAAGCAAAATGCTGTTGCCGGTCAATGAAGAAGAAGCGTTCATCGAAGAATTCGGTTATGAGGAAGACCCGCGTGAAGAATTGATTGCTCGATTAATGGAATATCGAAAGTTTAAAGAAGCGGCCAACTCTCTTCGTGAATCCGCAGCATATCGTGATGAGCATTTCACCAAGGAGCCTGAAGACTTAACGGATTATGGTGAACCGCTTGTAACCGAGACGGAAGATCAGCTAAATGTTTTTGACTTGATTGGTGCATTTCAGAAAATGCTACACAGAAAGAAACTCAAGCTGCCTCTTACAGCGAGTATAACAAAATCTGAACAATCTGTCGGGGATAAGATGTCATCGATCATGA
The DNA here is from genome assembly GCF_002743135.1 of Sporosarcina sp. P18a. Lineage (NCBI taxonomy): Bacteria > Bacillati > Bacillota > Bacilli > Caryophanales > Caryophanaceae > Sporosarcina > Sporosarcina sp. P18a. The sequence goes on along the minus strand of NZ_PDYQ01000001.1, from coordinate 1,110,082 downwards.
GTAAGTTAGAACTATGTGGTGGAGAATGTGATTTCCATGCACTTTTTGAAACGACAACTGTACCTGAGCTCGTATTAACATTTTTATCATTGCTCGAACTAATGAAATTGCAAGAAGTGAAAGTACGACAAAGTAATAATTTTGAAGAATTACGAATCTCGTTGATCTGAAGGGATGATAGGAATGGACATCGAAACCCGTTTCATTGGGATGACGGAAAGTTTTTTATTCGTTGCAGGTGAAGAGGGGTTAACTCTTGCACAGTTAGCCACATTGTTAAAATGCGGAGAGCAAAAAGCAGAACAAGTACTGAATTTGTTACAAGAGGCATATGACGAAGATGACACACGTGGCATAACGTTAAAAAGTTATGGCGGAAGTTTCCGCTTAATGACGAAGAGTGAATGGGCAGATGACATCAAAAGAATGTTAGAAGATCCAAAACCGTCTACGTTTACACAAGCGGCACTCGAGGTGCTTGCCATCATTGCTTACAAGCAACCTGTAACGCGCGTAGAGATCGATGACTTACGTGGTGTAAAGTCTGAGCGTGCATTGTCTTCATTGGCAGGTAAAGGCTTCGTAGAGGAAGTAGGGCGCATGGATGGGCCTGGCCGGCCTATTTTATATGGTACGACAACTTTTTTCCTAGATCGTTTTGGACTGACATCGCTCGAAGATATGCCCCCGCTGTCACTTGACGAAGAACAGGAAACATCGGAGGAAACGGATTTATTCATGACAAAATTCCAAGAGGCATTTTCCATTACAGAAGAAGGAGGACATGATGCTTGAGAAAGATTTTGGTCATCGTTCTACTGATAGTTGGATTATTGATGAATCCCGTAAGTAGTCAGGCGGCAGGTTCGTCTTTTGCAGTGATAGATGGAGAGAATGGTAGGTTGTTGATGGGATCAAATGAACATGAACCACTACCCATCGCAAGTTTAACTAAAATGTGGACGGCTTATACTTTTTTGGAGTTAAAGCCCCATGAAGAAGAGACGGTCATTTCCTCAGATGCCGCAACGGCAGAAGGGTCATCTATTTATCTCGAAACGGGTCAAGTAATGAAGACGAAAGATCTGTTATACGGCCTCATGCTTCGTTCAGGTAATGATGCAGCGTCGGCACTGGCTGAACATGCAGGTGGCTCACTTGAAGGATTCGTCTATTTAATGAATGAATTGGCGCAAAGTCACGGATTGGAGCAGACGCATTTTATGAATCCGTCCGGTTTGCACGGTGAGCATCATCTGGCGTCTGCATATGACACGGCTAAAATGTTGTACTTTGCCATGAAGAATCCGGAATTCCGTAAAATAGCTTCAACAAAGAATTATCCTTTTGAAACGGAACATGGTAAAAACAGTTGGCAAAACAAACATCGCCTAGTGCTATCTGAACCTACTGCTGTTGCAGGCAAAACAGGTTTCACAAAAGCAGCGGGACGTACATTGGCTACTTATTTTGAAAAGGATGGAAAGTCTGTCATTGTCGTTACGCTAAATAATGGAGACGATTGGCAAGTCCATAAACAGTTATCTCAGCAAGTGTTTTCCGAATATCAATCGTATACAGCAGTGAAAAAAGGGAAGTATCAAGTATTTCCTCATATGACCGCAAAGTTAGATCAATCTGTTAAAGTACTTCTAACGAAAAAAGAGAAAAAAATGTTGTCCAATGTGTTACAGATTCCACAAGCAGATGAACAACAGAAAAAAGGCTATTGGTCTATTTATTTAGGTACAGAACCCATTAAGACGGTAGCGGTAGATATCGTGACCGAAAAGTGAATAGAAAACACACTATTTCGAAGATTGTCCTACACAGGTCAGTCTTCTTTTCATTTGCCCCAAAGTGTGACATAATTTTTTCAGTATGTAACATCAAGGAGGAACCCATGGAAAGATTACAAAAGGTATTGGCACAAGCCGGCGTAGCATCAAGAAGAAAGTCAGAAAAACTAATATTGGACGGTTTAGTTAAAGTGAATGGTAAAGTCATAACGGAACTAGGCACAAAAGTTAGCAGAATGGACACAATTGAAGTAGAAGGCGTTCAACTGACAAAAGAAACACCTGTCTATTATCTACTTTATAAACCACGCGGTTATATCTCGACTGTAGATGATGAAAAAGGTCGTAAAACTGTAATGGATCTAATACCTGAAGTCAGCCAGAGAATATTCCCGGTTGGTAGACTGGACTATGATACATCAGGCGTATTGCTGATGACGAACGATGGAGATTTCTCGTATTTAATGACTCATCCAAAATTCGAAATTAAAAAGAAATATGTGGCTAAAGTAAAAGGAATCCCTTCTCGTGATGATCTTAAGAAGTTGGAGACGGGAATTGAACTAGAAGACGGTAGTACTGCTCCTGCGCGTGTGAAAATGACGAGCTCAGATAAAAAAACGAATTCTGCGATTGTCGAGATCACAATCCATGAAGGGCGTAACCGTCAAGTCCGAAGAATGTTCGATGCAATTAATTGTCCTGTGCAAAAATTAAAGCGTGAAGAGTTTGCTAACTTGACAACTCGCGGATTGAATGCCGGAGAAGCGCGTGAACTAACAAGGCATGAATTGAAACAACTACGCGTGTTAGCAGAAACAGGGAAGATCGGCTAAGAAAGTGTCAAAAGTTCACAAACCTATCACTAGTGCCGGACCAACTGATTTTATGTTTTGCTATAATAGCAGTTGGAATATAAATTAGACAGGAGGTTACATGATTGGCCAAAAATAAAAAGACTGTCAGGCTAATTAGCAGAACAGCCCTTCTATTAATTTTAGCTGCGATTATGATCTACGCAATTACTTCAAAAGATAAAGTAAAAGTCTTGGCGGAAGGAGATACAGCGCCTGATTTCGAGCTTATAGATTTAGAAGGAAATAAACATCAGTTGTCGGATTACAAAGGACAAGGCGTATTCCTGAACTTCTGGGGCACATGGTGTCCACCTTGTAAAAAGGAAATGCCTCACATGGAGGATCTCTATAAAGAATTTGAAGCGAAGGGTGTACATATCCTGACTGTCAACGTAGGAGAACCGAAAGTGAAAATTGAACTTTTTAGAGACGACATGGACCTTTCATTCCCGATGTTATGGGATAAGAACAAAACCGTTATGGATTTGTATAATATCAAACCATTACCTACAACTTTCCTCATCAATTCAGAAGGAAAGATTACGAAAGTCATTAAACAGGGAATGACAGAGCAACAAATTTACGAGTATTTAGAAAGCATTCAACCAAAGTAAGGAGATTGTTACTCAATGAGCAAAATCAAATGCCAATGCGGGCATGAAAATCCTTATGGTACAGAGCTTTGTGAGAAGTGTGGTCGTCCCTTATCTGAAAAAGCAAAGAAAAGTGATATTGTAGATATGCGCTACGAGGGATCTTCTAGGAGATCCCAAACCTATAAGAGTTCCATTATCGATAAAATTTGGAACTTCTTCTCCAGTGTGAAGATTGGCGTCAGTATTATTGCAGCGGTATTAATCGCGTCAGCAATTGGAACCATCTTTCCGCAGAAGTTCTATGTACCTGCCACTACGCCGGAAGGCTATTTGGAATACTATGAGCGTCTGTATGGTACGGTAGGAAAGCTTTATTATGAGCTAGGATTTTATGATATGTATAATAGCTGGTGGTTTAAAGTCCTAGTCGGTATGCTTGCAACGTCTATTATCATCGCAAGTATTGACCGTGTGGTTCCGCTTTATAAATCACTTAAAAAGCAACGTACACGGCGTCATCCTTCCTTTATGAAGCGTCAACGGATTTTCGGGGAAGGCGATGTCCGAAATACGAAAGAATCCCTTGCAAAAGCAGAAGAGAAACTAAAAGCAATGCGATACAATGTGAAGACAGAAAATGGTGCAATTTTAGCTGAAAAAAATCGTTTTTCACGCTGGGGCCCATATGTTAACCACGTCGGATTAATTATTTTCATTTCGGGTGTTTTGCTTAGAGGAATTCCGGGTTTTTATGTTGACGAAGCGATGTGGCTTCGTGAAGGAGAAACACGTAATATCGTTGGAGCACCGGGTTATGTACTTGAAAATAAAAAGTTCACGTTAGAGAATTATACAAAAGAAGAAGCAGCGGAAGTATTCGGTGAGGCGTTGGATAAAAACGGTATGATTGCTAAATCGTATACAACAGATGTTACTTTGTATAAACAAGATGAGGGAGCACTACCTGGTAGTGAAAGCCTTAAAAAAGTGAAAGATTACGCTATCAATGTCAACAAACCATTGAAGTTTGATGGATACAATGTTTTCCAGATGGATTATAAACTGGACGAGCTTAAAAACATGACATTTCATTTGGTGAATAAATCTTCTGAAGAATCTCTGGGAGAATTCACGGTAAATTTAAGTGATCCGGCGAAAGTATATGATCTTGGAAATGGATCTACTGTCAATATGCTCGGTTTTTATCCGGATTATGATGGAATTAAAGACGGGGAACCCTATTCAAAGTCACCTGTTCCAAATAATCCAGCATTCATTTTTCAAATGAACACACCGGATAAGCCAGAAGGTGAAAAGAGTTTCGTTGCAATTCGTCAAACGCTAGAAGTAGAAGAGAACGACTATGCGATTAAGTTTGCAGCTGCAGAGACTCGAAACATTTCCGGTTTAACAATTCGCAAAGATAAAACTTTATATATCCTCTTACTCGGTGGTCTAGTATTTATGATTGGTGTTATTCAAGGTATGTACTGGCAACACCGCAGAGTATGGATCCAAGAAGATACAGAAGGACATCTATTGATTGCTGCACATACGAATAAAAACTGGTTCTCATTGCGTAAAGAGCTGGATACATTACGAGAAACAGCAGACTTGCCTGCTTATATAGATCGTCAGGATCCTGAGTTGGACAAGCCAGAACAGGAAGGGGACGAGGAAATATGGACTTAGTTACCATTAGTAGTAACTTATTATTTGTTTCATTTGTTGCTTATTTAGTAGCGACGCTCTTTTTTGGGGGCGCTATAAAAAAGTCGAAATCAGAAAAAGCTTATCATAATAGTAAGTGGGGAACGATCGGTTTAGTTATTACTATCATCGGGTTCCTTTCTCACTTGGGCTATTTCTTTACAAGATGGGCTGCATCAGGTCATGCACCACTTAGTAATATGTTCGAGTTTACAACTGCGTTCGGCATGATGCTCGTAGGGGCATTCATCATGTTATATATTATTTACCGAACACCATCACTTGGATTATTTGCGTTGCCCGTTGCGATTATTATTATTTCATATGCAACGATGTTCCCAACGGAAGTCACCCCACTAATTCCCGCACTTCAAAGTAAATGGTTGTTCATTCACGTAATTACGACGGTTATTGGTGAATCGATCCTGGCGATCAGTGCGATAGCGGGTCTTGTATTCTTAGTGAAGAATATCGATATGACAAAAAAATCTAAATCACGCTTTTGGATAGAAGCGGTTATGTATACGTTAGTTCTAGTTCTTGGTTTTGTTGTATCTTCAACGACTTTCAACGTCATGAACTATGAAGCAGAATTCACGTATATTGATAAAGATGAGGCACCAGCGGAAATTACGTATCACATACCTCCATTATTCGGAATGAATGAGTATGAAGCTATGACACCGGAGAAAATGACACCTTGGGTTGAATTGCCTCCGATTATCAATGCACAAAAACTGTCTTCTCTTGTTTGGTCTATAGCTGTAGGGTCAGTGCTTTACGTATTATTACGCCTAATTGCACGCAAGCCTCTTGCCGCGGTATTCCAACCGTTAGCGAAGAAGGCGAATTCTCAACTGATGGATGAAATTGGCTATCGTGCTGTATTGATTGGTTTTCCAGTCTTTACGCTCGGTGCGTTGATATTCGCCATGATTTGGGCACATGAAGCCTGGTCACGATTCTGGGGTTGGGATCCGAAAGAAGTGTGGGCACTCATTACATGGTTGTTCTATGCTGCATTCCTTCACTTGCGTTTATCAAAAGGTTGGGAAGGTAAAAAGTCTGCATGGCTTGCTGTCATCGGATTTGTTATCATCATGTTCAACTTAATTGCTGTAAATTTAATTATTGCAGGTTTACACTCATACGCATAATCTTCGACTGCATGACATTCATTGTCATGCAGTCTTTTTATTTCTTTTTATAGGTCAGTAATTGTACAATGGTGTTAGAAGGTTGTCGAAAGGGGTAATGAATTGTGGAAGAAACTGTGAAGCTCTTAGTGGTGGATGACGAGGATCGCATTCGTCGCCTGTTGAATATGTATTTATCTAGGGAAGGTTATGAAATTGAAGAAGCGGTCGATGGAGCCGATGCGTTAGAAAAAGTGTTTGCTGGACAATACGATTGTATACTGCTCGACGTTATGATGCCTGAGAAAGATGGCATGGAAGTATTAGCTGAACTGCGTGAAAATAAAATTATGACACCTGTTATTTTATTGACAGCAAAAGGTGAAGAAGCAGACCGTGTAAGCGGGTTTGAAAGCGGTGCAGATGATTACATCGTGAAACCATTCAGCCCAAGAGAAGTAGTCTTACGCGTAAAAGCTATGCTCAGACGTTCAGTTGCATTTCCGAATGTATCGTCTAACACAACATCGAAAGACTTAGTCGTCTTCCCGCAGCTGACGATCGATCATGACGCTCATCGTGTCACAGCTGAAGGTAAAGAAGTTAATTTAACACCGAAAGAATATGAGTTATTATATTTCCTAGCGAAATCACCGGACAAAGTATTCGATCGTGAACAATTACTAAAAGAAGTATGGCATTACGAATTCTTTGGAGATTTGCGTACAGTGGATACACATGTCAAACGGCTACGTGAAAAGTTGAGCCGTGTTTCAGAAAGGGCAGCGAAAATGATTGTCACCGTTTGGGGTGTCGGATATAAGTTCGAGGTTCCAAACGAATGATGAGAATATGGAATTCAATTGTCGGGAAGCTATGGGCCACCATATTGCTTCTCGTTTCCTTTGTCTTGTTTATCGTGACACTGTTCCTACTCGAGTTTCTAGATAATTTCCATACGAAACAAGCAGAAGAATCTTTGCAAAGGGAAGCAGCCACCATCAGTAAAATTGTCAATGATCAGAGCGGACAAACGGCCGATTCCATGCACCAAATTATAGAGGATATTCTCGACATGGAGACGAATGCCATTGTAGTGGATCAACAAGGTGATATTTTGTATTCATTTCATACGTCCCCAAGTAAAGAGGAGATTGAAGATAAATTGCTGTCCGAAAGCAGTTTATATGAGTTACCGGAACTTGGGAAGCAAAAAATGAAAGAAATGATACTGCCTTCATTGACTGAGCAAGACGTCATGGAGCAATTTTTGATTCTATCCTATCCATTCGAACAAGCTAGCGGTGAGCAAGCGAGTGTACTCATGTATCAAAGCCTCGATGCCGTGCACCGTACGACGAAAAGTACAACCAATATTGTCTTCCTCTCCGCATTCATCGCGTTTATTTTGACTACATTCTTTGCATTTTTCTTATCTACGCGGATTACATTGCCATTGCGTAAGATGAAACAAGCGGCGTTTGAGTTGTCTAAAGGAAATTTCGATACACATTTACCTGTTGCGCAAAAAGACGAAATTGGTCAGTTAGCAACTGCTTTCAATCAGATGGGACGTCAACTGAAATATAATATTGAATTGATTAAACAGGAGAAAGAACAGCTTTCTAGCATTCTTACGTCTATGACAGATGCAGTCGTGACGTTTAATCAAGATTATTCAATTCTTTTGAAAAACCCGCAAGCTGAGTTACTGTTGAAGAAATGGTATGGTTACAATCAGAAAAGTCATCATCCATTGCCTAAAGAAGTTTTCCATATGCTTGAGCATGCAATTTCATTCGCAGAGGAAGTGGAAGACGAGTTGGAATTGGGCGGACAGTTTTATGTGATCTCTATTAGCCCTTTATACAGTGAAAATAGTATCCGGGGAGCGGTGGCAGTATTTCGTGATATGACGGAACAACATAAACTGGATAAATTACGTTCGGATTTCATCGCTAACGTATCGCATGAATTACGAACACCCATTTCGATGTTGCAAGGATACAGTGAAGCCATCATAGATGATGTAGTGAGCAGTGAAGAAGAACGTATGGAAATGGTCCAGATTATTCATGATGAATCCAAGCGTATGAGCCGCCTCGTCACGGACTTGTTGAATTTAGCAAGAATGGAGTCAGGCTATATTCAACTGAATAAAAGCCCCCTATCAATTGTGGAGTTTTTAGAACGTATAGTGACAAAGTTCTCACAAGTGGCAAAAGACGCGAAAGTGGACTTGTCTTTGAAAACAGATGAGTTGAATACCCTAATGATAACGGCTGATGAAGATCGTCTAGAGCAAGTATTCACTAATTTGATTGACAATGCCATTCGTCATACTCCGGACGGTGGAGCCGTGACGCTATCCGTCTACCGGTCTACCGGAATGCTTGATATAACAGTAGCTGATACAGGTGTCGGTATTCCTGAAAAAGATTTGCCATTTGTTTTTGAGCGTTTCTATAAGGCGGATAAAGCTAGAACAAGAGGAAAAGGCGGTACAGGACTTGGTTTGGCAATCGCAAAAAATATTATGGAAGCCCATAACGGTTCGATTTTAGCGACACGTGGAGATGAAAAAGGAACCATCTTTATTTGTTCACTACCATTTGATGCACTAAACACATGAAACTTCTCTTAGATTGAAACGACTACTATAGAGCGAGGGGATTGAATGGATGACTCCGTTTTTCAGCGATTATATGAAGACTATAACCGTGACGTATTCAACTTCCTCACTTATTTGACTCGCAATCGGGAGGTAGCGGAAGATTTGATGCACGAAGTATATGTGCGTGTTCTCAAATCATACGGCCGTTTTGAAGGGAAGAGTTCTGAGAAAACTTGGTTATTTGCGATTGCGAAAAATGTCTCCATCGACTTTTTCCGAAAACAATCGACCAGCAGGAAACATACAAATATTCATTTCAATTGGGAAACAGAGCAATTAATTTCAATAGACCACTCGCCCGAACATTTAGTTGAAGCGGGCGAAGAGCAGAAACAAGTGCTTGAAGCGTTACACACATGTACGGGTGATCAGAAAATGGTCATCCTTATGCGGTTCTTCCAGGATCTATCGATTGCTGAAACGGCTGAGGTTTTAAGCTGGACCGAAAGCAAAGTGAAAACAACACAACATCGGGCAATCAAAGCATTAAAGGCGAAATTGGAAGCGCGTTCGGTCGGGGAGGATAGATGACATGAGCAGAGATAAATGGAATGAAGACAATCTCGAGAAACGTTTACGTGACATGCCGGTCGTGAAAGATCAGCGTTCCAAAGATGAGATTATGCAGCGGTTAAAAAGTGATTCAAGACTTTCTGGAGCGAATCAGCCTATAAAAAAGCCTTTCAAACCTAAATGGTCTTCACTTATTGCAATTGTTGCAGCGATTTTATTGCTCACCATCATCCTGCCGATATTCATTCAACAGAGTAATGAAGTATCAATGGATAAAGCACCGACGGAAGATTCAGCTGATGCTATCAAGGTGGAGAGTAATGAAGAAATGCAATCGAGCGAAGCAAGTGATGCATCTGTGTTTACAAGACAGGTCACAGCACCACTGTCGTACGCGGCCTATCCTGCCAATGTCGTGGATCACACAGCGTTTCATATTGGCCTGGTTACCGATCAGGCGACCGTTGTTCCAGTTACGTTCCTACTACCGAATGAAAGCTTGCATGAACGCTTAGGGGGCTCTTCGGATGCAGTGACACTTTATAACGAGTATGCAAATAAAATAGATGAAGAGGCGCTTGGATTTATAGAATATCATCCTTATAAAGCGATCATTTCTTCACATGGTCATCAAGTTCAAATGAAGTTTGCCACAGATCATACTTATGACGTGTCGAGTGCGACACTTGAGATGTTAAATTTGTCCCTACTAGATACGTTTCAAGGGTATGATGAAATCGTGTGGCTACAAGAAGATGCTTCTGCAATTACATTGGATCAAGTAGGTCAAGTAAAGGAACCGATCACTTTGTTAGGTACGGTTTCGCATCAAGCATACTATCGATACATGAAGTCAGATGGGGAAGTAGTACTGTCCACTAATTTCGGCAAAACTTCCCCTACGGTAGAGCAAGCATTGATTGACATGAAAAAGTCACCGAATGATATGTATTCGACTGTGGTCCCTGAAGGAATTAACTTCACGGTTAAAGTAGAAAAAGATATGGTCAACGTGAAATTCACTGAAGTACTTGATTTAGAAAAGATGCAACAAGAAGAAGCGCTGCAATTGATAGAAGGCATCTTGATGACAGCGGCAAGTTTCGATAACTACGTAAAATTCGAACGAGTCGCACAAGAACAATGGATGGGATTTGATTTCACTCAGCCATTGGAAAAACCCATTGGTGTAAATCCAAAGTATTTAATTAACGAATAATTCTGTTTTGTAAACTTGTGAAGTTTACAAAACAGTTTTTTTGCGTTATAATAGGTTCATAACTAAATATTGATTCATCTTCGGGGCAGGGTGTAATTCCCGACCGGCGGAAATGAAGTAGAATACTACTTTTAGCCCGCGAGCTTAACAGCTGATTCTGGTGAGATTCCGGAGCCGACAGTATAGTCTGGATGGGAGAAGGTGAAGGTGCAGCCATCTTTTTGTGTACGCAAAAGTGGTGCTTGTTACCTGACGGATAAGTTTGTGTGATTTATCTGTTCTTAACAGTGCATTTTATTCTCCCTAAAGCATAATTTGCTTTAGGGATTTTTAGCGGAACAATGGATGAGCCAGCCTTTCCTCTTTTGAAGTGAATCGCAAAAGGAGAGAGGAACAAATGAATAATAAGAAGTTACGTAAGCTAATTTTGGTGGCTATTTTGGGAAGTATTTCAACTGTGTTAATGCAGTTCAACTTTCCAATCCCGGCAATGCCTGGATTTTTGAAGATCGATTTCAGTGAGATTCCTGCTGTACTGGCTATCATGACAATGGGACCTGTTGCAGGTATAGGCGTAGAGTTATTGAAGAACGTCATGCATTGGTTCTTATCAGGAAGCCCAACAGGTGTACCGGTAGGGGAAGTCGCAAACTTTGTGACAGGTGTATTATTTATCATGCCAATCTACTGGATCTTTATGAAGTATCGTTCAGCTAAAGGTCTTGCATCAGGTTTGATCGCAGGTACAGTAGCCATGGCAGTAGGTATGAGCATATTAAATTACTTAGTGTTCTTGCCGATGTACACATATTTCCTAGGTATGCCAGCAGTTACAGGAGATTCGCTGTATCAGATGATCGTATTGGGGATCTTACCGTTCAACTTAATCAAAGGTGTAATGCTATTAGTCATCACGTTGATGTTATATAGAAGCATGGAGAAGTGGATTAATCAGCAACAAAAGAAATTATCGTTTTAAACAAATAAACGCCAGTCATCCTGAATATATGGGAGGCTGGCGTTTTTACTGTAAATAGAGGATTGGCAAGTGAGTACGAAGGAGTGAAAGCGCCACCTGAGGACGCTTTCCGAAAGAGCAAGCTGGGGTCGACCGAGTTTTTTGACCGAAACTTACGTTTGTAGTGGATGGACATAGTGCACTCACTTTCTACGGTGGGTTACGCATTGTGCTCTTTGAACGTATTTCAGTGAAAATCCCGATCCCAACATCCCGTCAGTTTATTCTATATACGGGAATTTGTTATGCACTCGCTTACTAGTTGCACCTATATTCTATTCAACAAATAAAAAACAACACTTCCATATGGGAGGAAGTGTTGTGAGGACTGAATCAATCTTCATATTTTAATGGATCGCCTTCGAAGGCTTCATCCGCAATTTTAATTGAATCTGTAGGGCAACCATCGTATGCATCCTCGAGATCCTCCATCAGTTCTTCTGGAACTTCAGTGTTTCCCGTGTTATCATCTAAAATAACAAATGCAATTCCCTCATCGTCATAATCATAGATATCCGGCGCAGCAGCCCCGCAGGCCCCGCAGGCTATACACGTATCCTGATCGACAATCGTAAACTTTTTGCTAGACATTTGTCTTTCTCCCTTCTTCCATTCACTCAACCTATTTTGTATCTACTCTATTCTAAAGCTGTTTTCATCACTTTTCAACAAAAATACGCAATTTCTTCAAGGAGGGCGCGCAAATGAGTTTGGATTCAATCTTATTAACCATCTTTCAACGCCTCCATGGTGAGCGTTCAGCGCAAGGTGTCTATCATATACTTCGCGGAAAACGGTCAGGGCAGACGTTACAAGACGTTGAATATTATCAAGTTAAATCATACTATGCATTGTTGCCACAATTGACGGCAAGCGAATTCCAGCAAGCGTTAGAGCGAATGCAAGCTGACGGACTAATCTTAATAAATGAACTCGTCTATGTGACAGCAAAAGGTCAGATGGCGACGGGTAGTGAAATGTGGCGATTTAATGGCTGGAATTACCGAGGACGTGAAAGAGAGTTCGGAAGACGGTTGGCCTTGCTAGTACAGACGTTGTCCAATTTACGCAGCGGTGAGACGATGTTCATGCCAATCCAAAAGGAGTTGCCTACCCAGCAATTTATTAAAGGACTTTTACGTAATCAATCAAATAGCATGACTAATCTATCCACATCATTGCGAAAAGAATTGGAACACGCGTTAATTCATTCCTCATTATCAGGTTTGCAGCGTACGATAGTGACTAGTCGATTGACGGGATACGGGCTTACTGCATCTACTTGGGAACAGCTGACGGCTAGTCTAAACGTATCGGCTAAGACTATACAACTTTACTATTTAGAAGCATTACATATCTTGCTCGATTTCCTACTCCAGCAACGGAACATGCCATTGCTGACAGAATTAGCAGCGGACTGCAGAGTGGACACATATTTGACACAATCTACTGAACGGACACGGAAACTATTCGAGCGAGGCTATTCGCTGGAGCAAATTGCCTCACTACGAAATTTGAAATTGAGTACTATAGAGGATCATTTCATTGAATTAGCGGCCAATATGGATAACTTTCCATATGAAGAATTTGTAACGAAAGAACAAATGGTTACGGTTTGGCGTCATGTTGAACAGTTGCAGACTAAACGATTGCGTTTGTTGAAACAGCAATGCCCGGAATTGTCGTATTTTCAACTGCGATTAATCATCATCATGGAAGGGAGAGAGAGCTGATGGAACTTCAGAAAGTATTGCATCAAAAGTTTGGTTATGAATCATTTCGACCTGGCCAACAAGAAGTGATTACGGAGTTATTGGCTGGACGAGATACTGTGGCAATTTTTCCAACGGGTATGGGGAAGTCACTTTGCTATCAATTACCCGCCTACTTGCTTGATGGAGTAGTGATCATCATCTCTCCGCTCGTTGCGTTGATGGAAGATCAAGTGGCCAATTTGAGAAAACATAAAGAAAAACGTGTGGTCGCTATCAATTCATTTTTATCTAGGAAGGAAAAGGAGTTGGCGCTCTCTACTATGGCGCAGTATAAGTTCATTTTCTTATCGCCTGAAATGATGATGCAACAACATGTCCGACAGCTAGTTCGACAACTGCAGATTGCTTTTTTTGTAGTAGATGAAGCTCATTGTATTTCGGAGTGGGGGTTTGACTTTCGGCCAGACTATTTACGGCTAAAAGAACTGTTCTCATTCACAGAAAGAGCACCTGTATTGGCATTAACTGCTACTGCGAATAAAAAGGTAGTAGAAGACATCATCACTTACTTACGCTTAAGAAATCCTCACATACAACGACAGCCGATGGATCGTCCTGCTATATCCTATCGTATTGTGCATGTGGATAATGAATCGGCAAAAACTGAGTGGATTAGTGAAAGACTAGCTACGACGATTGGGCCTGGCGTTATTTATGTGGCGTCACGAAAACGTGCGGATGAACTTTCGGCCATAATTCGAGAGAGAGGAATCCCAACAGCAAGTTATCATGGCGGCAAAGAACAGGATGAACGATCCATTATTCAAGAACAATTTATACAAGGTGAGCTCGAGTGGATTTGTGCTACCAATGCATTTGGTATGGGAATCCATAAAGATGATATCCGGCAAGTTATTCATGAACATCTACCTGCTACGCCAAGCGCATACATTCAAGAAGTAGGACGTGCAGGACGTGACGGGGATAAAGCCGCGGTCACTCTTTTGTATAGTGAGCGTGATAGTCAGAAAGTAAAGTTCATAGTTTATGAGGATCTGCCAGATGAACAGCAAATCTTGTATTATCATTCTTTACTGCAATCAGGTACGGGGAGTCAATTGGCTGCCGAGCAAGCTGGACTATCGGAAATAGCTAGTCGTTTACTTGATTATTATTTGGAGCAATTTGATGTGGAAAATGTTATTCGACAAATCCAACAAATATATCAAGTGAAAGAGAAGCAAATTGCGGAAATGGAGAGCTATGTAAAAAGTGATAGTTGTTTGCGTGAAAAATTGGTACAATTTTTCGGTGAAAATATTTTTCCGGCAGAAAAGGATTGCTGTTCAAACTGTCAAAATCTTGATGATGACTGGCTAATTAAGTCAGAAGCATCAACTAAACAAGAAAATGAAACGTTACAATGGCATGAACGTCTGCACCAGTTATTAGGTTGAAGCAGGCTGTGTGTATTTACATTCTAGACAAAATTCGGCATAATAGAAGAAGATGAGTTTGTGAACGGACGTACTTTTCACGGATGAATAGAGGAATTGCATCATATAATAGCAACAGACATTATGCGGTGTGAAGGAGAAATTAGATATGTTAAACGATCAGTATAAAGTGGATTTTGAACAGCAGCGAAAAGAGATTAAAGAAAAAGTGACTGTCGATAAACTTCCTTCCCGTGCAGAAGTACATGGAAAGAAGAAAGAAGAGAAATATGGCCGTGTGAAAGTCATCAATATTTTTCTGGCGATTTTCACTTTAATACCTATTATTATACTACTCTATGTATTATCGGATCTTTATTCCCCTGATGTTCCAGATCAAGTACCTGTTGAAAAAGTCGAGTTGTCGGTTGGGTTTTATCCGTCTGCAACACATTTCATACATGCCGTTTCCTAAGCGCAGTACAATAGTGGGGATTTTCTTGAAATCTTGCTATACTACTAATAAAATTACTACACAAAAGCAAAGTAGACGCTTTGCTTTTTTCTATGGGAGTTGACTAATGAAAAAGGTTCGAATAGCAGGATTATCAGTTTTATTATCAGCGGTGACTATGCTGACTTATATGTACGCCTTAGCCCATCGGAATCGTGTGCTAACCCATACATTATATAGTACATCGACCCCAACTAATAAATTGAACGTGTTCTTTATTTCAGATATCCATAAACGTAGTATTCCAAAGCGACTGATAGATGATTTGCGTACGCGTTCTATTGACGCAGTTATCGTAGGTGGGGATGTGGCGGAAGGAGGCGTGCCGATTGAGCGAATTGAACGCAATATGCGATTACTCGCTTCAATAGGACCGATTTTTTATGTTTTTGGAAATAATGACCAAGAAGTAGGCACAGAAAATATACTACGTGTGATGAAACAAGTTGGTGGCAAAGTGTTGGTCAACAGTACTACATCGATCCCGAACCATCCAGCTTTCGGCATATGTGGATTGCAAGATCCGAATAACGGAAAAGTAGAGATCGATAAGGCGGTGGATTCTGCAAGCGGTTATGATCACCTGATCCTAGCTGTACATAATCCATCTTTTGTCCGAAAGTTTGAAGAGAATCGACAACCGGATTTATCTGTTGCCGGCCATACACATGGAGGTCAGATTAGACTTGGACCTTTTGGGATGCAAGACCTTGGTTGCTTCGAGACGGTGGGAAACCGCGCGAAATTAATTAGTAACGGCTATGGAACGACAATGGTGCCGTTGCGTTTCGGTGCGAAACCTGAATGTCATGTTGTGGAAGTTCATTACTAGAACGCAAGAAATTAGGAGAGTAGATGTCATGAATTCTGTAGATGCAGTAATTGTCGGGGGTGGTCCATGTGGCTTGTCAGCGGCAATTGAATTGCAAAATATCGGTTTGTCGGTAGTAGTGATCGAAAAAGGAAATATCGTGCATTCGATTTATAATTATCCGACCCACCAAACTTTTTTTAGTTCCAGCATGAAATTATCGATAGGCAAGACGCCATTCATTACAGCTGTAGATAAACCAAAGCGTAATGATGCACTCGTGTATTATAGAACCGTCGCACAAATCGAAAACTTGCGGATCAACAGTCATGAGCGAGTGGAAGATATAAATAAGCAGCATAATAAATTTATCGTGACGACGAATAAAGCGGTCTATGATGCGCAATATGTCGTGGTGGCAACAGGTTATTATGATCAACCTAATCGTTTACATGTCGAAGGAGAGAATTTGCCTACTGTCTATCACTACTTTAAAGAAGCGCATCCGTACTTCAATAAAAAAGTAACGGTCATTGGTGGGAAAAACTCTGCTGTTGACGCAGCACTGGAATTACAACGTGCAGGTGCTCATGTAACTGTCGTTTATCGAAACGAAACGTATTCGAAAAGTGTAAAACCATGGATACTCCCTGGTTTTGATAGTTTGGTCCGTAATGGTCAAATCGATATGCATTTTAACGCATATGTAACGAAAATCACTGAAAAACATGTCACTGTTCATAAACAAGGTACCCTATTTAATCTCGAAAGTGACTATGTCTTTGCGATGATCGGCTATCATCCTGATCATGCATTTTTACGTAAAATAGGAATTGAAGTAAATGAACAATCTGGACGGCCTGTTTTCAATGAAGAGTCGATGGAAACAAATATTGATAATTTATTCATTGCGGGTGTTATTGCAGCGGGGAATAATGCCAATGAAATTTTTATCGAAAATGGACGATTCCATGGTGGAATGATTGCACAGTATATTGCACAAAATATGTGAATGGATAAGTCGCTTACCTTACAGGTCAGGCGGCTTTTCTCATATATGATGTGATATACTAGCGACATGAGGAGGCGCCTATGTTTATTTTACTGACAGTCGCAATAGCGCCGGCGCTGGCACTTTTTAGTTATTTGTATTTACGTAAGCAAATTGCTAAAGAGCCATCCAAGACGCTATTCCATGCATTCATTTACGGTGCAATCATGACATTTCCTATTTTGTTTATCCAGCATGTATTTGAAGAAGAGCATGTATTTACTAATGAATTTTTCCGCAATGTCATATTTACGAGCAGTTTAGAGGAATTTTTTAAATGGATTATTATTTTTATTCTCGTATATAAAACCATTGAGTTTGAAGATGCCTATGATGGAATTTTATATGGAGCGAGTGTCTCACTTGGATTCGCTACAGTAGAAAATATTTTATATTTACTATCTTTCGGTTTGGATACAGCGTTTCTGCGTGCATTACTGCCTGTTTCAAGTCACGCATTATTTGGAGTCGTCATGGGCTATTATTTTGGTAAAGCTAAGTTTTCTGCTATGTCAGAAAAAGCAAAATGGATAGCTATTGCATGTTTGGCGCCATTGCTGCTTCATGTACTGTACAATTCCATTTTATTCACGAATGATTATTGGCTGTATTTAATGATCCCATTTATGCTATTCCTATGGTGGTTTGGGCTGACACGAGTGAAGTACGCGCATACTTTTGCGATGCAACAATTCAGAAAACGAAATCAATCAAACTTATAAAAAATCCATCTGAGTTCTTCAGATGGATTTTTTGCCTTATAAAATACTCGAAATTGGACAAACTACGAGGAAGCACAATTTTATGGAGGTGGATGTCTATGAAGCGAATTACAAAACGCTTCCTATTTTTATTACTGGCAGGCATCATGATGTTTTCCTTCTTTGCGAGTCATAGTGAAGCGTTCAGTGGACGTGATTTGGCAAAAGGCGCAAAAGGAGATGACGTCATTGAATTGCAAGCAAGACTTCAATATATCGGTTTCTATCATGGGGAGATTGATGGTAATTTCGGTTTTGGGACTTACTGGGCATTACGTAATTTCCAAGAGCAATACGGTTTACCACTAGACGGGATTGCCGGTAAAGGTACCCAGAAAAAATTGCGAGGAATTACAGATTACGATGAAAAGTATGTAAAAGGACAGATTGCGAAAGGACACCAATTTACCTATTACGGTGGTCAGTCACTAGAATCCCAAGTGAAAAAGGGAAGTGCCCCACACAAGAAGTCGCAAACCCAAATGCAAGCACCGCCTAAATATACTGATCAAGATATTAATTTATTAGCCAATGCAGTGTATGGTGAAGCTCGTGGCGAACCATACGAAGGACAAGTAGCGGTAGCGGCAGTTATTTTAAACCGTGTCGAACATCCAGATTTTCCCGATTCAATTGGTGGTGTCATCTTTCAACCAGGAGCGTTTACTGCAGTTGCGGATGGACAGATTTGGTTGACACCGAATCAGCGTGCGAAAGAAGCGGTTATAGATGCAATCAACGGTTGGGATCCTTCTGAAAATGCAATTTACTATTTCAATCCAATCACAGCTACTAGTAAATGGATTTGGTCAAGGCCACAAATTAAGAAAATCGGTTTACACATATTTTGTGACTAATAGAAAGGAGACCTAGCTTATTATGAAACGAATGATTTTCATTCTGACCTATTCATTTATTGTATTGGGAATATATACGTTTGGAACGGTACGTGAAAATGAAGAATTATCAATCGCGTTGAATGGCCAGTATTCCAAAAGTATGACAGATGCTTCACAAAAGCTTGGTGAATTGGAAGAAGCGGTAAACAAGTCATTGCTTTTTGAGGATCAAAAAAGTTCAGCAAAGGAAAGAGAAGATATTTGGCGTTTATCTTCAGATATCAAGTCATCCATTTCCGCACTACCTGTAGATGAAAGTTTCTCTACTTCCTGGATGAATTATTTAGGAAGGTTAGGAAATTTCGCAAAGGAATCTACAGAGAATGGCGACCCTGACAAATACTACGGCGTGATGCAACGCGCTTCAGAAAATCTGGATGAACTAACGAGTGAATGGCAGTTGGCGACGAAGGATATGTTTTCAAGTAAAATGTCAATCAGTAACTGGGAAAAAAAGTTGCGTGACTCACCTGATGGTAAGGCGAATTGGTCGAAAATGGGAGAATCTGTCATGGGGTATACAGAAGCGGTATTTCCTTTAACGGCTAGTGAGTCTGATGCCCAGAAGAAAAAAGAGTTGCGTGATATTAAAGAAAAGAAAATTAGCGAGGACGAGGCAATTCAGAAATTCAAAAAGCTTCTGCCGACTGTTTCCAATGATATCATTGCGGCGGAAAGAAGTAGAAAAGGTGCCCCCTATCCATTTTATCATATCCGTTATGCAGAAAATTCATCAATCGGTTATATAGATATCACTGAAAAAGGTGGGCATGTTCTGTCATATCTCATGGAGCGGCGCATGGGTAAGCCTACAGTATCGTATGAAGAGTTAGAGAAGTTGGCTAATGAGTTTTTAAAGAAGGCTGATTATACGGATTTGGTTTTGGAAGAGGCTAGAGAGAATGATAACGCGTGGCATTTTGTTTTCGTTCGGGTACATCCTGAAAATGAAGCCAAAGTATTCTCTGATCCAATTCATATCAAATTAGCGAAAGACAATGGCGAAGTGATCGGTTTGGATGCATCCGAATACATTCGTAAAGAGCAACCGAAACCACAGCCTATTCGTACAGCGGAGTGGCACACGTTCTTTAGACCAGATGTTACCGTAATGGCTCAGGAGCTTGCCTACGTAGAAAATAGTCAAATGGAGCAACGCCTTGCGCATTATTTAACAGTCGTTTCAGGAAAAGAGAACCTGGAGACATATAAGATTCTCGTTGACACGGAGACATTAGAAGTGATTACGACGGAAAAACAATAAAAAAGATTGGAAAAATTTACTCCACATGACATAATGAAAGAATAGGACGAATGGCAGGTGGAGAAATGAGACTAAGTATCGGGACAGTATTAACGTTAGAGAAAGATTATACGGAGGAATCGGAAAAATTCAAATGTCGTGTAGTGGATATTGAAGATGACGAGCACTTCATGATGGATTACCCTATCAATATAATAACGGGTAAAACAGCGTTCTTCATAGATGGTACGCAGCTTCTTGTGACATTTGTAGATGAGTATAAGATGTCTTATGCCTTTCGTACGGAAGTGCATAGCCGGGTCAATCAAACGATACCTATGCTTAAACTGAAATATCCCGGTGATAAGCAATTGATTAAAATCCAAAGAAGAGAATTTGTTCGTGTTGACACGTCATTAGACGTGGCATTACAGGCGGACTCCTCAACGTTGCAATTGGTGTCATTAGATATTAGTGCTGGCGGATTGGCAGTCAATATGAAAAATCATGATTATTTCCCGCGAAATACTGAAGTAAAATTATTGATCGTTTTGTTTTTTTCCAAAACAGAAATCAAATATGTGTCATGTAAAGCAAGAGTAGTGCGAAACTGGGAAAGTGAGAAGCGGAGATTGAGTTCTTTCACGTTTGATGAAATAGACGATAAAGATCGACAACACATTATCCGTTATTGCTTTGAACGACAATTAGAATTACGAAATAGCTGAAGGAAAAGTCTGCCGAGAGCAGACTTTTCCTTTTTGCTTATGGTACAATAAAGGCGTAAATGGAGGGGTTTTCATCATGACAGCTGGAATGAGAATTGCAATTGATGGTCCTGCAGCGGCAGGTAAAAGTACAATTGCTAAATTAGTAGCCAAAAAATTAGGATATACGTATATCGATACCGGAGCCATGTATCGTGCCATTACTTACAAAGTACTTCAAAACAACATAGATCCACATAATGAGGAAGATATTTCAAAGTTGATCGCCCAAACGGAAATCGAATTACAACCGGACGAACACGTGCAAAAAGTGTTGCTCGATGGTATTGAAGTAACCGATGCGATCCGTTCACACGAAGTGACGACAAATGTTTCAGCGATAGCGGCGTTGACAACTGTCCGTGAACTCTTGGTAGCTAAACAACAGAGTCTTGCAGCAGAATCCTCCGTTGTAATGGATGGTAGAGATATTGGTACTGCCGTTTTGCCTGAAGCTGAACTAAAAATCTTCATGACAGCTTCTGTAGAAGAGCGTGCACAGCGTCGTTTACTAGAAGAACAAAAGCGTGGAATGAAATCGGATTATGAAACGTTGAAAAAAGAAATTAGCGAGAGAGATCAAGCGGATAGCGAACGTGAAATTTCTCCATTAAAAAAAGCAGAAGATGCGATTACAATTGATACAACAGGGAAGACAATAGAAGAAGTGACAAATAGTATTGTCGAATATGCCGAAAAGAGGTTAGCTCAATGAATTTATATCCACTTGGCAAATTTTTGATTAGTACTGTTTGCTTTCCACTTTATCGAATCAAAGTAATCGGAAAAGAAAACTTTCCTAAAGAGGGCGGAGTGCTTTTATGCACGAATCATATCGATAATCTAGATCCCCCTATAGTCGGAATTACAAGTCCAAGAACGGTTCATTTTATGGCCAAAGAAGAGCTGTTTGATATGCCGATTCTTAAAACAGTGTTACCAAAAGTACAGGCATATCCTGTAAAGCGCGGTATGAGTGACCGAGAAGCATTCCGTAAAACCATTAAACTATTACGTGAAGACAAAGTAGTAGGCTTATTCCCTGAAGGAACTAGAAGCAAAACGGGGGAGATTGGAAAAGGTTTGGCAGGTGCAGGGTTCTTTGCGTTAAAAGGTGGAGATGCTAAAGTCGTCCCTTGCGCAATCATCGGTCCGTATAAAGCCTTTTCGCAACTGAAAGTCGTGTACGGGGAAGCTATGGATATGACACCTTATCGTGAAAGAAAAGCATCTGCCGAAGAGGTAACGGAAGCAATTATGGCAGAGATATCCAAGTTGATTGAACAGTATAAATAAAAGAATAAGTGCAATTTTTTGTTTTTAAGTCTCAATTCGCATAATATAGAGATAGGATCATTATGGAGGAGGACTACATATGACTGAAGAGATGAATATGGATGAAGTTAAAGAATACGGTGAAGGTGCACACGTAACGGGTGTAGTGACAAAGGTTGAAGAGAAATCAGTGACTGTTGAAATCGCTGGCGCTCCGTTTGATGGTGTGATTCCGATCAGTGAACTTTCCAGCTTGCATATTGAAAAAGCAGCGGATGCAGTCTCGATCGGTGACGAATTACAATTGGCGATTACTAAGGTAGAGGATGAGATGTATGTCTTGTCCAAGCGTCAAGTAGATGCAGAAAATGCATGGGATTCACTAGAAGAGAAATTTGAAAGTGGCGAAATCATCGAGACAGAAGTAAAGGACGTAGTAAAGGGCGGACTGGTTGTCGACCTTGGCGTTCGCGGTTTTATTCCAGCTTCTTTAGTCGAAGATCACTTCGTTGAATCGTTTGATGATTATAAAGGACGCACGATGACCTTTAAAATTGTTGAAATGGATAAAGAAAAGAACCGCTTAATCTTGTCTCACCGTGCGGTTGTTCAAGCACAAAATGAGCAGAAAAAGGAAGCCGCACTTTCTGAAATTCAAGAAGGTGACATTCTTGACGGTACAGTACAACGTATCGCTTCATTTGGTGCTTTCGTTGATATCGGTGGCGTAGATGGTTTGGTACACATTTCACAAATTTCACACGGACATATTGAAAGCGTGTCAGATGTGTTGAAAGAAGGCGATGAGATCCAAGTCAAAGTGTTGTCTGTTGACCGTGACGCGGAACGCGTATCTTTATCCATTAAAGATACATTGCCTGGACCATGGGAAAATATTGAAGAAAAAGCAGAAGTCGGCTCTGTACTGGATGGCACAGTAAAACGTCTTGTAGCCTATGGTGCATTCGTCGAGATTTTGCCAGGCGTGGAAGGACTCGTTCACATCTCACGTATTGCACATGAGCATATCGGAACACCACAAGAAGTACTTGAAGAAGGCCAGACTATACAAGTAAAAGTATTAGACGTGAATCCACAGGAAAAACGTATTTCATTGAGCATTAAAGATCTTATTGAAAAACCGCAAGAAGCACGTGAAGAAAACTTTAGTTATGAAATGCCTGAAGAAACAACTGGCTTCTCTTTAGGAGATGTCATCGGTGATCAACTGAAGAAATTCCAAAAATAAACGTCAGATTGTGATAAGCTAGCCACAAATGATAAATAAGCTTAACTGGAATGATGATGCTTTCATATGCATCATCATTCTTT
Source organism: Sporosarcina sp. P18a (assembly GCF_002743135.1). Lineage (NCBI taxonomy): Bacteria > Bacillati > Bacillota > Bacilli > Caryophanales > Caryophanaceae > Sporosarcina > Sporosarcina sp. P18a. The sequence continues at coordinate 1,086,756 of NZ_PDYQ01000001.1, read as the reverse complement.
TTGTGTATAATATTCAAAGATAGGTCGGAAGGGTGTTATGAAAGAAAATGAAAAAACCAACAGTAGCAATCGTAGGAAGACCAAACGTCGGTAAGTCGACAATCTTTAACCGGATCGTAGGCGAACGAATTTCTATCGTAGAAGACGTTGCCGGTGTAACGCGGGATCGTATATACAGCGCAGCCGAATGGTTGAATTATGAATTTAACTTAATCGATACAGGCGGTATTGAACTGAGTAATGAACCATTACTTGACCAAATTCGCATGCAGGCTGAAATCGCCATTGAGGAAGCAGATGTCATCATCTTTTTGACGAATGGCAGAGATGGTGTGACAGATTCAGATGAACAAGTAGCACGTATGCTGTATAAAACGAACAAGCCAGTCGTATTGGCAGTGAATAAAGTAGATAATCCAGAGATGAGAGATATGGTCTATGATTTTTACTCACTTGGATTTGGCGAACCGTATCCACTCTCAGGATCACACGGTCTAGGACTTGGTGATTTATTGGATGCAGTCGCAGAAAGCTTTAAAGATATGAACTTAGAGGAAGAGGAAGATGATTCCATCAAGTTCTGTTTAATTGGACGTCCGAATGTCGGGAAATCGTCACTTGTTAACGCTTTACTGGGTGAAGAGCGTGTCATCGTAAGTGATATCGCCGGAACGACAACTGATGCGATTGACTCTACAAAAGTAGTTGATGGACAAGAATTTAAAATTATCGACACTGCGGGAATGCGTAAAAAAGGGAAGGTATACGAAAACACAGAGAAATATAGTGTTTTACGTGCCTTAAAAGCGATTGACCGCTCCGATGTCGTATTGATTGTCATGAACGCAGAAGAAGGTATTCGTGAACAGGACAAACGTGTAGCCGGCTTTGCCGAAGAAGCAGGAAAAGGTGTCATGTTTGTTGTCAATAAGTGGGATACGCTTGAAAAAGACGATAAGACGATGAATAATTTCATCGATGATATTCGCGATCAGTTTAGATTTCTCGACTATGCCCCTATTTTCTTTGTTTCAGCTAAAACAAAGCAACGTGTGCATACATTATTCTCCAATATCCAATTGATCAGTGAAAATCATGCGATGCGTATTCAGTCGAGTGTCTTAAATGAGGTAGTGGAAGATGCAGTGGCGCGAAATCCTGCACCTGCAGACAAAGGACGTCGTTTGCGGATTTATTATGCAACACAAGTTGCTGTGAAGCCACCGACATTCGTGGTCTTTGTCAACGAACCCGAACTTATGCACTTTTCTTATGAACGTTTTTTACAGAACAGATTACGTGAAGCCTTTGGATTTGAAGGAACACCAATCCGTTTAATTACAAGAGCAAGAACCTAACTACGCAAATAGAAAGGGTGGAGGTAATGGAAAAAGTCTCTATAATCGGGGCAGGCAGTTGGGGAACCGCACTCGCTGTTGTGCTAGCTGAAAATGGACATGATAGCTTAATTTGGACGAGACGTGCAGAACAAGCAGATGAAATCCACAATCAGCACACGAACAACCGGTATTTACCAGATGTGAAACTGCCCGATAACCTTAACTCTACTAGTGAACTACAAGTGGCAGTCCAACATGCGCAAACGATTATACTTGCCGTGCCGACTGCTGCGATGCGTGAAACGTGTCGCCATATTCAGGAATTACTAACTGATCCTGCTATATTTGTCCATGTCTCCAAAGGAATTGATCCAGACTCACTGGAACGGATTTCTGAAATCATTGCAGATGAAATCGATGAAACACTGCGCGAAGCCATTGTGGTGCTTTCTGGACCGAGTCATGCGGAGGAAGTCGTACATAGACATCCGACAACAGTAGCGGTCGCTTCAAGCAACATGAAAGCGGCAGAACGGATACAAGATTTATTCATGAGCAATTATTTCCGTGTCTATACAAATAAAGATGTAATCGGTGTGGAGCTTGGCGGGGCATTGAAAAATGTCATTGCTTTAGCTGCTGGAATTTCTGATGGACTAGGTTACGGTGATAATGCAAAGGCTGCTCTCATTACGAGAGGTCTAGCGGAAATTACACGTCTCGGTGTTGAAATGGGTGCGGACCAACAAACTTTTTCCGGATTAACGGGACTCGGCGATTTGGTCGTTACATGTACAAGTGTTCACTCTAGAAACTGGCGAGCAGGAAACTTACTTGGAAAAGGACAGTCCTTGGAAAGAGTGACTGAAGAAATGGGCATGGTCATAGAAGGGGTACGTACTACGAAGGCCTCGTTTCAGTTGGCGCAGCAGTTTCATGTCAACATGCCGTTGACAGAAGCACTGTATTCCATCCTCTTCGAGAAAATTCCGCCCAAGCAAGCAGTGGATCAATTAATGACTCGCGGTAAGAAACAGGAAATCGATACATTTTTCGGTATTTAAACAGTAGGAGGGTGACAATTTTGTCCTCGTTAGATAAAATGTGGCTATCTTTTTACGCGATGGGATTCATGGTTATTTCAATGGGCTTGATTTATTTGAGCCGATATAAAATAAAAAACCGTGTCGTACAAATTCTATTTGCGATTATTGCCTATACACTATTAATTACATCGTTCTTCGCAATGGTCTATTTGGTATTCAACGGACCGACTGGAGGGGCGTAAATTATGAACAAACGAATGCTACTTTTTTTAGTTATAATCTGTGGACTTTTATTGTCTGCTTGCGGCGGCCGTCCACCTGAAGAAAAACAAGCAAGTGAAACACCTTATCCTGAACTTCAAGAAACTATCCAAAAAGCTGTAGAGCGCTATCAAGAACAGTCGGGCGGTCTATTACCAATTAAAACACGCGATCAAGAAACCGATCAATTCATCAAATATCCAATCGAGTTCTCAAAAATCGTTCCGGATTTCACTGAAAAGATCCCGTCCAACGCATTCGAAAACGGCGGCATCTTCCAGTATGTTCTCGTAGATGTAGAAGAAAATCCTACAGTTAAGCTAGTCGACTTGCGTATAACCGAAAAACTACGCGACTTAAACTTGCGCAAATTTATCAACGGAGAATTACCATTCTTAGATCCAGTTGGCGACAACGTCTATAAAGTGGACTTCAAGAAAATGGGCTTTAAAGAACCACTAACCGTCCAAAGCCCATACTCTGACGCTCATTTACCTATCGTAGTAGGCGGCGACGGAAACTTTTACGTAGACTATTCCATCGACCTCAACAAGATCTTAATGGAACAAAAGCCAGAAATAAAAGCAGGCACAGATATTCGTTATCTACTATACGAAGACTCCTTAGTCCTTCCGGCATATTCCTTGCCATACACAGTGGATGAAAACAACGAACCTGTGTTTATGAAGAAATAACGTTCTCTAATTTGTAGGTGCCTCATGTATTAGCACTTGAACTTTACATATTTCAAAGAGTAATACAAATTGTCACCATAATATAACTAGGATTGGTACGGAAGATGGGACGACTCTGGGAGGATCAGCCCGACAAGTGAGACCGCTAAAGGAACGCAGTGACTAGCGGGCTCACCGCGGGCCCTTCAGAAAGCGTTCCCATCTGGAGTACCAATCCCGAACCGTAACAAAGTTTATTAACTAAATTAGTACCATTACCTAAAAACGTTTCGTGCATCTATGCATGAAACGTTTTTCTATTTCATAAGCTACAATGCGGAGAAAAAGGAGGGCTAATGATGAAAGAAGAACTATACGAAAACTTAGCTAGAAGAACAGACGGCGATATTTATATAGGTGTGGTAGGCCCTGTTCGAGTAGGGAAATCCACTTTTGTCAAACGAGTCATGGAGGAAGTTGTAATTCCCAACATGACGGATGCCAATGATCGAATACGTGCACAAGACGAACTTCCCCAAAGTTCACCAGGTCCCGTAATCATGACTGCAGAACCTAAATTCGTACCTGCCCAAGGCACAAGCGTTTCAATAGGGGACGGTGAACTGGAATTCCAAATTCGCCTAGCAGATTGTGTAGGCTACGTAATTGATGGTGTTAAAGGATATGAGGACGAGGATGGGCCGAAATACGTCCATACACCATGGCACAATGAACCGATTCCGTTCCAAGAAGCGGCACGTATCGGAACGGACAAAGTGATTCGTGATCACTCGACTATTGGAATTTTGCTGACGACAGACGGTACGGTGAACAATATTTCACGCGCGGCCGCTGAAGTTGCTGAAAAAGAAATCGTTTCGAAATTGCAAGAAATCGGTAAACCATTCGTCATTGTATTAAATTCTAAAATGCCTGCTCATGAAAAAGCGTTGGAACTAAAACAGCAATTACATGAAAAGTATGGTGTTCCCGTCATTGCTATCAGTGCGGATCAGCTCAATGCAGCAGAGATCCAGCTTATTCTCAAAGAGGCATTGTATGAATTCCCTATCACGGATATCGAACTGCAACGTCCCGACTGGATGGAGGAGCTTGGGGATAGCCATAAGCTGAATGCACGTATCGATCAGCTAATCACAGATGGATTCCTAGGCGTCTCGAAAATTCGTAAAGTTCAGGAGATTGCGGAGTTATTGCAAGAAGAAGAGTTTATTAGACAAGCAGAAGTAGTGGAAGTCGATGCAGGTAAAGGCCGCGCCATCGTGAAGATTGATATGGATGAGCAAGCTTTTGTTAATGTGTGTGAAGAGTTCATGGGAACAGAAATGCGTTCCAAAAAGGATTGGTTAATCTTCATTCAAGAAGCGGTTAAAGCGAAAAAATCGTATGATATGTATGCGGAAGCAATTGATACGGCGAAAAAATCAGGTTATGGCGTAGCGTTGCCATCGATTGAAGATTTTCAGCCAACTGCTCCTGAATTAATTAAACAAGACACGTTTTATGGTGTGAAAATGAAAGCGAAAGCACCTTCACTTCACATTATTCGAATCGATATGGAGGCGGAATTCGCTCCGTTAATCGGCTCTGAATTCCATAGTCATCACTTGTTGAAAGAATTGAAAAATGCGTATTTACATGATCGTGAAGCATTATGGGAAACACAATTATTTGGCACACCATTACATGAAGTCATGAAAGAAAGTATCCGATATAAGACCGCGGCAGTTCCAGATCGAGCTAGAAAACGCTTGCGTGAAACCATTGAACAAATGGTGAATGACGGGAATAAAGGTATGATTACCTTCATTGTGTAAGGTGAAAAAATAAGGAAATCACGTAACAAATATAGTTTGAAATGAAGAGAGATCCGTCAAAAACGGGTCTTTTTTCTATGCTTTTCTATCAAAATCGCTTGAAATGCCGTGAATAAAGGAAAAGCGCGATAATATTGTTGCACCGTAGTTTTTCTTATGTTACTTTTTTACAGTGTTAACAGCAATAGCATCCCCTTTGAGAGGAGGTGAACGGTGTGAATAAAACAGAATTAATTAACTCTGTGGCAGAAGCGGCAGGTCTAACAAAAAAAGACGCAACTAAAGCTGTTGAAGCTGTATTCGATACAATTCAATCGACTCTTGCTAACGGTGATAAAGTTCAATTGATTGGTTTCGGAAACTTCGAAGTACGCGAACGTGCTGCTCGTAAAGGACGTAACCCACAATCAGGCGAAGAAATCGAAATCGCTGCAAGTAAAGTTCCAGCTTTCAAAGCAGGTAAAGCACTTAAAGACGCAGTAAAATAATTTGAGATTTTACATAGGAGTCCGTCCAGCAAATCTGTTCGTCAGATGGCCATGGATGGACTCCTTTCCGTTTTTTTAATTGGTATACATAGGGAAGTACAAGTAACTATACGGAATGAATGGAATGTGCTAATATTTTGGGGAAATAGGTTTAGTTCCTACAAGGAGGACATGCTGTTATGAAAGAGCAAGATATAAATAAATTAGAACAGGCAGTTACGATGATCCTAGAAGCAATCGGTGAAGATCCGACTCGTGAAGGATTACTGGAGACACCGAAACGTGTTGCTAAAATGTATCAAGAGGTATTTGAAGGGTTAAATAAAGATCCAAAAGAGTATTTCGATACGGTATTCCATGAGAATCATGATGAAGTCGTATTGGTGAAGGATATTCCTTTTTATTCTATGTGCGAGCATCACTTAGTTCCGTTTTTTGGTGTAGCCCATGTAGCATATATTCCGCGTAATGGAGTAGTTGCAGGTTTGAGCAAGTTGGCAAGAGCTGTCGAAACAGCAGCACGTCGTCCGCAACTGCAAGAACGCATTACATCCAGTGTGGCAGATGCCATGATGGAAAAGTTGAATCCCCATGGTGTTTATATCATTATCGAAGCGGAACACATGTGTATGACGATGAGAGGAATTAAGAAGCCAGGGGCTAAAACCATCACGACTGTCGCTAGAGGAGTCTATGAACATGATGACGTGAAGCGTGCGGAAATTTTATCTCTTATTCGAACGAACTAAGGTCTTTGCCGAGCGCTTGCTGTATATGCTATCATTAGGATTATATATAGACTGGAGATGCGAAAATGACACAACCAGATTATCTAATTATCAAAGCGAAAAAAGATGGAGTGAATGTCATTGGGCTCACGAGAGGCAATGACACCAAGTTTCACCATACCGAAAAGCTGGATAGAGGAGAAGTCATGATCGCGCAGTTTACCGAGCATACCTCCGCTATTAAGATTCGGGGGGAAGCTGAAATTCATACAGCCCACGGCGTAATTGCGAGTGAAGAAAAAGAATGACCGTATCCTTACGGGAATGGAGCTTACTGATGGAAACAAAAGGATTCACTGACCAAGTCGACAATTACATACACCATTTGCGACGCGCTATTTATCAGCCGGTGGTCGAGCGAGATGCAGGGCATGCTCCGATTGACAGGCGCAAAGCTTCGTTGCTCCTATTGCCTTTACTCAACGGAGAGCAGTGGACAGATGAGATGCAAACCGTGGCGCTAGCGATTGGTGCCATCCACACGGCTTTTGATGTCCATGATCAAATCGATGTCGTAGATGCTTCATCCAAAGAACAGCAATTGATGGTTCTGGCGGGCGATCACTTCAGCGGTATCCACTATAAGCTATTGGCGTCAATTCCAAACTTCCATCTCATTCGTTCTTTGTCATTGGCAGTCGGCAGGATTAATGAATGCAAAACGACATTGTTTCAAGCACCGCCCTCCACTCTTGAAGATCGGTTGCAGTTAATTTCTGAAGTGGAAAGTGCATGTATTGTGAAATTCTTCGAGGCATTCGGCTTTAGTCACTACACACATATCGTAGAAACAGTCTTTCCACTCGTTTGGCTGCTCGACAGCACACAGCGTGACTTGAATCGGATGAAATTTCCGCATCTAGTGCCGAGTACGAATGATACAGAAGATTGGATCGATCAATTACAACTACAGCTGAACAACAGATTAAAGAACAGCTCTTATTTACATACTGAAGTACTAGCAGAGTTGCAGAAAATGACGAAACCATGAGAAAGTAAACTGAAGTGAAGAAAGAAGGGACGAACTGTGGCGGTCTCAAAAGAAGAAAGAGTTCATAACGTCTTTGAAAAAATTTCGACAGATTATGATAAAATGAATTCCGTGATCAGTTTCAATCAACATATTAAATGGCGGAGTGATATCATGGCACGCATGAATGTACAGCCGGGCGCTACAGCACTTGATGTTTGCTGTGGTACTGCAGACTGGACAATTGCATTGGCTCAAGCTGCAGGTCCTACTGGTGAAGTTATCGGTTTGGACTTCAGTGCCAACATGCTGGATTCGGGCAGAGACAAAGTAGCCCCTTACCCGAACCTTACGTTAGTTCAAGGTAACGCAATGTCACTTCCTTTTCCAGACAATTCATTTGATTATGTGACGATCGGGTTTGGTCTACGCAATGTTCCCGATTACTTGACTGTATTAAAAGAAATGCGACGCGTGTTGAAGCCGGGTGGAATGGCAGTGTGTTTGGAAACATCTCAACCTAAAATACCTGTCTATCGTCAAGGGTTTCGCTTCTATTTCAAATTTATTATGCCGCTATTTGGTAAACTTTTCGCAAAGAGCTATAAAGAGTATTCTTGGCTTCAGGAATCAGCAAATGATTTCCCAGACATGAAAGAGCTAGCACAGCTTTTTGTTGATGCGGGATATCAAGAAGTATCATATAAGTCTTACAGTGGCGGTGCGGCGGCAGGTCATATCGCTTACAAATAATGAATACACGGGAGAAGGTAATGGGGTTGGAAAAAATTAAGTTGATGTCGCTTTATACGGATTTCCGCAAAGATATGTCCTATATTGAAAAAGAGCTTGAGCGATCCGTGCAATCCTCTTCTCCCATTGTTCGTCAAGCTTCCTTGCATTTATTGAAAGCCGGTGGAAAAAGGATTCGGCCGATTTTCGTGATAATGGCTGCTCAATTCGGAACGTATTCGCTAGAAAGCGCTGCGAAAATTGCAGTATCCCTTGAATTAATCCACATGGCATCACTCGTCCACGATGACGTAATTGATGATTCTGATATGCGCCGCGGTTTACAAACCGTTAAAGCAAAGTGGAACAACCGAGTGGCAATGTATGCGGGGGACTTCATCTTTTCGCGGGCGCTAACATCTATCGGTACTATCGAGAAAGCACCTATCCATCAGATTCTCGCCGAAACCATGCTGGAGATATGCAAAGGGGAAATTATCCAGTTTGATTTCCAACAACAAACAGATCAAGGTTTGCGCGACTATTTGAAACGTATTAAGCGAAAGACTGCTTTACTGCTATCCTCTAGTTGTGAACTTGGCGCACTTAGTGCAGATGCAGATGCTCAAACTGTACGGAAACTAAAGAGATATGGGTATTTCACTGGAATGGCATTTCAAATCATCGACGATATTTTGGATATTACGTCAACAGATGCAGAACTCGGAAAGCCTGCAGGAAGTGACTTGTTAAATGGTCATATTACATTGCCTGTTTTATACATAAAAAATGATGAACAATTTAAGCCCTACATGGAACGTGCGTTTACCGGAGAGATGGAAGAGCCGGATAGACAATCGATGCTTCGCTATATTCGACAAAGTGGTGCGATTGAAAAAGCACAGCATGTAAGTGATCTGTACTTAACCAAGGCACTTAAGGAATTGGAAGATTTGCCGAATGGTAAGTCAAAGAAAGCACTGACTCAAATTGCTGATTTTATCGGCCAACGAAAATATTGACGGAGTTTGTTAATAGTTGAAAGAAAAAGGCGTCAATGGTACGATTTAAAAGGGATCATCCCTATAGAAGATCGAAGGAGTGTTTTAGAGATGGAAAGAACATTTTTAATGGTAAAGCCTGACGGCGTACAACGTAACCTTGTAGGTGAAATCGTTGGTCGTTTCGAAGACAAAGGATATCAATTAGTTGGTGGGAAATTAATGAACATTTCTCAAGAACTTGCTGAACAACATTACGGAGAGCATAAAGAACGTCCATTCTTCGGAGAACTTGTAGAATTCATTACTTCTGGACCGGTTTTCGCAATGGTATGGGAAGGCGAGAACGTCATCTCTACTGCTCGCTTAATGATGGGTGCAACGAATCCAAAAGAATCAGCTCCTGGAACTATTCGTGGAGACTTTGCTGTAACAGTAGGCAAGAATATTATTCATGGTTCAGACTCATCTGAGTCAGCAAGCCGCGAGATCAACTTATTCTTTAAAGAAGAAGAGCTTGTGACTTATGACAAAACAGTGAACAACTGGATTAATTAATCGCCAAAAACAGCCGAGCGAATTTCGCATGGCTGTTTTTCTTATACATACGACCTACTTTTTCCGTTATAATGAGAACGTACATAAGAGAGAAGAGGCAACAGGGGGTTGTTAAATGTCTGATTATTCGATGTTAATTCAAGGGGTCAAGAAGAAAACTGGGATCGATTTGTCTTTGTATAAAGAAGCCCAGATGAAGAGGAGACTCACTTCACTATACGAAAAGAAAGGCTTTCGTAATTTTAAAGATTACTCTCTAGCTATTCAAACGGATCAAGACTTATTGGACGAATTCCTGGACCGCATGACGATTAATGTGTCAGAATTTTACCGCAACGCCTTGCGTTGGGAAGTCTTAGAGAAGAAAATTTTCCCTCAATTATTGGAGAAAAATAAACGATTGAAAATTTGGAGCGCGGCTTGTTCTACCGGGGAAGAGCCTTATTCGCTAGCAATGGTTCTATCATCCTATCTTCCTTTGCGTGATATTTCTATTTATGCAACGGACTTAGATGTGGGTGTATTGAATCGTGCCAAAGTTGGTTTATACAATGATCGTGCATTAAAAGAAGTGCCCAAACCGATCATCGATAAATTCTTCATAAAAGAAGGTGCTTCTTATCAAGTAGTAGAAGATATCAAGAAGACCGTTACATTCAAACAGCAAAACTTGCTGGAAGATCGCTATGATACGAACTACGACTTGATCGTCTGCCGTAATGTGATGATTTATTTTACGGAAGAAGCGAAAGATCAGATTTATACCAACTTCTCCAAAGCACTTAAACCAGGTGGTGTGTTGTTCGTTGGAAGCACAGAACAAATATTCAATCCTGAAAAATATAACTTTGAATCAGTAGATACATTCTTTTATAGAAAAAAACAATAAACCACGTTACGGAGGAATGGAATATGCGCTTTATTACAGCTGGTGAATCCCATGGTCCACAGCTTACTGCCATCATTGAAGGATTACCTGCACAGATGGAGCTAACTGCTGAGATGATCAATAAAGAATTGAAGAGAAGACAAGGTGGACACGGTAGAGGCCGTAGAATGCAAATAGAGAAGGATCGGGTAGAAATCTCATCCGGTGTACGCCATGGTAAAACAATTGGCTCACCGGTTACGCTAACGGTTGTGAACGATGATTGGAAACACTGGACAGGCATCATGGGCGTAGAACCACTTCCGGAAGACGTGAATCCAGAAGATGTAAAGCGTCAAATTACACGCCCGCGTCCCGGACACGCGGATCTAGTCGGCGGCATGAAATATGGCCATCGTGACTTGCGAAATGTGTTGGAACGTTCATCGGCACGTGAAACGACGATGCGTGTTGCAATCGGGGCGGTAGCAAAACAATTTTTGCGTCAGCTTGGGATTGAAACTGTAGCGCATGTTACGGAAATTGGCGGCATCGAAACAGATTCTGCTGCCTATGCTGATCTTTCCATTGAAGAACTACGCGCGATCGTAGAAGAAGATGCAGTATATTGTGCTGATAAAGAAGCGTCTGTCAAAATGACCGAAGCCATAGACGATATTAAAAAGCGCGGTGATACACTAGGGGGCGTAGTGGAAGTCATCATTGAAGGATGTCCTCCTGGGATTGGTAGTTATGTACAATTCGATCGCAAAATGGATGGTAAGCTTGCAGGTGCTATGATGAGCATTAATGCTTTCAAGGGTGTTGAAGTCGGTTTAGGGTTCGATATGGCAAAAATGCCAGGCAGTGAAGTGCATGATGAAATTAGCTGGAATAAAGAGCAAGGATATTACCGAAAGTCCAATCGTTTAGGTGGACTTGAAGGTGGAATGACGACAGGTATGCCGATCGTAGTGCGTGGTGTAATGAAACCAATTCCAACACTTTACAAGCCGCTAGAAAGCGTGGATATTGATACAAAGGAATCTTTCGTTGCAACGATTGAACGTTCCGATCCTTGTGCCGTTCCTGCTGCATCTGTTGTAGCTGAACATGTCATCGCAACAGAGATGGCTAAAGCGATTATGGAAGAATTCCGTTCGGATACAATGGACGCCTTACAGAAGGATATTGAACAATACAGACAATATGTAAAGGAGTTTTAAGATGGATAAGTTAACTGTTTCCGTCCGAGATCACCAATACGATGTCTATGTAGGTTCAAACACCTATGAATTATTTTCGACTGACTATGCAGATTTGCTAAGTACGACAGATAAAATTGGAATTATTGCCGATGCACGTGTGGCGGAATTACATCTCCCTTTATTGCAAGAAGCTTTATTACGTTCTGGTCGCGAGGTATCGGTGAAAATCGTACCTGGCGGCGAGAAGTGTAAAATGCCAGAAGTTTACGTGGATTGTCAGTCTTTCTTATTGACTGAAGGATTTACGCGAAATTCCCTCCTTATCGCATTTGGCGGAGGGGCGTGTGGGGATTTAACAGGTTTTGTAGCCGCTACATTTATGCGTGGTATTCGCTTCATCCAATGCCCAACCACTGTACTTGCGCATGACAGTGCAGTCGGTGGGAAAACAGCCATCAATATGCCGGAAGGAAAAAATATGGTGGGATCATTTCATCAACCTTCAGCCGTATTGTTTGAAACTGATGTATTTAACACGTTACCTGCGTCCGAAATGCGTTCAGGTTTGGCGGAATTGGTCAAGCATGCTTTTATTTCGGATCCATTATGGACGGAGCAATTACTAGAACAAGAACAGTTTTCTACACCCTCTATAGAGTGGCTTGAAAAGGAATTACTTCGTGGTATCAAGGTAAAAGCAGATATCGTTGGAGAAGATGAGTTTGAGAATTCGACGCGTAAGTTTTTAAACTTCGGTCATACATTTGGACATGCAGTGGAAGCGGCTTCCGGATTCGGCAGCCTCAGCCATGGGGAGTGTGTCATGATTGGTATGGGGTATGCCTTCTTGCTAAGTGAGAAATACGGTAATATCCCTGAAGGATTCACGAATCGCTATCTTCATTTTGCTAACAACAATGGCTATACATTTAAGCCAGTATTCTCTTATAGTTTCGAAGAGTTATTATCCTATATGCAAAAGGATAAGAAAGCTTCATTCGGTAAAATGAATTTCGTTTTATTACAAAAAATCGGTGAACCTTTTGTGAAAGAAATTAGTTCAGAAGAGTGTCAGACTGCATTTGAGGAATTTAAAGTAAAATTGAAAAGCGAGGGAATTGTATGAGTGTTAGGGGAATTAGGGGTGCGACAACAGTTGAAAATGATGACGCATTTGAAGTGTTACAAGCGACAGAGTCTCTTGTACTCGAAATGGCGGAGGCGAATCAATTCAAACCGGAAGATATCGGTTCTGTAATTGTTTCAACTACAGTGGATGTCAAAGCGGCATTCCCCGCAAAAGCGATCCGTTCCATTAAAGGGTGGACTTATGTACCGGTCATGTGTACACATGAAATCGATGTGCCTGGCTCTATGCGTAAGTGTATACGTGTCATGATGAACGTCAATACTTCCAAAAAACAAGAGGAAATCCAACATATTTATCAAAATAATGCAGTTCAATTACGACCTGATTTACAAAAATAATACAACGTGAAGGGGAGCGATCTAATGAAGTGGAAACCAATATTACGCACGATGAAAGCTTATACACCCGGTCGTTCATTAGCGGAAGTAAAACGTACATACGGCCTGCAAGAAGTACATAAGCTCGCTTCAAATGAAAACCCTTATGGTTCATCACCTGAAGTCGCAGAATATTTACGTTCAAAGGCAGCTCAATTTGAAATGTATCCAGATTCTTACACCGCAGGATTACGGGGGAAGCTGGCAGAATTCCATCAAATCGATCCGAATGAAATTATTTTCGGGAATGGTTCAGATGAAATTGTTTCCATCATTTCCCGCGCCTTACTGCAAACAGGAACTAATACGGTAATGGCTTCTACGACATTCCCACAGTACGCACATAATGCAAAAATAGAGGGTGCCGAAATTCGTGAAGTGGCTATGCTTGAAAATGGTGATCATGATTTAGAAGGCTTTTTAAAAGCCACTGATGAAGAAACGGCTGTCATTTGGGTGTGTAATCCGAATAATCCAACAGGTAATCTTTTGTCAAGTGACTCAATTAAAAAATTCTTGGATCGGGTACCTAAAACGGCACTTGTTGTTCTCGATGAAGCATACTTTGAATTTGTTACAGATCCGACACAGCAAGACGCTATGACGTGGATTCATGACTATGACAACTTGATTGTACTTCGTACGTTTTCTAAAGCATACGGACTGGCAAGTTTCCGCATAGGTTATGGCGTCGCTAACGCGAATATAGTATCTGAGCTTAATAAAGTGCGGAACCCATTCAACAACAGCTCGCTTGCATTAGCAGTAGCGGAAGTTGCCCTTGCGGATCAGCGATTCCTTCAAGATTGTGTTACGAAAAATGACGAAGAACGAAAACGATATGTAGACTATGCGCAACAGCATGCATTGGCCATCTATCCGTCAGAAACTAATTTTGTATTAATCGCTGTCCCTCTAGACGCGGATGCTGCATGCGAGATTTTCATGCAAAATGGATATATTGTCCGTAGCGGAAATCTGCTAGGTACACCAGGATTCGTTCGCGTAACGATTGGAACGCATGAACAAAATACAGGCTTCTTTAAAGCATTCGATCAACTATTAACTAACCAATAAGGATAGATGACAATGAAAACAACAGTAGCTATAATTGGACTCGGATTGATCGGTGGATCACTAGGTCTAGCATTAAAACGAAATCCAGAAATTCATATTGTAGGTTTTGACCGCTCCTATGCAACTGCTGATGAAGCATTTCGAAGAGGAATCATTGACACGGTCGCACCTTCTGCAAAATCAGCCTGTGAACAGGCTGACTTTGTTGTTTTTGCGACGCCCGTCAATACAACGGTTGCTCTCTTTAAAGAAGCGCAAGACTGGGACTTCAAAGAACATGTAATCGTCTCTGATACAGGGAGTACGAAAAAACCGATTATGGATGCTGCGAAGATCTTACAAGAAAAAGGAATCACCTTTATAGGTGGCCATCCAATGGCGGGATCCCATAAAAGTGGTGTATCCGCTGCGATGGAACATCTCTTTGAGAACGCCTATTACATTCTGACACCGAATGACACAACGACTGAAAAACAAATCGATGATATAGAGAAATTGCTTTCCTCCACCAAAGCGAAATTGATTGTCCTACAAGCGGAAGAACACGATCGTATGACAGCTATCATCAGTCATTTCCCGCATATTGTAGCCTCTTCATTAGTCGGCCGCTTAGCCGCGCAGGAAGAACAACAACCATTCGTGAAAAAATTAGCTGCAGGTGGTTTCCGTGATTTAACACGTATCGCTTCGGCAGATCCTGTCATGTGGCGTGATATTACAATCCAAAATCGGGAAGAGTTGTTGTCACAGGTAGACGGTTGGCTCGACGAAATGAATGCAATTCGCGCTATGCTAGAAGACAATAATCCTGAGCGTATTTTCGATTTCTTTGCGCAGGCGAAAACTTACCGCGATCAACTTCCTTCTACAAACGAAGGCGCGGTTCAAGGTGCGCTCTACATGACATTTGATCTACACATCGACATACCAGATCATCCGGGTATCATTTCCGAGATCACGAAAATTCTAGCAGATGCCAATATTAGTTTGACCAATATACGTATCGTGGAAACACGTACCGATGTGTACGGCATTTTAGTTGTCAGCTTCCAATCAGCTGCTGAACGTAAGAAAGCTCGTCAAGTATTGACAGCAAAAACGGACTATTCTATGCATGTACTTTAAGAGGAGGAGAGCGTAATGTCAGAACAACAAACGGTTTCATTCGAAAAGCCAGTTCTTCGCGGTGCTTTACAAGTACCTGGAGATAAATCAATTTCCCACCGCGCGGTTATGTTGGGTTCAATTGCAAAGGGCAAAACCACGATCAGTGGGTTTTTGGATGGTGAAGATTGTCTGAGTACCATTGAAATGTTTAAACAGCTCGGTGTAAAGATTACGCGGAACGGAACTACTGTGACGATTGAAAGTCCTGGCATCGCGGAGTGGCAGACGCCAGCTGGAGCACTTGACGCGGGTAACTCGGGAACGACTGCGCGCTTAATGCTAGGTATTTTATCCGGTTCTTCCGTAACGTCCGAAATGTGTGGAGATCAATATTTATCTAAGCGTCCGATGAAGCGTGTGACGAATCCTTTGGAGCAAATGGGTGCGGATATCAAAAGCAAAGGATCGGCGGATTACTTACCACTTATAATCACTGGGAACACATTGCAAGCAATCGATTATTTGATGCCAGTTGCTAGCGCGCAAGTAAAGTCCGCTGTATTACTTGCAGGTCTTCAAGCCAAGGGGACTACGTCTGTTACAGAAATTACTGTATCGCGGGATCACACGGAACGTATGTTAGTGCAATTTGGTGCGAAGCTGGAACAACAAGACAAAGTAATCCGGATCGAAGGTGGGCAACAACTAACAGGAACAGATGTCGTCGTACCAGGAGACATCTCCTCTGCGGCTTTTTTCATGGTAGCCACGGCATTAGTTGAAGACAGTGATGTGTCGTTCCTAAAAGTTGGATTGAACCCTACTCGAACAGGTATACTAGATGTACTAGAAGCGATGGGCGTGGAAATCGAACTATCAGATGAACAAGGTTTTTCGGGTGAGCGTTATGGCACTGTACGAATAAAGCATTCGCGCCTGCGAGGAACTGAAATCGGTGGTGATTTGATTCCAAGATTAATCGATGAACTTCCTGTACTTGCTTTATTAGCAACACAAGCAGATGGAAAAACTATTATAAAAAATGCTGAAGAACTTCGTGTCAAAGAGACGGACCGTATTGAGGCAGTTGCTACGGAATTACGGAAGCTCGGAGCGGATATTGAGACCACGTCGGACGGTATGATTATTCATGGTCCGACACCACTTGCGGGTGCCACACTTCAATCCTACGGTGATCATCGTCTAGGCATGATGGCAGCGGTAGCGGGATTGATTACGTCAAGTCCTGTTCAGATTGATAATCCATCTTGTATCGCGATTTCCTATCCGCGCTTTTTCGAAGATCTTTCGGAGCTAGTTAATCAATAAAGTAGAGTAGAAAGCTCAGGTGAAAAAATGAAGATATTGCAGGAATTGGAGCAAGCAGTACTCAATGGAGATTTAGATGTACTTCATGATGAAATACAGAAACTGCAAGCTACCAATGAGTATGACACATTATACAATGTCGCAAATCTATTGATCGAATATGGATTCGTCAGACAAGCTGACGATATATTTTCTCAGTTGTTGCTCGTATTCCCTGACGAAGCTCAGTTGAAAATAGATCGCGCTGCCGCTTTACTTGAACTTGGTGAAGAGGATGAAGCCTTACTCTTATTGACGGACGTCTCACCAGACGAAGAAGAGTATGTGCAAGCATTGCTTGCACAAGCGGATTATTATCAAATGCTCGGACTTGCCGAAACGGCATTATCTAAAGTGCGTGAAGCCGCAACATTGGCCCCGCACGAACCGGTAATCCAACTTGCGCAAGCAGAACTTCTATTGGAGTCAGGTAGATACAGTGAGGCTGTGAGAATTTACGGGAAGCTTCACGAGACAACCGAAGAGATCGCAGGTGTTCGTCTATCTTCGCGACTTGCAGAAGCGTACAGTGCAGGTGCTGCGTACGAGGAAGCCATTCCGTTCTACGAGGCATTACTGAACAAGGAAGTACATCCTGAAGAGTTGTTTGGATTAGGGTTGGCTTACTATCAAACTGCTCGCTACTCGGAAGCGGTCACACGTCTTGAGCAGTTGCTAGAAATGGATCCAGATTATTTCTCCGCTTATATGCTTGCAGGTCAAAGCTACGCGCAACAAAATGAAGACGACAAAGCGTTGGAGTTTTTTAAAAAAGGTATTGAACGCGATGAGTTCGATAAAGAATTGCAGCTGGCCGCAGGGAAATCTGCATTGAAACTGCAAATGCCAAAACAGGCAGAAGAGCATTTAAAAGAAGCTCTCGTTTTAGATCCGGAGTATATTGATGCAATTGTCACGCTTGCTTCGGTTTATGAAAATCAGGAAGATGACGAAGCGTTACTTGATCTGCTGACGTACTCTGAAGTCGATCAATTAGAAATCCCTTTACTTCATGCTTTCCTTGCATATGCCTATGAACGTACAGAAGATTACGAAAAAGCGTATGAAATGTATTTCAAAGCATATGATGGGATGAACGAAGATGCTGCTTTCTTAGATCAATATGCACGATTCTTGCTGGAAGAAGGTAAGCGCGATGAAGCGTTACCAGTAATTCAGCAGCTAGTAAGAATCGCTCCGCATGATGAGGAATGGATCGCATACATCGCGCAATCTGAAGAGGAGGGGTAGGATGAAGGCCGTGGTTCCTGTAGCTGCTAAAAAAGAATTTTTAAGGTGGTTTTTAAAGCGCTATCGATTAAAGCGCCGGGAATGTGTATGGATTTTAAATTATCTTCTCAGCAACGAACATTTATTAATGAATGTTCATTTTACAAATGAGGCACATCACTGTCCACGCGCCATGATCATTTCCACAACAGAGGTGGATAGTATTCCGTTTCGCTTCTACAAGGGAAATTTGATGACGGCTGATGCGGAAAAGTCATTTCACGACCTTAGACTGCATCCAGACGAGGATATGTTCATCCAACTGAATTTCAAACACAGCAACAAATGTCCTGAGTACGCGAGTGTGGCGGAAGAGAATCCGTACTTGCCGGAAGATCTGCTGAAGAAAAAGAAAGACCAACAAATAGCTGAAAAGCTGTTGGAAGAAAGCTTCACATTAACGACCAATGACATGTTACTGAAGAGAATCGATGAAGCACTGGACAACGGTGACCGTGAGCTGTTCATTAGCTTGACAGCTATGTTGAACGAGATGAAAAAAGATAAAGACATCAGCCAATGATTTCGCCCTCCGCGGTGGAATCATTGGTTTGCGTTGTGGAAAAATATGAGCTAAACTTTACTGAGTAATGTAAGGAGGAATGACAATGAACTGGGTTCCAAAAGATGTGGATACGTATATAACTCAAAAGGAATATATTGATACCGTCGTAGTACCTTTAATAACGATAGACACACGACCTGAAATGATGAAAAACAGTGCATCCTCTTCTGAGTTTTTGATGAATCTATCGATGTTCATAGAGAAGCAATTTAAAGGACGTATGATGTTCTTACCGCCTGTTTCATACACGCAGTCAACAGACTTGCAACAAATGGCGGACACGTTATCACAAGATTTGAAGAAGTCTTCCTTTACGCATGTCTTCTATCTTACGACGGATTCTAAGTGGACGAGCGTGACGGTAGAAGGTAAGGTCGTCTGGCTTCCGTCCATTCCGCTCGAGACGATGGACAACCATCTTCGCCAGACCATCATGGAAGATCAGCTACGTCAAGTACTGACACACTTTATGGAGAGTTGGAATGTGCAGTAGGGTGATAAATATTGAAGACAGAGTTCAGGATTGACACGATCTTTTGATTTAGAACTTGAACTAAATCAATTTTAATGTCATTATCAGTACAGGCACACCTAAACACCGTCCTCAAAAGGGTACAAGCACTAATCGGGACGTATTTAAAGGTTGATTGCCGTTTGTCACCAAATCTTAATATTTGTCCACAAACTTAAGTACCTACTAAAAGCATTATTGAATTTAGTTTCATATTGATATATCATAGATATGTCCTAGTATTACAATTAGCAAAAGAATGTCCGTGGGACTGACTTTGGAGTAAGAGGAGGGAAATTACTGATGAGCAATAAAGTGTCAAGACGCACGTTCCTAAGTTATACATTAATGGGAACTGGTGGGTTCATGGCCTCTGCAATGCTGATGCCGATGATTCGTTTCGCAATTGATCCCGTTCTGGCTAGTGCCGGCGGTTCCGACATGATTCCAACACCGCAAAAAGAAGCTGATCTCTCGGAAGTACCAGTTCGTGTCGACTATACAATCAAAGATCGACAAGATGGATGGTATACTTCTGACGAATCTAATACGGCTTGGGTCTACAAAGAAGGCGACAAAGTCATAGCACTTTCTCCGGTCTGTAAACACTTAGGGTGTACAGTAAACTGGGAAGGCGACGAGCATAAAAACGAATTTTTCTGCCCATGTCACGCTGGACGTTATAAGAAAAATGGTGCAAACATTCCAGGAACACCGCCGCTTGGACCGCTTGATGAGTTTGAAGTAGAAGTCATCGACGGATTTGTCTATCTTGGTGGAGTAATACCGAACACATTAGTCTAAAGGGTAAGGGGGTACGACCGCAGTGTTAAATAAAATTTATGATTGGGTGGATGAACGGTTAGATATCACACCAATTTGGCGAGATATCGCTGACCACGAAGTACCTGAGCACGTAAACCCTGCACATCATTTTTCTGCATTCATCTATTGTTTCGGAGGTTTGACGTTTTTCGTAACGGTTATCCAAATCTTGTCTGGTATGTTCCTGACAATGTATTACACACCGGATATTGAAAACGCATGGAAATCAGTTTTCTACCTTCAGAACGATGTTGCATTCGGTGAACTTGTGCGTGGGATGCACCACTGGGGGGCTTCGTTAGTTATCGTAATGATGTTCCTACATACTTTGCGTGTATTCTTTACAGGGTCTTATAAGAAGCCTCGTGAATTGAACTGGATCGTCGGAGTATTGATCTTCGTCGTAATGCTAGGTCTTGGATTCACAGGATATCTATTGCCTTGGGATATGAAAGCTCTATTTGCAACAAAAGTTGGGATTGAGATTGCCGCGTCAGTACCTTTCATCGGAGAACAGATTAAAATCCTTCTCGCGGGTGATTCCACGATTTTAGGTGCACAGACGTTAACAAGATTCTTCGCGATTCATGTATTTTTCCTACCGGCTGCTTTGCTTGGGTTGCTTGCAGCGCACTTTATCATGATCAGAAGACAAGGTATTTCCGGACCACTATAAGAACCAATTTTTTGGTTAGGGTCATCTGAAATTTAAGAAGGAGGGAATAACATGCACCGCGGAAAAGGGATGAAATTTGTTGGGGATTCGCGCATCAAGGCCTCAGGCAAGATGTCGAATACACCAAAAGATTACTCAGAATATCCGGGTAAAACCGAGGCATTCTGGCCAAACTTTCTATTGAAAGAGTGGATGGTCGGATCGATTTTCTTAATCGGTTATCTGATCGTTACTCTTGCACACCCGTCACCGCTTGAGCGTCAAGCGGACCCGACGGATACAATGTATATACCGATACCAGACTGGTATTTCCTATTCATGTATCAGCTACTGAAATATGAATTCGCTTCCGGTCCTTATAACGTGATCGGTGCGATCGTAATTCCTGGATTGGCAGTTATGGCATTAATGCTAGTTCCATTCATGGATACAACGAAAGAGAGACGTCCGTTTAAGCGTCCATTGCCAACAGGTTTCATGATTCTTTCGTTCTTAGCTATCTTCTACTTGACTTGGGAATCAGTCGAAAACCACGACTGGGAAGCAGCAAAAGTTCAAGGTGCTATTGTGGACGAAGTGGAATATGATGAAACGGCTGAAGGGTATGAGATTTATCAAGGCTCTTCCTGTATTGGCTGTCACGGTGACTCCTTCCAAGGTGGACTGGGCTTACCGTTAACTAACACAGGTTTGACACCTGAAGAAATTATCGAAATCGCTCATGATGGCCGTGGTACAATGCCTGCTGGTACGTGGGAAGGTTCAGATGAAGATCTTCAAGTACTTGCTGAATTTATATCTGAGCTAGAAACGAAGTAAGAAAAAGAGTCAGGAAACTGACTCTTTTTTTCTATATATTGATCTTTAATTAAACTTTACATAAAAATAGTATATTCCAATGGAAGTGGTGATGTTTTTGCGAATGTTATGGGCTCAAATCTGGATGATCCTTTCACATAAATCATTCTTATGGATTCTTCTTTTTATCAATATAGTAGGTTCGGTCTACGGATATGATTGGTATATGTGGCAACTGGAAATCACAGAACCGAAATACTGGATTTTCGTACCGGATAGTCCTACGGCTACTTTGTTCTTTTGTATAGCTATAATAGGCTGGCTACTTAATCGAAACTTCAAATTGATGGAAGCACTCGCACTCATCACTTTAGTAAAGTATGGCTTATGGGCGGTCGCTATGAATTTGTTGACGCTCATTGTAACCGGTTCGATTGGTTGGATAGGCTGGATGTTGATAGGCTCCCATTTCGCAATGGCATTGCAAGGAACCTTATACTTGCCAAAATATAAATTCACAGCTTGGCATATTGCAATTGCGGCTATTTGGACACTTCATAATGATGTAATCGACTATGTCTTCGGACAAATGCCAATTTACCACGACCTTTCGCAATTTAGTCCACAAATCGGCTATTTCACATTTTGGTTATCCATAGCTTGTATTGCTACGGCTATGTGGAATTATAAGTCGAGACTGGACATGCGCGTGTTGAAAGCGTAGTTAATAGTTGCAGGAAGCAAGTAAACATTATAAAATTAAAGGCAGAGAGAAAGGGGAGAGATATACGTGTTCTGGATTTACTTTGGTATCATTTTATTGCTTCCTATCTATGCGCAATTTAAAGTGAAAAGCACATATAAAAAGTATTCAAAGATTCGTTCTACTTCTGGGATGACAGGTGCTCAAGTAGCAAGGCTTATTTTGGATCAAAATGGTTTACATGATGTAAAGGTAGTGGAAAGCCAAGGGTTTTTAACGGATCATTATAATCCATTGACAAAGATCGTGGCACTATCGACAAGTAACTATCATGAATCATCTGTAGCAGGTACTGCAGTAGCGGCGCACGAAGTCGGTCACGCTATTCAAGATAAAGAGGCTTACTCATTCTTGCGTTTCCGCCACAGACTGGCGCCAGTCGCTAGTTTGACTTCAAACGCATCCTGGGTATTCATCATGATTGGGATTATCTTCTCTAGCATGAACTCTTTGCTAGGTATCGGAATTCTGTTGATGGCCGTTGGGGTACTATTCCAAATTGTTACATTGCCAGTAGAGTTTAATGCATCATCACGTGCGATGGATCAAATCATTCAACTTGGCATCATTCGTAATGATGAAGAACCACAAGCGAAAAAAGTATTGAGTGCAGCCGCGATGACATATGTTGCTGCAACTGCAGTAGCTGTACTGGAGCTAGTTCGTTTGATTTTAATCTTTACAAGCCGTGACTAATAAATACAAAATCCTTCTGCTATAGCAGAAGGATTTTTTTTAATCACTGATTGGCCTTTTTTGTTCATCCAATGTAAATCCTTCGCCCATTACATCATGTACTTCCATCATGGAGACGAATGCTTCGGGATCTACAGCGGTGATGAGGTTTTTCAATCGAATCATTTCATTTTTTCCGACCACGCAGTAGAGTATTTCACGGTTTTCTTTTGAAAAATGACCGTAACCTTTGAACACCGTCACGCCTCGCTCCATAGAATTTGATATGTTAGTAGCGATTTCATCCGGAAAGTTCGTTACAATGAATGCACCTCTCGCAGAGTATGCTCCTTCTTGTACGAAATCAATGACGCGAGCTCCAACGAAGAGTGCAACCAATGTATACATCATCGAGCGGTAATCTAAATAGACAGCCCATGACAATAAAATGATAGCGGCATCGAACACAAACATCGTTTTACCCATCGTAATTCCATATTTCTTATGTACGAGTCTCGCTATGATATCGGAGCCACCTGTCGTCCCACCGCTTCTAAATATAATACCTAGTCCTACACCGATGAATACGCCAGCAAATAGCGCGACTAGGAACAGGTCACCTTCCATATGGATATTCACTTGATACTGCATGAACACTTTAATGAAAATCGACACTGCCACCGTACCGATGACAGTATAGATGAAGGAACGTCTGCCAAGCATTTTCCAACCTATTAAAAACATGGGGATATTCAGCAATAAGTTCAGTAAGGCTGGATCCCAATTGAAAGCAAACAGTAGAATTAATGTAATTCCGGTAAATCCACCTTCTGCTAGTTCATGCTGAATCGTAAAGTTCACGAGTCCAAAACTAAATAGCGCTGCGCCTAACATAATCAATAAAATATTCCGTACACGAATTCCAGCGAACAAACACACCACTCCTCCTGTTAATTGATTCTGGATGTAATTGAACTTCTTGTTCTATGTAGCTTGTCCTACGTACGCACTTATAATCATTCAGTGATACGTGCACTATACATAGTATGTGCTAAATATTATATTTTGACAATAGCCAGAAGAATGCATACGATAGGAAGGGGAGTTGATAGCGATGACTAAAACGATGGAACAATTGCAACGAGATGTTGATACATACATAACTGGTTTTAAAGAAGGATACTTTCCTCCAATGGAACTCATCGCACGGCTGACGGAGGAGTTGGGGGAATTATCCCGTGAAGTACAGGATCGCTACGGGATGAAGAAGAAAAAATCTTCTGAAGCCATCCGAACGTTGGAGGAAGAAACGGGCGATCTATTATTCGTCTTAATTTGTTTTGCTAACTCACAACAAATCGATTTATCCGAAGCGCTAGATACCGTATTGACAAAATTCAACACAAGAGATAAAGATCGCTGGACCAAAAAGGAGGAAAAGAATGATGATTAAATTAGCAATAGCAGGTGCACGTGGAAGAATGGGTGGGACTGCTATAGTCGCAGGAACGGAAGCGGCAGATATAGAGATTGTAGCGGTACTCGATTATAAACATGACGGGGAATATTTACATAATGGAACAGTATCGGATGCCGAAGGTGGAATACCGATTTTCACATCGCTTGAAGCGTTGCATGCTGCGCACCATCCTGATGTATTACTTGATGTCACAGATCCCGATGCGGTATTTGCTAACGCAAGTAAAGCATTGTCATTAGGCATGGATGTAGTAATCGGAACATCTGGATTGACGGCTGAAATGCTCAAAGACTTAGAGAGTCTGTCCAATGAACAGCAAAAAAGCTGTATTATCGCACCGAACTTCTCGATTGGCGCTGTTCTCATGATGAAATTTGCTCAACAAGCTGCTCGTTACTTAGGAGATGTTGAAATACTTGAAATGCACCATGATCGGAAATTGGATGCACCGTCCGGAACAGCTGTGAAAACGGCAGAGATGATCCGTGAAGTACGTGCCGCTCATATCCAAGGCCATCCAGAAGAACAAGAGAAACTTAAAGGTGCACGTGGTGCCGATATCGAAGGAATGAAAATTCACAGTATTCGTTTACCGGGATTACTCGCACATCAAGAAGTATTACTTGGCGGTGAAGGGGAATTGCTCAAGATCCGTCACGACTCTTTCGACCGGAAGTCCTTTATGCCGGGTATTTTACTTTCGATTCGTGAAGCTGTTTCTACTCCACGATTCATTTATGGGCTTGAAAAAATTATAGATTAAATTTTTGCAGTGAGGCGGTTAACGTATGCAACGAAGAAAATTAAAAGTAGGTGTCATTTGTTATCCATCGCTCGGTGGTTCAGGTGTAGTGGCGACGGAGTTAGGACTCAAAATGGCTGCTAAAGGGCATGAGATGCATTATATTACATCGAGCAGACCGTTTCGATTTTTAGATATCCATCCGAATATCCATTTTCATGAAGTGACGATTGAAGGGTATGCAGTTTTTAAGTATCCTCCGTACGACATTGCCCTTGCCAATCGCATCGCGCAAGTCATAGAATCGGAACAGCTGGATTTGCTTCATGTTCACTACGCTGTACCACACGCGATTTCTGCTATTTTGGCGAAAGATATGGCGCAATCAACTATTGGCATCATCACGACCCTACATGGCACCGATGTGACGATTCTCGGTCACGACCCTGCGTTAAAAAACACATTGTCATATGGTATTAATAAGTCCGACCGTGTGACCGCTGTATCTCGTTCATTGCGCAATGAAACGATCGAGTTGCTACAGCCAACGACAGAAATACAAACGATTTATAACTTCATTGATGAAGAAAAGTATTATCCACGTGAAGTGGAACATCTTCGGGAAGAACTTGGTATTGAGTCCGATGAAAAAGTTCTCATCCACATATCTAATTTTCGAAAAGTGAAGCGCATTCCCGATATTATTGAAAGCTTCCGTTTGATTGATAAGCAACATAAAGCGAAATTGCTGTTAGTGGGTGAAGGGCCGGAGAAATTTTATTTGGAAGAATTCGTTAAGACCCATGAATTGCAAGACGATATTTTCTTCTTAGGTAAGCGTAACGATCTGCCCGAATTATTGTCTATTAGTGATGCGATGTTGTTGCTTTCAGAGAAAGAAGCATTCGGTCTCGTGCTGCTTGAAGCTTTTGCTTGTGGTGTGCCCGCTGTAGCAAATGCGATCGGTGGAATTCCGGAAGTGGTTCAAGAAGGTGTCAACGGATTCTTAGTAGAACTAGGAGATGTACAAGCCGTTGCTAATCGTCTGACACAGTTGCTAAGTGATTCCAATTTGCATCAACAAATGAAAAGTAATGCTATGCGTACAGTGCAGGAAGAATTCAGTTCCGAATCAATTGTAGCGCAATATGAGGAATTATATTATGAAGTGGCGGCGATGAAATGACCATTTCTTTCGGTTCAGTAGCAAGTCGGCAAGTAATTAGAGAATTGCATGCGGCAGGTTATGAAGCCGTCTTTGTCGGCGGTGCGGTTCGTGATGCGGAGCTTGGTAAAAAACCACTAGATATTGACATTACAACTTCTGCTACGCCGTCTCAAGTCAAAGAAGTGTTTAGACATACAATTGATGTGGGCATTGAACACGGTACGATTCTTGTGCTGATGCATGGAGAGCCTATTGAAGTGACGACATACCGCTCAGAAACTACAACTAGCGATCCCGTCTATGTAACATCGTTGCGGGAAGACTTGCAACACCGTGATTTTACAATTAATGCGCTCGCTATGACAGTAGACGGAGAACTCATCGATTTCTTTGATGGACTCGAAGATATGAAGCGAAAAATCATTCGTGCTGTTGGAAAGCCTGAAGAACGCTTTCAAGAAGATCCATTGCGGATTTTCCGAGCCTTGCGTTTTTCCTCCGTCTTGGATTTTGATATAGAAGAGCAAACTTTGCAGGCGATGAGAACACTGGCTCCTTCATTGCACGGTGTTGCGATTGAACGGATCAAAACAGAAATGGATAAACTGTTTCAAGGTCAGAACCCTTCACGAGCTTTTCATTACGGGTGTGAAATTGGATTGCCGGAACTTTTTCCCGAGTTATTTGTAGCGTTTAAATCGCTGGATTGCTATACACCATTTCTTGACGCGCGTCATGGCTTTGCTGCGGTGCTTGCCATAACGGAAATGAACGCAACAGACCTAGCTCGGCTCTTCAAATTATCCAATAAGGAAAAACGCTTCTTGAAACAATTTGAAGAGGCCTATGCGATACGCACACAACGAGCATTTGATCTATGGGATTTCTATAGCTTTTCAACCGACACACTAGAAGTAGTGGGGAAGGTCTTTAACGTAAATCATGAGGATTGTATAGTAAGCAAACAGCTAATTGTACAGTATAAAAAACAACTACCGATTCTGCAACGCACGGACCTATCTTTCACTGGGAAAGATTTAGTACAATGGTCTGGAAAAAGTGGTGGTAAATGGACAAGTGATTGGATTATGAAAATTGAACGAGCAGTTGTCTACGGACAAATTGAAAATGACGCACAGGCGATAAAGGAATGGTTTATAAATGAAATCTCCCGTGAAAAGTGAATTATTGAAACGATTATTTGCTGCACAAGGTGAGCCTATATCAGGTCAAGATATTGCCGATGAGTTCGGTCTTTCGCGCACGGCAATCTGGAAATATATTAAAGAACTTGAGGAAGAGGGCTATGAGATCGGGTCACAACGTAAAAAAGGGTATTATTTAATCGAAGCACCTGATTTGGTTAACCAAGGAAATATCACTGAATATTTAACGACAGAACGCTACGGTCGAAACATTAAATATTTCACAACAGTGCCCACTACACAGACAATAGCACATGAAGATGCGCAAAATGGAGCAGAAGACGGCACATTAATTATTTCGGAAGAGCAGACGGCGGGTAAAGGGCGTTTGGCAAGGCCTTGGACATCAAAAGCCAATCGGGGTATTTGGATGAGTTTGATTATTCGTCCTGATTTGCCACCTCAAAATGCGCCGCAACTAACACTCGTTGCAGCGGTGGCAATCGTTCGTGCAATTGAAGAAGTGACGGATATTCAACCGGTTATTAAGTGGCCAAATGATATATTAATCAATGGTAAAAAAGTCACAGGTATCCTGACAGAGCTTCAGGCTGATCCTGACCGTGTCAAAGCCATTATTTTAGGGATGGGAATCAACGCCAATCAGCAGCTATCTGATTTTCCGGAAGAACTGCAAATGATTGCGACTTCATTACGCATTGAAAAAGGGGAAATGATTGATCGCGCACAATTAGTGGCAACCATTCTAAAGTACCTGGAGCAATATACAGACCTATACGTAGAAAAAGGATTTGCGCCGATTAAAATTTTATGGGAGAGTTATGCTGCGATAACGGGTAAGAAAATCAAAGCAAGTATGGTTCATGAAACGGTTGAAGGTATTGCACTTGGTATTTCCCATGATGGTATGCTAGAACTTCGATTGGCAGACGGCACTGTGCGTGGAATTTATTCTGCAGACATCGAAGTTAAGAATTAAAACTATACAGAATCTTACTGTTTTGATATAGTGTACGCATAGGGCGGTATCGATTTTGGAGCTGCACCTGTTTGGCAAATGAATTATATAAGAGATCTGCCTTGATCTATTTAGACAGGGACGGAGGAAGCATGATCAAACGCTTACGCAACCCTTCTGTCCATATTTGGATCAGTAGGGTTTTAATTTTGGTTTTTTTGCCTACCAAACGCCTGCTGAAATCAGACGTAAAGGAGAAGATTAACAGTGAAATCCACAACAGATTTTTCGAAAATGAAAGCAAATGGTGAAAAAATCAGTATGTTGACAGCATACGATTATCCGACAGCACAAATTGCAGAACAAGCAGAGATTGATGTACTACTTGTCGGAGATTCTCTTGGCATGGTTGTGCTCGGCTATGATTCGACAGCACATGTAACGCTTGATGAAATGAGTCATCATGGCAAAGCAGTTCGACGGGGTGCGAAAGATACATTCGTGATTGTAGATATGCCATTTGGTACGTATCATGGTTCCGCTGACATGACATTACAAAATGCTTTACGTTTATTCCAGGAAACGTCTGCGAATGCTTTGAAAGTAGAAGGCGGTGGTGCGGTCATCGGAAAAATCCAATTGTTGACGACAGCTGGCATACCAGTATGTGCGCACTTAGGATTGTTGCCGCAGTCTGCCGGTGTCAGTGGTGGATACAAAGTACAAGGGAAAACGGCAGCTGCAGCTAAACAGTTAATTGAAGATGCCAAAGCGTGTGAAGCAGCGGGTGCGTTTATGATTGTAGTGGAATGTATTCCTTTCCAATTAGCGAAAGAAGTTGCGCAAGCAGTTTCTGTTCCTGTTATTGGAATAGGTGCGGGTGCTGAAGCAGATGGGCAAGTACTCGTATTCCATGACATGGTGCGCTACGGTAATCATAAACTACCGAAATTCGTCGAAAGTTACGCAGAAGTCGGTAAAGATATCGAAGGTGCCATGAGGTTATATAATTTGGCAGTGAAGAACGGAACATTCCCTTCTGAAAGCCATCGCTTTACGATGAGGGAAGAAGAACTTGAAGCATTATACGGAGGCAAAACACTATGAGTACTAGTGCCACCATGCAAATTGTTCGGTCGATTGCGGAATTGGAAAATATCCTAAATCCAAGAAAACGTGAAGGACGCACAGTAGGTTTCGTACCGACCATGGGCTTTCTTCATGAAGGTCATTTGGAGTTGGTAAAAGAAGCCAAAAGAGACCACGATATGGTCGTCATGAGTATTTTCGTTAATCCAGCGCAGTTCGGACCAGGAGAGGATTACGAGGCATATCCACGCGATGAGCAACATGATGCAGAACTCGCTTCAACAGCAGGAGTCGACTATTTATTTATTCCTTCTGTAGAGGATATGTATCCGCGCAAGAGCGGCATCAGAATTTTGCCCGGAGAACAAGCATCACGTCTTTGTGGAGCTTCAAGACCAGGTCATTTCGACGGAGTGTTGAAAGTGCTCTTAAAATTATTCAGCATCGTCGATCCAGATGAATCGTATTTTGGAATGAAAGATGCGCAGCAATTAGCGATTATTGAAACGTTTGTTCGTGATTTCAATCTTCGCACATCGATCTCACGTGTACCTACTGTGCGTGAAGAAGACGGACTGGCGAAAAGTTCGCGTAATGTTCGTTTGCTTGAACATGAACGAAATGAAGCGAGTGCAATCTACCGTGCGCTATGCCAAGGGAAACGTAGCTATTACGAAGGTGTTCCACTGCAAGAAGTAGCGAAGATCGTGCGCAAATTGATTGAAGAAGAAACATCTGGCACGATTGATTACGTCGAAGTGCTTGCGTATCCTTCGTTGGAAGAGAACCTCACTGATACCGAAGAAGTCATCTTAGCCGCTGCGGTACAATTTACTTCCGCGAGACTGATAGATAATATTATTATGTCAACTATAAAGGATGAGAAAAATGTTTAGAATGATGATGAATGGAAAGTTACATCGCGCGACTGTTACGGAAGCCAATTTAAATTACGTAGGGAGCATTACGATCGATGGTGCGCTTTTAGAGGCTGCGGGTATGTTACCGAATGAGAAAGTGCAGATCGTCAACAATAATAACGGTGCGCGCTTTGAGACGTATATTATCGAAGGAGAGCCAGGCAGCGGAGTCATTTGTGTCAATGGAGCTGCAGCTCGTCTTGTGCAGCCGGGCGACATCGTGATCATTCTATCCTATGCGTATGTTTCGGACGAAGAGGCGCGTACTCATCAGCCGACTGTGTTGATTATGGATGAACAGAATCGTGTGAAGGAAGTCATCACGGAAAAACCAGGTGTCGCTATATTCTAAAAAGTATTGAACCCCCCATTTGAGAAGTAATTGAATGGGGGGTTCATTTGTAATACGTTGAAACCAAAACAGTTTGGCATGCAGGAGGCTAGGACGTGGGATTTGCGCTTTTTAGGGGTCACTTCACTTTAGTTGTCTTACCTGGGCTTGATCCTTCCAAAGTCGACCCTCCTACGTTCCAATCCCGAACCGCTATCTAAATATTCCTTTATATTTGTTCAATCTATGGAGTTTCTTTTTGGCCGATGCAAGACGTGAGTCGTCATGGTAAATGTGATACAATTTGCATTAGAAACCAAATAGGAAGTTGATGATGGTATGTCTACTAGCAAATATGCAGTTGTGGATTTGGAAACGACCGGTCATTCGCCTTTAAATGGTGATCGGATCATTCAAATTGCGATTGTGTTTATTGAGAACAATAAAATAATAGATACATATATGCGTTACGTACATCCAAAGCGCACGATTCCACCTTTCATTCACCAACTGACATCCATTGGCGATGAAGAGGTAAAAGACGCTGCCCCTTTTGAAAAGATTGCTCAAGAAGTGGCTGATTTACTTACGGGATGTATTTTTGTCGCGCACAACACAGACTTCGATGTATCATTTCTACAAAAAGAATTGGTTCGCTGTGGCATGTCAAAATGGCATGGCAAGACGATCGATACTGTGGAACTAGCGAAGATTATGTATCCCACTTTACCTGGCTATCGTTTGCAGGATATTGCCGAATCATTAAATATTTCATTAAAGCAAGCACATCGGGCAGATGATGATGCAGAAGCGACAGCGTTGTTTTTGTTGAAGGCCATTGAGAAAATTAACACTTTGCCTAAAGAGACGCTGAATCGTATGCATGAGCGTTCATTTGCAATGAAATCGGATGTATCGACATTGTTTTATGAAGCGCTTAAGCAGGCACGTGGAAAGGAAACGTCGAGCGACTATGCACTATTTCGTGGTATTCCCTATTTGAAATCAACACCAACCCCTGCATCGTGGCCACAGCCAATAGAATTTCCTATCGACAATATGGCGAAAGAGCGAGTCATGCAGAAAATTCATCCATCTTATCATGTGAGGGAAAGTCAGGCACATTTGATGGATTTAACATGGCAAGCCTTTGTCGAAAAGAAGCAAATCGCAGTGGAGATTCCAACGGGTGTTGGTAAGACGATTGGCTACTTAGTGCCTGCTTTGATTCGCGCATATGAAATGAAACAGCCTGTTGTTATTAGTACGTATACGAATCACTTGGTCGACACGCTAGCTGAAGAAGTACAGAAGCTTGAAAAAGCTTTGCAAATGACGATTCCAACAACTGTGGTTAAAGGCATGGCGAATTATATTTCTATGGGGAAATTTGAAGAACTTTTACATTTTAACGATGAGGTTTACGATGATTCCATCACGATCATGCAATTATTAGTCTGGTTAACGGAAACCACAACTGGTGATTTGGATGAAGTCAATGTATCAGGTGGCGGTCAGCTGTTTATCGACCGTATTCGTAAGCGTTCCATGCGAGTAAAGAAAGATGAACGGGTGGCAGATTTTTATACACATACAGTAAAAAACTGTCAGGAGTCGATGGTAATATTAACAAATCATTCCATGTTGGTGAACGATCAGCAACGTTATGATCCTTTGTTCCATTCCATCAGCGGATTAGTGATTGATGAAGCCCATCAAATGAACCAAGCGGCAATTCGAACGCATCAACAAGTGTTTTCTTATACGAAATGGAAGTATGTAATGAGTCAGTTGAATGGTTTAAGTAGCTGCCAACTATTGTTTGATATTCAGGATATCTTAAGGCGATTTCATTTCAATCATAAAATGTCTACTGAACGGCTTCAATATTCATTCAATGAATTCATGTTCGCATTCGATGAATCGATGCTTGTACTGGTGAACTCCAATTCAACTAACGACAATAAGTCGACAACGAGAACAGTGAAACCATTATCCAAACGTTTGCGGACGAATGAAATTTTCGACAAAGTTTTGCGAAAGATGAATGAGTATATTAGTGTGACCGAGAACTATGCAATGCCAATCCAAAATTTGTCGAATGAATTGACGTTACATGAGCAAGCAGCGCTAAGTGAATGGTATTATTGGATCAATGAAATGAAAATTAAAGCTGGCGAATGGATTGAATTGTTTTTGGAAAAGCCAAACACAAGCACGACCATTTGGATGGAGAAAGACAGTCGAAGTTTACCTGGCAGTTTGCAAATTAAGAAAAGTCCGGTAAATGGTTCAGAAGTGATCCGTGACTTTATAGGTACGTTTGAAGGGGAGGCGGGCATCGTCTGGACATCCGGAACATTAACAGCGGGACAACAGGACCGTTTCGTGCTGGACCAAGCAGGATTGCCTTCTAGCGTGCCGCTATACACATTTGATGCCCCAGCGAACTTCTATGAAGGAGCGCATACATTGATTGTGGAAGATATGCCGGATATTCAGCAAGTTTCAAATGAAGAGTACATCGAAGCAGTAGCAGATGCATTGATCCAAACAGCCGTTGCGATTGAAGGACGTGTCTTTGCATTGTTCTTGTCCCATGATATGTTGAAGAAGACACATCAAGCAGTGATGGACAGCGAGTCATTACAAGAAGAGTACATGCTAATCGCACAAGGAGTCAGCTCCGGAAGCCGTCATAAATTGCTGAAGACGTTTAAACAGCAAAAGAAAGCAGTGTTATTCGGCACGACAAGCTTCTGGGAAGGTGTAGATGTGCCAGGTGAGCAATTATCTGCAGTGGTCATCGTTCGTTTACCGTTTACTTCACCTGAAGAGCCACTATTTAAAGCGCGGACAGAAGCTTTAGTAGCGGACCATAAAAATGCATTCACCCATCTTGGTTTGCCTGAAGCCATACTGCGTTTCAGACAGGGGTTCGGCAGATTAATCCGTTCAACCGATGAACAGGGATTCTTCATCATATTGGATCGACGCATTGACACTAAATCCTACGGCAAGTCCTTTTTACAAGCTTTACCTAAGTCATTTGTGAAAAAAGTATCTTTGGAAGGTCTAGTTAACGAGATCGAAAATTGTTATAATGATTGATGTACAAATAGAAAGCAGGTTGGAAAATGAATCGAAAAAAAACTGCGGTTCATTCAATAGGAAGTGACACTCATGCTCAACTGGATTAAGTTTCTATTCCTATTTTTACTCGCGCTCGGGTTCACGATTACTATTATCGTTTTCTATCAAGCAGAGAAACCGTTTGCTGTATCGGAAAACAAAGTAAAAGAAGCCATATTGGCAAATAACGTTCTTGAAAAAGTAGATAAGATGGATCACTATCATGGTAAAACGTCATGGATTACCGTCTATGGTACGGATAAAAACCATCATGAAAAAATCATCTTCGTGGAAGAAGAGACGACAAAGATTTTGAAAGCTGTATCAATTAAAGATGGTATTACAAAGCGAATAGCCACGGACATCATAAAAAAAGAGAAGAACGTCAAAAAAGTCCTCAACGCCTCATTGGGCTTAGAAAATGATACCCCGTTTTGGGAAGTTAGTTATCTGGATGATGAGGATTTCTTAAACTATGCGTATCTGAATTTTGCAGATGGAAAATGGTTAAAGCGAATTTCAAAATTATAGAGAAAAATGGAATTAGGACAAAAGGAGAGCGGTCAATTTGAGAAAGCAATTAGCGTCCAGAGTAAATACTTTATCACCATCTACAACATTAGCGATTACAGCGAAGGCAAAAGAAATGAAGGCATCAGGCATCGATGTGATTGGACTCGGGGCTGGCGAACCGGATTATAATACACCTAAGAACATTTTGGATGCAGCATATCAATCTATGAAGGATGGCAAGACGAAATATACTCCGGCGGGTGGTCTTCCACAATTAAAGGATGCCATAATTGACAAATTGAAAAGAGACCAAGGATTGACTTATACGCGCAATGAAGTATTAGTCGGTATTGGAGCGAAGCATGTGCTTTATACACTTTTCCAAGTGTTGCTTAATAAAGGCGACGAGGTCATTATACCTTCGCCATTCTGGGTGAGTTATCCTGAACAAGTGAAGCTTGCGGAAGGCACTCCTGTGTTCGTTGAAGGAACGGCAGCTGAGCAGTTCAAAGTATCAGCCCAGCAAATCCGTGATGCCATCACGGATCAGACAAAAGCGATCATCATTAACTCA
This sequence comes from Sporosarcina sp. P18a, assembly GCF_002743135.1. Classification (NCBI taxonomy): domain Bacteria; kingdom Bacillati; phylum Bacillota; class Bacilli; order Caryophanales; family Caryophanaceae; genus Sporosarcina; species Sporosarcina sp. P18a. The sequence goes on along the minus strand of NZ_PDYQ01000001.1, from coordinate 1,051,729 downwards.
CCGGGTAATCCGACAGGTATGATTTACTCAAAAGAAGAACTCACAGCGATTGCGGAAGTTTGCCGTGAAAAAGATGTGTGGATCATTTCAGATGAAATTTATGAGAAGCTTGTTTATGATGATAAAGAGCATGTTTCGATCGCACAGCTTTCAGAAGACGCGAAAGATCGTACATTCATTATTAATGGTGTATCGAAATCCCATTCAATGACTGGCTGGAGAATAGGATATATCGCGGGGGATGAGGAAGTAGTAAGTGCGATGACGAATCTCGCTAGCCATTCTACATCCAATCCGACGACGACTTCGCAATACGCAGCAATCGAAGCATATAACGGACCGCAAGACACTGTAGAAGTTATGCGAAAAGATTTTGAATCCCGCTTGAATCAAGCGTACCCTAAACTTGCTGCTATTCCAGGTTTCCATGTATTGAAGCCACAAGGCGCATTCTATTTATTGCCGGATGTACAGGAAGCAGTACAGAAGACGGGCTATGCAAACGTAGATGATTTCGCCCATGCATTATTGACGGAAGCTAAAGTAGCTGTCATTCCGGGCACAGGATTCGGTTCTGACACGACGATCCGTCTTTCTTATGCCACGTCAATCGATCTATTGGAAGAAGGAATTGCACGTATCGATCAGTTTGTACGAGATCATTGGAAAGAGTAAAACAGAAGCGACTGACAAGTTGCTGATGAGAGGAAGTTTCAACTATGCAACAAGATGAACGGCTGAAAATTTGGATGGAGCAGGGAAATGTTTCTATTTCCCAGCTCTTTTTTCAACATTATAAACAATTGTTGATTTCGGATAGTGATGCCATGGTATTACTGCATTTGATTGCATTTCAAGGAGTGGGGAACTATTTTCCAACTCCTACCGATATTGCGAATCGTATGCAACTGGAAGAAAAAGAAGTAACGAATTGTCTGCAGCGTATGATGCAAAAAGGATTGTTTTCTATTGAGCAAAGTACGGATGAAAATAAAGTATTGCATGAACAATTTTCATTTTATCCTCTATGGAAGCGATTGATAGAAGAAGTCGAAAAACAATCGATGAAAACAGAAGAAGAAGTGATCAAGCAGGAAGAGGGAGAAATCTTCTCACTTTTCGAGCAGGAATTCGGTCGCTTCCTATCCCCTATGGAATTTGAAACAATCGGTATGTGGATTGACAAAGATGGTCATTCAACGGAAATCATTCGCGCGGCATTAAGGGAAGCGGTCCTCGCACAAAAAATGAGTTTACGCTATATTGACCGAATTTTATTTGAATGGAAAAAGAAAAATGTGAAAACGATGCGCGATGTAGAAAAGCAGACTAAAGCATTTCGTCCAACAACAGTAGCCACAACACCGCAAGTGCAAACAGCGATTAAAGATGTGCCTTTTTACAATTGGCTCGAAGAACGGGAGTAGGTGATAACGGTGCTGACAAAAACAGAGTGGCATACATGCCTGCGAACGTTTGAAGAGATGTTTCCTGAAGCGCATTGTGAACTCGTTCATAAGAACGCTTTTGAATTGTTGATTGCGACACTTTTATCTGCACAATGTACGGACGTATTAGTCAATCGAGTGACTGCAGAATTATTTAAAAAATATAAGACACCGGAAGATTATCTTGCTGTACCGATTGAGGAATTACAGCAAGATATACGTTCGATTGGTTTATTCCGTAATAAATCAAAGAATATCCAAGCGCTTAGCCTTCGGTTAATAGAAGAGTTCGGTGGGGAAGTACCTCCTAACCGAGATATCATGATGACGTTACCAGGCGTAGGTAGGAAAACAGCCAATGTCGTCGTGTCGAATGCGTTCGGTGTGCCGGCATTAGCTGTCGATACACATGTTGAACGTGTAGCGAAAAGGCTAGGTATGAATCGCTGGAAAGATCGTCCGATTGATGTAGAAGAAAAAATCATGCGTTGGACACCGATGGAACTGTGGACACAGACACATCATCAAGTGATTTTCTTTGGTCGCTATCATTGCAAAGCGCAAAATCCCAACTGTCCAGAATGTCCATTATTGGATTTATGCCGCGAAGGACGAAAAAGGATGAAAGCGAAATGACATACGAACAATTAAAGGAAAACGTGCAACAAGTACTCAATACATGGCAACAGCAAAAGCCTGAATTAGAAAAGACATATGCCGTAAATGATAGACGTAAATTGGAGTTAATTCAGCCGGCAATCGAGCAGCTGGAATGGTTAATTGGGCAAAGTGAACAATTGGAGAATCCACATACAGGTAAAATGCATCACGCACTTGCGCCAAATAATTATGAGGAACGAATCGAGTTCATCAAACTTCAAAAAAGCAGCCATTATGCATTAATTCAATTGACTATGCTATACGATGAGATGAAAAAGAAAGCAGCGCGATTACGCGTTCAACAATAAATAAAAAGAGCGATTCCACATGCGAAGTGTGGAATCGCTCTTTTTTTAATTGGTAGAGGAGTCGGATGACGTTTCGCCCGCATCGTTAGGTTTTTGCCCTTGCCCTTGTCCTGGATTGCCCTGATTGCCTTGGTTTCCTTGTCCTTGGTTGGACTGACCTTGACCTTGATTTTGATCCTGATTTTGATCCTGATTTTGATCTGTATTTTGGTCTTGGTTATTCTGGTCGTTAGGAGAGTTATTGCCACCTTGATTGTTCGAGCCATCTGGATCCGATTGATTCGGATTTTCATTATTGGAATCATTGTCGTTACCTGTGCCGTTGTCTGATGGATTACCTTCAGTATTGTTTTGATCGTCATTATTTTCATCAGGCTCAACGATAGGTTCATCTTCAATGACCGGTTCATCAGCGCCTTTTATTAAAAGGGAAGCTGTAGCCGAACCGCTTGTATAACCGCCCATACTGGCACTGACATGGAATGTGTAGTTTTTACCGTATTCCACACCAGAGTAAGTGGTTTGTTTATCGGAAGTCGTCGTGATACTTTGTGCTCCACCACCATCAATAGACACACTGATATTGAATGTAGGACTTCCGAGACTGCTGTATTTATTTGGCACATCATAATTCCATTGTAATTGAATCGTATTGGAATTCGCATCGAATTGCGCCGTTAATCCATCGGGACTTGGAATGGAAATCTTTTCAGGAAGCGATGCTTTTTTTGGTAATGTTCCTCTAACAAATAATTCATTACTGATGAGATTTCGAGAGATGAATGAACTAGCAAGCATAATAGGGTCGCTACCTTTGACGATTGCGGCTTCTTCGACTGAGTCCGGTTGAACGAACGTACCCGGGTCTTTTGCGATACTGCTCATGACATCTCTAAATAAATTCTGCGGTACGTAACGTCCGTGATCATAGGTTTTAATCGGTGAGAAATCGCCATAACCGCCCCATGTAGAAATGGTGTACTCCGTTGTATAGCCCGTGAACCACGTGTCGGGTACATAGTGACTTTCCATATTATCTTTTTTCATTTTTTCAGCAGAATAATTTGTTGTACCTGTTTTTCCGGCAATATCCATATTACCGATGTTTGCTCGAGTTCCAGTTGCTCCATATTCGGTTAAGACATCACGCAATACATCCGTAATCATATAAGCAGTAGAATCTTTCATTGCGGTTACGGGGTCAGGTCGTAAATTCTTTTCTGTCTTACCGTCACGCAATATAAGCTTATTTACAGTATGGGGTTTGGTGTAAATCCCGCCATTACCGAAAGCGGCATATGCGCCTGCCATTTGAACTGTAGAGAATTCATCTCCGCCACCAAGTGCATTGGAGGAATCTATACTTTTATACGTAAACCCAAGTTTATTAGCAAAAGCTTCTGCTTTCTTTGGTCCTACTTTTTCAAATGTCTGGACAGCGGGTATGTTTCTCGACCAGTATAATGCCTGCCGCATAGTCAATGTACCAAGGAATTTACCATCAGCGTTACCGATAGCTACGCCTGAACCTTTATAGCTGTAAGGTTCATCCACTACCTTTTGACCTGTAGACCAATCGAGTTCTTCAATTGCTGGACCATACGATAAAATCGGCTTAATACTAGAACCTGGTGCACGTTTGACTTCAGCAAAATTCAAGTTGCGCCCCGAATAATTCCGTCCGCCGCCAATAGCTACAATGGCACTTGTTTTCGTATCCAGCACGGTCATGCCGGCTTGCATTTCATCTGATTCATAATAGCTTGAATTATTGATAGCAGCTTCTACTGTTTCTTGTACTTTTGGATCTAAAGCAGTTTGTACGGTGATACCTTCGGATAAAAGATCAGTAAGTCCAGCTGCCTCGATTTCATCCAGTACCACATCTACATAAGCTGGGTATTTACCGAACACTTCACGATCTTCTTCTGCCAATAGAGTGGAAGTGACTGGTACTTTTTTCGCTTCATTCATTTCAGCCGTCGTAATTTTGCCGTGACGCTCCATAAGTGTTAGGACTATATTTCGGCGCTTTTCTGCACGTTCCGGATGTTTAAATGGATTATAGCCGTTTGGAGATTGTGGCATCCCGGCTAACATGGCCATTTCAGGTAAATCCAGTTCGCCTACTTTTTTTCCGTAGAAGTAATTTGCGCCTGTACCGATGCCGTAGCGTGTACCAGACATGAGAACTTTATTGAAGTACATCTCGAAGATTTCTTCTTTTGTATATTCTTTTTCTAGTTTGTGGGCAAGCCAAGCTTCCTGTGCTTTACGCTTCAATGTTTTTTCGTTCTTTAGAAACGAGTTTTTGATGACTTGCTGTGTCAATGTCGAAGCACCTTGTGATCCAAATCCACTACGGAAGTTCGCGACTACAGCTCCTCCAAGACGATAAAAATCGATCCCACCATGCTTGAAGAAACGAATGTCTTCCGTAGCTAGAATGGCATCTTTCAGTTTTTCAGGGATTTCATCGTACGGTACGAATTCCCGTTTCTCTGCACCGAACTTCATGAACACATCGCCGTCTTTTGTCAAGAAGTTAGAGGTGAGGGGGTCTTTCAACAGTTCTTCATCTAATTCCGGAGCTGTACTTGCATAATAAGCAAATAATGAAGCTCCACCAACTAGTACTAGAAGGAAAAGTGCTGCAATACCTAGGAGGACTTTCTTCCATAATTGATCTGGAAGCTTTTTCTGCGGCCGCTTTGGTTGCTCCGTCACTTGTTTCTGTCTTCTTGCCGTTCTCGAGTTTATATTATCACTCATAATATTTCCTGCCTTTCGCTTTCATTAATCTTTCTTGCGCTTGATCCAATCCGCCACGGCTTGTATGTAATCGAGCCGCGGATGAAAACCGGTGTTGATTTCGATAGATCGTTCCTCTATTTCAGATAATGTAATAGATTTTCTTCCACCATCCTCCATGCGTTGCCACAAAGGATAAAATTCCTCGAATGGCAATAAGAAATATCGATCCAACAATGTAAAATTGACAATAAAAAAAGCAAGTCCGGATTGGTCGATTACTTGCTTCATATGCTGCACTTGATGCAAATGAATGTTTTGCAGTGGCAATGAAGTTTTATTTTTCGTTTCCTTTGCTTCAAAATCCACATACAATCCATTCCAAACACCATTATAGTCAGTTGTCGAAGGTGTACGGAAATACGCTTCTGTGATCACTGCAGCGCTTCTTGCAGGATAACGGACATTGACGATTTGTATGGGGACCGGCTTTTTATGGATGACGGCTAGACCATGCGCCAGATAGTATTCATTTGTGTCGTTCAGTTCGTCTTCTAATGATTTACCCCGATTACTGAAGGAGTAGTCATAGGTTTTCTTTTTCGCAGAAGACACAGAAGGATTGAACTTTTTTCCGTTTGGATAACGTATCGCCAATGTGACCACCTCGTACTCTACATCATATCATACCGACTATTAGACGAGTTACCAAAAAGAAAGTTTCCATCGAATTGAAAGTAGTCGAATTGGTGACAGCTTGGAATGTTTGTTCGTAGAAAGTGGAGCTGTGGCGGAATATCTGATAAAATGAAAAAAAGTATGTTTTATAATGAATTCTAAAGGAGTTTTATATAAATGAGCAAGATGGAAGACACGAAGTTATTGCTGACTATTTGTGACGAATGCGAACAGCGATTTTATCATATGAGAGAAACGGATCATGAACCGGATTTTTTTGAAGAAGTGAAGCCGTATGCTGATAGTAGCCACCAGGCCATTGCACGGTGGGCCGAAGAGATGAAGGTGTGGATACAGAAAGAAAAGCCGCGGTATGTGCATGAAGTGCAAGTGGATTCGTTGAAAGATTCGATGACTCAATTCGTCGTACAGTCTTTCTATAAAGCGACTGGAAAAAAGCGTTTTATTCTTTCTATCCGTGCAGCACGCTATACATTGCAAACCGTTTTGGACGCAATGAACGCGGAGCGAGGAGAGGACTAGATGAATGAATAAACAAAGTATACCGGAAACAATTAAGGAGCTATTCGCTGACTCACGCTTCGGACCGAATATTGCATACATCGAAACGCTTAAAGAGCAAGAGGCCATCTTAGCGGAGTTTCCTCCTATGTTACACTCGTCGATTCGTAAAGCGTTAGCAACGAAAGGGATCACACAGTTATACAGTCACCAGCGACAAGCATTTGACAAAGTGCGTGAAGGACACTCGATTACCGCCATAACTCCGACTGCCTCCGGGAAATCACTATGCTATCATTTGCCGGTATTGCAGTCGATTTTGGATGATCCATCTTCACGGGCACTGTATTTATTCCCAACTAAAGCATTGGCTCAAGATCAGCTAGCAGATTTGCATGAGTTGATTGAAGCGAGTGGCGAAACGATTTTAAGTCACACGTATGACGGAGATACAGCACCTGGCTTGCGAACCAAAGTTAGAAAATCGGGACATATTATTTTGACGAACCCAGACATGCTTCACTCAGCCATATTGCCTCACCATACAAAATGGATTTCATTGTTCGAAAACTTGAAATATATCGTGGTAGATGAACTTCATACGTATAAAGGTGTATTCGGTAGCCACGTGGCGCATGTATTAAGAAGATTACAGCGCATTTGCCGATTTTATGGCAGTGATCCGATTTTTATTTGTACGTCCGCAACGATTTCAAATGCCAAAGAATTGGCAGATAATCTGACGAATAAAGATATGGTGCTGATTGATCAAAACGGGGCACCACGCGGCAAAAAACATTTCGTTTTTTATAACCCGCCAATTGTCCACGATGTGTTCGGCATACGCAGAAGTGCAGTGCTTGAAGTCCGTGATCTCGGCGCATTTCTCTATCAAAAACATATTCAGACAATCATTTTTGCGCGAAGTCGAGTACGCGTAGAAATGCTCGTGACCTATATGAAAGAACTAACAAAGAAAAAGTTATTTGATAAGACGGTAATGGGTTATCGGGGCGGTTATTTGCCATCAGAACGTAGAACTATCGAAAGTGGTTTGAAAAATGGTGATATTCGCACCGTAGTCAGTACAAATGCCTTGGAACTCGGTATTGATATCGGCCAATTGCAAGCGTGTATTATGACAGGTTACCCGGGAAATATTGCCAGTGCGTTGCAACAAGCGGGTCGTGCGGGGAGACGCCAAGAAGATGCGCTAATTATTTATGTAGCGCAATCGATGCCGCTCGATCAATATATTATTCAACATCCGCAATACTTACTTGGACGGCAACCGGAGGAAATCCATATTCATCCGGACAATATGCTAATACTGATGGATCATTTGAAATGTGCTTCATTCGAACTGCCATTTAGCTCTACTGAGACGTATGGTGAATTTGAAGTACAGGAATTACTGGCGTTTTTACAAAGCGAAGGCGTCTTGTTACAAACATCGGATAAATGGCATTGGATGACCGATCGTTTTCCTGCTGGAGAAATCAGTTTACGTTCCGCATCACAAGAAAACGTTATCATCATTGACCAGTCGTTTCCAAAAGAAACTCGCGTCATTGGAGAAATGGATCGGTTCAGTGCCATGACGTTGTTGCATGAAGAAGCGATTTATTTACATCAAGGAACGCAGTATCAAGTAGAAAAACTGGATTGGGAAGAAAAGAAAGCCTACGTTACAGTCGTCGATGTCGATTATTTCACCGATGCAAATCTCGCGGTGGAATTAAAAGTCATCAGTGAAGACAAGCGGATGATCGACGGGGGGCGTATACTAGCGTATGGAGACTTAGCAGTACTCGCCATTCCAACAATCTTTAAGAAGATTAAATTCGATACACATGACAATATTGGTTCAGGTCCGATCTCGTTGCCTGCGGAAGAAATGCATACGTCAGGTACGTGGTTAACGTTTGATGTTCCCGAAGACTGGGAGAAATCCGAATTGACCGACGCGATGACAGCTGCAGCGTATGTGATTCAATCGTTGGTACCGCTATTCATCAAATGTGATCGAAATGATATTCATGTCGTACCACAAGTGAAGTCGATTCACATGGAGCAACCAACCTTCTTTATTTACGACAGTTATCCAGGTGGAATTGGCTTAAGTGAAAATATTTATAGTCGTTGGAAAGAATTGTTGATGCTTGCAGCGGATCATGTGGCGGAATGCCGTTGTGAATACGGCTGTCCCGTTTGTATTGGAGCGCAAGAAGCAGGACAAAAGAATAACAAACATCGAGCACATAGCCTGCTAGCAGAGTTGGCGAAGTGAGTAGAAAGAGAGTTGAAGCGAATAGCTTTGACTCTTTTTCTATAGACAAAAAAAGCAAGGTAGAACCATTTGAAAATCATAAAAAATATCGACCCTCTATCTAAATGGCAGTGTATTCTGATAATATGGATATGTATAACTGTCAGACTACTAAAACGAGGAGGGGAAACAGATGAATAAAAGAAAAGTTCATAGGTTTGGTGCTACATTTGCTGTTGCTAGCGCTATTGTATTGGCGGGAGGATCTGTCAGTGCCGCAGAGCCGTGGTATAGCGACGTATCAAAAGACAACACCCATTACGAAGCGATTAAAGCTTTGACGGACCAACAGATCATTCGTGGCTATTCCGAAAATCAGTTTAAGCCTGGCAATTCCATTGAGCGTCGTCACGCGGCGTTAATTTTGTCAAAGCTCGGGGACTTTGAAGAACCGACTAATGTCGCAGATGTATTAAAAAAGTTTAAGGATATTTCAGAGGACAGTTTCTACGCTAAAGAAATGGCAACTCTAGCGAATGCAAACGTATTTAAAGGGGACTCAAATGGGTATTTCAAACCGACAGCTGACCTAACACGTCAACAGATGGCGAATGTACTAGTGAATGCATTGGATCTTGAGAAGTACGATACAGGTAAGAAAGTGCAAATCAACTTATCAAATGTAGGAGAGTCACACAGAAGAGGTGTGCAAATCCTTGCGAATCTTGGTTTAACGGATCAACTGAGTGATTTCAGACCGAATGAGCCCGTCACACGGGGCGCGTTCTCTTCATTCATCCATCGTGCCAATCAGCTACGACCAAGCGATTTCACCTTATCATTGATGCATATGAATGACACGCACGCGCGTGTTGCAGAAATGCCAAAAGCCATTACCGCTATTAAAGAAGTACGAAATGAAAAACCGGATGCTTTGCTCCTCCACGGAGGAGATGTTTTCTCTGGCACATTATATTTCTCAGAGTTTGAAGGACAAGCCGATCTAGAACTGATGAATTTAATGGGTCTGGATGCAATGGTATTTGGTAATCATGAATTTGATTTGGGCGACAGTAAGAATGGCCACACGTCACTGGCGAATTTTGTGAAAGGTGCTAATTTCCCTGTAATTGGTGCAAACATAGATTTCTCCAAAGACCCCGACTTGAAAAATCTAGTAAGCAAAACAGAATTTACCAGCACGCCGGCATTGGGAGAAATTCATAAAGGCTTGATCAAAGAAGTGAATGGAGAAAAGGTTGGAATCTTCGGTTTGACTACAGAAAGTACAGCGTTTGTCGCGAGTCCAGGGGCAGTAGAGTTTTTGGATTATAAAGAGTCAGCTGAAAAAGCCGTAGCCTACTTTGAGAGCCAAGGAGTCAATAAAATTATTTCGCTAAATCATCTTGGGTTCGATAGTGATCCATCTGTCGGTAATGATTTGCTTATAGCGCAAGCAGTTGAAGGCATCGATATTATTGTTGGCGGACATTCACATACAAAATTGTCGGAACCAGTAATTGTCGATAAAAAAGCCAATGGAGAACGCAAAGATCCTACAGTCATAGTTCAAGCGGATCAATACTTGACGCATCTAGGAACATTGGATGTAGAATTTGATGAAAAAGGGGTCATTACAGGACATGCTGGCAAATTAATCAGCTTAAAAGACAAAGCGAATGATGCGGAAGCAGCAACAGCACTTCTCAAGTATTCAGGTACAATCGATGAAACGTTTGGTAAAGAAATCGGCGCGACATTAGAAGTGGATTTGCCGAACCCAAGAAGTCGTGAAGGAGAGAATTCGACAGAAAGTGTCCGTGCGAATGAAACAGCACTTGGTAACTTAATTACCGACGGAATGCTGGAAAAAGCAAAAGAATATAATCCGAAAACGGTCATAGCTCTACAAAATGGTGGAGGAATTCGCAACCATTTGAATAAAGGGCAAGTCACAGTCGGAGCCGTAATTGAAGTTCTACCATTCGGTAATACTTTATCCCTTGTAACGCTAACGGGTGAAGAAATTAAACAAACGCTTGAGCATAGTGTGCGAAATGCGCCTAACGAAGAGGGCGGTTTCTTGCATATGTCAGGCATGAAAATGACATTTGATAGCAGTAAAGAAGCTGGCAATCGTATTCAGACCATGCAAGTACAAATGAATGGCAAGTACGTGGATCTAGAGATGGATAAAGAGTATGTGATCACGACAAATGCCTTTACAGCAAGAGGCGGAGACGGCTTTAAAGTGCTTGGTGATGCATATGAAAATGGACGTGTGACTGATCTAGGTTTGGATGACTGGGTGAACTTGCGAGATCACATGATCAAGCTTGGAACAGTTAAACCTGAAATTGAAGGTCGAATTATTGATTTAAATACGTAATCTAGACAAATGTAAAAGAGTTGGAGCTTAAAAGCTTCGACTCTTTTTTTGAATAGATGTATCCTTTTTTGCAATATGCTTCTATATAGTATGTGAGGAGATGAAAGAATTTCTCCTACAATCGATTTCATTAGGAGGAAATACTATGTATTTATTATTAGATGAACCTTCGTTTAGATTACAAACTACTTTAGTTATGGAAATTGGGCTTAATGAAGCCTTTTTACTGCAGCATCTACATTATCGTTCGCTCATATCAAAAAATGAACGGGACGGATATAAATGGGTGTACAAAACGTATGATGACTGGAAGGAAGAAATTCCATTTTGGTCACTCAATAAAATCCGGCGTACTATTTACAGTTTAGAATCACAAGGCTATTTGATCTCCAATTCCTCGTACAATAAAATGAAAATTGACCGAACGAAATGGTATCGTGTCGATTATTCAAAAACGATCTTCCAAACCCAAAATGGGTTGTTCAACGTTACAAGTTGAAACGAGTATGACACAAATGGAAACGACGGATTTGCTCGAAATGGTCAAATGGAGTGGTTTGAACTGGGCAAACCAATAACCAATGTACTTTAAATAACTTAAGAATAAAGATATTGTCGAGATGAATCTCGACGTTGCATTTTTTGTATACTTCTAAATGCATGTTCAATCACGGGAGTGGGTAGAAGAATTAAGAAAACGGATTAGGAGGAGATCAACATAGTAATACAGATAAAACGAGTTTATGATGATGCGGAGAAAGCAGATGGATTGCGTGTGCTAGTTAATCGAGTGTGGCCACGTGGAGTGAGCAAGCAAGATGCACAAGTGGATGAATGGTTGAAAGAAGTAGGGCCGAGCACAGAACTTCGCCAATGGCTTGACCATGATCCCGGTAAGTTTGATGATTTCAAGAAGAAGTATAAAGAAGAATTGAAGAATAATGAAGCGCAGCAGGAAGAGTTAGAGAAGCTGAAAAACTGGACGAAAGAACATAAAAAGAATATAACGTTAGTGTTTGTAGCGAAGGATGAAAAGAATAATCAAGCTGTAGTATTAAAAGAAATCTTGGATCATCAGCAAATGGAATAGTTGAATACAAAAAAACGCAGTTCAAAATTATGCACACTTGAACTGCGATTATCCATACATCAATTGATCTTTCACTTATTCTTAAGGAATACTATGCATTCCTATCATGTAGGTTACCCATATGCTTTCTGATGTGCTTTTTTTCGCTTAATATAATCTTCATCTTCCCGAATAACGTCCCATCGTTCTTTGAAAATTTGTGCAGACTTTGCTTTGATCGGATCTATATCGCGTTCTCTTACCGTTCCATCCTCTTGATACTTCCGTCCACTTTTATGATTTGCATAACGACGTGAACGTGTATATCCCATTTGAATGAATTTACGCGCCATATCCATTCCGACAAAGTCATCTTGCCTTCGATACTCTTCAAAAAGCTCATAAATTTTATCGGCGGACTCTTTGGCAATTTCAGGTGTTTTAAAGCGCCAATGAGGTAAAATTTCACTTTTATAAGGCTCAACTAATAACACGCCTTGTTCACCACGTCCTACTCTATATAATTCAGGCTGTTTGCGTAAATCTAACGAACTGTAATCTAAATCATAATCAAATGGCATATACTCGCATCCTTTTTCCCTTACTGTACCCCTGAAAGAATGGTAGAAAACGTGCGAATTATTAATGTAAAATACTTTACAACAGAACGTACATTCCTTATACTAAAACAAAAGGGAGGGAACAGACGTGCGGAATTCATTAGAAAAGGCCTTACGATACGGTGATATGCTCGAAGTGATGTATGAAGCTAAAGATGGTTCCATTAGCAAACGAAAAATACGTGTACTGAATATACACGGTAAAACGTTTACTGCCTACTGTTTTTTGCGGAACTCCAAACGAACTTTCCTGATCGATCATGTATTGGCAGTCGCTCCCGTAAGAGTGAGAGAAAAGGTTACAATTTAATCGACTTCAATATAGAAGGAACTCAAGTGATCTATCCGATTTTCTAGGATATATCGCTTTTTTCGTTCACGGGAATACAATGTTATGGACCGTCAGAAAATCAAATTACATATAAACCTACACATATCATGTATAATTTAGAGCATTACGATCATTTCTGAGGTGAAGTTATGATAGACCAGTATGTAACTAAAGTGAAATTTACTCGGTACTATAGACAAGGAGTTCAACATATAATGGATAGCCAACAAATAGAGGAACAGATAGATGAGTTGAAACGTCATGTCATATGAGCAAAAACTGATGGCGATGAAATCACTCTTAAAGAAGACGGCTGTCGTTCAGGAAATAGAAGAGACATTCAAGGCGCCACCAGCACCAAGCTATGAAAAACGCTGGTTGACGATGGGTATGGAGAAAATCGAAAATGAATTTGGTGTCGTCTATACACGTGTTATTCATTATCCACTCGATACGATGCACGGAGATTTTCGTTTAGGTGATGTGAAGCAAAAATTGGTGAAATGGTCTGAAGCTGAATATATGCACCCATTATCTCCGAATGCCGGTAAGCTCCTATTTTTTGATACAGAGACAACAGGGTTAAAAGGCGCTGGAGCTGTCATTTTTTTAATTGGACTACTAGAATTAAAATCTGATGAATTTGTCATGACACAGTACGTGTTGCCGAACCCAGATCATGAGGCAGCATTTCTTTATGCATCGGAATTATGGAGAGAAGGTCTTACACTCGTCACATATAACGGCAAAAGCTTTGATTTCCCTCAACTACAAACGCGTTGGTCATTGCATCGAAAATTGTTGCCGCCACTGCCTGTCCCACATCAAATCGATTTGTTACATGGATCACGCCGAATTTGGAAAGGGCAGATGGAGTCATTCAAGTTGACCGAAGTGGAGCGAACACAGCTAGGCTTTCATCGCAAAGACGATATACCAGGCCATATGGCGCCTATAATTTATCAAGATGCAGTGAAAAACGGTCGTGCAGAAATTTTAATGAAAGTCATGTGGCATAATGAATGGGATATCCTATCGCTTGTGACACTCTTTAGTCTTTCTACCGATATCGTCATGGAAGAAGATAGTCAGCAAAATGCGCAAATCGCAACGAATATCGCCAAATGGTTCCAAGATCTTGGTTTGAAAGATCATAGTTTTACAGAACTTCAGCGAATTGCGGAAGTGCACGGGACGAGTTATCCTATGACGCATTATCATCTAGGCTTTTTACTCAAGCGCCATAAAGAATTCGATCGAGCGATTCAGTCATTCGAAATCGTCGCAACGCACGGAACTGGCAGAGAACAGGTACTTGCTTATGAGGAACTGGCAAAATTATATGAGCACCAAGTAAAGGATTATTCGCTTGCCTATGAGCACATACTAAGTGCGGATAATCTATTGCAGCAATCCAATGAATTTACATCACGTTTTAGCAATCGGATGAAGAAATCATTAGCAAAACGGGAAATGCGAGTAAAGAGAAAATTATTTCCTGGGCAAGCGCAAGAAGCGACGCATGAAGAACAATAGTCTTTTTCAGTAAGACAAAGAATGACAACATATGCTATAATGACCTTATGGAATCACAGACGGAAGGACGTTTTGTCATGGAATTAAAGCTAGATACGAAAACGATTTTGGAAAAAGAATTTAAGCAGGCCATTCGAGGCTATAAACAAGAAGAAGTAGACTGGTTTTTGGATGATGTCATTCAAGACTATGAAACTTTCAAAAAAGAAATTGCACGTCTACAAGAAGAAAACACTAGATTGAAGTCGGAAGTCAACTCTTCTCAAAGGCGCTCAGCCACACCGGCTCCTCAAACGACGAATATTGATATCATTCAGCGGATCGCGAATCTTGAAAGAGAAGTATTTGGCGATAAACTGGTTCAGCCTGAAGAGTAAAACTCACCACATGAAATAGAAGAACCGCCACGGTAAAATGTGGCGGTTCTTTTTGGTTTAGTGAAGTCCATTTCTCGTGTTGATTAATTCTTCTATTGAATCAAAATCCTGAACAAAGCCGAGATGAATGGCTTCCCAAAGATAATGAGACGCAATCGAACGTTCAGGTGCAAAAAGTAGCGATTTCTCTATAAGTAGTTGACGCCGCTCCGATTTTTCAATGCCATACAGCCACTGCGCAGACCGCTGGATTCCTACATCATCGATTGCGAGTACGTCTTGTCGGCCGAGTGATAAAATTAAAAACATTTCGGCTGTCCATTTACCGATGCCTTTCACATGGGTTAATTGCTTGAGAATCGCGTCATCATCATATGTTCCAATATTCTTAAGGTCCAGTTCATGATTCACTATTTTGTCCACAAGATCTTTTACATATTCCGCTTTTCTCCTAGTCAAGCCCACTTCCCGTAAATCTTCTGTAGAAGTAACAAGCAACCCGTCAACCGTTATATGACCTCCAAGCAAATCGAGCAAACGTGCGTAGATGGCACTTGCAGCATTGACTGAGATCTGCTGACCGATGATGGAACGTACAATGGACGACAAATAATCGGATCGTAACGGAACTTCGATGTCCCCAATGAGTGTAATCAACTGTTTAAGTGTAGAATCTTTAGCGCAAAGTGATTGAACTGCTATATCTTGTGTACGAATATGAAGTGTTTCCAAGTCACTCACCTCTTATTTTAAAGTTAGAAGGTAAAGATTCAGACACTTTCCCTGAGCCATTTCGCTGTCAGTGTGTCCGCAGACAACATTTCTTGCGGTGTTCCTTCAAAAAGTATAGTACCGCCACGTTTGCCGCCGCCTGGACCTAGCTCGATTATCCAATCACTCGCTGCAATAAAGTCTAGATTATGTTCGATGATCATCACCGAGTTTCCTTTGTGTACGAGTTTTTGGAACAATTCAAGTAGCTTATCGTTATCGCTCATATGCAGTCCTAATGAAGGTTCGTCTAACAAATAGATTTTCCCTTCGTTTTGTAAGTGACTCGCCAGTTTGAGTCGCTGAATTTCCCCACCGCTTAATGAACTCGTCGTTTGGCCTAACGTGAGATAACGTAAACCGACTTCATCCAGCATATCCATTCTTTTTATGATTTTCGGCATAACAAAATATTCCATGCTTTCGTCTACTGTCAATGCCAGGATTTCTGCGATGTTTTTCCCGCGGTATACAAAAGAGAGAGCCTCATCTGAATAACGTAATCCACCACACGATTCGCATACAACAGTTACGGGATCTGCAAAAGCCACATCTGGAGTAGTGACTCCTTTCCCATCACATACTGGGCAAGCCCCCAACGAATTAAAGCTGAATAAACCGGCTGGCTGACCTGTTTCATTCGCAAGGATCTGCCGAATGTCATCCATAATTCCCATATAGGTAGCTAATGTGGAACGGCTAGAAATTCCGATACGGCCTTGGCTCACTTTAATGATATCGGGATATTTTGCCGAGAACGCTTCAAATAGTAGGGAACTCTTACCGGAACCTGAAACGCCGCAGACGGAAACGAGAACGTTTTTAGGGATATCAATCGACACATCTTGTAGATTGTTAGTATTCGCCCTAGTAACGGAAAAATAATCGCTTGACTGACGTGGTTGTTGATTGATTTCCAATTTGTGATCGAGTTTGGTTAATGCAGAGGTGCCTTTTAATCCGTCAGGCTCTCCCTGATAGATAATTTCTCCACCTGCAGCACCCGCACCCGGTCCCATTTCCACAATTTCATCCGCTACTCTTATAACGGATAGATCGTGTTCAATGACGATGACAGTATTATGGTTAGCTTTCAGACTTTTTAGCATTTGAATGAGCATATCTACTTCTTCGGGATGAAGACCCGCACTTGGCTCATCGAATATATACGTTATATTGTTTAAGCTACTTCCCAAATGCCGAGCAATTTTCACTCGTTGCGCTTCACCGCCAGAAAGTGTTCCCATTTTTCTTGATAGACTTAAATAGCCGAGTCCCAAGTCTATCAATTGCTGTACATTCGGGATCGCCTGTTGCGCAATGGACTCACCTAAGGGGTCGCGTATGCTTTTTAGTTCTGACACGAGCTCTGTCAGTTCCAATTTATCGTATTCCGCTATATTACAACCGTTAATTTTACACTTCAATACTTCTGGATTTAATCCTGAGCCATCACAATTAGGGCATAATGTATGGGTAGATACTGCCAGTACATCCTCTTGCGAAGTTTGTTTAAGTTTCGTTATATCTCGATTAATATATAGACGTACAAATCTAGGTAATAGACCGTCCCACTCATGATCATGTGGACCATCTTTCGTATGGAATGGCGCAAACACTCTTTCACCTTCAGGAGGTCCATAGATCAATAAATTATACTGATCTTTCGGGTAATCTTTAATTGGCAGATCAGGATCGAATAATCCGCCTGTCATCATCCATCTCCCTTGCCAACCAGAGGGGGACAGTGGCTTAAACTTTACTGCATATTCCCGCAGAGACTGGTCCAGATCGATCAGTTTATGTAAATCAGGGTACACGACTTCACCGAATCCATTACACTCTGGACATTTGCCAAATGAACTTTGACTCGAGAAATCGGTAGCAGAACCGATCGCGGGTGAACCGATGCGGGAGAACAGTAGACGGATTAATGGATGAATATCCATGTACGTCCCGACAGTGGAGCGTGTATTTCCTCCAATAGGCTTTTGCTCCACCACAATAACCGGGCTTAAATGATGCATTAAATCTGCACGCGGCCTTTCATAACGAGGCATTTGGTTTCGGACGTACAGCGGATAATTCAACGTCATCTGCCGTCTACTTTCCGCGGCTATTGTGTCAAATACAACGGAACTCTTTCCAGATCCTGATAAGCCGGTAAATACCGTGATTTTTTCTTTTGGCAAGTTTACATCTATATTTTTTAAATTATTTTCTCGAAGTCCCCGTAAAACTATTTCATCTCTGACATCCTTCATCATCATAGTCCTCCTTCAAACCTTACGTACTAGTCTTGCTAGATGATTTCCCTGTTTTAAGGAAGTTACACCATACAATCATTTTTTGTGTCGTTGGTAGTTGGAAAAAATAAATAATTACTGTATGCGAACTCGTCTGCGCTCATTAATTCGTTGGAGCGATCATACTTTCGCTTCCGCTCATTGTCTGTATCCAACCGCTCGATACGCAATAGATCTACACTAATACATTCTCCACATCACGCAAACTATTTAATCTACCTCATTCCAAACGAATTCATTGTATAACGAACGGATTTGGTGTATACTCAGGAGTGCCATAGAGAGTATTCAGGTAATCGCTGCAACTTCGGTTGTAGAGGAAAGTCCATGCTCACACGGATCTGAGATGACCGTAGTGTTCGTGCTCGGTGAAAAAATAAACCGGGGCAATGCATCTGCATTGATGGCGGGAATAACTCCTAAGTCTTCGGATATGGACTAGATTCTCTGAAAGTGCCACAGTGACGTAGTCGGCATGGAAACATGTCGAGTGGAACGGGTAAACCCCACGAGTGAGAAACCCAAATTATGGTAGGGGCGTTCTTCCAAAAGAATTCAATGGAGGAAGGAACAGGCACTTGTCTGTAGATAGATGATTACCACTTCAAGTACGAGGCGCGAGCCGTTTGAGTACCGAAGAACAAAACATGGCTTACAGAATACTCTATGGCATTTACCTTACAATTAGCTCTCCTACAGTTTTGGGAGAGTTTTTCTTTTTATAGAAATGAACGAATACATATACCTTTCAAAAGACTGAAAGGACATATTGACCAGAAGCAAAGAATGGAGTGTTGAAACATGAGTGAATACAAATTAGTAGCAACTGCTGCGATGGGACTTGAATCCATCGTCGCGTCTGAAATAAAAGATCTTGGCTATGCATGCCAAACAGAGAACGGAAAAGTCTATTTTACGGGTGACGAAGAAGCGATTGCGAGAACGAATATGTGGTTACGTGTAGGCGATCGTGTACGAATTATTGTGGGCGAATTCAAAGCCTTTACATTTGATGAGTTATTCGAACGGACGAAAGCTTTGCCGTGGGAAGAGTTCTTGCCGATAGATGCGGCGTTCCCTGTTTCAGGTAAATCGGTCAAGTCAAAATTATTCAGTGTCCCTGACTGTCAGGCGATTGTGAAAAAAGCGATTGTCGAACGATTGAATAGTGCGTATAAACGAAGTGGATTTTTAAGTGAATCAGGACCGCTTTTTAAATTAGAAGTTTCTATATTGAAAGACCACGTAACTTTGACAATAGACTCAAGTGGCCAAGGCTTGCATAAACGCGGCTATCGTATGGCTCAAGGGGACGCACCACTAAAGGAAACGATGGCAGCTGCACTCGTTAAACTTTCTAAGTGGAGCCCGAATCGTCCATTCGTAGATCCATTCTGTGGTTCTGGTACGATTGCTATCGAAGCGGCCATGATTGGACAAAATTTGGCGCCGGGTTATAACCGTTCGTTCTTAAGTGAAGAATGGCCTTGGATGAAAGCGGATGTGTGGGATCGTGTTCGCGAAGAAGTAGAAGACGTGGCGAAGTATGATTTAGAGCTCGATATTCGTGGGTTTGATGTTGATCACAATATTATTTCTATAGCACAGCGTAATGCTATGGAAGCAGGATTTACAGATTTGATTTCATTCGAACAGCGAGATGTGCGTGATTTGAGGCTCGAAGGAGAAAATGGCGTCTTGATCGCCAATCCGCCATATGGTGAACGACTTGGTGAAGTGGAAGAAGCAGAAGATATTGCGCAAGTACTTGGTGAGATTATGAAACAGTATCCGTCATGGTCAGTATATATTTTATCTTCACTTGAAAACTATGAAACGATGTATGGCAAACGTGCAACAAAAAAACGTAAACTATTTAACGGCTTCATCCGGACTGATTTATATCAGTTCTGGGGACAGCGTTCATAATTAGACGGGCAGGAAGAGGAGTAGATCCCTCTTCCTTTCGCTTGCATTCAGGAGGAGTCAGTATGAATACAAAAATTCCATTTGAGTTGGATAAAGGGCAAACGTTTTATGAATCTCTCAACGATTGGCTCGGAGATACGTTATATGATGATTTAACGGAAAAAGGTTTCGAATGTCGTGATGAGCAAATTTATATGGCATTTCAAATAGAAAAAGCACTGAAAGAAAAAAACGTCTTGCTTGCGGAAGCGGGAGTGGGTACGGGGAAAACGATTGCGTACTTATTACCGGCTATTGCGTATGCGCGTTATACAGGAAAACCAGCGGTGATTTCCTGCGCAGATGAAACATTGATCGATCAATTGATCAAAGAAGAAGGCGATATTCAGAAGTTGAGTACCGCACTCAATATGACAGTAGACGTTCGTTTGGCGAAAGCGCGTAATCAGTATATTTGTCTGAAACGTCTGGAAGATACTAGCATGAAGACGAACGAAGATTTTGTCGATTTAGTGGAAGATCAGTTGCCGGAATTCGTGCATGCAGAGCGTTCATTACAGTCGGTGTATCCGTATGGCGAACGTTCAGATTATCCATATTTGGCTGATGAAGAGTGGGAAATGATCAATTACCACCCGATTATGCAATGTGCGGCTTGTGATATTCGCAATCGTTGTGGGCAAACGATTCATCGTAATCATTATCGAGAAGCTGCAGACTTGATCATTTGCTCACATGACTTCTATATGGAGCATTTGTGGACGAAAGAATCACGTGCTAGACAAGGGCAACTGCCTTTATTACCGGAAGTCTCGATGGTCGTCTTTGATGAAGGACATTTACTGGAATATTCCGCTCAGCGTGCATTGACATATGAAGTGCAAGAGCAGACGATTATCAACTTGCTTGAACGGATTATGGTGGACGGCATCCGAGAGAAAACATTGCAGTTGATGGAGCAATTGCTCGAGACGCATGAACTATTTTTCAACCAGCTAAAAAGTAATGCCATTCAAAATGACAATGAGCGCCTGACAATTGATAAGAACGACGAAATGATGAAGTATGCGAAAACAGCGGTTGCATTATCTCATGAACTTCTGGAAGAATTTGTTTTTGAAGGCGAGTTATATGTGATCCCTGAATACGACTTAAAAATCGTCGAAGAGTATTTGGAGCAGTACATTTATTCAATGGAGCTATTTGCCGGTGACAACGACGCAGTCGATTGGCTTGAAAATCGTCGTGAAGAAAGCACACTGCTAATTATGCCAAGACTTGTAACGTCCATCTTGAAAGAGAAATTATTTACGGGAACGATGCCGATTATCTTCTCTTCGGCTACTTTATCAGTTGAGAAATCATTTGATTACTTAGCGTACAGTTTAGGAATTGTAGATTATCAATCATTTTCTATCGCATCACCATTCGACTATGAAAATGTCATGAAAATTCATTTGGAACAAGGGAATACAAATGAGAAAATCACACGTCTCTCAGAATTACTTGAGGAAGAGGAACAGACATTGGTATTGTTCGGTTCCAAGCAATCCATGATGGAAGCCTACGATCAATTACCACTTGAACAAAGCGTTATGGTGACGTATGAAGGGGAGCGTTCATTGTCATCATTGGTGAAAGATTTCCAGCAACGTAAAGTAAATGTATTCTTCTCCTATCATTTGTGGGAAGGTCTGGATTTACCGAATGAAGCGTTGACTCGCGTCATCATTTTTGACTTGCCGTTCCCGCCGCATGATCCGCTATTCCAAGCTAGAAGGGAATTTGCGGAAGATCCGTTTGACGAAGTAGATCTACCATTTATGTTATTGCGTTTACGACAGGGAATTGGCCGATTGATTCGAACGAGCGATGATTATGGTTCGATTCATTTATTTGTAAAGCCAGAGAATTTAGAATTACTGCCGGTTATTGAACGTGTGTTGCCTGTACCATTTTCGTAAACAGTAAAGAAGAAAGCGTGCTGACGTCGGAGTTTCGACATCTGCACGCCTTTTTCCAGTTATCGTTCTTCGTCAATGGTGAGCAATAAATTTAACATTTGGCCATCTTCAAATTTTACGGGGATTTTAAATGCTTGCTTGAAGCCATAAAACTTTGTTTGCCCCGCCATGACAGTAGGTGGTGAAATATCTAGCGTCAGATCCGCTTTTTCCAATACTGTACATAGATTTCCGGCAATCATATTCCCGAGTTCTCCAGTGAATGACTCAGCCATTTCCCCTTCGATCTGCATACCGAACATGGCGAGGCCAATTTCACTGATAATGGAATGCGTAGGCTCTACAATTAAACGACCTTTAATATCTCCAATTAGACCGATCAAAACACTGATTTCGCGTTGTTCGTACGGCTGTTGTATAAGGGCAGGGGATAGTACCTGGAATTTTAATGGAACTACAGTAGTGAGAGAAGCAATCGTTGCATTTAAAACTTTTTGTACATTTGTTGCTGTATCCATCTAAAGAAACATCCTTTCACGAATAGTTTGGTAGTGCAATCATATCACTAGGAGTATCTAAAAGACTAGACAAATTTTATGAAAGTAGCCAGTTCCTCACTATTTATTCGATTTCTTCAAGATTAGCTGTATACTGGTTCTTCTATTTAAAAAGTAATACTTATAAAGTAACTATCTATTTTTTCACGCATTAATGGTATGATGGGATGAGTTAAAATTGAAAGGACGACGATTATGTCTACAAACAATGAATTTTTACAGCAATCTGCTACATATGGACAAATTTTTTCCAACAATGAAGATGATGAACGCAAAGCAAAGACGACATTACTTGCTAATAAAATAATCCATAAAGAATATACGATTGCTTTTGCTGGACACTTTTCAGCGGGAAAGTCTTCGACAATTAATGCATTAACAGGTGACGATCTCTTACCGTCAAGCCCTATTCCGACAAGTGCGAATATTGTGAAGGTACATAAGGCGGATGAAGATTATGCTATTATCCATCGTGTTGATGGAAGTGCTGTGAAATTCAGCGGCCATGGGTTCTCTGAAGGCGTGAAAGCGTACAGTAAGGACGGGGCGGAAGTTTCATTGGTTGAAATCGGCCATACAGAATCCAAATTACCGGAAGGAATTACGGTAATGGATACACCAGGCGTAGACTCGACAGATGATGCACATAGACTATCGACGGAGTCTTCATTGCACTTGGCGGATCTTGTATTCTATACGATGGATTACAACCATGTACAATCAGAAATGAACTTCCGATTTACAAAAGAATTAATGCGCTATAATAGTAACGTTTATTTAATTATTAATCAGATCGATAAGCACCGCGACAGTGAATTATCATTCGATGAGTTCAAAAAGTCCGTCGAAGATTCGTTCAAGTTATGGGGGGTAGAACCAAAAGGGATTTTCTACACGTCACTGAAACAACTGGATCACCCACATAATGATTTTGAAAAAGTCAAAGCAATCGTTGACGGTTCGATTGAACACCGAGAAGAGAATTTTGAACAAAATATCGAGCAATCTTTATTGAAATTAAAAGATGAGCATATGAAATATCTTCAACAGCAAGTGGATGACTTGAAGGAGAATCATTCGGAAATCCTCAGCGAATCCGAGTGGGGGCAGTTTGAAGAGTTAAATCAAGATTTGAAGGATGCGAAAAAACGACTGGAATTAGTTTCGGGTGACGAATTCTATGTGAATTTCGAGAAAGAACGCAATGAATTATTGTCGAACGCGGGACTGGCGCCATTTGAAACGAGAGAATTACTGAAAGACCATTTGGAAGCCAAGTCACCAAAATTCAAAGTAGGTTTACTATTTGGTGCGAAGAAGACAGCGGAAGAGCGCGAAAGACGTCGTCAAAAGCTAGATGATAACATTTCAGGTCTGGCGCATACACAAATCGAAATTTATATGAAAGCGTTGATGAAAAGTTCATTAAAGCAAGCCGGAATCTTAACCGATGAGCGTTCACTGGCGATTGATAATATGGATCTAACACTACCGTTTGACAAAGTGGATGAGCAACTGCATGTACAAGAAGTGATCACTGGCGAAACTATTTTGAATTATGCAGAGCAAATGAAGCGTGCCATTCATTTAGTATATAAACGTAAAACGGATAAATGGAAACAAGAGATGTCCGTCATCGCGAAAGAATCGGGTGGTGAGCAGTCAGGACCTCTCGTCGAAACGATTGCCGTGCTGCAAGAGAAAGTAGATGCACTAAAAGAAATGAATAAGTGGCAAGAGCGTATGGAGTGGGTCGATAAAGAAATCGCCAATCCGTCTGCGCCGACACGTATGGGCCGCGATCAACTGGTTACGGAGTGGGAACAGCCTAAAAAAATCGAAACAATTGATTATGTAGCAAAAGTAGAAGAGCAAGAAACGATTGTTGAAGAAGTAGAAGAAGTAGTGGAAGAAGAACATCAATTGGTCGATTCAGAAAAAGCCATCATACATGCACAGCACATCGCCGAATCGGTCGAGGCGATTCCTGGATTTGCAGAAACGGCATCGTATTTGATGACGAAAGCAGACCGCCTAAAAGGACAGGAATTCACAGTTGCATTGTTTGGCGCATTCAGTGCGGGGAAATCTTCATTCTCTAACGCTTTGATTGGCGAAAAAGTGTTACCCGTATCACCGAACCCTACAACGGCTGCGATTAACCGAATCCGTCCAGTAAGTGAAACCCACTTGCATAATACTGCGGATATTCACTTGAAAGATGAAGCCACGATGACTGAAGACGTAGCGTTGTCATTCGGTGCCCTCGGTATCACGATTTCTTCACTGGAAGATGCCTTTAATAAAACAGATGTTGCTATGAAGCAACCACTTGAAGATGAGAACTTGCACATCCATAAGTCGTTCATCAGCGCATTCCAAAGAGGATACCCTCTTTATACGCCTGCATTAGGGACGACGTTGACAGTAGAGCGTGAGGAATTTACGAAATTCGTTGCACAAGAAGAACGTAGCTGTTTCGTCGACTCTATCGATTTCTTCTATGACTGTCCATTGACTCGCCACGGTATCACATTGGTGGATACCCCAGGAGCAGATTCCATCAACGCGCGTCACACCGACGTAGCGTTTGAATATATTCGTAATGCCGATGCGATTCTTTTCGTAACATACTATAACCACGCATTCGCACGTGCTGATCGTGAATTCCTTATCCAGCTAGGCCGTGTGAAAGACGCATTCGAACTCGATAAAATGTTCTTTATCGTCAATGCGATCGATCTTGCTTCAAATGAAGAAGAAGGCGAAGAAGTAAAAGGCTTCGTTGCCAATGAATTGCAGAAATTTGGAATCCGCAATCCGCGGGTACATGGTATTTCAAGCCTTGAGGCACTGGAAGGCAAATTAACACAACAACCGAATGCATTAATGGTCGATTTTGAAGAGAAATTTTATTCATTCCTTGAGCATGATTTACGTGCGCAAGTCGTGCAAGCACTGGAAGAAGAAACAACGAAAACAATCGGTCGTCTAGCTTCATTGATCGACAGAACGATCCAAAACCGTTCACGTAAAGCGGAAAGACTGGAAGAGCTTGCGACTGCTGAATTGGCAATAAAAGAACGTTTTGAAAAGAGTGCCAGGAAGATCTTAGTGAAATCCACTCAAGATGAATTGAGTGAACTCGTCTACTATATTTTACAACGTGTATTCTTACGTTTCGGTGATTTCTTCAAAGAGGGGTATAGTCCGTCCACTTTCGCGAAAAACTCATCGGATAAAGCATTGAAAATCGCATTGGCGGAAACAGTCAATATGGTAGGCTTTGACTTGACACAGGAATTGAAAGTAACGAATTTGCGTATTCTTCAATACATGAAGAAGCAATTGCTAGAACGTCAGCGTATGGAAGTCCGTTCACTAGCCGATATGGACCAGTCAATCGTGCCTTCGCCATACGAGCCGAATGATAAAGAGATGTTGTCATTTGAAACACCATATGAAGATCCTATGGTGTACAGCGCAGTGAATAAATCGTTCAAAAATCAAAAGTCGTTCTTTGAACGTGGCGATCGGGATATCTTGAAAGTGAAGCTGGAGGAAATATTGAAAAAAGATGCATCCAGCTATCTTGGCGATCAGAAAGAACGTATTGAAAAGTGGGCAGACTTATGGATTGAAGACGAAGCAGAAGCATTACGCGTTCATTTATTGCAGGAAAGTCTTGTACAAATTGAATCAGAGCGTACATTGCTCGATGGTTTGGAGCAGCTGGAACAATGGCAGAAAATCTATGAACAAATCCGTCAAGAGGAGTTGGTTCAATGACACAAGTATTTGTATCTATTCACGATATGGAGACAAGTCACGCAAAATGGATCGATGCACGCTTTTCATTGCAAGATGAAAAGCGGGGAAAACTTGATTATCAAAAAGAACACGTAAAAGGCGCGATTCATTGGGATTTAGAAGAAGACTTATCCGGGACTTCTGTAGAAGGTGGACGTCATCCATTGCCTTCTGCTGAACAACTGACTGAACTATTCCGTAAAAGTGGACTGGAACGTACAGATACGATTTTGATCTATGATGAGGGTGGCGGTCCATTCGCAACACGAGCTTGGTGGATGTTGCAGTATGGAGGTTTCACGAATGTACATGTCGTAACAGAAAGTTATACGGCATTACGCAAAATAGTAGACGTAACATCTGATCCTGCTACGCCTGTACGCTCGATGGTGGAACCAGATTGGCAAAAGCACTTATACGCTAGCAGAAGTGAAGTCGAAGAAGTTGTGGCGGGCAATCGACCGTCTCAACTTGTCGACGCTCGTTCTGAAGTTCGATACCGCGGGGAAAAAGAGCCGCTCTATCATAAAGCAGGCCATATACCGACAGCGCAAAACTTCGATTGGGAACAATTGAAGCGAGAAGGACAGTTTGATGTGCAGCACGCAAAAGAGCAATTACAACAGATTGTCACGCCTGAAGATGATGTCATCGTCTACTGTGGCAGCGGTGTAACGGCTTCCCCTTTATTCGCGGCACTTACAGAACTAGACTATCCAAACGTAAAACTATACGTCGGCAGTTTCAGCGACTGGATTTCCCAAGATGATGCACCAATTGAAACCGCAATAAGGGGTTGATACACGATGCTATTTGCATTGCTGGGCGATATTCATTCATCAAAAGAAGATTTGCAGGCAGTACTGGCACAAATTTCCGATGAAGCACCTGACGCAACTATCATCGGGACAGGTGATTTGTACGAATGCACGGTCAGCAAAAAAGATCTTCATGGGCAGACTTATCCTACTGTCGAAGAAGTGATCAAATATCCGGAAGGCATCGATGAGCTGTTAAC
Source organism: Sporosarcina sp. P18a (assembly GCF_002743135.1). Taxonomy (NCBI): domain Bacteria; kingdom Bacillati; phylum Bacillota; class Bacilli; order Caryophanales; family Caryophanaceae; genus Sporosarcina; species Sporosarcina sp. P18a. The sequence continues at coordinate 1,024,416 of NZ_PDYQ01000001.1, read as the reverse complement.
CTTTCCATCCATTTATGGCAATCAAGAAGAACGTATTCTGTTGTTGACAAAGCAGAGTGAGCCTATACGGGACTTTTTGAACGACTTACCTGAAGCTCTAAAGATAGAAACGGCAGTTGTCATCCATGGTCACCAATGGCCGCATAACGAAGCAGAGGCGTGGCTTGCTGAGTATCTACCAGAGGTGCACCTGGTATTTCACGGACATACCCACCGATCAAGCTTCACGAGTGATGGACAATCTGTGCCGATTAGCTGGAACGACGAGCTGCCGGTTGTGGGATCTCGAAATATCGTTAACGTAGGTGCTGTAGTAGGCTTTAGAGAATGGGTATTATATGATTCTGAAAAACAAAATGTTAGATTTATGAAAGCGTCAAAAGGCTGAGGGATTCATGTCTAGCTCGTTTAGTTGAGTGGTGAATAGTAAAATAACATGGGAAGCATCGCATTTTGCGGTGCTTTTTTATTTTTGAAATAGAAAAGGATGATGCGACCATGAGGAATGAATAAAGCACATGCATATAGTTGCAGTTGTGGAAGTTGAAAAATGATTTCAATTGATAGAAAATTTAGGTGAAGGGATTTGGAGATTTTCCGCTTTTTAATAGATAATGTAGTATTGGCTTATATCATCATCGAAGATACTCGGAAACCTTATACAAAGGAAGACGAAAAGCTAGAACCTCTTTGTTACGTAGATGAAGAAACTAAATATTGGAAATAGCTTTATACTGTTAGTATGATGGAGTTACTAAATAGATAGTAGGAGGCGTGTTGAAATGACAAAATATGAATTATCAAACGTGTGGAAGTGGGAAGTAGAGAATTCGAATAGTGGCGGTAATCGTCCGACAGCCGGTGAACGTTTTGAACAAAAACTACCAGTCGGAGAGGCACCGTTCCAACTCTATTCACTGGGAACGCCGAACGGTATTAAAGTGACGATTATGCTGGAAGAATTAAAAGAGTTGGATGTCGACGGTGCAGACTATAATTTGTATAAAATTAATATTGGTGCCGATGAACAATTTGGTTCAGATTTTGTCGAGATCAATCCTAATTCTAAGATCCCCGCCCTAGTCGATCAAAGTCAAAGTCCACGTGTGGAAGTTTTTGAATCAGGGTCGATTTTGCTTTACTTGGCTAAGAAATTTAATAAGCTGATCCCCACAGATATTCATGGACGGACAGAAACCCTTAATTGGCTATTCTGGCAAATTGGGTCGGGTCCATATGTTGGTGGAGGGTTTGGTCACTTTTTTGCTTACGCGCCAGAGCCTATGAAATATCCAATTGATCGTTTTACTATGGAAACGAAACGTCAATTAGACGTACTAGATAAAATATTAGCTCAGCGTTCTTATATCGCTGGTGATACCTATACGATTGCAGATATTGCGATATGGTCTTGGTACGGACGTTTAGCTTTAGGAAAATTGTATGAAGGCTCTTATGAATTTTTAAACATGGATGAATATACCCATCTCTTGGAATGGTCTCATCGCATTGCGAAACGACCAGGCGTTCAAAAAGGTCTTGCAGCAGAGTATCAGTCGATTGGGGAGTAGTTTCAAAAAAGACATGTGTTGATGCTTTTCCTCTTGAAAATAGCAACAGCTTTTCCGTAATAGGTCGCTAAAAATTAAAAAAGATCAAGTGGTGAGTTTTTATTAAATGCAGGGAGGAAAAGGATGGTAAGGCAGCAGGATTTTACAGAAGGAAATATAATAAAACAACTCATGCTTTTTTCAGGACCCATTATGATAACAAATTTACTACAAGCATCCTATCAATTTATCGATAGCTTGTGGGTTGGGAATTTGATTGGTGCGGATGCACTTGGTGCTGTGGCTATTTCTGGGACAGTCGTCTTTACGGTTTTGTCATTCGTCATCGGCTTGAACAATGCCGCACTGACAATTTTATCCCAGCAAAAAGGCAGAGGTAGCGAGTCGGGCCTTCGGCGTTATTTGAATGCATTTGTCGTTCTGCTTTTCGGCATGTCCATCATGCTAGGTGTTGCAGGATTTATATTAGCGGAACCACTCTTGCTTTTACTTGGAACTCCCGAGGCGATGTTGGCGATGGGCGTTTCGTATTTACGAATTAATTTCATCGGGATCCTTTTCTTATTCGGCTATAATTTTATTGGTACCGTATTCAGATCGGTAGGCGATTCGAAGACACCGCTTTATTTTGTGTTAGCCGCAGTTATTTTGAACACAGTACTTGATCCTTTATTTATTTACGTCTTTGGATGGGGAGTTCAAGGCGCTGCTTATGCAACGATATTCTCACAGGGAATCGCATTTGCCGCTGGTGCTATTTATTCAGTGCGGAAAAGCCTGGTTCCATTCTCAAAACCGCATATTCCAGCGCGCCGGGAAGTACTCGATATATTGAAGTTGGGAATTCCTGCGGGTTTACAGATGAGCGTCATTTCGGCTGGTGTGATGGCAATCATGAGTGTAGTCGCATCATTCGGCCCGGCAGTTGTCGCGGGATACGGGGCGGCACAAAGATTGGATAGTTTGATTATGCTGCCGGCCCAAGCACTCGGAACTGCGGTCAATAGTATGGCGGGTCAAAATATCGGGGCGGGCAGATGGGACCGGGTTCATAGAATTACGTTGTACGGGTTTATATATAATTTGATTATCATGTTTGCAATCGCAATTCTTATCATCCTATTTGCAGATTATGGGATTAAGCTATTCATAACGGAACCGGAAGCCGCTGATTTTGGTAAAAACTATTTAAAGGTAATTGCATTATTTTATCCGTTCCTAGGCATTAATTTTGTTTTAAATGGGGCTGTCCGTGCGGCGGGCGCAATGTTCCAAGTGCTTGTGCTAAACATCATTTCTTTTTGGATTCTTCGTTTTCCCATTACGTACATATTGTCAGGCATCATGGGTGAGAAAGGAATTGCACTCGGGATGGGCGTCAGTTTTGTTATTAGTAGTATCGTCGCGTTTATGTATTACCGATATGGAAAATGGCGAGAAGCCGAAGCTTTCGGGGAATGAATCAAACGACTAGAGTGGAAGGTACTGGATATAGAAAGTATGAAGACCGATTCGTGAACCTAATTCAATCATTGCAATGGAATATGTATAGTGCTAAAACAGCGGGGGGCTATGTTATATAGGTTCACGGAATACCGCGTTTAATGAGGTTGATATGCGGAATAAAAAACATGTAACGGACTATCATCTTGTCGAGAATTAGGAGGTCATACTCTTGCAAAGTACCCGGAGAGTAGGAATGATTTCTTTTGTTAGTCTACTTATAAGAATGGCTTTTCTTTGCCTTTTTATTTTTTCAGGTAGATTATTCATACCAATGCCACTTTATCCTTGTTCAGCGTAAAAAGACAAATTCGGGAGAGTATCACTTTATGTTTACCCACTAATTTTAGTCATCTACTTTTTGTTCTCCGCTCGTAAGATACACGTCCGGCTGCAGCACAGATCTACGGTCGCAACCACTTAATCCCCTGCAAGAAAGGTCGTCATGAAGCACGACCTTTACGAATAAAAATAAAGCACTAGCAGTACACTCTCTTAGTGACGGTTCTCACAAGATGACAAAACATCTCGCCCAGCTCATCCTTTTTGCTTTTTCTGCATCAAAATCGCTTGTCGCGCAAGCATATCTGCCGTCTTGTTTGTACTGTCGGCAATCCACTTAATAAAGAACAATTCAAACGTCGCTGCTAGTCTCAATGCCTCTTGCAAATAAGGTGCATACTGCGCGTTCTTTACAAATTCCTTCTCCATCGACTGCACGACCACCGTCGAATCCGAGCGCATCGACACCATGCCTGTTGTCAGCTTTGACGCCTCCTCAAGACCTCTCACAAGCGCTTGAAACTCCGCGTGATGATTATTCGTCGGCTCAATCGGCTCACTAATCCGCACGTCCTGACCTTCTCCTTTAATATACACACCAATTCCGCTCAACCCCGGATTACCTGCGCTTGCACCATCTATGTACACTTCCAACATAATATTTTTCGCTCCAATCTGGTAATGAATTGTAAAAAACGTGGAAACACTTGCAACATCCCGTCAGCCGACTTAAAATAGATAAAAGAAAGGTGGGAGTTCTTTTCTAATGAATAAAGTCGTTGTCATGAAAGAAATTAATCAATTGCTTGATATATATTGTGAAGGTTGTTACGTTAAAAAACAACTTACAAACGAACGCGGCAAAACAGGCGCTCACCAATTTTGTATTTCTGACTGTACAGTAGGAGATCAGCTACAATTCCTTGGGAGAGAAATTAACAAGATCAGTACTGCCTCCAAATAAATAATGAAAAAGCATCCCGCAACTGCGTGGATGCTTTGTTTATGTTATAAATTCAGCTGTCTATGTCGAGATGAGGTTACATTTCATCCTCAAGAGTCGATACGTTAGCCGCCTGTGGACCACGATTTCCTTCAATTACTTCAAAAGAAACTGTTTGACCTTCAGCCAGTGTTTTAAATCCATCTGTAGCAATTCCTGTGAAATGCACAAATACATCTTCACCATCATCTGCTTCGATAAACCCATACCCTTTGTCACTGCTGAACCACTTCACTTTACCTTGGTGCATAATAATTCCTCCTCGGCAATTAGAAATCCATCTCCACACGTAACGTGCAAGCCTACTACGGACAACTTACACAATACGGCTTCTTACACTATACATGAGTGGACCAAGCGTGTCAATGTTAGACGGAATACTCTGATTACTATTTAAAAATAGCAAGGAAAGTATTGGTTTTTGTCTGAATAGTATCTATAATGAAGAAAGATTCATTTTTACTATACTTGTGGATTAGGTAAGGAAGTGTTGGAGTGAAAATTGTCATCACGCTTTTGCAAGTAGGATTTTTATACATACTCTTTCTAACAGGAAAATTTTTACACGCGAAACTCTCCATTCCGTTGCCAGGTAGTATTATCGGTTTGCTAGTGTTATGGGGACTGTTATCGATCAAAATCATCCCACTTCGCTGGGTGGAAAAAGGTGCATATGTATTTCTATCGACTTTGCCACTGTATCTGATTCCCGCAACGGTTGGCGTGATGGATTATGGTCATGTGTTCGCAGGGAAAGGAAGTCTACTGATCTTGATTACAATCGGTAGTACATTTATCACGATGGTCGTAGCCAGTTTAGTCAGCCAATTTATGGCCAAGCGCAATGTGAAAGAGGAGGGGACTCTTTCATGAATACAGTTGTACTTGCCTTCACGATGATCTTATTCACGGTTATTCTTTATTTTGTGATGAATGCCGTCTACGTAAGGTTACGTTCGCCGTTTTTAGTACCCATCCTGACAACGACTATCGCAGTCATTGTATTGTTATCGTTATTCGACGCGTCTTATGAAACGTATATGGTAGGTGGTAAATGGATTGACGCGTTGCTTGGCCCTGCCATTGTCTCTCTTTGTATTCCACTCTATAAACAACGGGATGTCATCAAAAAGAATGTATTGCCTATCTTTGGTGGAGTCGTTGTTGGAGGTATTGTCGGAATGTTGACAGGTGTCCTAGCAGCAAGGTGGGTCGGATTTTCGACTGAACTTCTAGCGAGTATTTTACCGAAATCCATTACATCCCCAATTGCCATGCAAATAGCAGAAGAACTCGGTGGTATTCCTTCACTGGCGACGGTATTCGTTATTATCGCCGGTCTCGCTGGAATCCTTATGGGTCCTTGGATCAATCGCTGGTTCAAGATTGACACAGCGATTGGTCAGGGCATCGGTCTTGGAGTGGGAGCACACGCAATTGGAACATCTAAATCACTTGAGTACGGTGAACAAACGTCTTCCATGAGTTCAGTTGCCATGACGTTGTCAGCAATTATCGGTGCGCTTGCAGGCCCTCTATTCGGTATTTGGTTATTTCCATAGAAAAGCGGAATTCCTATTCAATTAGGAATCCCGCTTTTTTTAATGCTTCTTCTGCATCGCGTAGCTGTTCTATTCGTGGAGCGGAAATAGCGTGTAAATGAATCCCGCTATCATCCAAATTCAATAGATAAGGCGCTTGTGCTTGCTGGATCTGTTCGATGAACGTCTTGACTTCTTGCCGGTTCGATACCATGATCGATGCGCGTACATCGCCATACACAGGATGTTCAACTCGCACATCTCTTACGGTTACGCCATGGTCGACTAAAATATGCAACTCTTCTTCAGTTTGTTCAGGAGAATGTTTACAGACGATAATTTTTTCCATGTCTTTTACTCTTTTAGTTGAATGTGTGTATAAATATCCTTGATTCGTCGCCATGATGGGTTCGTCTTTTGCTTTCAATAAATTAATATCACTGACGATTACTTGTCTGCTGACTTTTGTCAAATCACCTAGTTCTGCACCCGTAACGGGATGATTAGCTTGTTTTAACGTTTGGAGAATCAAATTTCGACGCTGTTCTCCTGCCACTTTTGCTTTTGGTCGCAAATTTCTCACCTTCTATCTATAAAATATCTATCGGGGTTTGTGCTGTATGTGGTAATACCGCGACTTCAAGTAACGCGATTGCCAGTTGAGTGACATTTGCTCGCGTTGATGTCTCGCCAAATGAAATCCGAATGAATCCTTTCGCCAAGTGGGCGGGTATATTCATCGCGCTCATCGTCATAGATGACTGTTGCTGACCGACTTGGCACGCACTGCCTGTTGACACCGCAAATCCTCTTCTATTTAATTCTAACATAATGAGCTGTCCTTCTGAATGGTTGGCGCATAGACCCATAATTTGCGGAAGTTGTTCAAATGTCTTTAGACTGCCATAGAAAGTGAATAAATCTTGCCGGGTGGAAAGTATATCCATAAAGAGAGTGCGTAATGTAGCGTACTTTACTTCATTGGGATTTGCCAGCTCAGCTGCCGTAACGAATGCAGCAATTCCTGGTACATTCACCGTTCCACCCCTAAATCCTTTCTCTTGTGTGGCCCCTGGAAATAGCGGAACTGCACGAATGTGTGGATTAATATAGACTGCGCCAACCCCTTTTGGACCGTGCACTTTATGGCTTGATATGGACAAGCTGTCTACATATGGAGAGATATCACGAACAGATAATTTACCGAATGATTGTACACAGTCACTATGCAAATAAATCCCTTTAGGTTTTACTAATTCAGATATGGATTGGATCGGTTGAATGGTACCGATTTCAGGATTGCAGTGTTGCACAGATACAACAGTCGTTTGTTCAGTAATGGCATTTTCAAGTGCTTGTAAATCGATGATACCTTTCGTTGTAAAAGGGATCATGGTGATATGGAAGCCTTGTCCTTCAAGGTACGCAGCAGCTGAATGCAAAGAAGGGTGTTCCGCGGCAGAAAGAATAATATGCTGTCCTTTTTTCTTTGCAGACTCAGCTAAAGATAGTAGTGCGAGCGTGTTACTTTCCGTACCGCCTGAAGTGAAGTATATCCCTTCAGGACGTACACCAAGAAGTGCAGATAGGTGTTGTCTGCTATGGGTCAAGATGTTTTGTGCAGCTCCTCCCGCATCGTGTAGGCTTGTCGTGTTGCCAAACTGTTGTTGCGAGACGGACACATAGACCGAGGCAGCTTCTTCACGAAGAGGCGTCGTGGCAGCGTAATCAAAGTAATGCAAATGAATGACCTCCTGCAAAAATTAATATATTCATCTTGTCATACAACTGTATATATGTAAAGATAGATGTAAAGACACTATGTCAAAAGAAGGGTCGTAGGAATACAGATGAATAGAATCAAATTGGTCTCAATGCTTGAACAGTTTTTCATAGAAGACGTGGGAGATGGTGATTTGTCGGCTAATTCATTATTTCCTGCAGACGCGATAGGTGAAATGCAAATCATCACTAAAACTTCGGGAGTATTTTGCGGAGTAGATGTCATCACGACAGGTTTTCAAGTAATGAATCCTTCTATAGAAGTCACGTGTCTCGTAGAAGACGGTGAAAGAATAACGGACAAGCAAATACTTGCGACTGTAAAAGGGCCTGTTAGAAGTCTATTGACCGCGGAACGAGTGATACTGAATTGTATCCAGCGAATGACTGCGATTGCAACGAAAACTGCTGACCTAACCGCTTTATTGTCGGGAACGAATACAAGAGTTTGTGATACACGCAAGACAGCACCCGGACTCCGCATGCTAGATAAATATGCAGTTCGTACAGGCGGTGGATTTAATCACCGCAACGGTTTATATGACGCGGTGATGCTAAAAGATAATCACTTGGCATATGCAGGTTCTATTATGAATGCCGTGCAACTACTGAGAACACGATTAGGTCATACGGTGAAAATAGAAGTAGAAATTGAATCACTAGCGCAACTCCAAGAAGCTATAGAGGCAAACGTGGATATTATTATGTTTGATAACCGAACGCCACAACAAATTACGGACTGGTTGCCATTAGTCCCCCCGGATATCATAACCGAAGCTTCCGGCATGATTACAGAAGACACCATCGCTTCGTATGGTGAGACGGGAATAGATTACATATCGGTTGGCGCACTGACACATTCCGTAATTGCAGCTGACATTAGTGCAACTATACAACTTACTACGCAGGAGGATGGAAAAATATGTCGATGATGGAACTTCTAAAAGAACAGGCAAACGCTATGTTGCCTGAACAATATAAACAGTATACGGTGAGTGAAATGGAAGAAAAAATTCGGGCCATTAAACAAACATTGGGAAACAAATTATTTATTCCTGGCCACCACTACCAGAAAAATGAAGTCATTCAATTTGCGGATGCTACGGGAGATTCTTTGCAATTAGCACAAATTTGCGCAGCAAACGAAAAAGCGGAACATATTGTGTTTTGCGGTGTGCACTTCATGGCGGAAACGGCGGACATTCTAACAACGGAAAATCAAAAAGTCTATTTGCCTGATATGCGTGCCGGTTGTTCGATGGCTGATATGGCGGACATTTTCCAAACGGAACGCGCATGGAAGGACTTGCAAGCGCGTTTTGGTGATACGATTCTGCCATTGACGTATGTCAATTCAACGGCAGCAATTAAAGCGTTCGTCGGCCGTAATGGTGGCGCGACAGTGACTTCGTCAAATGCGAAAGAAATCGTTCAATGGGCATTCACTCAGAAAAAACGAATTTTATTCTTACCTGATCAGCATTTAGGACGCAATACAGCGTATGGGCTCGGTGTGCCTCTTGATCATATGGCCGTATGGAATCCCATAACGGATACTCTCGAATACGATGGACAAAACGAAGAGTGTCAAGTGATATTATGGAAAGGGCATTGCTCGGTTCACGAGAACTTCACGGTAGAAAACATTCGTCAGTTACGTGAAAATGATTCTGATCGGCGTATTATCGTCCACCCGGAATGTTCACATGAAGTCGTGATGAAGTCTGATGACGCTGGTTCTACGAAGTATATTATTGATCAAATTGAAGCCGCGGCTCCTGGTACGAAATGGGCGATTGGCACGGAAATGAATTTGGTCAACCGCCTGACGGAAAATCATCCTGAGCAAGATATCATTTCCTTAAACCCTTTAATGTGTCCTTGTTTGACAATGAACCGTATCGATTTACCCCATTTACTATGGAGTTTGGAAAGTATCATGGAAGGCGCAGAGCAAAATATCATCAAAGTGGATGCAGTGACTTCCGCTGAAGCGATTGATGCGCTTAACCGTATGTTGCAACGAAACTAACGTAGCAGCGCTTGACAATTACTCTGAATATTGTATGATTGGGAAAATGATAGTGAATGTTGAAGAAGGACCAGTAGATAAATAGCATGTGTTAGAGAGCGGAATCCATCGGCTGGAAGTTTCCGTCGCAATGCCTTGTCGAACCTGCCTTTTGAGTCCTGTAAAAAACAGGCGCGGACCTTGGCGTTAAAAGGAAAGTGGGATTCGTGAAGACGAGTCCAATGATGGTGGCACCGCGGAAGTTACGTCCTTTCGTCCTGATTATATCGGGACGATTGGGCTTTTTTATTTTATAAATATAGATGATATGGAGAAATGGAAGGCGAATTCATATGAAAAGACAACGAATAGTTGTGAAAATCGGTAGCAGCTCGTTAACGAATGATAATGGAGAAATCGATCAGGTAAAATTCAATGATCATGTCGATGCCTTGGCGATGCTTAAAAACGTTGGACATGAAGTCATTGTTGTCTCTTCAGGAGCGGTGGCGGCAGGCTTTGCCCGTCTCGGTTATCCTACCCGTCCACAGACCATAAAAGGTAAACAAGCCGCAGCAGCAGTAGGGCAGAGCTTATTGATACAGTCCTATATTGAGAGGTTTAGCGCACATAAAGTCATTCCAGCTCAGATCTTATTGACGCGTCATGACTTTGCCGATCGCGATCGATACCGCAACGCATTTGCAGCGATGTCTGAATTACTTGATCGTGGCATTATGCCGATCATTAACGAAAATGATACAGTATCCATTGACGAGTTAACGTTTGGTGATAATGATATGCTATCCGCATTGGTCAGTGGTTTTCTACATGCGGATCAGTTGATTATCTTAACCGATGTCAACGGGATCTACACAAGTAATCCACGAACAGATCCAGACGCTGTACGATTGACTAAATTGGATGAAATCACGGATGAATTATTGGGTGGCGCTGACGATGTCGGCTCGAAAGTTGGTACAGGGGGCATGCGTTCGAAGATACTAGCTGCAAAAACCGCACACACGTTGGCAGTTCCGGTCTTCATCGGAACAGGACGCGGTCCATCAAAATTGCTTGATATTTTAAAAGGTCATGGAGACGGCACATACATTTCCAGTCCTGTTGCCCATACGATCAATACGAACCGCCAATGGATTGCCCTTCATTCCGAATCGACTGGACGTCTGTACGTGGATAAAGGGGCTGAAGAAGCCATTGTGCATAACGGACGCAGTTTATTACCTGCAGGTGTCTTTAAAGTACAGGGTGATTTTGGTATTGGAGAAGTGGTGGAAGTGTTTGGTTTAGATGGTTTGATCGGTAAAGGTGAAGTCACCTATTCGTCTGAGCAATTAAAACAAACGATATCCGATAAGGATAAACTGGAAGAATCCAAACCGATGCTAGAAGTCATCCACCGTGACCGCTGGGTGCAAGTATAATCAAAGGAGAGAATTTATTATGAGTGAGATTAGAGATAAAGGCAAGGCGGCAAAAGAAGCGAGTATTGTGCTGAACGTAGCAACGACAGCAGAGAAAAACGATGCATTGCAGTTAATTGCTGATCAATTAATGAAAGAACAGGATCAATTGCTCGCTGAGAATAAAAAAGATATTAAAGAAGGTCGCGAAAAAGGAATTGACGCAGCTGTTCTCGATCGTATTTTATTGACGCCTGAACGCATTGAAGCTATGGCGGAAGGTGTTCGTCTACTAATTGATTTACAAGATCCAATTGGAGAAACGCTAGAGGAAATCCATAAGGAGAACGGATTACATATTGTCAAGAAGCGCGTGCCCATTGGTGTCATCGCCATGATTTATGAAGCGCGTCCGAATGTTACGATAGATGCTGCATCGTTGGCATTGAAAACAGGGAATGCGGTCGTGTTGCGTGGTAGCTCGTCCGCAAAATATTCCAATTTGGCCCTATGGCGTGTTATTCAACGCGGACTCGAAAAAAGTTCATTACCAGTCGATTCTGTTCAATTAATCGAAGACACGAGTCGAGAAACAGCAAAAGAATTGTTCACACTCAACGACTATTTAGATGTTTTGATTCCACGTGGCGGTGCGAAGTTAATCCAGACTGTTATCCGTGAATCTACGGTACCGGTGATTGAAACAGGGGCGGGGAACTGTCATGTATTTATTGATGAATCCGCAGATGAGAAAATGGCGATTGATATAGTAGTCAATGCCAAAACACAGCGTCCGTCGGTTTGTAACGCGATCGAAACCGTTCTGATCGATTCCAACTGGTTGTCGCAGTACGGAAAAAAATTGATCAACGCATTACAAGACCATGATGTTCAACTGCAAGGTGACGAGAAACTTCAGGCGTTTGATTCGAATATCGCTGCGGTTGAAGAAAATGATTGGTCAAGTGAATACCTGGACTTGACATTACGCGTAAAAAGCGTGGAAAATATACAGCAAGCACTCGATCATATTGCAACATATAGCACGAAGCATTCGGAAAGTATTATTACACAGACGGATGCACATGCTGAGCAATTTTTGAATAGCGTCGATGCGGCAGCTGTTTACGTTAATGCTTCCACTCGCTTTACGGATGGCTTTGAATTCGGATATGGTGCAGAAATAGGTATCAGTACACAAAAGCTTCACGCAAGAGGTCCAATGGGATTAGAGGCATTGACTTCTTCAAAATTTGTTATTCGAGGAACCGGTCAAATCAGATAATATGTAGGAGGGTTTATGTATGGCAAATGAAAAACATATTTTACATTTTGAAACTTCCGCACCAAAAGACAAGCCGGCAGCGGATGATCCACTTGCTTTCGGAACAATTTTCACTGATCACATGTTTGTGATGGACTATACGGATGGAACGGGATGGCATGATCCGCGTATTGAGCCGTATAAGCCGTTTCTGTTGGATCCAGCCGCTATCGTGTTGCATTATGGACAAACTGTTTTCGAAGGTTTGAAAGCTTATTTAAATGAAGACAAAGAAGTAGTTTTATTCCGTCCAGAGGAAAATATGAAACGGCTGAACCGTTCTAGTGATAGATTATGCATGCCAATGTTCGATGAGAAATTCGTTTTAAGTGCACTAAAGGAATTGATTTCTCTTGAAAAAGATTGGATTCCCGATAGAGCAGGGACATCACTTTATGTGCGTCCTTTCATTTTCGCTACACAACCTTATTTAGGTGTAGCCCCTTCTAAAACGTACCGCCTAATGATTATTTTATCGCCGGTAGGTCCGTATTATAAAGAAGGAGTGAATCCTGTCAAGATTGCGGTTGAATCCCAGTATGTCCGTGCCGCAGTAGGTGGTACAGGCTCCGCGAAAACAGCCGGTAACTATGCTGGGGCGATGAAAGCTCAAGAAGTTGCGGAAGCAGAAGGGTATTCGCAAGTTCTATGGCTTGATGCAAAAGAACATCGCTATATTGAAGAAGTAGGCGCGATGAATGTATTCTTCAAAATTAATGGAGAGATTATCACGCCAAGCCTCAATGGTAGTATTTTAGAAGGCATCACGCGCAAGTCCGTTATTGAGTTATTGATAGCTTGGGATATTCCCGTAACAGAACGTAAAGTGTCCATCGAGGAAATTATGGAAGCCAATCGGGCAGGCACGTTGGAAGAGGCATTTGGTACAGGAACGGCCGCTGTCATTTCCCCGATAGGCGAACTGTTCTTTGAAGGCGAAAAATGCGAGATCAATCAGAATGAAATCGGTGAGCTTTCATTAAAACTTTATGAGACAATTACAGGCATCCAGACAGGAAAAGTAGAAGATCCATTTAACTGGGTTGTGCCGGTAGACTAATTTCCTTCACAAATAAGGTGGAATGTTCCGTGACAACTGCGGTGCTGTGAAGTACACTGTTAATAGTTTTGATTGAAGGGGAGTTTCCTGATGAACAAAAGTTTGATCGTTCTATTCCTGGCAGTGATGCTATTTACAGTGACAGGATGCGGAAAAACGTCTTCCGCTCCGTCGAGCGCGGAAGATTTATTGAAGAAAGCGGAACAAGCGATGAATGAATTGGAATCTGTCCATGCCAATATCGCGTACGACGAAAGTAGCGTCACATCCGATCCTGCAAAACGTACAAGCAAAAATGTACAAGTTCAGGCGGATATTGAACAGAATCCATTGAAAATTTCAGAGGAAGTCGTCTGGAAAATACCAAAACAAGGCGCGAAAAATATTCAACTATTTCGCCTAGGTGATGAATTAGCTATGCAAGAGACAGTTGAAGCAGAAAAAAGTGAATGGCAAGAGCTAACAGAAAAGCAACGCACGGAATTGCTTGGTGTGTGGGTGCCGTTTGTTTCGCCTGTAATGGACTTTTCGCTGTTAAAACCTTTCTTGCATGATGCAGAAATAGAAAAGATTGATTATGGCTATGCATTGCAGTTTTCACTATCCCCAGCTGATTATCGACAGTTGATGGAAGTGGTATCAGTGAATAGTCCGCAACCAGAAAAGTTTGTCCATACGCATGGCGGATTCCCTGTAGTGGAGAAACTGGATGTAGAGCTAACCGTAAATGAAAAAACGATGTTTGTGACGGGAATGAAGATGTCAGCGAATGTCACGAGTTATTTCGGCCGGGATTATATTCGATATAAGCAGAAACTCGATGCAAAGTATAGTTATTTCAATGATATCGATGCGATTTCCACACCGAAAGATGCGGAGATGTTCAAGTAATAGAAAAAATCCACACTGACCTACTGAAGGTTGGTGTGGATTTTTTGCTATATCTAGCTAAATCTTTAACGTGGATTCTTTTTACCTTTAAATGACTGAAGCCGTTTGTGAATGGCGGCCATTCTAGTTTCTTCACCTGCTTCTACAGGGGTGTAGAACTTGGAGTTTACTAAGTTGTCAGGCATGTATTGTTGGTCTGTCCAACCGCCAAATGTCCCTACTGGCGTTGCATGTGGATAGACGTAGCCTCCATGACCGAGTGCAGCTGATCCGCTGTAGTGTGTGTCACGTAAATGCATGGGGATTTCACCTGTTGGTTTTTCATGTAAGGTTTTTGTAGCCGCATCGATCGCTTTATAAGCGGAGTTTGATTTAGATGCTAAACACATTTCTATAATTGCCGCGGCAAGTGGAATACGGGCTTCTGGCATGCCGAGACGCTGTGCGGCATCTGTAGCCGCAAGAACTCGGCTACCTACATCCGGCGCTGCCAATCCGATATCTTCATAACTCATGACAAGCATGCGTCTTGTAACGGCAGTTAGATCCCCAATTTCAAGTAATTGAGCCAAATAATAAAGCGCCGCATCGACATCGCTGCCGCGTACACTTTTTTGCAAAGCGGATAATAAATTAAAATGATGCGAGCCCTTTTTGTCACCTAGTAAACTAATCCTAGTTAATAGTTGATTAAGTAATGTATCTTCAATAATAATTTTGCCATCCTCTTCATCACTTGCAGCCAGTAATGATTCAAGGAACGTTAACGCTTTTCGCGCATCACCATTCACGCCTTCTGAGATTTTCTCTAGTTGTTCTGTAGTGATGTCAATCGTTTGCTTACCAAGTCCTTTTTTCTCGTCTGTTAACGTCCGCTCGAGTAATTTGAGTAGGTCTGTTGGTTGTAATCGTTTTAATTGAACGATTTCACCACAACGTGAACGAATAGCGGGATTGACGTCATGGAATGGATTTTCCGTTGTCGCGCCGATCAAGACAATCGAACCGCTTTCTACGTGAGGAAGCAGTGTATCTTGTTGCAGTTTATTAAAACGATGGATTTCATCTAAGAATAGCAATACTTTACCTGTCATTCGCGCTTCCTTCACTACATCTTCTACATCTTTTTTGCCTGCTACTGTGGCATTTAACGCAATAAAAGGTAGTTTCGACGTACCCGCGATCGCATAGGCTAGAGACGTTTTTCCAATGCCTGGTTCACCATATAATAAAAGAGACGGGACATGCCCGTTCTTGATCATCCGATATAAGGGAGTATGGTTGCCGATGACGTGGTCTTGTCCGATCACTTCATCAATCGTCTCGGGCCGCATACGAAAAGCCAAAGGTTCATTATGCATGTATATCCTCCTAGCGTACGTTTGTTCTTTCATTATACTGTAAAACATTAGTGAAGTCATTTGCAAGAACCAATGATACAATTATGCTATACTGATTTCAGCAATTTTAGTAAAGGACGATGCCCAATGAAAATATCCACTAAAGGCCGATACGGACTTACAGTAATAGTAGAATTAGGACGAAAATATGGAGAAGGTCCTGTGCCTTTGCGTAAAATCGCAGAAGAGCAAAATCTCTCCGAAGCATATTTGGAACAACTCATCCCGCCTTTGCGCAACAGCGGAATGGTGAAGAGTGTCCGCGGGGCATACGGTGGCTATAAACTCGCCAAAGATCCTTCTGAAATTATGGCAGGTGACATCATCCGTTTGCTTGAAGGACCGATCCAATTAGTCGAAGGATTGGATGACGATGATATTCCGCAACGCGAACTATGGAAACGAATCGGAGATGCAATCCGAGGGGTATTAGATCATACGACGATCAAGGATTTAATTGAATTTGAAGATACGTCCACTATCGACGAATACATGTTCTATATTTAAAGGAGTTTAGCTATGAAACCAGCTATATATTTAGATTATGCTGCAACGACACCGATGCATCCAGTCGTATTGGAGCGATTCACGACTGCGTTGCAAGATACGTATGGTAATCCTTCAAGTACGCATCAATTGGGTCGTCACGCGAAGAAAGTGCTGGAAGATGCTCGCAAAACGTTAGCATCCTCGATCAATGCGTCACCCAATGAAATCATTCTTACTTCTGGAGGAACAGAAGCGGATAACTTAGCGATTTTTGGGTACGTACAGTCGGTGAAAACAGAAGGCAAACATATTATCACAACGGAAATCGAACATCATGCGGTGTTAAACCCGTGTAAACAACTGGAGTCACAAGGCTATAACGTGACTTATCTATCACCTGACCGCAATGGGGTCATTAAGGCAGAGCAAGTTCAGCACGCGTTAACAGAAGAAACCATTTTAGTCTCTATTATGTACGGAAACAATGAAGTGGGAACAATCCAGCCAATTGCGGAGATCGGTCAGCTACTCTCGACACATCAGTCCGTATTCCACACAGATGCGGTGCAAGCTTACGGTACGTGCCAACTCGATGTTGAAGAGTTGCAAGTCGATTTATTGTCAGTTTCAGCACATAAACTGAACGGACCCAAAGGCATAGGCTTTCTTTATCAGCGAAACGGCAAGGTGCTGTCGAGTCAAGTACTCGGAGGTTCACAAGAGAAGAAACGCCGCGCAGGTACAGAAAATGTACCAGCCGCAGTTGCATTTGCAGAGGCGGTATCCATTGCCGAGCAATCAAAACTAGTTAAACAAGAAAACTATTCTACGTTTAAACAAAAAATGGCGGAAGTCTTTGAGAAACACCAAATCGATTTCCGACCGACCATTCCCCACGCAGTAGCATCTTTACCGCATATTTATCATGTATCGTTTCCAGGCACCGATGTGGAGACATTTTTGATGAGCTTGGATTTAGAAGGCATAGCTGTATCAAGCGGTTCCGCTTGTACTGCAGGGTCATTTGAACCGTCACATGTCGTAACAGCTATGTTTGGTACAGAATCAGATAAAGCTAGGAACTCAATCCGCATTAGTTTCGGCTATGACTTGGATGAGGCCATTATAGAAGAAGCAGCAAATCGAATCGCAAGTGTAATCAAACGACTAGTGAAATGAATTAAGTAAAGGATGAACAATATGACAACGAAAAAAGCACCTGCCGATACACGTGTAGTCATTGGAATGTCAGGCGGAGTGGACTCTTCGGTTGCGGCATTACTCTTAAAACAACAAGGTTATGAAGTGATTGGAATCTTCATGAAAAACTGGGATGACACGGACGAATCGGGACATTGTACCGCGACAGAAGATTTCGAAGATGTACGCAGTGTCTGTGATCAGATTGGCATTCCGTATTACTCTGTTAATTTTGAAAAACAATATTGGGATAAAGTATTCACGTATTTTCTTGATGAATATAAAAAAGGTCGCACACCAAATCCTGATGTAATGTGTAATAAAGAAATTAAATTCAAAGCATTCCTCGAACACGCAAAAAGTCTAGGTGCCGATTATTTGGCGACTGGACATTATGCACAAGTCGTAGAACGCGAAAACGGTGTAGCGATGCTCCGTGGTGTAGACAATAATAAAGATCAAACCTACTTCTTAAATCAATTAACACAAGAACAACTTCAGCAAGTACTATTTCCTCTAGGTCATATGGAGAAAAGTGAAGTCCGTGAAATCGCAGAACAAGCAGGTCTCGCAACTGCGAAGAAAAAAGATTCAACGGGTATCTGTTTCATCGGCGAGCGCAATTTTAAGGAATTCCTTGGGGAGTACTTACCTGCACGTCCAGGCGAGATGCAGACAATGGCCGGAGTGAAGATGGGCACGCATGACGGACTCATGTATCACACAATTGGACAGCGTCACGGTCTAGGCATTGGTGGAGCTGGAGAACCTTGGTTTGCGGTTGGTAAAGACTTGGAACGCAATGTGTTGCTAGTTGAACAAGGCTTCTATCACGACACATTATTCTCAACTAGTTTACAAGCAACGGATATGAATATTTGTACACCGAAAGAATTACCAGAGACATTCACGTGTACAGCTAAATTCCGTTATCGTCAGCCGGATACGAAAGTTACTGTGCAGTTAGTTGGTGATGAAGCGATCGTCACGTTCGATGAACCAGTTCGCGCAGTCACGCCAGGACAAGCTGTCGTGTTGTATGACGGTGATGAGTGCCTAGGTGGCGGGACAATCAATGAAGTATATAAAGATGGCAAGAAACTGACGTACGTCGGATAAGGAGGCAACAGCATGTCGATACATCAAGATGCGATTAAAGAAATGCAAGAAGGCAATTATGAGAAAGCGATTGAGCTTTTCATGAAAGCAGTAGAAGAAAATCCGGAAGAGCCTACAGGCTATATCAATATTGGAAACATTTTTGCATCGCTTGGAGACGCCGAGCAGGCGGAACCATTTTTCCAAAAAGCGTTGACGCTTGATGAAAATGCAGGAACCGCTTTTTATGGACTGGCGAATCTGTATTACAATCAAGAGCGCTTTGAAGAAGCAGCAAAATTATATGAAAAAGCCATCAATACAGGATTGGATTCTGCGGATGCCTATTTTATGCTCGGTAAAAGTATAGAACAAACAGGTAATGACCGATTAGCATTGCCTTATTTGCAGCGTGCCGTTGAATTAAATCCTGACGATCAGGAAGTGGCATTGTCGTATGGGATTTTACTAGCTAAGCTCGAACTATTTAAAGAAGCTAAGCCCGTATTCGAATCCATTTTGGCAGTGGCTCCTAATCATGCGGATAGCCATTATAATTTGGGCGTTTTATATGCCGTTTCAACAGAAGACAAAACAAGTGCACTATCACACTTAGAGCAAGCCTTCACTGCGGAACCTGACCATACCCAGGCGCGTTATTTATTCGATATGATCAAGCTTGGGGAACAGGGCGAGTAATACAATAGGTGATAAGGAGGGAGACCTAGCGATGAGTGAAAATGGCCAATATTTAATCGGTAGGCCGGTCGTGACAATTTTCCATAATACGACGAATCTATTTTCCATCGTCAAGTTGAAAGTCACATCCACCAATACCGATTACCGCGACAGTGAAATAGTGATCAAAGGGTCATTCCCTCCTTTAGTTGCGGAAGAAGAGTATAAATTTACGGGTCGACTTGTTACCCATCCGGTACATGGACAGCAGTTCGATGTGCATACGTTCTCGAAAGAGTTACCCGCAACAGAGGCGGGTTTGATCCATTATCTTTCGGGCGATTTATTTCCTGGAATTGGGAAGAAAACAGCTAGTGATATTGTCAAGACACTTGGCAATAACGTCATTCAGAAAGTTCTTGAAGACCGCAGCGTACTTGACCAAATCCCGCGTTTAAGTGACGAGCGGAAAGATACGCTCGTTTCCGTGTTGCAGGAGAATCTAGGTCTTGAACGGACGATGGTGCAACTGAATGAATGGGGCTTCGGTCCACAAGTGGCCATGCGGATCTATCAAGCGTATCAAGATGATGCCATCACGATTCTGACAGAAAATCCATACCGTTTAATTCAGGAAATCGAAGGAATCGGTTTCCAACGTGCAGACGATCTAGCGAAACAACTGGGGCTCGTCGGGGATCATCCTGCGCGTATTAAGGCAGCAGTTTATTACAGCGTACATAGTGAAGTACAGTCAGCAGGACATGTCTACGTAGAGTCTGAGGTGATCTTACCACAAGCGAAGCAGTTGCTTGAATCGAGTCAGGCGCATATAATTTCCTACGAATCGATTACCCAAGCAGTGATTGAACTCGTTGAAGAAGGCGCATTGTCTGCTGAAATGCAACGTCTCTACTTACCATCTCTTTATTTTTCAGAAATCGGTATTGCTGCTAAAGTAAATAAAATTCTTGAAAATGAAGTCGCTGAACAATTTCCTGCTTCAGAAATTAGAAAAGCTATAGGTGAAATTGAAGAACGCTTGGAAGTGCAATATGCCGAAACGCAAGTCGAAGCGATCGAGCGCGCCCTTCATTCTTCACTGCTCGTGTTAACGGGGGGACCAGGGACAGGGAAGACAACGGTAATTAGAGGATTGGTTGAGGCGTATGCAGAACTGCATGGCATCTCACTCGACCTCGACGAGTATGCACGAAAAAAAGAACCGTTCCCGATCATTTTGGCAGCACCTACTGGACGCGCTGCGAAACGCATGTCCGAATCGACGGGATTACCTGCTATGACGATCCATCGTCTACTCGGATTTACGGGTCAAGACGCTGAAGAGGAGACAGAACGCGAAGTGGATGGCAATCTCATCATCATTGATGAAACATCCATGGTAGATACTTGGCTCATGCATCAGCTGTTAAAAGCTGTCCGCAACGATGCACAGTTATTATTCGTTGGAGACCAGGATCAACTACCTTCCGTTGGACCTGGACAAGTGTTGCGTGATTTCATGCAGTCAGGAAAAATTCCAGTTGTTGAACTGACGGATATTTTTCGACAAAGTGAAGGCTCGACCATTATTGAAATGGCGCATATGATCAAGCAAAAGGAATGGACGATGGACGTCACAAAGAAGACATCGGACCGTTCATTTATCAAAGCTTCGAGTGATCAAATTTTGCCCGCAGTCAAACAAATTGTCCAAAATGCAACATCAAAAGGACATTCTATTAAAGACATTCAAGTATTGGCACCGATGTATAAAGGTCCAGCAGGCATAGACGGTTTGAATAAAATGATTCAAGAAGTCACGAATCCGCCTGCAGAAGGAAGAAAAGAAATGGTTTTCGGTGAAACGACCTATCGCGTCGGAGATAAAGTGCTGCAACTTGTCAACCAACCGGAAAGTAATGTCTTTAACGGAGATATGGGCGAAGTCGTTGCGATCATGTTAGCGAAAGAAACTACTGACAAGAAAGCGATCATGGTGGTCTCCTATGACGGCAATGAAGTGCAGTACGAGCGAAGTGATTTGAATCAGCTGACACTTGCGTATTGTTGTTCTATCCATAAATCTCAAGGAAGTGAATTTCCGATTGTTGTCATGCCTATCGTGAGAAGTCAGCGGAAAATGTTGCGACGTAATTTACTTTACACAGGGATTACGCGCGCAAAGAACTTCTTAATACTGTGCGGTGAAGCGGAAGAATTTAAAGCGGGTATTGCACGTACTGACGAAACGGAACGGCAGACGACGCTAAAAGAACGTATTTCGGGTGAAACACAAGAAAATCAGACAACACCACGCGAGGAAACCATTGCACTCGACGCAACACCTGCAAAAGTGACAGTTGAACCTCAAGATTCATCGCAAGCGAAGCTAACAATGGACAATTTTACTGGCATCGACCCGCTCATTGGCATGAACAATATGTCGCCATTTGACTTTCTTGAAGTGACTGATTGACAAAGCGGGAGAACTTTCCTATAATTCGTTTAGAAATAATCAAAAACGTTGAAGGAACAAGTACCTGTTTATTCTGTGTCATAGAAAAGAGCTTCTTGGCTGAAAAAGCTCTCTCAGATCTACAGCGAACGCTATTCCGAAGTTGCAGGCTAATCCCTGCCGTCTTGCCGCGTTAAGGCAACTCGAGATACCGCGTCATGCGGTAATTAGGGTGGTACCGCGATCAATGAAACCTTCGCCCCTTTATACAAGGGGTGGAGTTTTTTTAATTTTAGGAGGAGCAAAACGATGAGAAAACTTACGGCATCTGAAATTCGCCAAATGTTTTTAGACTATTTTAAAGAGCATGGGCATACTGTAGAACCATCAGCTGCATTAGTGCCAGTTGATGATGCATCACTATTATGGATCAACAGTGGAGTCGCTACATTGAAAAAATATTTTGATGGACGAGTGATTCCTGAAAACCCGCGGATTGCGAATGCACAAAAATCAATCCGCACAAACGATATTGAAAATGTCGGCTATACAGCGCGTCATCATACGTTCTTTGAAATGCTTGGCAACTTTTCTATTGGTGATTATTTCAAAGAAGAAGCAATTATTCGTGCGTGGGACTTTCTGACAAATGAACAATGGATCGGCTTTGATCCAGAACGCCTATCCATTACTATTCATCCGGAAGATGAAGAAGCGTACACCATTTGGAAAGATCAGATTGGTATTCCAGTAGAGCGTATCATTCGACTTGAAGGAAACTTCTGGGATATCGGTGAAGGCCCAAGTGGTCCAAACTCCGAAATCTTCTACGATCGCGGACCAAGTTACGGTGACGACTTCTCCGATCCTGAATTGTATCCAGGTGGAGAAAACGAACGTTATTTGGAAATTTGGAACTTAGTATTCTCTGAGTTCAATCATAATCCTGATAACACATACACACCGCTTCCAAAGAAAAACATCGATACAGGAATGGGCCTTGAGCGCATGGCATCTGTGATTCAGGACGTACCTACCAACTTCGATACGGACTTGTTCTTACCGATCATTGAAGCTGTAGAAAATGTATCAGGCAGAAAATACGGCCAAACTACGCAAGCAGACACGGCGTTTAAGGTGATTTCAGATCATATCCGCACTGTAGCATTCGCTATTGGGGACGGAGCACTTCCTTCCAATGAAGGCCGTGGCTATGTTCTGCGTCGTCTATTAAGAAGAGCCGTTCGTTTTGCAAAACAATTAGGTATTGATAAGCCATTTATGTACATGCTGGTGCCTATTGTTGGGGATATCATGAAAGACTTCTATCCTGAAGTCCACGATAAACAAGCGTTCATTATGAAAGTCGTGAAAAACGAAGAAGACCGTTTCCACGAAACATTGCATGACGGTATGGCGATCCTATCGACGATCATTGAGAAGGCCA
Organism: Sporosarcina sp. P18a; assembly: GCF_002743135.1. Lineage (NCBI taxonomy): Bacteria > Bacillati > Bacillota > Bacilli > Caryophanales > Caryophanaceae > Sporosarcina > Sporosarcina sp. P18a. The sequence continues at coordinate 1,001,254 of NZ_PDYQ01000001.1, read as the reverse complement.
AAGCTTCAGGCTTGCCAATCGTCTCAGGCAGTGATGCGTTCAAGCTTTATGACACATATGGTTTCCCGTTTGAATTAACGGAGGAATTTGCCCTTGAGGAAGATGTAGCAGTTGACCGTATCGGATTTGACGAAGAAATGGCTGCACAACGAAACCGTGCACGTGCTGCGCGTGCTACATCAGACTCCATGCATATTCAATCGGGTGTTCTCGGTGAAGTGCATGAAGCAAGTGAATTCATTGGCTATGGTCAACTAGAAACCACTGCGATCGTCAGTGTTCTGGTTCAAGATGGTCAACGCATCACACATGCATCTGAAGGAGAAACGGTACAAATCATTTTGGATCGGACTCCGTTCTATGCAGAAAGTGGCGGTCAAGTAGCTGATAAAGGAACGATCTCAAATGAATCATTCACAGCGGAAGTTCGTGACGTAAAAAAAGCGCCTAATGGACAGAACTTGCACACAGTCTTCATCAGTTCAGGCGAATTGAATGAAGGTGTATCAGTTCATACAAAAGTGGACGAGTTCTCACGCAATCTGACGGTCAAAAATCACACGGCTACACACTTATTGCACCGCGCATTGAAAGATGTTTTAGGTGAACATGTCAATCAAGCAGGTTCATATGTTGGTCCAGATCGTCTTCGCTTTGACTTCTCTCATTTTGGACAAGTCACGAAAGAAGAACTTGAGCGCATTGAATTCCAGGTCAATGAACAAGTTTGGGCAGGTATTCCCGTCAATACCATCATTTCACCAATTGCAGAAGCAAAAGAAATGGGTGCGATGGCATTGTTCGGTGAAAAATACGGCGATATCGTTCGCGTGGTCAAAGTCGGTGATTACTCTGTCGAGCTGTGTGGAGGATGTCACGTTGTCAACACATCTGACATCAACGTATTCAAAATCGTTTCTGAAAGCGGCATTGGAGCGGGAACACGCCGTATTGAAGCCTTCACTGGTGGACAAGCATTCCGTTCATTTAAAGAAGATCAAGCTGTCATCGATCAAGTAGCATCAACGGCAAAAGCTACCCCGAAAACAGTTGTCACAAAAGTCGAATCGATTCTCGCTGACTTTAAAGAACTTCAACGGGAAAATGAATCATTGCAAGCGAAAATGGGCAACAGTCAATTAGCTAGTATTATGGAAACAGCTCAGCAGATCGAAGACGTCACAGTTATTTCTGCAAATGTAGAAGTAAAAGACAATAACGGTTTACGTCAATTGATCGATGAAATGAAACAAAAAACTTCCAAAGGCGTCATTGTACTGGGTACAGTTACGGACGGGAAAGTTATGCTAGCGGCTGGCGTTACTGATGATCTAAAAGGCGGAAACTACCACGCGGGTAAAATCGTCAACCATGTTGCGTCACTTTGTGGCGGAAAAGGTGGCGGGCGTCCGGATATGGCAATGGCAGGGGCGAAAGATGCGTCAAAACTTGATGATGCGCTTCAATCCGTGTATGATTATGTAAAATCTGTTTAACCATTTTGAAGAGCGATTCATCATAAAATATAGATACATGTTACTAGTTACATTTCATTGGGGTGGCTAAAGTGTCTACCCCGATGATTGAACTGGAATGAATACGAACGGTGGTTAATCCACATATCTATTTACTATATATATTATGACGGTAGATCGTTATACACATAAATGGAAATCGGAAAGCGGGGTGTCGAGTATGAATTCGTCCGATGAAACGATGAAGTTTAACTTTCCTGAAGAATCGATGGAGGAAGAAGTCAAAACAGTCATGCTCCACGTTTACAAATCATTAGAAGAAAAAGGTTATAATCCAATTAACCAGATGGTTGGCTATTTACTATCTGGAGATCCAGCCTATATTCCGCGCCACGAAGACGCTCGTAGTTTGATAAGGAAACTGGAACGAGACGAAATTCTAGAGGAATTGGTTAAGTTCTATATCCGAGAAAACAGAGGTAAAGCAGAATGAGAACTATGGGATTGGACGTTGGCACAAAAACCGTTGGCATTGCGATAAGCGATAGTCTCGGTTGGACAGCCCAAGGAATCGAAACCATCAAAATTGATGAAGCGGTAGGTTCCCTCGGGATGAAACGAGTCAAACAATTGACAGAAGAATACGAAGTGACGGAGTTTGTCGTCGGGTATCCTAAGAATATGAATAATACAATAGGGCCCCGTGGAGAAGCATCTGAACAGTACGCTGAGAAGTTACGCGAGAAGTTCGGTTTGCCTGTCATTTTGTGGGATGAACGATTAACTACCATGGCTGCTGAACGCGTTTTGATTGAAGCGGATGTCAGCCGTAAAAAGCGTAAATCGGTCATTGATAAAATGGCAGCTGTCATGATTTTACAAGGTTATTTGGATTCACAAAAAAACTAGAGGTGATTAAACAATGGAACACGGACAAGAAACAATGACAATCGTAGATGAGAACGGCGAAGAGCACGTATGTGAAGTAATTTTAACATTTGATTCAAAAGAATATGAAAGATCGTATGTACTTTACCACATTTTGGATGGCGAAGAGACAGATGATGACGAGGAAGTGGAAATTCATGCATCCGCATTTATCCCGACTGAAGAGGGAGAAGATGGCGGAGCACTACTTGAAATCGAATCCGATGAAGAATGGGATATGATCGAAGAAGTATTGAACACATTCCTTGATGAAGAAGAAGAGTAAGCGATAATCTCATGTGACGGGCGGAATGGTGCTGACCGTTCCGTCTTTTTAATGGAATTATCTATTGCGAAAGAAGAGGTGAGGCTTGTGGGAAAAGAGCCCCAAAGAAAAAAGGAAGTCATGTTTGAACGTATGTTAGAACAGAAGGAAGAAGTGAGAACCGTCAGAAAAATAGTGCTTTGGATTGTGGCAGTCGTATTGGTTGTAGGGATAGTTGGAGGATTTTCAGTCTATACATACATAAAAAGTGCCTTGGAGCCTGTTGATCCGGATTCGGAAAAGATCGTAGAAGTAGAAATTCCGATCGGTTCAGGTTTGGATGTAATTTCAGAAAAACTGGAAGAGTCGGGTATCATTAAAAATGCGCGGGTATTCAAATACTATGCAAAAGTAAACAATGAAGCAGATTTCCAGGCTGGCACGTATGGATTAACACAGTCCATGACGCCAGATGAATTGATTAAGAGTCTGAAAACAGGTGTAGTCTATCGCACACCAGTATTTACATTAACGATTCCAGAGGGATTAACGATTGATCAAATTGCAGATAGAACAAGCAAAAAAACAACGATTACCAAAGAGCAGTTTATGGAGTATGTGACGAATGAACAAGTCATTCAAGAATATATGGCCAAGTATCCAGATGTTATAACAAAGGAAGTTCTCAATGAGAATATACGCTATGCACTGGAAGGTTATTTATTCCCAGCTACGTATCCGTTCTACGAGGAAAAGCCTACTGTCAAAGAAGTGGTTGATACTATGGTGGATGCCACTGTGCAAAACGTCATACCGTATAAAGCGTATTGGGCGGAGGAAGGCAAAAATCGTTCTGTTCATAAAATGCTAACATTTGCCTCTTTGCTAGAAAAAGAAGCAACGGGACAAGCAGATCGTGAAACCATTGCGAGTGTCTTCAATAATCGTATTGAACAGGGTATGCCGCTGCAAACAGATCCGACGGTTTTATATGCATTAGGAGAACATAAAGCCCGCGTCATGAATGAAGATTTGAAAGTAGATAATGTCTATAATACGTACAAAAATAAAGGGTTACCGCCAGGGCCTATCTCGAATGCCGGAACTGCTTCTCTCCAAGCAACTGTAGAACCTTCCAAGACAGGCTACTTGTTCTTCTTGGCAGATAAAGATGGCGTGAATCATTTTGCTAAAACATATGAAGCCCATTTGAAAAACAAAGCAAAGTATATCGACAGCCAACATAAATAACACGTCGTAAAGGGGAAGTAGATATGACGGACTACAACACGTACATTAGCCGCTTTGTAGAAGTAAAAGAGCCGCTCATCCTAGAGATGGAGCGCTACGCTGCAGAGCACCGTGTGCCAATCATGGATGATACAGGCTTGTATACGTTAATCGGACTGCTACAAATACAGCAGCCGAAACGTATTCTAGAAATTGGAAGCGCAATCGGCTATTCGGCTATTCGATTGGCGAAAGCTTTTCCTGACGCTGTCATTTATACAGTCGAGCGCGATACAGAGCGATATGAGAAAGCGGTCGAGTATATTGAGCGCAGTGGACTACAGGAGCGTATTATCATTATTCATGATGATGCGCTCGAGTTAGATGAAACCAAGTTACCGCAGGAACCATTTGATGCACTGTTCATCGACGCAGCAAAAGGGCAATATCGAAAGTTTTTCGACAAATATAGCCCGCTCGTCGGTCCTGCAGGTGTAATCTATTGTGATAATATGTTCATGCATGGTATGGTGCTGTTGGAAGATGCAGACATACCAAAACGCAACCGCACAATGATACGAAATTTGCAACAATTCACGAGCTGGGCGATGCAGAACGATCACTATGACACGTCTCTAGTTCCAATAGGAGATGGCATTTTAATCGCTGTGAAAAAGTAGTAAACAGTAGGCCACAAAAGGGGAATCACTGTGAAGAAAAAACCTGTCGTGATTGGTATTACCGGTGGCTCTGGCTCCGGTAAGACAAGTGTCACAAAGAAGATACATGAAGTATTCCAAGGTCATTCAGTCGTCGTCATTGAACAAGACGATTATTATAAAGACCAATCACATCTAGTATTTGAAGAAAGATTAACAACGAATTATGATCATCCATTAGCATTCGATACCGACCTTCTGATCCAACATATTCATCAGCTGATTAACAGACAGGCAATCGAAAAGCCCACGTATGATTACACATTGCATACACGTTCTACTGAAAAAGTGACTGTGGATTCACAAGACGTCATCATTCTTGAAGGAATCTTAGTGTTGGAAGATGAACGATTGCGAGATCTCATGGATATCAAGCTGTTTGTTGATACGGATTCTGATATTCGCATTATTCGTCGTATTTTACGTGATATTCACGACCGTGGACGTACGGTAGATTCAGTCGTCGAGCAATACGTAAACGTTGTGCGTCCGATGCATAATCAGTTTATTGAACCGACAAAAAAGTATGCTGATATAATCATTCCGGAAGGCGGCGAAAACGCGGTCGCAATTGATTTGATGGTAACGAAGATAAAAACAATTCTTGCTTCTGTTGACGAAGTATAATATGATGATGACATAATTTTAAATTAATTCAGCATCCGCGAGAGTTTCTATAGAAAAACTAGGATGCATGCAAGGCTAGCAAGAGTTTGTTTCATCTAGATCAGAATACGAAACAGAAAAAAAGTATAGTCAAAACTAAAATAGTTCCGCTATGTCACATAATTGAAGTTAGTGTGACATAGTATTTTTATGAACAGACATTTAAGGAATGTTATTACATGGTTTCAGAAAAGAAATTTCCAATGACGGCCGCAGGTAAAGCGAAGTTAGAAGAAGAACTAGAGCATTTGAAAACGGTTAAACGTGTGGAAGTAGTAGAACGCATCAAAATTGCCCGTAGCTACGGTGATTTATCGGAAAACTCCGAGTACGACTCAGCGAAAGAAGATCAAGCATTTGTCGAAGGGAAAATTTCTTCTATTGAAGGAATGATTCGTAATGCGGTCATTATTACTGAAGATGAATTGAATACCGATGAAGTCCAATTAGGTAAGACAGTTACATTTAAAGAAATTCCTGATGGTGAAAAAGAGACCTATACGATTGTTGGTTCAGCTGAAGCTAATCCACTAGAAGGTTTGATCTCAAACGACTCGCCAATTGCGAAAGCGTTAATTGGTCGAAAAAAAGATGACAAAGTAAAGATCCAGACTCCCGGCGGTGAAATGTCAGTAGAAATACTTGAGATAAAATGATACACGTACCGTCTTCTGGCTAACAGAAGACGGTATTGCTAATTTTTATTCCCATCGCGGTATACGTTTTTCATTTCATAGTGAAGGAGATGTCTGAAATGGCAGATCAAGATCCAAAATATTCGAGAATGTCAAGAAAACAAGGCAATAAAGCGAGCAAAGTGAATAAAGCATTGAATATTTCAATTGGTGTAGTAGTTTTCCTCATTGCGGTCGTTGCCATAATTTTCATCAACGGTAATGACGATCAACAAGAAATGGCGATTGATGAGCCCAAGCAATCCACACAGTCCGAAACAGCTCCAATTGAACCTATCGTTTTAGACGATGAGGACGAGTTGGACAAGCCTGAAGCAAAAGAGCCGAATGAGGCAGAGGAACCAGAAGCTCAGACCCAAGAAGAAAACGAAGTGATAAATGAAGTGGTTGAAGAACCGGAAGCGCCAGTAGTTGAAGCGCCTAAAGTAGAAGAACCGAAAAAGGTAGAACCTAAAAAGGAAAAACCGAAGAGAGAAACTTCATCGGATTCGGGCAAGAAAGTTGTTGTGAATCCTGACTGGAAACCTATTGGAACAAAACAAACAGGCGAGCATGTCTCGAAATACGATGGTCAGTCCGATGACTGGTTTGAGAAAAAGAAAGCCATAGCCTATGCAACCGGCATGTCTGAAGATCAAATGTATTTTGAGCGTATTCAAAATGGTGGTAGTCCCCAAAAATCAGAAGGTATTGTAAGAAGCAAGGACAATTCCAAAAAATACAAAGTATATCTTGAATGGGTTGATGGGCAAGGTTGGAAACCTGTGAGAATGGAAGTATTGAAGTAAGTTTATCGAACTATCAATGTGCTGCCTTCCGTGCAGCACATTCTAGTAAGTAGAAAAGAGGAGAGGACATAAATGAAAATAGCAATCGTTGGTGCGATGGAGGAAGAAGTTAAAATCCTACGCAGAGAAATTGGACTTGGAAAAATCACGGCTATTGGAAACTGTGAGTTTATTGAAGGGAAAGTAGGCAAGCATCAAGTGATTGTGACGAAGAGTGGTATCGGAAAAGTAAACGCTGCCATGGCAACCGCAATCCTCTTGCAAAACTTTAAACCTGACATAGTGTTGAATACAGGTTCTGCGGGTGGAACTAATCCTGAACTTGAAGTAGGAACGATTGTAATATCTGATTATGTCCTACATCATGATGTCGATGTAACTGCATTCGGCTATGAGCTTGGCCAAGTACCTCAACTTCCTGCAAGCTTTCCTTCAGATCCTAAACTAATCGAATTTGCTAGAGAAGCTGTTATTGAGTTAGATACATATGAACATGCCGTGGGAACCATCGCTTCAGCTGATACTTTCATGGCCGACGCTGAAAAAGTTCTACAAGTTAAAAATAGATTTCCACGCGTAATTGCTGTAGAGATGGAAGCAGCTGCTGTTGCGCAAGTGTGTTATCAGTTTAACACGCCATGTGTTGTCATCCGCGCACTTTCTGATATTGCCGGAAAAGAATCAACAGTTAGTTTCGATGAATTTTTACCGCTAGCTGCCAAACACTCGTCACAGATTGTTTTGCGAGTCATCTCGAAACTTTGATCGTTCTATGATAAAATGTCTAAGTAAACAGACTAGCAGTTCATTTGGTTGATAGGAGGGATATTCAATGGGATTCTTAATGGGTGGAGTGTTTATTGTCACAGCATTATTAGCAGCAGTTATTTTACGCGAGGTTAAAGCTGACTGAGAAAAGAAACAAAGCGTTTCCGTTGTGCGGGGGCTGTGGGCCTCTGTTGCACAATCGGAAACGCTTTTTGTATTATTGATACTCATGTTTGAATGATTGATATAATTTGACGATTGCCCGTTTCTCGATACGTGAAACATAGCTCCTGGAAATATTCAGTTGCTCGGCAATTTCTTTTTGTGTCATCGGCTGATCATCCAGCAAGCCATAGCGTCTTTGAATGATTTCCAACTCGCGTGAGTCTAGTTTATCCAAATGACGGTAGAGTCGCTCTTTTTGTTCGTTTTGTTCTACGGTTGTTTGTGGAGGTATGTCGTTTGTTTGAAGGAGGTCCGCAATTTCCAGGGATTGGCCATCTTTATCCATGCCGATTGGTTCGTAGAGGGAAACATCTTTTTGCACCTTTTTCTGTGTTCGTAAATACATAAGAATTTCATTTTCTATACAGCGAGCAGCGTACGTTGCGAGCTTGGTTTTTCGATCTGGTGTAAAGCTGTTGACAGCTTTCATCAGACCGATCGCTCCTATGGAAATATAATCATCAAGAAGTTCATGCTTCGGCTGGAACTTCTTGACGATATGGGCGACCAAACGCATATTGTGTTCAATAAGTTCATTACGTGCACTTTCATCACCTTCAGCTAATCGTCTCAGGCACTCTGCTTCTTCTTTCTTGGACAATGGACGAAGGAAAGCTTGCCCTCTGATATAACCGATTAGCGCGGGGATCTCTAACCATAATTGCATGACGGCCAGGAAAAACCCGCTCATGTGACCACCTCCGATTATTAGTAGTTTACTCTATGCAAACGACGGAAGGTCTATCACTGACAAGAAATGCGATAAAATCAGACATAGTTGTGCGTGCATGCCGCACAACTATGTTATAATCAGACAAGAATTTGTTGTAGGGCGGAGAGGATAATGTGTTAAATCATTTTTTACCGAGTGCTTATGTAAAATCCGTTTTGTTGATTAAACCGGAAGACCTTCTTGAAAAAGGTTTTAAAGGGATCATTACAGATTTAGATAACACACTCGTTGAATGGGATCGTGCGGATGCTACGCAAGATATTATGGCGTGGTTCAAGTCCATGCGCGATGCCGGCTTGCAAATTACAGTTGTTTCCAATAACCATATTGAACGCGTCAGTCACTTTTGTGATCCCTTAGGCATTCCGTATATTTGCGAAGCGCGTAAGCCGATGAAAAAATCATTTCATCAGGCACTTGCTACATTGGGCTTGCCCAAAAAAGAAGTCGTCATGATTGGCGATCAATTGTTAACGGATATCTTGGGTGCAAATCGAGTGGGACTGCAGTCGATATTAGTTGTCCCTGTCGCAAGTTCCGATGCGACGATTACGAAGTTCAACCGTGCGATTGAACGACGGATTATGGCAAGGTTTAAAAGAAAAGGATTACTTACGTGGGAGGACTAAATTTGGAATTGATCAAGTGTATTGGATGCGGTATTACGATCCAAACGACGGATAAAACAATGGAAGGCTATGCGCCACCGGCTTCATTGGAAAAAGAAGATGTCATATGCCAACGTTGTTTTAAATTACGAAACTATAACGAATTACAGCCAGTATCCTTATCAGGAGACGACTTTTTAGCGATTTTAAACGGAATCGGTGAAAAACAAGGCTTGATCGTGAAAGTGGTGGATATTTTTGATTTCAACGGTAGTTGGATCAATGGATTACATCGCTTTGTAGGTAAGAAGGATATTTTATTAATTGGCAACAAGGCAGATATCCTACCGAAAGCGATTAATCCGCAACGAGTGAAAAATTGGATGAAGACAGAAGCTGCAAAGTTAGGTCTCAGACCAATTGACGTATTGCTTGTGTCCGCTGTAAAAGGCAACGGCATGAGTGAAGCACTTGACGCGATTGAGAACTATCGTAAGGGTAAGGACGTTTATGTAGTTGGCTGTACGAATGTAGGCAAATCTACTTTTATTAACCGGATCATCAAAGATGCGACAGGCATGGACGATGTAATTACGACGTCTTATTTCCCAGGAACCACTCTGGATGTAGTGGAAATTCCCTTGGATGACGGAAAAATGCTGATGGATACACCGGGTATTATCAATGATCATCAAATGGCCCATCACTTGGATCCTCATGATTTGAAGTTGATTACACCGAAGAAAGAACTCAAACCGAAAGTCTATCAGCTGAATGCTGAACAAACATTATTCATTGGCGGACTTGCACGTTTTGACTTCATTCAAGGTGGTCGATCTTCTTTCAACATTTATGCAGCAAACAGTTTGCCAATTCACCGGACGAAGTTGGAAAATGCTGATGAATTGTACAAAAACCATCTCGGTGACATGCTATCTCCACCAGGACCTGCATCACTTGAGAAGTTGCCGTCACTTGTACGTCATGAATTTTCGATTAAGGAAGCGAAGACGGACCTAGTGATTTCAGGCCTTGGCTGGATTACGATTCAGCACGCTGATGTAAAAGTGGCTGTACACGCACCAAAAGGTGTGAATGTTGAAATCAGACCTTCATTGATTTAAGAGGGACAGGAGGAAGACCAGATGAAAAAATGGTATGCGGTTATAGGCGATCCAATCGCGCAATCGATGTCACCGGTCATGCATGATCAGTGGTTTAAAGAAAACGCCTTGGACGCAACGTATATACCGATTCATGCAACAGCGGGAAGCCTAGAGCAAACGATAAACGGCTTGCGTTCACTTGGATGCAGTGGCTTCAATGTGACAGTACCCCATAAGCAGGCGATTCTCCCTTTCCTTGACGAAGTGGACGAATCGGCAATGGTCATGAATGCGGTCAACACAGTATATCAAACAGATGATGGTAAACTAATCGGTGCCAATACGGACGGAGCGGGGTTCGTGAAGTCGCTAGAAGAGTTTTCGGATTCGGTAAAAGGCCCGGCATTACTTATTGGAGCTGGCGGTGCGGCTAGAGGTATCGCCTTTGCGTTGCAATCAGCTGGCTACGGACCTCTTTATTTCACGAATCGTACCGCTTTACGAGCTGCGGAACTAGCGGCAGATATGAAGGATGGTCATGCGCTTTCCATAGAAGACGCCAGAGATCGTCTCGGCGAGTTTGGACTTGTAGTGCAAACGACATCCGTCGGTATGAACTTTGCACAAGAAGGACTACCGCTCGATCCGAAGAATGTTGCAAACGGTGCAATAGTAGCGGACATCATTTACAATCCGCTTGAAACAGAATTTTTACGACAAGCAAAACAAGCAGGTGCGAAGACGATGAACGGTATAGGAATGTTCGTTCATCAAGGCGCTCTTGCTTTTGAAAAGTGGACAGGCGTCTATCCTGACACGAAAAAGATGAACGATATGATTACAATGAAAGTTGGCGGGTAAACATGTTAACAGGTAAACAAAAAAGATTTTTACGTAGCGAAGCACATCATTTGGACGCATTATTCCAAATTGGGAAAAGTGGTTTGACTGACGCAATCCTCTTGCAAATCGACGAAGCACTCGAAGCACGTGAATTACTAAAAGTGAGTGTCCTTCAAAATTGCGAGGAAGATAAAAAGGAAATTGCCGAAAAGATTGGCGCGTACAAAGGTATCCACGTAGTCCAAATCATCGGTAACACCATTGTTTTATACAGAGAATCGACAGAGAAGAAGCGCATACAATTACCGTAAGGAGAATCAGATGAAACAAATCGGCATTTTGGGCGGAACTTTCAATCCGCCACATACTGGACATTTATTAATTGCCAATGAAGTGCGCTATGCACTACAGTTAGATGAAGTATGGTTGATGCCTACTGCAGTCCCGCCTCATAAGATTGCGACAGGCGATGCGTCAGCTGAACAGCGCTTGCAAATGGTGAAACTGGCGGTAGATGAAGTGGAAGGCTTGCGTGCGTCATCATTTGAAATTGAGCGCGGTGGAGTATCTTTTACGTATGATACGATGTCGCAGTTACTACAAGATGAAACAAATGTTCATTTTCATTTCATTATTGGCGGAGATATGATTGATCAGTTACCGACATGGTACCGAATTGAGGATTTACTCGAAATGGTTACGTTTATCGGTGTAAAACGTCCAGGTACTGATAATACTTCTGCAATCCCGGTACAATTAGTAGAAACACCACAACTTGATTTGTCATCCACATTGATCCGCCAACGTTTTGTAGAAGGTGGAACCGTGCAACTTTTGATTCCCCCGGCTGTCGAAGCTTACATTCGAGAGGAGAGATTATATGGATCTTCAACAAGTTCGAAATGACTTAGAACAACGCTTACCTAAAGCGCGGTATGAACACGTACTGCGAGTCACGGAAACCGCAATGAAATTAGCTGAAGAAGTGGGTGTATCAGTAGAAAAGGCTGAAATTGCTGGCCTATTTCATGATTATGCCAAATTTATGGATAAAGATGAATTACTCGAATTACTGAAACGAGATGAAGAGTATGAACTCTATGCACAATATCACTCCGAATTATGGCATGCGCCGGTTGGAGCTATGCTTGCGAAAGAGCGTTATGGTGTAAAAGACCAAGATATCTTGCAGGCTATTCGTTTTCATACGACGGGACGTGCAGAAATGAGTGAGCTAGAGAAAGTGATCTATATCGCTGATTTAATCGAACCAGGAAGAAAGTTTCCGGGTATCGAAGAGCTACGCCAACGTATAGACGGAGAACCGCTGGAAGATCAAATGACAGAATGCATCCAGCATACATTTAAATTTTTAGTTCAGCGATACGCAGTCATTTTTCCACATTCATTTGATTGCTATAATGAACAGGTACGTAGAAGAAAGGAACAGTGAAATATGCCAACATTATTGGAATTAGCTTATGAAGCAGTAGATAGTAAGAAAGCAGAAGACATCGTAGTATTAAACATGGAGGGCATTTCACTAATTGCTGATCAATTCATCATTTGTCATGCTAACTCTGAAAGACAAGTACAAGCCATCGCGCGCGAAGTAGCGGATGCGGCTTCAAAAGAAGGTTACACAGTGAAACGTTTGGAAGGATTCGATGCGGGTCGTTGGATTCTAGTCGATCTTCTCGATGTAGTCGTGCATGTATTCCATAGAGATGAACGCGGATTCTATAACTTGGAAAAGCTATGGGGAGACGCACAGCTACTAAACGTTGAGGATGAAGTATGAGTTCTTCCTATTCAGCGTTCGCATCAATTTATGACGAACTAATGAATGATATCCCGTATGACGCCTATGTCGAGTTACTCGATTTGGCGTCTGCTGGCGTTTTCGGGAAAAAAGTATTGGATATAGGGTGCGGTACGGGTGTACTTTCTGCGAAACTTGCAAAAAAAGGGGCATACGTAACAGGTATTGATCTCTCCGCTGATATGCTCGGGGTCGCTTCACAACGTGCGCAGTCACTTTCACTAGATATTCAGTTTATCGAACAACCTATGCAGCGACTAGAGGTGGAAGATACATTTGATGCTGCCATCATCTCGATCGATTCCTTGAATTACATCATCCAGCAGCAAGATGTCGTGGAAACGTTTCGCCGAATTTATGGTGCGCTTGCTACAGGTGGAGTGTTGCTGTTTGATGTGCATTCATTATATAAAATGGATGAGATTTTCCTTGAAGGACCGTTTGTTTATGATAATCAACGTATTGCATATATTTGGCAAACTACCCCGGGAGAAGAGAATCACTCGATTTATTCTGAACTGGCGTTTTTCGTAAAACAAGAAGATGATTCCTATCAGCGTTTTGACGAAGTACATATGCAACGAACGTTCGCAGTGCCGGAATACGTTCGAATGCTTGAAGAAGTTGGATTTCGTATTGAACGGGTTTTTGCGGATTGGGAAGATGAAGCACCTGAAGAGGAGAGCGAAAGAATATTCTTCCAAGTTCGAAAATAGGACTACCATAGTATTTCGGAATCAGGTATAGTTAATAAGACTCCATACGGTGCTGAAAGAAAGGATGGTTGCTTATCCGTTCATTCCTTACCGAAAAATGGCGTACATTGATCATTCCTATTGCAGCATTCGCTGTACTTTCCACTGTTTTGTTCTTTCCCCGAGAACAGCCGGATCAACTTTCCGAAGAACATGGACAACCCCTATTTGAACCAATCGAATCTATGGAAACTACTGTGCAAAATAAAGAACTGGAAGCGCCTATTGAATTAGTCGCGGAAGCTGTCTCTGTTGCGATTCTGGTAGATGTTAAAGGTGCTGTAAAACATCCCGGACTTTATTCGATGCAAGACGGTGACCGATTACTTGATGCGGTCGATAAAGCAGGAGGCTACACAGAGGCCGCTGACACTAGGTTGTTGAATCACGCCCAAAGATTGCAAGATGAATCTGTCATCTATGTGCCAATCGCGGGAGAAGAGCCACCTGTATACGAGCAACCGGCGTCATCTTCCTCAACGGACAGTTCCACAGCAAAAGTAAATATCAATACCGCAAATGAAAGCGATTTTCAGACGCTTCCTGGCATCGGCCCAGCCAAAGCTATGGCGATTGTCCAATACCGGGAAGAACATGGACCTTTTTCGCAATTGGACGGAATAAAAAGCGTTTCAGGTATTGGTGACAAGACATTTGAAAAATTAGAACCACTTATTATTCTTAATTGATGGAGGCAACCGTATGGAGCGAATTACTTGGGATCAGTTCTTCATGGCGCAAAGTCATTTGCTGGCGATGCGCAGCACGTGCACGCGACTCTCGGTAGGATCCATTTTAGTACGCGATCAACGCATTATTGCTGGCGGCTACAATGGCTCGATATCGGGTGGAGATCACTGTATTGAACACGGCTGTTATGTCGTAGATAATCATTGTGTTCGAACGATACACTCGGAAATGAATGCATTACTACAATGTGCTAAATATGGTATACCGGTTGCAAAGGCGACCATTTATGTCACTCACTTCCCGTGTTTACAGTGTAGTAAAGCATTGATTCAAGCGGGTATTGAACGCGTTAAATATGCCGCAGATTATCGAAACAGTGAGTATGCACTTGAGCTATTTGCGCAAGCGGGTGTGGAGATTGAAAAAGTGCCGTTTGACGAGCGTTCTATTGACTTCGCCAGTGAAGAGAAATTTTCATTATTCAACGAAATGTTGACGAAAATGCAGGAACTTGGCGCTGAACCTGAAGAACTGGATACCCTTTTGCAAAGGGTGAATCATTTATTTGGCAATTAATCCGATCGATACGATGGATGTATATAGCGATTCCTGTTGCGATATCTGCGTTTGCAGCTGAGCTTTCAGGATCGCTTTTATTTTTGAATGTAGTATTCCTCATACCGTTCTACTTTTTACGCAAAGATTATCTACACCTTCTTCTTTGCTCACTTATTGCAAGTCTCTCCTTTTTCTATTTCTCAAGTCAATTTACATCACTTCCTGAGGACTCAGTCGTGACCTTTCATTGGAAAGATCAAGTGAAAATCGATGGCGCTAAAGTGAAAGGTTTCGCTACTCTGACTGATGGCACGGTCGTCTATATGATGTATTCATTCGCCTCCGAACTACAAAAAAGTCAATTTCAGTCTGCGCGATTAGCAACATATCAGTTCACGGCTGAAGTGGAGCCGAAAGAACTGGAACCAGCGGCCCATGACTATTCATTCGATATGGCACGCTATTTACGAATGAATGGCGCGGCCGGAATTCTAGAAGCCACCCGGATCACGTCGAGCGTACCCCTCACAACACTGCGTTCGCGACTCTCTCGCTATCGTTCTGCGATCAAACAACATATTCATGATCAATTTCCACCTTCACTTGTTACAGAAGCTGAAGCATTATTGATTGGTGACCGTTCGGGAATGGATCGTATCTTGCAAATTGAGTATCAGACGCTTGGTATTACGCATCTCTTTGCGATATCGGGTTTGCATGTCGGTCTATTGACGTTTTTCATTCGCGCGATTTTGTTGCGTATCGGTTTTCGCAAAGAGTGGGTGACTTACGGATTACTCATGTTCTTACCACTCTACGCATGTATTGCGGGCGGAGCGCCGTCTGTCTGGCGTGCATCAACGGTGACAATGATTGTATTGCTTGCTGTTTCAGGCAATTTTAAATTACGCCTGGACGATGCTCTTGCTTTGAGCGCGTTACTTTTTATCGTCATGCAACCTTATATCGTCTTTCAACCGGGATTTCAGCTCTCGTATTTAGCTGCGTGTTCTTTATTGTATTCGTCAGCTATTCTTAGCCAAGCGAAAAATGGAATGGTCGTTTCGTTTTTTGTTACGGTCATTACGCAAGTCGCGCTTTATCCTATTTTGCTGTATCACTTCTACGAGTTATCAATTTCTTCTTTTATTGCGAATTTGTTCTATGTTCCGTTGTATTCTATATGTATTTTGCCAGCTAATTTACTATTGCTGATCTGCACGTTTGTCGCACCACCGCTGGCAACACTCCTTTTTATAATCTATGAGCCTGTGAGGCAGTGCATTGGTAGTATGACGACTTGGTTTGCTTCCTTCCCCTACCAAATGTGGACGCCCGGACAACCGGATGGCGTGGGCTCAGCGCTTGCCGTTCTGGGTATTCTCATTTTCCTAGTCTGTCTGGAAAGAAAGAAGTTCGTCATGGTCGGCGTTATTTGCTTATTACTCCCAGCGCTCTACTTGGAAATTAAGCCGATACTTCACCGTGATGCGGTCATTTCCTATGTTGACGTCGGGCAAGGGGACAGTACGATAATCGAAATGCCCTATCGGAAAGCAGTGTATATGATAGATACAGGTGGGGTGGTTCGTTTTGGCGAAACGGATTGGAAGACACCCGAGCAGCCTTTTGAAATTGGACGAAATATCGTTGTGCCGTACTTAAAAGCGAAAGGGATCACGAAAATCGACCGGCTGATCATATCCCATGCTGATCTAGATCATATGGAAGGTGCCGATGAAGTATTGGAAGAGTTAAAAGTAAAGGTAATTCATTTGCCGCCTGGGAGTGAACAGGAGAATGTGATGGATGAAGTGTTGAGATTGTCAAAAAAACAGAACATTCCAGTGCAATTAGTTAGGGATGGGGTTAATTGGAAAGAGGAAGGCTATCAATTCCAATATGTAGCACCTGAAGAGCGAATATATGACGGTAATGATAGTTCACTAGTACTTGTAATGAAGCAAAATGATCTTCACTTCATCTTTCCAGGAGATCTCGAAAAAGAGGGGGAGCAACGGTTTTTGCAACGATATAGTTTTGCTGATTTTCAACGTGTCGTATTGAAAGCCGGCCATTATGGAAGCAAGACGTCGAGCACAGAGTCATTTATCAACTTTCTTCAACCTGAGTTTATTATTGTATCGGCAGGGAGAAATAGTCGCTATGGACATCCACATGAAGAAGTAATCGACCGCTTCCGTGAACATGGTATTCCTTTTTGGTCAACAGCTGAGCAGGGAACTATTGAAGTGCGCGTGAAAGACGGAGTGTATTCCGCCACTTCGAGTCGTTAGAAAAACAAATAGACACATCCCCCAAGTTGGTGGATGTGTCTATTTTATACAACAGTTGATTAGAGTGCGACGATATCGATGATCGTAGCAACAACAAAAATTGCAGAAAAACCGATAAACGCTACTATAAAGCCGATGCCGCTGTCAATCGCATCATTACGTTTGGATTGGACATCATGTTCAAATTCATTCATTGCTACACCTCCTAATTCCATACTAAGTATAGATGAAAGTGAAAGAAAAATCCATTAAAATTGCAGCTTTTAGGAGTTGCAACGTACGTTGACACAAATTGTTCATAGAGTAAGTAGATTATTCGTTACAAGAGCGGAGTTGCTTATAGCAAATTCCGCTCTGTCTTTTTGGAATCAATAATATTTATCCTTTTCTGCTGTCTCCCGATGGTTCGGAGTCATCGGTTCCTGTTTCGGCGCTAAATGTTCGAGCTCTGTTAACTCTAGGGATATTTCTTCTTTTACTACAGGCTTCGAATGTTTTCGGGAATTTACTTGTGGACGGCCAGACTTTTTCATCAAAAAACCTCCTTTACATGCTAGTATGGAGAAATGATTGATTTTCATGTATAGTTATCACAGGTTTTTAATAGCAAGCAATCGGTAATTGAGGTGAAGAAAGTGGTTACAAAAATTTGGAGTCAAATTGAAAAAGGCGATGTGCAGCCAGTTTATCTTCTGACAGGCACCGAGCAACACTTACTGGACGAAACAATTAAGAGATTAATTAAAGCAGTGCCTGGTATGACATCATCTGACGTGAATCGTTTTGATTTAGAGGAGATTCCAGTCCAGGCTGTACTCGAAGTGGCGGATGAATTTCCGTTTTTAGTCGACCATAAATTGATCGTCGCAAAAAACTGTTCATTCTTAAAAGCGACGGATCATTCGAAGGAAAAGCAAAATCATCAACTTGAACTGTTGGAAAAGTGGCTAGAAAATCCATCTCCTACGGCTACAGTAGTGTTTGTCGCACCTTATGAAAAGCTTGATGCACGAAAGAAAATCACGAAAAAAATAAAGAAACATGCTGTTGTCGTAGAAGCGGTTGCGTTACAAGGGCAAGATGTATCTACGTGGATTATGCAGCAAGGGAAAGATAAAGGTATTGAATTCGATAAAAGAACAGCTGAATTTCTTATGGAGATGTCTGGAACCGACTTACTGACATTGTCAACTGAAATCGATAAGCTAGCTGGCTACTTAGCGTTTAAGGGCACCGTGGATATCAATACAATTGAGCAACTAGTAACTAGGACACCTGAGATGGACGTATTTCGCCTAACGGATTTATTTGTCAATAATAAACGGGCAGAATCCATCGCTGTCTATCATGACTTAATACGTAATGGGGAAGAGCCGATCATGCTGGCGTCACTCGTTGCGAGTCAAGTGCGTTTAATGATTCATGTGTCAAATTTACGGAAAAAAGGTTATCAACAACAACAAATCGCTACAACGCTTCGGATCCATCCATATCGTGTTAAATTGATGATGCAACGAAAGCTACCCTCTTTGGAAGTGTTGCTTAAAGCATTGGATAATTTGGCGACTATTGATCTGCAACTTAAAACGACGGGTGGTAATCGTCAGCGTAAATTGGAATTATTTTTAATGAATGGACTATAAGAACGCAAAAAAAGACTGCCGTCACGATGAGGCAGTCTTTTAACATATCATTATTGAGCTTTTTTAGTTAGACGTGATTTTTGACGAGCAGCAGTGTTTCTTGGGATAAGACCTTTACGGGCAGCAGTATCCAATTGTTTCACAGCATCTCTCAAAAGTTCTTCAGCGTTCTCTTCTTTATTAGTAAGAGCCGCATCCGCTTTACGGATTGCAGTACGCATAGAAGCTTTTACGTGAGAGTTTTGCTCGTTAGCAGCAGCACTTTGCTTCACGCGTTTAATAGCACCTTTAATGTTTGGCATTTCATTCACCTCCAGCTTTCAGGTAAGGCAAGAGTGTTTCCACAATCATCCGGATATCTCTTTACAACAAGCATAATTTTATCAAAGCTACCGACAGATTGCAAGAAAAAAAGTAAAGCGATTCAACTTTACAGTAATCTATTCGAGAATAAACGCCGGTAAATTGCACAAACTTGTTAGTAGAGGTGAAGAAAATGAGCGAAATCAATTACTACCGTACGGATTTAATTGATGAAAGTGATGAGTTTGTCAGACATCAGACCGAGCAAGAGGAAAAGAAATTAAAGGAAATGTCCGGAATACATGTCGAAGAACAAACAATCGGTCGAATTAAGGCGACTACTGTAAAAGTGACAGCGGAAGGGGAAGAAGAAATCGGGAAAGCGAAAGGTACATATATTACGCTGACGATTCCAACACTTGCTGTTCACGAAATCGAGGAGCTTCAAGTATTATGTAAACTTGTGGTAGAAAAAATGGACACATTGATTAAAGAAAAGTTACCGGGCGGCGTAAAAAAAGTGTTGTGTGTTGGCCTGGGCAACCGAGAAATTACGCCAGACGCTGTGGGACCCGCTGTTATGGATTATGTGAAGGAAGTTATTCCAGATTATTACGAAGCAGATGAGAGTGGTGTCATGGTGTATGCGCCGGGTGTAACCATTCAGACTGGTTTGGAAACTGCTTCTTTTGTTAAAGCGATTGTAGATCAAAGTAAGCCGGATCTATTGCTTGTCGTTGATGCGCTTGCTGCAAGGAGTAGCGCAAGGCTTTGCCGCACGGTTCAGCTGACGGATACCGGTATTCATCCGGGCTCAGGTGTGGGAAATAGCCGCAAAGAGTTATCGGAAAAAAGTCTCGGCATCCCTGTGATTGCCATAGGTGTACCGACAGTGGTGGATGGACCTGTACTAGTGGCGGATGCTATTGACACGATGTTCGGCTATATCGCAGCGAAAATAGAAGAAGATGGCATGCCTTCGTCAAAACTTTCAACAGGTCGGTTCCCCCATCGTTCAACAAAAGATGCGGATCGCACAGCGCTTGGCCCCATATTTGGTGATTGGTCATCGTGGACGCATGAAGAACGAATCCAATTATTTGAAGAAGTGCTGACAAATCAGGAATTGGCGACATTTATTTCTCCAAAAGAAATTGATTCATGGGTCGCAAATTACGCCATTGCATTATCTTCTTCATTAATTACCTGGATTCACAAAGTAAATGAATGAACTAGTCATTGACCTTTTTTCTTCCGCATAGTGTGGAAGATGGAGGGATTACTATGAAAAAAACTTTGCAAATCTGGATGAGCGTTATTTTTGTATTGTTCATCTTTCCTGTCGTCTTGCAGTACATTCCCAAACAGCCAACCATTTCCACTGCCCTCTCGTTAAAGGAACCGAGCACAATTGTCTATGCATCCAATGTATTGGAGGAAGATATTCGACCGAAGATAGAAGGGAATGTGTTGATTTATTCGACCCACTCACATGAAGCGTATGAACCTATTACGCAAGCCGCGAACGGAAAAGTGGCGGTATCCCATCATTCAGAGAATATTTTAAAAGTGGGCGAGCGGCTAAAAGAAAATTTAATTTCACATGGCCTAGCAGCAGAACAGCTCGATATCGATATTGTGAAAATCATGCAACAAAAGAAGATACCGTATCACCGTTCGTATGCTGCGATTAGACCCTATGTGGAAAAGAAGGTTAACGAGCAATCTTATGATTTAGTCATCGATATGCACAGAGATTCGCTCGGCCCTTCAAAAACGACGATCACACATGCCGGTCAACGCTATGCAAAAGTGGCATTTGTCATTGGAAGAGACCATCCGTATTACGAACGGAACTTGGCCAAAGCGAAGCAATTGAAAAATGAGATGGAAAAATTAGTGCCTGGCATTACGCGGGAAATCATTATTAAAGGTGGCCGTGGAGTAGATGGTAAATACAATCAAGATCTAAATACCAGCATTATATTAATCGAAATGGGCGGTGTGGGTAATACGGAAATGGAGCTCAATCAAACGATCTCTGTCGTTGGTGAATCTATTTCCGCTATGATGATTGTGCAATAATCTTTCAAATATTGAAGTCTGAACCGTTCACTGCTATAATTCAAGTAGCTTAAATAGGTACGTACATGTAGGAGTGAACAGTGATGAATCAAGAGCAGAGAGCAATACGTCAAAAAAACATTCGAAATTTTTCTATCATTGCCCATATCGACCACGGGAAATCAACGCTGGCGGATCGGATACTAGAAAAAACAGAAATAGTGAAAACACGTAACATGAAGGCCCAATCATTGGATTCGATGGATCTAGAACGTGAGCGCGGTATCACCATTAAATTGAATGCCGTTCAGTTAGTCTATACAGCAAAGAATGGTGAAGACTATACGTTCCACTTGATCGATACACCAGGACACGTCGACTTCACATATGAAGTTTCAAGAAGTTTAGCTGCTTGTGAAGGCGCTATTCTTGTAGTAGATTCTGCGCAAGGCATCGAAGCGCAAACATTGGCGAACGTTTATCTAGCGCTAGACAATGATTTGGAAATATTACCTGTTATTAATAAAATCGACCTACCGGCGGCTGATCCAGACCGTGTGAAAAAAGAAATTGAAGATGTGATTGGATTAGACGCATCCGAAGCAGTATTAGCTTCCGCGAAAGCCGGAATTGGGATTGATGAAATCCTGGAACAGATCGTAGAAAAAGTTCCAGCACCACAAGGAGATCCGGATGCGCCACTAAAAGCGTTGATCTTTGACTCTCACTATGATCAATATAAAGGTGTTATCGTCAATATTCGTATCGTAGAAGGAAAAGTAAAGCCTGGCGATATGATTCGCATGATGGCAACGGGTAAAGAATTTGAAGTGCTGGAACTAGGTGTCTTCACTCCAGGTATTTCTCCACGTGATGAATTGACTGTAGGAGATGTAGGATTCTTATCTGCCTCCATTAAAACAGTAGGCGATACACAAGTAGGGGATACGATTACACTTGTCAATGATCCTGCCGAGGAAGCATTGCCAGGTTACCGTCGTATGAATCCGATGGTGTTCTGCGGACTGTATCCAATCGATACATCCAAATACAACGATTTGCGTGAAGCGCTTGAAAAGCTCGAACTAAATGACTCTGCACTTGAATATGAGCCAGAGACATCACAAGCGCTAGGCTTCGGCTATCGTTGTGGTTTCCTAGGACTGTTACACATGGAGATCATTCAGGAGCGAATCGAACGTGAATTCAAGATCGATTTGATCACGACAGCACCTAGCGTTATTTATAAAGTAAACTTAACGGACGGCTCGACGATGAACGTCGATAACCCATCGATGATGCCTAGTGCACAAAAAGTAGACTTTGTCGAAGAACCATATGTTAAAGCTTCGATTATGGTACCGAATGATTACGTAGGGTCTGTTATGGAGCTCTGTCAGCGTAAACGTGGAGATTTCTTGACGATGGATTATATGGACGCATCCCGTGTCAATATTATCTATGAACTGCCATTAGCTGAGATCGTTTATGACTTCTTTGACCAATTAAAGTCTAGTACAAAAGGGTACGCATCACTGGATTACGAATTGATTGGCTATAAACGATCGAAACTCGTTAAAATGGATATTTTGTTAAATGGTGAAACTGTTGATGCGTTAAGCTTTATCGTGCACAGTGACTTTAGCTACGAACGTGGGAAGGCGATTGTTGAGAAACTGAAGTCGTTAATTCCAAGGCAACAGTTCGAAGTGCCTGTCCAAGCGGCAATCGGGCAGAAAATCGTTGCACGTTCAACCATTAAATCTATGGGTAAAAACGTCTTAGCAAAATGTTACGGTGGAGATATTTCTCGTAAACGTAAATTGCTTGAGAAACAAAAAGAAGGTAAGAAAAAGATGAAGCAAGTTGGCTCTGTGGAAGTTCCACAAGAAGCGTTCATGGCTGTTCTTAAGATGGATGAAGAATAATTAAATTCAGCGAAAAGGGGGCAAAGCGCCCTCTTTTTGCTGTTTACATACTCAAACAAAGGATGTGACAGCATGCGGGGAGTGTATATCCATATACCGTTTTGCCAGCAAATTTGTCATTATTGCGATTTCAATAAAGTATTTCTAAAAAATCAACCCGTCGATCAATACATCGAATCGATTGGCAAAGAATTTTATTATATGAAAGAAGCCGGCTTTTCATTTCAAGAAGTAGAAACTGTCTTTTTAGGCGGTGGCACACCGACGGCACTCAACGTTCCTCAGCTCGATCGGTTACTGACAATTGTTTCACAGTATATCGACGTCACGGCATTGAAAGAATTCACAACAGAAGCAAACCCTGATGATTTATCGGAAGGACAACTTTCTATACTGAAGGAAAGTGGCGTAAATCGCTTGTCGATCGGCGTGCAAACTTTTAATGAACGATTACTGAAACAAATTGGGCGAACACATTCTAATGAGGACGTGGAGAACGTTATTCAGGCCGCGCGTAAAGTCGGTTTCGAAAACATTAGCATTGATTTAATGTACAGCCTACCGACACAAACATTGAAAGAATGGGAAGAGACACTTGATCGTGCATTGGCGCTAGATCTGCCTCATTACTCCGCCTATTCATTGATCGTAGAACCGAAAACCGTCTTTTATAATCGAATGGTCAAAGGGAAGTTGCCCTTGCCAGGAGAAGACATGGAAGCAGAGATGTTCTCCATGGTGATGGATCGCATGAGTGCAGCAGGTCGCGATCAATATGAAATCAGTAATTTTGCTAAACCTGAACATCCTTCGTTTCATAACCTGATTTATTGGGAAAACTCCAACTATGCAGGTATTGGTGCAGGCGCCCATGGTTATATTGGCAACGAGCGTTATGCGAATGTCGGACCGTTGACACATTACATTAATCTATTGGAGGAAGGAAAGCTACCTCGTAAGGATGTGCATGTAGTAACTCCCGCCGAATTGATGGAGGAAGAAATGTTTCTTGGTCTACGAATCATTGAAGGAATATCGATTCAAGAATTCGAGCAGAAATTCCAACGCCCGATTCATCAAGTATTCGGTAAACCGATAGAAAAAATGCAACAACAAGGACTTTTAGAAATCGATGGAGACCATCTCCGTTTAACTAGAAAAGGTGTTTTTCAAGGGAATTCGGTATTTCAGGAATTTTTATTGGGAGATTGAGTTTGATTCGTTGACATATAAAATAGAATTTGATAAATTATGAGTAGTATTAGCACTCGAGGTTAATGAGTGCTAACAGGAGTGATGATCATGTTGACAAACAGACAATTGCTCATACTACAATTGACAGTGAAAGATTTCATCGAGTCTGCTCAACCAGTTGGATCGAGACAACTGTCGAAAAAGCCGGAAGCGCCATTTAGTTCGGCAACGATTCGGAATGACATGGCGGATCTGGAGGATATGGGTTATTTAGAGAAGACTCACACATCATCTGGAAGAGTGCCTTCCGAAAAAGGCTATCGGTTCTTTGTGGACCACTTATTGCAACCACAAGCTTTAGGCCTGGAAGACAGCTTGCAGTTACGTACGATGTTTCAGGAGAAAGTGGGAGAATCAGAAGAATTAATTCGAAAATCCGCAACCATTCTATCTGACTTAACGAATTATACGTCCATCCTCCTTGGACCTGATACCTCTACGCATGCCGTCAAGAAATTCTCTATTGTTCCACTAGATCAACAACGGGCAGTGGCGATTATCGTAACGGATAACGGACATGTGGAAAATCGGATCTTTGATGTGCCACCTGGTCTTACTGCCTCGGAAATTGAGAAGACGGTAAATATTTTAAATGAACGCCTAATCGGCACATCGCTAGTGCAGTTGCAGCAAAAATTGCAACTCGAAGCGAAGCATGTATTTGAACAACATATTCACCAAGCTGAACAACTATTCAGCTCATTGCAGCAAGCAATGGCAGTGGAGCCGGAAGAACGATTGTATTTTGGCGGAAAATTGAATATGTGGAAACAACCGGAATTTCACGACTTCCAGAAGATGCAATCATTTTTCGAACTAATAGAGAAAGGTAATCCTGCCATGGGGCTTTTCCAAAAAAACGAACAAGGGATCCAAGTTCGTATTGGTTCTGAAAACAATGTGATTGAAATGGAAGACTACAGCGTGATTACTTCCACGTACTCGGCAGGAGAGAATATGGAAGGTTCCATCGCAATTATCGGTCCGAAGCGGATGGATTACGGAAGAGTTATTACATTGCTCGATATACTAAGCAGTGATTTATCTTCCGCGCTTCATCAGCTAACAATCGGAAAAGACGGAAACGGGAGGCAAGACACGTGAAAGAAAATCAAGAGTTTGAAGAGCAACTAGATGAAAATCTTTCCGAAGATGAGCAAGAGCAAACTAACGCGAAAGAACAGCAAGATGTTGAAGAAATCGTCGAAGAGCTCACTTTAGAACAAGAGCTTGAGAAAAAGATCGATGAGTTAACAAAAGCTCTTGAAGAAGAAGAAGGTAAGAAATTACGCGTAATGGCAGATTTGGAAAACGTTAAGAGACGGTCTTCACTCGACTATCAAACGTTGCAAACATACCGTTCACAAAATGTAATGGTTAATGTTCTGCCCGTACTTGATAACTTCCAACGTGCACTTTCTGTTGAAGCAAAAGAGGAAGAGACGAAGGCCCTCTTAACAGGGATGGAAATGGTTTATCGTTCATTACTAGAAGCTTTAAAGTCTGACGGCCTGGAAGAAATCGAAGCGCTTGATCAAGAGTTTGATCCAAACTTCCATCAAGCAGTAATGACAGGCAATGAAGAAGGAAAAGATTCTGGAATTGTTTTGGAAGAACTGCAAAAAGGATATAAACTGAAAGAACGTGTACTACGACCATCCATGGTTAAAGTAAACGAGTAAAAAATTACAGTATTCACATTATAGGAGGAAAATTACACATGAGCAAAATTATCGGTATTGATTTAGGTACAACAAACTCAGTAGTAGCAGTATACGAAGGCGGAGAAGCGAAAGTAATTCCGAATCCTGAAGGCAACAGAACATCACCGTCCGTAGTTGCATTCAAAAACGGCGAACGTCAAGTAGGGGAAGTAGCAAAACGTCAATCCATCACAAACCCTAACACGATCATGTCTGTTAAAAGACATATGGGTACGGACTACAAAGTAGAAGTGGATGGCCAAGAATATTCTCCACAAGAAGTTTCTGCTATGATTCTTCAATACATGAAGGGTTATGCTGAAGAATACTTGGGCGAAAAAGTAACGAAGGCTGTTGTTACAGTTCCTGCGTACTTTAACGATGCACAGCGTCAAGCAACAAAAGATGCTGGTACAATCGCTGGTCTTGAAGTAGAGCGTATCATCAACGAGCCAACAGCAGCAGCACTAGCTTATGGTATGGATAAAACGGATGAAGATCAAACCATTTTAGTATATGACCTAGGTGGCGGTACATTTGACGTATCCATTCTAGAACTTGGCGACGGAGTATTCCAAGTACGTTCAACAGCAGGTGACAATAAACTTGGTGGAGATGACTTTGACGACATTATCATTGATTACTTGGTACAAGAATTCCGTAAAGAAAACTCCATTGATCTTTCGAAAGATAAAATGGCTATGCAACGTCTAAAAGATGCAGCTGAAAAAGCGAAGAAAGATTTGTCTGGTGTAACATCCACTTCCATCTCTCTTCCGTTCATCACGGCTGGAGAAGCAGGACCACTACACTTGGAAATCACATTGACTCGCGCTAAATTCGATGAGTTAACAGCAAGCCTTGTAGAACGTTCCATGATTCCAACTCGTCAAGCACTAAAAGACGCAGATCTAACAGCTTCTGACATCGACCGTGTCATCTTAGTTGGTGGTTCTACACGTATTCCAGCAGTACAAGAAGCAATCAAAAATGTAACGGGCAAAGAGCCGTTCAAAGGCGTAAACCCAGACGAAGTAGTAGCGATGGGTGCGGCAGTTCAAGGTTCAATCTTAACTGGAGACGTAAAAGACGTTGTACTTCTTGACGTAACACCTCTATCATTAGGTATTGAAACAATGGGCTCTGTTTTCACAAAACTAATTGACCGCAACACGACAATCCCTACGAGCAAGTCACAAGTGTTCTCTACAGCAGCTGACAACCAGCCGGCAGTAGACATCCATGTATTGCAAGGTGAGCGTCCGATGGCAACTGACAATAAAACATTAGGCCGTTTCCAATTGACGGACATTCCACCAGCACCACGTGGCGTTCCTCAAATCGAAGTAACATTCGACATCGACAAAAACGGTATCGTCAATGTTAAAGCGAAAGATATGGGTACACAAAAAGAACAGAACATCACGATCCAATCTAGTTCAGGTCTTTCCGATGAAGAAATTGATCAAATGGTGAAAGATGCGGAAGCACACGCTGAAGAAGATAAAAAGCGTAAAGAAGAAGCAGAACTTCGCAACGAAGCGGATCAGTTAGTATTTATGGCTGAAAAGACACTTAAAGATATAGAAGGCAAAGTGGACGAAGCGGAAGTTAAAGAAGCAGAAGCGGCGTTGGAAGAATTGAAAGCTGCTAATGAATCTGGAGACCTCGAGGAAATTCGTTCGAAGAAAGAAAAACTTGACGAATTGGTACAAGCTCTATCTGTAAAACTATATGAGCAAGCTGCTGCAGAAGCGCAAGCGGCTCAAGGCGATGCACAACCTGGTCAAGAAGACGACAGTGTAGTGGACGCAGATTTCGAAGAAGTAGAAGATGACAAAGATAATAAATAAGTAAATTAAAATAGCTATTGACGGAAAAGTCAAAGTCCGAAATTCCGGCTTTGACTTTTTCGTTTGTTAACTTAACAAAATTCGATATTAACGTGTTACAATGAACAACAGGTAAAATGCGATGAGGGGTGCAATGATGAGTAAACGAGATTACTATGAGGTGCTGGGCGTTTCTAAATCCGCTACGAAGGAAGAGATCCGCAAAGCATACCGTACACTTTCTAAAAAGTACCATCCAGACTTGAACAAAGAAGCGGATGCGGAAGTAAAATTTAAAGAAGTAACAGAAGCATTTGAAGTGTTGAGCGATGAGAACAAAAGGGCCGAATATGATCAATACGGTCACAATGGGCCAGGTGCAGGCTTCGGTGGATTTGGCGGCGGAGGTGCAGATGGCTTTGGCTTTGAGGATATTTTCAGCACGTTCTTCGGTGGAAGTGCAAGGAGAAGAGATCCAAATGCTCCACAAAAAGGTAATGACTTGCAATATACAATGACAGTCGACTTTATGGATGCCATTTTCGGTAAAGAAACAGAAATTGATATTCCTCGCGAGGAAGAATGTGATACATGTGATGGCACGGGTGCGAAAAAAGGCACAAGCGTTAAAACATGTACGGAATGTAATGGTTCAGGTGAGGTTTCATTCGCTCAAAACACACCATTTGGTCAAGTTGTGAACCGCAGAACATGCCCTACATGTCAGGGTACAGGAAAAATTATTCCTGAAAAATGTGAAGCATGTCGTGGTAAAGGTCGCGTAACGAAAAACAAAGTCATCAAAATAACGATTCCGGCTGGAGTAGACCAAGGACAACGTCTACGGGTAGGTGGACAAGGTGAAGCAGGAATTAATGGAGGACCTCCTGGAGACTTGTACATCGTCTTTAATGTCCGTCCACATAAACGTTTCATTCGTGAAGAGGATGATATTATACTGGAATTGAACTTGACGTTCCCGCAAGCATCATTAGGAGACGAACTCGAAGTGCAAACGGTGCATGGCAAAGTGAAGTTGAAGATTCCAGCCGGTACACAAAACGGTACAACTTTCCGCCTTCGTGGCAAAGGGGTTCCAAACGTACATGGTCATGGAACAGGCGACCAACATGTGATCGTCAAAGTGACGACTCCGAAAAAAATGACGGAGCGACAAAAAGAATTATTGCGTGAGTTTGCATCAATTGAAGGGGAATCACCTGATGAGTATTCCAGCTCATTCTTCGATAAAATCAAACGCACTTTTAAAGGTGAATGAAAGGATTGACTAACTGTGAAATGGTCTGAAGTTTCCGTGCACACGACACATGAAGCAACTGAGGCAGTAGCGAACATCTTGCATGAAGCTGGCGCGAGCGGAGTCGTAATTGAAGATTCCGAAGAACCTGGAAAAGAACGAGTAGACCAATACGGTGAAATATATGCTTTAGATAGAGATGACTTCCCAATCGAGGGTGTCATTATAAAAGCTTATTTGCCTGTCACTAGTTTCATCAATGAAACAGTTGAAAATCTTGAATTAGAAATTGAAAGCCTTCGTCAGTTTTCATTAAATCCTGGACGCTTTACTATAGGCATTACAGAAGTGGATGAAGAAGATTGGGCTAACTCGTGGAAACAATACTTCCATCCGGTAAAGATCTCAAAGCGTTTCACCATTGTTCCTACATGGGAAGAGTATACACCAGTGGAATCTGATGAATTGATCATCGAATTGGATCCAGGGATGGCATTCGGTACGGGTACACATCCTACGACAGTCCTCTGTTTACAAGCGTTGGAAAAATACCTTCAACCTGATCAAATGATTGTGGATGTAGGAACAGGTTCTGGAGTCCTAGCAATCGGCGCTGCTTTACTTGGGGCAAAACATATTACCGCGCTTGACTTGGATGAAGTCGCTGTACGCGCTGCACAGGAAAATGTGACGTATAACGATGCAGATGATCGCATTACCGTCTTGAAAGGTAATCTTCTCGATTCGATAGAAGAACCGCCCGACATGATTATTGCGAATATATTGGCGGAAGTGATCATGTCGTTTTCCCAAGATGCATATCAACTCGTTAAACCAGGTGGATTATTTATTACATCCGGTATCATCGGTGCGAAACGGGACGAAGTGCGCAACGACTTGATGGCGCAAGGTTTTGAGATTTTGGAAACGGTTCTCATGGAAGATTGGGTAGCGATCATTGCGCGTAAGGGTAGTGAATAATCATGCAACGCTATTTTCTAAATCAACCATTTAATGAGCAGCGTCAAGTAGCAATCGGTGGGGATGATTATAAGCATATCGTCAAAGTAATGCGCATGACGCCAGGTCAGGAAATACTGACTGTCTATGATGGCGTAGCTTCGGTAGCGATGATCGACAGTATTTCTGAAGACATCGTTACCGTTTCTCAGCAGAGACAACTGGACAAAAATAACGAGTTACCGATAGCTGTAACGATTGCCTGCGGATTGCCTAAAGGCGATAAACTGGATTTGATAACGCAAAAAAGTACCGAACTCGGTATGAGTCGATTGATTCCTTTTGCTGCCAGTCGATCCATCGTCAAATGGGATGCTAAAAAAGGCGATAAACGTATCGAACGTTTGCAAAAAATTGCTAAGGAAGCCGCTGAACAAAGTCATCGTAACCAGATACCCGAGATTTTATCCGTCCAAAGCGTCAAGCAACTGATTACGTATACAGATTCCTTTGATGTCAAATTGTTTGCGGATGAAGAAGATGCGAAAAGTGATATGCCGCATAAGATTGCGGACCGTCTGAAAAACGTTTATCATGGACAATCGATAGTAGTTGTTTTTGGACCGGAAGGCGGATTAGCGCGGGAAGAAGCCGCTTTACTTCAAGATGCAGGTTTCCTCCCCGTGTCGTTGGGGCCTAGAATCCTACGCACGGAAACAGCACCTTTATATGTATTGTCCGCTATGTCTTATGAATTTGAATGAAAGAACTGAACAACTTATGTCTTCAGTTGCTATTCATACACTAGGCTGTGGGTTGTACATTTAAATATGATTGCGTCCTTACCCTGTGGCAACGTAGGGTAAGGTGCTTGGCAAAAACCACTTAAAATCACCATTTTAAGTGGTTTTTTCATTGTAATGATAGCGTGTCAGTGCAAATTGACTTTGAAAAAGAGACCTAAACGCAAATGTGTGCGTGATACATTTTATAAAAGTAATGGATTGCGCACGCTTATATAAAACAATGATATTATCAATTATCGTGTGAACAAAATTAGATAATGACTCGCGGCCGACTATAACCGATAAGGCTTGATGATCAACGTGGCTAGCTTGCTGCATCTCTTTGGTGATTAAAAAATGTTGAGCATTATCAACAAATACTGGACTAACGCGTTTCCTCACTTCCCAGTTCGAAGATTTATAAACAGCGCTTCATCACAACATGATGCCAAATTGTTTTCGATTAAGCACGTGTAAAGCTGGCTGATATGTTTGACGTTAAAGAATGATAGTTAGTCTACTTAACGCAAAATTTGGTTAGGAAGAAAGAATACCCTTAAAGTCAATAGGAAATAAGCGCGACTCATTAGCTATGAAAAAGTGAAAAGTTATATTTTCAATTCTCTGACCTCGGAAGTTACTTTGCTTTCTACTTTTATTACAGAAAGATTTCTTTTGGAGTACAATATTACACGAAACTTCAGATTTGTCACAAAATTTATTCATTTATTCCTGAATGTAACAGAGTTGGCTAGGCCTTAAGGTCTCGCTAGAAATATACTAAAAAAGTAACGCACGGCACAAATGGAAGGCTTTGTCGACTTTTTTACGAAATGTAAAACGAGACTCCTCAGCGCTTCTGCTAGTAAGGTCCCTTGTTTTCATCTTTTCCCTTTGAAAAACTAGGACTCCGGGAACACTTTTCAATTATGACAAAGGATAGTTTTTCCATTGGAATTTGTCACATGATTGTTATCCGCTTATTTTTTTACTTTGTTATTGTTGTAGATGCAGACGGGACATTGATAAATGATTCGTCGGAGAGCATCATTTCGGACGAACCTGTCTTGCCTTCAAGGAGGTAGATGTACATAGCAACTTAATAGAATGCATGGTGAATGTACGGTTAGAGTAATTGAAATTTTAATTTTTAAAAATCGAAGGGAGTTTGATGGTATTGGTTAAGGAAATAAAAAATCAAAACGAAAAAAACACGAACAAGAAATTGTTGCCGTTTGTAATGTCAACTTCAATGGTAACTGCTGCATTATTCGGAGCAGGAGCCGCGTCAGCCGATGAAAAGAGTGAGGTTACACAATTTAAAAATCATGGTGAAGAAGTTTCATCTTATGCAACGAGCATTCAGGGTTCACCCGAAAAAGGAAAAATAATGCGCACCATTGCAAGTAAAAAGTGGCAAGAAAAAGCAAAAGACGAAGATGAAACGGATGATCCTTTAGAGGAGGATGAATCAGATGACATTCCTGTAGATGGTGAAGTACCAACTGAAGATCCGGTCGATGAAGACGAAAACGCTGAACTTCCAATTGACGAAGAGGAAGCAGATGAGGATGCGATCGATGAAGACGAAAACGCTGAACCTCCAGTTGACGAAGAGAAAGCAGATGAGGATGCGATCGATGAAAACGAAAACGCTGAACTTCCAATTGACGAAGAGGAAACAGATGAGGATGCGATCGATGAAGACGAAAACGCTGACCTTCCAGTTGACGAAGAGGAAGTAGATGAAGATCCGGTCGATGAAGACGAAAACGCTGACCTTCCAGTTGACGAAGAGGAAGTAGATGAAGATCCGGTCGATGAAGACGAAAACGCTGACCTTCCAGTTGACGAAGAGGAAGCAGATGAGGATGCGATCGATGAAAACGAAAACGCTGACCTTCCAGTTGACGAAGAGGAAGTAGATGTGGATGCGATCGATGAAGACGAAAACGCTGAACTTCCAATTGACGAAGAGGAAGTAGATGAGGATTCGATTGATGAAGATGAAAACGCTGACCTTCCAGTTGACGAAGAGGAAGCAGATGAAGATGCAACCGATGAAGACGAAACGGAAATCGTAGAAGATTCATTAGAGGAAATAGAAGAGCCAGCTGACGAGAATATCATTGGGGATACGCCGTCAACTGACCAAATTACTGATGATACGATTATAACAGAAAATCTAGCGAATGAATATAGGTCTGTCATACAGAACTATAATAGTTTAATTGAATATTATGATTACCTCATCCAAGATCGTCTTGGTGGGATCTTGCCTCTTGAAGATGATATTGTAATCGAAGCACCTACTGAAGGCGACGACCTTGTGGCACTTCCCATTGAAGGTGAAGATGTAGAGGATGAAACAACAGACGAGGGTAATGACACACCAGAAGTTCCTGTTGGGGATGAAGAAGTAGCTGAAGACGCGACTACTAGCGATGACACACCAGAAGTTCCTGTTGGGGATGAAGAAGTAGCTGAAGACGCGACTACTAGCGATGACACTCCAGAAGTTCCTGCTGGGGATGAAGAAGTAGCTGAAGATGCGACTACTAGCGATGACACACCAGAAGTTCCTGTTGGGGATGAAGAAGTAGCTGAAGACGCGACTACTAGCGATAACGCTTTAGAAGTTCCTGCTGGGGACGAAGAAGTAGCTGAAGATGCGACTAATAGAGATGATACTATAGAAGTTCCTGCTGAGAATGATGAAGCAATTCAATCAACGGTTTGGGACAAGTTAGTCGGTTATTACCAGGAAGTCGTTATAGCTTACGATTCTTTATTTAGTTCATTAAAGAAATAAAACACGTATAATAAATTAGACTGACATAGCGATATGAGACACATATAAAACACATGATTAGGCTACCTGACACCATATTTTATGGGTGTCAGGTAGCCTAATTTTGCTTGGATACATTCTTCTTTATAATATATTCCGGTTAAAGTACTCACCAGAGGAAGAACAATCTAATGTTGTGTATTTTACCATACTCGGACAAGTACACCGTCCCGTTTTTCACACTTAGAGATAATCATGTTTTTGCACATGATTCATACCACACCGGGATCGGATTTAACCAATTTCCCATTCCTGATAATTGGATTCTTTACGACTACCCTCAGGTAGCTTTTTAATAAGTTTTAACTTTACTCTCGAGGAAAGCCGTGTTCGTACGTTCGCCAATTTCTAATCGTATCGACTAACAAACAGGACTTTTTTGAAGTTTGCAGACCGTTTTTTCTTTCTAGTAAGGTTGCGTTATGCCCATTATGCACGATTGTGATATTATAGTTTAAGTCGTGTTTTTTATTGATTGTAATGAAAGGATGAAAAATAAATATGAGTAACAATGAGCTTACGAAAACCGTAGCTTTTCATACGCTAGGTTGTAAAGTGAATCATTATGAAACAGAAGCTATTTGGCAACTGTTCCAAGAAGCAAACTATGAAAGAGTAGAGTTTGATCAGAATTCTAATGTCTATGTTATTAATACATGTACAGTAACGAATACCGGTGATAAAAAGAGCCGACAAGTGATCCGTCGTGCCATTCGTAAAAATCCAGACGCAGTCATCTGTGTAACGGGTTGTTATGCGCAAACATCACCAGCAGAAATTATGGCGATTCCAGGTGTGGATATTGTAGTAGGTACACAAGATCGTTCAAAACTACTTGGGCTGATCGACCAATTCCGTGAAGAGCGCCAACCGATTAATGCGGTGCGCAACATTATGAAAAACCGTGTCTACGAAGAACTCGACGTACCGTCATTCACTGATCGCACACGTGCTTCGTTAAAAATACAAGAAGGTTGTAATAACTTCTGTACATTCTGTATCATTCCGTGGGCTAGAGGATTAATGCGCTCACGTGATCCTGAAGAAGTGATTCATCAAGCACAGCAACTTGTCGATGCAGGCTATCTTGAAATTGTCTTAACAGGTATTCATACAGGTGGTTACGGTGAAGATCTAAAAGGCTATAACTTAGCTCGTCTGTTACGTGACCTAGAACAGCAGGTAAAAGGATTGAAGCGTCTACGTATTAGTTCAATCGAAGCGAGCCAATTAACAGATGAAGTAATCGACGTTTTACGTGATTCTACTATTATTGTACGCCACTTGCATATCCCCATTCAGTCAGGTTCAGATACTGTACTTAAACGGATGCGCCGTAAATATACAATGGAATTTTTCTCTGATCGTCTACAGCGCCTGAACGAAGCGTTGCCGGATCTCGCTATTACATCTGACGTCATCGTAGGTTTCCCGGGTGAAACGGAAGAGGAATTTATGGAAACCTATAACTTTATCCGTGACCATAAGTTTTCGGAACTCCATGTGTTCCCTTATTCGAAGAGAACTGGCACACCTGCTGCTCGCATGGAAGATCAAGTCGACGAAAGTGTGAAAAACGAACGCGTCCACCGTTTATTAACATTGAACGATCAATTAGCAAAAAATTACGCTTCTCGTTTTGAAGGCGAAGTACTCGAAGTTATTCCAGAAGAAAGCTTTAAAGACGACACTAATCAGGATCTCTATGTAGGCTATACAGATAATTATTTGAAAGTAGTCTTGCCTGCAGACGAAACGATGATCGGACAAATTATAAAAGTGAAAATTACGAAAGCGGGCTATCCTTACAGTGAAGGTCAACCTGTCCGTGTACTTACAGAAGAAAAAATAACGATTTAATATGGACCACCTGTAATGGGTGGTCTTTTTCGTGCAACGAAATGTAAGCTTTGTTATACTGAAAAAAACGGTACGTAAAAAAGGAGCGCTTTCATTGACTACAAACTATGCCGCTTATATCGATCATACGCTGTTAAAGGCAGAGGCAACAAAACAGCAAGTACTGGAATTATGTGAAGAGGCTAAGAAATATTCTTTCGCTTCAGTATGTATTAATCCGACTTGGGTCAAAACAGCTGCAGAAGCTCTTCAAAGCACGGAAGTAAAAGTATGCACTGTGATTGGCTTCCCTTTAGGTGCAAGCACGTCTGAAGTTAAAGCGTTTGAGACAAAAGACGCGATTGCTAACGGGGCCACGGAAGTAGATATGGTCATTAATATTGGTGCATTACAAAGTGGATTGCTTGAACAAGTACAAAATGACATTGCAGCCGTTGTAGAAGCCGCAAAAGGTAAGGCTTTAGTAAAAGTGATAATTGAAACATCCTTGCTGGACGATATCCAAAAACGTACAGCATGTGAACTAGCAGTGCTCGCAGGAGCGGACTTCGTCAAAACATCGACCGGATTCTCTACTGGCGGTGCAACTCCAGAAGACGTGAAGCTGATGCGTGCTGTAGTAGGACCGGCAATTGGAGTCAAGGCAAGTGGCGGTGTGCGCAGTGCGGAAGACGTAGATCGTATGATGGAGTCGGGTGCAACACGCATTGGTGCGAGTTCAGGTGTTTCCATCATGCAAGGCCTATCATCATCAGCCGATTATTGATTACGGTATAAGAGTAATTCATAAAACTTCTCATGATATTCTAATAGTTTTTATTGACCAAACAGAAAATATACGATATAATTTTATAGTACATAGCAAAGTGCTATGTTTCGAAGTGTGTGTTTGGAGGGAGGGACAAGAGATATGACTAAGACAGTCGTTCGCAAAAATGAATCACTTGAAGACGCTCTTCGCCGCTTCAAACGTACTGTATCCAAGAGTGGTACAATACAAGAGAGTAGAAAGCGTGAATTCTATGATAAGCCAAGTGTAAAACGTAAAAAGAAATCTGAAGCTGCACGTAAGCGCAAGTTCTAATTTCTGCCTACATTGAATTTTGATATTACCTACTAATGTAATTTCTTATAAACCGAAAATCCTTCCATGGATTTTCGGTTTATTTTATTGTCTGGAATTTACTGAGCCATTTATAGGAGTAGTTGGCGAAGGTCTAGGGGTGGGGATTGGCACTTCGGAGGGGACGCTTTTGAGGGTTCGCGGTGAGCCAACCAGTCGCAAGCTCCCTGAGTTGTCTCGCCTGTCGAACTGATCCTCTGGGAGTCGCCCCTCCTACGCGCCAATCCCTTGCAATGTAAATGGATGATACTTTTTGCTGTGCATTGAAGTTATGTTTATAATCTATTTTGAACTTGAACTTGAACTTGAACTTGAACTTAATTAAGTTTAAGCACAAAAATAATTCACTCACTAGCTCCGATGAATGTTCCAAGTATCTCCACTCAATGAGTGGGATGAAAGCGGAAGCTGGCGGTGACTCCCGATGGATCAGCCTGATCAGGTGAGGCAACTAAGAGAGCGAGAGCCGTCACGAAGAACGGCTTTTGCGAGTAAAAGCGAAGCGTTAGGAGCATATCTTTGCACTTGCGAACAGTTGGCTCACCGAAGGCCCATGGGAAAGCGTCCGCCATCTGGAGCTTCCATCCCTTCATAGACACTAATTCAGTCTTCTAATTCAACCCTCATCCTCTACAGCTTTAAACAAGGCTTCAACTATTTGCTCATTATTATCCATATATAATCCATATACTAACAAGCAATGACACACAGAAAGAAATACTTTTATTTAATTGCGATTAAATGAAACCAAATGCTTCTTCAAACGTAAATAGTAAGTATAATAGGCAGTAGAGAGAGGTGAGAAAATAATGTCTAAAATGATTAGGTCAGTTTTTCTGCTCATTTTATTCATCGGTACAATCGCGTTGCCTTTTATACACTCAGACGCAGCTGAAACAAAAGTATATCGCGTACCCCTTCACCAAGAAGTAGAAAAGGGGCTGCATGCATTCCTACAGCGTTCATTCAAAGAAGCCAAAGCTGAAGGTGCAGAGACGATTGTGTTGGATATAGACACTCCTGGAGGGTTTGTAGACGCCGCTGACCAAATTGCCAAGCTGATGAAAACGACTGATGATGTAAAAATCATCGCTTTCATCAACGATCGAGCGCTATCCGCGGGAGCTTTCCTTGCGCTCTATGCAGATGAAATCTACATGACACCAAACGGTTCGATCGGTGCTGCACAAGTCATCGATGGATCGGGAAATGCAGCGGAAACGAAAGCCAATAGTTATTGGTTGGCGCAAATGAAAAATGCCGCAAAGCACTCAGGCCGTGATCCACAATATGCACTAGCCATGGCAAATCCCGATATCGATCTGCCAGACTTACGTGCACAAAAAGGAGAACTTCTGACTCTCACTGCTGACGAAGCTGAACAAGTGAAGTACAGTGAAGGTACAGTGGCTACATTTGATGAGTTACTTAAGAAGCTAGATTTGGAAGGCGCGCAAGTTATTTCTACAACGGAAACGTTTGCAGAGAAAATGGCGCGATTCATCACCCATCCGGTCGTAGTCCCGATTTTACTTTCCGTTGCAAGTCTCGGACTGATTGTTGAATTATATTCACCAGGCTTTGGTGTGCCGGGAAGCATGGGGTTAACCGCTCTGTTTTTATTCTTCTACGGACACACAGTAGCGGGTCTTGCGGGTTATGAAACATTGTTATTATTCCTGCTCGGCGTCGCCCTTATAATTGCCGAATTCTTTGTTGCAGGGGGGATAGCGGGGATCTTCGGAATCTTAGCTATCATAGGAAGTATTTTATTGGCAGGCACAAACTTGGCATTCATGGCAATCTCGGTGCTAATTGCGATAGCCGTAGCATGTATAGGAGTAGTGGTTATTATGAAATTCTTCGGTAAAAAACTTCATCTGTTGAACAAAATCATTTTAATGGATACGATGGATACGGAAAGCGGTTACGTCTCCAACAAAAATCGTAATGAATTGTTGCAGAAAGTTGCCACAACCATTACACCACTTTATCCATCAGGTGTCGCCGAGTTGGACGGTGAACGAATCGATGTAGTATCAGAAGGTCGTTATATCGAGAGTGGTAAACAAGTAGTTGTCGTAGCAGTAGAAGGTTTCAGAATTGTAGTAAGAGAGAAGAAAGAGGAGGAACAAGGCTTATGATGGGACTAGGAACAATCGGACTGGTAGCTGCAGTCTTCATTATCATCATCGTACTGGCGGTATTCTTTACATTTGTGCCAGTCACGCTATGGATTTCCGCAATGGCGGCAGGCGTACGGGTAAGTATCTTCACGTTAGTCGGTATGCGTTTACGTCGGGTTATCCCGAGCCGGGTAGTTAACCCGTTAATCAAAGCACATAAAGCGGGTCTAACAGTATCAATCAACCAGTTGGAAAGCCATTACTTGGCAGGTGGTAACGTAGACCGCGTTGTAAATGCATTGATTGCTGCGCAACGTGCGAACATCGACTTGACTTTCGAAAGAGCACAAGCAATTGACTTGGCAGGACGTGACGTTTTGGAAGCAGTTCAAATGTCCGTTAACCCGAAAGTAATCGAAACACCATTTATCGCAGGTGTTGCGATGAACGGTATCGAAGTGAAAGCGAAAGCTCGAATTACAGTTCGTGCAAACATCGACCGTCTAGTCGGTGGTGCAGGTGAAGAAACTGTCGTTGCGCGTGTTGGTGAAGGTATCGTATCGACAATCGGTTCTTCTATTAGCCACGCAAAAGTACTGGAAAATCCGGATATGATTTCCCAAACTGTTCTGAAAAAAGGTTTGGATTCAGGTACAGCGTTTGAAATTCTATCGATTGATATTGCCGACGTGGATATCGGTAAAAACATCGGAGCGGAACTTCAGACTGAACAAGCGATGGCAGATAAAAATATTGCCCAAGCAAAAGCGGAAGAACGTCGTGCGATGGCTGTTGCAAGTGAACAAGAGATGAAGGCGAAGACTCAAGAGATGCGCTCGAAAGTTGTGGGTGCGGAAGCCGAAGTACCTTTAGCTATGGCAGAAGCTTTGCGTTCAGGAAATATCGGAATCATGGATTATATGAATTATAAAAATATCCAAGCAGATACAAGCATGCGGGATTCTATCAGCAAAACAGGTTCGGATCAACAACCAAAGAAAGATTAATTATAACGAGATGAATTCCCGGGAAGGGGATGCATAATGGAACAACTGATAATTTTAGTCATTATGCTGGCTCTCGGATCTTTATTCGGTAAAAAGAAAGACCAAGAAAAACCAGGTCAAAAACCGAAACGACCGCCAAGTCAGCAATGGCCAGCACAACCAACTCAACGTCAAATGAATCAGAGAGAAACTCAGCGGACCCATGCAACTCCTGAGGAGAAGCCGCGTTCGTTGAAGGAATTATCTAGGAACCTATTCGAAGATATTCAAAAGGAATTCCAAGATCTTCAACAAGAAACGAAAGAACCTGAACAGTCTGTAAAGACGCAGGCGCCTCAGTCAGAAATCTTCTATGCAGAACCTAAAAAGCCAGCTAAGTCTGCTTCTGCGTCACGTCCGGAACGTCAAACGGGCAGAGGTAGACTACATGGAGGGAAGATCATGTTAGAAGATGAACCGATTTTGCAGGAAGACTTGGTTCCGAAAACTCCGCAGCAGATCATGCAAGGGATTGTCTATGCAGAAATTTTAGGTCCACCAAAATCAAAACGGTAATCATGCCGCCCCCTGTCTTTTCATAGGATGAGACAGGGGGTTTTTTCATGAAAAAATTATTCGCACTTCATCCATCCATTATTTTAGATGAATTCAACTCATTGCGGATTACTGGCAACTATCGCTTGCTTGCATTAAGCGAACAATCCGTATCCTTTCAAACGAATGACTATGTCATGACTGTCAAAGGAGAAGATGTAACGGTTCTAATGCTGACTGAACAACACGCCCATATATCGATCGACGAACTGCAGGAAGTGACGGTGCGTTTTACGCCTGAAGAAGGAAACAGCCATGAGTCCTAAACGATTTGAAGTTCAGGTGAAAGATGTTCGTAACGGTTCTGTTTTTCTAAGTAGGTTACAAAGAGAGCATGTCAAGATCAGCAGCTTGTATGTCTCTGGAAGTGCAATGTTTTTTGAGACGGATTCAAAAGGAATTCATATTATCCGTCGTTATAGAAGAAAATACCGTGTGAAAGTACAAATCAGGCGTAGAGGTCAGGATACAGTTCAGCATCGACTATTTGCATCTTTATTGTTCTTAATCGTCTGTGTCATCCCGCTAGTTGCATCGTTGTTTCTGTGGAATATCACAGTGGAAAGTGATGTACCGGAAATTGCGCAACGAATGGAAACTAAGATGCAGAAAGCGCGAATTACTGCGCCTACTTTATTATCCAAATTACCGGAAGAAGATGAAATTCGTCGACTGCTGATGCAAGATGAACCCTCTCTATCGTGGATCCGGTTCTCAAAGACAGGTACTTCGTTAACTGTTTCACCGATGCTTGCTCCACTTTCCACTGAAGTGAAAGAAGAAGTGAAAGAAAAGCCATCCCATTTAGTAGCAAAAACAGGAGGAGTCATTACACGCTTTGCATTAACGAGGGGAGAAAGAGCGAGTATTATTCATCAAACCGTAAAAAAAGGTGATATGCTAGCAACAGGTATTTTAGAACAAGGTGAGAAAACGGCAGTAGTAGGCGCAGATGGGGAAGTATTTGCTGACTACTGGTTAGAATGTCATTTTGAATTACCCCGTACGATTAGTTATTCGATTCAAGGAGAAGAGAATTTGGATATCAGTTGGCAAAAGCCATGGACAGGTAAGCAGATAAAAGATATACGTTTTAGAAACCCTATTGTGATGGATAAGCTGAAAGAAACGCATATTCAGGAAGTGTTTTTGAAAAAAGGAATGGAAGAGACCATCATATTGCCGTTGATCAAGTATGATTTATTGTCAAAGAAAACAAATGAGCGCATAATTAAAGAAGAAAACATTTTACATGTATCCTTTACTAATGATAAAGTGAGTGGGACTATACTATTTTTACTTAATGAAAACATTGCTGAAAAACGACCTATAACTCAAGGAGACTGAAAATATTGAGCGAACATTTACTTCAACTTCATATTGAAGAACCGAACGAAGCGATTATGCTTCTTGGCATTTCCGATCAGAACATGAACTTAATTGAAGAGGAATTGAAAGTTTCAATCCACACTAGAGGTGAAAATATCTCGATTAGTGGAGCAGAAGAACAAGCGGTAGCTGCGAAAACATTGCTCGAGCAGTTATTGAAAGTGATCCGTAAAGGTATTAATATTAATTTACGCGATGTGGCAACAGCAATAGAGATGGCAAAAAACGGCACGATTGAATATTTCTCTTCTTTATACGATGAAGAAATTGCACGCAATACAAAGGGAAAAGTCATTCGTGC
The DNA here is from genome assembly GCF_002743135.1 of Sporosarcina sp. P18a. NCBI lineage: Bacteria > Bacillati > Bacillota > Bacilli > Caryophanales > Caryophanaceae > Sporosarcina > Sporosarcina sp. P18a. Next base: position 959,103 of record NZ_PDYQ01000001.1, on the reverse strand, counting down.
AAAGACCATTGGACAAAGAGAATATGTCCAGGCAATTCGTTCAAGAGATCTCGTATTTTGTATCGGACCTGCTGGAACAGGAAAGACGTATCTCGCTGTCGTGATGGCGGTGCAGGCAATGAAAACGGGTTCAGTAAAGCGAATTGTGTTGACCCGACCTGCTGTTGAAGCAGGAGAGAGCTTAGGATTCCTTCCAGGCGATTTGAAAGAAAAAGTTGACCCGTACCTTCGCCCTCTTTACGACGCGTTACACGATGTGCTAGGAGCCGAACATACAGAACGTCTTATGGAACGTGGCGTCATTGAAATTGCACCACTTGCGTACATGCGTGGAAGAACGCTTGACGATGCATTCGTTATTTTGGACGAAGCGCAAAACACTACGAAAGCCCAGATGAAAATGTTTTTGACACGTCTCGGTTTTGGATCGAAAATGGTCATCACAGGTGATAAAACGCAAATTGATTTACCTCGTGGTGTAGATTCTGGTCTAAATGTTGCAGAACATATTTTGAAGAACGTACAAGATATCCAATTCATGTATTTGGAACAAGGTGACGTAGTCCGACATCCGATTGTAGCGAAGATCATTGATGCATATGAGAAAGAGCAGTCAACTAATTAATTGACTGCTTTTTTTGAATGATGAATATACATAATTACACAATCATGTGCGGAATATTTGCCGAAAAGGAGGCAACTGCATGACAGCTTTAAAGGAACTATTTTCACAACTAAGAAAAGTGAAATTTACCTTTCTTTTGCTTCTTGTCGTCTCTCTTTCCAGTATCTTATTGTTTATTCTAATGTATGGCAGTACACAAAACGAAACGTACGAAATTTCGGCTTTTGAAATTTCACCGAAAACTATACGTTCACCTAAAACAATAGAAGATATCGAAAAAACCGAACTTGAACGTGTACGGGCAGAACAGGCGGTACCTAATTCCTATCGTTTCTCAGAGGATGTTATGAAAAACCGCCAAGCTATCCTCGGTTCCATCTTTACTGCAGTCAGTGATGTCAAAGTCGAAGCGACAGAAGATCCCAGCATGACGTCAAGTTCTAAAATGAAGTTACTTCAAGAGAAGTTGGAAGGACTGGAAAAAGAACAAACTTTTTTACCTGTTACACATGACCAACTTAAGCAGCTACTTACGGCTGAACAAAATGATCTAAATAATTTGCATGAATTACTGACACTTGTAGTGGGAAGAGAGTTATCGAAGCCGTTTAAAGCTGAACAAGTGCCGATTCATCGCTATGAAGTGGAGCGCAGAATTCGTGAAACTACTACACTACCGAGAGATTTGCTTGATGTAGCGCTATCCCTCGGGCGAATGGCAGTAGTGGAAACAGAGGTAGTCGATGAAGAATCGACTGTTAAGAATCAGACGGATGCGCGGGCTTCAGTTGAAGCCATTCGTATTTTACAAGGACAAGTCATCGTACGTGAAGGACAGTTGATCGATCGTGATGTGTATCACCAGCTCAAGCTTTCAGGAGTCCTAACTAATCAGTCTTCTCTTAAACCGATGTTCGGCATTGTTTTGTTTATTTTGTTCGTATCGGGTTTGATTGCCATACACTTCGGCAAGTCCAAAAGAGATGAGGCATTCAAAAAGAAAGCACTAGGTATTTTCTATAGTATTTTCCTGCTATCCGTCGTTTTAATGAAAATCGTCGGCTACATCGATCGTGAGTTTGATGTCCTCATTGCGTTTTTATTTCCGACGGCTCTCGTGCCGATGCTGATCAAGCTATTAATTAACGAGCGTTCAGCAGTACTAGCGACGATAATTACGTCTGCGACAGCCGGTATCATGATGCAAGAAGGCTTGGCCGCAATTATGCAAATGGAAGTAGCGCTGTATATTCTATTCGGTGGGATTGTGAGTATTTATTTACTAAGTGAACATGGTAGACGCTCAACGATTTTACAGACAAGTCTCGGTGTGGCGGGATCAAACATGATGTTCATCATATTTTATTTATTGATGACACAGACTAGTTATACAACACCCGAGCTGATTTTCTATGCGGTGGCAGCCATCTCATCAGGTTTGTTGTCTGGGGCTTTGACGATGGGGTTATTACCATTTTTCGAGTCGAGTTTTCACTTGCTTTCTAATATGCGTTTAGTTGAGCTTTCGAATCCTAATCATCCGCTACTAAAGAAAATCTTAGTGGAGACACCGGGGACATATCATCACAGCATTATGGTTGCGAATATAGCGGATGCGGCGTGTGAGGCAATTGGAGCCAATGGGTTGCTCGCGCGTGTTGGCAGCTATTATCACGATATCGGGAAGACTATACATCCTGGATTCTTCATTGAAAATCAACATAATGGCCGTAATCTACATGATGCACTGACACCCGAGAAAAGTCGTGATATGATTATAGCCCACGCGGAGGATGGAGCGGAAATTTTGGAGAAGCATCGTATGCCAAAAGAGCTTATAGCGATTGCAAGACAGCATCATGGAACGAGTAGCGTCAGATTCTTTTATCAGAAAGCGAAAGAAACCAATCCCGATGTGAATGAAGACGAGTTCCGTTATCCTGGTCCAAAACCGCAAACGAAAGAAAATGCAGTGATCATGATTGCAGACAGTGTGGAAGCTGCGGTACGTTCTATGAAAGAACCGACACCTGAAAAAATTGCCACGCTCGTCAACGCGATTGTGCGGGGGAAATTAGAAGATGATCAATTTGATGAATGTGATTTGTCGTTAAAAGAAATTAAACTAGTGAAACAAGCCATTAATGAAACGTTAAATGGGATCTTCCATAATCGGATTGAATATCCCGATAAGTAAAGGAGCAGAGCAACTATGATAGATTTTTATTTCGAAGATGAAACAGAAATCGTGGAACCGAGTTCGGAAGCTTTGATCAAGGATTTGTTGACTCACGCATCAAGAATGGAGAAAATGGAAGGTCTGTATGAGTTGTCTATTACGTTTATGGATGATGAATCCATTCAAGCTGTGAATGCTGAGTACAGAGGCAAAGACCGTCCAACCGACGTTATTTCATTTGCGCTAGAAGAGTTGTCGGAAGGAGAAGTGGCAATTGTTCAAGAAAGCGATATGCCTGTTGTATTGGGGGATATCGTGATTTCCATCGATACAGCAAAACGTCAGGCTATTGAATATAATCACTCGTTCGAGCGGGAACTCGGGTTTCTTGCATTACACGGATTCTTGCATTTACTCGGATATGATCATCTCGATGAAGAGGAAGAACGTGAGATGTTCGGCAGACAGACAGAGATTTTAACTGAATTCGGTTTGGATCGGCAGTGAGTCTATGCAGAAATTCTTGAAATCATTCCTCTATGCGTGGCAAGGCATTAAAGACGGCTTTAGGCAAGGTCGGAATATGAAATCTCATGGGTTATCCGCAATGATCGTGTTGATTGCGGGTTGGTTCACCGGTCTGTCACAAATAGAATGGATGATCATTTTTATCGTCATTGCAGGGGTGATGGCGCTTGAATTGATGAATACAGCAGTGGAATATGTAGTGGATCTTGTCACAACGGAATTCCATCCACTAGCGAAAAAAGCAAAAGATATTGCAGCTGGATCAGTTTTCGTGTTTGCCATAGCCAGCGCGATTGTCGGCTGTATAATTTTCTTTCCGAAATGGTTTGGATAAATTGATCGAATGAAGGGATGGTATGTAGATGCAAGTAGAACAATTAATGAATGAAGCAAAGCAAGCGATGAAAACGGCCTATGTGCCCTATTCAAAATTTCCAGTAGGTGCTGCATTAGAGGCTAGTGACGGTACCATATATCGTGGATGCAATATTGAAAACTCTGCGTATGGTTTATCCAATTGTGCAGAGAGAACAGCTATTTTTAAAGCGGTATCTGAAGGTGTTACATCGTTCAAGTCAATCACAGTAATTGGCGATACGGAAGGTCCAATCGCGCCGTGCGGTTCTTGCCGTCAAGTCATTGCGGAATTTTGCGCACCGAACATGCCCGTATACTTGACGAATTTGAAAGGTGATATACACGAAACAACAGTAGACCAGCTATTGCCGGGTGCTTTTTCCAAGGAGGATTTAGATTATGCAGAAGAACAACTTTAAGTCAGGCTTTATTTCCATCATCGGACGTCCCAATGTAGGGAAATCTACATTTATCAACCGCATGGTCGGTCAAAAAATTGCGATTATGAGCGACAAGCCGCAAACTACACGAAACAAAGTACAGGGAATTGTAACAACCGATACATCTCAGATGATTTTCATCGATACACCAGGTGTTCACAAACCGAAACACCGCCTAGGCGACTTCATGTTGAAAGTGACACGCAGTACGCTAAGCGAAGTCGACGTCATCATGTTTATGGTCAATGCGGATGAAAAAATCGGTACAGGTGATAGATTTATTATGGAATGGCTCGAGAAATCCAAGACTCCTGTATTTTTGGTCATCAATAAAATCGACCTTGTGCATCCTGATCAATTATTCGAGATCATTACATCGTATACAAATGAAATGAAATTTGCGGAAGTAGTTCCAATCTCTGCGCTAAACGGCAATAATATTGAACGATTGGTGGAAACGCTAGAAAGTTATCTAGAAGAAGGCCCACAATTTTATGATGCAGAGCAAGTGACGGATCACCCAGAACGTTTCATCATTTCCGAAATGATTCGTGAAAAAGTGTTGCACACTACACGCGAAGAAATTCCGCACTCGATTGCGGTAGCGATTGAAAGCATCGAGCAAGACCCCGTAACTGACAAAACGCATATCCGCGCGACCATCATTGTGGAACGTGATTCACAAAAAGGGATTGTCATCGGTAAAGGTGGTAAGCTCTTAAAAGAAATCGGTGTGAAGGCAAGAAAAGATATCGAAATGTTGCTTGGACATAAAGTATATTTGGAGCTATGGGTGAAAGTCCAAAAAGACTGGCGTAACCGTCCAAGTCGTTTGAAAGAATTCGGATTTAACGAGGAAGACTACTAAGCTGTCTGTCCTGCTAAAGGAGAGAGCGTATTGCTGAATAAGTTGGAAGGCTATATTATCAAAAGTATCCCTTACGGAGAATCCAATAAAATCGTGACGATCTATACGAAAGAAGCAGGAAAGATCACGACGATGGCAAGAGGTGCGAAAAAGCCCGCGAGTCGCTTAGCGGCTATTACTCAAACCTTTACGCACGGCTATTTTCTTGTTCGTGCAAGCAGGGGCATGGGATCGCTTGAGCAAGGCGAGCTTATCAGCAGCGTCCGTCACATTCGCTCTGATTTAGAGACGACTGCATATGCGGGCTTGATTGTAGAGTTGCTTGATCGCCTAACGGAATCTGAACAGCCGAATGCTAGCATATTTCGTTTGCTTGACGAGTCATTTAACGCTATGGAAGAAGGCTATGACGCAGAAGCCATCACACTGTTCGTTCAGTGGAAGATGCTGCCGGTTGCTGGAATACACCCTATACTTCACGAGTGTGCAAGTTGTGGCGCTACAGAAGGCGAATTCGCATTTTCTTTCCAGCAGATAGGTTTTCTCTGTCATCGATGCTTTCACGTCGATCCTTATATTATTCGGCTGTCACCTACACAAATTAAATTGATCCGAATGTTTTATACTGTTCCGCTCGATCAGATTGGTAAGCTGACATTGAAGAAACCGACAAAGACATTTATGGCGAAGCTTGTATCAACGATTTATCAGGAGCAAACCGGAATCTATCTAAAATCCAGAAAGTTCATTGAGCAATTGGAACGTACACCTGAATTGCAAAAACCAAAAGAACGAACTAAAGAAAGCCCAGAAGAGGAAGGCTGATGCCAACTTCTCCTGGGCTTTCCTATGATTAGAATTGTAGGTGTTTTTGAATATATGCTGTAACGTCTGCAATAGGCATGCGTTCTTGTTCCATAGAATCACGGTGACGAACAGTCACTTGTTGGTCTTCTAGTGAATCAAAGTCAAATGTAATACAGAATGGAGTTCCGATTTCATCTTGACGACGGTAACGACGTCCGATGGATTGGGAATCATCATATTGTACTGGGAAATGCTTTGAAAGCTCTGCATATACTTTTTCTGCATCATCCGCAAGTTTTTTGGACAATGGAAGGACTGCTGCTTTGATTGGTGCTAATGCTGGGTGGAAACGAAGAACTGTACGTGTATCGCCGTCTTCAAGTTCCTCCGTATCGAATGCGTCACATAGGAAAGCCAACGTTACGCGGTCCGCACCAACGGAAGGCTCGATACAGTACGGTACGTATTTTTCATTCGTAATTGGATCTTGGTAATGGAAGTCCTCGCCTGAATATTCCATATGACGCTTCAAGTCGAAGTCTGTACGGTTAGCGATTCCCCATAGCTCTCCCCAGCCAAATGGGAATTTGTATTCGATGTCCACAGTTCCTTTAGAATAGTGGGATAGCTCATCTTCATTGTGTTCGCGAAGACGAATATTATCTTTCTTCAAACCCAGTTTCAATAATAATCCTTCAGACTGGTCAATCCAGTACTTATACCACTGCTCATCGTCGCCTGGCTTACAGAAGAATTCAAGTTCCATTTGTTCGAATTCACGAGTACGGAATGTGAAGTTCCCCGGTGTGATTTCGTTACGGAAACTTTTTCCTACTTGTGCAATACCAAAAGGTACTTTCTTTCTCATAGAGCGTTGAACATTTTTGAAGTTCACGAAGATACCTTGTGCTGTTTCAGGACGTAGGAAGATTTCGTTAGCAGAGGAATCTGTTACACCTTGGCTCGTTTTGAACATTAAGTTGAATTGACGAATTTCTGTATAATCCAACGCACCACATGTAGGACATTTGATTTCGTGTTCTTGAATCAAATCGAACATTTTATCAAACGGTAGACCATCAACGACCATTTCAATTCCCTTTGCGTCCAATGCTTCCTCAATTAATTTATCTGCACGGTGACGGGTATTACATTTTTTACAGTCAATCATCGGGTCGTTAAAGTTTCCAATATGACCGGATGCTTCCCAAACTCTTGGGTTCATCAGGATTGCGGAATCAAGACCTACGTTATAAGGTGATTCCTGGATGAATTTCTGCCACCAGGCACGCTTGATATTGTTTTTCAGTTCGACACCTAGTGGACCGTAATCCCAAGTGTTCGCTAAACCGCCATAAATATCAGACCCTGGGAATACGAATCCCCGTTGTTTTGAAAGATTGACTACTTGTTCCATAGATAACATTCTAAACGCCTCCAATTAAAATAAGCACACGTCTCCGGACATAGATCATGTCCGGGGACGAGTGCATGATAACCCGCGGTTCCACCCCGATTGGTTTTTCAACCCACTTTCACAATGAATGTTTCAACTCCCGGCTGCCGTTTCGTGTAGGTACAGGCTTTCACTATCCCTGCTCGCTCAAAATATACACTACTTATTGACCGTTCTTCGTTTACTTGATTCAAAATTAGTTTAGCATGCTTCTCCTTTCTTCGCAATAGCGAGCGTGTTGATATATAATTAGACAGTAAATACAACTTTGAAGTCTGAAGGCGGTGACATGTTTGGAATTAAATACACGTCAGAATGAAATCCTCGACATCGTCAAAGGAAACGGTCCGATTACAGGAGAGCAAATTGCTGAACGTTTACATTTAGCACGCGCTACGATCCGGCCAGATTTAGCAATCTTGACGATGGCTGGATTTTTGGATGCACGACCGCGTGTAGGTTATTTCTATTCAGGTAAGAAACCTATTAAATCCGTTGCGGATGGCATGGTGGATATGATTGTAGCTAATTATCAATCGAGGCCAGTCGTCATCACTGAAAATCTATCAGTATATGACGCGATTTGCCAACTGTTTTTAGAGGATGTTGGAACACTATTCGTAGTGGACCAGCAGTCGTTATTGACAGGCGTTGTATCACGTAAGGATCTGTTGAGAACGAGCATCGGAAGAACAGAACTAGAAAAGATACCCGTGCATGTCATTATGACAAGAATGCCGAATGTCACATATTGCAAAAAAGAAGATACACTCATTTCCGTTGCCAAAAAAATGATGGACAGCCAAATCGATTCATTACCTATAGTTCAAGAGCGTAAAAACGGACTTGAGGTAATGGGACGAGTGACAAAAACAAATATTACTGCCGCTTTTCTTTCATTAGTGGAAGATCAAGATGTGTGAGGAGTGACTACATGACAAAATTCACATTATTCATTGTCTCCGATTCTGTCGGGGAAACTGCAGGTCTTGTGACGAAAGCGGCTGCGAGTCAGTTTCGTCATGATTTAGAGACGGTTTCAATAAAAAGGTTTTCGTATATAGAAGAGAATTCACAATTAGAAGAAATTGTTTTCTTGGCAAAGCAACAGCAAGCGTTGATTGTCTTTACTTTGGTCAAAAGCCAGATGAGGGAACAGCTATATGTACTTTGTGAAGAATTGGAAGTCCCTTTCGTAGACTTACTCGGTCCATTGATTGAGAAGATGGGGGACCAATTGAAACAAGAACCATTTGAAGAGCCGGGTCTTGTCAGGAAGTTAGATGATGACTATTTCAAAAAAATCGAAGCCATCGAGTTTGCAGTTCGCTATGATGACGGAAGAGACACGCGTGGTATATTGGAAGCAGACATGGTTCTAATCGGTGTGTCGCGAACATCCAAAACTCCTTTATCTCAATATCTTGCGAATAAAGGTTTTAAAGTGGCCAACGTGCCCCTTATGCCAGAAGTAGACCCACCATCAGAACTTTTCTCCATTGACCCTACAAAGTGCTTTGGCCTATGTATTTCCGTTGAGCAATTAAATTCGATTCGGAAATCTCGCTTGGAGGCATTAGGCTTGAAAGATGATGCAAACTATGCGAAAATAGCACGTATTCAACAAGAGATGGACTATTTCAATGAAATTACTACACGTGTCGGTTGTGAAGTCATCGATGTGACGAATCGCGCGGTAGAAGAGACAGCCAATACGATTCTTAAAGCATTTTCAGCAAGGAAGGCCAACTGAACGAACTAGTTGGGTCTTCTTTTTTCTGTGTGTGTGTGTGTCTACTCGGCTAACATGTCATAAATGTGACATAATTGCAGATACTGAAAATAGTTATAGCAAAAAATGTCGATAAAGAAGGATTTTTGGAAAACGTCTAGAATTTATGTATATAGAGTGGAAATGGTGATAGAATGACAAGAATATCTGACGAAACAATTGAGGAAATCCGTTCAGGAACTGACATTGTCGATTTGATCAGCGAATATGTCCAATTAGCAAAAAGAGGTAAAAACTGGTTTGGACTTTGCCCATTCCATGAAGAAGGTAGCCCGTCTTTCTCTGTTTCCGAAGACAAGCAGTTATTTCATTGTTTTGGTTGCGGCGCAAGCGGTAATGCCATCACGTTCATGATGGATATGGAAAATCGATCATTCATTGACTCCATCGTCAAACTAGGCAGTCGAATGGGATTAGAGTTGGAAAGTTCCCAAACAGACAACCAAGCGTCAAAATCCTCGTCTAATCAAAAAATGCTGAAAGCCTACACACTGGCTGCTAATTTTTATAGCCATCTGCTCTTAAACACCATAGAAGGCGAAAAAGCATTAGAATATCTAGAAAAAAGAGGATTTACGCGTGATGAGATAGAACAGTATGAAATAGGATGGTCTCCCGTTCAGTCAGATGCCTTATCGGCACTGCTGAAGAGACAAGGTTTTGATATGCAAGAAATGGAAACGGCAGGACTTTGTTTCCATAAAGAAGATGGCTCAGGTTATTTTGACCGTTTCAGGGGAAGGATCATGTTTCCGATTCAGGATGATAATGGTGCAACAATCGCATTCTCCGGCAGAAGGTTGGAGGATTCTTCTTCTGAAGCTAAATATATCAATAGTCCAGAAACTCCCGTCTTTGAAAAGAGTAAGGTTTTGTTTAATTTTCACCGTGCACGTCTTAATGTTCGAAAAACGGGTAAAGTAGTACTATTCGAAGGTTTCATGGATACGATTGCAGCAGATCGTGGCGGAATAGGAAATACGGTGGCTGTTATGGGTACTGCATTATCCGCGCATCATATCGTGAAATTAAAGCGAATGGCAAAAAAAATAGTCATTTGCTGTGATGGTGACTCAGCTGGCTGGGGGGCTGCCAAACGATTTGCTGACCAATTAATGGATAGCGCAATGGATGTACTCGTTGCCACTTTGCCAGACAAAATGGATCCTGATGATTATATCAGTCAGCATGGTTCAGAAGTATTTTCGGAAAAGGTGCTTGATCAAGCGTTGTCCTATATTTCTTTCGTAGCGGCCTACTATAGAAGAGATAAGAATCTATCTGTCGATCATGATATCAAGCAATACGTACATGAAGTATTTGACGAACTGGCTCACCGTTGTTCTCCTATTGAGAAAGATTTATTGATCCAGCAACTCCACAATGAAACACATGCTTCAAAAGAGTCACTTGAACAAGAATTTACTAAGTCGATTGCAAAAAAGGCGAAACAATCGAAACAATCGCATGATTCAAGTCCTGATGAAAACAGAACTGTACAAGTTACGAGAGTCCCGGCGAATCGTGCAGAAACAGATCGCGCGGAACAATTACTTCTTGCACATCTGCTGATGGACGCAGATCTATTCGAGGAAAAACGACTGGAACTTCAAGATTTATTTGTAAGAGATGATGTCATCAAAATATTCTTTAAGTTGGCAGCGTTTTATGAACAATATGATTTGCCAAACTATCAGCGATTTGCAGAAATGTTGGAAGACCGGCAACTGAAGAAAGTCGTCATGGAAGCCATCTTAACTGAACGTTCAAAGGAGCATACCACACAAGAAGTAAATGACTGTATCCGTCATTTAAAAAGAAATCAAATGAAACGTCTAATTGATCAAAAGCGGCACGAATCTAAAGAAGCAGAAAAAAGGAACGACCTACTGAAAGCAATGGAGTTGGCCTCGGAAGTAATCCAGCTTGTGAGATCGTTAAAGGTTCTGTAAGGAGGTATAGTCACTATGACAAAAGAAGAACAAACGGGAGAAGTAGAATTGACTCTTGAAGAAGCAAAAGCAGCAATTATTGAAGCAGGTAAAAAAACAGGTGAACTAACATTAGAGGATGTAACAGAAAAACTGGCATCCTTCGAAATGGAGCCAGACCAATTTGAAGAGTTTTTAGATCAGATTGAAGCGCAAGAAATCGAAATGGATAGAAAAGAAGAAGCTGATCCCAAGGCTGAAAAAGAAGAGCAATTTGATTTAAATGATTTAAGTGTACCACCTGGCGTAAGAATCAACGATCCAGTCCGTATGTATTTAAAAGAAATAGGACGAGTAGATTTATTGACAGGTAAAGAAGAAGTAGAATTAGCGATTCGGATTATCGATGGTTTAGCTGCTGAAACAGAGCTTGAGGAAACAGGGGAAATGACACCTGCATTAGATGCTACTATTATTCGTGGTGAGAATGCCAAAAAGAAATTGGCTGAAGCGAACTTACGTTTAGTTGTCAGTATTGCAAAACGCTATGTCGGTCGCGGTATGCTATTCCTAGATTTGATTCAAGAAGGGAATATGGGTCTTATTAAAGCCGTTGAGAAATTTGACCATACGAAAGGCTTTAAATTCAGTACGTATGCAACTTGGTGGATCCGTCAGGCAATCACACGCGCAATTGCGGATCAGGCACGTACCATTCGTATTCCTGTGCATATGGTGGAAACGATCAATAAATTGATTCGTGTTCAACGTCAATTGCTCCAAGATTTAGGACGAGAGCCGTCCCCGGAAGAAATCGGAGAAGAAATGGACTTGACTCCAGAAAAAGTTCGTGAAATATTGAAGATTGCTCAAGAGCCCGTTTCATTGGAAACGCCAATTGGTGAAGAAGACGACTCTCATCTTGGTGATTTTATCGAAGACTCAGAAGCGCAGTCTCCTTCAGACCATGCAGCGTATGAATTGTTAAAGGAACAACTTGAAGATGTTTTAGATACGTTAACAGATCGTGAAGAAAATGTATTACGTTTACGTTTTGGTCTAGACGATGGACGCACACGTACGCTTGAAGAAGTGGGCAAAGTATTTGGTGTTACGCGTGAGCGTATTCGTCAGATCGAAGCAAAAGCACTTAGAAAGTTACGCCACCCATCACGCAGCAAACGACTTAAAGACTTCTTAGAATAATAGGTGCATCGGCTGGAAATAGCCGATGCTTTTTATTCTTTATTTTAAAAAAGAAGATTGATACTATTGGAGGAGAAAGGATGGCTATAGATAAGAAACAGATCATCATTTCTGAAATCCGGTATTGGAAAGCCAATAAACTCCTGCCTGAGCATTATTGTGATTTCCTCATAACCTTGTATGCACAAGGAGAAGATCCCGACGAAGTGGCAGAGAAAGAATCTTCCACACTGCAAATGGAACGCAGAAAGTTGCGAACCAAACAATTTATGATTTTGCTTATTAGCCTATTGCTTGCAGGTGTAGCATCAGTTGCTATGTTTGTACTGACGGAATATCCAGTCGCCACATTGACTGTTGCAGCTGTATTGGCTATGACTTTCCTAACGTTCGTATCGGGAAAAACATTCAGTAAGAAAGGTTTTGCACCATTTCTCTACATATCGATGGCTTTTCTTTTATTGATGATGTCATTGAAGATTTGGACTGCATTTTTTGATGGGGACACGACATTATTGATCGGACTCCTCGTGTTGAATTGCGGTTTATGGTTATTTACTGGAAGAATATTAAAGTTACTATACTTCACTATTTCAGGCTCACTAGGTCTATTGACAGTAGTCGCATTTTTACTATTATCTATATAAACGGACGGAATGTAATGAGGTATTGTTATATTCCGTTCTTTTTCTATATACTAGAATGTAAGGGCTTACAAGTGTAATAGAATGGTATAAGTGGAGAGAGGATGATCATGATGAACTTTGATTTAACTCAAGAACAGCAAATGGTGAAAAAACTGATGAGAGATTTTTCAAATGAGGAAGTAGCGCCAGGTGCAGTAGATCGTGATCGCTCGGGAAAGTTCCCGGTGGAAATTTTTCAAAAGCTTTCAGAAATGGGCATGATGGGCTTACCATTTCCCGAGAAATACGGGGGTGGTGGGGCAGACACGATCAGTTTTGCTATCGTTACGGAAGAATTGAGCCGTGCATGTGCATCGACGGGTATTACGTATTCCGCTCATATTTCACTAGGTGGTGCACCTCTCAACTTATTTGGAACAAAAGAGCAAAAGCAGAAGTATCTAACGCCGATCTGTACTGGCGAATCCTTTGGGGCTTTCGGTTTGACAGAGCCTAATGCTGGATCTGATGCTGGAGGAACAGAGACGTCTGCTGTGCTTTCTAACGGGCAGTATACGATCAACGGCTCAAAGGTCTATATTACCAATGCAAGCTACGCTAAACACCTAGCATTGACTGCTGTGACGGGTCGTGAAGACGGCAAGAAAGAGATTAGCGCAATTATCGTACCGACAGATTTAAAAGGCTTTAAAATTATTGATAACTATGAAAAGATGGGCTTGCATGCTTCCAATACAACAGAATTATTGCTTGAAGATGTAGTAGTTCCAGAAGAGAATCTACTTGGCGAGAGTGGAAAAGGGCTTCAGCAATTCCTTGTAACGCTTGACGGTGGTCGTATCGGGATCGGTGCTATGGCAGTAGGTATTGCACAGGCAGCTTATGAGAGGGCTTTGAAGTATTCAAAAGAACGTAAGCAATTCGGAAAGACGTTATCCTCTTTCCAAATTACACAATTCAAACTGGCTGATATGGCGATGAAGATCGAACTTGCACGGACTATGGTGTATAAAGCGGCCTGGCTGAAAGACCAAGGTAGAATGTTTACAAAAGAAGCCTCGATGTGTAAATTATATGCTTCCGAAATTGCTATGGAAGTTGCCGATGAAGCGATCCAAATACACGGTGGCTATGGCTATATGCGTGAGTACGAAGTCGAACGTTATTTACGTGATGCCAAGCTTCTTGAAATTGGAGAAGGTACTTCAGAAGTACAGCGGATGGTCATCGCTAGACAACTAGGTTGCTGAATTGCGAATTATGGCGATTCTGTCACAAAAGACGAAAAGTCGTCCAATAACACTTTCAGTTTTCTTATAGATACAGTACAATGTTAATTGTATACTGTATCTTTTACAGAATAGATTCTGGTGAAGGAGGGTAATCCAATGAATAAAAATCCTGTTGTACCATTTTTCCTAATTTTCGCGCTCGGAATTGGACTGGTTTTCTTCATGTCACTTTATGGCCTAGATCAAAAAAAGGAAATTGCTGGAGCTAACGAAGAAGGCACTGAGCAAACAACTGAAGAAAGTGCAAACACTGGCGAATTCGATGCAGAAGCAGTTGCTCAGCAGAAGTGTATTAGTTGTCACGGCGATGGCTTGGCTGGCGGAATGGGGCCGGCTTTAAATAGCTCACTTGACGCAAAACAAGCACATGATGCAATCAAAAACGGTGTTGCTGGAACTGCAATGCCAGCTGGACTAGTTCCTGATGAGAACATAGATGAAATGGTTGATTACATTTTATCATTAGACTGATTGTCTACTTAATTTAAAGAGCCAGTAAACCGGAGTAACTCTTGGTTTACTGGCTCTTTTGCATTGCACGAAATGAGTAGCGATTATACAATAGATAAGAATGAAAGGCGGGGAACCATGAATACCAATCAATTATCGGAACGTCTGGCGATGGTGGCCAGTTTTGTACCGAATCATACTGTGCTTGCGGATATTGGTAGTGATCATGCCTATCTTCCGTGCTATTTAATGAACAAAGGCAAGATACGTAAGGCTATCGCAGGAGAAGTAGTGACAGGTCCCTTTGAAGCGGCGACGCGCAATGTAGATCTTCATGGTTTTGCGGACCGTATTGAAGTGCGTCTAGCAAATGGTTTACAAGCGATAGAAGATGCTGATCATGTCGAGACCGTAACGATTGCCGGTATGGGTGGAACATTGATTACTTCCATCCTAGAAGCGGGTAAGGATCGTCTGAAGCATGTACAGCGGATCATCGCACAACCTAATCTGCATGCGATCGCGATTCGGGAATGGGCTGTAGCAAATGGATTTATTATTGTAGACGAAGAGATTCTACAAGAAGACAATAAAATTTATGAAGTCCTAGTGTTAGAAAGAGGAACGGCTGATTACACGAGAACGGATTTGCTCGTCGGGCCGGTTTTACGACGTAAACTATCTACCGTGTTCCGCGTGAAATGGGAACGGGAATTGCTGGAATGGCGGCGGGTCATAAAAGCCCTTGATAACGCAGAACAAACAGAAGAAATTAAGCAAAAAAAAGCAAATATACAAGAAAATATAGAATTAGTCAGGAAGGTGTTAGCACATGAAGAAAAGTAATGGATATCAGATCATTGAACTATTTGAAAAGTGGTCACCGAAGCGACTTGCATTTGAAGGAGATCCAATTGGATTGCACATCGGCCAATTGAATCGTCCCGTAGATAAAGTTCTAGTTACGCTAGACGTCAACGAACAAGTGATTGATGAGGCAATTGAAAATGGGGCAACTCTCGTGATTGCCCACCACCCTCCATTGTTCCGTCCCGTTAAATCTATTTTGACCGATACACCACAAGGGAAAATGATTGAGAAATGTATCAAGCATAATATTGCGGTCTACGCTGCTCATACCAATCTGGATATTGCAGCAGGTGGTGTCAATGATATGCTAGCGGAACGTCTTGGCATACAGCAGACGGAGCCGATCGATATGACGAATTCTGAACATTTGATGAAACTCGCGGTATTTTGCCCGTTAGAAAATGCTGATGCATTGCGTCAGAAATTGGCATCTGCGGGAGCGGGTGCGATTGGCGATTACCAGGCATGCAGTTTTAGCACACAGGGTATTGGACGATTTACACCGGTTGCGGGAGCAAATCCGGCAATCGGAGAAGTAGGCGAGCCGACGCTGGTAGATGAAGAGCGAATTGAAGTCGTTTTTGCGGAAAGTCAGCAAGTTAAAGTCATCAAAGCAATGTTTGCCGCGCATCCTTATGAAGAACCGGCATTTGATTTGGTAAAAATGCAGCGAAAAACGAATGAGCAAGGGATCGGGCGTATCGGACAAATCGCTAATGAGATGACGTTAAAGGAATTCGCACAACATGTAAAAGATGTATTCGAAGTTCCCGCATTACGTTTCGTAGGTGATCCGGAGAGGAAAATTCGTAAAGTGGCGGTTCTTGGTGGTGATGGAAATAAGTACATTACGGCTGCGAAGAGAAAAGGAGCCGATGTATTCGTGACAGGGGATATGTATTATCACGTCGCGCAAGACGCGCAAGCACTCGATCTTGCCATTGTAGACCCAGGTCATAATATCGAAAAAATTATGATTGCTGGCGTTGCGAATAAAATGACAGAACTGTGTAAAGAAAATAAATTACCTGTTGAATTTATTGAATCGAAAGTCATTACTGAGCCTTTTCAATTCCTATCGTAAATAAAACCGTCGAGCACAAACTCGACGGTTTTTTCGTTGCTTATGGCTCGATCCGGATAACAGGAGTCGGGTTCTTGACTTTCGGCAAGATTTTTTCAAGCTTAAACTTTCTCTCCGGATGATGTGTTGTAGGATCTTCTTGGTCAAATTCGTTTAGGAACGCTATAACTTCTCTAACGATTATTGTAGGTGTAGAAGCGCCTGCCGTGACCGCTACTGTCTCAATGTCCATTAACCATGCAGGATCAATTTCTGAGACGTCTGAGACGCGGTATGAAGGTGTGTTTGCAATTTCTACCGATACTTGCGTTAAACGGTTGGAGTTATTACTTTTCGGATCTCCGACAACGATCAGCAACTCTGCCTCGCCGGCTTGTTCTGCTACAGCTTCTTGACGAACTTGTGTAGCTAGACAAATTTCTTGATGAACTTCGATGTGAGGGAATTTACGTTGCAACTCTTCCATAAGATGTGCAACATCCCATTGACTCATGGTTGTTTGATTTGTAACCAGTAGTTTGTCATTGGTAATCTCTAAGTTATCAATATCTTCAAGACGCTCAATTAAGTGAACAGAATCGGGGGCAACGCCAATCGCGCCTTCGGGTTCCGGATGGTGCTTTTTGCCGATATAAAGAATGTCATAGCCTTCAGCTACTTTTTCTTCAATTAAGTCGTGTGTAACGGAAACGTCAGGACATGTTGCATCGATTGCGACCAATCCTTTTTCTTTCGCTAATTGGCGAACTTCAGGTGAAACACCGTGTGCTGTGTAGATTACAGTTCCCTTATCTACTTTGCGTAAAATTTCCAGGCGGTTTTCGCCGTCCAACGTTATAATTCCGTCTTCTTCGAATGCATCTGTAACGTGTTTGTTGTGGACGATCATGCCTAATATATAAATGGGTCTCGGCAGGGTAGGATCTAGCGCAGCATTCCTCGCAATGACCATCGCATCAACTACACCGTAACAATAACCTCTTGGTGATATCTTGAGTACTTTCATTTATTCCACTCCACTCCTCTACTAACTTCTCTTTCATTATAGCGGAGATTCGTGAACGATTCAAAGAGTTCAGAAGGGAGGTTGAAAAATTCGCGGTAAAGATGGCTGATTAGTGGCTTGAGGAGGTACAGGACTAGACGTTCGCGGACCACTTGGACGTGGAGCGGAAGAGGCTGTCGGTGCGTCCGGCATAGATTGTACCCCTTTATATAATCGCCACATAGCCGGTAAATTCTGGACAAGTGGTGCAAACTGCTGAACTAATGGTGCAAATTGTTGGGCGGTATTGAAAAACCGATTGGCGGTTTGCATATATTGTTCAGCCCGTGAAGGACCGTTTTCTTGCATGCCTGCTTGCTGTTGCGGAGCACTGCCACGCATTTCCCGCGGACCCCTGGGATTCCCTTGCATGCCTTGGGGGAAAGGCATGGGCGCCCTTTGTTGAATAGGCGGAGTGTTAGGTGTCATCCTAGACTGAGGTGGCTGATTGCTGAACGGATAAAATGATTGATATCTCATCACGAACTCCTTTCTAATTTTTTAGTTGTTTCCCCTATATCCTATGCGAAAAAAACCACTGATGGCACCGAATCATGGTACAATAAGATTTATCTAGAGGAGGAACGATATGTCTAAATTTACTGATTATCAATTCAAACCATTTTTGAGGGAAGCCATTCAAAAATTAGGGTTTGAAGAACCAACACCCATTCAAAAAGAAATGATTCCGTTGATCATGAAAAATACAAGTGCAATTGGGCAAGCTCATACAGGAACAGGGAAATCCCATAGTTTTCTCATTCCACTTGTTGAAAAGCTTAAGCCGGAGCAGGATGAACTGCAGACGGTCATTACAGCACCGACACGTGAATTAGCTGTTCAGCTTCATGATGAATTAAAAAAGCTAATCGAAGGAACGGATATTAAAAGTGCGATCCTGATTGGCGGTACAGATAAAAAACGCTCTGCTGAACGATTGAAGAGCACACCGCACATCATCGTCGGTACACCAGGACGTATCCAAGATATGTCGGAAACCGGCGCATTACCGATCCACACTGCCACGCAGCTCGTAATTGATGAAGCGGACCTAGCCTTCGACATGGGCTTCATTGAAGACATTGATAAGTTTGCTTCCAGAATGCCGGAGAAGATCAGCATGTATGTATTCTCTGCAACGATTCCTGAAAAATTGAAGCCCTTCTTATCGAAGTATATGAACTCACCTGTTCATGTGCGGATGGATGATAAAAAACCGTTGACGGAGAATATGCATTATTCATTAGTTCCTGTTAGAAGTATGGATAAAAACAAGAAATTACTTCACGTAATGGATGCCCTTCAGCCATATCTTGCGATTATCTTCATGAACACTAAGCAAAATGCCGATCAACTAGCTACCTATTTAGCAGAGCATGGTCATAAGCCTGGGAAAATCCATGGTGATTTAACACCTCGTGAACGTACACGTGTTATGAAGAAAGTACGCGATCTAGAGTATCAATACATTGTGGCAACTGATTTAGCAGCAAGAGGAATCGATATTCCAGGTGTCAGTCACGTCATTAACTTTGAATTGCCAGATGATCTGGAATTCTTCGTTCACCGCGTAGGACGTACTGCACGTGCGGGCATGCAAGGTCATGCAATTACGTTATACGAACCGTCTGATGAAGATGCAATTAATCAAATTGAAAAGCTTGGAATTCCTTTCATTCATGAAGATGTGAAAAATGGCGAATGGATTGAAGTAAAAGAACGTCAAGCACGTAAGAAGCGCGTGCGTGAAGTGGATGAAATTGATAAAAAAGCGGATTCCTATATTCGAAAACCAGATAAAGTAAAGCCAGGCTACAAAAAGAAGATGGCTGAACAAAAAGAAAACTTTAAAAGAAGACAAAGGAGAATAAAGAAGAAATCATGACACAAAATGATGTCCTTCTAGGTTCTCACGTATCCATGAGTGGTAAAAAGATGTTGCTTGGTTCAAGTGAAGAAGCTCTAAGTTATGGAGCCAATACATTCATGATCTATACGGGAGCACCTCAGAACACGAGACGTAAACCAATTGAAGAATTGAATATTGAAAGTGGTACACAGAGCATGGAGGCAAATGGTCAATCAAATCTCGTCATCCATGCACCATATATTATCAATCTTGCGAATACCACGAAGCCTGAAACATTCCGCCTAGGCGTAGACTTTTTGCAACAGGAAATTCAGCGCACTGAAGCACTTGGTGCCAATCAAATCGTTCTTCATCCAGGAGCTCATGTGGGCGCCGGAACAGAAATAGGTATCGAAAAGATTATTGAAGGCTTAAATGAAGTATTATCTGAAGACGCAAATGTTCGCATTGCACTTGAAACGATGGCTGGTAAAGGAACAGAATGTGGGAGAAGTTTTGACGAAATTGCGAAGATCATCGACGGCGTGAAGTATAATGAACGGCTATCCGTTTGTTTTGATACATGTCACGTCCATGATGCGGGCTATGACATTGTTAATGACTTCACGGGTGTCCTGGATCAATTTAACGACATTATCGGATTAGACCGAATTTCCGTCATTCATGTGAACGACAGTAAAAACATTTGTGGTGCTGGAAAAGACCGCCACGAAAATATCGGTATGGGACATATAGGCTTCGAACCGTTAGCTTATATCGTACATCATCCAGCGTTTAAAGACGTTCCGAAAATTTTGGAAACACCATTCATTGGAATAGATAAAGCGAGTAAAAAAGCACCGTATGCTGTGGAGATTGACATGTTAAAAAAACATCAATTCACTCCTGCTCGATTGGAAGAATTGCATAACTAAAAGCTTTAAGCGTTGCGTAACCGCAACGCTTTTTCTATTGAAGTTTATAGTATTCTAAATACAGCATCGTCTTCTCATATCCAATGACCGAAGTGACTTTTTCGATAAATGCGGATGGAATGCCTGTAAATAGCCAAGTGAATGAAACTTCATCCAGCAAAGGACGTAACTGCCGCACTTCTTTAGTAGACAACTCTACACCATAACTTGCCGCGTAATCTACAGCTTCCTGATCGGGCAATTGTTTAATTTCTTGAATTAACTGAAGTAAATCCATCTTCATCAATTCCTTTCAATTGGTTGTATCCCTCCGCATCTTACTATATAATTCATAAAGTAATCGGAATGATTCCGAATTAAAGGAAGGGATATGTATATGACAAATTCCATTATTAACTTAGAGCATATAACGCATAAATTTAACCATTCCATTGCGCTTTCTGATGTCAGTCTAGAAGTGAAACAAGGGGAGTTTTGGGCATTAATTGGACCAAATGGTTCGGGTAAATCCACATTGTTAAAGATCATACTAGGGTTGCTAAAACCGTCACAAGGAACCATTGAACTGTTTGGCGGGCCGATTGATTCGTTTAACCAACAACAAAGAATCGGCTACGTCTCTCAAAAGTCTAACGCATTTACGACGAAGTTCCCTGCTACTGTATTGGAAGTCGTAAAAAGTGGTTTGACTGCCAAAAAGGGACTGTTTAAGCGATTCGATAAAGAGGATGAACAGCAAGCCATTGATGCGTTACATATAGTGAAAATGGCAGACCGTAAAGATGAAAGTATAGGTGATCTGTCAGGTGGTCAGCAACAGCGTGTCTTTATTGCTAGAGCCCTCGTGAGTCACCCCGATTTGCTGATCATGGATGAGCCAACAGTCGGAATCGACAGGCAGAACGTTGAATCCTTCTATTCTATGCTAAGCGAATTAAATCGTGAGTACGGAATAGCGATTTTACTCGTGACACATGAAATCGATGTCGTAACGAAGCTCGCAACGCATATTGCATGCTTGAATCGTTCTATCCATTTCCATGGCGTTCATGCTGATTATGAAAAAATGAGTGAGGCGGAATTGTCTGGTTGGTACGGTCATCCTATTCGTCGGCTCCATCAAAAAGAAACGGAGCCGGTAAAATGATTGAAGCTATTTTTACTTATGAGTTTTTACAAAATGCTATTTTATCCGGGCTGATTATCGGTCTAATCGCTCCCATGCTCGGCTTATTTATCGTAGTGCGTCGGATGTCGATGATTTCAGATGCGCTTAGTCACGTAGCACTTGCAGGGATTGCAGGCAGTCTCTATTTAAGTCAGCAAGTATTGTTCTTTGCAGCGCTTAATCCAGTATATTTAGGAATGGGCGCTGCGGTAGTCGGATCTTTATTGATCGAGCGATTGCGCAGAGTGTATAAAAGCTTTGAGGAACTGGCGATTCCGATTATTTTATCTGCCGGAATTGGTTTTGGGGCCATATTCATTTCTCTTGCCAAAGGATTCGGCACAGATTTAGTCGGTTATTTATTTGGATCAGTATCCGCCGTGAGTCGGCAAGATTTATATATTGTTATGTTAATAGCTGTTATGGTGATCGCATTTATCTATTTCTTATATAAAGAGCTATTTTCATTGGCATTTGATCCCGAATATGCACGAGTTTCCGGAATTAATGAACGCGTCATTCAGGCAGCATTTATGATTATCACAGCGCTAGTTATTGGTGCATCGATGCGAATCGTTGGAATTTTGCTTGTATCTTCGTTGATGACATTGCCTGTGGCGGCAGCTATCCAAGTAGCCAAAAGTTATAAAGGTGCACTGGTGTATTCCATACTATTCGGGGAAATTGCGGTGGTCATCGGACTGATTTCTGCGTATTACTTAGATATCGCGCCTGGTGGGACCATTGTAGTTACATCGGTGTTCATTTTACTGTTAGTACTTTTCTGGAAAAAAGTACGGTCATGAGAAGCAGGAAAGGTGGCGTTAGGCTATGTCAATAGATGAAGCATGGGATATTCTATTGAAATATGATTATAAACGAACAAGAAATCGCGAGATATTATTGCAGTTTTTTGATCAAGCGGATCGGTATGTGACGGCTATGGAAGTCCGAGTAGCTGTGGAGCAGGATAATCCAGGCATTAGTTTTGATACGATTTATCGGAATCTTGCCATGTTCTCAAAGCTTGGAATTTTAGATGAGACTGAATTGAACGGCGAGCGACTATTTCGCATGCAATGCGCTACGGATCATCATCACCATCATTTCATTTGTACAACGTGTGGTGGGACGAAATCAATTCCGATTTGCCCGATGGATAGTGTGACAGTCAATTTGTCTGATTATGAAATAGAGGGGCATAAGTTCGAGATTTATGGTAGATGTCCAAATTGTATAGCTAGATAGGTTAAAAAAAGGCAGTACATCATTTTATGTTCATGATGTACTGCCTTTTATTATTTAATAGTATTCAGATGGAAGTAAATAATAAGACCAATCCAATTTATTTTACATTTATACTACACACTATTATACATGTGAGAATCAAGGTAAGATGCAGAAATAGAAGTATACTACGAAAAAAGAGCACCGCAATGTGCGATGCTCTTCCGATCACTTACTCTTTATCATTTCCGTCGCGTGAAACATCTGCTTAACGTACTGATCAGCTTGTTTCCAATTCGCTACACGTATGACACCTTTTGGAATTGGATCCTGGTTATAAGGTGTATCAAACAAGAACACGGGAATATCCAATTCTTCATGAATCCCAACTGCATTGTCATGCTTGTCCTCGAAGAATACATCTACGTTGAATTGCCTAGCCGTCTCAATTTTATGATGGGTGCCAATCAACTCTACGTGGTCATAAGGTATTTGTTGCTCATGAAACCAGTTCGTTGTAGACTCGAGTACATTTCGACCACGTGCCGAAATATAAAACAACTCGAACTGTTTCTGCCAATTCGTTAAGACTTCTTTTGCAAATTCTTGAGCAGGGGAAGTCTGATAGATCAATTCTTCCGTTTCCTTGTACCATTGCCCAAACTGTATAGGATCCACATCAAACGCCTTCGTCAAATCATACTCTTTAATATCATCGAGTGTCAGATTGGAACCGAAATGTTTGTTGATATGGGGGAGAAGGGCTGTCGGAGTAGTTACCGTTCCGTCAATATCGATCCCGAAACGAATATCCCTCATTCAGAAACGCTACCTTGTGCCGCAAGTGCTTCTTCTTGTCTCTTCTTCTCAAAATACTCCTCAGCCAAAATGTCGATTTCTTTTTTCAATTCCTCGACCATTGTCTCTTCAGGAACTTTACGTACGGTTTTACCATGCATGAAGAGTAATCCCTCACCACGAGCACCTGCGATACCAATATCCGCTTCACGTGCTTCACCTGGGCCGTTTACTGCGCAGCCAAGAACTGCTACTTTCAACGGCGCTTTGATGTTCGAGATATATTCTTCTACTTCATCAGCAATGGAAATTAAATCAATTTCGATACGGCCACATGTAGGACAAGAAATTAATGTTGCAGAGTTAGACGATAAACCGAATACTTTCAGCAACTCTTTCGCTACTTTGATTTCCTGAACCGGATCCGCACTTAACGATACGCGCATCGTGTTACCGATACCTGAAGATAGAAGAGAACCAAGTCCTGCTGCACTCTTAATCGAACCCGCGAATAACGTACCCGATTCTGTAATACCTAAGTGTAACGGATAATCGAATGCCGCTGCCGCTAGCTTGTACGCTTCGATCGCCAAGTTAACGTCAGAAGCTTTAAGTGACACGATAATATCGTGGAAATCCAAATCTTCGAGAATTTTGATATGATGCAATGCACTTTCTACCATACCTTGTGCTGTAGGGTAGCCGTACTTTTCAAGAATTTTTTTCTCGAGTGAACCTGCGTTGACACCGATACGAATCGGTATACCTTTCGCCTTTGCCGCGTTGACAACAGCTTCTACTTTTTCTTTACGGCCGATATTGCCTGGATTGATACGAATTTTATCTGCACCTTGTTCAATTGCAATCAATGCTAATTTATAGTCAAAGTGAATATCCACTACTAACGGAATATTGATCTGCTTTTTGATTTCACCAATCGAATACGCTGCACGCTCATCGGGACATGCTACACGTACGATTTGGCAGCCTGCATCCTCCAAACGTTTAATTTCTGCAACTGTTGCTTCGACATCATGTGTTTTTGTCGTCGTCATGCTTTGCATAAACAGCTCATTGCTTCCCCCTATAGTCAAATTACCGACTTTTACGGGACGGGTATTGGAACGATGAATCATTTCAGTCATTATGTCTCTCTCCTTCAAATGAGTAAATACCATCGAAATTCGATGGAATATAAAATTATCCTTATTCGCCTTCTTCGCAAGCCGATTCCACTTGTTCACCGATAGGCAACTTAATTTGTTCGCCAGCTAGAAATTGTTGGCGTTTGAGATGAGGGTTCATGGAATAAAATTGCTCCAACCTCTCAAGAAAGTTTTGTGTTGAATCTGGATATAATGCAAATAACGATTCTATTGTATCACCTTCAACCACTCGAATGACAATTGAATGATTTGAAGTTTCCTCTATACAGGACGATTCATCATCAAAAAAGGCTGCAAGAGGGATTGTCCCTTCCGTTAAATCCATTCGAACAAAATGAACTGTGCAGAATACAGCAAGTGCGATCAGTAAAATTCTCATCATGCATCCCTCCTGCACTACACTATGCAGACAAGAGGAAGTCTATTCATCGTGGGAGTTTTGGATAATAGACTGCTGCTCTCCACACAAAGAGTAGATGGACTAAAGATGCAAGCCACAAGCTATACGATTGCATGGCTGGAACAAATTCAAATGCCATCGTCAGCAAGATGGGTAATGTTGCGGCAATCGCTGCTGTTCGCCACATAAAACGGAATTCACCACGGCGACGCAATAGTTTCAATAGCAATACCCCTATGATAGCAAAAATACTGATGCGAATAAATAAATACGACGTAATAATGACCAATTGCAGCACAAATGCGATTGGATAGATCAAAAAGCCGATTGTTTCGCCGATTTCCGCTAATTCAGGAGATGACTGGAACAGTGTATGATCACCTAGTACAAATTGTAAAAACGATACACCGGTGTAAAGAAAAATAAACACAAATATGTATTGAATGACTTTACCGATTGATAACATGCGAAACGCTGCAAGTTTTTTCGGTTCGTGTAATGAAGCTTTAAAGAGTTGATGAAATTTCACTGAGCCGGCCTCCCTTTCTACATACAGTCTACCATTTATTTAAAACATACTGCTTTGCAGAAATTTCGACATTCTTATGACATTTTATTGCTGCATTGTTAAGGTGATGTAAAGATTGCCGTCGGATACTTTACAATTGATGTATACAACTTGCATAATAAGTTGAAACTTCACGACGCATTTACGTAGTGAAGGGCAGTTAGAAATCATACATAAAACGTTTAATGGAGGTTGACAATTCAATGGAAGTGAACTGGCAGGAAGTGGTGTTCCAATTTCTTGGTGGATTAGGAATTTTCCTATTTGCAATTAAGTACATGGGGGATGGATTGCAAAAGGCTGCAGGGGACAGACTTCGTGAAATCTTAGACCGTTTCACAACCAATCCATTTATGGGTGTTCTAGTTGGTATTATCGTAACCGTGTTAATCCAATCTAGTTCTGGAACAACTGTTATTACAGTCGGTCTAGTAAGTGCTGGGTTCATGACACTTCGTCAGGCGATCGGTGTTATCATGGGCGCCAATATCGGTACAACTGTGACTGCATTTATTATCGGTCTAGACGTCGGCGCGTATGCGTTACCGATCATGGCATTTGGGGCCTTCCTGATTTTCTTCGTCCGTAAAGCTAAAATCAAAAACTTGGGTGAAGTCATCTTCGGCTTCGGAGGATTGTTCTTAGGGCTTGAATTAATGAGCGACGGAATGAAACCTTTACGTTCATTAGAAGCATTTGCTGATTTCACTCTCGCAATGAGTGAACATTCATTGTTAGGTGTCGTTGCGGGAACAATCTTTACACTTATCGTGCAAAGTTCTAGTGCAACTGTTGGGATCCTGCAAGGACTCTATGCTGAAGATCTAGTAACAATGAAAGCAGCATTGCCGATTCTTTTCGGTGATAACATCGGGACGACAATTACTGCGGTACTTGCGGCACTTGGTGCATCTGTTGCAGCAAGACGCGCAGCAGCTGTACATGTACTATTTAATATCGTCGGTACCATCATCTTTATGATCCTGCTCATACCATTTACGGCGTACGTCGAATGGATTGCTGGTGTTTTGAACCTCGAAAGCAAAATGCAAATTGCATTTGCGCACGGTTCGTTCAACGTCGCCAATACTATCATTCAATTTCCGTTCATTGCTGCTTGGGCTTATCTCGTCACTAAGATGATACCGGGTGAGGATGTGACGATCGAATATAAACCGAAACATCTTGATCGTCGTTTTATCGCACAATCACCAGCTGTGGCAATAGGACAAGCTAAAGAAGAAATTGTTCGCATGGGTGACTTCAGTGTCCGTGGTCTTCAGGAATCATTCGAGTATTTGAAGACAGGCCAGAAAAAACACGCAGAAACAGCGTATCAAATTGAAGATGCCATCAACAATCTCGACCGCAAAATTACAGACTATTTAGTTGAAGTGTCTGTAGCAATCGTTTCACCGGCTGAATCCGGCCGCCATGTGTTATTGATGGATTCTGTTCGAGATATTGAGCGTATTGGTGACCATTTCGAAAACATTATAGAGCTGATAGATTTACGTGAGACCAATAAACTGAAGCTGACAGACGATGCGTTGGAAGATTTAACAGAAATGTTCACATTGACAATCGAAACTGTACAAAAAGCAATTGAATCATTGGATCAAAACGATACAGATCTAGCGCGTGTTGTTTCAGAGAAAGAAGATTTAATTGATAATATGGAACGTCGATTCCGTAAAAACCATATTGTACGTTTGAATGAAGGACATTGTAGTGCGCAAGCGGGTATGGTATTCGTCGATATCGTGTCGAACCTTGAGCGAATTGGTGACCATGCAGTGAATATTGCAGAAGCCATTTTAGGCAAACACGCATAATGAATTAAAGGAGTGACGACTATGTTATGGATTGGTTGGACATTGGCAATTCTCATGTTTGCGATCGCGTTTGTCGGATTGATCTATCCTGTCATTCCATCTGTTGTGTTTTTATTGGTAGGCTTCCTGCTTTATGGCGCAATCGTTTCATTTGAAGAGTTAACGTGGTTGTTTTGGGTAATCCAAGTATTATTCGTTTTGCTATTATTTGGCGCGGATACGATCGCAAATCTCGTCGGTGTTAAACGTTTTGGTGGTAGCAAGGCAGGAATGTGGGGAAGTACGATTGGGCTGCTTATTGGTCCATTCGTCATACCGGTTGTGGGTATTTTAGCTGGACCTTTTCTTGGCGCAATCCTTGCAGAACTAGTTTTTACACGTTCCGGGATCAAACAAGCTTTCCGCACGGGAGTCGGCTCTGTTGTTGGTTTTCTGACTTCCGTTGCTGTAAAAGGTACCATTATGGTAGTTATGATTGTCATATTCCTATTTTTTCTCCGTTAACAGTCCATTTTCTTTGAATGCTGGCTCATATTTTGATAATGTGAAGTGGTAGGGCAAAACAGAGATAATTTAGAGGAGGAATGGAAAATGGCTTATACATTACCAGAACTACCATACGCATATGATGCGTTGGAGCCACACATCGACAAAGAAACGATGAACATCCATCACACGAAACACCACAACACGTATGTAACGAACGTGAACAACGCACTAGAAGGTCATGAAGAACTTCTTAACATGCCTGTTGACGAATTAGTTGCAAACTTGGACAAAGTTCCAGAGGACAAGCGTACAGCAGTCCGCAATAACGGTGGCGGGCACTCTAACCACTCATTGTTCTGGACAATCCTTTCACCAAACGGTGGCGGCAACCCAACTGGGGAAGTTGCAGAAGCAATCGACAAAAAGTTCGGTAGCTTTGATGCTTTCAAAGAAGAGTTCGCTAAAGCTGCAACAACTCGCTTCGGTTCAGGTTGGGCTTGGCTTGTTGTAAACAACGGTGAAATTGAAGTCACATCAACTCCTAACCAAGACTCACCTTATATGGATGGTAAAACACCATTGCTAGGGTTGGACGTTTGGGAGCATGCGTACTACTTAAACTACCAAAACCGCCGTCCTGACTACATTTCTGCATTCTGGAACGTAGTCAACTGGGATGAAGTTGAAAAGCGTTACCAAGACAATAAGTAATTGAAACCTGACACACATCTAGTTCGTCTAGATGTGTGTTCTTTATTGTTTTCATGCTATAATTCTTATACATAAACTTCCTGAGAAAGGAGATTCCTGTTGAAGAGAAACCAAAAAAAGACGGAGCCGCCAAAAACGAGTCAACGTCAACATATTGCATTTAGAATGAATTTTTTATTTGTAGCGATTTTTGTCCTTTTTTCCTTACTCATATTCCGTTTAGGTTATATGCAAATCGTCAAAGGGGAGGATTATGCACGCAGTCTTGAACGAACGGAGGAAATTGCGGTCAACACGAGCACACCGCGTGGAAGAATTTTCGACCGTACCGGGAAAGTACTCGTCGACAATGAAGCGAAAAATGCTATCACGTATACGAAAACATCCTCCACGACAACAAAAGAAATGCTTGCGCTTGCTAGAAAAATTGCGAAGTTGATTGATCAAGATACAAAGCGCGTGACAATAGGTGATAAACGAGATTTCTGGATTTTATTGAATCCTGTAAAAGCAGCTGATAAAGTACCTAAAAAAGAACAAAATAAGCTCAGTAAAGACGACAATAAATCTCAGAAAGATATTCAACGAGAGATTAACCAGCTTACACGCGACCGGATCACGGACGAAGAACTAGCTACATTAACAGCGGAAGATTTAGAAGTACTCGCAATTTATCGAGAAATGATGGCAGGTTACGCCTACTCCCCACAAATCATCAAAAGCGATGGCGTTACCGATAAAGAGCTTGCTGTGGTGTCTGAAAGATTGGATCAACTGCCGGGCGTCAATACGACTACGGACTGGGATCGAGTTAAGAAATCAGATAGTGCAATTCTAGGATCTACGACGAGTCCGATAGAAGGCATTCCTCGTTCTCACTTAAACTATTTCCTAGCGCGAGATTATTCGCGAAATGATCGCGTCGGACGAAGTTATTTGGAATTGTATTACGAAGACTTACTGAAAGGTCAAAAGACGATTGTGAAGAATGTCAAAGACCGCACAGGAAAAGTTGTTGAAACGAAAACGGTGAAAGAAGGAAAGCCTGGTAAAGATCTGATCTTGACTACAGACACCAATTTGCAGAAGGCGCTTGAAGATGTCGTATCCAATAAATTATTGCGTTTAAAACAAGGTCCGAATACAAGTGCGTTGGAATCAGCATTCCTTGTCATGTTGGACCCAAACAATGGAGAAATTCTATCTCTTGTCGGAAAGAAAGTAGTAAAAGACGAATCGACAGGCAGATGGGCAATACAAGATTACACATTTGGTACATTTACTTCTGCGTATGAAGTGGGATCTACAGTGAAATTGGCAACCATGCTTACAGGATATAATGAAGGAGCCGTTAAAATCGGTGAAGTGAAAATTGACCAACCGATCAATATTGGCGGCAGGTACAAACGATCCTTATTTAATCCGAATGGTCGGGTTGCATTAAACGATATTTCCGCTATCGGTCGTTCTTCCAACGTGTATATGTTCCGTATTGCGATGGGGTTAGGAAACGCAACATACCGACCGGGTCAAGGATTACCAATCGACAAGAAAGCATTTGATACATTCCGTGAGAACTTTGCGGCATTTGGTTTAGGTGTAAAAACAGGCATTGATTTACCTGGCGAATATACAGGCGTTACGGGTACGGAAACGATTCCCGGAAAGCTCCTCGACTTCTCAATTGGCCAGTTTGATACGTATACTCCGCTGCAAATGGCGCAATATGTGGCAACCATTGCCGCTGATGGAAATCGAATAGCACCGAAAATTTTGAAAGAAATTCGTGAACCTTCTCCAGATGGGGAAGTACTCGGAGAATTGGTTGAAGAAACACCCATAAAAGTGTTAAATCACCTGAAAAACTCACAAGCGGAAATCGATCAAGTGAAGAAAGGTATGCATTATGTATACTATGGCGCGAATGGTACTGCATCCGGTTTACTAGCGGGCGCACCCTATACAGGAGCCGGAAAGACGGGTACCGCCGAATCATTCTATTACACGGGTAATAAATCCAATCCTGTTATTCCAACAATTAACTTGTCTCATGTAGGATATGCCCCTGCTGATCGACCTGAAGTTGCGTATTCAGTAATCATTCCCTATATTTCAACGAATACGAAACGCTATCCATCCGCTACGGCAAGTGAAATAGCCAAAGAAGCACTCGATGTATTCTTTGAACAAAAAAGACAGAGAAGTTTACAGGCTGACAACGCGTCTCCGGATGTGAAGATACAGAAATAACAAGGATTGATCAATACAAAAAAGACGAAAACCAAATGGTTTTCGTCTTTTTTATTATAAGTGTAAAAAGATTTTAGCAATCTCGGGAAAACGCATATCGGAGCGTAATTCGTATGTACCGGTTTTGATTTTTCGTGTGTAATCATTTTCAATTATATATAATTCGAATTCTTCTGCGTTTTTTATTAATTTTTCTTTTTCTAATTCACGTGATAACTCGGCAGGTGTAATGCCTGCTTTAACCGTGAAGCTCTTCGTGACAATTTCCTCCGCTTCACTTTTCTCTGGAATCGTATCTTGTTCAGATTCTGGTTGACGGATAGCATCTTTCCGCGACAATGTCTGTGCAATCGCCAGTTCTTTTTTTAGAATGGCTATTTCTTCTTTTGAATCTGCTAATTGCTTTTGCAACGAACCTTCGGATGTTTGTTGTTGTACGAAATACAGAATGCCACCAGCTATCAAACAACCAATACCTACAGCGCGCAATATTTCCTTGATCATGACAACCGCACTCCTTTGGAATATAGCACGTCCGTTACTTCCTTTTCACTAAGTGAAGCGCGTTTTGCAATCTCGGGGACCGTGTAGCCTTGTTTGTGAAGAGAGATAATTTGATTGACTATAATTGCGTGTATCGTTTTTTGAGGTGCTGGTGCAATGAGCTCGGAAGTCGGGGATGCAACCATCAATTCCTCTTCAAGCAACCGCACTCTTTTTTTTAGATTACTCATTTCCTGATGAAGGCTAATCGAAACAGCTTCCAATTCATCATCCATCGCACGAGTCTTATTTCCAATAAAAAACGATAGTATAACAGCCAATACACCAATACTGAGTAATATTAAGGGGATATCCATAGTGTTTCCCTCCCGCATAACTAGAATTTCCTTCATAATACCATAAGCATATGATGAATGATATTTGATTTTTTTTGCTGTACAATGATTGAATCTATGGTATAATATATTAGTCGTATAAATCATGCTCATGTTTTACTTATATCTATAGCTATTGAGTGGGAGGGACAGTAATGCGCGTAAACGTAACACTCGCTTGTACAGAATGTGCAGAGCGTAATTATATTACTAAGAAAAACAAGCGTAACAATCCAGAACGTATTGAAATGATGAAATATTGCTCACGTGAAAAAAAGCAAACTTTGCACCGTGAAACGAAATAATCATTAAAACCAAAACCTGCTTCGGTTTTGGTTTTTTCTTACGGGAGGTAGTACAGTGGAAAAGCAGCATCTTCGAAAACAGGTTATACAGCAATTACATCAATTAACTCCATCTGATCACGAACAAAAATCAGCTAGTATAATAGAAAAAGTTCTTGCTTCGGATGAATTTAAGTATGCAGAAACAATCGGAATCACATTATCTAGATTTCCGGAAGTGGACACGCGTCGTTTGATAGAAATCGCTTGGCAAGCCGGGAAGCGAGTTGCGATTCCTCGATGTATCTCCTCTACGAGGGAAATGGATTTTCGTTTGATTGATTCATTTGATCAAACAGAAGTAGTCTATATGGACTTGAGAGAACCGAAAATAGATATAACAGAGTCTGTAAAACCAGAAGAAATTGACTTACAAATCGTGCCCGGCGTCGTGTATTCAGAGACTGGTTACCGGATTGGATTCGGTGGGGGTTACTACGATCGCTATTTGATAAATTTTCCATTTGAAACGATATCGCTGGCATTTGACTGTCAAATCCGCCATAATATAGTTAAGGAGCCGCATGACGTTCCGGTGTCCTATATTTACACAGACAAACATATTATAGATTGTCAGAAAGCTCGTGACGCGAATGAATGAATTTTATGATGTGATGAAATTGCTTAAACGGTTTGGTGTAATCATTTATACAGGAAATAAAAGACAGGACAGTATAGTAATGGAGTCCGAAGTCAAAGAACTGTATGATCATCAATTTATTGATCAACAAACATATATTCAAGCATTGCTTGTTTTGCGAAGAGAACAAACCAGCTAACAACTAGCTGATATCATACAAACTACTCATTCCTCGTATTATGTGAAACTTTTCACTCAGTCAAACGTATATATATACGCTGACAATAAAAAAACAGTATCTAAACGAAACGAAAGGAAGAGATGGAATGAGAAAATTTTCATGGCCTAAGCATTCCGTACTCATTATCGCTGTAATCGCAACTTGGTTGACTACCTACATCGGGTATTTCACCAGTTTCAATATGAAGATCGATAATGCTATGCAACAATTTATCTTACTAATTAATCCCCTAGCATTTCTATTGTTTATTTATGGGGTGGCTTTATTTATTAAAAAGACAAAAACACGTAACCGATATATATTAGCGGTCAGTTTCATTACTTCTTTTATCATGTTTGCCAATGCTGTGTTCTATCGTTTCTTTACAGACTTTATTACACTGCCTCTATTGTTCCAGACAAGTAACTTTGCAGATTTAAGTTCTTCAATTACCGAGAACTTGCGTTTCCTTGATCTATTCTTTTTCTCGGATGTTTTGATTATTTTAGTAGTTATTCGGTTCTTCAAGCAAGGTCCAGAACCAGTTCAAGAATCAAGCAGTAAAATGGGACGTAAAGTGTACTTTGCCGCCGCTGCTACATTGATGATGTTCAATTTGGCGCTTGCAGAAACACAGCGACCACAGTTATTGACAAGAAGCTTTGATCGCGAATTACTCGTTAAAAACCTTGGTACGTACAACTACCATCTATATGATTTATTCGTTCAATCCAAATCCCATGCACAGCGTACATTTGCTGATGGTACCGAGTTGACGGAAATTGAGAACTACGTCAAAGCCAACCATGCGCAACCAGATCCGAAAATGTTTGGTACTGCAAAAGGCAAGAACGTAATTATCGTTTCACTTGAATCCTTACAAAACTTTGTTATTAACAATGATATGGATGGACATGAAATTACTCCATTCTTAAATGGATTAACAAACGATAAAGATACATTCTACTTTGACAACTTTTATCAACAAACTGGGTTAGGGAAGACATCCGATTCTGAGTTTATCGTAGAAAACTCATTATATGGACGTAATGGTAGTGCAGTATTCTTCACGCATAGTGGTAACACATATAACTCGCTATCTGAACGTCTAGGCGAGAATGGTTATGCTACAAGTGTCATGCACGCAAACAGTAAGAGTTTCTGGAACCGTGATATTATGTATAAAGCACTTAACGTACAGAAGTTCTACGATGTGGATAGCTACACAATTGGTGAAGATGAAGCAGTCAACTGGGGAATGAAAGATATTCCGTTTTTCCACCAGTCAGTTGACTTGATGAAAGATATCAAGCAACCATTTGCTACACGAATGATTACACTAACAAACCATCATCCATTTGATTTGGATGAGCAGGATAAATTAATTCCTGAATACACATCAAACTCCAACACGTTGAATAAGTATTTCCAAACAGTTCGATACATGGACGAAGCGGTTAAGGAGTTCTTTGATGACTTGAAGGAAAGTGGTTTGTATGAAAACTCGATCATCGTCATGTACGGAGATCACTATGGTATTTCCGAAAACCACAATAAAGCAATGGGTATGTATATGGATAAAGAAATTACACCATTCGATAATGCAGAGCTTCAAAAGGTTCCATTATTCATTCATATACCAGGTTCTGGTGAAGGTAAGAAGATGCATGAGCTTGGCGGACAGGTAGATATCCGACCTACTATTCTTCACCTACTGGGAATTGATACGAAAGCAGATATGCAATTCGGTTCCGATTTATTTTCACCAGATCATGAACCATTTGTGATTTTCCGTGACGGCCGTCTTGTCACAGACAAAAATATTTACGCTCAGGAAGTTTGCTATGACATCGAAACAGGAGAACCAGCAATAGATGAAGCGCAATGTGAGCCGTATATTGAGCGTGCGAATACTGAATTGAATTATTCAGATGCTATCATCAACGGTGACTTGCTTCGCTTTAAAGAAAGACCAGATGGCAGTCCTGAAATGAAAGAAAGTAAATAAATTGATGAGCTGCGCGGCTGCCTATGCCGCGCAGCTCTTTTTTAACCAACTGAAGAGGAAGTGAAAAAGTGAAAAGAATTCTTATCTCAATAGTGTGTGCATTGTTTTTAATGTCATGTACGCAATCTGAAGATGTTGAAACCGAAGAACAACTAGTAGAAAAAGTAGCCGAGCCAGTAGAAAAACTTACAGCTTCACAAGATGATATTCGTTTTGTTGCAGGCTGGTTGAACGAAATGGCGATTTTATTCGTCAATCAAAAAGACGCTAAAGACCGTCTGCTGTCGTTTGATTTGAATACGGGTGATATACATACCTTATTTACGGCCACTGCAACGATCTCTGAAGTGCAAGTTCATCCTACTGCCTCGCAACTGCTAGTCAAAACAGCAGACGACTCAACAGAAGCTGTCATACATATACTCGATCATGCGGGTACTCCATTAAATGAAGTGTCGGTAGAATCCTCGGAACTTGAAATTCAATGGAACGAATTCGATGCTTCACAATTACTGATCACCGCTTTCTCTGATGATTGGAGTTACGAAATCATGCGCTATGACGCGAATGACGATACATTGGTAGCGGTAGAACTACCTGATCCGTTTCCCCGTTGGCTAGGTGCGGAAGAGTTGGTGTACATGGAAGACGTAGTGGTAATAAAACAAGCGCTGTCTACGGGAGAAGAGACTATACTCGCGAATAACGCCAACCAATTCCATACCTCTTCAGATCAAGTATTGATTGAATCATTTGAAGGCGAGCAGATACGATACACTGTAATGGATGCAAACGGGAAAGAAAAACATTCCTGGTTTTCCGAAGATGATTCATTCGTGATGGATCACGCTGTATTTTCAGATGATACTACATTGATGATGACTGTTACCAATCAAACCGAGATGAGACCAACTAGTTTTCTAGTGAAGATACAGGACGGTAAGGAAGTAAAGCGCCAAGAGCTAGAGGGAGGCGGTTCCTTAGATTGCAAAGGCGACAAGTGTCTCATTGGATATAGTTTGGATACTTGGATGGATATAGAGACCGGTGAGACGGTAAAGTGGTTGGAGATCGAGCCGCAAGAATAAATTTGGGGAGTTACTATTTTTACGTGGAGAATGAAAGGCAAGCTAGAATGCGTTCCTCCGAAGCGCCAATACTATCTACTATCGAATCAAAAAAATAAGGACATCCCCAATGAAAGGGTGTCCTTATTTTTTGGAACTTATTTGTGGAGTTGTGGCGGGTATCCAGAATATATAACAGTAGCGATCGTAAATCCTCCGATAACTACAACCGTTACCACATTGAATACTATACTTAACAGATTCCGCTCTTTAAAAGCTTGGACCGTTCCAAAGACTGCTAAAATTGCAATCAATCCAAAAATGATGACTAATAAATTCATTGAGTAGACACTCCTTTCAACATTGAAAAAATGAATGCCATAAAGCGATATTCCTCCTCTATTGTACTGTTAATGAATCGTTTTGTCGAGATTAAATAATGACGATTATTTGAAGTTTGTGTCCATATTCATTAATATTAGACTTAGAGGTGAGTTAAATGAGGATACATATACGTCCATTAGGTCCAATTCAGACGAATTGCTACATATTGGAAGACGAAGAGAAGAATTGTTTAGTTTTCGATCCAGGTGAAGATGGAGAGGTATTACTATCGGAATTAAGAAAGTTATCTTTGAAGCCAGTTGCCATCTTGCTGACGCATGCACACTTTGACCATATCGGAGCGGTGGAAAAGATTCGAACTGCTTTTGATATTCCTGTGTATTTGCATGTGGCGGAAAAGAAATGGCTTGGAAGTCCCGAGTTAAACGGTTCAGCTAAATACCCCGTATTACCTGACGTGATTTGTCATCCTGCTGACGTACTACTTCATGATGAAAAGTATTTGGAAGTGGGTCCGTTTAAGATGGAGCTACGTCATGTGCCTGGACACTCGCCTGGAAGCGTTTGTTATATCTTTGAAGATGAAGGGTTCGCAATCGTAGGAGATACATTGTTCCAAGGAAGCGTAGGCCGTACCGACTTGCCAGGTGGCGATACGGAAACATTGCTAGAAGCGATTCACGAAAAATTATTGTCACTGGACGACGAGATGTTGGTCTATCCAGGACATGGACCTGCGACAACAATCGGAATAGAAAAAGACCAAAACCCATACTTACACGGGTTTTAAACAAAATAAAGCAAACAAAAAACAGCTTTCCATTGAGAAAGCTGTTTTTTGTATGTACGGATTAGTGTCCTCCGCCAGGTACGTGAATGAAAATAGAATAGTAACTAAAACCAACCATGAAGATCATCAGGTATGCTCCGAATAGGTAAACATACATACGCTCTGAAAGCTTCAAGTATCCTAGTAGAACAAAGAAGATTGTGCCTGCTACCATAAGTAAAGCAGCTGGAATCATATTTCCTACAAAGAACATTACCGCAAAAATACCTGACCAGAATCCTAAAAGTTTAAACATATTATCCATCTAAGAATCCCTCCTTCACAACATTACAATAAGCTCTTATCCATTATAATAGAACGTCGGCCTAAAAGTAAACTCCAATCGATTTCACATTGTGTCAAAAGAGTGTACTTGTCCGAATGGATTAAGATAGTAGCTGCTTACAGTATAACAGAACCTACTATGAAAATAATGTGAAAATTGATTTTTGATATCGAATTGACGTAAAGAAATGGATTATGACCCCATATGGACTATGAAAAATGAATTAACATAAATGTCATGCATTTTCAAACAATTTAAT
This sequence comes from Sporosarcina sp. P18a, assembly GCF_002743135.1. Taxonomy (NCBI): domain Bacteria; kingdom Bacillati; phylum Bacillota; class Bacilli; order Caryophanales; family Caryophanaceae; genus Sporosarcina; species Sporosarcina sp. P18a. The sequence goes on along the minus strand of NZ_PDYQ01000001.1, from coordinate 921,314 downwards.
TTCCATATATACTTCTTTCTAAGATAAAAAGTGGTCTTTTGTCGAATGGAGAAAGGAGAGAACTATGGAAACTGAAAAGAACATTATAGAAAAAACGTGTTTAGAATTGCTTGAGAAAGCAATTAATTCTGAAGCGACAGATATTCATTTTGTGCCAACGATAGAAGGATATGACGTGACAATTCGCAAGCATTCGTATTTTTCGAAAATCGGGCAGTATCCTCATACATTAGGCGGACGGTTAATTTCATTCTATAAATTCTTATCTTCTTTAGATATCAGCGAACAACGTCGTCCGCAAAGTGGTTCCTTCCACCGGTCTATCTTAGACTGCAACTTCTCTTTTCGCGTCTCGACAATTCCATCTATTCAATTGAGGGAAAGTGTCGCGATCCGTATTCAGAAACACGATAAAATCGTTCCGCTCAACCAGCTATGTCTCGATTCTGAATGGACACAACAATTGGCTGAAGCTGCCGCTTATAAACAAGGACTGTTTCTTGTCACCGGACCAACTGGTTCTGGTAAAACGACTACATTATATTCCTTAACTTCCCATTGTGTATCCGAACTTAAGCGTCATGTCATTTCACTCGAAGATCCAGTAGAGAATAATCATAGTCATCTGCTACAAATTCAAGTGAATGAACGTTCCGGTATTTCCTATTCTGCTGGGTTAAAAGCAATTTTGCGTCATTCACCCGATGTCATCATGATTGGTGAAATACGTGATGCCGAGACAGCTAAAATCGCAGTTGAAGCGGCGTTGACAGGACACTTAGTTCTTAGCACAATTCATGCGAAAGATCCGGTAGGTTGCTTGTATCGCTTACTAGACCTTGGAATCCAAGTGGAAGAGCTCAGACAGACCATAATTCCAATATCCGCTCAGCGACTGGTTATACAACAGTCTGGAGAAGCGGCGGCAGTTTTTGAAATATTGCAAGAGTCAGATCTACAATTGGCTACGGAATCAATGGTGAATGGTCTACGGTTTACGACTCCTGTTAATAAGAAAATTGAAGTACAACAAGCTTTGTATGAAAAGGTGCTGTATGGAACGGATTAGATTATTTAGTCCATCTTCCAATAAAAAATTAACAAAGCCGGCGGAGTTTCTAGTACGACTGTCAGTGTTATTACAAGAAGGATATACCTTTCATGAAGGACTCATTCTGATATTGCCTTATCACACGAAAGAGTATGAGGAAAAACTTCTGCAAGTAGAAGAAGAGTTGAAGATGGGATATGGTGTTTCGCATATTCTGAAGAGTTTAGGTTTCGGTAAAAGTATAATGTTGCCGATCGTTATTGCGGAAGTAGACGGCAACTTGATCCGCGCGTTGAAAGAAGTGGCGGATCGTGTCAACAGAAAGACGGAGAAGCAGAAACAAGTTCGTAAACTGTTGGCATATCCAAGTGTATTGTTTTCTTTCTTATTAATTTTATTGGTCGCGTTTCGGCAATTTTTCTTACCGAATTTTGAAGCATTGACTGTAATGCGGGCGAATGATAATGGGGGAATCGTCCAATTACTACCGAAACTCGTTTCATCGATACCAGACCTCTTGCTAGTTATGGCTATTCTATTTGCTGTCGGTTTTCTTGTAGTTCGCTTGTGGTTAAGAAGATTATCTCCTTCTGAAGTTTTGCACTATATATTGAAAATCCCACGAATCAGAACATTCTACTGTGAAATGAAAACTAGGGATTTCGCTAGTGAGCTTGGAAGCTTATTACAATCTGGTCTTTCCATGCAAAACGCATTAGCTGTTCTAGTGGAGCAGACGGAGGATCCTATATTATCCGTTATCACGAGTGAACTAAGTAAACACGTTATTTATGGGGAATCCTTACATGAAGCCATTCGTTTAACAAATGGACTCTCACCACGTCTAGCAGATTTTGCGAAACACGGAGCCGATAGCGGATACTTATCGAAAGAACTTATGCTGTATAGCGAACATACGAGTGAACAGTTGGAGGAGGAGATTACTCAGTGGATAACGATTTTACAGCCTGCCTTATTTGGTGTTCTGGCGGTTTGTATTTTATTATCCTATTTATCTATTTTATTACCTGTTTATAAGATGATCGACAGTATCTAAAAGGAGGAAAAATGTTGCGGAAGAATGAAAAAGGTTTTACGTTAATTGAAATGATGATCATCTTAAACATTGGAGAGTGGGAAGAGCGCAACTACGGCGCTCACAAGGGTTTATAGGTGACCTGGCAAGTCAAAAAACCACAGAAAAACCACATTTATTTTGATTTTAGATAAATTGGCGGAAATACTCATTAATTTTGTCGTCACTTTGTTTCTGCATTTTTTTCGTGACATGCGTGTAAATGTCGAGGGTGATATTTATATTTGAGTGACCGACGCGTTCCATAATAACAGGAAGATCTACACCAGCTTCTACAAGCATGGTGATATGCGTGTGTCGTAAAATATGAGTGCCACTCACATCATTAATACCGTAGGCTTTGTATATCTTGTTAAACACGTTACCAATCGTGACAGCTCGGACAGGTTGCTGTCTTCTTCCTGTAAATACTAGATTGCACCACACGGATTTAGGATCTCGTAAACCTATCAACTTTTCTTTATTATATTGGACCTTCATCTTCTTCAGTTCTTCGGCGAGATCCTTGTTAAAGGATACAGTACGATTGGAGTCTTCTGTTTTCGGAGGTACTAATTCAAATCCACCTTCATCAGAATCCTTTTCAAACAACGTTTTGTTGACCACCAGCCTATGCTTTTCCAAGTCGATATCGTCCCAGGTAAGTGATAATGCCTCCCCGACACGTAAGCCAGTAGAAAGCATGGTAAGCGCCAAGGGATAAGCATTTCTTCTACCAGAAGATTTTACACCGGATAAGAAGCGTTGGATTTCATCCTTTTCGAGATACTTTTTCTTTGAGTTGACGAGTTGTTGTGATTTCTTATTGGCTTTGGGTATTACAGTGTCTTTCACTATGTTCTTTTCGACATAATCATTTTTACAAGCAAATTCAAACATTAAGTTCAATGCGGTTCGAGTCGAAGCGATATGATGTTTCGAAATATCTGTATCGCGCCTTTCAACTAAGAATTTCTGTATGTCGTTTATTTGTAACTTGCTGATCAAGTGGTTGCCATGCTTCTCGATAAAAGGACGCATTGCCACCATTCTAGCTTTTACTGACGAAGCTTTAACCGTTTCTCTGTATATATTTAACCAGTCGTCATAAACTTCCTGAACGATTCTTTTTTGCGGTTGTCTTTGTTTAGATAACTCCTCTGCAGCTACCTGGGCTCTTTGTAATGCTTCTTTCTTTGTGTCGCCACGGCGTGTTACTTGTCTACGCTGACCGGTAAGGGGGTTAGGGGTGGCGTCAGTGGTACACGACCATTTTCCGTTGTTTAATTTACGACAATACATATTCATTACTCCTCTCATTTGGGAATGTATGTTCTTTTTTTAGTTTAAAGAAAAGCCTTCGAAAAGGCTAGTTAATCAATTGTATGTTTTGCTTTTATGTTACATTGGGTATTAAGAGTGTACATGGATAAGAAGGAGAGATGTTTCGTGAATAACAAAGTCTTTAGAAAAAAACCTGTGATTGTTTCCGCTTTTCGTACAGAAGAGCAAATTTTCATTGAAACATTAGAAGGTACAATGAAAGCTGAAAAGGGTGATTGGATTGTTACTGGTGTGAGGGGAGAGCAATACCCTGTAAAACCTGAAATATTTTTAGAAACTTATGAAGCAATTGATTAACTTTCAATTGCTTTTTTTATTGAATCATAAGTGAAAGAATAGGCCCATTTAGTACCTATACCGTAAAGTCCAGCGGGAGTTGTGTACGTACTTTGTATTTTGACTGCAACTATGCGCTTTTTTAATTCAACAGCTTTTTCAATTTCCCAATTACACCAGTCGCTTAAATGAGTATTCTTACCAATTAGAATCAAGAATATATTACTTTCGGTAATTTTTCTTTTAATAACACTCTTTATATAATTTGCATCCTCAGATTTTATTGATACACCGACAGATGTATCGTCAAACTTTATATCAAAGTGTCCATTATCGTTTTTGGACCATGCCACTAACAAGTTTTTGTGTCTAGTACCCTCCGTGTCACTGTGATAACTAATAAAAACTTTTTTAGCCACTCTAATTACCTCCGTTTGTTTTGTTATTTTCATAGTTTAATGCTGCCCAATTCACGTTCTCTTGTGATATTACACTCTCTACTCTTTCTACCAAGTTTATAAAAGAAGGTTCGTTACTATAAACACCAGTCTTTGTTAAATACATATACTTCTCGTGTCTTAGGGTTTCGCATATACTACGATATTCAATCCAATTTTCATGATATTTACCTAAAGTTAATATTCCTTCTATACAAGTGATTACAACACCCATCAAGCCTACTATAATCGCTAAGAATTTAACTATATCGACATATCCAACTACAAAAGGTATCGAAGCAGATATAATTATTTGTGCTATTTTCCAACGTTTATAGATTTTTTGATGAGAAATACTTTTATCGTCATACCATTTTATTTGATTGTCCAAGCGTTCTTTAACGTATTCCAATTCCTCCATATATCACAACCCTCCAATTCCTCTTTATAATTTGAGGCACTAGATGACTAAGTTTCACTGCCCAATCCACTCCAACGTCCCCAACTTCCCACGTGACACAACAAACCCATCCACCTTATGCTGAAACTCCAACTCCATCCGATAAGCAGCCACTTCATCCGTCACCAGAAAATAATCCGCAATGTCGGAGATCACCACAGGCGCTTCATACGCGTCCGCATATACATCATCAATGAATTGCCCTGGCATCAGTAGATAAGCAGCCATACGCTTCGCCTGGTTCTCGCACTTACCGATGGTGTATTGGTCTACACTTAATTGTGTTTGATGATGGGCATACAAGTGACAAAACTCTTCCGCAAGTAGCAGTTTCGTTTCAATAGCGTCCAATCCTTCTTTAATGAAGATGGTCCCGCGTCGTGCATGATCCTTCGGTATGGAGAAAGCCTTGAGATGTTTATTAATTGCTATTCCTTCTATAGAAGGGGAGTCCAAGGGCAATACTCGTATACCGTAGCGCCAACAGATGTCATACAAATCGATTTCATCTGGATATGTATATGAAAAATGGGAGAGGACCTTGTCGGCCCGTTCCTCCCAGTAGTCGGTGTGGTGTCTTAGCTGCATAGATTTCACGACCTTTATAGACTGATTAACTAAGTTTTACTGTGTGAAGTATTTTTACATTGAAAAGAAAATCCCCATATATGAGTTGTCAGTCTGTAACGAGCGGATACTTCGATATTCCGCTTACTAAATTATTTTTGTAGTCCTCTTTAATATTGTTAAAGATTACCGGATATAGTTGATATACATCTGACTCATTATAGATTCGCCACTCTTGACCGCTTGCAAGAGTCAAGAATCCTTCATAATTCAACTCTTCGAATGTCTCTCTTGCATAAAGAAAGCTTGCCACTTCCTTTAGGGATGAATTACCTTTATTGTCGATAACGTTCGTCTTTATGGAGGCTTCCACTTCGTTGACAGACGGATCTTTAAAACCTTCGTTCATAGCTTCAAACATCCAGTAGGTATGTGTAGTGACGATGGAGTTCTCGCTCCATGCAGCGGTAGCGTTATGTGATATGGTTAAAAATCCTTTATCATCAATTGCCGCTTCATCAACATGATCGTTGTTTTTAACTAATTTTTTATCTATAGGAAGATTTTTTTCAGCTTCTTTTTCCACTCGCTTCTTTTTAGCTATTTTCTTCTCTTCTTCCTCATACTCTTTCATCATTTTATCCAATTGCGCTTTATCTGCAGCTTGCTGTTCTTCCTTTTCTGCATCGACTATCTTTTGCTTCTCTACATTCTCTTCTTTAGTCACCACCGGCACTTTGGCTTGTTCCTCTTCAATAGGAGGAAGTATGGAACCTCCGATAAGCATCAACACAAATCCAATTCCGGTTACAATACCTAAGTTCTTTTTCGGCATATTCTTTTTAAATGCAATCCATAACATAATGAGACCTATAAAAAAAGCGAACGTACCAACTGTTGCTATAAGCCCACCCACAAACTCTATAAACGCCCTCATAGAACCCCCCCTAATTAGTTTGTCTCACACACACTACTTAGTGAGATACTCCTATAGTATACGTAAAAATAAACACGGTTGGTTAAACCGTGGTATTACCTGCCTTCAATCCTCCAAATCACCAAATCCATCGCCCTGTTCTTCTTCGTCCTCCAAAAACATCTTTTTCATCTTATACATCTTCAGGAGCTCTTTCACTTTCTTCTCCGGATCAGACGCTAGGTCGTGAAACATGACAGGGTGTTTTTTTAGTTCGTTAAAGAGTTGGAGTTCTTCAGCGGTTAAATTGATTTCTTCGCCGGCTACTACTACTGGATTCGCTCCGGGATTATCAGAACGCCCTAATAGGTAGTCAGTTGAAACATCATAGTAATCTGCTAATTTTTGAAGAATTGTATAATCGGGTTGTCTATTTCCCCGTTCATACGCTGTATAAGCGGGACGAGTTAAGCCTAAATAGTCAGCCACGTCTTGCTGAGTTTTTTTATGGGATTTTCTTAATGAAATAAGCCTAACACTTAGCATATTTAAACCTCCTACTCCCTTTAATATGCCAGTAACATAGTGTTACTACAATAGAGTGTAACGAAATGAAACATAATTTAATATTTAAGTTGACAATGTAACATAACGATACTATAATAAAAGTAACGAATCGCAACAAATGGAGGTGAGTAAGTTGAGAAAGTGGTTGAAAGAGTTGCGCGTTGAGAAAGGTTTGACCCAGAAGAGTGTCGCGGAACGTTCTAACATCGAACGCGCCTACTATACTATGATTGAGGCCGGCGATAGAAACCCTAGTGTGCATGTCGCGAAATCTATTGCGCTAGTTATGGGTTTTGATTGGACTATTTTTTTTGATACGGAACGTAACGAAACGAAACAAAAAGAAGTCGGATAGGAGGGAGAAAGATGTCAGAGGTGATTGTAACAAACGCAACAGAATTAAACGAGCTTATCAATGCAGCAGTAAATCGGGCGGTTGGCGAAGCTATACGCGAACGTCAACTACCAATCTTACTATCATTGCAAGAGGCTGCAGACTTGCTGGGTGTGAGTTACACAACAGTGCACCGTGCAGCAAAAATTCAAGGCTTTCCAGTTACTCATGATTTCGGTCACGCCAAGATTGTAACGGATCAGTTGTTGCAATGGATTAAGAACCGGAGTAATTACGATTTGGTTTATAACTTCGGCAGTTAGGTTTTTGGAATCTTCTATAGAGGAGGTGAGAAGTGTGTTGAAACATTACATCACTAAATATGAAGAGTCGGGAATCAGATATGCAGAAGCTTGGTTTCAAATTAGTTTACTGGGCAAGACATGGTGCTTTTCTAAAAAGAAGATTCGGATAGGAGGATGAAATATGCACGAAGTAATTAAAGCAGTTGAAGAAGCGATCATTCGCGAGGCGAGTATAAAGGCAAACGATATGAAGGGATTAGCGGATTTGGTAAACAGCTACTCAAATTTAGTGAAGGTCGCGGCTGGTACGACGACCGACATCACTTTAGTAGCTGAAGAAGTCGTACGGAGATTGGTAGAGGCGGGCAGGAGTGCCGAGGAAGCTAATGAAATAGTGAAATCCAAGAGCAAAAGCGAACTAGCGTTTATCTTGGCTTGCGATGAGATTGCAAAAGAGTCTAATCAAGATCGTCAAGATTAATTCCTTTTTCCTTTAGCAGCAAAGAGAGTTGTTCGTGATACTTCTCAATTGCTATAGAACTAGCTTCAAAAGCGAGACGGATCATAAGTTTATTGTTTTCCACACCTTCCGCTTCGTCGGGCGGCAAGTTGAACGGATTGCTATTATCTGTCTCTTTTAAAAAATCAATAACTTTATTACCGGTAAACTCGCGTAATGCTTCACTTTTGATTTTTTCGAAGTCCATGTAAATCACCTCCTCCACTGTCACTATTCGACATGGAGGAACAATATGCCTACTAAAAGGAGGAAATAGGATGAATCAATTAATGACAAGTGGTATTGAAATGACGAGTTTGGACATTGCGGAAATTGTAGGGAAAGAACACAAGCACGTAATGCGTGACATCCGGAGAGAAATCGATGAATTAGGCGAAGAAATAGGTCAGTCCATATTTGGACCGACTGAAAGAATCGATTCCTACAATAGGAAACAGCCGATTTACTCATTCGGTAAAGATGGCGCTATGCAACTAGCTTTAAAATATGATGCTATGACTAGATTCAAAGTTATCAAACGCATCGAAGAGTTGGAAGGTATCTATAAACCAATGTCACAACTAGAAATCATGCAAATGGCAGTTGGTGAACTTACATCTCAGGATAAGCGAATCACTTATTTAGAGGACAACATGCGGATCAACGGACCGCAAGAGCAAAGAATCGGAAAAAATGCTCGTGGCAAGATTGTGGAATCGTTAGGTGGTATGAAATCTACCGCCTATAAGGAAATTAGCAGAAAAGCATTTTCGCAGTTTTGGAGAGAGTTCAAAAACTACTTCGAGGTTCCGAGGTACGGCGAACTGCCGAAAGCGCAATTTGAGGATGCGCTGCAATTTATTCAGGAGTGGTCACCAGACACGGCATTACGTTTAGAAATTAAGAAACTGAACAATCAGCAACAATTGCGACTGGTGGATTGATATGAAGTGATCTAGCGAAGCGGAGGGGTTTGCTCCACTAGATTAAGAGGTTGCGTACGAAGCGTAAAACGAGGGTTATGAGTAGGTCTATTACTAGAATACAACACCTTGCAAGAGTATTAAATTCCACACTGGCTTATATGCTTCAACGGCATATATTCCAATCAGGAATATTGAGAGGGGGTGAGCCAATGGAAATCGGGAAATTTTTAAGGCAATGCCGTAAGAGTCAAGGCTTGAAACAAGAGGAGCTGGCATTCGCGCTGAACATCAACCAGTCAGATGTATCGAAAATCGAGCGGGGCGAGAAGTACCCAGCGCTAGATATCTTCCGAGATTGGACAGTACAGACGCAGACAGTCGACATGGGCATTGCCTTCCTATACGGAACGGAAGTATTGCATACATTGCCGGATATTATCAATACCGTCAGCACGATGGTAGCAGGATTTATCACACTTATTTTTTAGGAGGACACTATGAAACTAACAAATTATCGTAGAGCGGACATTGAAAGAGCGGCAGATTTAAAGAAGATGGCCATGCACCAAATCGAAGCATTGGAGTTATGTAATTGGACGGACGACATGGAAGAAGCGGTATTTCGTGCGGAGACGTTGCTAGAGATGTTTAAGCAAGTGAGAGTTATGCAACACATGAAACGCATGGACGGTAGCACGCACGCATTGGCAGAGAAGCTAATCGCGCAAGGAATCAATGCACAAGCTATACAATTTACGCACAAAAAAGCCGACTGACGGATCCAACGTCAAATCGGCAAAACTAGAATTTATGTACTTTCAGTATATCACAGAATGGGAGCTTTGGCTCCTATCAAGAAGCTCGGGTTGGTTGGTTAGCCATTGGATCATTTCCACTGCGAATTGGAAACTCGTAGACCTGGTCTTCTTGATGGGATTCACATCCATCATATAGAAGGGAGTTGATGACATGACGGATTACGGACATTTGTTATTGATCGCGTGCTTGCTTCCAGTCGTTGCATTCATGATCGGCACACTATGGGCGGACGCAGGTCACCAACTTAGAAAGGAGCGCGAAGAAGATGAAAACGTACCAGTGGGAAATCGTCTTTATGCAAGAAATCGATTCGGTCTACGTGATGACATTTGAGGACAGCGTGTTAGCCGCGGCTCAAACGTATTATGACAACTACGGCGATCACATGAAGGTCTATGCGATTCGTAAAGACGCGGAAATCATTCGTTTTGAGGAGGCGATTTGAATGGGTGAATTTGCAGACATGATGATAGGTGGCGTGCTTTGCCAGTACTGCGGTGAGTTTATAGGCAGTGAAGTCGGCTATCCGCAAACGTGCAACGACTGTTATCACGAGTTGTCCGTTGCAGAAGTCGAAGAAGAACAAAAATAAAACCCGCTGTTAGAGCAGCGAGTTCGGGATTCCATATAAAACTACTTGGCGCTATTATAGCGCGGAATCCCGAAAATCACAAGGAGGAGAACGTATTGGAGACGAAAACTGATAGAGATTTTCTTGTAAATAGAGTGAATCAAATAGGCGTGAAGTTCCCATCCAGACAACGCTTCTCATTATGTTTGAACGAAGGGAAGCTAAGCATTATTACAACCGAAAACAAATCCAAAATAAAAATTGAAAACGAAAAGTTTTTTCAAAATAGAAGTATTTTGTTCAGCGGTTCGCCCTCGGCTTTGTTGGATATAGTCGATTGTCAAAATGCAGAAGAATACATTGATCATCTACTTTACTTACGTGATAGATGGAATATAGGGCAGGAGGAAGAATGATGAAAGAAATTAAATTGATGAATCTCACATTGAAGAACTTCAAGGGGATCAAGGAATTTGAACTCAACGTAAACGGTAACGATGCAACAATCTTCGGGGATAACGAAACAGGTAAAACGTCTTTGTACGATGCATTTTTGTGGCTTTTGTTCAATAAAAACAGCCAAAACCAAACGAAGTTCTCTCTTAAAACACTGACGCCTGACGGTCAAGAAATGAACAACTTGGAACACGAAGTTGAAGCGACTTTCCTGGTAGATGGTCACCCGTTGGTATTGAAAAAAGTGCATTACGAGGATTGGACTCAAAAGAGAAACGCACTTGAAGCAACGTTTAAAGGAAACAAAAACAAATACTTCATCGATGAGGTTCCGACACCAGAAAAGAAGTACAACGAGGCAATTAAAGAATTGATTGACGAAGAGGTATTTAAGCTTTTGACTTCACCCACTTACTTCAATGAACAATTCAAGTGGGAGAAACGACGCGAAGTGCTTTTGGACATTACCGGATATTTAACTGATGAAGAAGTTATTTCTGCTAACAAAAAGTTGCAAGAATTGACCGGCATTCTGAATGGTCGAAAAATCGAGGACCACAAAAAAGTGATTGCTGCTAAAAAGAAGAAAATCAATGATGAAATTAAAAGCATTCCGACAAGAATCAGCGAGATTAATAACATGCTTTCGGAAGGGAGTATTGATGTCTCTTCTATAGAAGTAGAAATCGCAAAAGTAGAAAAAGAGATTGACGCGGCATCTACTCAAATCAACAACATCAAAAACGGTTCGGTTGTTACGAATAAAAAGAACGATTTACGACAGATTGAAATGGATCTTGAGTCCGTCAAACGTGAACTGGAATCAGAAGCGACTGACAAAGGATACCAGGTGACCGCTAAGATCCAAGAAGAGAAATCCAATCAAGCGATTATGCAGCGCAAGTTAGATGATGCTAACCATCAAATCAAAGTAGGACAAGCAGATATATTCGAGTTTGACAAGAAGCTAGTTGCATTGCGAGAGGACTTCGCAACAGAGAACGCTAAACAGTTTGAACATAAAGAAGCGTGTGAGTGTCCAACATGCGGACAAGCCTTGCCAGAAGAGCAACTGGCAGCCGCTAGAGATAAGGCGGTAGCGGAGTTTAACACCATAAAGTCCGGCAAGTTAGAGCGCATTCAAACGACAGGCAAAGCGATTGCGGCAGACAAAGAAGAAACGCTGAATCGAATCACTGATACTGAAAAAGTTGTTTCTCAACTAACAAACGACATTGCAAAGAAGGAAGAAGGAATCAACAAGCTGACAATCCAGCTGAACGAATTACGTGACGAAGTAAAGAACGCTCGGACGAATCCTAAGTACACTGACAAGGTCGCAGAGATGTCTGCTGTCCAGGAAGGAATCAAATCCCTCGAGGCGAATGCAACTGAAGCTGTTGTAGAAATTGAGAAAGAAGTAGTTTCATTAAAGGCAAAACGCTCCGAATTAAACGGACAGATCGCAAAACACGAGCAGGCGGAAGCGTCCAAGAAACGTATTTCTGAACTCGAACAACAGCAAGAACAACTCGCTAAGGAATTTGAAAAAGTCGAAAAGGAATTATTCCTGATAGAAGAATTTACTCGAATCAAAGTAGAAATGTTGGATGAAAAAATCAACAGTAAATTCAAGATTGCACGCTTTAAATTAACTCACAAACAAGTTGACGGAACGCTGGTTGACGTGTGTGAAACGACGTATAAAGGTGTTCCTTATGGTTCCGGACTTAACAATGCGGCGAAGATCAATGTCGGCTTGGATATTATCCGAACTCTATCAAATCATTACGGTTTCAGAGTCCCAATTTTCGTCGACAATGCCGAAGCAGTCACGCGGATTGCAGATACTGACTCACAGCTTATTAGTTTAGTTGTATCTGAACCTGACAAGCGATTGCGGATTGAAACGCAATCAAATGAAGAAAGCGTGGTGGCATAAATGGACTGGGAATCAATAGGTCGCATGATTGATGAGAATCAGGCGCGTTTTCCGACTATGAAATTAGAGACGAAGGACGGAAGTAAAGTTATTTTTAAATATCCTGAAAACGGAAGACAGAGCGATTCGGACCGTGCGTCTAAACACTTGAAGGTGGACGAGATATATACAGTTAAAAAAATCTCCGTCGGCGGCAGTTCATCTGCTGTCGAATTAATAGAAGTGCCAGGTATCGCTTTTAACACAGTTCAATTCACAAATATAAAGGAGGAAAAATAAATGACAAACCAACTACAAGAAACTCAACAAATGCAACCAGCAGAAAAGAAAAACGAACTGGTGACGAAGGTCGCCAACAAAGTGAAAGCAATGGTTGAAAACAATCAAATCAACATCCCTGAAAACTACTCCATTGTGAATGCGGTACAAGCGGCTTATTTCAAGCTTACAGAAGTAGATTTCAAGAAGAAAACATCCTTGATGGACAGCGCAACACCCGAAAGTGTCGCATTCTCCCTTCAAGATATGGCGATCCAGGCATTGAGTGTGGCGAAGAATCAAGGCTACTTCATCGTATATGGTGACAAAATGCAGTTTGTTCGTTCATACCACGGCACACAGGCGGTCCTAAAGCGCTTGAACGGTGTAAAGGATGTATGGGCTAACGTCATCTGGAAAGGTGAGACATTCGATGTGGAGTACAACGACAGGGGGCAATTGGCTTTCAAGTCTCACACAGTAGATTGGCAAGCGGCTACCGGAAAGAAAGAAGATATTCAAGGTGCATATTGCATCATTGAGCGTGATGATGGCGTGCAGTTCCTTACGGTTATGACGATGGCGGAAATTCAAACATCATGGTCCCAATCATCTATGCAGACAGTACAAAATAAGTACCCACAAGAGATGGCAAAACGAACAGTGATCAACCGAGCATCTAAAGCCTTTATTAACACTTCAGATGATAGTGATCTATTCATTGGAGCAATTAATCGCACGACAGAAAACGAATTTGAAGATGATAAACCTTTACGAGAAATCAATCCACAACATGAAATTGACCAAAATGCGAACAAAGAAGTATTGGATTTTGTTGAACCGACAACTGGTGAAATCATCCAACCTGTAAAAGAGGCGACTACACAGAAGTCGACACCAAAAGAACCTGAACCAGTAACAGTCACGTCAGATGGGCCGGGCTTCTAATGATTGAGATTACAACACTCGCAACAGGTAGTACGGGGAATTGCTATCACATTACAGACGGCCATTCCTCGCTCCTTCTGGAGTGTGGCATTAAATTCAGGTCGATTCAGAAGGCGCTGAACTTTAAAACTAGCAATATAGCAGGCGTATTGGTATCACACGAACACAAAGACCATTGCAAGGCAGTACAGGACGTTGCAGACCGCGGATTAGACATTTACATGTCTCAAGGCACAGCGAACGCTATCGGCATTCAACATCACCGTATACGGCCTGTTACATGCAAAGAGATATTCAGGGTCGGTACGTGGACTGTATTACCGTTTGACGTCCAGCACGATGCAGCAGAGCCATTCGGTTTCCTGTTAGCGAATCAAGACAGTGACAAGCTGTTATTCGCAACAGATACCTACTATATCAAGTACAAGTTTTCGGGTCTTACACATTTACTGATCGAGTGTAATTACTCGCAAAAGATACTACAAGAAAACGTAGAGAGCGGACTTATTCCTGAATTTCTAATGGAACGAGTTATGCAGTCGCATTTCAGTCTGGAAAATCTATTGGTCTTTTTGAAAGCTAACGATCTATCGAAGGTTCAGGAGATTCATTTACTTCACTTATCGGATTCAAACAGTAATGAAATCGAATTTAAACAAGCGGTACAGGCTGCTACTGGGAAGTTAGTGTATGTAGCTTAGAAATAACGAAAAAAGGATGTGAGGTGGTTGAGCAGTCCACAAACTGAAAATGGATTTACGAGGATAGCTAACGAGATTTTAGAGTCGGTGCAAAGATACAAATTCACTTTAAATGAAATGAAAATAGTCATGTGTGTTTGGCGGTACACTTACGGATTTCAGAGGAAATCCCATCAATTATCACTGACTTTTCTTATGAATCATACAGGGTTAGGAAGAACAAGAATAAATGATTCCCTGAAGAAGTTAGTCGAATCTAACGTGATAGTAAAAATAGAACAAGGTGGAGCGAATGCAACTAATTCTTACATGTTCAACAAGAATTATAACTCATGGAAAATAGAGAAATACACAATATTTAATAGTGTGCAAGATGATACTAGTGTGCAGAACGATACTAGTGTGCGAGTCGATACTGATACTAGTGTACAAGATGATACTAGCACTAGTGTACAGAACGATACTAGTACTAGTGTGCAAGACGATACCCAAGAAAGAAAGGTTAAAGATAACTATAAAGAAAGTATTAAAGACAACAACAAGGGGTTGCCGATGGTTGACGAATATTTCGGTGAAGTCATCAAATTTTACGAACAAAATATTGGATTGATTTCACCGTATGTTAGTCAGCAAATCGGATATCTGGTTGACGAGAGCAATTCAGAGTTAGTTCTGCTAGCTCTTAAAAAATCAGTAGAAGCTAACGCAAATAATAAATTCAAATATGCAAGAGCAATCGTCGACAGTTGGAAATCTCAAAACTTCAAGACTATTGAAGATGTAGAGAATGATGAAAAGCGTAAAGCGAATAGTAATCCATCCAGAGGAAATGTTCACTCACTCTTTGATGCTTCACCAGAAACATTGGAACGACAAAGAAGAATGGTGGAAGAGCACCAAAAGAACAAAAAGGAAATTGACTACACGGATCTACCTTACTAGGAGGGGTTAAATTGGTTAGTGCATTTGAAACGGTATTCGAGCGGCTGGGAGTTCGGAAGGTGGAAGATCTATTTTTCAAGATACACCCTGACTATGTGCAAGGTGTATCAGAAGTCCGGATGGAGAATGTTAAATGCCCTAGATGTGAGCGCAACACAAAGCAAGCGTGGGTGTATTGCTATAACGGAGATTGGTTGCAAGAGAATGTCTGGCCAATTTGCCATGACTGCGAAAAACTAGCTCACGCAAAAGACGTAGGAGCTCAGTTGATTCAGAAGCGCCAAGACGTAGTGGATGGTGATTGGTACTACATCGATGCAGATGACAAGGCAGGATTCAAGAACTTTGAAGGCGTGACACCAGAAGCGACGGCAGCTAAGGAAAAGGCAACAGCCTATGTAAAGGAACTTTTAGAGGGGCAGACGAAGAACCTACGCTTGTCTGGAACTCCGGGAACAGGTAAGACCCATCTTTCTAAAGCGATTGCGCGAACGCTCAAGCATCAAGGTCAGAAAGTGGCCTTTATCGAATCCAAGAAGTTGTTCAACAAGCTAAAGAGCATGTTTGGCAATCAGGTAGCACAAGAACGTTTTGAAAAGCAGTTTTCGGAATTCGACGTAGTGATTATTGATGATGTGGGAGTCGAAACAAGAAAGGCTGATGAATTATCTTGGTCGAGTGGTGAATGGGTCAGCCTGATTGATTTACGAAAAGGTAAGTCGACGGTGTACACAACCAACTTCGACAAAGAATCATTAAAAAAAGTAATTGGCGCCCGATCTGTTTCTCGGATGAGTGAAAACGCAGAAGTGATAGAAATCTTCACACCAGATCATGACTATCGAGATGAACTATTTTACTAGGAGGATGCAAAATGAAATGGACAAACAACAGCGGGATCTACACGGTTCCGCTTCCAGATAAAGTGGACTGGCAGAAGATCAAGTGCGAAATGGATGCTTTGGAAATCAAGTTGCAACAGGCAGAGGCGACTATGGCTATGAGGAAGGGGATGACGGCATGAAAAAGGATGACATCCAATTCCTGAAAGAGTTGCAGGAGGAATTGAACACGCAAGATACAGTCTGCCAAGCTTCACCACGCTACTGGGTAATCATGAATTACAGAAGGGTTCCAGGCCATGAAGATTATAACGATGGCGAAGATCAGTATTTCCATAACGATGGCGACTATACAGAATTCAATACTTTCAAAGACTTGAAAGAGTTTTTAGAAGAATATTACGAAGAAGTCGTAGAAGAGGACATTGAACTCCAAGAGATTTTGAATAGCCATGACGATCAAAATGATAATTTGTACGAACTATGGGAATACGTTCAAGATAACCTGAATGAAAATGGACACTTCAACAAAGTGTTCATGACGGAAGAAGAGTTCATTGTACCAAATACTATGTTTTTGACTATTGCAGAAGCGAAAAAACACCTTGAACTCAATCATTACCATTACTCTTCTAAAGCTCACGTCTATGCAATGACTGCGTGGAGAGCGCCTAAGGTTGAAAGGTTGTGGAATATTTTAAGTGAATTCCAATGGGACAAGGTGCAAATGACAGAAGAAGGTGAAAGTGAATGATAAATCGCGTCGTTTTAGTTGGACGTCTCACAAAAGATCCTGAACTCAAAGTTTTGCAATCTGGTATACACGTTTGCCGTTTCACTCTCGCAGTCAATCGCCCC
Organism: Sporosarcina sp. P18a; assembly: GCF_002743135.1. Classification (NCBI taxonomy): domain Bacteria; kingdom Bacillati; phylum Bacillota; class Bacilli; order Caryophanales; family Caryophanaceae; genus Sporosarcina; species Sporosarcina sp. P18a. Next base: position 904,220 of record NZ_PDYQ01000001.1, on the reverse strand, counting down.
TTCAAATCTGAAGGTGGAGAGCAACAGGCGGACTTTATCCAATGCGTGGCATGGAGAAAACAGGCGGAGAACGTAGCGAACTACTTGAAGAAAGGTAGTCTCGCAGGAGTAGACGGCCGTATCACCACTGGTAGTTTCGAGGAACAAGATGGCAAGCGTGTATTCACAGTCGAAGTTACAGCAGACAGTACACAATTCCTGGAACCGAAATCGAACCGTTCGGAACAACCGAATACCTCACAGAATGCTCCACAACAGTCAAATCGACAAGGACATACAAATAACTCAATTGAACTATCAGACAGGGCAAGGTAGTTACGGTGGACAAGCACAGGAGTATGATGTGCCGTCTTACGGCTCAGATGACGATTTGCCGTTTTGAGACTATGAAACTTTGAAAGGGTGATAGTCATGACAACAGAAGCAGCGCGTTACGTATCAAATGAAATTGAATGCCGGATCTGCGGTTGCAAGGAAACGGTACAAAAACACAGTTATTGCAGTACCAGTCGTTTATGCATAAAGTGTGCGAATCGAGAATTTAACGGATGGCTAAAAGAGGGGGAAAAGTAAATTGAAATCAGAAGAAATACTCATGGAAGTAGTCAATCAGGATGTAAAAAACGAACGTCATAGACAAAACGGGAAGTGGGGAATTCAGCGCCATGAATATGGCTACTGGCTGGCGATTCTAGGCGAAGAGTTTGGAGAGGTATGCCAGGCAATTCAGCAAGGTAGTGTCGCAAGCAAAGAGACGGATGCGGATGACTTGTACACGGAATTGATCCATGTGGCTGCAGTTGCTTCTGCTATTGCAGAGCAAGTTATGGAGGAAAGAGGGAGTGGTCGGAATGGTAATGACAATGTTCAAGGTCGATCACAAGAAAAAGCTGTACATCCACGGTGACTTAAATGCTCGCGAGATCAGAGAGCTGAAAAGAGAGGGTTGGCGCGTTGATGTTAAAGCCAAGCCCTCCACACCTAGCAAGGCGGTAAACAAAAACGGCATAACACGGGAAGGAGATACATCATGTCAAAGTGTAAACGATGCAACAAGCCGCTCAAAACGTCGGAAAGCATCCAAGTCGGGTTCGGTCCGGTCTGCAAAAGGAAACACGACGAGGCGGAAGCGGAGTTCTTGAAACGGCAGATTACGTTGGACGAGGAAATCGAGTATCAGTTGAAGGTGGCGAGATGATGGCGAAAAGTAGAACTCATGCAAATCGCGGCATGCAACTGGAAAAGTTAATTGATGCAACGAATAAAATCTACCGAACAACAGGCTTTGCTGATGTAAAGAAAGTACCTACGCCCGTAAGGATAACTAGCAATAATGGTGGTCGTATTAACGGCATGGTAGTTAAAGGTGATCTAGTCGATTTTGTTGGTGTATGCCGAGGTAGAGCAGTCATTTTTGATGCCAAACAAACATCGACACGAACTAGCTTTTCCCTGTCCAACATAGCAGCTCACCAGTATGAAACATTGATGTCCTGGTGGAAGCAAGGCGCTCACACGTTCATCCTCCTGTATTTTTCTGAACGAGGTGAACACTACATGTTGGAGATGCCGACACTTAGCACGTATTGGCAGGGCGCACAGCGAGGCGGCAGGAAGTCCATTCCTTACGATGTGATTGCTAGTCAATGTGAACCGTTACGAGCCGAAGAGGGCTACCCACTGCATTATTTGAAGGTGTTGGAATGAGGGGATGACGATTGCAGGGCTGATCATCGGGTTGGCTTGGACGTTTAGCGTAATCTTTGCGCATCGTATGGGATTTGTAAGGGGATGGGACAAGGGTCACGAAGACACGAAAAATGCTACTTACAAAGTGATAGAAAACTGTAAAAGAAAAATAGAAGAGCAAGCGAGGAAAAAGGAATGACAGAAGTGTATCTAGCAGGCGGTTTGATCTTTATTACCGCGTATGTATTTGGATTTATCAGAGGGAAGCAGTAGACGCAAAATATGTATCAGGAGGTCAATAAATGATTTCTAGAATCTTAAGAGAGAAATAAAAAGAGCAGCTTCATTAGGCTCCTCTTTAAATATTATTTAACTTTATTTAATTGGAGGGAATTGAGTGAAAAACAAGCTAAAGAAGATGTTTATTACGGATATACGTCCGGTTTATATGATTGGAGTCTCTATTGCGGGTTGGTTTACTGCAGCTATGTATGGTTTTGCTTGCATGATCAAGGAGTTGTGGGTTGTTTTTCATCAATTCGGTGGAAAATTGAACATTAAAATATTTTCTTTTACTTGGCTACCGCTACAACTTTAGATAAAGGAGAGTGGTAGCCGCGTATGTATTTTTTAGTTATTCATTTTTGAAATCTTCGACCATTTTCTTAACAGTACGTTTAAGTTTCTCGAGCAAATATTTAGCTATGAATTTGATGTAATTAAATTTAAAACCAATAAAAAAAACGTAAAAGTCTAGATGTTCAATGATAATCAACATAAACGTATCACTTCCTGAGTAATACGCGGATATATAGTTTAACAAGTAATCGTGATTTTGTATAGAGAAAGGAGCGATGAGTTATGAAAGAAGCGTGGGTGCTGCAACTAAAGCCAGAAATGGCGATAGAGGAATACGAAGGCGAAGTTATGTATTTAAGTCATCGTGAACCAGTAGATCATCTGACTGATGACTTACAAAGAGCGACGAGATATAAGGATAAGCAAACGCAAATTGATTTGTTTAAGAGGCACGAAGAATTTATGCGTGATAAATATGGTGAAAACCCTATTTGTAATTTTGGATGGACAAACATCAACAAGAATTTCGACTTTGTTGAAGTAGAAATTGCAGAAGTAGATTAATGCACATTCCGAAGAAAATATACACCAAGGAGTACAACATGGAATCGACTATCAATCCAATCTACGAAATCAACAGACTGGCAGATCAACTACCGCTGCCAGTAGTGCAAGACTTACACCAACGCATAGCGGACTGGCTGTCATCTGGCGGTAACTATGATGATCCGTACATGTTTCAGCAGTTGCGGTATGCGCAGAGGGTAGCGAAGGAGGGAGTCAAATGATCAGCGCAAGAAATGAACCGACAATCTTAATTCTGGATGACATTGAAATCAAGTGGACATGGAAAGAAAGTGAGTTACTTCATTTTCGGGAAATGTGGAGTGATGGTGTGCCGATTAATGACTTGGCTAGGGAGCTGAAAACGAATAAGCGAAGCGTTGCATTGCTCGTTATGGATCAGGAGATGAAGGATGAGATTGAGCAGCGGAAATTTGGGTTGTATGGGAATTGAGGAGGAAGAGTAATGGAAAAACAAAAAAAAAAGTTAGTGAGCGGTCAAAAGGTTTTCAATAACATGACCAGCAAAATGAGTGAAGAAGATCACGCAAAAACCAAAGCGTAGTTCTGGATGTTTATGCTAAACGACGGTGAACGGCCAACAAAGTAGCTGAAACCAAATACAAAGGGAACAAAGGTTAATTTTGATTATATCCAAGGGCAAGAAGAATACAATCGAGGTCTTTTGGAACTAGAAGTTTACTTGCATGAAATCAATACGCAGTTCGGACTGGATTATAAAATTAATAAGAAATAAAAAAAGACAGGATCTCTCCCGTCATGGCTGACATTATTGTATCACATGGAGGGGTCCTGGTGAATATGGAAAATTTGTCGATTGATGGGCAAGGTAGGTTAGAAATTGATATAATGGCATTACCAATGAACTGTGTTGTGGTGATTTCGGAGGGTGTTGCTAAGTTACGAGAATTACCAGAGCATGGTGAGTATAAGATTGTTACGCATCAAGGTAAAGTCAGACGGATGCGGAGGGAAGAGGGAGAAGAGTTTTGATTGGCAAACTGATAAAGGAAGTAATACTATATTTGTCGGCCTTATTTATCTTGTTTATAGTATTTTTGCTAATAGGAAGATTTTTAGGCGGACCAAAGTGGGTTTCTGAGCTATTTGCTTATGTTTTAATTATTTCTACTTTTACCTATCTTTTAAAAATGGTTTATCAACTGTTGAGTAAAAAAACAAAATATAATAAAAAATTATCTTTATATAGTTGGTTGGATGATTTAAGTGACTTTGATGAACTACTAGTTTATTCATTGAAAAGACAGCCTACAAGTTATGGTACTTTGAAAAACCTTGACAACGTGAAAGGAATGTTAGTTAAGCAAACTCTAAACGATAAATCAACCTTAAAAATGTATAGAATATTTTACAGTCAAAAATTAAAAGAATCAGGAGAAGAATTGTATCTAAGAACTATTATGATAATAATTATACCAGCAGTAATAGCGTTGTTTGGTCAGAAATTCTTTGAAATAAACTCTTTGGAAGTATTAACATTTGCAACCATTACTATTTTGCTTTTAGCATTTATTAGCATGAAGTTAAGTTTACACAAAAAAAGAAATGGCATTTTAGTAGACCTGATTGATTTATGCATTCAGGAAATAGAGGATGAGGAAAAACAAAAAATATGAACAAGAACAAAGTAACACTAATAATTGGTAAAGGAAATACCAGAGAGTTTTGATAGGTAAATTCATAAGTTAGTCCCCCTGGCCAACCAGAGGACAACATTTGATTGCAGCATTGCGCTGCGTCATTTGTTGTCCTCTTTTTTTATTTCAGAAAAGGAGTGGTTGATTTGACGAATAACACATCCAGATTTTCGGATTTAAGTGAACGCTTTGGGAAATTTGTTAGGCAAGCCGTCAATGCATTTGTCCAGTGGGCGAATGAGGTATGGCGTCGTTTCAAGTGCCTGGTGAGATTAAAAGTAGATGCTAGCACGCGATTTATCAAAGACTACGAAAAGAACGTAGCAAGACACAAACACAATCAATATACGAGATCCACGTGGAGAGTGGATTGGAATACACGAAAAGGCAATCAATGGATGAATCACAAGCCGGTCTTTGCGGTTCGGAAAATACTGCGTTGAGGGGTGAAGGGATGAAAAGCATACAAGAGCAGCTTATTGAAAAAGGACTCGTACAGCCTGTTAAACGAGAGATAGAGAAAAAGGATACTAGGACAAGCAAGAAGCGGTATGAGCGATTGAGTGAGCGGGATTTGCGGGAATTGATGGGCGAAAACATGCCGACATACGGACGAGCGCGAGGCGGAGCATACAGACAACGATAAGAGGAGGATTTCACATGCTGGATTGGGCGGATCAGTTGATACAAGAGTACACAGATGGCAGACAACAATTACGAAAAAAAGCGGATCAACTAGACAGAAAGAATCCGCTAGATATGCAAGATTTGAAGCAATTCAATTCTATGATTGAATCCATGTCATACTCTTTAGAATGGATGGAGACAGGACGCCAACCAGGGACTTATCGTGGAGCGGAAGAGAGTAATGTCTATCAAAAAAGATCCTATGAAAATATGGATTGGTTACCTGATTTGGAAGCGCAGTTACGTGAAGAAAACGATATAAACAAAAAGCATTTATTTATGACCAGAGAAGAGAAGATAATCCTTGCCGACATCCTTTCCTCTTTCTCTCTACGGGAGCGTCAGTGCTATTTATTGCATAAAGGGCAAAAGAAAAGCATGAGTGATATTGCGGAAGGTTTAGGAGTCAGTAAAAGCATGGTGCAACAGTCCATACGTCGTGCTAAAAAGAAGATTTCAGACCGCATTCAAAAAGATTCATGATATACGCCATGATATACGAACATGCCATATATGAGGGGAACCATTAAAGGAGGGGTGCTTTCGTACGATGAATTGCATCCCAACAGCCCCATACATAACGAGTATTAAAATAGAGGATATTCACCTTCTTTGGCGAATATTGTCAGTGGGAGGTGAGTTGAATGTCAGAAATGAAGCAATTACCACGCGAGCATACTATTGCGTTGGTTCAAGAGTTAACTGATTCGCATGCACACTTTGCTCAAGAGGCCGAAGATGCTGTTTCTAAGCAAATGGAACTGCGCGAGCGTAGGAACGTACTAGAGAGCGCGAAAAGCAAAACCGATTCAGGTATGGCGCAAACTATTATAGAATCTATGGTTAATGAATTGGAATCAGAGATCGAAAAAGAAAAAGAACGACAACGTTTAAGTGAAAATAACAGAGGATATTATTCAGAAATAAAGAAGGCTGTTGAAGAAGCGCTGAAGGAATTTTGACTTAAAGCATCTCTGCGGAGGTGCTTTTTCTATGTCTAAAAATAAACGAAGTGACTAACATAATGAGGTGGGGCCATTGAATGTGAAGAAGTTAAATCCTAAACAGCAAGCGTTTGCTGATTATTACATTGAGTTAGGCAACGCTGAAGAAGCTGCATTGAAAGCTGGATATAGCAAAGCGTATGCTAGAGGAAAATCTTATGCGTTGTTGGCAAATGTCGGCATAAGTTCATATATAAAAAAGCGCATGGAAGAACTGAAGTCTGAACGCGTGGCTGATCAACAAGAGATTTTAGAATACCTGACATCTATCCTACGTGGAGAACAAACAGAAGAAACATTACGTGGCATTGGCGAAGGAGCCCAGACAATTGATGATATAGATGTTAGCGCAAAAGATAGAATCAAAGCAGCAGAAATGCTAGGTAAACGTTACGCCATGTGGACGGAGAAACAACAACTGGATGTCACGGGAGCTGTTACGTTCATTGATGATATAGGTGATAGCGATGGCGCGTAAGATTTCCGAACTCATTCCGACAGCTTTTCATCCGGTTTGGCGTGCGGCTATTGCAGAAGATATCCTCAACATTGTTTGCAAAGGTGGACGAGGTTCTGGTAAGTCTTCCGACATTGCGCAGATTATGGTCCAGTTGCTCATGCGCTACCCACTCAACGCGGTCGGCATCCGTAAAGTGGACAATACAATAGAGCTATCCATATTCGAACAAATCAAATGGGCGATAGCAGAGCAAGGCGTCGGTCATCTATTCAAGGTCAACAAATCGCCTATGCGGATCACGTACATGCCACGCGGCAATTACATGGTATTCCGTGGAGCGCAGGAGCCGGAACGAATCAAATCATTAAAAGCCGCTAACTTTCCGTTTGGCTTTGCATGGATAGAGGAATTGGCTGAATTTAAAACTGAAGATGAAGTAACGACCATTACCAACTCACTATTACGTGGGGAACTCGGTGATGGTCTTTTTTATAAGTTCTTTTATTCGTACAACCCACCGAAGAGGAAACAATCATGGGTGAATAAAAAGTATGAATCCTCTTTCCAACCAGATAACACGCTTGTTCACCATTCAACATATAAAGATAACCCGTTCATCTCAAAGCAATTCATTGAAGAGGCAGAAGCGGCAAAAGAACGTAGTTTGCAACGCTATGAATGGGAGTATGGGGGTAAAGCGGTCGGTTCCGGTGTTGTGCCGTTTGATAATCTAAAAGTCGAAGCGGGCGCTATCACTGATGAAATGGTGAAAACGTTTGATAACATTCGGCAGGGCATGGACTACGGTTATGGCCCAGACCCCTTCTCGTTCGTCCGTTGGCATTACGACAAGAAACGTAATGGTATCTATGCGATGGATGAAAAGTATGGGCAGAAGATTAGTAACCGTGAATCTGCTGCATGGATTAAATCAAAAGGTTATGACCGACACGATATCATAGCGGACAGCGCGGAGCCGAAGTCAATTGATGAAATGAAGTTTGAACACGGCATCCGTCGTATTACAGGAGCCAAGAAAGGCCCTGACTCGGTGGAGTATGGAGAGGTATGGCTGGATGATTTGGAGTTTATTATCATTGATCCCCTACGCACGCCAAACATTGCACGAGAGTTTGAAAACATCGACTATCAGACGGACAAGGATGGCAACCCGAAAGCAAGACTGGAAGACAAGGACAATCATACAATCGACGCAACACGCTATGCGTTTGAAAACGATATGAAACAACGAAAAGCAAGTATCAGCAGTGCATCCGCATGGTAAAGGAGGGGCAACATGCCGCTAGAATGGAAAAAGTTTGATGAAAAGACCGTGACGGAATTGCACGGCAATGTGTACTACTACCGTAAATTATACGAAGGCCGGCACTCGGAGATATTCGAGCGTGCAAAAGAACTGATAGAGAATGGCGAGATCGTCGACAACATCATTAATGGCGTACCCAAGACGGCAAACGTCAAGACACCGTATATTGTCGCGAATATCTGTAAGCTCATTCCCGAAGTTCCAGCCATGCTTGTGAGTCGTTCACTTGGCAGTATTCAAACGTCGTTCTCACCTGATGATTTTGCGAATGAAGAAGTCAATGCCGAAACGGACGACTTTATTGAAGGGCCTGGCGATGGTTCAGAGTCCAGTCGCATCATTCACGCTCAACAGGAAGTCATTCGACAGATCGAAAACAACTCGAAGCTTGCATTTGAACACTGGGGCAACATCGTACAGCAACAAGTCGATGGCGGTCTAGTGGGTGTGCCGTGGCTCGATGATGCAGGATTACGCATTGAGTTTAAAGCGCGTGACGTCTATTACCCTCACGAGGATGGCATGGGCGTGGACTTGGTGTATCGCATTGAAAAGGACGAGAAGGACTACTTGCAAGTGTACAGGGAACGTGTGGAGCGCAATGCAAGTGGCGATATGGATTTACGCACTAATCACATGCTGTTCGAATTAAACGCAAGTAATGAAACGAAACAACTGCCTGACGAAGAGACGAAAGCAATTCTCGGCATGAACGAATTGGAAAAGGTGTACAAAGGGCGTGGTCGTCCGTTTATCATCTACTGGCCGAATCAAAAGACGTTTATCAATCCGCTAGGTGCATCGTGCTTACGCAATCAAGAGGGCAAGCAGGATGAGGTTAACTGGACGTTGACGCGTAACTCTATTACATTTGAGCGTAATGGCAAGCCACGTATTGCGGTGACAGCTGAAATCATGCAGGCGTTACAGGATAAGGCTATGCAGCGATATGGCGATGACAGTCGTATTGACAGCCGTGATTTAGAAGTTACAACGATGGACGAGAAGGGCAACGCGCTCCAAGTCATCCAGATTGATGTAACCAAAATCGGAGACATTGGCTGGGTCAAGGACTTGGTCAAGCTCATGCTCATGGAAACGCAAACGTCTGAAAAGATGATTGATTTCTATTCGGATATTGCCGGATCACAAGGAGCTGCACAATCTGGCGTCGCAAAGTTTTACGACTTGTTCGTTTCATTGCTCAAAGCGGAGCAGATTCAACAAGAATATATCTACTTCTTGCAACAGCTATTCGAAGCGGCACTATGGATTCAGCATGAACAAGATCCAGCCATTCAGATCGAAGAACCAGAAGTCATGATCAAGTCGATGATTCCGATTAGTCGTAAGGAATTGGTGGATGAAAACAACAAGGCGTATACAGATGGTACGCAATCGCTTGAGACAACGATTCGTAGGAATAACCCGACGGCAAGCGATGACTGGGTTTTGGAGGAGCTTGCCAGAGTAGAGGCGGAGCATTCAACAGATGACAGCTTCTCTTTAGTGAGAGGACAACAGACGTTGAAGAACTTCTATGGGAATCGGGATGAGAATATGGAGCCGATTGATGAATAAGGAAAACAATCCTCTGATACTTTACAATTAAAGAAAATGCTACTTGGAGGGATTGCAATGCGTAAGTACGATAAGCGCGAAGTCAAAAAGTTTGAGCAAGTGCAGACAGGAGTTTATTGCGACCAGTGCGAAACAGATATTGAGCAGACGCCGCACGAACATTTCTACGAAGTCCAAACATCGCATAACTGCTGGGGGAACGACAGTATGGAAAGCATAAGGGAGCACGACTTGTGCAGTATGGTTTGCGTTACGAAGCACATGCATGATTATTATAACCAAGAAGATGTCCAGGAGTCTTTCAGGTATGAAATTGTGCGAGAAGACAAATCTGAAATTTGGAGGGATTGAAATGGACAACCAAACAGCGAGAAGCATTGACCGGTCGTTGAAGAGCATTGCGAGATCCTTGGAAAAGTTGGCGCGAGGTAATGAACCGAAGTCTGATGCAAGCGCCATAGCCAATAGCATTGCTGGCTCCATCAGGGACAGTATTAGTAATAGCGCGAGAAGGTGATAGCTCATGAACGAAGAACTCCTAAAAGTCATCCGACAGCTGAAAGACGAAATCCTGTTCATCCTCACGTCATACAACATGACAGACGAAACACACGCACAGGCGGCAATGGACAAGATCAACGCGTTATTTGACAAGCTCGGCATCGTCATTGAAGACGTCATTCCGCCCATCGTCATGCAATCGTATCTAGCAGGTACAGGTGGCGCGGTATTAGGTTCTAGTCTTTACGCGGTTACGGAGCTATCAGACAACATCATGCTTGATTTAAAGGCGGCTATTCGTACAGCGAAGTTGAATACAAATCAATCTATCATGACGGCATTGTCAGAGGTTCAGAGTGAACTTCAGGCAGGTGTAGCGAGTGCGTCCAAAAAGCGCAAGGTTACAGCGAAGGTAGTGGAGACATTTGATAAGTATGGCATGACGTCCTTTACGACTGTTGACGGGAAGAAATTGCCCTTGGATTTCTACAGCGAAGTCGTCACCAGAACCAACATGCAAAACGCGGAGAATCGTGGCAGGGTGGACTGGTTTGAAGATAACGGCAAGGATTTAGTCATTATCAATGGCGTCACGCCTACATGCAGACACTGCTACGCTCACAGGGGCGTGGTTTTTTCTATTTCTGGTAAGGATAAAAGATTCCAACCGTTAACCGAAGAACGCACTCCTCCTTATCATCCGAACTGCATGTGCTATGTGGAAGAGTACAAAGAGGATTCGCTGGATGACCGGTATGTTCAAGCGGATATCGAACGTGCTGAAGCGTTTAATCCTGATGTGGACAGACGACCTGACAATATCAAGAAAGCTTATGACAAGAAACAAGCAAGTAATCGTAAGAATAACTACGAAAAGAAAGCCTATGCTCGCATGGTGGCGAAGTTGGGTGATGATGCTCCTGCTACTTTAGGGGCTTTTAAACGTATGAAGCGATCGAAGTCTAAGCGGTATCAAGAATTACAGAAGATGATGCGAGTGAAGGAGGTTGAAAAATGAAGGAGACAGTCACCGTATCCAAGTGGTCGTATTACTTGTTAATCTTGACCTTGATTTTCAGCACCACGATTCACGCCGTCAATATTGTTCAAGCAAAACCAAAAGTGAATATATACATTCATGACAATAGAGGGGGAAGATGAATGAGTAAAGTGGAAGATATTTTTCAAGCCGTAGCTGATGAAATTGGCGTTAAACAAGAAGAATTGTCAGGTATAACGCAAGCATATTCCGGTGGAGATCACCCTTATTGCAAGGTGGAAACACGTAGTTATGGCGACTTCCTAATTGCGGGTGATCGCTATATCCGAATGATGGAAACTGCTCGAAAAAAGGAAGAAGGCAATCTCAAAGAACTTTTAGCAACTTTGCGATTTACGAGTGGTGCGATCACGGAAATTCGCGGTTCCGAAGCTAGCAGGGTAAGAGAGATTGTCGAAAAAGTTGGCGAACGCGGATGGAGAAAAGTCAGCGGTCGAAACATCAACTTTGCAAACGTAGAGTCAGCCGACTTCGAATATAAATAAATTTGTCTTTAGCCAATAGACGTTATAAACAGGGCTTTTTATTATGCATTAAATTCGCCCGCACAGCGTTACCGTGCAACCTTATCGAGTTCGTAAACTCGTAAAACAACGTAAAGGGAGATATGCAAAATGACAAGAGAAGAACTCAAGGCACTTGGACTTACTGATGAACAAATAGAAGCTGTAATGAAGTCACACGGAACGGTCGTCAACGCTACGAAGGATGAACTGGCAACTGCAGTGTCGGAACGCGATTCGTACAAGACGCAACTAACCGACCGTGATACACAGCTTGAGGATTTACGCGGCAAAGCAGAAGGTCATGCAGATTTGCAATCGACTATTGACGCTTTAAAACAAGCGAATGAGGATGCGAAAAACGCACATCATGCGGAGCTGTCGAATACCAAGCTGAACTACGAACTGGATCAAGCTTTGCTATTGAATAAGGCGCGCAATCTTCGTGCAGTACGTGCATTACTGGACAGTGAAGTCATTAAGTTGGGTGAAGAAGGAAAGGTTGTTGGTCTATCCGAACAATTGGAAGGACTCAAGGTGTCCGATCCGTATTTGTTTGCGGATGATACGCAACAGACCCCACCACCTGTTGGATATGTACCAGGGACGAATAGCAAACACAACACGCCACCGAATGTTGATCCGTATGAAGCGGGTCGATTGAAAGCATTAGAGCGACACAAAAAGGAGGAAACACAATGAATTTACAACCATATACACAGAAAGTTGTAGGACAAGCCGAATTCTTGCGGAATGCAGTCGGCACAGAATACAAGACAGGCGGAGCGACGCTAGATGCTTCTGCATTTACAGATGCACTCGAAGCGGGTTTCGTTAAAGCGGGTACAGCGGTATACCGTGACGGAGCTAGCGGGCTATATAAGCCATGGGGAGAACTAACAGAAGCGACAGAGCTGGGCGCTGGATTGACGTCACATGATGTCACAATCACTACTGGTCAAAACCCAATTGTCGGTGTACTTGCCGCAGGTCATCCGTTAGAAAATAAATGTACAGGAGTCACAGACGCGTTTAAAGAGGCTACTAAAGGCCGCATCGTCTTTGACATTTAAGAAAAGGGAGGAAGAAGAATATGCCATTACGTTTAGAAGAATTTCAGCAACCAGTGATTACGGGGTATGTGCAGAACGTACCACCAGCGCGTGACTATTTGCTTGCATCAGTTATGCCAAAAGAAAACAGCTTTGATATTAATTTTGCTTACAACGTCGTAAACGGACAATATGCAAAAGCGGCATCGATTACAGGATGGAATGCATCTGCTCCATTACGTGACGTGAAGGACTTTGAACGTGCGTTTGGTCAAGTTGCGAAGGTTCAACATGGATTCCGTTTGGATGAAACCCAACTGATCCAATACAATCGTCCACGCGTGCCCGCTGAAGCTGATGCCGTCGTGAATACCGTGTATGTTTCAACTGACGAACTATCCCAAGGGGTAGACGATATCGAAGAGTACATGCGCGCGCAGGCTATTTATACAGGTCAACTGAAGTATGACGATGAAGAGAACGACATTCATATCAACGTAGACTTTGGTATCCCTGTTGAAAACAAGTTAGATGCTACGACCGCTTGGTCGGGACCAGATGCAAAGCCTTTGACGGACTTGCAAGCGGCTGTAAAGCAATATCAAAAGAAAAATCAACGACGCAAGCCTATTATGATGCATATGACATCTGCTACTGAAGCCAATCTATTAAACAGTGAACAGATCCGCACTCAGGTTTACGGCACTGGCAACGGACAACGTCTCATGACAACGGCGGATATTCAAAATGCATTCAGCGCGCTTGGTTTACCGCCTTATCAAATCAATGACGATGTGATTGTTATTGGTGACGAAGAAGTGCAATTGCTTGCAGATAACAAAGTGGTATTGATTGGCGCGGATCTTGGAAAAACTATCATCGGGCCAACAGTTGAGAACAACTACGCTCCTGGTAAGTTTGCAATCCCTACTGTGAAAACAAACCCACCAGAGCAATCTGTATACGTTGGTGAAGCGGTATTCCCGGCATTGCAACGTCCACAATCCATTGTGATCGTAAGCGTCTAATATAGGCGCTTTTTACATTAATAGGAGGGATAGGAAATGGCTAAATATACATCATCCAGTTATCTGCTACACGGCGGAGAAGTGGTGCTTCCAGGTACAGAAGTAGAACTGACAGATGAACAAGCCAAGCGACTGGGGTCGAAGTTGACTGCAGTACAGGAAGTGAAAGCAAAAGCTGAAGAAAAACCTAAAGAAGAAAAACCCAAGAATAAGAAAGGGTGATCTACATGGTCACTGATCTAACTGTAAAGCTGTACATGATGAAGCTGTCCAACACGGACGGCTTTTTTGCATTGGATTCATTGGAGCAAGACAAGGTGATTTTCAGCGCGTTTGAATTGCTCAAAGACAACTTTCCTGTCGAGAAGCTGACAGACCGCGTTGTAGCCTTGCAAGTCCTGTACATGCTCGAGGGCGAAGGTGAAGAATTCGCCATGCTCAAACGTCAAGGCGTCAAGTCCTACTCGGTGAAAGGTATTTCTGTCACGTTTGACGGTTCCGGTATTTCACCAGATGTCATCGGGATCCTTGTCGGTACACCACGTGCGGCGATCGGGAGGCTGATCTAATGTTTCCTACACCGCATACGGTGACCGTCTATAAACCAGGCGAAGAGGATTTCTGGGGCAATGCAGGAGATGAAGTCATTGTGGTTATCAAGTGCCGTGTCGACGAAAAGACGCAAGTGGTCAAGAACCGCATGGGTGATGAGGTGGCAGTGGGTGCGGAAATCATGTTTCGCGGACTGCCTAACATCGACTATGACGACAAGATTGAGTTTATCAACGAACGCGGTAGTAGCCTAAAACGCGAACCCGAGTTGATAGCGCCCGCTCGAAAACTGAACGGCAAAGCACTATACACATCGGTGTACTTGTGAGGTGGTCAAATGGCGAAAGAGTTTGAACTGGATATATCCGCGTTTGAAACAGCATTGAAGCAACTATCTAAACAGATGGGCGAAGGTGCGCAAAACGGCTTGAGTCGTATCAAAGATGACTGGGTCGAAGAAGCGCAACGCGTCGCTCCTAAAGATACAGGTAACCTACAGGATCTAATCACGGGCGAAGTGCGAGGGCAAGGCGCAAATGGTTTTATCGAGATTGCGGGTAACGCTCACGCATCCAAGGGTGGAGATAGCTTTAACTATGCGTATTACATCCACGAAGAAAACGCGGGCGGTAAATCGCTGAATCTTGATAAGAACCCGAACGCTATCAAGAAGTTCCTGGACAAGCCCGCTGAAGACAATATGGATAAATGGCAAGGCATCATGGAAGACGAATTGAAGAAGGCGCTGGGAGAGTGGACGGAATGACAAAACTACCGAACATTACAGCGAGTATCCCGCTTGAAGTGCAGACGATTGCGGAGTATGTGAGTCCTTTTTTCGAAGAAGTGAAAGGTCAAAGCTTGCCGAAAGTATATAAGCCTGGTCTGTGCGTGGTGCAATGGGAAGGTAATGACAATGTAGAGAGCGAGACAGGTGCAGTGGATCGGTATGACCGAGTATTCAACATCCTGTTATTTGCGAAAAACGAGTTTGAATCACTGCAACAAATCGATACATTACAAAAGCATTTTACAAACATACATTCATTGCAAATCAAAGGGTCCAGTCGCTATATGCGAATCGGGTCCTTTTTGTCGTCCCGTCCTTTTTTAACTGAGGACAAGACGGTCTATGCGTCCATCGGTAAGTTGCATGCACAAGTGCGGCAGATGGCGGTACAGGAAGTACACTCACCGATTGGTGGCGTAATTATACGTCCAGGAGGACCCGGGCTTGGGCCGGACGGCGGCATTATCATTAATCCGGGTTTTGGAGACGATATCGTTATCGGAAAAGATTGCAGAAAAGGAGAGATGTAAACATGGCAAATGGAGGTCAATGGGATCCAATTTCCCTACCAAAACGACCAGGCTTGTATATCAACTTTGTTGAACGTGCACTGGCCCAAATCGTGGGAGGTCCGCGTGGAGTTGTGGGTATGCCGATTTTCGAGTATACAGGCGGAGAAATCGAGTCGGGCGAGTTTATGACAGTCGAAGGAGAAAAGGCTGCTATCCTTGCAGTAGTCAAAGAAAATGCGAGTCCTGCAATTCGGGCATTGGCTCGAGGAGCGGCGGAGGTATTGCTGTACGCAGTACCCGCTCCACAAATACCAGAGAGTGATTACGACTACGCAGGTATTCGTGAAGCGTTTGAAGCACGACCGTTTAACGTATTCGTGTATCCGGGTGCGGTAACGTCCACGGAACAAGAATCGACAAGGGATTGGACCGCTAGAAATCGCAAGGACGGAAAACACTTTACTTATGTTACAGGCGGTAGCGCTGAGGATGACCAAGATCCTGACATCGGAAACGCTCGGTCCATCCTGTTAGCTGACGAGTATGTCATCAATCTGATTAATGGAGCGATTGACAGCTCGGGCAACGAATTGCCGTCTGAAGAGTATGCGGTGGACATCGCAGGACTAATTGCGGGAACGCCAATTAACCAGTCGATCACGTACCAAAACATGCCAATCGCGGACACGAATAAGCGCCTGACAAATGCACAGACGATTGAAGCGCTCAACTCAGGTTCTTTGGTACTCACAAATGACGGACGCAACGTCAAAATTGAGCAAGGTATCACCACGAAGTCAACAGCATCGCAAGCCGGCAAGATTCGCGCCATGCGTGCACGCCAAGCGATTGCGACAGACATTCCGGCAGTGGCAAAAGACCACTATATCGGGAAGGTCAACAACAACAGAACGGGTCAGCAACTGCTTATCGCGGCAATCATGCAGTATCTCGAAACATTGGTGCTAAACAATGTATTGCATGAAGGTGTGTACGCGGGGATGGATCCAGAACGCGAATCTAAAGGCGATTGTGTTTTCTTGGTTATTGACGGCAAAGAGGTCGATAGCATGGAGCGCATCTTCTTAACATTCGGAGTATAAGGGAGGGAATTAAATGAATCCATTAGCAGACGGCACGAAGATTCTAAATGGAACGTACGGTAAAGCGTACTTTGACGGGGAATGGCTGTTTAACGTAACTTCGCTTGAAATCAACGAGGAGACCGAATACGAAGAGGTCCCTCTGCCTGGTAGATTGACACCTGGGCAGAAACGGAACAAAGTCACGCGAAACGGTACGCTTACGCAATACCGCGTTTCTCGCAAACTAGAAAGGTTGATCCGTAATTCAATGAATGATGACAGCCCGTCGTTGGTTGTCGAAATCCAAACGGAAATTACCGATCCGGATAATCCTGAAATGTCAGAAATGACACGCATCATCGGCGTGCAATTTCAACGTGCGCCAGGACTCGGTTACAGCGTAGGAGAAAACGTCACAGACGAAATCCCATTTGTATTCACAGATAGCAAACCTATGTAACCAAGCGCCCTTCACGGGGCGTTTTTAATTTCACTTAAAAAGGAGAATGACCATGACAGAAAACGTCGCTAAATTTGAAGAATATAAAGAAGTAGAAGTACAAGAAGAGCCAAAGAAGAAGAAATCCGCTCTTGAGGCATTGCTCGGGACGACTACTGATATCCAGAAGACGATTTCATTGGAACGATTTAAAGATGTGGACTTTGTTATCAAAGCGATAACGGCTGAAGAAATACAGGAAATTCGAGAAGAGTGTACGCATTCGCGACCGGGCAAGGGCGGCAAAATGGAAGATCACGTAAACGACCAAGAAGTCGGTGAACTTGTAGTCGCGAAAGCGTGTATCGAACCAGACTTTTCGAACCCTGAATTGATGGCGCATTACGGAGCAGAATCGCCGGGAGATTGTACACAAAAAGCGTTACTCGCAGGCGAAGTCATGAAGTTGACAATAGAAATCTTTGACTTATCCGGCTTTGAAGACGAACCAACCGAAGAAATAAAAAACGGATAAGGGAGGGCGGCGAACTGACGATGCTGCATCGCATATGGCAACGTCATAGCATCCCTCCTCACGAAATACATGCAATGTCACGCGATGACAAGATGCTGATCTACGCGTCTGAAGAGCTTGCATTCGAAGAGGAGCAAGCGGAAGAAAAACGTCGCAAAGAGAAAGGGGGGTAACCAATGGCGTTTGATTTAGTCGCTAGGTTGAAACTCCAAGATGATTTTTCTGACAAGATTAAGAGAATCGGCAAGAATTTGGGCAAGGTGAAGGAACAGACGAACAAAGCGGCTAAAGCTTCTGGCGATATGGGGAGAAAGTTTTCGACGGCAAGCACAGTCGCGGTAACCGGCGTGAATAAGGTCAGTAGTAGCGCTGATAAAATGTCTGGAAGGATGCAAAGTGCAGGGAATAAAGCTAAAAGTAGCTTAGGTAACATAAGTAGTTCGGCAAACAACGCGAAAAACGCAATCGTGGGAATCGGTTCAGCAGTAGGAGCGATAGCGCTTGTCAATAAGGGTTTTAATATGCTTAAATCATCCATTGATGGAGCGGTAGCGCGTTACGATACACTCAACGCATTTCCGAAAGTCATGGAGAAGATCGGATTCAGCACAGAGAAGTCTTCAAAGTCTATTAAAAGACTAGTAGAAGGAATAGACGGTTTGCCTACTACATTAGGGGAGGTAGCCGATACAACGCAACGAATTGCGGTTATGACAAAAGATTTAGACGGAGCGACGGAGACTACACTCGCTTTAAATAATGCGTTTCTTGCGTCAGGAGCCGATGCTGAAAAAGCAAGCCGTGGTACTGAGCAATATATAAAGATGATCGCCACAGGAAAGGTTGGCATGGATTCTTGGACAAGTTTGCAAGAAACTATGGGGCTTGCATTAAATGATTTAGCTGAAGCGTTTGGTTACGCAGGAAAGTCCGCACAAAACGACTTATACAAAGCGTTAAAAGATGGTGATATAACCTTCGATCAGTTCAATAAAAAGTTAGTGGAACTTAGTAAAAAAACTGGTGGATTCGCTGAAATGGCTTTAGATGGTTCGGGTGGTATTGCTACCGCTTGGAAAAATATTAAAACAGCAGTCACTAATGGCGTTGCAGGTTCTATTACAGCGATAGACAAGGCGCTGGGTGGTACAGGTGAGATTGAAGATTTAATCAAACAAATAAAACCCGTAATTGGCGAAACGTTTAAGAGCGCTAATAAGTATCTGGGTTCATTTGCTAAAAGTATGAAAAAAGCTTACAACGCAACCAAGCCTATACAACCATTACTCAAAAATATCGAAAAAGCAGTGTTGATATTCGGAGGTGTTCTAAGTGGGTTAGCTGTGGGCGCTGGTGTATTGATAAGTTTATCTGCTTTATTCACACTGTTAGCTACTCCAATGAGTTTGATTATAGTGGGCATCGGTGCGTTAGCGACTGGTTTTATTATAGCTTACAAAAAGATAGAACCTTTTAGAAAAGCCGTAAACAAAATAAAGGATGGAATCGAAGGTTTTTACTCTTTAGTGCAAGGCAACGAAGGCAAAGGTGCTTCCTTGTTGATGTCTATGGGGATCAGCAAAGAAGTGTATTTCGAAATAAAAAAATTCGCTGATGTCATACGTGAAGCGGGAGAAAAACTAAAAGACGCACAAGGGTTAATATCTGGATTTTTCGACACATTTCAAAATGGCGATACGGCAGAAGGCTTCAAGAAGATGCTTGAGTCAGGTTTGGATTTAAAGCAAATCAAAAAGGTTTATGAGTTTGCGAATGAAGCGCGGACTGCCTTCGGCAATCTGAAAGGAATATATGATGTAGCGGTCGAGAACCTTGAAATGATGGGCGGCAAAATAGCGAATGCCATGACACTAGTTCAATCGGTTTTCAAAATGTCTATGGGTGATGATCAAGGTGGTATCGATCTAGCTAAGAAAATGGGCATGTCGGATGAACAGATCGCTAAGATCACGACGTTCGCCGAGAATGTCAAAGGTGTATTTTCAAACATAAAAGATACCTTTAACCAGTTGAAAGACAAGTTCTTCGAAGTTGTTGAACAGATATCTCCTAAGTTTGGAACACTAACCAAAACCTTTAGTCTCGTCAAAGATACCTTAATTGCAGTATTTGATTCGTTGTGGTCGTTTTTAAGCCCAATATTCACAGCTCTAGGTATTGCAATAGGAGTGATTGGTGATATCGCGATAGTGGCGTTTAACAACGTTATAATCCCGGCAGTCAAATGGTTAGGTATAGCATTCAGTGTGATGTGGAAACTTGTAGGCCCTATTCTTAAACTACTTGCTGAACTCATCAAAGTAGCGTTTACGATGATAAAGGTTATGTGGGATAACATACTCAAGCCTTTCGTTGAATACATGTCGAAACACTTTGCCAGTATGCTTGAAGAATCTGGCAAGTGGTTGAAAAAGCTCGGTGACGGATTCGACGGAGTGGGCGTTTGGATTTCCAAAGCTACTGACTTGGCTAAAGATTTCGCAAACATATTAAGCAATATCAAGATTCCAGACTGGGTTAAGAACATTGGCGGAAAATTAAAAAGTGCAGCAAATTGGGCGGGTAATATTGCGTTTGGCAGTGGTCCTGGCGTACAAGATCCAGGAGAAGGGCGTTATAACGGCATCAAGTATGTTCCGAGAGACGGCTACCAAATCCGAGCACACCGCGGCGAACGAGTGCTTACGGCAAAGGAAAACAAAGCGTACAACAAAGGCGGCGGGAATGGTCGTTCCTTCGTGATCAACATGAACGGTACAGTCATTCGCGAAGAAGCAGACGTGGATCGACTAGCCGAGAAGATGGTCCGTAAGTTTATTGCGGCAGGAGAGGGGGGCGCATAATGGCCATACCGGAATATTGGTTAAGCTACAACAACGGAGCGGAGAAACTACGCTTCCCAGTGCCCCCTCCTGTTGTCAATGTATCTTCGCCATTTGGTAATACGGATATCGACATTGTGAACGGCAAGGAATTTACTATCATTGGAGACAGAGGACTAAAGGAGTTTTCCTTTCAGTCCTTTATGCCGCGTCATTATAACTCCACCTATTGCGATTATGTCAAAATACCGGACCCATATGTATTTATCCATTGGATCGAGCGCTGGCGTAACAGTAAGCGTCCCCTACGTTTTATCGTGACGGGTACGAATATCAATCATGCGGTCACGGTCCGTGATTTCAATTACGACTTGGAAAAAGCGGGTGAACCAGGTGACATTTATTTCAGTATCGTGCTAAAAGAGTATGAATTTCTCACACTCAGTAAAAAAGTAGATGTGAAAAAACCTAGTAAACCAACGAAACCGACGAATAGACCACCAGTAGTTAACAAAGGCAATACAGCAAAACCGAGCGGTACGTACATTGTTAAATCGGGAGATAGTCTTACTAAAATCGCGTTTAATGTTTATAAGGATGCGAGCCGTTGGAAAGACATACACAATGCCAATAAAAAGGTGATTGGTAATAATCCTGACAACATTAAGACAGGCATGAAGTTGGTGTTGCCGAAATGAAATTAGCTTATGATTCGAATCGGCCCGACCTCCAAGTAATGTACTTTAACAAAGGCATCTTGCACCGAATGACCGAAGTCGTTGAATCTGTATCTACCAAGGGAGATGTAGCGCAAGCGGCTAGAGAGTGTTCCATCAACTTCGCGAATACAACAAAAGGCATTCAGCGTATTTTTGACATCGTCAATGGTCAAGAAGTTCGTATCATGTCCGGAGAAATGGAAGTGTTTCGCGGCACAGTGCGGAGTTTCGAGCGCCATTCTGACGGTCGAGACAGCTTGATTGCAAAAGACGGCAATGAGTACCTAGTCAAAAATACGGTCAACGTCAAGTTTATTGAAAAGACCGCAACACAGATCATCAAAATGCTTTGCGGTAATTACGGTATTGCGGTTGGCAAACTAGCAGACACCAAGCATAAGATTCCTCGTTATATCATGCGAGGTAAAACAATCTATGATGTGTTTATAACAGCACTGACCATGACGCAGAAGGTCACTGGCAAGCGCTACATGCTTCATAACGTGAAAGGTAAGCTAACACTTGATTTAGTTCAACCGGCACAGGAGTGGCTACGCTACGAACAAGGAAAGAACCTGATTTCTGCATCTTATTCGGAATCCATCGAAGATACCAGAACGCAAATACTGCACACGGGCGGTGATGAGAAATCATCGTACAAAGTCGTGGTCAAAAAGAATACCGACAAATACGGCATCATGCAGCACGTTGAGCATAATTCCGACGCTAACCAATCGGCATTGCCAGGTCTTGCGAACGCATTGCTTGCAGAGCTATCTAAACCGCAAACAGAAATGAATATCAAGGTGCTTGGTATCCGTAATATGGTGGCTGGCATGGCGGTGGTGGTACAAGACAACTTGACGGGTATTCGTGGCACGTACTTCGTGTTAGCTGACAGCCATGAATACAGTGCAGGTGGCGTCCATGTGATGGATCTAACGCTATCCAAGACGCTTGATTTACCTGTACTGGAGTACGAGCCACCGGATGAATCGGGTGACGATCCGGATAGTGGTAAGTCCGCAGAGTATGATTTTTCGTATTCTACTGGTTGGGTAGCGACAGCGTATGATCCGATGTTGGGTGGTATTAATACGAGCGGTGATCCGCGTACAACCGCAACAAGCACACGATGGGCATACAACCGCACGATTGCCGTTGATCCGAAGGTTATCCCGTATGGGAGTGTAGTTGCTATTAAAGTACCGTCCATGCCGAAATACAACGGCATGTATCTTGCGGAGGATACAGGTGGCGCAATTAAAGGCAAGCGGATTGATATCTTGATACAAGGTAAATCGGCAACTGCTGCATTTGGCCGTCGTGACGTAGAAGTCGCCATTCTTGAAAAAGGGAAAGGTGCTCCTGACGCACGAGCAAAAGCCAAGACGTGGGATTCTATCAAGAAAAAATGGAATACGAAGAAAGAACAAAAAGGTGTCGACAAGGCGGCGAAAGGCAAAGCGGCGGAAATCCTTAAAACCGCGCACTCCTACAAAGGTAAATTGCGTTATGTGTTCAACAACAAAAACTTGGCGAACGGCACGGCGGACTGTTCCGGATTTATTAGCTATGTATTTGGTAAACACGGTATTAAAATGCCGCATGGAACGTCTGCGCAAGTCAGACTTGGAAAGTCGGTCAATAAAACAGAAGCAAAGCCAGGCGACTTGGTATTCTTCCAGAACACCTATCGTAAAGGTGTGTCACACGTCGGGGTCATCACGCGAAAAGGCTATTGCATTAGCATGCACAACAGTGGCTGTACAGAGCACACGTACACCACAGGTTATTGGGGAAAACACTACATGTCGATAAGGAGGGTGCTGTGATGCAAACGGATAAACGCATAAAACACGAAGGTGATCCGTACTCCAAGTGGGTACAGGCAACTCGGGGTTTTGGGCGCAACGAATCGTCTACTATGGAGTTTGGAACGATCATTAGCGCACCTCCCGACATTGAGTTGCATATTGATCATGATGAAAATACCTATGACAAGAATGATATTTATGTTTTGGAGCGCCTAACTGCTCATAAACGCAAGGCGGATATCACAGGGCTAGTCGTTAACTCTCCAATGACCGCAAACGGAATGGGACCGCACACACACCAATTGACGAGTATTAGCTTGACGGATGCGGAAATATCCTATTCGGATGAACTCAAAGAAGGTGATCGTGTCATTGTGGAATGCGACAATGAACGCGCGAAATTTACCATACTGGACAGAGTGGTGAGTTATAAATGAGCTTACTACCCAACAACGAATCCGAGCTATTAGACGATTATCTTGAAAGGGTGTCCGGCGACAATGCGGAACAACCTTCAAAAACGTATAAAATCGATTTTGAAACCGGTCGGATCCGAGGCTTTATTGATGAAATGGAAGCAGTAAAGCAATTTATCCGAAAAGCCATCATCACGGAGCGTAGTAAGTGGCGCATCTATACAGATGATTACGGCTGTGAACTCCCCAGTCTGCTCGGGCAAGATGTGACAGAAGGATTTATGCATTCAGAGATACCACGGATGGTCCGTGAAGCAATCGAATATGACGACCGAATCACATCGGTCAATAACGTAACAGCGCGCCGTGATGGTGACGCTGTTTTTATTTACGCTGATGTTGCGACGATTTACGGCAATGTCACGCAAGAGGTGGTGATCTGATGTACACGGATAGAGACAAAGACCAGATACTGTCCGACATGTTGGAAGTGTCTCGAGACGATGTGGACAAGCGGGAAGGCGCGATAGTTTTCGATTTGTTGGCTGTTCCCGCGGAAGAATTCGAGCTACTGCAACACGTCCTAAAAGCGGTGTCGGAAAACGGCTTTATTGATACCGCCCAGATGGAATACGTTGACTTGCGAGCAATGGAGTACGGTGAATATCGCAAACCTGCTGAACAAGCTAAAGGTTGGTTACTCATCGCAGATAAAGCAGGGCGTGAAATCAATATTGACACCGTTGTGATGACCGAACATGACGGTGAGCCAATTGCCTTGCAAATTGTCGAGTATAACGTGGTGCCTGAAAGCGGCGAAGTCACTGTACAAGCAGTAGCGGTTGAACCAGGTGGCAATGGCAACATCCCCGCTTACAGCGATATGACATGCGTTGACTTGCCAGAGGCCATCATCACCAATCCAATTGAGTTTTTGGGTGGTGTAGATCGCGAATCCGATGAAGAACTGAAATCGAGAGTGTTGCTCAAAGTCCGCAAACCTATCACATCGGGCAACATCTACCATTACGAGTTATGGGCACGGCAAATAGCTGGCATCAGTCAAGCGCGCGTCACGCCGTTATGGGATGGACCTGGCACAGTCAAGGTTACGGTCATCAACTCAGAAGGTCGAGCGCCTACAGAAGAGCAAGTTTTGGCGGTGGCGGAGCATATCAAAAAGGAAAAACCTATCGGAGCGGATGTGACGGTTGTCGCTATTAAAGAAGTACCAATCAACGTATATGTCGAGTTGGAATTAGCTGAAGGACTGATACCTGGCGATGTGAAGGAAGAAGTTAAACAAAATATTGTGGAGTATTTGGCTGAAGTGCACACGGAAATCCGTCATTCGCAAATCGCCAGAGCTGTTTTACGAACTGAAGGCGTAAAAGATTATAGAAGTATTTTAATTGGTACAGAAGCAGAATTGAGTAATTACAATATCACCATATCAGCGGATGATGTGGCGGTCGTGGGCGAGGTGTCGCTGACATGATTACAGCAAAAGAGAGTGATATCGAGCGCCGCAAACAAGAAATGCTCGACAGTCTCCCGCCGTATTATCAGGAGTCGCCAGAAGCTAATGCGATCATTCGAGGTAATGCCTCGGAAATCGAACGCAAGCGGTCGGAAGCGCAGGACTTGCTTGATCAGATGTTTGTTTCGACTGCTACTTGGGGGTTGGATTACTGGGATCGGGTGTTTGATCTGCCGCCTGCTCCACGTATGTCGACGAGAAAACGCAGAGAACGAATCATTGCGAAGTTGCGAGGGGCAGCACCGGCAACAATTAAATACTTAACGAATCTAGTGAATTCATTTGTGCAGAATGGTGATGCTCATATCGAAGAACGAGCAAGAGACTACGCGTTTGATGCTGTTATTCCAATTGACGGCATGAACGAAATTGACACAAGCGATATTTATGCTGCAATCGAGGAAGTGAAGCCGGCGCATTTGGTATTTGGTGTTATTGGCACGATTAGAAATACCATCACAGTGACAGGTCATGCTTATGATTTCCCTGTTGTTTATCCAATATGCAATACATTCCACACGGCTGATATACCAGGTATCTTAGCAGACGTCGCCACAAGCGTTCGCGCACAATCATACGCATTCGACGCCAACTATCCAATTTGCGGAACATTCGTGACATCTTCTGTCATCTCGCAAAACGAGCACATCAACGTCATATTGGCAGCAGAATACCGAACAAATGACATCCTATATAAACGAGCAGGCACTATTTACGCGGGGGAAGGTGAGATTTAATGGCAGATAAACAAGTGATAAAGCCGGTTGTCATCGACTGGATTAGTGCGTTACTTGAAGACAAGGCGCACAGAAGTAAAGTCAAACTTAATGGGCAATATGTCAACTACGAGATATACAAAAAAGAACGAGATGATAATACATTGCGCATCTATGTCTATCTCGAAACTGAAGAAGGATATGTGGAAGAAGCGCAACTGTTAACGTCTTCAGGTGAAGTATGGGCGGTCAAACCGTTTTCAATCGAGAAGAAAGATGATGGTCTGATCATCGCGTTTGAATTCGATATCCAAGTACGAGAGCGAGGTGCTTCTGATGCCTTATAAACCGACCGAATGGGTTAACACGTTAAAAGATGCGGAAGGCAATGTCATTCAGCGTGGTACGCCGTACACTGCAGAGAACATGAATAAGATCGAGAATCAATTGGTTGCGCTGGACGATTTACCAGCAACAGTCGCTACTCACGGCGAGCATTTAACTGCGCAAGCGGAAAGCATCCAACAGGTCGGAGAGCGAGTAGAAGCAATAGAAACAAGCAAAACCCAACCAAACGGCATTGCAACGCTTAATGCAGAGGGGATTATCCCTTCTTCGCAGTTGCCGTCCAATCTAAAAGAGATCCGCCTTGTCAACAAGATGGAGGAGCGCGATGCCTTAGAAACATTTGAGGGCTTACGCGTCATGGTGATGCTCGGAGAGAGTTGGAAAGAATACGTGTGGAACGGCGCGGAGTACATCAAGACTGCGGACTCTGAAAATCTAAATATCGTCCTGTCGTGGGGCAATATTACGGAAAAGCCGACGACCTATACACCATCGGCTCATGCTCACACCGAATCCGACATTACAGACTTGGACAAATATACACAAGAGGAAGTCAATGCCAAGTTGCGTCTGAAAAGCGACGCAGATCACAAGCATACGGAGTCTGATATCACCGATTTAGACAAGTATAGCACTGCGGAAATAGATACTATGATGCGAAGTAAAGCGCCTGCTAATCATACGCACAGTGAATTTTCTGATATCACTAATCAAGAGAGGCGTCTTGCCGAGTTGGAAAACTCAAGCAGTCAACTGCATACACACGAAAATAAAGACGCACTGGATAAACTGACGTACTCGGGTTCCAAGCCAGGTATTGATTTAGTTAAGATTGAAGAGCAGGAAAATCACACACACGACTACGAAGACTTGACAAACAGACCGACAATTCCATCTAAGACAAGCCAGTTGTCAAATGACAGCGAATATGTAAAGTCTAACGCTGGAAGGATTCATGTCTCCTACTCTGACAGTGATATTCCACCTTTGCAACCAAATGATATAGTTCTGAAGGTGATTTAATGCTAGAAGATATTGAGGTATGGGATGGATTACGGTATCGGAAAGTCATCGGTAAGGTGATGACACCCAACGGCTTAAAAGATTTTTACAGACCCATCAACTTTACAGATAATATGGCAACGCAATACGGCATGTCTATGCTGTCTAGTACCGGGATAATAAAAGACGGAAAGTTGACGTTCGACACGTTGATTCGGTTTGATATTTCATAATTTAAGGAGTGAGAGCATGGCATATGTACCAACAAAGTGGCGCGACCATATCGTCGATCCTACGCAATCCGAAAAGGACAAAGACGGCAACATCATCATAGACGAATACACAGGCAAGCCGAAACCAAAAGTAATCCAAGAAGGCACGCGGTTTGCGGCGCAACGTATGAATAATATTGAGGATGGAATTCTTGGAGCGCACAACGGCATTGACCGTTCGAAATCAGAGATCGACCGCTTGAAAATCGAGATTGAAATGCTTGGCAGAGTTAAGGATAACAACGGAACATTCTTCGACCCGTTGGACGGAGAGTCGGCGAAAGCACTAACGAGATTGACTGAATCAGCAATAGTTCAGCTTGCTTTAAGCGCAGGAGAAACAACTATTAAGCTCGATAAAGTACCGTTCAATGTTGGAGAAGTCCTGACGATTTTTGATGATGAAAAGCAAGAAGATGTGATTGTGGCGAGCATTTCAGAAACTGGCATTACAGTTGCCACTTTAGTCAATCTGTATAAAAAAGGCGCAGGAGTTGCACGGAGTAATTCTATTTTAAGCAACACAAAACTGTCTGCTGGTAACTGGGGCAGTTATTCAATTAATGTAGCGGAGGTGGTTTGATGGCGGCGGAAAATTTGATAGCAGGAACGATGGAACGAGGTTTTTTTGGCGTAGTCGATGGAAATGACTTTTTTACTTCTTCACAAATATCAGGTGCTGTTGGTGTAACGGCTGGCGCGGTTAACTACCCTAATCCTAAATGGCTAAAATTCGCATTGAACGGCAAGATTATTTATAAATCTATGTTGCCTGTTAGGACTGGATTGAGTTGGGATTATTTAGTTGGCAAAAAATGCGTATATGGAAATCTTGGTGATGCAACAGCAATTAAGGATGGAATAGAATATAAAGTTCGTCTTATGAAAGGCTCAACAGCTAACCCATCGCCAAGTGTTGGTGATAGGGGAACAATAGGTTCGGAATGGAATAAACTAATGCTCCCTATCCACGAAAGAGCATTAGATGGCAGTTGGAAATATCCTCAATATGTGGATAGTTCATTACCTGTTTGGAGACATACTCTTGGAACAGGAAAACAGGGTATGTTTTCTGATAAAGATTTACAGACTATATACACAGCGGGTAACGGAAGTCGGCAAATTTGTCAGGAAACGGTAGACCCCCATCCCGCTTATAGGGTTTCCCGTGGATACGAAGGTGTTGAATATGCAGGATTTGAAGGATCTAACGCTAACAATGCGCCTATGGGATGGTATCCGGTCTTGGAGGTCGCAAACGAAGATCCAACGTTAACACTTTTGACAACCGAAAACCGCACTCTCTACGAAAACGACACCTACGCTGTCAGCGGTTCCGCAACAGACACCGATTCCGGTAATGTCGTCATGATTAAGTATCGCATTAATGGTGGCACTACACGTACAATCTCTACGCAAATTTCAACAGGTGCGGCGGTTCCGTTTAATCGGGTTCTTATCTTTAAAGGTGGTATGCTCTACGATGGCGCAACGGCGGTCACGGGCAATCTCGCGGAAGGTACGCAGCACGTATTATCCGTATGGGTAGAGGACGATCAGGGCGGTAAATCAGCGGAGCAAACGCGCACATTCTACGTTGTGCCAAACCGTCCACCCAAATTAACCGTTGACCCAATCACGCCAAAAACAGACATGATTGATTCAGATTCGTTCGAAATCAAGGGTACAGTCAACAATCCAGATGCAAACGGTGTAAAAGTCCATTATAAAATCGGTAATAGTGCGTTTAACGAAGTGTACATTTCCGGCGGAGCGGGCGGAGAATACTCATTCCGTGTTAACCTGTCACAATTGATAATCGGTGCAAACTCGTTAACAGTTCGGGCGACCGATCACTTTGGCGCGGTTGACACTAAAACTATCACGATTACCAAGACGGGCAATGTAATCCCTCTTAAAACAGCAGTCACGCGGTATAAGCTGACACCCCCGAATGGTACATCTAAAGGCGTACTCTTGTGGATTGAACGTGAAACAGGCGACTTGGTAGTGGATGCTGAAATCAGTATGACAGCAGCGGGCGAGCCTGAAAACTTCCAATCGATGACTAAATCGGCAACGGCATTTGTATCGGATGGCATAGAAGAAGACGAATTCACTTTTGACGTTCCAGAAGACAAATCGAATATTATTCTCAAAATCACACAGACACGCACAAGCACAGCGAGCGAGAAAGGTATTACGCTTATAACGGGGGTGTTTGCATGACAATAGCATTACAGCGCAGAGTACGGAGAGCTGATGGTACGTTCGGTGACTATGAAAAAGTATTCAAAGGCATGACGCCAGAAGAAAAAGTAAAGGCGCTAGAGGACATGAACAAAGCCCTCATGCTAACAGTCACAGATATGTACGAGGGAAACATGGACCTACAAGAGATGAATAGAAACGTCATGTTGGTCATTACAGATCTATATGAAAAGGTTTACTCGGAAGAAGGTGTTACTGAATGAATCCGATCATCCCAATCTACGCAGAACTCGTTAAGAGTGGAGATAAGACAATTAAACAAGTGCCTGCACATCTTCGCAAGGACGTACAGACTTATCTGAAAAACGCTGGTGAGGCTAATGCGTAAGCTCATTCAAGCGTTTTTATTATGGCTACTTTTAGTAGTGTCGAAGGGTGGTGACAATATGCCAATCGCAGTGATTTATGTAGCTCTTATCATGAGTGGAGATAAGACGTATGTTCAGGTTCCAAAGCATGTACAGCCGGAAGTTAAGCGTCAGTTGGAGCTTCTTGGGTATGGAGAACTGGCTGAGTAAAGAGGAATTCATTCCCCTTTTGTCGAAGTATAGGCGAAAGGGGGAGATGTTATGAGTAATGCATATTTAAGAATAGAGCGTAACCTGAAAATTATTAGAACGAAAAGTGATGAATTGAAAAACTGGGAAAAGGGAATGGATCCGAACGAAGTTTATCGGATTACAATGGAATTGATTGGATGGATTACGAATAGTAACGATTGGTTCTATAGAAATTACAATAAATACAATCGCATTCGTAACAAAGATAAAAAATCGAGAGAACTGATTGCTGGTATACGTCAAGCGTATAATTCGTTTAAACATAACATGGATATTTTAAGTGTCGAAGATAGAAATTATATCAATTTCCTGCAATTAGAAGATGCCAACTTTGTTATTGAACAAATCACCTGGATTTCTTACGATAAAATAAAACATCACAAAGATCGGAAAAGATTAGCTGAGGCTTATGCAAAGTACTTACAGGGGAAACCGGTTATCCAAATAACTGATGAAGCAATGCACTTTCTTGAAAAATGTTTAAGTCAAATGAAAAGTGAGGAGTCTTCATAAAAAAATCTAATCTATTCACATTCGGAACATAATGCGTAATAAAAAAAGCTCTATTTAAGAGCCTCTTTTTTACCAAATAAACTGTTATCTTTTTAAAACAGATTTTAAATATGCTTCTGGGTTAGATAGCTTCGCATAAATGTAATCAAGCGGCTCTGCGGTTTCGATATGACCTTTTAGGTCTTGCTCAATGATACTGCATAAGATTCCCGCAACTCTGCATAAGCCGTCAACGGTGTGAAGTAATTTAACTTCATCATCAGTATGGTTTCCGTGGAAAGTAATAGAACCTTGCATTTTGCTAAGCCTAGTATGGATGTCTTTTATTTCTTGAATACTAAACTTGTCAGCTAATCTAGTGATTGGATTACCTCCTAAATTTATTTATACAGCTATTCATATGGCTGTATGACATGTGATAGAACGGAATTCATTTGTTGGGTGCGGTAAAGAGAGAGCAACACAAAAAGTTTTAGTTCAATAATTAATTGGAGGGCGTTCACATCGGGCGTTCTTTTTATTTTGAGTAAAAAAGGACAAACTCTATTTATGTCGAATTAATCAGACATAAAGGAGGTAAGTCTGTGAAAGTTAACATTATATACAAAGACGAAATCATCAAAGAAACAACGTTTGATCATATCGCTTCTCAAAATCACTCCGTAAAAAAGGGTGCAAGATGGGAAGTCAACGGTTTGGATCTCCAAGTGG
Source organism: Sporosarcina sp. P18a (assembly GCF_002743135.1). Lineage (NCBI taxonomy): Bacteria > Bacillati > Bacillota > Bacilli > Caryophanales > Caryophanaceae > Sporosarcina > Sporosarcina sp. P18a. Next base: position 872,865 of record NZ_PDYQ01000001.1, on the reverse strand, counting down.
TCAATATGGAAATCAATCACCCTGCTAATTACATGGATCTGAATTTTGAGGATTATGACAAGGTGATAGACATTAAAACAAGATTCAAGTGAGGACGTCCTTCGGGGCGTTCTTTTTATTTTCCTATAAAGAGAAAAGTGTGGTGGGGTGAGAAATGACAGAGGTGGGTGATGGCATGTACGAGACTGTAAAAAAACATAGCGAACAGATTGGCGACTTGTCGTTGGGTTTCGGAATCCATACAGAACGACTAGACAACGTGGAGTTATCGGTTGCCGCTTTAAAGGAGTCAGATCTTCAACACGGTGAACAACTTCGGCAATTATCTTCACAGTATACACAAATACAAAACACAATCATGACAGAAAATCGCGATACACAAGTCATGTTTAAAGATCACACAGAAAAGATGTATGAAATTGTCCGCTCATCAGTCAGTTTTAAAGAAAACGCAGAAGAACGCGAAGCAAATGCCGAGAAAAGGAAACATGATTACAAAGTGATGAAGTGGAAAACCGTTGTAGATGCTGCTACTAAACTTATTTTAAGTTTGACCGCATCGGGCGGTTTTATTTATTGGTTGATAGAAAAAGCGGGAGGGAATTGACATGGAAGAATTATTGTTGTTTGCGTCTATTTTAGCACCGATCGTATTGGCGCTAGTGCAATTGATTAAGAAGACGGTAACAGAAAATCATGAGTTGAATCACTTGTTGCCATTGTTCGCATTGGTAGTAGGGGTGATAGTAGGCTTTGCAGCTACACCTTTCACTGATTTGGATTGGACTATGAGATTATGGGCGGGCGGTATTGCCGGTCTTGCCGCTACTGGTTTGTTTGAGATTGCGGATAATACTACAGATAAAAGGGTGAATTGACATGGTAAAGATTGCGCTAGATGCAGGTCATGGCTTATACACACCAGGTAAACGATCCCCGGCAGATGAGAGAGAGTGGACGTTTAACAATAAAGTATTGCTTGCTTGTCAAGAAAGATTGAAAGACTATGAGGATGTACAGGTTGTAAGACTTGACGATCCGACAGGTAAAACAGATGTACCACTAAGCACTCGAACAAGGACAGCCAACAGTTCAAGAGCTGACGTATTGGTATCCATTCACCATAACGCTAACACCGCTAAGTGGGGTAACTGGGGTGGAGTAGAAACATTTGTGTACCCTAGAGCTAGTACGGCATCCCGACAACTTGCCACAAACATCAATCCACGCATCGTACAAGCTATGGGATTGCGTGACCGTGGAGTGAAAACAGCCAACCTGGCAATGTTACGAGATTCAAATATGCCTGCTATTTTAACAGAGGGCGGTTTTATGGATAGCACCACTGACATTATAGCTTTGCGAGATAACGATAAAATGAAGGCTCAAGGAGAAGCTATAGCCGACGGGTTAGCTTCTCACTTTGGACTAAAACTAAAAAAAGGAAAGGATGTGGCAGCAGTGCCGAATAAACAAACAAACATACCTAGTCCATCCCATAAAACAGGATGGGAATGGGCGGAGAAAAAAGGTTATATGAACGGAGAACGTCCGAAAGAAGGATTGACGCGCGAGCAGTTTGCGTCCGTAATGATGAAAGTTGTATCGGATTTAGAAAAGTAATAAGTAAAGTTATAAAGCGACTCAGTCCAGTTCATAATGGATAGAGTTGCTTTTTTATTTTCTTTACAAACGAACGTACATTCCTTATAATTAATCCAAGGACAGGAACGCATGTGCTAAAACATTGGAAAGAGTGGTGATTTAATTGGCATTGGTTCCAACTGAATCTATTCCACATTTCGAAAACATGATTTACTTACCAATGATCATGACAATCTTGTCGAGTGATCGCCAGCGGATCGAAAAACTTCCTTTAAAGTTTACTGGACCTTATATTGATTTTATTGATGATGTTATGTTAACGGTCCAATTGGACTTGAAGCAGACGCATGATTACTTACGGCAAAATCAGATGAAACTGGTGCAAGGTAAAAGAGAAGGTATATTCACAGAATACGTCTTTATACACAACGGATATGAAGACAGAAGAAACTATGCCAACGTGCGGTTGCGAAATCATACTGAAGAGTTAATGAATATTTACTTTTCAAAAGCTAAAATGAAGGAAAAATAAGCGACTCTATCCATAACCGGACGGAGTGGTTTTTTATTTGTCTGAATTGGAAAAATCATCTAGACATTATACTTTTGGCGCACTATGATTATATCAGTATGTCAAAAGGAGTGTTAAAATGAAGAAATTAACAATGATTATCATGACTATGGTGCTAGCCATCAGTCTACTGCCCATCTCTACAGATGCGGCCGCAAAAGAATTAAAGGTCCACTTTATTGATGTGGGGCAGGGAGATGCAGTATTAATCCAGTCTCCAAACGGTAAAAACATGTTAGTGGATGGCGGTCCCAAGGCCGCTGGAAGTAAAGTTGTTTCATTTTTAAAAGAAAAAGGCGTTAAACGTTTGGATTACGTGGTAGCGACACATCCAGATGCAGACCATATTGGTGGACTAGAAGCTGTATTAAATGCATTTCCGGTTACAAACTTTATCGACTCTGGTTATGTACATACTTCACAAACGTACTATAATATACTGACGTTGATCGACAAGAAGAATATCAAATTTACAGTTGCCAAAGAATTGGACAAGTTGGCACTTGATCCACAGTTGATTACGCGGGTATTGTATGCGGACGAAGAAGCGAAAGATAGTAATGCAGCGACTATCGTGTTAAAAGTGACGTACAACAAAGTGTCCTTTTTATTAATGGGTGACGCGGACACAACGATTGAAGACTACATTCGCAAGAAATATGATGTAAAAGCAACGGTCCTTAAAAACGGTCATCACGGATCTAACACGAGCAGTTCAGCGGCGTTTATCAGCAATGTGAAACCAAGCGTAGGCATCTTGTCTTATGGCAAAAACAATAGCTACGGACATCCACATGCCGCTATCGAATCGCGTTTGAAAAATGTTGGAGCGAAGACTTACAAAACACCTATTCACTGCAATATCACGGTGACGACTAATGGGGTGAAACATTCGGTAGCAAATAGTTGTGGGAAGGGATCTACTCCTGTTGCAAACCCATCTAAGCCAGTGGCGAAGCCTAAACCAACTAAACCTGTAGCAAAGCCGACACCAGTCAAACCTAAGCCAGTACCGTCTAAACCGGTCACGAAACCTGTTACACAAACCAATTTCAAAAACTGCACCGAGTTACGTAAAGTTTATCCTAACGGAGTTGCAAAAGGACACCCAGCATATCAATCCAAGATGGACCGAGATAAAGACAACTGGGCGTGTGAGCGATGAGTAAAAAGTACACACTGGACAGAATTGAAGAAGAAATATACGTATTTTTAGAATATCCTGAAGAGGAGAATCAACTCTTGATACAGGTCGATCAAGTAGATGAAATCTTTCATGAGGGCGATATAGTCTCTATCAGCTCAGAAGAACAGCAATACAGAATTGAACTGTTAATTGATGAAACACAGATCACTCATGAAAAAGTGAAAAATCTATTAGAAAAACTGAGGAATAAAAAATGATGCTAAAACAGCCACCTACTCTATTGAGAAGGTGGCTGTTTTAATTTTTGGACGCAACAGAAAAACGGTACATTATATAGAAGGTTCTTGATCAAATGTGGTCTTTTTTTAGGGGACCACATTTTAATACTGCGGAATGTGGTCTTTTCCGGTGGTCCACTCACATAAAAACCACAGAAATATACTCGGACAGATAGACACAGCAAAGAAAATAGATAAAGAAAGTGATTTACACCTCTTTAAATCAAGCTTTTGGGAAGACTGAAAACTACAGGAAAAGCTGTTTTAAATGATGATCGTGTTGCTAATCATTACTGTATTAATCTTAATTGCTATCCCGAATGTTACGAAGCATTCCAAATCGATAGATGAAAAGGGCTGTGAAGCATATGTGAAAATGGTTGAAGGCCAAGTACAAGCGTATAAGATGGATAAAAAAACGATTCCTACAATTTCATCGCTAACTACAGAGGGGTACTTACCGGCTGAACCTGCGTGTCCGAATGGCAATGCAATCTCGATCGATGCGGAAGGAAAAGTAAAAGCTGCGAATGCCGGAAACTAAACGTATTTTCAATAACCAGTATGGATTCACCTTTTTGGAACTCATGCTGGTCCTATCGATTATGATGATATTGACAGCCGTCATTCTCCCTTTTAGCGAAAAACATCTGAAAAAAGAATCCGAAGAGGATGCGCTGAAGCAATTCATTGCCGCTGTTTACGAGGCACAGTTATATGCGATGACACATAAAGGAAGTGTTGCTTTGACATTCAGCGATAGTGGAGCAACGTATAAGGTGGAAAGAATGGATAGGACGGTAACTTTAAGAAGTGGGATATTTCCTGATGGCATGCGTATGACAAAACAATCTCCGCTTAAAAGATTGGACTTTGCTGAAACAGGATACATGGTAAAAACAGGAAAAATGTATTTTTCTACACAAAGCAGAGGACTAATATTCATCTCGTTCCAGTTTGAAAGAGGGAGGATGATAGTCAATGAATGAGAAAGGTCAGTCCTGGCCTGAAGCGATGTTGTCACTAGTCATTATTATGGTGATCTTCTCATCTCTTTTACCATTGGCCACCAGTATCACTTCGTCTGTCACAGGGAAAAAACAAGCAATGATTGCAGCCCAAACCATCTATCAAGCGGCTATTTTATATAAATCGTTGGGACAAACGACAGGACACAGATCACATGAGGAACTTCACTATAATTGGACGGTTAATAATAGACAGATTTGTGTTACATATGAAATACAACAAATCGAAAATCAAAAATGTGTGAGTTTATGAAACAATTGGATGAAAAAGGATATTCATTAGTTGAAAGTATCATTCACTTACTTATTTTTACTATGTTAATTCAATTTACTATTCTATTTTTCTATTGGCAAGTACCCATGAAGAAAGCTTATCAAGGAGATCTACTTGGAGAGTGGGAGTTGTTTTCATTGGAAGTACAGGAATTGTTGGAAGAAGTAACTAGAGTGGAGGAAGTAAAACTAACGACCATTACGTTCCATGCCCCAAAAAGAAGGATTACTATACAACAATACGATACAATGCTTCGCAAAGTTGTGGATGGAACAGGTCATGTTCCCTTGTTGATGAATGTGAAATCCAGTAAATTTACCGTGAAAGATAGCGAATTGAAAATTGCAGTCGAAATGAAGGATGGTGTGCGTAAAGAAAGGACGTTTGCCATTGGATTATATCAAGAATGAGAAGGGAGGATCATTTATTTTCGCGATTGTCCTATTAATTTGTGTAAGTCTCTTTCTTTTCTCCCTCGTTTCATGGCATGATAGTATCTACAGAATATACGACTGGCTCGAAACCTATTATGAGCGTAAAGCAGTTGAATTAATGAAACGGGATGGATGAAAATGAAAAGGATATATTTAGTAGGATTCATGGGATGTGGAAAAAGCGCAATCGGTAAACGGCTACATACGTTAACAGGTATTCCGTTCTATGATATGGATCATGAAATTACAGAACAAATGCAAATGACGATTCCTGAGATATTTGATCAGTACGGCGAACTGTATTTCCGACAGTTGGAAACAGAATTTCTCGAAAAATTCCCTGAAGAGTATTGTATTGTGGCGACCGGTGGGGGTGTTGCGGTAAAAGAAAAGAATATTCAACTGATGCGTGAAACGGGTATCGTGTTTTTCCTCAACGCATCATTCCGTGATATTTGGCGAAGAATCTCGACTGATGTTAATCGTCCGATTGTACAACAATCTTCGCGGGCAGAATTAGAAGCCCTTTATAAAAAACGCAAATCGAAGTATTTACAGTCTGCCCATTTCACTGTGGAAACAACGGGTAAATCTTTAACGGACATTGCAGAATATATTATCTTTCAAATTGAAAGATATCAATAACTCATTTAAAAAGCGAATGATTTAGTTTGTAGTTGAGCTATTATTCGCTTTTATGCGCTATTAATAAATAGATTGCGCTTACTTATATAAAATGTTAAGATATCAGTGAAGAAAAAATTAACTCAATAATGCGAATGATTGTATGGGGAGAGCGCGCATTAGGCGCCGCCGAAGGAGCAAATAACGAATGTTATGAATCTCTCAGGTAACAAAACGCATACATGACGCATCTCTGGAGAGTGCTGAGTAATCAGCGGCCGAAGAAAGTATGGAAACTGTAAAGCTTTCAGGCAAAAGGACAGGGGTTCTCTTTTATAGGAGACCCCTGTCCTTTTTTTGATGAAGTACATACTGATCGTTCCTTGATCAGAACAAAAAGGAGGAAACAGTTTGACAAATCAATTATTACGTACACCGTTATTTGAAAGTTATAAAGAGTACGGGGGTAAGACCATCGACTTTGGCGGCTGGGAGTTACCTGTTCAGTTCTCTAGTATTAAAGCGGAACACGAAGCTGTTCGGACAAAAGCGGGTTTGTTTGATGTCTCGCATATGGGAGAAGTGTTTGTCAGTGGTGGCGGAGCACTCGACTATTTGCAGAAGCTTGTGACGAATGATGTTTCCAAACTGAAAATAGGCCAAGCACAGTATACAGTGATGTGTAATGAGCAAGGTGGAACGATCGATGACTTTTTAATTTATAAATTAGAGGAAGCGCGTTATTTATTGGTAGTCAATGCATCGAATATCGAAAAAGATGTAGCTTGGATGGAAAAGCAACGGATTGACAATGTCGTCATTGACAACCAGTCTTCCAATTACGCGTTACTTGCATTGCAGGGACCGATGGCTGAGTCGGTATTACAGAAACTGACGGATGAGCCACTTGAAGAAATCAAGTTTTTCCGTTTTAAAGAACATGTTCAAGTGGGCGGAGAAAATGTACTCGTTTCACGTACTGGTTATACGGGAGAAAATGGATTTGAGATCTATGGTACACCCGAAGCAATCCAAAACTTGTGGACAAAGATTTTGCTGGAAGGCAAAGAAGACGGTGTCGTACCTGCAGGTCTTGGTGCACGAGACACATTGCGCTTTGAAGCAGGTCTACCTCTTTACGGTCAAGAATTGAGAGAGGATATTTCTCCATTAGAAGCAGGACTTGGTTTCGTCGTAAAAGTGAATAAAGAAGAAAATTTCATTGGTAAAGATATTCTTGTAAAACAAAAGGAACAAGGTGTGGAACGTAAGCTAGTGGGACTGGAAATGATCGATAAAGGAATTCCACGTACTGGTTATAAAGTGTTTGTGGGTGACCGGGAGATCGGCGAAGTCACAACGGGTACGCAGTCTCCTACATTAAAAAAGAACATCGGTTTTGCGCTTCTATCTACAGAGTTCACGGAGCTTGGCACGGAAGTGGAAGTGGAAATCCGCGCGAAACGTCTGAAAGCAAAAGTCATTGCAACACCTTTCTATAAAAGATCATAAGTGAAATGGGGTAAAAAATTATGAAGCATCGTTATCTACCTATGACGGAGCAAGATCAGAAAGATATGTTAGAAACAATTGGAGTTTCCTCTATTGACGAACTGTTTTCGGATATTCCGGAGAAAGTACGATTTAAAGGGGAGTATCAAATTAAACCGGCTAAATCCGAAACATCTCTTTTAAAAGAACTTGGACGTTTGGCTGCGAAAAATATAAATGCTCAAGAGTATGCTTCGTTCCTAGGAGCAGGAGTCTATGACCACTATCGTCCAATTATTGTAGATCATGTCATTTCACGTTCTGAATTTTATACGGCATATACACCGTACCAGCCCGAAATTTCACAAGGTGAGTTACAGGCGATTTTCGAATTTCAGACGATGATTTGCGAATTGACAGGCATGGAGCTAGCGAACTCTTCCATGTATGACGGAGGCACGTCACTTGCTGAAGCGGGGACACTTGCTGCAGGTCATACACGCCGTAAGAAGTTACTTGTATCTGCTACGGTTCACAACGAATCACGCGCAGTTGTGAAGTCATACGCAGACGGGCAATACATTGACGTGGTAACGATTCCACATACAAACGGTGTAACGGATATCGTTAAACTTAAAGAAATGATTGATGATGAGACTGCAGCAGTACTTGTTCAATATCCGAACTTTTACGGACAGGTAGAGGACCTTAAGGCGATTAGCGATATTGCACATGAAAATGGTGCACTATCGATCGTCTCAGCAAATCCACTTGCACTTGGACTATTGACACCACCTGGAGCGCTTGGAGCGGATATTACGGTTGGAGATGCACAACCATTCGGAATCGCGGAATCATTCGGTGGACCACATTGCGGATATTTCGCAGTAACGAAAAAGTTGATGCGCAAAGTTCCTGGTCGTTTAGTTGGTGAGACGAATGATGATCAAGGACGTAGAGGATATGTACTGACATTGCAAGCGCGTGAGCAACATATTCGTCGTGACAAAGCAACATCCAATATTTGTTCGAACCAAGCGCTGAACGCTCTTGCGGCATCCGTTGCGATGACGGCTCTTGGTAAAGAAGGAATTAAAGAAATCGCTTATCAGAATATCGCGAAAACGGCTTATGCGAAACAAGCATTTGAAAAAGCTGGCTTTGAAGTGAAATTCGGTCCTGCGCATTTCAATGAACTCGTTGTGGATTGTAAATCACCTATTAAAGATGTCAATAAACGCTTACTTGAACAAGGAATTATTGGTGGATATGATTTAAGTCTCGTAGATGAGAGTCTGGCGAATCACGCACTGATCGCTGTAACAGAACAACGTACGAAAGAAGAAATCGATGCATACGTGCAAGAACTGGAGGCTATCCATGCATAAGGACAATCAATCACTCATTTTTGAACTATCCAAACCCGGACGAATCGGTTATAGCTTACCTGAATTAGATGTTCCTGAAGTAGACGTTTCGTCCATTTTGTCTCAAGGCGTAATTCGTACGGAAGACGCAGAACTGCCTGAAGTATCTGAGTTGGACATCATGCGTCACTATACTGCGTTGTCTAACCGTAATCATGGCGTCGATACAGGATTCTATCCATTAGGTTCTTGTACGATGAAATACAATCCGAAAATCAACGAAGCAGTTGCTCGTTTCCCAGGATTCGCACGCGTTCACCCGCTACAAGACGAATCCACTGTACAAGGTGCACTCGAAGTAGTATACGATCTGCAACAGCATTTAGCTGAAATCACAGGTATGCCACAAGTTACATTGCAACCTGCAGCTGGCGCGCATGGCGAGTGGACAGCATTGATGATGATCCGTGCTTTCCATGAGGCGAACGGTGATACGCAGCGCACGAAAGTACTTGTTCCAGACTCCGCTCACGGAACAAACCCAGCTTCTGCAACGGTTGCTGGCTTTGACACCGTAACAGTGAAGTCAAATGAAAAAGGCTTAGTAGATCTTGAAGATTTGAAGTCAAAAGTAGGTCCTGATACAGCGGCGTTGATGTTAACGAATCCGAATACGCTAGGTCTTTTCGAAGAAGACATCTTAGAAATGGCGGCAGTGGTTCACGAAGTCGGTGGAAAACTCTATTACGACGGTGCGAACTTGAATGCGGTTATGTCCAAAGCACGCCCCGGCGACATGGGCTTTGATGCAGTTCACTTGAACTTGCACAAGACGTTCACAGGTCCTCACGGCGGTGGGGGACCAGGTTCAGGTCCGGTTGGTGTAACAGATGAATTGGCTGCTTTCATGCCAAAACCCGTTGTTCAAAAAGTAGATGATCGCTTCGTGTTGAATTACGACGTGCCACAATCTATTGGTCGTGTGAAGCCGTACTACGGAAACTTCGGTATTTACCTACGTGCGTATACGTATATTCGTTCAATGGGTCCTGACGGCTTAAAGGCTGTAACGGAATACGCAGTACTCAATGCGAACTATATGATGCGTCGTCTAGAGCCATACTTCGACCTTCCGTATACACAACACTGTAAACACGAATTTGTTTTGTCTGGTCGTCGTCAGAAGAAACTTGGTGCACGTACACTCGATATGGCGAAGCGTTTGCTAGACTTTGGTTATCATCCGCCAACCATCTATTTCCCGTTGAACGTAGAAGAGGCTATAATGATCGAGCCGACAGAAACGGAATCCAAAGAAACATTGGATAACTTCATCGAAGCGATGATTCAAATCGCTAAAGAAGTAGAAGAGAATCCGGAAATCGTTCAAGAAGCACCACACACAACCGTCATTGGACGCCTTGATGAAACGAAGGCAGCGCGTAAGCCTGTGTTGCGTTATATAAAAGAACAGTCACCAGTAGAAGAAACAGTACAATAATAAAATACATTGAATGGAGCGCCGCTGAAAGTTAGCGGTGCTTTTTGAATTGAAAATACTATAGCACTCTGGTCACTCTTCCGTTATACACAGGGTGTTTGAAGAATACAATATTAAGAACCAATAGATCATCGGAAGAGAAATAATGATTCGATTTTTATACGCTGTAAACCCCATGGTTCATGAAGATATCTCGCGGCACGTGTGGACTACATATGGATACCAGTAAGAATAAAACTAGTTCTAAACATAGTCTCGTAAAATCAAAATTGTATATTATACGATAAACAAATGACCAATGTCAACCGTAAATTTGAGAAAATTCGAATTATGTGTTATACTGTATATGTACAAGTAAACAGGACGGTATGTAATACTCCTGCGCAACTTATTCCAGTTAGGAATGAAGGGCGCATTTTTTTGAATTTGAAAAATGGGTGGTTGTATTTCAATGAAATAATATGTGAAAACACGGATTACGTTAATTAGATTAACTGTAAAGTAGTTATCAAAGAATTTATAGGAGGAGATTGTCTAGTGAATTTAATTAATGAAGAAATTACTCATAACGTGTTTGGTGAAGGAAATATCGTGGAACACGAGGAGTCATTCATCACCGTTGACTTCAATAAAGACCGTAAAAGATTTGTCTATCCCGATGCATTCGAGAATTTTATTACTTTAAACAATCGAAGTATGGCAGAGTCTTTAGAGAAGGTCTTCGTGGAACGAAGAGCAGAAGAAAAAATATTGGAAAAGAAGCGTAAAGAAGAGAAGGCTATCCGGGCGCTTGAACAGCAACGTAGGGAAATATTAAAGAACCATAAAATTCATGAAAGCTCACAAATTGTTTTCTGGTTAGATAAAGAAAGACAGTTTGAAGTATTTAGTGATTGGGAAATATCTACTGGAAGCATACAAAGTGGGAAGAATAAAGGATTACCCAACCCAGTAACTCGTTTGCGTCCGAACAGTGCAGGTGTTCTGACGGTGAGAACTTCAGATCAAGCGGAAACGGAAAGAACCATTACGGGTCTTTTCATGGTTGATGATACGTTTACTGGAAGTATCGGCGAGGACGGTTTGGTGCCTACACACCCTGAATATAGAATTCAACTTACAGAAGAAGAAGCCGAGAAAATGCTTTTCTGGAATTACTATAAAAATAAGAACTATCCTGAACGTACATCATGGAATTCAGGTACATTCCGTTACTTTGATAATATTTGGACTGCTCAAATTTTAAAAGATATTATCGCGTTAAAGACGGATGAAGAGCAAATCAAAGAAGCACAAGAATTTCTGAACTATTTCTGCAAATTAAATGCCATTGACATAAATAATATTCCGGAAGCTGAAGGAGTTTTACGTTAACGTGTAAAATGACTTTGGATGGAATACTTTATTACATTACACATAAAGCTACCAGATACGGGCACGTGATGACGAGCCGGTACCTGGTAGCTTTTCACTTTTTAAAATTGTTCTATTGATATAGCGTACAGAATAAAAAGTGGTTATCGAGGGGATTCATTGTGGATCATCATCGTGCCAATACTTGGCGCATCATTAGCGGTCATTCTGTTATCAATCAGCCTATAAAATGGAGACTCAAAGAGGTAAATATGTGGATCGTCTTGTCTTTTAATTTCCCAGGTAATGAAAAGCGATGACAATCATTACGATGAAAAGCGTGGTATATGTTAGCGCAAAAGAAGTGAGAGTTCATATGTTTCAGAAATAATATAGTGACTTTGTCATGATGTGTTTTCGAAAGTTATATTCATGGATTTGAATACAAAGAAGCGTCACTCTAAATGAAGAGTGACGCTTCTTGCTTTACATATTAGTAAATATCTCGTTCCCAAAAACGTTGCTGTGTAATAGCGAGTATAAAATCATCATTAAAAGTAGCGTTATTTTCTCCAAGTACGATACCCGGTCCCTTTTTTGCGTCAGATGCTGTGAAAACAGTGTTTCCGGTTTTGGCAACACCAATCGGTTTATAATGTCTGAATGCCTCATTGATGAAATAGACACTATCGGCATTGAACTTCGCTTGATTAGCTGCGTTTCCGCCTACTATATAGAGAGAGTCGAATAAAACGGGTGCTGTAGTCATAAACGTTTCATTGACATAAATCTCCAATCCGTTTTTACCTGTTACCGTACCAAGCTTCTCACCGATCGTATATGCCCAAACTCCATACTTTGCCAGATGTTCAATTGTCGACTTCACTTCTTCGTCAGAGAATCCGTTACCAATGAGAATACCAACCTTCAAACTGTATGGATAGCGGGGAGTATTTTCTTGGCTCAGCGCAGGGGATGACTCTGTAACATTGACTTGTTCACCAGTTGGCTTATTCACTCCTACATTGTTTGCGATTAGTGTAGCCATTTCCTGATCGACGTTTGCGAACATATCCACTACTTGTTGTCTCACACTTATACTACTCACTTTTCCGATCTCAAAGCTAAACGCGTTAATAATATGTTGTTTTTCCGGTGGTGACATACTATTCCAGAAGAGTCGAGCTTGAGAAAAGTGATCTTTGAATGATTCGCTTCGCGCTTGAATAATTCGACCTTCCACTTTTTCAGCATAGTGAACAAATCCGCCTTCTTTTGCTGTGGAAGTGGAGGGTGTATTACCAGCCAAGGAATTTTTATGATAACTTACTTTGCCGACATCAATCCGCTGACGATTGAATCCATTTCTCTGATTGTTATGGAATGGACATACTGCACGATTAATCGGAATTTCTGTAAAGTTTGGCCCGCCGAGGCGGTATAGTTGAGTATCGAGATAAGATAAGAGTCTTCCCTGTAAAAGTGGATCATTAGTGAAATCTATACCTGGCACTACGTTGCCGGGATGGAAGGCGGCTTGTTCAGTTTCAGCAAAGACATTGGTGACGTTTTGATTTAACGTCATTTTGCCGATGATTTTAACAGGCACTATCTCTTCTGGCCACAATTTTGTTGCATCGAGAATGTCAAAATCGAACATGAATTCGTCTTCTTCTGCAATCAATTGGACGCCAAATTCATATTCAGCAAAATAGCCTTTATCAATACAGTCCCATAGATCTCTACGTTGGAAGTCCGCATTTTTTCCTGCGATTTTTTGTGCCTCATCCCATACTAATGAATGTACGCCCAGTATCGGTTTCCAATGAAATTTTACGAAAGTAGCTTTACCTTCGCTATTAACAAACCGAAATGTATGGACACCAAAGCCTTCCATCATTCGCCAACTTCTAGGAATGGTGCGGTCTGACATTTGCCACATTACCATATGGGCGGATTCTTGATTGTTTGCTATGAAATCCCAGAAGGTATCATGGGCAGAGGCTGCTTGGGGCATATCTGTGTCCGGTTCAGGTTTGACTGCATGAACAAGATCGGGAAATTTCATGCTGTCTTGGATGAAAAACACAGGTAAATTATTTCCGACCAAATCGTAGTTACCTTCTTCTGTATAAAACTTCACCGCAAAACCCCGGACATCTCTTGCCGTATCAACCGATCCTAGATTTCCAGCTACGTTAGAAAAACGAGTGAAAACGGGTGTCTTCTGTCCTGCTTTCTGGAGAAAATCAGCTGTTGTATAGTCTTTCAATGATTCGTATAACTCGAACTCACCATGTGCTGCATATCCCCTTGCATGAACAACTCGTTCAGGAATCCGTTCACGGTCAAAGTGCATGAGTTTTTCTTTTAAATGGATTCCTTCCATTAAAGTAGGTCCACGTACTCCTGCTTTTAATGACTCTTCATCATTGGATACTTTCACTCCTTGATTGGTCGTAAGCTTTTTCCCTTTATTGTCCACTTTAAATTGATCCAACTGCTGACTTTTTCGATTCTGTTTTCTATTCATATTTTCGTTTGCCGATTCATCTTTCACGAAATTCCCTCCATTTACTGGTATATGATGATGAATACTTCACGTCCCATTTATACCGTATGTGTAAGCGAAGATAAAAATTCCGGTAGTTTATGTGACGAAATTAAACTACATACATTTTAATGGAAGGGCCAGGAAAGGATGTAAAGTATAGCTATGTATATCATATGTTTTGCATTGTCTGGCAGTTTTTATATGTGTTCCGCTCTATTTTAAGACAAATAGTAAAATGCCAGGCACGGAGACATTTTAGGATTGTCTGTGCCTGGCAAGGAAAATTATCTATTATCTATCTTTTCGGGATATAAATCATGTTGAAAAAGTCTTTCTTTAGCCATTTGTTCAAAATACGTTCCAGGTTTTCCGTAATTGCAATACGGATCAATTGAGATACCACCACGCGGGGTGAACTTGGCCCATACTTCAATATAGCGTGGATCCATTAAATGAATCAAATCTTTCATAATTAGATTTGCACAATCTTCATGAAAACCTGGATGATTTCGGAAACTGAACATATAAAGCTTTAACGATTTACTTTCTACCATTTTCACATCAGGAATATAGGATATATATATGGTAGCAAAGTCAGGTTGGCCAGTAATTGGACACAGGCTAGTGAATTCAGGAATATTAAATTTAACAAAGTAATCATTGTCTTGATGTTGATTTTCAAACGTTTCTAAAATGTCTGGATCATATTCATAGTTATATTTTGTCTCTTGATTGCCGAGTAATGTAAGGTTGTTTTTACTGTTTTCTAGCATTTTTCAAACCCCTTTTAATGTACTTCTGAAACATTTGGTTCATATATATTTAGCTTCATCACAACTTGTCTAATTCCACCCGCAACAATTAACTGCATTAACACTTTCGCTATCCATTGTCCGAGTATAGCAAATGGAACCAATTCCCACGGTACGAAGTGAAGCCCTAGTGGACCGATACCAATAATTACAAATAAACTAGAGTCTAAAAAGCCGGCCACAACACCGGAAAATAGTACTCTTTTTACAAAAGGTAATTTAAAGCGGGTGTAAATTTCAGTATCTGCTGTTTCCGAAACAATAAAACTAAGTGTACTTGCAAAGACGATCCAAAGTTGATCCCCTAATAAATGACTTGTAAGAGCAGATAATAAAAGTGCGACTCCAATCAATATGTATGTTTGATGTCTACCGAATCTATTTTGGACCATATCTCTCATGACAAGTGTTAATCCAATGAATAAAGTACCGTATGGAATAATGAGTGGACCCAGTTCAAGTGGTGCAAATCGTGCTGTAATTACATTGGCAAGAATGATGGATAATAAATAAATCGTAATTCGGATCATGAGGCATGTTGTCCTTGTAAGTATTTCGCTAGTCCGTCATTTCTCAGCTTGCAAGCGGGGCATTCTAGGCAGCCATTGGCGATCACACCGTTATAGCAAGTTAATGTGTTGTCTCTTACGTACTCCAGCCGACCCATTTGATCCGCTAATTTCCAAACTTCTGCTTTGTCTTTCCACATTAAAGGAGTGATTAAATCAAATGTATAGTCCATTGCTAAATTCAACGTCGTATTTAAAGAACGAATAAACGCATCACGACAATCCGGATATCCACTGAAATCCGTCTCGCTTACACCGGTTATAATCGCATTCGCGCCAATTGATTTAGCATAGATTGCTGCAAATGAAAGAAATATATGATTCCGTCCCTCGACAAATGTATTGGGGACACTTCCTTCTTCTGCTTCAATTTGCATGTCGCTTCTGGTCAAGGCGTTCGAGGTTAACTGATTGAGAACGTCCATTTGGATGATTTTTTGTTTAACCCCTAAGTCTTTCGCGATCTTTGTAGCGCAATCAACTTCCGACTTATGTCTTTGCCCATACAAAAACGTGACGGTTTCTACTTCATCAAATTCTTCCATTGCCCATAATAGGCAAGTGGTAGAATCTTGTCCGCCACTAAATACTACAACTGCTTTATTCACTCTACATTCCTCCATAGTTTTGTTTTTAGAGGGGATGGTTACGAACCCTCTGCAATAATCGAAGTCACTTACCTACATATAGCTAAGACACCTATGATTATCAATAGTTAAATATACACGTTACTTATACTTTTCACAAGTAGATTGAGAATGCTAACAGTAACTGGTATCTTTAATAAAACATGATGAAAGCTGAAGTTATATCCATGTTAGATAATATTTTTATAGATGCAACAATTCGGGGAGCGACAACAAAAGAGATTGATTTTTCGGTCATTTAAATAATACAAAGGCATATGTGTGATACTAACGTCATAAGAACGACGGTGCGATTTCCCTTTAATAAAATCAATATGCGATACCGGTGCTGTAATCAATAATCTTTTCTAATTTTCGATTAGTTGTATTTACAGAATAGTAGTAAAAGAATTAAAAATTGTGTATTCCAGTTAAGTTGGGAGGATCAGACAAGTAGTGATCTAGAAATCATTATAGGTTAAGCATAATTCAACGAAATAGTAGAATGGAGTGTATTCAATGTACGAATTAAAAACTAAAGAAACCGATCGTAGTGTCATTGAATTTATTGAGGAAATTGGTCAACCTAAAAAGCGTGAAGATGCTTTTAAATTAGTAGATATCTTCACCGAAACGACGGGGTATAAAGCGAAAATGTGGGGACCTAGTATTATAGGGTTTGGCAAATATCATTACAAATATAGTTCTGGTCATGAAGGGGATGCGCCAATCGTAGGTTTTTCACCACGAAAAGCCAAAATCAGTTTATATATAACACTTGAAAATGAAGAGCGAGAGAAACTACTGAAGGATTTCGGGAAATATACAACAGGTAAATCCTGTATATACGTCAACAAAATTGCGGATATTGAAATAGAGATATTAAGGAAATTAATAAAACAATCTGCGGCCTTTATTAAAGAAATCTATCCAAACACAGAAAAACTATAGAGTGGAATATGTGCTATAGATATCCATTGCATTATTTAGCGATGCTGTTTTACAAGGGAAGAGGAAAGGTGGAAGATTTCTTTGACGATATATGAGATGAAAAATGATTTATCGATTAAAGGGAGAAATGGGATCTCATTTATCCTATCTGCTAGTGTAATTTGGTTGATTATTACCATTATATTTATGCAGTCAATAGAAATAACTCAGAAAAATATGTGGATGCTTTTTTCAACAGGTTTAATGTTCCCGCTTTCAGTTGGTATTTCATATGTACTAAAGGCCGATTGGAAATTTAAAAATAATGCCTTAGGTAGTTTAGGGTTATATTTGAATCTAGCACAGATTCTCTATTTTCCGATACTTTTTTGGAGTATGTTAAAAAGCCCACAGGAAGCAATAATGATATTTGCCATTATTACGGGGGCGCACTTTTTCACATATGGGTGGTTTTATAATGCCAAACCTTATTATATATCGGCTCCAATTATTGCGATCGGCATAATGTTTTTAGGCCTTTATACAACGGCAGACAATCTATGGGTGATACCCCTCTCTATGGTTGGCGTATTATTACTATTAAGCATCGCACTACATATGGATTATAGAAAGGTAGTGAAGCGAATATGACTAATGTTTATTGGATTATTTTCCTTCACGCAATTGGTAGCCTAGCGATTTCCATAAAATCAAGTAATATTGAATGTCGAATTTAATTGAAGTCTTGAATGATAAAGTGTAGGCAATACAAAAAGACAGTTCCAAAATGGGAACTGTCTTTTTTTGCTTGGAACTATTATGGATACTATGTATGGGACTTCAATAGTTATGAATAAATTCCTTGCACTCTGTTCAATAGGCTATCCAGTCGCTGGCTACTTCTCACCACGCTTGGATGTGTGATTCCCAAGAACTCGGCTTTCTTATACATGATAATTCTTTTTACTTCAATTCTTAACATGAGTAGTTTTTTTTCAATAGATTTATTCATTTTCTTCCTCCGTAATATATATTACGCTTCAAGTCATGTGGCGGTTATCTCGTTCGTCATAGAAGCAACTTTCTTATCATATATAAAGCGAAATGAAAAGTATGTCGCATTTTGACTGACTACTATATTGTTTTGAGATTATGACGGAAATGTGTATAATGATTGATAATTCAAGCATTATGAGGGGAATAAAAAACCTTTGAATCGACACTACTGTTGTTTTATGTATAAATCACTGTAAATAATAGACGCTTACTACTATATACATGTCATCATATATAATTACTACATATACAAGCCATTGCGGTCTTTGAAAGTAATGCGCTTTTTTGTATGGAGATCAGAATCTATAACTAGACTGAGTGACACCGCGTAAAATTATTCATAACCAAGGAAAAGAGGTTGTCTTGAACAATTCAAGGCAACCTCTTTTTCGTTTTAATAACCTATTGTTGAATCGGTTTCCCATTCGTCACGAGTAGCTTGTCGGTGCTGCTTCTGTAACTGGCGGATTCGTTCTACATATTGAATGTTCTTCTCATAATGGTAAGTAAGCGCAATCGACATATATAATTCATTCAACTGTGATACCGAAAGGCTTTTTGTCTGCTTCGCTATTATTTCAATTTGTTCTTCCGAAAGTATCTTTTTGCGATCCAGTTTTTCCATGTATAGTTTACGAACTTCTCGTGTCGGGGATTTGATTTCATATGTGCTGTCAAATCGGCCTGCACGGTTGATGAGGGCAGGGTCAATGCGTTCAGGATAATTGGTCGTACCAATGATGAATAGGCCGTCACGGACATGTACGCCATCTAGAATGTTCAGGAATGTGCTTCTCATATGTTCAGGCATGGAGTCCATATCTTCAATGACAAGGATGGCGGGTGCTAGGCGTTCGACTGTAGTGAACACTTCTTGTACGGAATGACTTCCTGTGAATTCCGTGATTTGCCAGTAGACGACAGGTGCGTCAGTTGTTCCGGTGATGGAACGCACAAGCGTCGTTTTGCCGTTACCCGGAGATCCGTAGAGCAAGATCCCTCTTTTATATGGCAGCCCGTATTCTTTAAAGAAAGCCCCACCGTCTCGGAAGAATTCATCGATAGAACGAAATAGATCATTTTTCAAATGTTCATCGAGCAGGACGTCACTGCGCTCGATTTGTGTGCCAGCGCCATACGTCTTTTTTTCCATACCTTCTTCCGTATCCACTAAATACGTAATATTCGTTTTCATCGCTTCTCGTTGTAGTTGATTCAGCACTTCGATGAAATCTTTGACGTGACTGGCAGATGGCGCAAATACTGTATGCTCTGACCAAGTGGAGCCTGTTGCGACATAATAGCTAATATTGGCGATGGCGATTTGATGTTCTGGGAAGAATAGCAACTGATTGTCAATGGTTTCAGCGCCTTGTAATGAAAATGCATCAGTTGATACGTCTTGCTGAATCTTTTGTGTCGGCAATGTGGCGTAGATATGACTAAGTGATTCGTAAGGCAGTTGTTTGCGATGAATCAATTCGGGAAGCATCGTTTCTGTGTAAGAAGCGAATTCATCGACTTGGATGATTTGCCAATCGGCGGGTGAACGTTGTTGAAGTGTGTCAAGAATCGCTTCAATTACAACACCGTAATTGTGATAATGTGTCAATTTTTCGTATTGTGCCGAATGAAGTGGAATTAAAAAAGATGGTTTCATTACTAAAACACTCTCCCTATAAATAAGTAGATCCTCCTTTTTAAGGAGGATCTACAATGTTATTTTGTTTTAATTTTACCTGACCACTGTTTAAATCCACCGCGTAGCTGATAGATTTCTGTACAACCTTTTTTCTTCAAGAACAGCGCTGCACGGCCTGTCCGGCTAGTGTTTTGGTCATAAAGATAAATGGGTTTATCGGGGCGGATTTCCTTATAGCGCTGTGAGAACTGTGTAAATGGAATATTACGCGCACCTAAAATATGTCCAGCTTCGAAATCTTTTGGTTCACGCACATCGATCAATTGTGCTTTGCGATACCCTTTAATAAACTCTTCTTGTGTCAGACTGGTCAATGCCTTCCCGACCCGTATGTATGTTATAACGAAATACAAAATGACCGCGAGCACGGCTGCTCCCAAAATATAATAACTCAAAAAAACTTCCCCCTTCATCAATATCTCTATTATAAAGATTATCTGGCATCAGTTCAATCCTAATGATAAAATGAAATGCGTTATTGTTTTTTTCATTGACGATTTCCTATACTATAGGTGGAGTATAAACACGAAGGAGAATAGATTATGACAAAAGCCGTGTGGCATTATGTAGACTCTGGGAAATGTAGTCCTTCCTTCAATATGGCGCTGGACGAAGCGCTGCTTGACTTACATAGCCGAGGTGAAATCGGACCGGTTCTGCGTTTTTATGAGTGGGAACCCGCTACATTATCGATTGGGTACTTCCAGCGTATTGAAAAAGATATCGATATGGAAAAAGTGAAAGAACTTGGGCTTGGATTTGTCCGAAGACCAACAGGGGGACGTGGTGTCCTGCATGAACATGAGCTTACATACAGTGTAATTGTTAGTGAGAAATACCCAAATATGCCGGAAATGGTGACAGAAGCATACCGTGTGATTTCTGGCGGATTGCTGCAAGGATTTCGTAATCTAGGGCTTCAGGCAGAATTCTCGATTCCGGATCAAGAGATCACAGCGCAATTACGAAGTCCGAAGAGCGGTGTTTGTTTTGATGCACCAAGCTGGTATGAACTTGTCGTCGAAGGTAAAAAGGTTGCCGGCAGTGCCCAAACACGTCAAAAAGGCGTGATTTTGCAACATGGGGCAATTTTGATGAGCTTAGATGTCGATAAATTGACATCTATTTTTACCTATTCATCGCCCGCTTTGAAAGAACGCGTACGTAGAACGTTGCCGGATCGCGCAATTGCGATTGACCGATTGACGGACCGAGAGATTTCAATAGAGGAATGTAAACAGGCCTTTTCTAAGGGATTTGAAGCGTCGCTCGACATTTCATTGGAACCACTTGAATTAACACCGGAACAGCTTGCTTTGGTCCATCAAATTGAAAAAGAGAAATATGCCAATGATGACTGGAATTTCAAAAAATGAAATTAGTACTTTGGTTTTATTTTTTTGTTGAAATGTCGTAATATCAACGATTTTACGTTTTTGAAAAATACATGTCGATTGATATACTATTCAATATGTAGTAGATTATTTAATAAGCTAAACACTATATATAGTGTTTGGAGCGTTATGAGGAGGATGTTATATGGTTACGATGTCAAAACAAGGCGAACCAATGCTCGATAAGCAACAGCTGAATGAGGATATTGCGAATTTCCCTCAAGTTCACCCGGTTACCGAGGATATGAAGCTGACTCACAGCGGAGTATCACGTCTAGTAATGATCGATCGGTATTCATTTAAAGATATGGAAAAGAAGTCATTAAAAGAAGGCGATTTTGTCGTTCTTACAGTGAGAGAAGATCCAAAGTTCCCCGCTCGTGGGTTAGGTTATATTACAAAACTTGATAAAGCGAACGGAAAAGCGGAGATCTGGATCGAGCCAGAATATCGTTCATCGATCGATGATTTGGACGAGCAACAAAAAGGAATAATTACACGTCCTCTTGAAGTGATTGAGAAGCCGCTGGAAGTGTTCTACGAGCAGATTGCGAAACGTAATGCGACTGGGCTTGCAACTGTTGAAAAGACGGAAGATAGAAGAACGCAGTCGTATAACATGTTCTATGATCAGTTGAAAGCATTGAACTTCATTCCAGCTGGTCGCGTGCTGTATGGCGCAGGATCGGATACGGATGTCACGTTCTTTAACTGTTATGTGATGCCCTTTGTACCCGACTCCCGTGAAGGAATTTCCGATCACCGCAAGCAAGTGATGGAGATTATGAGCCGTGGTGGCGGTGTAGGAACGAACGGTTCGACATTGCGTCCACGCAACACATTGGCACGCGGTGTCAACGGTAAGTCATCTGGATCAGTTTCATGGCTGGATGATATTGCGAAGTTGACTCATTTGGTTGAGCAAGGCGGATCAAGACGTGGGGCTCAAATGATCATGTTATCAAACTGGCACCCGGACATTTATGAATTTATCATTTCCAAAATGCAAAATCCGCGAATTTTGCGCTATTTGATCGAAAACACAGAAGACGAAATGATCAAGAAGTTGGCAGATGAGAAACTAAATTTCAAACCTTTGACAGCACAAGAAGAAGCGATGTATCAAGGCATCACAAACTATAAACAAATCCCAGGTCAAGGTGGTTTTAACGCAGCGATTATCCGTGACGCTGAGCTGAAGCTTCAGGATGGCGGAACGTACACCGTTCATAATCCAGAATTCCTGACAGGAGCGAATATTTCCGTAACATTAACGGATGACTTCATGAAAGCGGTAGAAGAAGACGCGGATTACGACTTACGTTTCCCGGCAGTCGAAAATTATTCTCCTGAACAGATGAAGTATTATAATGAACAATGGCATGAAGTTGGCGATGTACGCGAATGGGAACGTCTAGGTCACGAAGTTCGTGTGTACCGTACGATTAAAGCCCGCGCACTATGGGATTTAATTAATATTTGCGCCACGTATTCAGCGGAACCAGGCATTTTCTTCATTGATAATGCAAATGACGACACGAATGCGAAAGCGTACGGACAGCAAGTTGTAGCAACGAATCCGTGTGGTGAACAACCACTTGCACCTTATTCTGTCTGTAATTTAGCTGCTGTCAATCTTGCTGAGATGGCAGACAAAAATACGAAGACGGTTAACTTTGAAAAGTTGAGAGAGACGGTACGTACTGGTGTGCGTATGCAAGATAACGTCATCGATGCTACACCGTACTTCCTTGAAGAAAATAAAGTACAAGCTCTTGGCGAACGCCGTGTAGGTCTAGGTGTGATGGGGCTTGCTGATCTTCACATCTACTGTGAAAAAGAATACGGCTCGCCTGAAGGAAATCAATTAGTGGATGAAGTATTTGAAGCAATTGCGACAACTGCTTACCGCGAATCGATTGAATTGGCGAAAGAAAAAGGAAGTTTCCCGTTCCTAATTGGTAAAACGGATGAAGAAACGAAAGCATTACGTCATGCTTTCATTAATTCTGGCTTTATGAAGCGTATGCCGGAAGATATTCGCGAAGCGATTTTGGAATATGGAATTAGAAACTCCCATTTATTGACAGTTGCACCAACTGGATCCACTGGAACCATGGTAGGAGTTTCAACTGGGTTAGAACCTTATTTCTCATTCACATACTACCGCAGCGGACGCTTAGGGAAATTCATCGAAGTAAAAGCAGCGATTGTAGAAGAGTATTTACAGGCTAATCCTGATGCAGATCCGAATAACTTGCCAGACTGGTTTATTTCTTCAATGGAATTATCACCAGAAGCGCATGCAGATGTGCAGTGTATCATTCAGCGCTGGATCGACAGCTCGATCTCTAAAACTGTTAACGCACCACGCGGCTATACAGTGGAGCAAGTCGAGAGTGTGTACGAGAGATTGTATAAAGGCGGGGCAAAGGGCGGTACAGTATACGTCGACGGTAGCCGTGATGCACAAGTACTAACTCTGAAAGCGGAAGATAATATTCCGGATACAGAAGAAGTAGTCGAAGTGACAGAACAGCCGAAAGTCGTGCTCGTTAATACGATCCAAGCATTACGTTCTACAAACGTCACAATCGGTTCAGAAGTGGGCGACACATGCCCGGTTTGCCGACAAGGTACAGTAGAAGAAATTGGTGGATGTAACACGTGTACCAATTGCCAAGCACAGTTAAAGTGCGGTTTATAATTCAATGCTAGACAAAACCCCGAATGCTCTTATGCATTCGGGGTTTTGTGCTTTCATAGGTAAGGGATAACAGCCTTCTCTTGGAAGTAAATATCATATTCATAATAAAAATTAAATTATTTCAAAAATCTATGTTGATATAATTTTCAAACTATTATATACTAAGTTGAAAATTGTTTGATATTCTAACTACCTATCAGACAAATACATAAAAAGACGAGAAAGAAGGGGTTTCATGCTGACATTTTTATCATCCATCGTCTTATTAATCATTGGTTACCTAACATATTCGAAAGTGGTCGAAAAGGTATTTGTGATTGATGATGCTAGGAAAACGCCTGCCTATACACAGGCTGATGGGATGGATTACGTGCCGATGAGTTGGTGGAAAGGCTGGTTGATCCAATTACTGAACATCGCAGGCTTAGGCCCAATATTCGGGGCAATTGCGGGCGCGTTATATGGACCCGTCGCATTCCTTTGGATTGTGTTTGGTAGTATTTTTGCAGGAGCTGTTCATGATTACTTTTCTGGCATGTTATCTCTAAAACACGGCGGTGCTCAATTCCCTAAAATTGTAGGAGAGTACTTAGGAGATTTCGCCAGACGTTTCATCAATGTGATTTCAATCGTTTTAATGGTTCTTGTGGCGGCCGCCTTTACTGCGGGTCCAGCGCAACTTATTTCATCCATTACACCGCTGTCATTTATCGTGTCACTTATTATTATATTTGGTTACTTCGTATTGGCGGCTATATTGCCGATCAATAAAATTATAGGCCGTTTATACCCAGTGTTTGGGGTAGTGTTGATCGTGATGGCAGTTGGAATCGGTGGCGCATTATTATTTGGTCCTGAAAAAATCCCGAATTTAACTTTACAGAACTTACATCCTGGAGAGTTGCCAATTTGGCCGTTGCTGATGGTAACGATTTCTTGTGGAGCTATCTCTGGTTTTCACTGTACGCAAAGTCCAATTGTTTCCAGAACGATGAAAAAGGAGTCGGAGGGCCGGAAAGTGTTTTATGGCGCAATGATTGCGGAAGGTATCATCGCAATGGTGTGGGCTGCGGCAGGTATGACATTCTTTGGTGGTACGGCAGGATTGCAAGGAGCCCTGGCTGCGGGTGGCCCTGCAGGTGCAGTAAACGAAATTTCGAGCACATTACTAGGTTCGTTCGGTGGGATGTTGGCTATTTTAGGTGTGATTATTTTGCCGATTACAACGGGTGATACAGCTCTTCGTTCAGCGCGTATGATTTTCACGGAAGCGACATCCAAGTGGTTGAATCCCAATAAAAAGTGGGTGGTCTTGGCTAGTACATTGCTATTAGGTGTACCGATGTTCTATCTATCCACAATCGACTATTCGTTCTTGTGGCGGTATGTTGGCGGCACGAATCAACTGGTAGCAGCCATCATGCTTTGGACCGCAACCTCTTATTTAATCAGAGAAAAGCGAACTCATTGGATTGCAGGAATTCCTGCACTGTTCATGACTGCTGTCGTCGTGACGTACTGGATGTATGCTCCTGAAGGTCTACATCTTGACTACGCTGTATCTGTAGGTACAGGAATTGCAGTTTCAGGTGCGATTGGTGTGTTTTACATACTGAAAGTCATTCAATCGAAACAAGTTCCAGTTATTGTGAGTGAACAATAGAAAAAAAGGGCCTTTAGCGAATGTGCTAAGGGCCCTTTTTACTTTCATGAAAATTATTGTAAAAATAAGAGCCTCGAACATGTAAAAAATACATTCGAGGCTCTTTGTTTACTCTTATGAAAGAAGAGGTTTTGGCTCATTCTCTTCTTCGGTTTCTGCTGCTAGTTGGGGATTCAACACACCTACTCCGTGTTCTTCCACTTCCAATAATTTTTCGAAAGAAGCAATGGCAACTTCTACTTGCTTGTCGTCTGGCTCTTTTGTTGTTAATAATTGCAACCAAAGCCCAGGGTATCCTAGATAACGAAGTACCGGTACGTTGCGCACCGCATTCGTCAACTGTAATACTTCAAATGATATGCCGAGCACTACCGGAATTAACAAAATCCGATTGAGGACGCGCAACCAAAGTGGGTCGGTTGGAACTAAGAAGTAGATGAACATTCCGACGATGACCGTGAACAAAATGAAACTACTACCACATCGATAATGCAATCGGGATTGCGACTGTACATTTTCTACTGTCATTTCCATATTACTTTCGTAGTTATTGATGACTTTATGTTCTGCGCCGTGATATTGGAAAACTCGCTTGATCAGCGGTGTCATAGAAATCAATCCGATATACGTAAGTAACAAGAATAGTTTAAAGAAGCTTTCGATCATAATTTGTGCCGTTTTGCTAGGTGCCACGGATTGAAATAACTCCGCTAAGAAAACGGGTACAAGTGTAAAGACGAACTTACCAAAAATAAACGACAACACTCCGACTGCCGCCACTCCAAGCATCATGACTAGTTTCGACGTCTCTTCTTCTTTAGCATGTTCCTCTTCTTCGCCAGGCATCACATCGTAGCGATCACTTGCAAACGTCAAATGCTTAGAACCATTACCAGCCGATTCGATTAGCGCGACAATACCGCGAATTAAAGGGATTTTTTTTAATTTGGTGCGTATAGGATGCGATTCTCTCGGTACATGGTAGTACTCGATCGTATCATCTTTACGGCGAATGGCTGTCACCGTATCCTTCTTTCCACCGAACATTACACCTTCTATAAGTGCTTGACCTCCGTATGCTGGAGGAGTTTTCTGTTGGCTCATAACATACCCACACTTTCTGTCGTAAGAAACGATATTCCCATTGTACTAAAAAAAGTGAAATTGCACCATTGAGATGTTTAAAAAGTTATAAATTGCCCGACACTGGAATGGGAGGTATTGTCATGAAAATTACATCAACACATGTGTGGACAGCTGTTGTGGCTGCGGTACTATCTATCATTTCACTGAAATTCCTAAAAGTTTTCAAATTTATAAAATGGTCACCAATAGGCTGGACAAAAAAACTTCATATGCTTACGACTTTTCCTGGCTGGTTTAAGTGGGTGATATTGGGAGTCATCTGCTTCTTGCTGTTTTTTATCCTGTACTTTATTGCACGTCTGACGATTAAGATTCCACCCACTGTATCTTCATTGATCGTCACAATAATTGTAATACTCTTCATTGAATGGATGATCCACGTCAAAGTGGATTTGACAATGACACAGTTCATTAAAAAAATATCGATACCGTTTGCTTGTTTGTTTGCGATGATCTTCCGTTTCGTCATCGGAACATCTGTCTACATGAAAAAAACGATAGGCTAGAACAGTATTAGTATGTCCCGCTACCGCATTGTGCTAAAATAGGAAAGAAAAATGAGTGGGAGGGGATTTAATGGAACTGTTACTCTTAAATGGTCCAAACTTGAACCGATTGGGCAAAAGAGAACCGGATATTTACGGGGCGGAGACACTTGCAGATATTGAAAGTCGAATTCAGCGTCTAGCGGATGAATCAGACATCACGCTCGCGTGTTTTCAATCCAATATAGAAGGTGAGCTCATTAATAAGATTCATGATGCCGGGGATCGAGAAATTGATGGCATCATCTTCAATCCGGGCGCATTTACACACTATAGCATTGCGCTTCGTGACGCAATCGCCTCTATTTCCGTTCCGGTAATTGAAGTCCATATCTCAAATATACATACTCGTGAAGAGTTCCGCCACACGTCTGTCATTGCGCCTGTTGCAGCAGGGCAATTGTGCGGTTTTGGAACAGCGGGCTACGATCTTGCCTTCCAAGCGTTTTTGTTAAAACGAGAGGAGAGAACATCTTGAAAATAGAGCAATTAAGAAAATTACTAAAAGAACAGCAACTTGATGCATTAGTCATCACAAATCCGTATAACCGTCGCTATATGACAAACTTCACGGGATCTGCTGGGACTGCAATTGTTTCACAAGATGATGCAGTATTCATTACAGACTTCCGTTATATGGAGCAAGCCAATGACCAACTAAAAGGCTATCGCATTGTCCAGCATACGGGCACGATGCTCCAAGAAGTTGCGAATCAAGTAAAAGAAATGAAGATTGATACACTAGGCTTCGAAAAAGAGGATCTCAGTTATAGTCAGTTTGAGATGTATAACGAACAGATAAAAGCGAAACTAGTGCCTGTCGCAGGTTTAATAGAGAAATTACGTTTAATTAAGACACCGGAAGAAATCGAAGTGTTGAAGCAAGCAGCAGCCATCGCGGACGCGGCATTCGTTTATATATGTTCGGTCATCCAAGCAGGTAAAACGGAGCTAGAAATCGCCAATGAATTGGAGTTTTTCATGCGGAAACAAGGTGCGACATCCTCCTCATTTGACATAATTGTCGCTTCTGGTGAAAGAGGGGCTTTACCACATGGGGTCGCATCTGATAAAGTGATTGAGACAGGTGATTTAGTTACAATGGATTACGGTGCCCTCTATAATGGGTATATCTCGGATATTACGAGAACCGTTGCGATCGGTGAGCCTTCTGCTAAACTTCGTGAAATCTATGAAGTTACGTTACGTGCCCAAGAACTGGGTGTGGAACAAATTAAGCCCGGCATGACTGGTATCGAAGCCGACGCAATTACACGCGACTATATCAAGTCCAAAGGGTATGGAGAGGCATTTGGTCATTCAACCGGTCATGGGATCGGCATGGAAGTTCACGAAGCTCCAGCCTTATCATTCCGTTCTAAAACGGTGCTTGTACCGAATATGGCGGTAACCGTTGAACCAGGAATCTATCTTCCTGGTATAGGTGGCGTGCGGATTGAAGATGATATACTAATTACAGAAACAGGTAATGAACGTTTGACAAAGTCTACTAAAGAACTGCTTATTTTATAATCGGTTAAAATGGAGGAATACGAATGATTTCAGTAAACGAATTTCGTACAGGATTAACAATTGAAGTTGATGGTGACATTTGGCGCGTAATGGATTTCCAACACGTAAAACCAGGTAAAGGTGCAGCGTTCGTTCGTTCGAAACTGCGTAATCTTCGCTCAGGGAACGTGAATGAAAAGACATTCCGTGCGGGAGAAAAGGTAGAAAAAGCACAGATCGATAATCGTAAAATGCAGTATTTATATGCTGACGGTGATATGCACGTATTCATGGATAACGAATCTTACGAGCAGATCGAACTATCTGAAAAGCAACTTGAATATGAACTGAAGTTCTTGAAAGAGAATATGGAAGTTCACGTCATCACATATAAAGATGAAGTACTTGGTGTTGATTTGCCAGTGACCGTTACGCTTGAAGTAGCTGAAACAGAGCCTGGAATTAAAGGCGACACAGCGAGTGGCGGTTCGAAGCCAGCTAAGATGGAAACTGGCGTCGTTGTACAAGTGCCATTCTTCGTTAACCAAGGTGATATGTTAGTCATCAACACAGAAGAAGCGGAATACGTTTCCCGCGCATAAGTAAATACTTATTCAGGATGTCCCAGTAATGGGGCATCTTTTTTTGTCGTGGAAATGAGTTCGAATACAAACTAACCTTCAATGTGAAACAATAAGTGACTTCCACTTAAAAATTAGGGATTGAAGCGAGAGCCGTAGCGAAGTACGGCTTTTGCGAGCATAAGCGAAGCGTTGGGAGCATTTCTTTGCATTTCAGGCGGCGACTCCCGATGGATCAGCCCGACAGGTGAGACAACTAAAGGGAGCAAGAGCGGTAACGAAGAACGGCTTTTGCGAGTATAAGCGATGCGTTAGGAGCACATCTCTGCACTAGCGACCTAGTTGGCTCACCGCGGGCCCATGGGAAAAAAGCGTCGGCCTAGAGCGCAAATCCCCACCCCAATAAAAACTCCGCCTAATCTCTTTCAATCCGCAATGTCCTTTATACATTTATACTTTTGCATATCTAAGAAGCCTACTTCATAGAGTGGACTATGGAGGAGGCGTAGCGGGATGGAACTGAATGACTTATTGCGCATCGCCGGCGTCGGGTTGGTGATTGGGGTACTTCACGTGTTCTTCGAGCAAACAGGCAAGAAAGAGTTCTCATTTTTCCTATTTTTTTTAGCGTATCTGTACATCTCGATCGAGTTGCTGATGTTCCTTAGAATATTCTTTACGGAGATTACGGAATTCTTTAGCTGGCTATCCATGGCGATGTAAATGGCAATTCTCTTTCAATTATTTGTCGTGTATCTCTTGCTGCTTCTGCTTTCATTTGCCGCACCTGCCTTGCATCCCATTCTTTATACCACGCTATTCTTACTGGTTACAGTGTATGTATTATTCACGGTCCTTGTACCTTTTGGATCGACATTGTTAGCGTTGACGGAAAAGTTACCGTCGCCTTATGCGACGCTACTAGTGGTGAGTGCAGGTCTGTATTATGTGGCGGAAGTTCTGTCGCTTCAGATGAAAGATGAGGGGTACGGAGCATTCGGGCAGTTGTTTCAGACCAGCATGAAAGTAGTCATTATGACATTGTGGCTGCCGTATATCACGCAATTGATCGAGACAATTCACGCGTTCATTCCCTGGTGAACGAATCCTAACAATAATGAATGGACGAGACAACTATGTTGAATATTCTGCAGGAAAGTATCGCGGGTATCATCGGACCATTTTTCTTGTTGCTCATCATGTTGCTCATTGCTTCTCTTGTGGATTTCTTTCTTCCGGCGTTTCAAAAGTGGACGAGGTTTCTGTTGCTCATCCTCATTTTAGTATTGCTGATTGAGCCAGCCAAGGAAAGTTTTGAGCAGATCCAAGTCATTACGCATACGATTGCTTCATTATTCCTTGGGATGTATCCATTAATTGCTGCGATGATTTTGGCTTCTGGTGCAACGTTTGGCGTCTTGAATTTCCAACCCGCTATGTTGTTATTTGCGCAAGGGGCTGTCGTTTTTGCAGACAAGTTCCTATTGCCGGTGTTATTAACGGCGCTGTTGTTCGATATCTTCACGCGATTGGTACCAGAAATTGCCTTCACGCGAATGGCGGATTTATTGCGTACGTCATTGCTTGCGTTTGTTTCCGCCATGGTGGCAGCGTATTCCATTTTTATTACAGCGGGTGGCGCGCTGTCTTGGACGATGAATGGAGCTATGAATGAGCCGTTGAAAGAGCTGATCAAGAATAACATTCCTGTCATCGGTTCATTGTTGACAGATACACTCGGATCAATCGGACGTTATTCTTCCGGCGCCACGGCTTATATGAGTATTTGGCTGCTCGTATCGATCTGGACAATCGCGCTATTGCCAGCAGTTAGAATTCTATGTATTGCCTTTATGTTTAGATGGACAGCGGCAATCATTGAACCATTTTCGCAAAAGGAAGTGTGCGGTTTACTAGACGATATTGGTCGTACGTTGTTTGTTTTATGCGCCATTTCATTTTTGCTGACATTCGCTTTCATCTATACAACGATTTTCATTGTGACGTTCATTAAACTGATGACGTTCGGGAAATGAGGCGGATGTATGGAAGTATTTTTAATAGGATTGGCCAACTTGGTAGTCATTGCGCTAATTATTCAGTTACTGGCGAGCCGTGAAATGGAAAGAATGATTATTCCATTGTGTAAAGTGGCCATCGGTATTTGGATTTTGCAATATATTCTACAATTCGCAAGTCATAAGTTACTGTGACGCTACATATTATGCAAATGTAGAATGCATTTTAGTTAATTCACGTTGAGTTGGTGATGGAACTTGGAAAAGCCCACAGGGAAACCCCGATTGATCATGATCGGTTTGATGGTTATGGTGTGTAGCGTTTTATACATCACCAGTACGGCGAATGTAGGAGGGGAGAAACAGAAAAAAGAAGAGAAGCGCATGCTGTCAACACTTGAAGAAACACTTGAACAAATGGAAGGGCTAGGGAATGTGAAAGTTTATTTTCATTACGATGAAAAAGAAGAAGAGAGCCCGTTAGCCAATTATTTTTCCGCTACATCCAATGGGAAAGCTCAATCACCTTTGCGAGGGTTGCTCGTTGTAGCGGAAGGGGCAGACGATCCGGCTGTACGAAACGGACTTTCACAACTCTTAGCCAACGTCCTACAATTGCCTGAACATCGTATCGTCATCGTGGAAATGAAGAAAAGGGGGAATCAACATGAAAGCCAATAAACGAACAGTTTGGTTTTTAACACTACTCAGTCTAGTCGCAGTGATTTCAATCTACTACGTGAAGAAGGAAGCGCCGATGCCGTTTGATGGGATTGCAATCTTCACGAAAGAAACAAAGGACGCAACGAATTTACTCGAAAAGGAAGGCAAGTCGGAAGAAGTGAAACCGGTCTTTGCTGAATCGTATATTTTCCAAGATATGCGTATGGAAGTACGTAACGAACGTAGCGAGACAGTGCAACAGTTGACAGAGAAGATGACGTCTTCTGACTTTACGGCCGAACAGAAAAATGAAATTTTTAATGAGATTGCTGCGTTACGAAAAGTAAGTTCGACAGAAGCGTTGATGGAGATGCAAATCGCTGCACTTGGTTACCCGGAAGTGTTTGTACGTGGAGATGGTGATCGAGTGAATGTGACGGTGTTATCGAATGAAAGCCATTCACCGAAAATGGCGGATGAAATTACACAGTATGTCATGTCGAGTTGGGATGGCGCGCAAACCGTCAAAGTGGATTTTGCACAAACAAAAGAATAACGACAAAAGGAAGTCCATGTGGCTTCCTTTTTTACATAGTGAAAATTAGGCTTTTGAAATAGGTGCAACATATAATTAGAAATATACGCTTATAGGTAAACCCATTAAAGGTCCTAGATAACACATCATCGTTTTTTCGAATAAATTGTCACAAGATTTGCAACTAACCGGTATTTTTCAAGAATAATAGGATGATTTGTGTCTTTGCTATTCCATATTTACTGTAAAACGACTATCATAGTATACGATAGCAAGAAAATTTAGTTAGGAGAATCAGATATGTTGAAAATTCAAGAAATCCGAGAAATTATTAAGCTTATCGATCAATCATCTATCCAGAAGTTTTCATTAGAATCAGATGGAGGGAAGATTAAACTAGAGAAGAATGGTGGACAAGCCGTCACAACGGTTACAGAAGCGCCACAAACACCACAAGCTGCACCGGCTCCAGTTCAAGCACCAGTGGAAACTGTAGCAGCGGTAGCTCCAACACCAGCACCAGAAGCGCCGGCAGCTCCAGCAGCTGAGGTTGCAACTGACGAAACACTACACAAAATCACTTCCCCTATGGTTGGAACATACTATCAGGCTTCATCACCAGACGCAGAAGCATACGTTAAAATTGGTGATAAAGTAACAGCTGAATCCATCGTTTGTATCGTAGAAGCAATGAAATTATTCAACGAAATCGAATCAGAAGTACATGGTGAAATCGTTGAAATCTTAGTGCAAGACGGTCAACTTGTGGAATACGGACAGCCTTTATTCCTTGTTAGAGAAAACTAAGGGGGAGTAACTAATGAAAAAAGTATTAATTGCAAACCGTGGAGAAATTGCTGTACGAATCATTCGTGCATGTAAGGAAATGGGTATTAAAACAGTAGCGGTCTATTCTGAAGCAGATGCTGAGGCGCTACATGTGCAACTAGCAGACGAATCAGTTTGCATCGGACCACGTCTATCGACTGACAGTTATCTGAACTTCTCAAACGTCATCAGTGCTGCGAAAGCAACTGACTGTGACGGGATCCATCCTGGTTATGGTTTCCTTGCGGAGAACGCGAGCTTCGCAGAACTTTGTGAAGAAGTAAATATCGAATTCATCGGACCCACAGCGGCGGCTATTTCTAAAATGGGTACAAAAGATGTTGCGCGTAATACAATGGCGTCTGCAGGAGTTCCAATCGTTCCCGGTTCTGATGGTATCGTGGATGACGCGGATCATGCACTCGAAATTGCAAAAGAACTTGGATTCCCCGTGATCATCAAAGCAACAGCTGGTGGGGGCGGTAAAGGAATTCGTGTAGCACGTGATGAAGATGAGCTAGTAAATGGCGTTAAAATCACACAAAAAGAAGCGGCTGCGGCATTCGGTAACCCGGGTGTGTATATTGAGAAATATATTGAAGTATTCCGTCACGTAGAAGTTCAAGTGCTAGCGGATAAACACGGTAACACGGTTCACTTAGGTGAGCGTGATTGTTCTATTCAACGCCGTATGCAAAAACTAGTCGAGGAAGCTCCATCTCCTGCATTGACTCCTGAACTGCGGGCAGAAATGGGTGAAGCCGCTGTTAAAGCAGCTCAAGCTTGTAACTATCGCGGTGCAGGTACTGTAGAATTTATTTTTGATCATATCAATCAAAAGTTCTATTTCATGGAGATGAATACACGAATTCAAGTGGAACACCCTGTAACAGAAATGATCACAGGAATAGACTTGATTCAACAACAGCTAAAAGTAGCTTCAGGAGAAGAATTAGCATTTAAACAAGAAGATATTCAATTCAATGGTTGGTCTATTGAATGTCGGATCAACGCAGAAAATCCTGAAAAGAACTTCATGCCTTCACCTGGTAAAGTAACAATGTATCTACCTCCTGGCGGCTTTGGTGTACGTGTTGACTCAGCAGTGTACCCAGGCTATACGATTCCGCCGTTTTACGACTCGATGGTCGCAAAGCTGATCGTTCATGCGGATACGCGTGAGCAAGCGGTCGCTCGGATGAAACGTGCACTAGACGAGTTCGTAGTCGAAGGCGTTCATACAACGATTCCTTTCCACGCGAACTTAATGGATGACGAAATTTTCCAGTCCGGTGATTTTGATACAAAGTTCCTAGAAAAGTACGACGTCATGAAATAATTGGAGGAGAAGTGTAATGGCTGATAAAACAAATGCATCGTTTGTCGGAATGACACCATCTGGAGATGCCGCACTTGGACGAGTCCAACTCGCACCAGAAGTACTCGAAGTCATCATTGGTATCGCCACGTCAGAAGTAAGCGGAGTGATTGCTACCCAAGGGAATTTCGCGTCAGGTGTTGCGGAGAAGTTGGGAAAAGTGATGTACGGAAAAGGTGTGAAAACCGAATGGGTAGACGAAGGATTAAAAATCGATGTGTATTGCATTATTGAGTATGGCCATTCCATCCCTACGATTGCGACGAAGATTCAAAACGAAATTCGCCAAGCGATTTTGAATATGACTTCACTTCAAACACATGAAGTGAATGTCCACATAACAGGCATTCATTTCGAAGACTGAGTGCGTCTAATTGAATGAGCGGATAACCGAAGACACCCCTAATCAAGACAGTAGGGTTTGTCTTCGGTTTTTTGTTTTAGATATAGGGTTAGATGAATTGCGATTCGGTGGGCAATGAGCGGATATGCATGGACTATGAGCGCGTAGACGGATTGATGGGCGAAACTCACATACCCTCATGCGTTAGCTACAATTACATGTCAAACTACTATGAAAGGTTGATTGACAGTGCATAGCTCCATGAGAAAGTGTTCGTCTGACTCGCTGATCATGGTGCTTTCCTCTTTACCAATTATTGCGGGCTCAAATATTTATGAACTTATTGACCGGAAATGTAAACAGGTGACATAAAATCGCTTGATTGCACTAGTTCTTTTCCTGCATTTTGTGCTATCATTAGGTTTTGAAGATGAGCGGTAGAGGAGATAACAATTATGAAACGAAGAGAAGCACGTGAAAAAGCAATCCAAACACTGTTTCAGCTAGATAATAGTGAGATGAACGTGGACGAAGCGATCGGTTATATTGTGGAAGCACCACTGGATTCATTTTATGAACAACTAGTTCGAGGCACAGCGCAACACTTGACAGAAATCGACAGTGAAATCACAAATAAATTGGAAAACTGGACCATCGACAGATTGCCAAAGATTGAAAGAACAGTATTACGATTGGCTGTCTATGAACTCCTTCATAACGAAGAAGTCCCGAATCGGGTCATTATGAACGAAGCGATTGAGTTATGTAAGACATTTGGTGACGAAAAGTCAGGCCGTTTTGTTAATGGGGTACTTTCTAAATTCCAATAACCGAAAACGTCTCTACTAGTAGCAAGTTTGAGCTCGATAAACTTTCATTACAAATAAAAAAAGTTTGGTGGGAAAATCATGTCTAGTAAAAAGATTGATGGTAAAGCGATAGGACAGGAAATCCGGAATGAATTAAAAGAAGAAGTCGCTTCTTTAATCACACAAGGAGTGCAACCTGGACTGGCTGTTATTTTAGTGGGAGAAAATTCAGCATCTGAGACGTACGTAAAAAACAAAGAGAAATCGAGCAAAGAAGCCGGTATGAAATCCGTGCTTACTAAATTGCCTGAAACTGTGTCGGAAGAAGATCTACTAGATGAAGTAGAGAAGCTCAACCAGGATGAGACGATTGATGGTATTTTGGTGCAATTGCCGTTACCCAAACATATTGATGAAAACAAAGTCATCCGCGCGATTAGCCCCGAAAAAGATGTCGATGGATTCCATCCGATGAATGTCGGAAAAATGTTGATCGGTCAAGAAACATTTTTACCATGTACACCCTATGGTATTATGCAATTGCTTGAGCGTTCCAACGTAGATATAGCAGGCAAGCACGCCGTAATTATTGGTAGAAGTAATATTGTAGGAAAACCGATGGGGCAACTTCTATTGCAAAAAGATGCAACGGTGACGTACTGTCACTCCCGTACGGAAGATTTGAAGAAATTCACGCAACAAGCGGATATTTTAATCGTCGCAATTGGTATAGCTAAATTCATTACAGGGGATTACATCAAAGAAGGCGCAGTGGTAATTGATGTCGGTATGAACCGTGATGAAAACGGTAAGCTATGTGGAGATGTTGATTATGAATCAGCAGAAAAACAGGCAAGTGCTATCACGCCCGTACCAGGCGGAGTAGGTCCCATGACGATTACGATGTTATTGAAAAACACTGTCGAAAGTGCGGAAAAAAGATTAAAGGTACGTACGGAAAATAAGTAATTCTGAACGAGAGACGCTCTTTTGGAGCGCCTCTCTATACATAAAAGGGCAGGTGACGGAAACATGTCCAATCAAACTTTTTTAACCGTTCAAGCGCTAACGAAATATGTTAAACGTAAATTTGACGCTGATCCACATTTACGTAACGTATATGTAAAAGGTGAATTGTCGAACGTTAAGCTTCATCCGTCCGGACATATTTATTTCACATTAAAAGACGATAAAACAAGAATTCAGGCAGCTATGTTCCGTTCCCGTTCCAACACACTTCAATTTAAGCCTGAAAACGGAATGAATGTTCTGATTACAGGTGATGTGACCGTGTTTGAAACAGCGGGATCATACCAGCTCTATGTACACACAATGGAGCCAGACGGTATTGGAGCGCTGTATCTAGCTTTTGAACAGTTGAAAAAGAAGCTTCAGCAAGAAGGATTGTTTGAAGAAAGATTCAAGCAACCTATTCCCCAAGTACCACAACGAATTGGCCTCATTACAGCTGAATCAGGTGCTGCGCTACGTGACATGTATTCGACAATCAACCGACGATTTCCAATGGCGGAGATGTATCTGTTTCCAGCTCTCGTACAAGGTCGCACAGCCGTTCCATCTATTGTGAAAGCGATTGAACAAGCGAATCACATGGCGAATGTCGATGTATTGATTGTTGGCCGTGGCGGGGGCTCCATTGAAGATCTCTGGGCATTCAATGAAGAAGACGTAGCACGTGCTATTTTCTCCAGTCGGATCCCGATCATTAGTGCAGTCGGACATGAAACCGATACGACGATTGCAGATTTTGTGTCGGATTTACGTGCACCGACACCGACTGCGGCAGCTGAAATGGCCGTGCCGGATCAGCTTCAATTATTCCAACACTTGAAAAATCAGCAACGTTCGATCTATCTGGCGGTCCAGACCTTAATAAATCAGTTGAATAAGCGATTAGAAACGGCACAAGCGTCTTATCCGCTCCAATATCCGGAACGTTTATATCGACCATTCATTGAGAAGCTCGACAACTTGGAAGATCGCTTGCAACGCGGCAGTGAGGCAATCGTTCAGGGGAAACAGATGAAATTCGATCGTTTATATGCGGGGTTTCAGTACTATACACCGATTCGACGCATCCAGCTAGAACAACAACAGACGAAACAGCTGGAAATGCGTTTGAACCGTGCTGCAGAACACACCATTAAACAGCGCCAGCAACACTTCGTAGCCCTGATGCGCATGATGCAAGCCTTGAACCCGTTACAAGTAATGGAGAGAGGTTTTTCAATCGGTTATAAAAATCAGGAAGTGATTAAATCGATTCATGATGTAGCAAGCGGAGATCTAGTGACGCTTCAATTAGCGGACGGATCTATTTCCACTAAAGTGGAAGAAATCATTCCAAAGGAGGTCGAGTAAGGATGGCAGAAGAGAAAAATATGCAATTCGAGCAAGCAATGCACCAGTTAGAAGAAATTGTACAGAAGTTGGAGGCTGGTGAAGCACCTTTGGATGACACGATTACGTTGTATAAACAAGGGATGGAGCTCTCAGCTTATTGCCAGAAGAAATTGCAAAATGCAGAAAAACAATTGATTCGCATGATTGATCAAGAGGGTAATGAATCCTCATTTGACCCAACAGCAGGTGAGCCGAATGAATGATAAATTACAAGCATTTGTCGATGAAATGATTCCTGAAATTGAACGTGAATTGACAAACCAACTGGCGAAGTCCGATATTCCTAACGTTTTGCACGAATCCATGATGTATTCAGTAGACGCGGGTGGCAAACGAATACGGCCGTTATTGGTTATGGCTGTTTTATTTGATATGAAAAAGGATTCGGTGGATGCAGTAAAAGTGGCGTCTTCTGTCGAATTGATACATACATATTCATTGATCCACGATGATTTACCATGCATGGATGATGATGATTTTAGAAGAGGAAAACCAACGAATCATAAAGTGTACGGTGAGGATGTAGCGACGCTCTCGGGCGATGCGATGCAGGCAATGGCATTCCAAGCGCTTGCAGATCTTCAGGAAACACCACCCGCAGCAGCAATTGAGCTCGTTGGATTACTGGCGAAAGCTTCGGGCGCACAAGGAATGGTTAAAGGACAAGTCCTCGATATGAAAGGCGAACAGCAATCATTGCCTTTAGCAGAATTGGAAGAAGTCCATATTCATAAAACGGGCGCATTACTCTCATACTGTATTGAAGCGGGTGCTGTGCTAGCACAGGCTACTGATGAACAGCGCGAGCAACTTCGCCGATACGCCCACAACATTGGATTGGCTTTCCAAATTCAAGATGATATTTTAGACGTGACAGCAACTACCGAGCAGCTCGGCAAACCAGCTAACAGTGATACTTCAAGCGAAAAGTCAACATATCCTTCATTGCTAGGGTTAGATGGGGCTCGCGAACAATTAAAAGCACGTCATGAAGAAGCGTTACATGCGTTGCAGTCCATTGGCTTAGGGGAGTCTATGTTGCAATTGTTAGCAGATTACATTATTGAGCGAAAAATGTAATTTGGAACCGTTATATTTGTGTCGCACGTTGTTACTGTTATAATGTAGAAAACAAACAGCAACTACTTGGTCGAATGAACAGGAAATAGTGCGAATGAGCAAATAGAAAGACCTACTTACTTGATGAAGGTGTGTGATCATGATGGATCTAACAAAGATTACCAATCCATCTTTTATAAAAGAGCTCGATAAAGAGCAGTTAGAATCATTGGCGGCGGATATTCGTCATTTTCTAATTGAAAATTTATCGGTTACTGGCGGGCATATCGGACCGAATCTGGGGGTTGTCGAATTAACGATTGCATTGCATAAAATTTTCGACAGCCCAACCGACAAGTTTATATGGGATGTAGGGCATCAGTCATATGTCCATAAAATTCTTACAGGCCGTGCTGGCGAGTTTGACACTCTTAGAAAATATAAAGGATTGAGCGGATTCCCGAAGATGGCGGAGAGCATACATGATGTATGGGAAACTGGCCATAGTTCAACGTCTTTGTCAGCGGCTATGGGAATGGCTGTGGCACGAGATATTAAAAAAGAAAAAAGTTATGTCATCCCGATCATTGGTGATGGCGCTTTAACGGGCGGTATGGCACTTGAAGCATTGAACCATATTGGACACGAGAAAACGAATCTCACGGTCATTCTAAATGACAATGAAATGTCTATCGCACCAAATGTTGGCGCACTGCACTCGATTCTCGGAAAATTACGCACAGCTGGCAAGTATAATAATGTAAAAGACGAACTCGAATTCCTCTTGCGTAAAATCCCGGCAGTAGGCGGTAGAGTCGCAACGGCTGCGGAACGTGTGAAAGACAGTTTGAAGTATTTAGTAGTGAGCGGGATTTTCTTTGAGGAGCTCGGATTCACGTATTTGGGACCGATTGACGGCCATGATTTTGTAGAATTGGAGCGTTCTCTTCAATATGCAAAGAAAATGGAAGGACCGGTATTACTTCATGTGATTACGAAAAAAGGTAAAGGCTATAGCCCAGCCGAGTTAGATAAAATCGGTACATGGCACGGTACGGGACCTTATAAGATTGAAACGGGAGATTTTGTAAAATCCCCTGTTAATGGCCCTGCTTGGAGTGGGTTGGTTTCTGAAACGGTACGCAAGCTTGCGAGAGCTGATCGACGTATTGTCGCGATCACTCCGGCTATGCCTGTAGGATCGAAACTTGAATCTTTCGCAGCAGAATTCCCAGATCGTTTCTTCGATGTAGGGATTGCGGAACAACATGCAACGACTATGGCTGCGGGACTTGCAGCAACTGGAATGAAACCCTTCCTCGCGATATATTCGACATTCCTGCAACGTGCATACGATCAAATGTTGCATGATATTACGCGCCAGAAGCTCAATGTCTTTGTTGGTATTGATCGTTCAGGACTGGTTGGGGCTGATGGTGAAACGCATCATGGTGTATTTGATATCGCATTCTTGCGTCATTTGCCGAACTTAGTCATTATGATGCCGAAAGATGAAAATGAAGGCCAACACATGGTGAAGACAGCTATCGATTACGATGAAGGTCCAATTGCACTTCGTTTCCCACGCGGTAATGGATATGGTGTTCCGATGGATGAAGAACTTCATACGATTCCAATCGGCACATGGGAAGTGTTGCAAGAAGGTGAAGATGCAACGATTTTGACGTTCGGTACAACGATCCCCATGGCTTTCTCGGCTGCTGAACAATTAAAATTACAAGGCAAAAATGTCGCGATTGTGAATGCGCGTTTCATTAAACCGATGGATACGAATTTACTGGATGAACTATTTGCTAAAGGCAAACCCATCATTACAATCGAAGAAGCTGTTCTT
Source organism: Sporosarcina sp. P18a (assembly GCF_002743135.1). Lineage (NCBI taxonomy): Bacteria > Bacillati > Bacillota > Bacilli > Caryophanales > Caryophanaceae > Sporosarcina > Sporosarcina sp. P18a. Next base: position 831,483 of record NZ_PDYQ01000001.1, on the reverse strand, counting down.
GCTGGTGGATTCGGCAGTGGGGTGTTGGAGTATGCAGAGCAAGTGGGTCATACAGGCACAATCTTTGAAAGAATCGGTATTCCGGATGAATTCATTGAACACGGTAGTGTCGATAAATTACTTATCGAAGTCCATATGACACCTGATCACGTAGCAGAAGTGACAGCAGCGGCTATTCAGCAAGCAGCAGAAAGAGCGAAAGTATGAGTACATCAGTGAAAAAAGAGAGAGTGGATTTGTTGCTGGTAGAGCGTGGATTGACTGAATCCCGTGAACAAGCAAAACGATCCATCATGGCGGGGCTTGTTTACTCCGATACTACAAGAATTGAAAAAGCGGGAGAAAAAATTGCAGTGGATGCTCCATTGACTGTAAAAGGACCCGCGATTAAATATGTAAGTCGTGGTGGCTTGAAACTGGAAAAGGCGTTGGTGTCTTTTCCTATTTCTGTGAAAGAAAAGATTGTCCTGGATATTGGAGCTTCCACAGGCGGCTTCACGGATTGTGCACTGCAAAACGGTGCCAAACATTGTTATGCACTGGATGTTGGCTATAATCAACTTGCTTGGAAAATTCGTCAGCATGAACAAGTGACAGTGATGGAGCGGCAGAATTTCCGTCATGCGACGGTTGATTTATTTACGGAAGGATTACCGGAAGTCGCGACGATCGATGTTTCATTCATTTCGTTATCCTTGATTTTACCAGCACTTAAAAATATTATTGTGCCGGGCGGACAAGTGGTGGCGCTAGTGAAGCCTCAATTTGAAGCTGGGAAAGACAAAGTCGGTAAAAAAGGTATTGTCCGTGATCCAGCAATACATCTAGAAGTATTGGAGAAAATCGCGGCGATGGCAGCGACGGAAGGATTTTCCGTTAAAGGTGCTACATATTCGCCTGTTACGGGTGGAGAAGGCAATATTGAGTTCTTGTATTATTTAGTAGCCGAAGACGGAGCAATGACTGATTTTACTACGGAAGATTTCAAGCAATTGGTCAAACAGGCACATAATGATTTAACATAACGCGCAATGAGTTGCGCGTTTTTTAGATGATTAGTATAATTTTGTTTATGGACTCAACAGAATCGGAGTGAATTCAATTGAATAAAGGACAACGACATCTACGTATTAGAGAGATTATTACGAACAATGAAATAGAAACACAGGATCAGCTAGTCGAGAGCTTAAAAGCCGCTGGAGCCGATGTCACGCAAGCGACGGTTTCGCGTGATATTAAAGAAATGCACTTGATTAAAGTACCTTCACCTTCAGGTAATTATAAATACAGTCTCCCTCCTATCCATCGCTATAATACGGAAGAAAAATTAAAGCGTATGCTTGAGGATGCGTTCGTTGGCATCGACAGTGCAAGTCATTTTATCATGTTGAAAACGCTTCCCGGTAATGCACAAGCGGTTGGATCACTTGTCGACAACTTGGACTGGGATGAAATGCTTGGAACCATTTGCGGTGACGATACTTGTTTGATCATTTGTCGTGAAGAATCTCAAACAGAATACGTAAAAGATAAATTATTATCAATGCTATAAGCGAGGTGAGGTTTCTTTGTTAAGCGAACTTTCGATTAAAAATTTTGCTATTATTGAACAACTTGAAATCGCATTTGACGATGGACTAACGGTGCTGACTGGCGAAACGGGTGCTGGGAAGTCCATTATCATTGATGCTGTTCAGCTGCTCGCTGGCGGCCGTGGTTCACAGGAATTCATTCGCCACGGTGCGAAAAAAGCTGAGCTTCAAGGACTTTTCACCATCGATAAAAATATTGAAAATGTAACAGAGAAATTGACTGAATTTGGTATTGATACGGAAGAAGGTATCGTGATTTTACGCCGGGATATAAGTGCCAGCGGGAAATCTGTTTGTCGCGTTAATGGTAAACTCGTGACCATTGCTATATTGCGTGAGATTGGCGCATTGCTGATCGACATCCATGGACAACATGAAAACCAAGAATTAATGAATGAAAAGCGACATATTCATTTGCTAGATTTCTTTATTGGGGCACCTATTGAACGTTCCATGTCTACATATACCGAATTATATGAGAAATATAAAAAACTTCAGCAACTTATTGCGGCGAAAACACAAGATGAACAACAAATCGCGCAGAAAATCGATTTATACAAATTCCAATTAGAAGAAATTGATGCAGCGAATTTAATGATCGGTGAAGAAGAAGAATTGGAGTCTGAACTTGTAAAGCTTCAACATTTTAATCGGTTATTTGATCGCTTGAATACTTCATATGAAGCATTGTCTTTAGAGTCGCATGGTCTTGATTGGGTTGGTAATTCGATGAGTGATCTCGAAGAAGCAGCTTCGATTGATGAAGATCTCAAAACGATGTCTGAAACAGTTAATTCTTCATTTTACGCGCTTCAAGACGTTTCACATGATTTAAAAAGGATGATCGATGGCATGGAATTCCAGCCAGAGCGTTTAGAATTTGTCGAAGATCGATTAGCGTTGTTTTTGACATTGAAACGAAAATATGGGAAATCACTTGAAGATATTTTGATTTATCGCGATAAAATTGCGGATGCACTCGATCAACTGGTCAATCGTGACGAAAGATTGCATCAAAATCAAGAATTATTGGCACAATACGTAAAAGATCTTGAAATTGAAGCGAATGAATTATCGATTATTCGAAAAAAAGCAGCACTGTCTCTTGAAAAAGGAATTGAAGAGCAGTTGAAGCAGTTGTATATGGAAAAAGCTACATTCAAAGTACAGATTCACCAAAAACAACCTTATCAATTCGATGCCAATGGATTTGATGAAGTCGTATTTATGATTTCCACAAACTTAGGAGAACCGCTCAAACCTTTGGTACGAGTGGCGTCTGGTGGCGAATTATCCCGAATGATGCTGGCGTTGAAAACGATTTTCTCTCAACATCAAGGTGTTACATCGATTATTTTCGATGAAGTGGATACCGGAGTCAGTGGACGCGTAGCGCAATCCATCGCAGAAAAAATTTCTATGATCTCCAGCCATTCACAAGTGTTATGTATTTCGCATTTACCGCAAGTGGCCGCGATGGCAGATCATCATTATCTCATCAAAAAAGAAGTGCATGATGGTCGTACCACAACGGCGATTCATGACGTGATGAAAACAGAACGTACGGAAGAATTATCACGCATGCTGTCGGGCGCGGAAATTACGACATTGACGCTTCAACATGCTGAAGAACTTTTAATTTTAGCCGATCAACGCAAAAAGGAATTCCGCAAATAAAGTATGAATTCACAACGTTTTCCATGGAAAATGACACTGTTTATTTTACCCTTTCATACTTTCTCTTCGAAAGGACATACCAAAGGTATCTTTCGTTGAGGAGGTGAAACATGGGATGGAATAAATCTTTCAAAACGCTTTTAGCACTCGTCCTGATGCTCTGCCTAGTGCCTGGAATTTCATTAGCAAATGAAGAAACGCTCATTCCGATGGGTGATTCCATTGGTATTCAAATGGATTTAAGTGGTATTTATGTAACAAGTGACGTCAAGGTGAGTCAGCAGGAATGGTTGAAAAAAGGGGATATCATTCGCCAGTTGAACGGTACGGATACGAAGCAACTCGTTCATTTCGAACGGGCGTTACAAAAAGATCGTGCTACGATGGTACTCGACATTTTGCGTAATGGGAAGAATGAAACCATTGAAGCAGATAAGTCGCTCATTAAGCGCGTCACGCCTTTTCTGAAGGATCGAACGGAAGGTACAGGAACGTTGACATACGTCGACCCGGAAAGCGGCACGTATGGTGCGCTGGGGCACCAGATTATTGATAGTACGTTGCAGTCTGCTCCGTCTTTTGAAAAAGGCGCGATTTATTTATCTGAAATCAGTCAAATCAAGAAAAGTTCTCCAGGGATTCCAGGGTATAAAATCTCCTCGATTATTGATCAGAATAAATTCCTCGGAAATATTCAAATCAATAGCGTGTATGGAATTTTTGGTCATTGGAAAAATGCTCATAATAAAGTGTTGTCTGAACCGCTTGAAATTATGCAGCCGTTTGAATTGATGATCGGGCCCGCAGAAATTTACACCACAGTGGAAGGTTCTACTGTAGAAAAATTCTCCATCCAAATTACGAAGATAGAAGAAGAACAATTCCATATCCTATTGACTGACCAGAAACTGCTGAGTAAGACGGGCGGAATCCTGCAAGGTATGAGTGGTAGTCCTGTAATCCAGAACGGTAAGTTTGTCGGTGCGATTACGCATATGTTCGTGGACGAGCCAGAAAAAGGGGCCGCGCTTTTTCTAAAGACGATGAGAACGAATGAGAAGTGAAAAAGCAGCCTGTGCCTAAAAAAATGCACAGGCTGTTTTTTCGTATAGGTGTTCGATACAAAGAAAAGGGAATAAAGTCGAAATAGGTAGAAAGCATCGTTCAGAAGTATCATTTTGAGTGAAAAATTAAGTAAATGTAGAAATCGTCAAATATATGACTTACGATAATAGGAGAGAAACAGCGGGAGAAAGAAATGGATGTCCGATTTTAAATCAGGGGGAATGGGTAATGGAAAATATAAAAGTAGCAATTGCTGACGATAATAAAGAACTTGTGAAAACGATGATGTCATATTTTGAGAAGCACGATGAAATAGAAGTGATTTGGACAGCGAATAATGGGCAAGTATGCTTGACATTGTTAGAAGAAGAGCGTCCCGATATTTTATTGTTGGATATTATTATGCCGCATCTCGACGGTATTGGAGTATTAGAGACACTGAATGAAACGAATAAAATGGGAGATATGCAAATCATGATGCTGACGGCTTTCGGACAGGAAAACGTTATGTCGCAAGCCGCAAACCTTGGTGCTTCGTACTTCATGTTGAAGCCGTTTGAATTTGACCGCTTAATCGGGCAAATCTTTAAAGCTGCTGGGAAACCGAAAAATACGACGCCTTCATTTGTCGTGCAGGAATCCTCCGTACAACAGACAGGTGTTGTAACTCAGAAGGTACTCGATACGGCGATTACGTCGATGATCAAAGAAATCGGCGTACCTGCTCATATTAAAGGTTATGCGTTTTTACGCGAGGGAATTCAGATGGTTTATAGTGATGTGGAGTTGCTCGGATCGGTCACGAAGATTCTCTACCCAGACATTGCGAAAAAGTATAATACGACTCCATCCCGTGTGGAACGAGCAATTCGCCATGCAATTGAGGTGGCGTGGAACCGTGGAAATTACGATTTGATTTCGAAGACGTTCGGCTATACAGTACATCATTTAAAAAGCAAACCGACGAATAGCGAATTTATTGCGATGATTGCGGATAAGATCCGTTTGGAGCATATGGTGAGCTGATTGAAGTAATAGAAGGATAGAGAGTGTATGCAAACCAACTAATCGGATGTATTAGTTGGTTTTCGTTTGTACTTGGGTAAGGGAAGATACGTTGTGGTTGTGTAGTGTTAGATGGGAAGGTGAATAATTTTAGCGCGAATTCGTTTTGTCTCATTCATTCGTGTACGTGCTCATACTTTCTTTGCAACCGCTCTTCACTTCCTGTAAGCGCTCACACCTCATTCGCATCCGCTCTATATTCAGCTCAAAGCGCTCATAAAGTTTGTTTAGCCGCTCAATACTTCACTATTCTGCAATCGAACTAAAATGGGCTTTAATTCCAAACTGTCATAATTCAAGAAGTGGTGTATGCATGAGCTCTGCAACCATCGTATCGTGGGTATAAAGTCTATATTTGATTCCTAGGGTAAAAAAACCGAATGATGCTGTGAGAAAATGCTTATTTACGTGGGGTACTCGCAAAAAGAGCTACCTGTAGTGTGTTGCAATCTTCTATACTACTAAATAAAGAGGGAGGGATTTCGTTGTTAGTTGAAAATGAACATTTTGAACTTCTGGAAGAAAATAATAAAGTAATCATGAATACGAAGAAAGCTGGATATCCACTTAAATCATTTGACGCACTGGCTTCTAAAATTCCTAGATTGAAACTGAATTCATTCAAAGAGCTGATGAAAGCACTTCAAACGGAAGGTCAGCATGAAATTGGGTCGTATTCCGCACCTTGCGAAGTATATATATCACCTAGTAAAATGAAAGTAGAATTGTATATTCATGCAACGAATGAAGAATTTCTTGCAAATAAAGAGCAGTTTCTGAAGCAGGCGGAAGAAATACTCGATCAGAGAGAAGTACGCTATGATAAAGAAAGTCTATTCAGCCTGGCGTATCTTCCGAGCAATCCAATAATTATTGCGGTAGGTAAAGAACCTATTAAAGGGGAAGATGCACAGGTCGAGTATATTGCGATGCCAGATCGTAAACCTATTCTTCGCGATGATGGCTCTGTCGATCACTATGAGTTAAATTTCGTGACACCGATTGTGAAAGATGAATGGTTGGGTGAAAAGACGCCTGCTAAAGAAGGGTTTGAAGGCTATAACGTCTTTGGTGAACCGATAGCAGCTAAAAAGGGCGAGGATATGAAACTGGTCTATGATCGAAAATCCGTCGGGGAGTTTGAGGAAGATGGCAAAATCGTCTTACGTGCTTTGCATGGCGGAGCACTCGAAGAACTGAACGGAGCAATTAGTGTCGGTAAGCAATTGATCATTCCGGATGACGTGGGTACGAAAACGGGATCGATTACGTTTGATGGTTCAGTGCGTGTAATGGGAACGGTTTTGGCGGGCTTCTCGGTCAATGCTACTGGGGATATCTCTATCGAAGGAAAAGAAGGTGTAACAAACGCTAAGGAAATCTACTCTGAAGAAGGCGATGTCTATATTAAAGGCGGCGTGTTTGGTGGAGGAGAAACCGTTATTAAGGCGAAGAAAAATGTTTTTGTAAAACATGCGAATAACTGCAAAATTTATGGGGAACGAGTCAACATCGGCCTCTATTCACTTGGATCTGAATTATACGGTGATCATATTTGTATTGATAAACATAAAGGTCGTGTTATTGGTGGTGTTGCAGAAGCGATGTTTTCTATTGAATGTGCAACGGTTGGCAATAGCCATGAACGATTAACGAAACTGATCGTCAAAGGTGTCAATAAAGAAATGGAGCTGGAAGAAATTCAGCGATTGGCGGAAAAGCTCAAAGCGGAGCATGCGGAACTGAAGAAAATTGAGCAGACGCTGGATAAGATGACGAGCGTCAAAGCGAGTCTCCCGGATGGACAGTTAGATATGCTAGAAAAGACATTGCAGGTTAAACGGCAAGACATTGTATCACTTGATCAGACAATCAAAAATAAATTGCAACTTGTGCAAGTGGCTAGCGCGCCTAAAATTGAAATCACGCGTGAAGCACATCCTGGCGTCCATATTGTAATAGGCGATAAAACGAGTATGTTGAGTCGCGTGACGAAAGGTGTTTTCGAACTAACGAGCGAAGGAGTATTAAATGTCTGATAGTAAAATATTTGCTCACCGTGGCGCGTCTGGACATTATTTTGAAAATACGATGCGCGCTTTTTTAGGGGCTGTACAAAAAGGTGCAGATGGAATCGAATTGGATGTGCAGCAAACGAGCGACGGTCAATTAGTTGTGATTCACGACAATGAATTAGTACGTCTCGCCGGAATTGATCAGCGCATTGATCAATTGACATCGCAGGAACTGCAGCACATTAAAATAGGTAAGGGCAGTTACAGACGAATGTTTGGTCACCCCATACCTATCTTATTTGATGTAGTTTCTTTCTGTTCTGAACATAATTTGGCGCTGAATGTCGAAATAAAGGAAACGGTATATGGGCAAGTTGTTGCACTCGAGCAAATTTTGCATTATGTGGAACCGTTGTCTACCGTCCATCTCTCTTCATTTGATTATGAAACGATGCGTATAGTAAAGGAGCTAGACTCCAACATGGAAACCGCTTTATTGCTTAGAAAAAAATCGGTCGATTGGCAAAATCTAGATTTATATGAAGTCGATGCCTTTCATTTCCATAAGCGATTGTGGAAAGATCCGTTTAAGAGTCAGCTGCTCGAAAGTGGGAAGATATTACGAATGTACGGCGTAACGGGTGCAGAATCCTTTTTATCTAATACCCCCGAAGTGACAGGTTGGATTACGGATTATCCGAAGCGTGTGCGCAAAAAAATAAAAGGATCAAGGTAGTGTACCTTGGCCCTTTTATTTCAAGTCTTTTTTAAATCTGTCAGCTGCCCGTCCAGATCTGCGGTCTCGGCGTAACAAAAAGCCTGCAAAGAAACCAAGACCTGCGGCAAATAGTATGAAACCGCCTAAAAATTGCATCCAAATGAATGGGAATGGCGAAAAAAGATGCCCGAACAATGAATCACGCATTAATTTTATTCCTAGGGCCGCTGCAATCCCTGGAATCAACAGTACAATAAACGCAGCAAGACGTATCATATCCTTCAACCCCTTACCAATTTAATTTTACCGTGTGGTCATGGATTGTCAAGGACTCTGCCATCATGTACGATATAGGTAGATTGTTTACAAAACCTGCTGCGGAGTAATATCCAAAATGTGTCAAATTTGCATTTTTGCCGTGGGAAATTTAGAATCAGAACTAGACGCACGAATCTTTATATTTTTTACTAGCCTGGAGGGATACTTATGGAATTGTTTACGTACATGGAAGATCACGACTATGAGCAACTGGTGCTTTGTTATGACAAGACATCGGGATTGAAAGCGGTTATCGCAATTCATGATACGACACTTGGACCGGCACTTGGTGGCGCACGCATGTGGACGTATGCTAGCGAAGAACATGCGATTGAAGATGCATTGAGACTGGCTAAAGGAATGACGTACAAGAACGCTGCAGCAGGACTGAATCTTGGTGGCGGAAAGACGGTTATAATAGGAGATCCGAAAACGGATAAGAACGATGAGCTTTTCCGTGCATTGGGTCGTTACATAGAGGGGCTAAACGGACGCTATATTACAGCGGAAGACGTGGGGACTACTGAATACGATATGGACTTAATCCATTTAGAAACAAATTTTGTTACAGGTATCTCTTCAGGAGAAGGCACGTCAGGAAACCCTTCCCCCGTTACTGCGCTCGGTATCTATAAAGGAATGAAAGCCGCTGCGAAAGAAGCATTCGGCGATGATTCATTGGCAGGTAAAACCATTGCGGTTCAAGGTGTTGGAAATGTTGCCTATACACTTTGTGAATACTTGCATGAAGAAGGCGCAAAATTGATTGTTACGGATATCAATGAAGCGGCAGTCCAGCGTGCAGTGGAGGCGTTCGGGGCAACAGCTGTTGCGACGGATGCAATTTACTCACAAGAAGCGGACATCTTTGCTCCATGTGCTCTTGGTGCGGTGATCAACGATGAAACGATTCCACAATTGAAAGTAAAAGTCATTGCGGGTTCTGCTAATAACCAATTGAAAGATCCGGAACATGGCGATCGCTTACATGAAATGGGCATCGTCTACGCTCCAGATTACGTGATCAACTCGGGTGGCGTCATCAATGTAGCGGATGAATTGATCGGTTACAATAAAGAACGTGCATTAAAGCGAGTCGAAGGGATTTACGATACAATCCTAAAGATTTTCGCTATCTCAAAACGAGACGGCATTCCATCCTACCAGGCTGCAGACCGTTTGGCAGAAGAACGCATTGCAAGAGTTGGCGCATTGAGAAGTACATTCTTGCGCAACGAAAAAAGTATTATATCAAATAAATAATCTAGCAGATGAGTCATAGCGGTAGGCAGGGGAGCTGTCCACCGCTACACTCGTCTGTCTAAATTTATTTCAATACTGTAAGCGAAGGGAGTCCTTTACGTTGAGTAAAGAATATGACGTAGTGATATTAGGTGGCGGAACTGGTGGATATGTAGCAGCCATTCGCGCGGCTCAATTAGGTTTGACGACAGCAATTGTAGAGAAATCCAAACTTGGCGGTACGTGTTTGCATAGTGGGTGTATCCCGAGTAAAGCGATGCTAAAAAGTGCAGAAGTCTACCGCGTAACACGTCAAGAAGCGAATGAATTCGGCGTGAATACAGGTGACGTCTCATTGGATTTCTCGCAAGTACAAAAACGTAAAGGTAAAATCGTGGATCAATTGCATGCAGGCATTGAAGGTTTGATGAAAAAAGGTAAAATTGATGTCTATCGTGGGACGGGTAGAATACTAGGAGCTTCTATTTTTTCTCCAATGCCTGGAACTATTTCCGTGGAAATGGATAATGGGAACGAGAATGAAATATTGATTCTAAAAAATCTCGTAATTGCTACTGGGTCAAAACCTAGATCATTACCTGGAATTGAAGTAGATGAACAGTCTGTACTGACTTCTGACGGAGCTTTATTAATGAATGCGCTTCCATCTTCGATTACGATTATTGGCGGCGGTGTGATCGGTATTGAGTGGGCTTCTATGCTAGTAGATTTCGGCGTGAATGTGACAGTCTTGGATCGTTTGGAGCAGATATTGGCAACTGAAGATCATGAAGTAGCTATGGCTATGCATAAAGCGCTCGAAAAACGCGGTGTGAAGTTTATATTAGGTGCGGAAGTGTTGACAGAGTCATTACAAAAGAACGACAGTGAGGTCACGATTTCTTATAGACTGGGTGATGATGAACAGTCCATCACGAGCGAGAAGATGTTGGTGTCTGTTGGACGCGCACCAGTTATCGATGATATCGGTTTACAAAATACGGATATTCAAGTCGAAAAGGGCTCCATTCAAACGAATCAACATTATCAAACAAAAGACCAGCATATTTATGCAATCGGTGATGTGATTGGCGGACTTCAATTGGCGCATGTGGCGGAACATGAAGGATTGCATGCAATTGAACATATAGCAGGAAAACGGCTGGATCCCATTGATTACGATCTAGTACCACGTTGTGTGTACTCTTACCCAGAAACTGCGGCAGTTGGCGTGACCGAGCAACAAGCAAAAGATCGAGGGTTTGACGTAAAGATCGGCAAATTCCCATTCAAGGCAAACGGTAAAGCTTTAGTTAACGGTCATGCAGATGGCTTCGTGAAAGTCATTGTGGATCAGCAAACGGATGATATTATCGGTGTCCATATGATGGGTTCGCACGTTACGGATCTGATTTCTGAGGCGGGCTTGGCGATGGTAATGAATGCAATTCCTTGGGAAATATCCTCGGCAATTCATCCTCACCCGACATTATCTGAAGCGTTCAGTGAAGCGGCATTAGCGGTTGAAGGGCTAGCCATTCACATGTAAAGGAGGAAGTGGAATGAGTAATCGGCATATTGAATTGGGTTTGACAGATGAAGATGTGTTGCAAATGTACGAGACGATGCTGATGGCACGTCGTTTAGATGAGAGAATGTGGTTACTAAACCGCGCGGGGAAGATTCCGTTCGTTATCTCTTGTCAAGGGCAGGAGGCGGCACAGGTAGGGGCTTCATTCGCTCTGAATAACGAAAAGGACTGGATCGCACCGTACTACCGTGATATGGGAGTGGTCTTACATTTTGGTATGACGCCGAAAGATTTGATGTTATCGGCTTTCGCCAAGGCGGATGACCCGAACTCCGGTGGTCGGCAGATGCCAGGTCACTTTGGCCAACGCAAGAATCGTATTTTGACAGGATCTTCACCTGTTACGACACAATTACCACATGCTGTCGGCGTAGCATTAGCCGCAAAAATGAATAAAGAGGATTTTATCACGTTCGTAACTCTTGGAGAAGGTTCTTCCAATCAAGGAGACTTCCATGAAGGTATGAATTTTGCGGGTGTGCATAAATTACCGACAGTGATTATGGTGGAAAATAATAAATATGCAATCTCCGTACCTCTTGATAAACAAATGGCCTGTGAGAATGTCTCTGATCGTGCAATCGGTTACGGTATGCCAGGTTACACTGTAGACGGAAGAGATCCGCTGACAGTGTATGAAGTGGTGAAAAAAGCGGCAGACCGAGCTAGAAACGGCGAAGGTCCGACATTAGTTGAAGCGGTATGTTATCGACTGACTGCACACTCTTCAGATGATGATCAACGCCAATACCGTGATGCAGAAGAGCTTGAAGACGAAAGAAAACAAGATCCGTTATTGTCATTTATTCAGTATCTAAAAGAAGTAAAAGTCTTGACGGATGAAAAGTACGATGAAATAGAAGAACGTGTAAAACTGCAGGTCGATGAAGCAACAGAGTATGCGGAACAGGCGGAATACGCGAAGCCTGAGCACGCATTGCGCTATGTCTATGAAGAAAAGGGGGGCGAAGCATAATGGCCGTTCGTTCATTTATAGATGCTATCAACCTGGCAATGAAAGAAGAAATGGAACGCGACGACCAAGTATTCGTACTTGGAGAAGATGTCGGCCGTAAAGGTGGCGTGTTTAAAGCAACAACTGGTCTATACGATCAGTTCGGTGAATATCGTTCGCTTGATACGCCTCTCGCTGAGTCCGCTATTGCGGGCGTTGCAATTGGTGCGGCGATGTATGGTATGCGTCCGATTGCTGAAATGCAGTTTGCCGATTTTATTATGCCGGCGGTCAATCAAATCGTATCGGAAGCGGCGAAAATCCGTTACCGTTCAAATAATGATTTTTCATGTCCTGTCGTCATTCGCGCTCCTTTTGGTGGTGGCGTTCACGGCGCTTTATATCATTCACAGTCAGTTGAATCGATGTTTGCTTCGACTCCCGGCTTGAAAATTGTCATCCCATCCACTCCTTACGATGCGAAAGGATTGCTAAAAGCGGCAGTGCGTGATGAAGATCCCGTGTTATTCTTTGAGCACAAGCGCGCATATCGGTTGATTAAAGGGGAAGTTCCTGACGATGACTACGTGTTGCCAATTGGTAAAGCGGATGTGAAGCGTGATGGGGAAGATATCACGATTATCACGTATGGTTTGTGTGTACATTTCGCACTGCAAGCTGCGGAACGATTAGCTGAAGATGATATTTCTGTCCATGTTTTGGATCTACGTACGGTCTATCCTTTAGATAAAGAGGCGATCATTGAAGCTGCTTCGAAAACAGGAAAAGTTTTATTGGTGACAGAAGATAACCTAGAAGGCAGCATCATGAGTGAAGTTTCTGCTATCATTGCAGAAAATTGTTTATTTGAATTGGATGCACCAATCAAACGATTAGCAGGACCCGACGTACCTGCCATGCCTTATGCTCCTTCTATGGAAAAGTTCTTTATGATGAATCCTGAAAAGATCGAAAAGGCAGCAAGGGATTTAGCGGAATTTTAACTAAGGAGGCGTAAGGAAATGGGCATTGAAAAAATTACTATGCCGAAACTGGGTGAGAGTGTAACCGAAGGAACTATCGAAAAATGGCTCGTCGCTCCCGGGGATACGGTAGCTAAATATGATTCACTTGCGGAAGTGACAACCGATAAAGTCACAGCGGAAGTTCCGTCTTCATTCTCTGGAATAATTAAAGAAATCATCGCAAAAGAAGGCGATACGATTGAAGTGGGCGAAACGGTTTGTTTAATTGAAATTGAAGGCGACGCGGAAGAACCCGTACACGTTTCAGCACCTACGGTAGAAACACCAGCTGCAAAGCCTGTTGACAAGCAAGTGGAAGCACCAAAAGCAAAGACGCGACCTGCAACGGGCGGTAAGGCAGCGGGCCGATTTTCTCCTGCTGTGCTGAAGATGTCTCAGGAACATGGCATTGACTTGTCTCAAGTAAGTGGCACGGGACGCGAAGGACGTATTACGCGAAAAGACATTCAAGCATTCATTGAAAGTGGCGGAGCCCAGTCGCAAAAGGGATCACAGGACGTTGTGGTTGAAGAACAATCGCAACCACAAGTGGCACCTTCGGAACAGGCGGCACCTGAACAAGCTGTCTCGTCACATGTGAAACGCGAAAACGGTGATATCGAAATTCCGGTAACGAGTGTACGTCGAGCGATCGCGAACAACATGGTACGTTCTGTAACTGAAGCGCCACACGCTTGGATGATGATTGAAGTGGACGTAACGGAACTCGTTCTGTTGCGTGATAGCGTCAAAAAAGAATTCAAAGAAAAAGAAGGATTCAATTTGACGTATTTCGCCTTCTTTATTAAAGCCATTTCACAAGCTTTGAAGGAATATCCAGAAATGAACTCGATGTGGGCAGGCGATACGATTGTCATGAAAAAAGACATCAACATCTCGATTGCGGTAGCAACGGATGATGCGTTATATGTCCCTGTCATCAAAGGAACAGATGAAAAAACGATCAAAGGCATTGGTCGCGAAATTCATGAGTTGGCCGGAAAAGTGCGCAATGGTAAGCTGAAATCGACAGAGATGCAAGGTGGTACGTTCACGGTGAACAATACTGGCTCATTTGGTTCGGTTCAGTCGATGGGGATTATCAATTATCCGCAAGCCGCTATTTTGCAAGTGGAGTCGATCGTCAAGCGTCCAGTAATTATGGACAATGGCATGATGGCCGCACGCGACATGGTCAACCTCTGTCTATCGCTTGATCACCGCGTGCTGGACGGACTCGTTTGTGGACGTTTCCTCGCACGTGTGAAAGAGTTGTTGGAAGGCATGGCTAAAGATAAGACTTCGTTATATTAAGAACCGGCAACCTCCAAACTTGGTTTTGGAGGTTGTTTTTTGGTTTTGACGGGCAATAAGTACGTGCAGTGGTTTATAGTTTGGGATTGAAGCACCGGCTCGGGATGCGTTCAGGCTGGCTTGCTTGTTACCAGTCCAATTGTACTATCTAGTGAGGAAATTTCGCTTTATGAGCGGTTAGATAAACATTATGAGCGAAAATAGTTGAGTATAGAGCGGATAAATGTGAGGTATGAGCGCGTGTGGGAAGTGAAGAGCGGTTACAGAAGAGGTATGATCACGTACACGGATTAATGAGCACAAACGAAAGGGCAATCGGATATTGATTGCCCTTTCCTCATTACCAGCTCACTAAGCTAAAATCTACACTCACGTATAAACGTCATAAATTCGTATTCTTATAATGAAACTAGACGGAAACTTCTGATTTTCCTCTTCCTTCATAACGTACTCTACGGTACACTAGAATTATTAATGGTTTTAAAAAGGGGAAGGAGCACCATTATGCCTATACATAACATGAAAACATTTACATTTACAGCCCCAAACTTTACTGAATGGAAAGAAGCGGCTGTTTTATCTCTAAAAGGAAAACCTTTTGACTCGTTGTACACAAAAACAATTGAGGGTATTGAACTCAAACCTCTTTACACCAAAGAGGATCTGGACCAATTGGAAATTTCACGCGTCACAAAGCCTGCATTCGGCTGGACTGTCGCACAACCTGTTAGTGCAACAAATGGGGAACAGTTCGTAGAGCAGATGAAAGAATCTTTGGCACGGGGGAATGAAGCGATTGCTTATAACGGATTGAAGCCTTTAGTCTGGGCTGAAGAGGACATTAAGCAAGTAGCTGAACTGATTACGCGCTATCCAATTTTATTCACAGAAGTGCAAAGCGATGATCCGATTTTACAAGCCTTTACGTATATAGAAGAAACAAAACGCAAAGACGTTACAGGAATTTGTATCAGTGCGGTTCCATTAGTACTTGAAGGATTTCCAGGAGTTCGTACAAAGGGTGCCGATTTATGGACAGCGCATCATGAAGGGGCGGACGCGGTAACTGAACTCGCGCTATCACTTTCGATCGCGGCCGAACTGGCGGAAGAAGCCACTTCGTTTGAAGAATTTACAAACAACTTTTATGCACGATTTGCTGCTGATACACACTTCTTCATGGAAATCGCGAAGTTCCGTGCGTTTCGTGTATTATGGAAATTATTCAATGAAGCATATGGCGTGGAAAACGCGAAGCAAGTGCCTTTGGTAGGGATTACTTCACTGCGTTCATACTCAAAACTTGATCCGTATGTAAACTTACTACGTGGCGGCAACGCGGCATTCTCAGCTATTTTAGGCGGAGCGGATTGGCTGACTGTACTACCGCATGATGTATTGACTGGAACGTCTCCAAGCTCGAATCGTTACGCGCGAAATATTCAATTGATTTTAAAGGAAGAAACGCATATCGATCAAGTTCTAGATCCCGCAGGCGGTTCATACTTCATCGAATCATTGACGGCAGATTTAATTCGTAAATCATGGGAGAAGTTCTTAGAGATTGATGAGAATGGCGGTTATCAAGCATTTTTGCAATCTGGCGAATTAAGCAAACTGTATGCGCAGCGTCAGAAAGAAATGGCAACGGGTAAGAAGACGTTGATCGGCACGAATGTCTATGCGGAATTGACAGAAGTGAATTATGCGAATGAATCAACCGTGACTGTATCCAAACGCTTGTCGGAGCCTTTTGAAAATATTCGTTCCAAACAACAAGAAGAGTTGCCGAAAACGGTTTTGCTTAACTTTGGTGCATTGAAAGACTATAAACCTCGTGCGGATTTCGTCAGTGGATTCTTGGCAGTTGGCGGTATCGAAGCGATATGGAGTCCTTCTTTCGAGTCAAACGATCAAGCGCTCAGTTGGATCGAGGAACAACAGCCTGATTATGCAGTAATTTGTGCATCGGCTGCGGATACTGAAGAAGTCGTTACAAACTTCTTGGCTTCCTATAAAGGGAATTGTCCAATCGATACAGCGGGTAAATATCCATCAGAAACAGCAGATCAGTGGCTTGCCAATGGATTGAATGGTTTCATTTTCGCAGGACAGGATAAGATTGACAAGCTGAATACTATTATTATGCAGACTAAAGGAGGCCGTTCCGTTGAGTAAACCTGATTTCCGTAAAGTGAATATAGAGCAATCACTCAATGAACTCTCACAGCAAACATCGTCAAAAGTGAATTTTTTAACGAATGAAGGAATCGATGTAGCGCCCATCTATACAGCAAAAGATATTGAAAACACGGAGCATTTGAAAGACTTCCCAGGCATCGCGCCGAACACGCGTGGACCGTATCCGACGATGTACGTAGCGCGTCCTTGGACAGTTCGTCAGTATGCTGGATTTTCTACAGCAGAAGAGAGTAACGCATTTTACCGACGGAATTTGGCGATGGGACAAAAAGGACTTTCAGTAGCGTTCGACCTTGCGACTCACCGCGGTTATGACTCTGATCATCCTCGTGTAACAGGTGACGTAGGTAAAGCGGGGGTTGCGATCGACTCCATTGAAGATATGAAGATTTTATTCGCGGGTATTCCTCTCGATCAAATGTCGGTATCGATGACAATGAACGGCGCGGTATTGCCAATCATGGCATTTTATATCGTAGCGGCTGAAGAGTCTGGTGTACATCCTGAGAAACTTTCTGGTACGATACAGAATGATATTTTGAAAGAGTATATGGTTCGGAACACGTATATCTTCCCACCGGCGATGTCCATGCGAATCATTGCGGATATTTTCTCGTATACGTCCGAGAATATGCCGAAATTCAACTCGATTTCGATCTCAGGTTACCATATGCAAGAGGCGGGAGCCACTGCGGATATCGAGCTTGCGTATACACTTGCAGACGGCTTGGAATATGTTCGTACAGGTTTGAAGGCGGGTATCGATATCGATTCATTCGCACCTCGGTTGTCCTTCTTCTGGGCGATCGGTATGAACTACTATATGGAAATAGCGAAAATGAGGGCGGCACGGAAGATCTGGGCGCAGATGATGCAATCGTTTGAACCGAAGAACCCAAAGACACTCGCATTACGTACGCACTCCCAAACGTCAGGCTGGAGTTTGACGGAGCAAGATCCATTTAACAACGTAACCCGCACATTAGTTGAAGCAAATGCATCATCCATGGGTCACACGCAATCACTACACACCAACGCATTGGATGAAGCCATCGCGTTACCGACCGATTTCTCGGCTCGTATTGCACGGAATACACAATTGTTCTTACAAGAAGAGACGATGATGACAAAAGTAATTGACCCTTGGGGCGGTTCATACTATGTGGAAAAATTAACAGAAGAGTTAATGGAGAAAGCATGGGAATTAATCGGTGAAATTGAGTCACTTGGTGGCATGGCAGAAGCGATTGAAACAGGCTTACCGAAAATGAAAATTGAAGAGGCTGCGGCTAAGCGCCAGGCGAAAATCGATTCGAAAGCGGAAACGATTGTCGGCGTCAATAAGTATCGTTTGGATACCGAAGATGCGATTGATATTCTGGATATCGACAACACGTTGGTACGTCAGAAGCAAATTGACCGCATCAACGATATGAAGGACAAGCGTGATGAGAATAAAGTTCAGGCGACGCTGATAGCGATCACGGAAGCGGCTAAGAGTGGTGAAGGAAATCTTCTTGCATTAGCAGTTGACGCCGCAAGAGCGCGCGCAACAATCGGTGAGATTTCGGATGCGATTGAATCAGTATCTGGTAGACATAAGGCGGTGATCCGTTCAGTGAGTGGTGTATATAGCTCAAACTTCTCAAATGAAGAAGAGATCCAAGAAGTGAAAGATATGACAGATGAGTTCTTGGAAAATGAAGGGCGTCGTCCACGTATTTTAGTTGCGAAGATGGGTCAGGACGGACATGACCGTGGAGCGAAAGTTATCGCATCTTCATTCGCTGACTTGGGCTTCGACGTGGATATCGGTCCTTTATTCCAGACACCTGAAGAGACAGCTTTGCAGGCGGCGGAAAATGATGTGCACGTCATTGGGGTAAGTTCACTGGCGGCAGGTCATAAAACATTGGTACCCACATTGCGTGAAGAACTAAAGAAAATCAATCGTGAAGATATTTTAGTCGTTGTAGGTGGCGTGATTCCTGCACAGGATTATGATTTCTTGCGCAAGAATGGTGCAGCTGCAATCTTTGGCCCGGGTACAGTCATTCCAGTGGCGGCACAAAAAGTCATTGAGGAAATTTACCGACAGCTCGGCTATGAGGAAGTGACGGATTGACAGAAAAACAAAACGGACGAGATGAATCAGCCATGCATGTGATGCGCGGAATAGAATCCACACATGATGGATTTGTTGCCTCTTCACGTAAACGCTTTGTTAAAAAAGATCCATCTCATAAATACTTGGATGTATTGCAACAGGAAATAGAAAATGGTTCTCGCTTGTATTTAGCACGTGGTATAACGTTGCTTGAAAGTACAAAGCCTAGCGATAAGAAGGTCGGTCAGGAAGTGTTGACTAGCCTTCTGCCGAAAACGGGGAACTGTATCCGAATAGGTATTACAGGCGTTCCGGGTGCTGGAAAAAGTACATTCATCGAGGCGTTCGGTCTAATGCTAGCGGATATGGGTCATAAAGTGGCGGTACTCGCAATTGACCCGAGTTCAACGCTGACTGGCGGGAGTATTTTAGGTGACAAGACGCGTATGGAGGAGTTGGCACGGCATAAGAATGCTTTTATCCGCCCTTCTCCGTCAGCCGGTACACTCGGTGGTGTGCATAAGAAATCTCGCGAAACGATGCTGCTTTGTGAAGCGGCGGGATACGATGTCATTTTGATTGAAACCGTAGGGGTTGGCCAAGGCGAAACGATTGTACGTGGAATGGTCGATTATTTCTTATTGCTAGTGCTGACTGGTGCTGGTGACGAACTACAAGGAATGAAAAAGGGCATCATGGAACTGACGGATGGTATTGTCGTGCATAAGAATGACGGTGCTAATAAACCGCTAGTCAAGAAAACGGTGCGTGAATATACACGAATTATGCATATGCTGCAACCTGCTTCGCCTGAATGGACGTCCAGAGTACAACCGGTTTCTTCTATAGAAAAGACCGGCTTGGAAGCGGTATGGGAAACGGTTTTGGAGTTTGAGAAAGAAATGAAAGATAAGAATCATTGGGACACAAGACGTCAGCATCAGACACGCGATTGGTTCCATGCGATGATCCGTGATCACTTGATTGATTCATTTTTCTCGGAGCAAGGACGAAAAACGCAAGTGAAGGCACTTGAGGAAGAATTGCTCGACGGTCATTTAACTGTAACTGGAGCAATTGACCGATTGTTTTCTTCTTAATTCCTGTAGGGATATGCTATGATTGAAGAGGATAGTCTAATTAGTATCAGGGAAGTGTTAAAGCGAAACTGAAGAGGCCATCACAATTATAGAGTATGAGAGAGGAGATATTGTAAAATGACTATGAACTTTGATTTTTACATGAACGATATGACGAACCAAGCGAGATCCGAAATGGAAGCGAGCGGCTACAAGCAGTTGAAAACACCTGAGGACGTAGAGGAAGCATTCAAGCAACCTGGTACGACATTAGTCATGGTTAACTCCGTTTGTGGATGCGCTGGCGGAATCGCTCGTCCAGCAGCTGCACACGCAGTACATTATGACAAGCGTCCGGACCACTTGGTAACGGTATTTGCTGGACAAGACAAAGAAGCAACTGCACAAGCACGTATGCACTTCGGTGAAGATCACATTCCATCTTCTCCATCATTCGCTTTGCTAAAAGACGGCAAACTGATCGGTGAAGTAGGACGTTTTGAAATCGAAGGACATGACCCGATGTCAGTTGTCGTGAATCTTCAGGAACAATTTGAAGAGCACTGCGAAGAACTGTAATAAACTAAAGCGGAATGCGCCGTCTAGTCTCGACAGACGCTGGAGGTCCTGAAGCAAAAGGCCGAACTTGCCTTTTGAATCAGGACTGAAGCGATCCGAGAGACTGGCGCATGTAGCTCGAAGGCAATAAAAAACAGTTCGCATATTTTCCTATGCGAACTGTCATTTACATTATAAGAACATGCTGAGACCCATGACCATAGTAGATGCGATCATGGCGACGATCATCAAGTAGACAACTGTTTTTTGAATTTTTTTATTACTCATGCAGCAAAGCTCCTTACGCGTTGGAATTGGTTTGATTCTATTTTAACAGAAATAAGGATTTTCACAACTGGAATGGCTGGTATGTGTTCTTATAGTAGAATCGTAGTAAAAGGGGAATGTGCTATGAATAAGGTAGATCATATAGGGATTGCTGTAAAAAGTATAGATGAATCAGTTAATTATTACATAGATACACTCGGATTGACAGTCATTGCTATTGAAGAAGTTGCTAGCCAAGGGGTTAAAGTGGCGTTCATTGATGCACATAACGTCAAGATCGAGTTACTTGAACCGATGACGGAGACAAGTCCCATTGCGAAGTTTATTGAAAAACGCGGTGAAGGGGTTCACCATATCGCTTTTGGTGTAACGGATATTCGTTCAAGAATGAAGGAATTGGAAGAGAAGGGCGTTCAACTACTTTCAGATCAACCTAAACCAGGTGCTGGCGGAGCAGAAGTGGCATTTCTGCATCCAAAATCATCATACGGCGTGCTCTATGAATTATGTGAAAAGACTAAGGGGGAATACTAGATGAACATTTACGATAAAATTAATGAACTTTATGATAAGAAACGCGAAATCGAGTTGGGTGGCGGCGATGAGCGAATCATGAAGCAACACGAAAAAGGTAAACTTACAGCACGTGAACGTATTGACATACTACTTGATGAAGGTACTTTCGTAGAGTTGAATCCATTCGTTGTTCATCGTACACGTGATTTCGGCATGGACAAGCTAGAAGGACCTGGCGACGGTGTCGTAACAGGTTACGGTAAAATCCACGGACGCCCTATCTATCTATTCTCCCAAGACTTCACGGTATTTGGTGGAGCACTAGGTGAAATGCACGCAATGAAAATTGCCAATGTAATGGATTTGGCTGCGAAAAACGGTGCACCATTCATCGGTCTTAACGATTCGGGTGGCGCACGTATCCAGGAAGGTGTATTATCTCTCGACGGATACGGTGAAATTTTCTACCGTAACGCGATCTATTCCGGAGTTATTCCACAAATTTCTGTTATCCTCGGGCCTTGTGCAGGTGGCGCGGTGTATTCGCCAGCGATCACAGATTTCGTCATTATGACGGATAAAACGAGTCAGATGTTCATCACAGGACCAAAAGTGATTGAAACGGTTACAGGAGAGAAAATTACTTCCGAAGATTTGGGTGGCGCGAAAGTTCACAACACGATTAGTGGTAACGCGCATCTCCGTGGGGCAAGTGAAGAAGAAGTATTAGAAAAAACACGCGAATTATTGACATATTTGCCACAGAATAACACAGAAAAGACACCTGTTCAGCCATTTGAAGAACAAGATGATTATCGTCCAGATTTGGCGGATACAGTACCTTACGAAACAATTCGTCCTTATGACGTACGAAAAGTATTGGAGCAAGTAGTGGATGAAGGATCATTCTTCGAAATTCAGCCTGAATTCGCAAAGAACGCGGTAGTTGGCTATGCACGCATGAAAGGTGAGACAGTTGGATTTGTTTGTAACCAGCCAAAAGTAATGGCGGGTGGACTAGACATTAACTCTTCTGATAAAATTGCACGTTTCATACGTACATGTGACTCATTCAATATTCCATTGATCACATTTGAAGATGTTACAGGATTCTTCCCAGGAATCAAACAAGAGCATGGCGGAATCATTCGACACGGAGCGAAGATTTTGTATGCATACTCGGAAGCAACTGTGCCAAAAATCACTTTGATCTTGCGTAAAGCTTTCGGTGGCGCATACGTAGCCCTGAACTCTAAATCAATCGGTGCAGACTTAGTCTTCGCTTGGCCAAACGCAGAAGTAGCCGTAATGGGTGCTGAAGGTGCGGCGAACATCATCTTCGCGCGCGATATCGCAAGCAGTGAAAATCCGGAAGCAACTCGTACAGCAAAAATCGAAGAATACCGTGAAAAGTTTGCGAATCCATACGTTGCCGCTTCACACGGCATGATCGACGATGTCATTGACCCACGCGAAACGCGTATTAAATTGCTTCAAGGACTTGAAATGATGCGCAATAAGCACGAAGATCGTCCGAAGAAAAAGCACGGCAACATACCTCTATAATCAAAGGAGTCTTTCATCTTGAATACACAACGATTACTTCAAGAATTTTTGGAGTTAGTAAAAATTGATTCTGAAACTAAAAACGAACGAAATATTGCAGATATTCTTACGAAAAAATTGCAGGAACTGGGTTTTGACGTAACGGAAGATGATACAGCGGAAAAGACAGGACATGGAGCGGGCAATTTAATTGCCAACTTGCCAAGTACAGTGGCTGACGCGGATCCGATCTTCTTCACATGTCATATGGATACGGTAGTTCCAGGACGATCCATTCAGCCAATCGTCAAAGAAGATGGATATATCTACAGTGACGGTACGACGATTTTAGGTGCAGACGATAAAGCAGGAATTGCCGCTTTACTCGAGATGGCGAAAGTGATCCAAGAGTCAGACAAGCCGCATGGTCCGATCCAGTTTATTATTACAGCTGGTGAAGAAAGCGGATTAGTAGGCGCGAAAGCGATGAATCCTGACTACCTACAAGCGAAGTATGGCTTCGCGATCGATAGTGACGGAGAAGTAGGCGGTATTGTTACAGCTGCTCCTTATCAGTCGAAATTATGGACGACAATCTATGGAAAAACAGCTCACGCTGGTGTTGCTCCTGAAACAGGAATTTCTGCGATCTCACTCGCTGCTAAATCTATTGCGGGCATGAAACTTGGCCGAATAGATGAAGAGACGACTGCAAATATCGGCCGTTTTGAAGGTGGAAAAGCAACGAATATCGTTTGTGAAGAGGCTTTCATTTTATCGGAAGTTCGTTCGATCAATCCAGATAAAATGAAGAAACAAATCGATTTAATGGTCGAGAAATTTGCCACGACATCTAAATCTTTAGGTGGCAAAGCTGAGACGACAACAGAACTCATGTATCCTGGTTTCTCAATTGGAGATGACGAAGAAGTCGTGCAAGTCGCGATGAAGTCCATCCGCAACGTAGGACGTGAGCCGAAGATCATGACAAGCGGCGGCGGAAGTGACGGCAACGTCTTCAACGGTATGGGCGTTCCTACTGTGACATTGTCTGTTGGATATGAAGAGATTCATACGAAAAACGAACGCATGCCGGTAAAAGAGCTGGAAAAACTGACGGAATTAGTACTTGAGATTGTCGGTCAGGCAATCCACACAGTGTAACAGTCTCAACAAAGAGCCTTGAAAGAAGGTATAACTATGCAAACTGTGATTGTGCGGACAGGCAATGAAGAATATGCACTTCCAGTAGAATCGGTGATATCCATTGAGAAACTGGACTATGTCACACCGATACCTCACCTTCCAACGTATTTACTTGGGCTGATGAAATCCCGTGGCGAACTAGTGCCTATTCTGGATTTAAGTCAGATTCTTTATCATCAGGCGACACCACGCGATGTTGAATCCCATGTAGTGGTCGTGAAAACGGATCAGTTGGAAGTTGGTTTACTCGTGCTAGATGCAAAAGAGATCCTTGAATTGCCAGAAGATCGGTTAACATCTACTGCATTAAAAGCGTATTCCAAAACGCCTTATTTTGTAACAGTAGCCAATCTAGAGGACCGTGTAGTGACTGTCATCGATCCCAATATCATGACGGATTCACTCCACGGCATGGATGAAATCTCTAGTTATATGAAAGAACAACAGCAATCAAATTAGTAGGCAAACAGAACATATATTTGATAAAATGGAAAGAGTGGCAGACAGAAGTCGGTTTGCCGCTTTTTCCTATTACATAATTATTTCCTGGGAAAGATAGGTGTTGATATGACGGGTCCGATCATCTCTAATCCACGAGTCATTATGCATCTTGATATGAACAGCTTCTTTGCCTCAGTTGAACAAGCTGCGAATCCTTCATTAAAAGGAATCCCTCTGGCGGTCGCGGGCAACCCGAAAGAACGCAGAGGAATTCTCGTAACCTGTTCATATGAGGCAAGGGCATTTGGCGTTTACACGACGATGACGGTAGGAGAAGCTAAACGACTTTGTCCGGATTTAACGATCGTTCCGCCAAGGCATGACTTATACAGACAAATGTCAAATTCGGTTTTTGATATTTTGCGAAGCTATACCGAATGGGTCGAACCTGTTTCCATTGATGAAGCGTATATCGATACGACCGATATTGGTGGATTGACACGTGCGTATGACTTGGCACAAGAAATTCAAATGCGAATTTTAGCAGAACTGGATCTACCTTGTTCGATTGGAATTGCACCGAATAAGTTCCTTGCGAAAACAGCATCTGATTTTAAAAAACCAATGGGCATTACCATTTTACGTAAACGAGAAGTGCCGAACATGTTGTGGCCATTACCAGTCATTGAAATGCATGGCATCGGCAAACGGACGGAAGAGAAATTGCATAGTAAAGCTATTAAAACGATAGGTGACTTGGCTACTGCCGAAAAAATCACGTTGGAAGCGCTACTTGGTAAAAATGGTTTACGCCTTAAACAACGGGCAAACGGGATCGATACACGACCCGTTGATCCCGAAAGTGCGGAAGAACGTAAAAGCATCGGTAGTTCTACTACGTTGCCTGTTGATCTAACAGAACTAGAAGATTGTATTCCGATTTTTGAACGGCTTGCGAAACGAGTAGCGGGACGACTGGAAACGAAACGGTTAGCCGGAATGACTATCAGTATTCAAATGCGCTATGCCGACTGGCAAAATACCACAAGAAGTAGAACGCTCCAACAAGCCATCTATCTTGAGGAAGATATTACAGAAGTAGCCATTCAATTATTCCAGCAACATTGGGACTACGAGCCCATTCGCTTGCTAGGCATTACAGCGGCGAATGTCATAGAACGATCTGAAATGGTTAAGCAACTGACATTCGATAATTTTGAGCAGCAACAAAAGGAATACGAAATGGATCAATTGATGTCGAGTCTGACGCAGCGTTTCGGAGATGGTATTATTAAAAAAGGATGTACGAAGAAATAGGCAGGAGGCAATGGATGTGGATATAGAATTTCTTGGGACAGGTGCAGGGATGCCGTCAAAACAGCGCAATACATCCGCACTCGTTCTGGATTTGACAGATGAAAATAAGGAAAACTGGCTATTTGATTGTGGCGAAGCGACACAGCATCAATTGCTACACAGCTCGATCAAGCCGAAGAAGATTACGAAAATCTTCATTACACATTTGCATGGCGACCATATTTTCGGATTACCGGGATTTCTCAGCTCACGAGCATTTTTAGGTGGGGATGATCCAGTTGATATTTACGGTCCCGCGGGATTGAAAGAGTGGCTACAGCACACCTATAAATTGACGGGAACGTACTTGCCTTACAAGTTGAATGTGCATGAAATCCACGATGGTATGATTCTCGAGACAGATGAATTCAAAGTCTATGCCAAAGAAGTCCAACACGTCATTCAAAGTTTTGGCTTCCGTATTGAACAGAAAGAGTTACCAGGTACATTATTGATCGACAAAGCGATGGAACAAGGCGTTCCGAAAGGCCCGCTGTTGCAGCGCTTGAAAGACGGTTTTGACGTAGAGCTCGAGAATGGGCAGACAGTCTACAGTCAAGATGTTACGACAGATAAGAAAAAAGGCTTCGTCATTACGGTCATTGGAGATACATCGTACTGCCAAGCTTCGGTTGAACTGGCACAAGACGCTGATATTTTGATCCATGAAGCGACGTTTACGGATGAGTATGCAGCAGGCGCAAAAGAATTCGGTCATTCAACAATTGTCGAAGCAGCAACTATTGCGAAAGAAGCGAATGCGAAAAACCTTATAGCCAACCATATAAGCGCGCGTTTCATGCCAAGTGAAATGCTGGCATTCTTAGCTGAAGGTACCGAAGTATTTGAGGCGATTTCGATTGCAGATGATTTTACGCGTTATCAGTGGAAACACGGAGAATTAATAAAGCTTGCGAACAATTAAAAGGCTATCCAAGAAGTCGCCATGCCAGTGACTTTTTGTGATAGGCCTTTTTTTGATTAATGTAAATGTGTTAAATGGAACGAGGGGCTCTATGTTGCCGCGTATTCGCTCATAACGATCCGTGTTCCGCTCATTAAAAAAGACGCTCGGGGAAATCATTTTCCCCGAGCGTCGAATTCTTATATTATTTCACAGTGCCCAATTGACGTGAACGGTTTTCCGCACTGATCAAGCAGTCCGAAATAATGGTCTTGAAGTTGTGGTCTTCTAGCGATCGCAAACCGGCTGCTGTCGTGCCGCCAGGGCTCGTTACATTTTCCCGTAATATACTAGGCTCTTCGCCCGTTTTCTTCAACATCGATGCAGCACCGTAGATTGTTTGAACGATCAATTCACGTGCAGCCGCTGCATCTAGGCCTCGCGCTACCGCAGCTTCTTCCATTGCCTCCACTAAATAGTAGATATACGCAGGGCCGCTACCTGAAAGGGCTGTGACCGCATGCAAATCATCTTCTTCGACGACTTTAACAATACCGATTGCACTCAGTAAGCTCAAAATGGATTGTTGCATTCTTTCTGAAACCGCATCATTAAACGCAATCCCACTAGCTGATTTTCCAATTGTCGCAGATGTATTCGGCATCGAGCGTGCAATCGGACGTTTGCCGAGGCCACTCTCAAATGTATCGATGGAAATCCCTGCGATGACGGAGAGAACCGTCGTATTTTCCCCAAGGTAAGGTGCAATATCATCCATCACGTTCTCTACATCTTTCGGCTTTGTTGCGAGCACTACTAAGTCGACTTTTTTAATGAAATCTCGGTCTTCACATACTTTCGTAATACCGTAACGCGACTCTAGTTCATCTAAACGTTCAGCATCTGAACGATTCATGACATAGACATTGTCTTCATATATGACTCGTTTTTTAATAATCCCTGCAATAATTGCTTCTGCCATTTGACCGGCGCCTACAAATAAAATCTTTTCCATGTCTAACATCCTCCCCAAATAAAAAAACGCTCCCGTCCTATGTTTCAGGACGAAAACGCTCGGTTTCCGCGGTGCCACCTAAATTTGCTGTTTACGACAGCACAACTTCAAGTCTTCTTTATCGCAGAAGGTACGGTCGTGTTTCCACGACAGCTCGGAAGGAGGTTCGAAGGGGAGTGGGATACATGACTTGCAGCCTCGGCCATGCTCTCTGCTATCCGTCACCCGTCTACTGATCTTCCTCAATGCCCGTTTCATACTATTTCCATGATTATGTCACGTACTAAATGAAATGTCAAACTACCGCTAGCTGCCGACGAATAAATAGATGATGAATAAAACGATCAGAATCGAAATGACCAACGAAACGATCTTCATCGCGCTCACCGGATAATTCCCGGACACTTTTCCCGTTTGTCCATTGACGATGAATTGATAAACTTTTTCCTTGAAATAAAAAGAGGAAATCCAAATCGGCAATAAAATATGTTTGTATGTAATTTCGGTATAATCTGTCGAAACATTGACTACTTGTACGATATCTCCGGCTACGCTGCCTTCGATCCCGTTGACGATTCCTCTAGTCATCACGTCTTTTGCCTGCTCAAATCCTTGTTGTAATGAAACAGAATAGCGCTCAGCAAGGAAGCCAGACATATATTCCACTTTATAATCGGTAAGACTCGTTAATTGGAAAGGCTGTACTTTCTGCAACAATTTTGGATCGACTGTGCTGGACGCTTTGATAAGAATATCATCAAAAAATTCACGATAATTACCGCTTTCCTGATGCCAACGGATTTTTTGCACTTGCTCGGTCACTTGTCTCGCCTTACCATCCTCATAGACCGTCCGTGTTTCGGTGACATAATAGTAATTCCCGACACGTACGACATAGTGTGACTGTGTCTGACTATCATACGTCCAGTAAGGCAAATAGGCGCCGGATATTTTATTCATTCGATAATTTTTCTTCAATGCGTTCGGTGCGAAGAAGTGCCCTTTGATCCAGTCCTTGAACTTCGTTTGCGCCTGTTCCTCGGAAACTTGAAACGGAATCAATAACCCCGGTTGTATACCGGCATCGTGATTCGTAACCGATATGTGAGAAGATCCGCAAAACGAACAGAAATCCGCGACGATATGTGCGTCTAGTACGGATTCAGCTCCACAACTGCTGCAGGAAAAAACACGTTTCTCTTCATTCCATAGATGTTGAAGATTATTTCCCGCTTCCTTGAAATTCAGTTCCACATGATGGTCGAACGTTGCTTCGATCGGCATTTCGTGACTACAAAAAGGACATTTTAAGCCGCGTGTTTCCGGATGATATTCTGTGTTGGCGCCACAAGAAGGGCATTTGATATTTTCAGTATCTTCTACAACTGTGTGTTGTTCATCAAATGAAGTCAACGTCCATCCCTCACTTTTCGTCTAACATCTCACCACATTCTGCGCAGAATTTCGCACCCGGCAGATTGGCATGTGAGCAAGCAGGACATTTTTTCTCGGTGACTTGAGATGTACCGCAGTGACTGCAGAACTTCGCGTCTTTTGGAATCATAGTTTCACATTTAACGCATGGTACTTTATCCGTTTCAACTGATTTTCCGCATTGACCGCAGAACTTGGCATCGGCGTTGATCGTGGCCTGACAATGTGGACAGGATTTTGTTGCAACTTGTGGTTGGGGTTGCTGCTGTTGGTTCTGATTCATCGCATTTGCCATGACTTGACCCATACCCATACCAGCCCCCATCCCGACACCTGCGCCCGCCATGCCACCTTCGTTCTGTGCTGCATCGCGCATCGCTTCAGCCACCTGATATTGCTGATATTGTTGCATATTGCCGAGCACGCCCATAGAGGTACGTTTGTCCATCGCTTCTTCTACTTCTTTTGGTAGTGACAAATTCTCGATATAGAGTGATGTGATCTCGAAACCAAATGCAGCAAAACGAGACATCATCTTCTCTTTGCCTTTTTCGCTTAATTCGTCGTAATGCATCGACAGATCAAGCGCAGGTATTTGAGATTCTGCGAATAAATCGGATAATCCAGAAATGATCATTTTCTTTAGATGACCTTCAACGGAATTCGTGTCATATGAACTGTTCGTTCCAAATAGTTCCCGCAAAAATACTGTAGGATCCGACACGCGATACGAATAAATTCCGTAACCACGAAGGCGGATCATACCGAAATCTGGGTCACGCATCATAATGGGGTTCGATGTGCCCCATTTTTGATTGATGAATTGCTTCGTATTAATGAAATATACTTCCGCTTTAAATGGTGAATCAAAGCCGTATTTCCATGACTTCAACTTCGTCAGGATGGGCATATTCTGCGTATACAAAATATGACGTCCTGGTCCAAACACATCCGCAATTTCTCCTTCATTGACGAAGACCGCGACTTGCGACTCCCTGACCGTCAGCTCTGCACCCATTTTAATTTCATTATTATGCACGGGAAATTGATAAACTAACGTGTTGGCATCCTGTGCTTGCCATTCGATTACTTCGATAAATTGGTTCTTGAACATATTAAAAAATCCCATTGTCATCCCTCCAACTCGACATCATTATGTACATCATGTAATTTCTTGTAGTATACCATACGAAGAATAGACAAAATGGTTTCATTTTGTGCGAAATATCTTTCGGTAAATGAACAATCAAGACGTGACGCACATGGAAATAAGGAGTACAATAGACTGAACAGTCATTCATTTAATAGGGGGAACAGAAGATGATCACAAAAATGAGTACGCCTACGCCATTTGCGGTAGGTGACGTGAATTGCTTTTTACTTAAAGGCGACACGCTAACGTTGGTAGACGCGGCAACAAAAACGCCAGAAGCGCGTGAAGTGTTGCAGATGAAATTAAAAGAAATGGGCTATACATTCCATGATATAGAGCAAGTTTTCGTCACGCATCACCATCCCGATCACTGCGGATTGGTTGAGATGTTTGATCGCGCGGAAATTCTTGGTCATCCGTATTTAAACTACTGGCTAACACGCGATGCAGAGTTTATGGATCGTCATGATCGTTTCTATGAACAATCATTAATAGAAGAAGGCGTGCCGGAGCAATATATGAAATGGGTGAAGCGCTTCCGTCGATCAGTCGATTTAATGGGAGGGCGTCCCGTCGATCGCATGATGTATGAAGGTGACGATCTTCCGGGACATCCAGGCTGGAAAATCCAAGAGTCTTTAGGTCACGCGCAAAGTCATTTATCGTTATTCAATGAAAGGGAAGGCATTCTGATCGGTGGCGATTTGTTGCTCGAGAAAGTGTCATCCAATCCATTAATAGAGCCACCGTTTAAGAAAGAGCACGGACGTCCGAAGTCATTGCTTCAATACAATGCATCACTAAAACGTTTGTTGGATTTACCGGTATCACTCGTGTACGGAGGTCATGGCGGAGAGATTACCAATGCTCATGAACTAATAACTGAACGCTTGGCGAAGCAGCACGACCGCGCCATGAAAGTACTCGCTATGTTAGATGAATCGAAAACGGTCTTTGACGTAACGAAACTATTATTCCCAGCTGTTTATGAAAAAGAGTTGGGACTGACGCTGTCTGAAACGATTGGGCAGCTAGATTATCTAGTGGCGGCAGAATTAATTTCTGAAATGGCTGATTCAGCAGGAGTTCATCATTATGTCCGACTCTAAATGCGTGCTGATCACAGGAGCGACGAGTGGAATTGGGTTTGAACTAGCAAAACGTTTGGCGAAGTTAAACGATTATCGTGTGATTGCGACAGGTCGCAATGCGAAGGTGTTAGAAGAGTTACGCGTATTTGGGGTTGAAGGATACTGTGCAGATCTTCGAGACACCAAGCAGCTCGATTGGCTAGTTTCTAGCATTGGAACACCTGACCTCATCGTATTTTCTGCTGGAGTAGGGAAGTTCCACCTGGCCCATGAGACGACCGATGAAGACATGTCCGCCATGCTCGAGACAAATGTACTCGTGCCGATGCAACTAACCGCGCGTGTAGTACCTGCAATGATCAAACGCAAGCATGGACATCTCGTCTATATCGGTTCACAGGCAGGGAAAGTAGCAACGCCAAAAACATCGGTCTATGCCGCAACGAAACACGCGCTAATTGGCTACACGAATGCCGTACGTATGGAAGTCGCGCCCTATGACGTCGATGTATCCGTTATCCATCCAGGGCCGATTGATACACCGTTTATCGAACTCGCGGATGTCACAGGCGGCTACAAACAAGCTATGGGTAGCCAGTTGTTGACGGTGGATACGGTGGTGCGTGCTGTTATGGAAACCATCGAACGACCTAGACGCGAAGTGAATTTACCAAAAATTACAGGTCTGACAAGCAGGCTGTATGCGTTAGCACCTAGCGTAGTAGAAACTATCGGGAAGTCATTTTTCTATAAGAAGTAAGAAGACGTGTAGAGCGCTGTTGCTAGAGGTCGTAACAATACGACTTGTGGCGACGGCGCTTTTTGAAATGGGAGAGAAAAAATATGTGGTGTTACTGGACTCCATACGTCGCTGGCCAATAGGAAAGCGTCCACCTGGAACGTCGATCAACAGTTCCATCCCACACTTTTTCACCTCGAGTTAAAAGTAATATTATTATGTAAACTAGAATAAATTTCAAATAAAGAAGTTGGAATATTCTATCATGAATGCTATAGTGGACATGATAGGGTTCACATATTAGACATAAATTACATATCTCAGACATGTTGCCAAGACTACTAAGATAAGACACCCTGACGCCATTCTGAGTGGATTCTTTCACAGTGAATTTCATTATGAACGGAGGAAAGGGTGAGATTCGTATGTTAGCTAAAGAACACGAACAAAACATTTGGAAATACGCATTTGCCAGCGTCGCCGTCACGGTCAGTTCTCTTGGCTTTGGACGGATGTCGTATGGAATTATTATGCCTTTCATGAAAGAGAACCTCGTAATGTCTTATAAACAAGCTGGACTGCTCGCAACGACGGTATCGATTGGCTATTTGATGATGGTGATCTTTGTAGGATTGCTGGTGACTAAATACGGGGCAAAAAAGCTCGTGATTTTTGGAACGGGACTCGTTTCATTCGGACTATTTATGTTATCGTTCATCGCAGGCTATGGCTGGACACTTTTCGCTATGCTATTGCTCGGAATTGGGACCGCCTTCACTTATACACCGCTCATTACGATACTCGTCGGCTGGTTTCCGAGAAAGCGCGGCATGCTTATCGGATTTCTTGTCAGTGGCATGGGATTAGGAACGCTAATTTCAGGCGCATTAATTCCATTTTTCACCACATGGTTCGGTGATTTGGGCTGGCGCTATCTATGGTTCTTCTATGGCGCTGTGTCGATCGTATCTATTGTGATTGCGATGATTATTTTGCGTGATCCACCGATTCCGTTACTCCCTAAGGAAACGCAGAAACGTTCATTCTGGATGAAAGTGTACTTCAATAAACGTGTACTTCGTGTCGCATTCATCTATGGACTTGTCGGATTCGCATATTTAGTACCGCAAAGCTTCTTGTTCAGCTATATTCTCGAAGTAGGACTGACGAAGTTCCAGGCAGGACAGATTATGGCGATCAGTGGAATCATGACAATTTTCAGTGGACCTTTATGGGGTGGAGTTTCTGATCGTATCGGACGAAAATCTGCATTGCTTGCGACACTTGGAATTGGTGCAGTTTCACTTCTCATTCCTGTTATTTTCCCAGTATATATTGGACTCATCGTCAGTCAATTCCTCTGGGGGGCGACAATTGTCGGAATGCTGTCGCTCTGCCAAGCGTTATCTACAGAACAAGTTCATCCGACGTACGCACCTGTTGCACTAGGCTATGTAACGTTCTTCTTTGCAGTAGGACAGTTGCTCGGGCCGGGCATCGGTGGCTGGATCATCGACCGTTTCCAGCAGATCCCACTCGCGCTAATTATGTGCAGTGTACTACTCGCTTTGGCGTTCTTACTATCGATTCGAATGAATTCACATGCGGTAGATGTAGATGTGACGGCATTGGAAGCGAAGCCTGTTTTAAAAAGTCTATGTCTGGAAGAGGCTTCTGCTGAGGAATTGTGAATCTTGTGGAAGTTGTCGTATGGTCAACCGAAATTAGACTTCATCCATATGCTTCTTACTGCACATGAGATATGTAAACATATACTAGAAGAAATATAGGCGCTGACGTTCCGGTAATGGAATGTCAGCGCCTTTTGAAAAATAAAATTTTACTTATCTTGAAATAGTCTTAGTTAACCATACTTTTTATGAAGGGTTGATTTCAGTGTAGAATTTTTCCGATATACAGTACAATAATAGAAATGCTCTATATGTGTAATTAGGAGGTTACTGATGTGTTTAAAGTCGTAAATGAAAAAAAGTCACAATTAGATGCTGCTCGTCCCTTGCCTAAATATACGTTAAAAAGTTTACGAGAAAAGTTATTTCTAGAGTGGACATACAATTCGAATGCCATTGAAGGAAATACATTAACTATGAACGAAACGAAAGTGGTTCTTGAAGGGATTACGATTGGTGGTAAAACACTAAGAGAACATTTAGAGGTAATCAATCATCGTGACGCTATTACGTATGTCGAAGAAATTGTCCAAATGAAAGAAACACTTTCAGAATGGCAAATAAAAAATTTACATCGTCTAGTTCTGAAAGGAATTCATGATGAGTATGCAGGTGTATACCGTCAAGAACAAGTCTTTATTGCTGGAGCTACACATAGACCGCCTGCACATTATCTGATTCAAGAAAAAATGGATCAAATGATGAATTGGTATCGTAACGAAGGCGTCGATCTTCATCCTGTAGAGCGTGGGGCTATGTTGCATGCTATTTTTGTTGGCATCCATCCCTTTATTGATGGAAATGGGCGTACCTCAAGACTGTTGCTTAATTTAGAACTCATGAAAGAGGGGTTTCCTCCAGTCGTTATTAAGGTGGAAAATCGATTGGCTTATTATGATGCACTTGATAAAGCGCATACAACAGAAGATTATAAAGATTTCATAGCATTGGTAGAACATGAAGTAGAAGACTCTCTCGACTTATATCTAAGTACAATAAGTTAAAATCCCTCCATATAGAAGTACCCTGTTCAGTTCACTTGTAAAAAACGCAATTACACAACAAAGAGTCCCTTTTTTTAGAATAGGGACTCTTTGTTATGTAACTCTGTAGTAACCTTTGAGGCTGAAAAACAAAAGTATTAGATGGCTTATTTGCTGATGAATTAACGCGTATTCAATAACTGTTGTAACTCTGCTAATATAAGTTCTAAATTCACTGTTGATTTGGAGGTTTGGAATTTTAATTGATAGCAAGTAATCAAATGTAAACTAAAGTTCTGCTTAGTCAAAAGTAGGAATAGCTTATATACGTGGCGGATTGTAAGTTACCAGTTAAATGCAGCAACGTATAAGTACCGCCACAGAAAGTGATTAGGTTGTGGGGTACTTTACGATAAATCGAAAAAGACGAACGAAAAATGAGAGATACTTACTACATGCACACTAAAATAAAATGGTTTATTTGGCAGAAAAAACCAATGAACTACTTGTTTTATAAAGGATAATTATAATCCGTATTTAACTTTCTGACTTTCGGATAAACGATCTGGATTACGATAAGTCATAACTGTACACTTACATCCAATACTGTGCCTTAATATATCCCCTCTTTTTGCATTCTTTACTCTGATAGCTTCAATTTTACAAAGAGTTGATCCACCTGTACCGTTAACTAAAAATACAGAACTAGAAAACTCTCTGTTCTTAAAATCAGATTTCCCTTTTTTATATTCTCTATTCCAGTATGCTGTAGTACTCAGGTGTCGCATCAAAATTTCTAATTTCTTTTTCTCGAACATTACTTGTTTCTTTTCTTTTACAGGAAATTCGATAGTAAGTCCAGTTTCCGTAGAATGAATATATCCAGCGCGTTCAAGTTCTATAGCACCCCTATTATAATAAAAAGATTCTATATCTTTCCCTTTTTTTAAGTTCCTTTTTCTACCTATTGCGTTATAGGAAGTTAGAAGTACTCTAGCATCAAGTGATAGTGAATAAAACTTTTCTTTATATTCTTCATGGTTTATTCGTTTATTAAATTCAATTTTTATAAAATAATGAAGTTCGTATTGTTCGGGATTATTAGACGCTTTAACACGTATCATTTCATCGTCAAATTCATTCCATCCATAATCTTTAAACATCAAAAAAGCCATTAAAACATAATTTGCATTTATACCATTTAATGTATACCAACAAACTTCTCTATGGATCAAATCTACATCCTCTTTATCAATTTTATCTAATGGGATAATAATTTCTTTTGCAGCCTTATATCCATCATAATTCAAACCAAAAAAGTTAGAGGCAACTTCAATTTCTTTTTTATCCTTCGCAAAACTTTTTACTAAGTGTTCATTACTTTTTGTTATCCATTTAATGGAAGTTACAATATCGTCATTTTCAAAGTAGTCTCTTGCCTTCTGATAATATTCACCACTTTTCCGTATGTGGAACTCTTTGTCGTTCTGAAACGTAGTGTCTCCTATAGGTTCAAGATTTGTTGGCATACTAGATTTGAAAATGTTCTTTAATATTTTTTTAACAAAGCAAATACCTCACTTTAACATTATCTGGTTATATCGTTTTTAAATAATATCTATGCAATACAAAATATATTTATGAAAGCTGAAGCGTATGTTATATAGAATAAAATAGCACATCTTCATTAACCAATATTACCACTTTGAGGAGTAAATAGGATGCCTAAATTATAGGGGTGGATCTATGTCAATATCCTGGACACAAAAATGTTAAGTCGTTGTCAGAAACGTCATCCATTAACGGATACAGGAAGTACAACAGTCCATGGATGTCGTTCCCGAAAAATGTGTAGGTAGGGTGAATCGAAGTCCTAATATCATCCTCCGATCATGCAGCTACCTGTCTGCACAGATCCTCTATTTGTTGCGGTGTTAAGTAATCAATCGCCCCATGAATCCGTTTTCTATTGTACCAGGATTCAATGTACTGAAAGAGGGCAATTTGTGCTGCTTCAAAGTCTATATAGGTCGTTTGATAGACTTCTTCCTTTTTTAATGTGGCATGAAATGACTCGATGCAGGCGTTGTCATAAGGGCAGCCTTTTCGACTGAAGGAGTGTTCGGTTTTCGCTGCTTCTACTGCTTTTTCAAAGTCTTCGCTTGTATATTGGCTACCTAAATCGGTGTGAAGAATCAGGCCCTCTTCAGGCTGTTGGACCTCAATTGCTTTCGTTAATGCTTGTAAGACAAGTTCGGTTGTCATGGACTTGGAAAAAGAATAACCGACAATTTTCTTCGTGTGTAAGTCAAGGACAGAAGCTGGGTAGCACCAACCATTTTTCAGCGTGTGGATATATGTGATATCCGCAACCCATTTCTTATTGATTGTAGTGGTTTCAAAATCCTGTTCCAATAGGTTGTCACGCTCTTCTATTTGGCTTACCGATGAAGCTGGACGATATTTCTTCGTGATGATAGATCGGATTCCCTCTGCTTTCATGATGCGCTGAACACGTTTCAAACTGACATTGAAGCATTCCTTTTTGAGAAACTGATGGATTTTAGGCGCACCGAAGCGGCCTTTACTCTCCGCTTGAATGATTTTTATGCGCGCTAAAATTGCCTCGTTCTCCATTGCGTGCGTTGATTGCAATTTATGGAAGGATTGATAATATGTACTTCTTGGCATGTCTAGCACGTCACATAAAACTTGAACCGGATGGTTCTCCTTTTCCTGTTCGATATGGTCGATAATCTCTTGGTCGGTCACTTTTTCGCGAATATGGTCATAGCCTTTTTTAGGATTTCGACATCCTGTTGAAGGCGAAGGTTTTCCTTTTGAATCTCTGCAATTTCAGCAGGAGTTAAACCGCCTCCATTGCAATTGGGGAATGAGCTTTGATCCATTTATAGATTGTTACTTCAGATACACCATATTCGTGGCTGGGATCACTCACGGATGTTCCAGACCTGTAGAGTTCGACGATTGTTTGTTTGAATTCCTGGTTATAACGTTTTTCTTTCATTCCGGACACGTCCTCTCTATTTATTAAGATAGAGACTTAACTAACTTTTGTCCATACATCTATACTAGCTCCATAAAGTTCATTATTATATTCGTTAATATCTTATCTATTTTCATTTAATTATCTGTAGAATACAGAGTGATACCATCGTCTGTCCAATATCCTTTTACCATTTTGAAGGGTAAAGCATCTCATGTAAGATAATTCTGATATAATTTATTAAATAGTTGTTCGAAAAAATGTTGCATAGTCTTCATTTGATAAAACACTCGGAATTACTTTTGTATTTCGGTCTGTGTAGAAGGGTCAGATTATATCAATGAGTAAAATGATGAAAATTATTGGGGCCGTTGCGATTATCAATATACTGGCCAGGTTATTTGGTTTTATTAGAGAGATAGCTATAACGAATGAGTATGGTGCGTCGAATACAGCTGATGCTATTGCAACCGCATATTCAATTCCAAACTTTATTTATCTTGTTGTTGGCGGTGGATTAACGACTGCGTTTATATCCGTGTATCATTCAACGAGATCAGATAAAAAGATGTATGTTCGGAAGTCACTTACGACTGTTCTTATGACTTCAGTTTTCGTCACCGTTACATTAATCATCTTTGTAGATCCCACTTTGAAACTCTTTTTCAAAAATCGGAATGCAGAAGAATATGCATTATTACGCAACCTATACCTTTGGATGATGCCATCTGCAATTATCCTTGTCTTATCGACGTGGATGAGCGGTGTGCTAAATGTAAACGGTAAATACAACCTATCCAGTTTTGCAGTTCTTTTATATAATGTAGCTTTCGTCGGGATTGCTGTCTTGCTAACAGGTTATTTCGGTCCCGAATCATATGGAATAGGTGCATTATGCAGCGCTCTGTTAATGGGTGCATTTCTTTATGTAGGACTTCGAAAATCAAAACTGTATTCATTAAAACTATCTTTCGGGATGTCTGAAGATGTTAAGAAGTTATGGGTGATCGCTTTGCCGATATTATTCGGTGGAGCTTCGTTACAATTCTATATTCTTATTCATAGGATTGTGTCTAACTGGTTTGGTGAAGGTGTGACTACCGCGGTTAACATTGCTTCGAAGTCGACTGGGCTTCCTCAGGCCATCTTGATGACTGCAGTAACGACCGTAATTTATCCTCTCCTTAGTAAAAAAGAAGGGGAGGGTAACATTGAGATAATCCGAACTCTTTATAAAAAAGGATTACTTTATTTATTCGCCCTACTCGTACCAGCAACAGCTATCGCTTATTTCTTTGCTGAACCGCTTATCAGTCTTGTCTTTGAGCGTAAAGAATTTACAAGAGAATCGGTCTTGCTTACGGTACCGATATTCCGTGCATTTTCGCTGTCGATGTTTTTTCTCGCTGCGAATACTTTTATCACTCGATTCTACTATGCAAAAGCCAACTCAATAGCGCCGGTATTATTTAGTGTAATTAGTGTCCTTGGCATCAATGTAGGAGTTATCTATCTGATGATGAACTCATTAGGTGCTTCCGCAATTGCTTATGGTACGACAATTAGTGCGGCCGCAAACTTTTTGATGCTTGTTATATATGCAAGGATGAAATGGAAATTATAAAAAAAGGTCAGTTTATAGTATGCTTTTACTCAAGTAAGGGGGGGCCATTCTTTGGAAAGGCACCCCCTTACTTGAGTAAAAAAAGTACAAACGCAAACAGGGTATTATATAAAGTCTTTTATAGTTAATTCTAGTGTGTCCCCATCAAGTTCTAACAAAAAAGTATTGTCCCAATTCATTACCTCTTTACATGTGATGGATAACGTATTATTGACCCAACCAGTAAATGTAATCATATCGATCATTTCTATTGGACTTTCCAAAAGTATTTTATCCCTTAAATTAGCTTCTATCTTTTCAATAGTATAATCACCAGCTATTATGAATTCCCCGGATGGAGTTACAGTTAAACTTTGATATCGATGTTGGGACTCATATTCGATTACTTCTCCACTAAGACGATCCAGTTGAAATAGATAATCTGAAGTGAGAACTAGAACCGTGTTATATTTCTTCGATAATGCAACAGCACGCGGCGCGCCTCTTAATTCACCACACCATTCATTAAAATCCTCATTCTCAAATTTTACCCATGTCCAACTTTTTGAATTCCATGGACTGGCAACATCATAAATTTTCTCTTGGTATTGGCCTGAATAGGGTTGGTCTATTATTTCCGCTTTGGTTATCATCTAGTTCGTCCTCCAAAAAATCGGGTATTTATAAAGAGTGTTTATTTGCACTATCTTTATCCATGCAATTCGAACAAAAAATAGTACTTTCTTTTTTTCAAATACGCTTTAATTTCGACCATCATGCTATTCTTTGGAGCTTTCATCTTTGCATAGATTTCTTCACCATCTAGAATTTCTCGATCGCAAGTAGCGCAATATAAAGTTCGTTTTAACATTTGAACATCTCCTTTTTGAATCTGGCCCACCTGTCGAACAACGATCATCTTTTTAATAACTTCATGTCATTGTACCAAAAACTTCTAGATGATTTGTTTACACTTCACTTTTGTACCACGTTACTGCCGGATTAACTTGACAGTACTACGCTTTAATCGGGCTGTTTGATCATTACACACTACATATCCTGTTTTTAGTTGAATTAAATATGAAACGATTTCCTACCTTATCCGTATATGTAGTATGAAACAAAATCTTGTAACTGGAAAAGAGTGTTGGGTATGTTGAGTTTATTACTATTTTCATTACTTGTAGGGGTTGTTGCGAGTGCTATTATCGTTCCGTTCCTCTCTGTAAATAACAGAAAAGAACCGTTATCGTTTAACCGGTGGGTCGCTTTCGGGACACTTACGGTGATCAGTATGATTGGCGTATTCCTATTTTATTACGTGACAAATTTAGACCGTAATTGGACCTCGCTTTGGGCATTGCTACTAGTTGTTGCTATTTTAGGAGCAGTGGTTTCTCAAGGTATAGAGCGTAAAATCAAAATGGTTGTATCATTGGCAGCGTTACTCATTGGCGTGTATGTGTTAAGTGCACCTCTTTTCAACGCGAATAAAAAGTATGAAACCGTTGCGATGACGCAGAAAGTTGAAATTACAGCGTTTGATGAATCGAAAACGCCAGCCAGTGTACCACCCAAGTTTGCACGTAATAAAATGAAAAAAGCGTTTGGTCAAGTACCGGATACGAGCTATTATGAACTGGGACATTTACAAATTCAAAAAGTGAATGACCAATTTGTCTATATTGCGCCTGTTGAGTTTTCAGGATTTTTCAAATGGTTTAACGGTAAAACGACACCTGGTTATTTCACGATGAGTGCAACGGATTCATCAGATAACCCGAAATTCATTAAAACAGAAATGGCGTATACGACGTCTTCGTACTTCCATAAAAAAGTGTATCGTAAAATGCGTATGGAAATGCCAGATTTAATCTTTTACGGAGATGTTCAACTAGAAATTGATGATGAAGGGAAGCCGCATTATATTCGCACGTATGGAGAATTCATTTCAGCACGTAACGGGTTTAACGCCAAAGGAATTGTTATGTTGAATCCTGAAACGGGCGCTACGAAGAAATATGCGTTACAAGATGTTCCTGAATTTATTAACGGAGCCGTTTCACCTGAAGCGGTAAGTCTTCAAAATAGTTATTTCGGTAAGTATATCCATGGTTTTTGGAATTCACTAGTTGGCAAAAAAGATGTTAAGATCCCTTCGGACGAAGGGACAGAAGCCAATGTTAGCCCGATCTTTGATGCGAATGGACATATGTATTACTTCACAGATTTCACCAGTCCAAAAGAAGGAGTAGACTCGATGCTTGGCTATGCATTAACAGATGGTCGAACAGGGAAAGCGACGTATTACACGGGGGATTTGGAAGAGTCCTACATGGATTCACAAGGTGCGCTCCAGATCATTGAAAAGAAGTTTATCGAAAAGAAATGGAACGGGGAAATGCCTGTCTTGTATAACTTCTACGGTGAAGCCAGCTGGTTGACGCCGGTACTTGATTCAAATGGATTCTTGCAAAATTACTTCATTGTTTCCGCTGCGAATCCCGAAATCTCGGTATTTGCGAATTCACCAAATGAAGCGTTGAAATTGTATAAAACGGCACTTCAACGTGGCGGCAGTACAGTAGATGGAAGTTCCAATGCAGAAGAAGCAAAAGCAACGATTACAGCCATGCGCGTGTTTAAAGAACGCGTCGGTGATTTTACACTCGTTTCAATTCTCGCAAAAGACGGTCGAAACTTCCTTGTTTCATCGGAAGTTGAACCTCTTTCGATTTATGTAGAAGAAGGCGATCAGCTAACGGTGACGTATTTGGAAACGGGTGAGTTATTTCTACCTGTGAAGGAATTGGTTAATAACAGTGTGAAATAAATAATGATGAAATAGCCTGACAGCGCATTCGCGTGGTCAGGCTATTTTTTTAAGAGTTCCATTTCAAGCTTATTATTAC
This sequence comes from Sporosarcina sp. P18a, assembly GCF_002743135.1. NCBI lineage: Bacteria > Bacillati > Bacillota > Bacilli > Caryophanales > Caryophanaceae > Sporosarcina > Sporosarcina sp. P18a. The sequence continues at coordinate 789,076 of NZ_PDYQ01000001.1, read as the reverse complement.
TGTTAGTCATTGATAAAAAAATTTTACATTAATGAAACAGATGAATTTCAACACTCTATAAGAGTCATCGTTTCAACCCCGCTATCTCTTCTTCAGTCAAATAACGCCACTGACCCCGTTCCAATGATCCAAGCTTAATATGCTTAATTCGAACTCTTTGCAAGTGCGTCACAGTATATTGAAACCGTCTGCACATTCTGCGGATTTGTCGATTCAATCCTTGAGTTAACGTAATACGAAACGTGAAGTCGTCGAGCGGAGTTACGGTGCAAGAGTTAGTCGTCGTATAGCTTTTCGTTCTCGGATTATAAATATCTACCCCGTTGGATAAGTCTTCTATAAAGGTATTCGTTATTTTTTTATCGACCGTCACCACATACTCTTTTTCCTGATGGTTTTCGTCTTTCATTAACTCATTTACAATACTTCCATCATTGGTTAATAAAAGTAGACCTTCTGTTTCTTTATCCAAACGTCCAACAGGAAATATACGTTCAGGGTAGGATACGAAGTCGATAATATTACCGGCAATAGTAGGCGAAGCTGTACAAGTAATCCCGCTTGGTTTATTAAGTATCATATATATGTCTGGTGCGATGTGCGTGATGGGGTGCCCGTCCACTTCAACCTGATCATGATCTTCAACAAAATACACATGCGATGCGATGTTGCCATTAACTAGAACTTTTTCAGCCGTAATATAGCGCTCTGCTTGTCTTCTGGAACAGAATCCCGAAGAACTAATATATTGATTCAACCTCAACGTGTCCGCTCCTCGTCTATCTACGTGTTTCTTCTATTATAACAGGTTTGCTATTTCGTGGAATGCCTTCATATTGTTATATTATACTGGTAGTGCTCGAAGCTTACTTGTTAAACATGTTCATCAAATGACAAAACGTAGAAATTAGGAGGGGTTGTCAATGAATATTGCATTCATGCCATTAACCGAACCAACATCCATTCTTGTGAATACGCTCAATCGATGGGGGAACGATGTGAATTTAAAGTCATTGTCTCAACCTAATCCAAGTAAAGAAGAATTGGAACGAGAAAAGGTTTTGACTATTGAAGATGTGCGCCGTCGTTTAAAATACCAACATATATTCCTGATCTATTTGGAAAATAAGCTGATCGGGGAAATGAGCTATACGGTGGACCCTGAGCATTTATTTAGAAAAGAAACAGGGACGGCATGGATCAGTATTTCCATTGGCGAGGCTGAATGCCGTGGGAAAGGAATTGGTTTTATCGCTTTAGCGTACTTAGAAGAGCAAGTTAGAAAGCATGGTCTTCAACGAATCGAGCTAGGCGTGTTTGAATTTAATATACCTGCTTTGAAGCTTTATGAGAAGTTAGGGTATCAAGAAATTGGACGTATAGAAAACTTCACGTATTATGATGGGGAAATGCGGACTGATATTCGTATGGAAAAGCGTATTGGAATTAATTTTCCTAGTAGCTAGGACGTAACCATATCTGCAAAAGATCGTACATGAGCAACCAAATGGTTATAGTCATTTTAAAAGTCTGCTAAATAGTGAAACTAAGCGTGCTTTTAGATATAAAAAAGAAGAACTACAAAGGTTTATTTTAAGTACTAAACATTAGGGTTGCTTTTTTATTTACTGTCTGTTATATTTAAAGAGTATTATCTTTGTTCTTTTTCAGATCGAGAATATATTTCATGGAAATATATTTTGTTTTTCGTCTAAAGTTTTGAGCAAGTATAGTAACATCATTGTGTGGAGATCCACACTAGGAGGCAATTAATTATGGAACAAGGTACAGTGAAATGGTTTAACGCAGAAAAAGGTTTCGGTTTCATCGAGCGCGAAGCAGGAGAAGACGTATTCGTACACTTCTCAGCAATCCAAGGCGACGGTTTCAAATCTTTAGACGAAGGTCAAAGTGTAACATTTGAAATCGAACAAGGACAACGTGGCCTACAAGCTACAAACGTTCAAAAAGCTTAATAACAGCTTGGAAAAGACCCTACTTGTAGGGTCTTTTTTTATTTGCTAAAATTTATCTATAGTATATAAAAGAACCAATTAGAGGGAAGTTGTTCATTATGTGGATAAAAGAGTATTGACAGTCGTTTTAAGAAGGAGACTTTGTATATGAAAAAACTAGAATCATTACCGGTTGAAGAATTACTCGATCAGTTAGAGGTGCTTGTAGATCAGCGCGATGATGGAAAGGATTTTTTACTGCATTCCATTATTTCAATTGAAACTGCATTGCTTCGCGTAATTAAGTCCGATCCAGAGAGCGATTATGCACTGAGTATCGTCAAAATTGAAAGCGATCTCAAGGAGCATCTTGTAAAGTATGGAACGTATTTAAAAACAGAGTATCGTAAAGACGAGATATCAGCAAAGAGCACACTGAAACAAGCGCTTCGATACGATCAAACGATTCCGCTAGCTCATTATCGTCTTGGCTTTATAGCATATAAACAGCAAGCGTATAAAAGCGCACTTTTCCACTTTCAACATGCAGTGGAATATCAACGGTTGAAACCTCAACATAAAATGAGTTTGTCGAATCAGCAAAGTTATCATGCGTTGCTGTATTTGAGTAATAGTGCGTTATATCTTGCAGCCGAAGCACAACAACAAAGTCAAAAAATTTCAATACATAATGATGTAGAACAGACGAAAATCGATCAATTAACACTCTCTCCGTTATATAAGCTGATAGATGCAAATTCGAGTTACCTGGCACAACACGCATTTCAGATTACCGATAGCGAGGGACAGCGTGGAGCATCGTGGGAAGAGTATGAGGAATTGATTGATGACGCAACTAAGGATGCGCTCATTCTTGATATGACAGGTAGAGAGATCTGGGTCCGATATGGCGGATCAGCAGTTAAACTAACTATCTTGAATGCTGAACTTCTTCGTAAGCTGATGTTGAATTCAAGTGAAACTGTGCCTTTGGCCAAAACGGACCTCTCGGATTTATTCAGTGTGCAATCAGGTGATATCAAGATTGAGAGATATGTGAAAAGCATTTCCCGACTTCGTGAGAAACTGAGGAATTTGAAACTTCCGCTAGACGTTATAGGGATGGTTGCCAAGCCATTAAATGGACAAGATACTTCCTACTACTATCGATCTACAGAAATCCTTTTCATGCTTATAGAATATGCAGAAGGCGGTCAATGACAGGCCTGTCACCAGGTATTTCATATACTTTAGTTATCACTTAAAGAGGAGCTGTTGTATATGAAAATGAAAATGACTTGGAATCGCTTGTGGGTACGTCATGGTTGGGACTTGGAGCCTTTAATCGGTAAAGGTTGGAGTGAGGATAAACATTTTCGTGCACACAAAGAAACAGATGAGAACATGAAGTTTTTAACTTCATGTCTTGCTAAAGCGAATGTATTATTCGACTATGATGAAGAACGTAGACTTCTGACAGTAGAAAGTGCTCCCCTCGAAGAAGAGCAATGGTTGCCCGTAGTAAATGCGAAGTATAGAGGCAGGACAGAAATGTGTGGAATGTATACTGAAAATCGTCAACTGAATATATACCAGTTGGATACGTTTATGAGCGGATTCATTCGCCAAGTCAATCGATTGGGCATTCAAACAGAATACTCATGTGATGGTCATAGTAAACGAAACCCTTCGCTTGACGTACAAAAAGGCGAAGGTGCAACACTTCTCATGGAGTGGTTACGAGCATTAGGAATTGCGTGTAGAATGTGCCGTGAGAATACTCAGCGGGATACGTTACAGATTTTAACTCCTAAAGAGAATTTGCTAGATCTAGCGGAACAATTGTCTACGATAGATAAAGCGTGGCTCACAAGCGGTGACTCAATCGAAGAACGCTTATTTCAAATTGAGCTAGAGCAATTGCTGAATGTGCCGGGTAAGAGTGGGAATGAAGGGGAGATTCGTCAACATGTCGCAACGAAACTTAGACCATTCGTAGATACAATGCGTACGGATTCATTTGGAAATCTGCTTGCGGAAAAAACGTATGGATCAGGAAAAGGTCGAGTTATTTTAGTAAATGCACATCTGGATATTGTCCGTGAACTCATTCCGGGACGTCAAATCTTAAAAACGGATGGGGTGTGGAGCAGCAGTGAAGGGATTTTAGGGGCAGATGATCGTGCCGGAATTGCGATATTGCTTCAAATTTCCAAATATCTTCATACAAGTCGCTTTACAGGTACGGTAAAATATATCTTGACTGTAGAAGAGGAGACTGGACTTATTGGAGCGTCTGAAGTCGATTCCGCATTTCTTGAAAATGTCGATGCGGCTTTTGTGTTGGATCGAAGAGGCAGTGGAGATATCGTAACGTCATGCGCAGGAATGGAATATTTTTGTACAAAATCTTTCGGAATTGCTATTGAAGAAATTGCAGTAATCAGTGACGCGGGGGAATGGAAATGTACGCCAGGCGGCAGTAGCGATACGCGGATCTGGGCGGCCGCGGGTATACAGAGTGTCAATCTATCGGTAGGATATCGGAATGAACATACGAATTCAGAGTCGCTTCACGTAGGTGATTGTTATAACACGGTTACTCTACTTAAAAGCATATTTTTGAACACGCGTCTGTTGATGCCGAGTGTCAGGGAATTGAAAAGGTATCAAGCGACGCACGGAAGGATTTCAAAAACACGAATATAACGGATCACTAGTTATATATGAGAGGAGTGTCCATATGGACGTGGTATACATTGCCGGTGGCTGTTTGTGGGGTGTACAAGCGTTTATCAAAACCTTACCTGGCGTAACGTTTACGGAGGCAGGGAGAGCGAATGGAACACTTCATTCACTTGAAGGTGAGTATGATGGGTATGCTGAATGTGTAAAAACAGGATTTGATCCTGCCGTCGTAACTATTTCGGACTTAATGGACTATTTATTCGAAATCATTGATCCGTATAGTGTGAATAAACAAGGAGCAGACGTTGGTGAGAAATACAGAACGGGCGTCTACAGTGAAAACCTTGAACACTTGGAAGAAGCGAGAGCGTTTATTACGAAGAGAAGTGATGTGGACCGTATAGTTGTGGAAGTATTGCCCCTTACAAACTATGTGAAGAGTGCAGATGAACATCAAGACAGATTAGCTAAATGCCCAACGGATTATTGTCATATACCAGCTGACTTATTAACTAAATATGGTTCATGAAGAATGCGCAGTTGAAATCAAGAAAAATGACAACATCGTCTGATGAATTGGTATATAATGGACTCAGCTTATAAAACGGTCTTATTTTAGAAACAAGTGTACAGTAGTGATAGATAAGGGGAGTGACATACATTGAAATATAACAACACGTGGGATCTAGAGAGTATTTTTGCAGGTGGAACGCATTCTGAGGAAGTACAAACTAAACTTTCGGCTGTCAAAGAAGATATTGCTCTTTATGTAGATCAGTTAAACGCTTGGAACAGTGATCCGGCTAATGATGCTTCTACTTTGCAGGGATTATTAAACAAGCAAGAAGTAATTGGTAAAGGCTTAGGCCAAGTGGGTACATTTATCAATATGTGGCGTGACGCCTTCATGGATGATCCATATGCAAGCGTTGTCATAGGCCAAGTGATGGAACTAAGCAGTGAAATCCAGCAACTCTCCACAATCTTTACGAAAAAATTGGTAGCTCTTTCGGATGAAAACTGGAATAAACTTCTTGAAGACGATACTTTACAGGTCATCCGTTTCTCATTAAATGAAATACGTGATGAAGGTAAACGGTTATTATCTGAAGCGGAAGAAAAACTGATTGCTAAACTAAATAAAGACGGTCTCGCCGCGTGGAGTGATCTATACAATACAGTGGGCTCCACGATGACCGTTCCGTTTACAGATAAGGACGGGAAAACCACAGACTTATCGATCGGGCAAGCGATGAACAAAATGTACGCCGATCCTGATGCAGAAGTGCGTGCAGCGCTTTTTGAGAATTGGGAAAAGACTTGGTCTGCGAATGGACCGATCTTTGCAGACATTTTGAATCATTTAGCGGGCTATCGCTTAACGTTACAAGATGCTCACGGGAGAGAAGGCCATTTAGAAGAGCCGCTTGAATATAACCGGATGTCTAAAGAAACGCTAACTGCGATGTGGTCAGCAGTGGATGCGCAGAAACAAACATTCATTGATTATTTGGGACAAAAAGCGGATTTATTGGGAATGGATCAGCTTGGTTGGCAAGACGTGGCGGCTCCAGTTGCAGTCGGTGAAACAAAGCCGACACGCTTCACATATGACGACGCCTGTGATTTTATTATTAAACATTTCGCTTCATTTGGTCCGAAATTAACCGACTTTACGAAACATGCATTGGAAAACCGTTGGGTGGAAGCGGAAGATCGCGCAAACAAACGACCAGGTGGTTATTGCACCAGCTTGCCTGAATTTGAAGAGTCACGTATTTTCATGACATTCACAGGTTCACCAAGTGATACAAGTACATTGGCACATGAATTAGGGCATGCTTTTCATAGTCACGTAATGAAAGATTTACCGACATTGAACCGTAATTATGCGATGAATGTCGCAGAAACAGCGAGTACGTTCGCGGAAACGATTATTGCCGATGCTACGGTGAAAAATGCTGTATCCGATGAAGAGAAAATCTCTCTGTTAGCGAATAAATTAGAAGGTGCCACCGCAATGTTTTTAAATATTCGTGCTCGCTTCCTATTTGAAGATCAGTTTTACACGGAACGCGCGAAAGGCATAGTATCAGAAAATCGCTTGAATGAATTGATGGTAGACGCACAAAAAGAAGCATTTGGTGCTAGTTTATCTTCTTATCATCCGCATTTCTGGGCAGCTAAGTTGCACTTCTTTATCGATAGCGTGCCGTTTTATAACTTCCCGTACACATTTGGCTACTTGTTCAGCTTAGGGATCTACGCAGAATACTTGAAACAACCTGAAGGGTTTGAAGAAAAGTATATTGCCTTATTACGTGATACTGGATCTATGACAGTAGAAGACCTCGCGAAAAAACACCTGGATGTAGATGTGACGAAAGAAGATTTCTGGGCAGCTGGCATTACGCTAGTGGCTAAAGACGTGGAAGAGTTTGTTGAATTGACAAATATAGTACGGAAGTAACCCCGAAGAAAAAAATCCCGCTCCTTTTATAAAAGAAGCGGGATTTTCTAGTTGTTTTACTTATTTCCTTGTTTGCCGAACTTATCTAGTATATAACCAGCCACTGCTGCGACCAACGCTGGTACTGCCCAGCCGAGTCCATGTTCGAAAAACGGAATAACGTTCAGCCACTCGGTAACGCGATCAGAACTGTACCCCGTGCTAGCGAATACTTCGTATAACGCAAAAACGAATGTGATAAATATAGAAAGCCGATACATCATCTTCCCGCCACCCACAACATGTTGGGATAAGGAAAGAATGACTAGTACAATCGAGATCGGATAAATAAATACTAATAAAGGTATGGCCAAAGCTAATATAGCATTCAATCCTAAATTAGATACTACCAAGGCGAATAATACAAAAATCGCGACATAGGCTTGGTAACTGAACTTCGGATATATTTCATTAAAGAACCTTGAACAAGCATTAATTAGACCGACACATGTCGTTAAACAGGCTAGTATGACGATGATACCAAAGAGAAGTCCTCCGCCACTTGGGAATAACATGCTTGCGGCTGCAGTTAATACTTCCGCACCATTTCCAAATGTTTGTTCTTTTGGAATGACTTTACCAATCCATCCGAGTGAGAAATACACGACGGCCAATCCGATACTAGCGATGAAGCCGGCACCCAACGTTCCTTTAACAAGTTCCGACTTCGACCTCGAACCTTTATCTTTGAGCGCATTGATCACGACAATCCCAAACGCTAGCGCTGCAACGGCATCCATCGTGAAGTAACCTTCTAAGAATCCATTAACAAATGGAGTTGATGCATAATCTTCTGCTGGAGCTGCAGATATGTTATCAAATTTGATAAACGCTTGGACAACGAGCACGCCTAAAACCAACAGTAGAATAGGTGTTAAAAACTGGCCGATGCGATCGACGATTTTTTTAGGATTTAAGCTGATGTAGTAGGTTATACCGAAAAATACTAGAGAGAATATAAGCAACGGTAAGTTGCCATTCACTTCCACTATCTGTTTAAATCCTAACTCATACGCAACATTGGATGCTCTTGGAATACCATAAAATGCTCCAATCGACATATAGATGATGATCGCAAAAATCATTCCGAACACTTTATGTACGCGGCTACCCATAGACAATAGCCCGTTATCAGACAAGGCAATCGCAAGAATAGCCATGAACGGTAGTAGAACGCCCGTGATGAGGAAGCCTACAATGGCGGGTGCAAAGTTAGTCCCTGATTCCAAGCCAAGAAATGGTGGGAAAATCAGATTTCCAGCTCCAAAGAATAAAGAGAAGAGCATGAATCCCGTGAATAGTATGTTTTTTTTACTCACTATAATACCTCCTGATGTTTTTGTGTGTAGAGTAAAATGAAAGTACATAATATATGTGTAATTGCATTTAGAATAGTAAGACTTCGCAAAATATAATGTGAATTGTGTCGATTATGTACCCAACGTGGTTGAATTCATCTAACACTTTTCATTACATACGATAGTTTTGATCAATCCGGTGCTCTGTTCATATACCATTTTCTCTCCTTTATTTTTGCGCAGAAAAAACTCGCCCCCTAAATAGGGACGAGTTTTTACTCGCGGTACCACCCATGTTCCAAAAGCTTCGTAAACGATAAAAACGTTTCATTCTAATTCATCTTACGATTATATGTTTTCCATGTAACGTTGGAAATCCGGCAAAATTTACTATTTTCAACTTTGCATCTTAGAGATGATTTTCGGATATGCTCTGTTCATCGACTCTCACCACATGTCGACTCTCTGGGGAACGAACTTCATACCGTACTCTTTCTCGTCACTGAATATTATATACTACAATACAATTTAACAGACAACTATTAGAAAGGTCAATACCTTTTACTATATTCCGAATATTACCATAGCACGTTATTTTTTTAAAGAGAATTCCTTGATCCAAGAAGAGGAAAGGCAGTGTTTTATTGGTATGTGGCCTAGTGAGTGTCTTTCGTTCCGGAGCATCTATCGAATGTAGGTGTACAACCTATTATCTATACCTATTCAGACCATCGACAGGTATATTTAGTTGTCTGGAGACCCAATATGATGAGCAGGGAGTAAATGAGGTATAGCTAATTGAATAAATTCTTCTGGCGTGATCTTGTGACTATTTCTCATCCAGTCTACAGAAGCTCCGTACATGCCAGAGCTCAATATGATAGCTATAATTCTCAACCCTTCATCTTTTTCGGAATGCTGTTGTGGTGAAAGTAATTGATAAAAAATGATTTCAAGCTGTTCTCTAATAATCCGGGCAATGGTATCTTCATATCCTCTATGACAACGATTCGATAAGGATTTTTGGAAGTTCGTAATGGCTACAAAAATACTAGTTATGGCTTCTTCAGTTAATTCATTATGTTGATAATTGCTACAATCCAAATTAACTAGTAATACTTCAGATAATACTTTTTCCAATAAATCGTAGATGTCTTCAAAGTGATAATAGAACGTGGCACGATTAATCATCGCTTCAGCCGCAATATCTGTAATGGTAATCTCTTTAAACTCTTTTTTACGCGAAAGTTCCATAAAAGAATCCATAATTAATTTACGAGTGCGTTGAATTCGTGGATCTGTCTTTAGCTGATTCATATAGATTTCCCTCCTACTTTTTATACAATATCTTCGATGTGTTGTATAAGCGACATATTCAAGGTTCCATTGGTGTTGATTCATTTCATTATGGTATAGAATTTAGTGGTAAGCAAATGATTAACACGTGAAGCAATAGGAACTCACTGTAATGTGAATGCTCTGTAGTAGTGGGAGTGAATCGCAAGTATCAAGCGGATGAGACAGTTGAAAAGGGGAATCAGACATTGAAAAACAATAATAAAATGATATGTGACATGGAAACAGGTGTATGTGGAGATGCCGGAAATGAAGAGATGGAGATAATCGACTTTAACCAGTCGGCAAAAAAGATTAATCTGTACTATGTGACGGATCCTATATGTTCACATTGTTGGGCGATTGAACCTGTTCTAAGACGTTTTGTAGAACAGTACGGTAGTTACTTCAACATGCACACCGTCATGGGCGGTTTATTAGAAAAATGGCATGACGGGCCAATCGATCCCGCAAACGGCATTTATAAGCCTGCTGACGTCGCGGGTCACTGGAGAGAAGTTGGAGAACATGCAAGAATGCCGATTGATGGCAGTGTCATGATCGATGATCCAGTTCAATCATCTTATCCACCATCCCGAGTTTTTAAAATCATTCAAAAAAATTATAATGATGCTATGGCATCTGATTATTTACGACGTACAAGAGAAGAACTTTTTGTATTCAATCAAAATATTTCGGAACGTTCTGTAATGATTGAAATCGTCAATACACTTGGCCTTGATGGGGAAGCTATCATCGATGAAGCCGAACAACCAATCGGACAACAACTATTAAATGGAGATTTTGCGCTAGCTAGAAGTTTAGGCGCTACTGGTTTCCCAAGCATCATTATGATCAATGCGGACAATAAAGGCGTGAAAATTGTAGGCGGACGTCCACTTGAAACGTACGTTGACGGATTAAAAAAAGTGTTAGATGTAGAAGTATTACAACCAAAGCAACAACCAGCACTTTCTAGCGTACTTGAAAAAGAAAGACTGCTTTTTTCAAAAGAAATTGAAGTCATGTATGATGTTGAACAATCAGATATTGCTTCATATGTAGAAAAAGAACTTTCATCAAAACGTTATCAAGCAATAGAAATTCTAGGAGAAATCTATTTTACAACTACTGAATCAAAAGGAGAATGAACATGACATACGTAGTACAAGTCGATTTTACAATGAATGGACCATTCGGGGATGAAATGGCAGAAGCATTTGCCGATTTAGCAACGAGTATTAATGAGGAAGAAGGATTCATTTGGAAAATTTGGACGGAAAATCCTGAAACGAATGAAGCAGGTGGAATTTACAATTTCGAAACAAAGGAATCTGCTGAAAAGTATGTGGAAATGCACACGAAAAGATTGGCTAGCTTTGGGATTACAGACGTTAATGCCAAAATATTTGCAGTCAATTCTACACTTACCGCGATTAACAAAGGTCCCGTAAAATAAATCACTGGAAGTATGGGTATAGAAAGGAGGCGTTTTTTTGTTACAAAAACTTGCAGCAAGTAGTCATTCAAAGCCGTTTACTGGACCATTTACCATTACACGGGTTCAACCAGGCAACATTCTTCAGGATGAAAAGAAGGACACGGCGTTTGGACCATTAGCTATCATTGATCATGCCGTCATGAAAAAAGGTCTTACGATTAGAATGCATCAACACGTAAATGATGAAATTTTAAGTTACATTAGCTCAGGCGTCATGCATCACAAAGATTCTGCGGGTTTTGAAACAGCTATTGCACGGGGGACACTCATGATGATGAATGCAGGAGCAGGCTTTTGGCATGAAGAAAAAGTGAAAGAAGATGAAGTAGAAATGCTTCAAATCTTCGTTCGACCGAATGAAACGGACCTTCCACCGGCTATTCAATTTCATGAAAAATCGATAAATCAAAAAGATTGGTATGTCTTAGTGGGACCTGAAGGAAGCAAGTCGCCACTGTACGTCAGGCAACAAGTCTATATATTAGACGCGCATCCGAAAGCGGGTGAAGTGCTAGATATTCCAACATATACCGGGCTAACGCCTTTTCTATATGTAATGAATGGAGAGATTACGATGCAACATCTTACGATAGGCAAACAAGAAGCCGTAACGAATTTGCTCCATGATCTTCCATCTATCACCGCGAATTTAGACTCGACCCTCGTGTTGTTTTTTGTTGAGATGAATGCACCGATGTCTATGGACGGAACGATTAGTGGAGTAAAGAGCTAACGGCCGTCGTACAGTAAAAAAATTAAAGTGTTGACAACTGAAATAGACTCGTGATATATTTACTACGAATTCGAGATAAGTTAATTAGTTATAACTTTGGTTGAAGTTTAGATTCATACAATTTCATTTTTTTATGATAATGTCTCGAATTAGTATTAAATTAATTCAGTTCAATAATAGGAGGTATTTTGAACCTTATCATACACGATCATGTTACAGCTGTAACAAACAAGGCGGAAAAAAGTGTGTTTTCCTATGTGAAATGTTGTGGTTGAAAAATGGGCTTGCAGAGATTTTTGGTTAAAATCTCTCTTGGATGGAATACCTATAAAAATGGAATCATCAATGAAACCATTCGATACAGTAGGAAGCGTACCTACAATCAATAAAAAGTATTTGTGAGGAGTAGGAAGTAAAATGGGTTTTTTTAGTACGTTTTTTAAAACAAAACAAGAGGAGGAAATAACTATGACAAAATCAAACATAGGTATTATTTTAGGATCAACACGCGAGGGACGCGTAAGTCCACAAGTCGGAGCATGGGTAAAGGAATTAGCAGATCAACGCGGGGATGCTAATTACACGGTTATCGATATCGCAGATTATGCATTACCCCTTTTAGGTGAATCAGGTGGAGATGCATCAGGCGCAGCAGCTTGGTCAGAAATTATCGCGAAACAGGATGGATTTGTATTCATCGTTCAAGAGTACAATCATTCCATTTCAGCTGCACTTAAAAATGCATTAGACTACCTTCGCGTAGAGTGGAACAACAAAGCAGCAGGTATCGTGTCATATGGTTCAGTTGGCGGAGCTCGTGCGGCAGAACATTTACGTGGTATTTTAAGTGAATTATCCATAGCGCACGTTCGTGTTCATCCTGCACTATCCTTATTTACAGATTTCGAAAATGGCACGGATTTCAAACCAGCTGCAGTGCAAGCTGCTTCAGTAGAGCAAATGTTAGACCAAGTAATCCCTTGGACCATTGCATTAAATACCATACGCAAATAATGTACTGGTATATAGATCTTTATAATGACCATATTAATAAAACGCATGACCAAAATGGTAATAATTTCGGATACAAACCAATTAATTGTATGTAATTCGAGATCAATGCACTATACGATGGTTTTAACACATAAAAAAGGAGAGTTTTAACATGACAAAATGGAATGTAGATGCAGCGCACTCAAATGTAGGTTTTTCAGTGAGACATATGATGGTATCCAATGTGAGAGGTAGTTTTACTGGAATTGAAGGTTCAGTTACTGGGGATCTTGACAATTTAACCAATGCGAAAATCCACTTTGAGATTGATGTGAACACTATCAATACACATAATGAAGATCGTGACAACCACCTTCGTTCAGCTGACTTTTTTAATGTAGAACAGTATCCACATATCACATTTGATTCGACTGAAATTGTGAAAACAGGAGAAGATGAATATGATGTAACAGGGGACTTGAAAGTTAAAGATATTACGAAGAAAACTACGTTTAACGTAACGCGTACAGGAGCTGGAAAAAACCCATGGGGTGTAGATGTAGTGGGTTTTGAGGCGGGGATAAAAATTTCTAGAAAAGAATATGGTTTAACTTGGAACCAAGCGCTAGAAACAGGTGGCGTATTAGTAGGCGATGATATTACAATCACAGTAGAACTTCAAGTGAATCCCGAATAATGAATGGCGATTTCTCATCGCGTAGACGATGACCATCAACTTGTAAACGACCGACATTTCTCACGACAATGAGTTTCAGGCGTCTCATCAAGTAAATTATTTTTAAAAAGGCGTATCCTTATTCAAAAAGATCTCTATATAGCTAGTGAAGAGGCAAATAGCTGCCACTTACAACTAGTTAGTAGGGGGATACCATCATGCAAATGATCCATGAACCATTTCTGCAATTTCATCCACACACGGCGGCACAGATCGGAATTAATGAATCGATGTTCCTGCAACAAATCCATGAGCTGTCTTTCGGTCCTCATGATACGGTAGAAGGAACGCAGTGGGTGAGGAGATCGTATAAAGAGTGGCATGACGTGATGAGTTTCTGGTCAATGGCTACGATTATTCGAGCAATTCGAAAGTTGGAGAAGTCCGGTTATATTCGTTCTATGCGACAGAACTTCGGAGAAAAGATGTATCTCGTGGATTACGAAGTCTGTGAGTCAAATGCGATATTTCTGCTACAACCAGCGAGAGAAGAACTTTTGAACGTGAACTAATGTCTATTACAGGTGAGTGGAGGCTCTATGCTTCCGCTCTTTTCGTGCAGTTTTGTAGATCGAAATTATTTTCAAAATGAGTATCCTTATCCAAAAAGCCCTCTATATAGTAAGTGAAGTGGTGAATTGCTATCACTTACACGCAATTGAGGAGGAATTCAGTATGAAGTTATTACTCAATGAACAGCCATTACAATTACTACCGTCTCTAGTACATTTAGTCGGGTTAAATGAGGCGTTATTTTTGCAACAATTGCATTTCCGTTCACTCATTTCAAAAAATATGCGTGATGGCCATCTATGGGTGTGTAAAACGTATGATCAATGGTTGGAAGAATTTTCGTTCTTATCACGAATGACGATCAAACGCACGATTTATAATTTGGAGAAACAAGGATACCTTATTTCGACTTCTGAATACAACAAGATGAAAATAGATAAGACGAAATGGTATCGGATTGACTACACCAAACTACCGGCCTTGTCTATTCAAGATGAAACACCGGTTGCAGAAGCTGTCCCCGAAAAAAGTGAACTGGAAATAGATCATGCGATGTTTCAATCTGATACAACGGACGTTTCATTTCGAAACGCTGTGTCGTACCAAAGCGAAACGAAGGACTGTACCAATATGGGACGGCCAATAACCAAAGAACTTAAAGAACTTAAAGAACTAAAGAATAAAGATTGTGTCGAGAAGCCTCTCGACGATACGCATGTTGTTATTGCTTATTTGAATGAACAAACCGGTAAGCAATTTAAAGCTACATCTGCAGCTACTAAGAAATTTATTCATGCAAGAGTGAAAGAGGGCTATACAAGGGAGGATTTCATACGAGTGATTGATCGTAAAGTATCCCAGTGGAATCATCATCCTGAATACCGTGCATACTTGCGTCCGTCGACGTTATTCAACCCGACGAACTTTGAAAACTATTTGAATGAACAACCGGCGAAACCTATACAAACTACGCAAAACTACGTGCTGCATTCTACTGAACTGGATTTTAGTCAGGGTGAAGATTTAGGTAATCTAGCGAGCGTAGTGGAAAAATAACTCTTTTTAAAAAAGATCATCATTTTGGATTCTGAATGTTTGACACACCGTCCATAAAAAAGCATGATAAGAGTAAAAGAACGGTAACTATGCTGCCGAATTCACGTGATCAACGAAAGAGGTTTTGAGATGGAAGAACAGAAATACGAATACTTGGCGGATAACCCAAATAGCAAAGTACTGCCAATTATGTTGGCTCTCATCATCGGTGCATTTTTCGCCATTTTGAATGAAACATTATTGAACATCGCACTCATTACACTGATGGATCAGTTTTCCATTACGTTACCGACCGTACAATGGATGGCCACAGGCTTCATGCTGGTCATGGCAGTCGTCATCCCGATCTCGGCCTTACTTATACAATGGTTCACGACGAGGCAATTATTTCTCGGTACGATGACCGTCTTCACGATAGGAACGATCGTGGCAGCAAGTGCTACGACATTTCCGATTCTATTAACAGGTCGACTGATTCAGGCTGTGGGAACAGGATTATTGATGCCAATCATTTTCAACGTTTTCCTACTCATTTATCCACCGCATAGACGTGGTAAGATTATGGGAATCATTGGACTCGTCATTATGTTCGCACCAGCGATTGGGCCCACGTTATCAGGAGTGATCGTGGAATATCTCGGATGGCGCTATTTATTCATCCTCGTCATTCCATTCGCCTTATTTTCTATTGGATTCGGTTATAAATACTTGATCAATATTACAGAAGTCACAAAACCAAAAATCGATTATATTTCATTGGTATATTCATCAATTGGTTTCGGTTCACTCGTCTATGGATTTAGTTCGGTCGGTGAAAGCGCTGATGGATTTGCAAGTCCTCGCGTATTGTCGTTGATCGGTGTCGGTGTGATCGGAATCGCGCTTTTTGCTGTAAGACAACTTAAGTTAAAAGAGCCCGTCATGGATATGCGTGTGTTTCGTTATCCGATGTTCACGCACTCGGTCTTTCTGTTCCTGATTATTATTATGGCGATGTTCGCTTCTGAAATTATTTTACCCATCTATATGCAAGGACCACTCGCTCTTAGCGCAGCGACAGCAGGTTTGATCCTACTGCCAGGCAGTATTTTAAATGGGGTTATGTCTCCATTTATGGGGTCATTATTTGATAAATTCGGACCACGTGTGCTGATGATACCCGCTACGATTGTGCTCAGCGGGACGATGTTCATGATGAGCCGATTGACACTCGATACACCTATATGGGTGGTGGTCACGAGTTATATCTTGTTAATGCTCAGTGTATCTGCGATTATGATGCCAGCTGAGACGAATGGACTGAATCAGTTGCCGAAACGTTTATATCCGCACGGCACGGCAGTTATGTCGACGCTACAACCTGTTGCTGGAGCCATTGGTGTGTCGGTATTTATTAGTATTATGAATGCTAGACAATTGCACTTCCTAAAGAAATCCACGACGCCTGAAGACGCATTAACTGCTGATCTGGCTCTCGTAGCCGGTGTGGAACTTGTGTACTTTATCGCATTCGCTATGTCGCTTGTGGCAGTTGTGCTGTCGTTTATCGTGTATCGTGCTACACCGCAAGAAGATGTACAGGAAAGTAATTCATTGGAAAATCCTCAATCCTTGTCATAGGGTTGAGGATTTTTACGTCTGCAAACCTATAAAAGTATGGTAATAAGCTCAACTGGTTGACTTTCAAATCCGAGAATACTACTATGAGTTCATATACCAACTAAATTAATAGGAAAAGGGTGTTATGGAATGACTACTATAAAAGTACAGCCCATCCACGACGTGAAAAGTCCTGTGGAACGAGATGAGCTGCTATTAAATCCACCGCAGAAACTACTGATTGCGGGTGCAGTACTTGTGGCGGTCGTATTATTTGCTTATTTGCTAGCCACCCAGCATATTTCCCAATCGATGCTTCTCGGCATTGGGTTATTGCTTGGTTTTACTCTCTTTCATGCACGCTTTGGCTTTACGTCTGCATTTCGACGCATGGCGTCAGTTGGAAATGGCCAAGCGATGCGATCGCATATGCTGATGCTGGCACTAGCGGTAACATTATTTGCACCGATCTTAGCTTATGGCACGACATTTTTTGGCGGTCCGGTCGCCGGCTATGTTTCGCCTGTAGGCGTTAGCCTCATCGTAGGCGCCTTTGTCTTTGGAATTGGCATGCAGCTTGGCGGCGGGTGTGCTTCTGGTACGCTGTATGCGATAGGTGGCGGACGTACTGTGATGTTTGTAACGCTAGCGTTCTTCATCATCGGTACAACAATTGGCGCATACCACTTACCATTCTGGACGGAAGAAATGCCTGCATTCGCTCCGGTTTCATTGGCTACTTCCACTGGCTTAGGATATGGTGGCGCTTGGCTTGTATCGATTGCGTTATTTGGATTCATTGCGTGGATCACGTTGATTATCGAGAAAAAGAAAAAAGCGCCGAAAATGGCGGCTCTTCCTACTGAAAGAGGATGGAAACGGATTTTCCGTGGATCTTGGCCATTGTTTGCAGCTGCGATTGTATTAGCGGTGCTGAACGCGTTAACGTTACTAACGCGTGGAACGCCTTGGGGCATTACTTCTGCTTTTGCGTTATGGGGATCCAAAATTGCTTCTGTACTTGGCTTTGATGTAGCGAGCTGGGGGTATTGGCAAGGCGCCAACGCAGCCGCGCTAGAAGCATCCATTTTCACTGATTCTACTACTGTGTTGAATCTTGGAGTGATTATCGGTGCATTCATCGCTTCAGCAGCTGGCGGTTTATTCAAATTCACACGCGTGACAGTAGGCAATTTTGCAGCATCCGTCATAGGTGGTCTGATGATGGGCTATGGCGCACGCCTTGCTTTCGGCTGTAATATCGGTGCTTACTTCGGCGGCATTGCCTCATTTAGCTTGCACGGATATATTTGGGGGATTCTCGCACTAGCCGGAACGTTCTTGGCATTGTATCTCCGCCCTTTGTTTGGATTAACCGTACCAAAATCCAATGATTCTGTGTGCTAATGAAATTGAACTAACGAAATTTGCAAAAAAGCACGAGATCCACGAAGTAGTTTCGTAGATCTCGTGCTTTTTAGTATGTACTCCTCACAACAACATCCGCAAATACTTTTCAAAATTCACTCCCGCCTCTAATGGTGTATCGCCTAAAGCCGTATCTTCTATGGCAGCGAGCAAGAATTCTTTGGCAAGCGCGATTGCCTGTTCCATGCCCACACCACGAAGTCGGCTACCCATCAGTACCGATGCAAATAAATCACCAGTGCCTGAATAGCTTTTATTATTGAACGGCACCGTAGTGAAAAGTGTGTCCGTGTCGTTAATATACATATTGCCAATAGTAAATTGCCGGCTTGGTGGCTGTATGCCTGTAATGATAATTTCCGCGCCGGTTGCTTGTTGAAGAAGCTTACCTAAATCCTCTACGATCTTCAGGTAATCTCGTTCGTCTATGCAGCGGTGCAATGTGTCATAACTATAACCGGTCAACAAACAGCATTCGGTAAGGTTCGGCGTAATAATATCCGCACGCGCGACCAAAACCTTCATTTGTTCAAGAAGTTCTTCGTCAAAATTATCATACGCTATTCCATTATCACCCAGTACCGGATCAACGAGTAATAGCGTTCGATCCGTATAAAAACTCTCTAGAAATGTGAGGATCTGGCGAATTTGTTCTTTGCCCGTAATATATCCGGTATGAATACCGTCAAAGGAGACATGAAGCTTCTTCCACTCCTCCGTGTAGAGCGGCATGGCGTTCGTTAGATCATGACAGTAATAGCTTGGATATCCCGTTTGCGCAGACAAAACCGCAGTAGGCAATGGGCATGCTTGCACGCCCATCACGGAAAGCACAGGAATCGCGGCAGTGAGTGAGCATTTACCGAATGAAGACAAATCTTGAATAATTGCAACTTTTTTCATGGGGATTCCTCCGTAAATCGCTATGTATTATACGTATCATAGCATAAAGAATGCAGTAGATTGTTGTATAAGAACTAGTATGGATTATTTAGTGAGCTATCATTATGTAGGAAAACGAGAGATTTTCAGCATATGTTTCAAGTAGAATTTTTATCGAAAATCTCGGGTTACAATTTCTAGTCTGGGGGGTATACATAAGACGAAGACCAACCCAACGTGTTGAGTTGCAGAGGTTGCGAGAGAATGAAAATTACTTGATATACAAACTCAAAATACAAAAGAAGGTGGGTAATATCTTGGTTCATCATAATGAAGACTATTCCAAGCATTTCTCCGAAAAAAAGTTTTGGGATAAAATTCTTAATTTCGGAAAACAAGCGGGTGTTAAATTAGCGTATGGAACGCTATTACTGTTCTATACTTTTAAAAAGCCAACAGTTCCGAAGAAAGTAAAATCTACTATTTTAGGCGCTTTAGGCTACTTCATTCTACCGTTAGACGTTATACCAGATTTCACACCTGTCGTGGGGTATTCCGATGATTTGGCGATCGTCGTGGGGGCTTTGCTAGTGGTGGCTACATATATTGACGCAGATACAAAACAACTAGCAAAAATTAAGGTAATTGACTGGTTTGGTGAAAATGCTGTAAAAGATACTGAGTCCTTGGATGATGAAATGGAAAAGAAGTTACAAGATAGAAGAGAGAAGAAGCAGATGAAAAACGAGAATAAGAAAGTTAAAGAACATATTTAAGGCCATGAAGAAAGAGAATAAAAAAGATAGGATCAACATGAACGATTAAGTGCTTTTTGAAAGTTTATTCTCGTAGCTTTATTAGTGTACCGCCTATACATTGGATCTAGTTAAATTATTTCAAATTAGTAAATATAGAGAGAATATTAAATTAATTTTCACTCTTTTCTATGGTATCATGGTTTAATAGTAAATAACTTACTAGTTAGAAAGTGGTGAAAGCGTGTGAAGGATTGGAAATTCACTTCGGTTATACGGTAATTTCTATTGGAGTTTAGAAGGTAATGAGTCACGATGAAAAGAAGAGGGAAAATAAAAGAATTATTCTACCATACCAAAACGACATTTGTTGTAAGCGGTTTCAAGTGTGAGGAAAGTGAAGTGCGAAAGTTAGGGATATGGTTAACTAAAAGGGAGTGTTGGAAAATGAGGAAATTTATCATGATGATCGTACTACTAACTGCATCGGTGTTCGTACTAGCTGCTTGTGGTAACAAAGACGATAAGACATCAGAGAACACCGGAGATCAAAGCTATAAATTAGTTAATGAAGGAAAATTCACTTTCGCTGCAAGTGGAGTGTATAAACCGTTTAGTTTTGAAGATGACGGTAAACTTACGGGCTTTGATATAGAGATCGGAAATGCACTTGCGGAGAAAATGGGACTTGAAGCGAACCCCGTTACAAATCCATTCGAAACAATTTTACAAGGTCTAGTGGGAAATAAGTTTGACGCAATTATTGGTTCTATGGCTTATACAAAAGAACGGGCAAAGCAAGCGGACTTCACCGAGCCTTACTATTATTCGGGAGGAATGATTTTCGTAGCAAAGAATAACGACGAAATTACATCTCCGGAAGATTTGGACGGAAAGAAAATTGGCGTAGTAGCTCAGTCCACATATGAAGAGCCTGCAAAAGAATTATCGGACAATATTCAGTATTACAGCAGTGATGTAGTAGCATTAAAAGATTTAACGGTTAAAGGTCGCTTAGATGCAGTCATTACAGCGGACATCGTTGGGTATGAAGCGATCGATAATGGATTTGAAGTCAAAGAGGTCGACAAGCCGATGTGGGTAGAACAACCTTCCATCGCCGTAAATAAAGAAAATCCTGAATTAACAAAAGCGCTTGATCAAGCATTACAAGAAATGATTGATGATGGGACGTATGAGGAAATCTCAGATAAATGGTTCGGTCGCAATTTACTTGATATTGACTTAGAAGGTGTCGAGTTGTTGGAATAATATAAACGCTACCTATTTTTTAGAAAGTTGGTGTGCCGGTGCCTGAGTTTTACCTAACATTTTATGACGTATTCAAAAATACGTACAAAGGATTTTTACAAGCTGGTCTCCTAACCATCGAAATTACAGCAATTGCTATCGTAATCGGAACGGTGTTAGGTATCATTTTCGCCCTTATGAAAATTTCCCATTCGAAAATACTGCAGACGATTGCGAATATATACATCACGCTAATTCGAGGGACACCGTTAATCGTTCAGATTATGTTTCTCTACTTCGGTATCACATCGATCATCGTGTTAGATAACTTTTGGGCAGGTGCGATTGCTTTAGGAGTCCATAACGGTGCATATATTGCGGAAATTTTCCGTGGATCTATACAAGGAATTGACAAAGGTCAACGAGAGGCCAGTCTTGCACTAGGTATGAATAGTTCATTGACGATGAGAAGGATCGTATTCCCGCAAGCTTTACGACGTGCGATTCCACCGCTCGGAAACCAATTCATCATTACGTTGAAAGATTCATCTTTAGTCTATGTGATTGGTGTATCTGAATTATTTGGTTTGGCCAATCGAGTAGCCGCATCTAATTTCAAACAATTTGAAACGTTTCTCGTAGTAGGTCTTTATTATCTCATTCTCGTTCTGATTTTCAGTGCTCTATTAAAATGGTATGAGAACAAATTGGATGTGGATAAATAATGGGGGCGGATACGATGATTAAAGCAGAAAATATTCATAAATCATTTGGAGATTTGAACGTGTTGAATGGTATTAATATGGAAGTACACCGTGGAGAAGTAGTCGTCCTCATAGGGGTCAGTGGATCGGGAAAAAGTACTTTTTTACGGTGTTTAAATTTTTTGGAATTGACGAACGAAGGCGTGATCACGATTGATGGAAAGCAAGTAAATCAAAAGAAAGACAACTTAGCCAAGATTCGTGCAGAAGTTGGAATGGTATTTCAACACTTTAATTTATTCCCACACAAAACGGTTTTAGAGAATGTAATGGAAGCGCCTTTGATGGTGAAAAAAATGGATAAAGTCCAAGTGAAGAAGATGGCACACGAGATATTGCAAAAGGTTGGATTATCCGAAAAAGCCGAAGTCTATCCCAATAAATTATCTGGTGGTCAAAAACAACGCGTGGCAATCGCTCGAGCGCTTGCCATGCAACCAAAAGTATTGTTATTCGACGAACCGACCTCCGCTTTAGACCCTGAACTGGTTGGGGAAGTGTTGCAAGTCATGCAAAACTTAGCAGAGGAAGGAATGACGATGATTGTTGTGACACACGAAATGAAGTTTGCAAAAAACGTGGCAGACCGAGTGATTATGTTAGACGAAGGAATCATTATTGAGGATTCTGATCCCGATACGTTTTTCAATCGTTCGACAAATGAACGTACACTACAATTTCTGGAAATGGTGGACGTATAAGAACAATAAAAAATTTCCATTCAAAGTGAACAAGAGGTACTAGGTCACCGAACATTTGTAAAATGTTCTGTGCCCTGGTGCCTCTGTTTTTGGATCCACTAGCTTTTCTGCTCCCATCCATTCCATACATATGGAATTTCCCGGGAAACATTGAAATTCCAACATACATAAGAAACCCACTATACTTCACTCCTATCATAGCAATTGAACCGATTTCCCGTCGCACTATACGTGTTTATCTTTTCTTTGTTGTGGTCATACTGTCGGTAGAAATGGAATGCACTTTGTCGAGGAGGAATATCGTGGAAAAGAAACAACATAAACAGAACGAATCTCAAATGGAAGATCGGGAAATTCTAACGACGCGCCAAGGTCATCCTGTACATGATAATCAAAATATCAGGACAATTGGCGACCGTGGCCCTGCTACGCTTGAGAATTATCACTTCATTGAAAAAATCTCTCATTTTGATCGCGAGGAAATACCTGAACGAGTGGTCCATGCAAGAGGATCGGGTGCGTTTGGCTATTTTGAAACATATGGGAAAGTGGGTAATGAACCCGTTGAAAAGTACACACGTGCCAAAGTGTTTTCGGGTGCTGGAAAAAGAACGCCTCTTGTCGCGCGTTTTTCCACTGTAGCTGGAGCTAAGGATTCGCCTGAGACTGCACGAGATCCACGAGGATTTGCGGTTAAGATGTATACAGAAGATGGCAACTGGGATTTAGTAGGGAATAACTTGAAAATATTTTTCATTCGGGATGCGATGAAGTTTCCTGATATGATTCACGCATTCAAAGCGGACCCTGCTTCAAATATACCGCATCCACAACGCATGTTTGACTTTGTCTCTAGGTCGCCAGAATCCATTCATATGATCACGTTTTTGTTCTCGCCATGGGGAATTCCCGCAACGTATCGTCACATGCAAGGCTCTGGTGTGAATACATACAAGTGGGTTAATGACAAAGGAGAAGCGGTTCTAGTAAAGTATCATTGGGAGCCAAAGCAAGGCATCCGTAATTTAACGCAGGAAGATGCCGATGCCATTCAGGCAAAAAATGTTGCCCACGCGACGCAAGATTTATCTGAAGCCATCGAACGTAAAGAGTATCCCGAATGGGAGCTTTTCGTGCAAATTATGGAAGATGGATACCACCCAGAACTGGATTTTGATCCGCTTGATGATACAAAGCTTTGGCCCGAAGAACAGTTTCCTTGGTTGCCTGTAGGGAAAATGGTATTGGATCGGAACCCCGATGATTTCCATATGGATATAGAGCAAGCGGCTTTTGGTACTGGAGTGCTTGTAGATGGAATGGATTTTTCAGACGATAAAATGCTTCAAGGCCGCACATTCTCGTATTCCGATACACAACGTTATCGTATTGGTACGAATTATCTCCAGTTACCTGTAAATGCACCAAAAAAAGAAGTTCGGACAAACCAGCAACGTGGTCAAATGGATAATCGTGACGCCTACGAGTCGGGAGAAAATCCACATATCAATTATGAACCATCTATGCTCGGTGGATTTCAAGAAGCAAAAGGGGAAAGCCGGCCTCGCATCGACCTACGTATAATGCAGCGGCGATGAGCGCACCGATTGATCGACCAAATAATTATGGTCAGGCAGGCGAGACGTTCCGACAGTTTGAGAAATGGGAACGAGAGGAATTAATCAAGAACCTTTCAGAAGCGCTAGCCGTGTGTGATGTACGCATACAAAAAGCGATGATCGACCACTTCACGCAAGCAAATTTTGAATACGGGCGTCTTGTAGAAGAGGGTATAGAACAGAAAATGAAAGAATTAGAAGGAGTGGCGGCAGAATCTAACTTCCCAGGTCGTGAAGCCGGTCAATCGAAATTTGGACAAGGCACGCCTAGTTCTAAACAGGCTGTGAAAGATGCAGCGGAAAAAGGCCATGAAGCAGAGCCTTATTGATGAACTGGGTAAACCCTTAATTCACTAAATATAGAAAAAAGAGCACCTATATAGGCAGCAAACGCTACAGTGGATGTAAAAGCGTTTCTGCCGTATATAGGTGTTTTCTTTGAATGGTCCATCTCCTATCCACTTGTTCGATCGCTATGAACCATTCAATTTTGCTGTGTCCAATACCTTAATGACAGAGTAGTTAGATAGTTCGCCGGAAAAATGATATACTTTATACTACGAAGTATGAGAAAACAAAGCGAATGTAATTCTCAACATAACGGATTGAAATACGATGATCAGATAGAAGCATCACGTACAGCCCATTAAAAAGCTTGGGAGGTGACGATATGAATAATTCCTTTTGGATTCCGTTACTGGTTTCATTTGGAACGATGATATTCCTATATTTACTAGGCTTTATAGCAAATATAGAAATTCTACTATTTAAACTTTCACTGTCACATACTGAAATTTCACTGCTTCCTATTGTTGTCGGTATGGTAATGGGGTTTATAAGTGAACGTATAATTAAGTGGAGAGCACGTGCCAATTAACAAGGGGAAGATCTTCTATACAGAGGGGAGCGTACTGCATGAATATCTTTAAAGTAGATGAAGTCACTAGTCTTTATCGGAGGCTGATAGAAGCGTGGAACAAACGTGATGCAAAAGGAATGGCCGAACTATTCACAGGATCCGGAATTCAAATTGGTTTCGATGGCAGTAAGCTGATCGGACGGGAGGAGATCTTATCGCATCTCGCATCGATCTTTAAAAACCATCCCACTGCTCCTTTTGTGACCAAAGTGAAAGATGTTCTTGCAATAGGAGCTGATACGGCAATCGTGCAAGCCATTGCAGGTATGATTCCTCCTGGAAAAACAGATATTGAACCCACAGTAAACGCTCACCAAATTCTAGTTGCAGTAAACAAAGATGGCAATTGGCTAATTGAGCTCTTCCAAAATACTCCCGCACAATTTCATGGGAGACCAGAGTTAGTTGAACAAATGACAGATGAGTTAAGGCAATTGATTAAATAGCTATAAAATTGTCACCGCGGTATGTAATTTGGCTATAGCTTGGGGATTCTTGACCTATCATATATATGTGAAGATATTGTGAAAGCATACTTATAAAATAAAGAGACCGAGAGATGTACATTTCATACTCTCGGTTCCACTTATGGCGAATCGTAGATTTCTCTCAATAGTTCAGACTTCGCATATACCGGTTTTCACGTCCGACCTTCTAACTTGCTTAGATGGATTCACAACACTTACCCCTGTAGTACGGTAGGAAGTTTCTCTTTGACAATCCGTTCCCAACCACTGTCCATAAATCCACGAATAACTGCGTGTGGTTGTTCAAATTCCGTCACTTTATTTGCGTCCCAGCCAGCATGTATTAATGTAAGCTCCGTTTCCTCATCGCTCAACTTCTTTAATTCAATGAAAACATGCCAATCTTTACCCCAATCAAAGCCCAAACGGGTAGGTGGATCAAGTTCTGTTACTTTGCAAAGGGAGTCCCCGTATTGCCCTGTATGAAGTACAAATTCTTGACCTTCAATTGGTTGAAGGGAATTTGGCATCCACCACGCCGCCATACCTTCTGACGTAGAAACAGCTTGCCATACTTTTTCTAGCGGTGCAGTAAGTCTAACGGTTTTACGGATATCTTCTAATTTCTCCTGTGAATTCATCATGCATACCTCCCATTTAGTTAACACTTCTAGATGTCATATAGTATACCATCATAAGTGTGATGCCAACAGTTTTCATTTATCCCAAATAAGTCTTGATTTTACGTTGTACTGTGTGTAAACGCTTTACAGAAGATGTTAGGAACATCGCGATGATAAATATAAGGTACCAGGTCCACCAAACGATGATAAATCGTTACAGGACCCAGTACCTCTTATTCATTGAAATACCTAAGTTGCTTGCACATTGGTATGATGAAAAGTTGGATCCGTGGAATGATGTATTGGTTCGCTGATTGCTTTTGTTAAGTATCGTAGACCTAAGAAAACAACATATTTATGAAGATATTTACAAAGAACTGGAGGCGATTGCGATGACAGACAAACATTTGCAAGAGGCATTTACAAGTTGGAATGAAATGAGTTTGGATTCAGACGGACGATTTGCCTATGAAGTTCGCTTAAAACAAGTTCTAGATCAGGAAGCAGCGGTAAATGAAGCGAAGTGGCGAGAAGAGAAGGCTAGGAAGGCAGGGAATGGGAATAGAGAAGGGAAAAATAGGTGAAAAAGAACATATAGCACGTAATCTTCTACTGAAAAAACTAGATGTAGAAATCGAGGTTGAAACAACGGGGTTATCGTTAGAGCGCGTACAAGAGATGAAAGCGGAATTAGAACTACAATAATACGCGTTATGATGTGATGTAAATTGAAAAGACGTCTACTCTTGACCTTTAAAAGGTTGGGTGTAGACGTCTTTTTAGTTTGTATAAATGATTTCAAGTAATTTGAAACTATTCGTGGTATTGGATTTATGTCAATATCCTGGACACAAAAATGTTAAGTCATTGTCAGAAGTACAGTTCATAGAGGTTGTTCCAGAAAAATGTGTAGGTAGGATGAATCATCTTCCTCTGTCATCCCTGCAATAGTAAGATTTTCATCAAACGCTCCGCACGACAGCGTTCTATTCAACGTGCATTCCCAATGACTGGACATGTCAATGAATCAAGGTATGTATGCATGTAGAAAGGGAATGCTGAAAACCCAGGAGCGTGAATAAGATGAATTCTAGTTGTTCAGAAAGTTGGCGTGAAGATCCGACGCCAAAAAGTCAGCAAGCTTGCCAAGAGTGTGGGCTATATAACCAAGGTTCTCGTATGGTTTGGGGAGAAGGAAATCCGAAAGCGTCGATCATGATCATTCTTGATAATCCGGGCGCACTAGAAGATCGTGAAGGGAATCGAATGGTTTGCGGAACGCGCCAAACTTTAAGACAGACCCTATCGACTGTGGGTTTAGAGGAAGAGTTGCTGTACGTGACATACATACTGAAACGACGGCCCCTTCGTAAATATGAAAAAGAAAAAGTGCGATCAATTTGCATTCGTCATCTAGAAGTTCAATTAGAACAACAACAACCTTCCCTTGTCGTCTGTTTAGGCAATGTAGCAGTTCAATCATTTTTTCAAAATCCTGAAGTGGATGTCAAAGGCTTGCGTGGAGAATGGCATGAAGTGAGGGGATTTAAAACTGCAGTTGCGTATCATCCCCTTGCAGCAAGACGTCGTCCAAATCTCGCGCCGATGTTTGAGGAAGATTTATCGTTTGTAGCGAGGGCATTTCGTGAGCTGAACAGAGTATAGTGTTTATTTCTAATCGCCAACTACTCTGTCCGTCCCGTTGCCGGCTAATTTCTGTTTGATCTACTAATTGTTTTACTACTTTACGTTGTGTAACTTTTTGGAATTGACGAATGAAGGCGTGATGACAATCGATAGGGAAAAAATCAATCAGAAAAAGATCACTTAGCAGATGTGTAGTGAATGATACTTCCCAACCTATACATTGAAAAGACGTCTACTCTTGACCCCATCGCAGGATAGGGAGTAGGCGCCTTTCCAATGTATAGGTAAAAGCTGTATAACACAAGTCCTGAAACTTCCACGATATGAACTGTTTTCATTCATCCAATAATTAAGACGGATAGGATAAGTATTGGAGATGACAATTAGGGATATCGCTAATAGTATTCTGAGTAAAAATCGTGTATATTGAATATGTAGTTAATTATGTTTAGGTCTGATCACTTATCCTTGTTACTTTGTACTCAATAAAATGCACTTATTCACATTATGTTAATTGTATTTTTGTTAGATGTTAGTAATCAAAGTCTTTTGTACTGCACTGTAAGATTGGAAATTATTTCACTTATTATTATGAAGGATATATAAGAATTACAGATGTTTTTTTACATAATTTATCATTAGATAAGGTGGCGATTTATTTGAATGATTTTGGAAATCACTTGCACTTATTACGCAAACAAGCACAGATGTCTTTACGTTATTTAGCAGAGCGCGTGAACCTCAGCTACTCCTTCATTGATTCTTTGGAAAAAGGCATATATATGCCTACACGAGAAGTAGTTTGTACATTGGCAGAAGAACTAGAAACAGATGTAGATGAACTGCTGGATTTAGCAGGTTATATACCGAATGAAACTGTAAAAAAAATATATGCTTTTTCGAATGATAGAAAATGATTTAGAATCATTTTGCTTGAAAGTGATCAACTGAACATGCGCATATCGCTTGTGTACGTTGATCTATCGTCGATCACATCCCGTCAAACATTTGTGGAAAGTGTCTATGTTTTAAAATAATCATTCTTATATTCAGATAAGCAGGGGTAGGGTATTGCTTTTTTAAAAAACCCGTTCCCCGATAGTATTCGGTGAACAGGTTCTACTGGTCTTATGGTTTCAAGATGACCTTGATGCATTCATCTTCGTGTTGATAAAATGTATCATATGCCTTAGAAGCGTCTTCAAGTGGCAAGATATGGGTGATGATATCGGTTGGATCGATTTCTCCATTCGTGATTTTGTCGAACAGCATCGGCATATAATGCACGACCGGTGCTTGACCCATTCGCATATTGACATTGCGTTCAAATATGAAACCAAGCGGGAACATATTGTAAAGCGATCCATATACACCCGTCAGCTGAATCGTGCCGAATTTCCGGACAGACTGATAAGCAATTTCGATGGCGCTCAGTGTACCGCCCTGAACTTTCATTTTCTGTCCGACTTTCTCGAGAATGTTTTTCTTCCCGTCCATTCCGACGCAGTCAATGACAACGTCCGCACCGCCTTTTGTCAGCTCTTTCATTTGTTGCCCAATTTCATCTACTTCATCGAAATTAAATATTTCCACGTTATTCGTATTCTTCGCGTGCTGCAGTCGGTAGGGTACATGATCGATGGCGATGACCCGTTCCGCCCCTTTCATCCAGGCAAACTTCTGCGTCAATAATCCGACAGGTCCCGAGCCAAGGACAATAACGGTGTCTCCCTTTTTTACACCCGCATGCTCCACGCTCCAGTAAGCTGTTGGAAGAATATCGGATAGAAATAACAAGGATTCATCCGGCAGTTCACAGCTTTCAGGAATGACGAACGGAATGAAGTTTCCGTATGGTACGCGTATATACTCGGCCTGACCGCCTGGGTAATTCCCGTAGCGCTCGGTAAAACCGAAATAACCGCCCGTGTCCACTTCAGGGTTTGGGTTCGAATTGTCACACTGGCTCTCTAATTCATGCTGACAAAAGAAACATTCGCCGCATGAGACATTAAAGGGGATGATGACACGGTCGCCTTTCTTTACTTTCGTCACTTCGGCTCCAGTTTCTACGACAATACCCATAGGCTCATGCCCGATTACGTAGTCTTTATGAGCCGGCAATGCCCCCGTATAAATGTGCAAATCCGACCCGCAAATGGCTGTAGAAGTAATTTTGACGATGATATCATCCGGCTTTTCAATACGTGGGGCGTCTACCTTTTTCACTTTAATGTCTTTCGCGCCTTGATACGTAACCGCTCTCATCATATGCAATCCTCTCCGTTTTTAAAACTTACCCATTTTTAAAATACTTAATCATCTTTGGTTACCATTACAATTCTGACTCATTCGTTGGTATTGTAGAATGACGTCTATACTTCCTAGCGTAGTTGTACGCCAAACGTCCCAAAAGCGGCGTGTCGGTTTTGGAGGTAGTTGGGAGTTGGTGAATAAGGTACCTGCGGGAGAACCAATCGAGAATGTATCAACACGGGTGACTTTTTTAAGTACTTGTAATTGTGGGTATATTTGGTATAATTCGATATTGAAAAGTTTGTTTATTACGAGATATAAAGGAAAGTCTAATGTTCCTTCAAGTCACCATAATTTGGCTATTGTCAGAAGAGTAACTAGTAGTAGTGGGAAAATTGTTCTGATTTTTCCACGTACTTTTTTATTCGCTCTGTATTAGGTCTTTAGAATCGAGTCCTTACTCCCGTTAAATTAAACTTACATCTCTTTTTCACAATACGAACACGCGGAGTGGAGGCATAGCAATTGTTAAAAAAATTTAGAGGCATACAAGCACAGTTTATCATTACTTCAGCTATTGGAATTGTAATTACTTTATTGCTGGTCGGTGGGATCATCAGCTATCAAATTACGAGGCAAGCAAAAACAGATTTTCTGGATAATTCAAAGGAACAAATGAAGGTCGTTGAGAAGTCAATAGACATTTTTTATAGTCAAATAGACCGAGACATTCAAATGATGGTACAGAATCCATTAGTAAAGCAAATAGATGCTTCAATTACAACCTACAAAGACAATCCTCAAGAGGTACAAATGACGCCATCTAAAAATGGCGGAATAGAACAACAGATTTATGATGTGTTTAAGTTGTATGGAGAAACCCATCCAGAGACGCTGTATGTATATCTTGCAACAAAAGATGGAGCCTATTTGCAGTGGCCTGAAACAAAGGTAAACGAACAGTATGATCCAAGAAATAGAGGATGGTATCAAGCAGCTGAAGAAGGCAATGGAAAGATCGCCAGGACTGCTCCCTATTTAGACTCAATTGCAAATGCCATGGTGACTAGTAATGTGCGCACTTTAACGGATCAGAATGGCGCAGTATTGGGGACGTTGGGAATTGATGTTCAGCAGTCCGTTGTAAGTGACATGTTAAATGAAATGAAACAAGGTAATACAGGGTTTTCCATGATTGTACATGATACAGGAATTATTATGGCGGATGGAAATAATCCTGAAAATAACTTCAAAAGCATGGATGAAGTGGACATTGAAGGGTTAATAGAGATTTCATCAAAAGAATTGGAACCTTTCTATGCAACTATTAAAGATAAGAAATACTTGGTTTCTCCGTATAAAGTAGCGAATACAGATTGGATTTTAGCTTCATTTATGTCAGAGGAAGAATTGACAGCCGGAGCAAAAGAGATGATTAAAACAATTATATTCATTTCCTTGATAGTACTCGTTTTGATCCTAGTATTGAATACACTTAGTGCAAGGTACATTACCACACCGATTATTAAGTCGGCGCAAAGTTTACAAACGATTGCGCACGGTGACTTTACTGAAGAAATTGACGCGAAATACTTGGCTAGAAAAGATGAGATTGGGACGATTTCGACAAGTATTCATGATATGAAAAATTCACTCAGGCATTTGGTTGAAGAGGTCATCCTTGTATCAAATGATGTGACGGGCGAAAGTGAAGAACTTACACAATATGCGGATGAGGTAACAGCAGGCAGTCAGCAAATCGCGACCACAATGATCGAGTTGACCAACGGAGCAGAGGTTCAGGCGGATTCATCTTCATCACTGAACGAACAGATGAGTCAGTTTACTAAAGAAATTACAAAAGTTGCGGAGAAAGGGGAAGATGTAAAAAATCAATCGAACGTCATGCTCAAGATGACGGATAACGGAAATGAAAATATGGAAGAATCCATTCGGAAAATGAATCAGATCAATGAAAAGATGGAACGTTCACTCTTTACGGTAAAAGGATTAACTAACAAGACGAACGAAATTACTAAGCTGGTTAAAGTGATCGAAGAAATTGCGGAACAAACGAATTTACTGGCATTGAACGCAGCAATCGAGGCGGCACGTGCGGGGGAACAAGGAAAAGGATTTGCAGTTGTAGCCAATGAAGTTAGAAAACTTGCAGAACAGGTCGGTAATTCTATTTCCGAAATTACCACAATTGTCACGGACATTCAAACGGAATCCAATCATGTCGCCAGATCACTGGATGAAGGGTATGGCCTAGTGAATGAAGGATCGAGCCAAATCCAAACTACTGGGGATACATTTAAAGTTCTTCAAGAAACTATTCGAGCGGTGGGTACTCAAATTGAAGGCATGTCCTCCACTCTATATCAAGTGTTAGACAACACAAGGTCTATTAATGATTCGATTGAAAATATAGCGGCTGCTTCTGAAGAATCAGTGGCAGGTGTTGAGCAGGTATCGGCAACTGCACAACAATCCAGCAGTTCTATGAATGAAGTATCCGGCAGTGCAAGGTCCCTGGAAGAAAGTGCGGCGAGTCTAAATGAACTGATTAAGCAGTTCAAAATACGTTAAACTGAGTTAAGAAGAGAATAATTGCATGCCTGGCTTTCATCCTAATTTTCATCAAAAAAAGTAACCGTTCACCATTGAGGTTAAGGTGACTGCTCTTTTGAAAAAATTACTATAGGCCACACGCTCTTCCAACTGTTGACAGTTATAATGGACTGGATGTTCACGCATCCAGTCTTTTTTAGTTTGTCATTCGTTCGAATTAGCAAATTACTTGACCTCAAAGTACACCTTAATGATCTATGCTGATTAAAGAATTTGCTGCGAAGTATAGGTTAACTAATGATACGATCTTGTTTTTTGAATTCAGTATAGGGAAAGCCCTAGTCAACAAGTCAGCGCCGATCTTTGTCTGCTGGCGCATCGAAACGGGGATCTTCTCCTTTATGGCGAGCGGAACATCAGAAGGCGTCCAGTAACCCTCGTTAAAAAATCATCAGTGTATCTGCCAATCACATCATCTTTCTTTACTCCGTAATGCTATTCGTAGTTCCGGTTGACGTAGACAATCCTCGTTTCACCGTTCAACATATAGGTTTCATCAGACGAGTATTCCAGTATTTTAAGCAGAGATTCCACGGATAAGTCCATTTTTCATGCTCTTTGTTTTCAGGCATTTTAATCACCTTTCTGCTGTTTGATCTGAGTCAATTTTGAAAATACCACGTATTTTTTGAGTCAATTCCGACTCGAATTTGAATGAATTGTAACAACATTATGAAAATAAAACGACAGAGACCTTATTCCTATTGATATTTTAATAGTTGGCATAATAATTGCATTAATATTTGGGGAGATTTTGTGATGAGGCATAAATGAGGTAATTCCCTAATTGCTTCGTACCAAATCGCTGTATATAAAGTAGTTATTAGGAGGTATGAACTGGGTAGAACAGCCGAGGTTAGCGACATTACAATTATTGGAGGCGGTCCGGTCGGTTTATTTACAGCGTTTTATACAGGACATCGGCAACTGTCCGTAAAAGTCATTGAGAGCCTGCCGTAGCTTGCAGCACTGTATCCTGAAAAATATATGTAAGATATTGCTGGTTTCCCTAAGGTGAGGGCTCAGGAGCTGGTGGATCATCTGGTTGAACAGATGAATCAATTTAAAACTACCATCTACTTGGGTGAAACGGTGAAACAAGTCAAGAAAGAAAATGAAGGCGTTTTCAAATTGACTACAAAAGTAAAGCTGATTGCATCTGGTTTTGGAGAAGCACCCGTTTCCGTAAGCAGTGCCAAGGTGTATATCGATCCAACAGCGAAAATGCAACCTATGCATAGCACTAGCCTTATGGGAGATAAGGAAGAAACTCCAAAAAAAGTGACGTTCAGAGATAACTGATTATTTTGATTTTCAGAGCAAGAGCAGGAGAATGGCGCCATTTACCATGGTGGAGTGAAATATTTGCATCGCGTTTGGAGCATGTAACCTAGTCGCACCGGACGGATTGGATCATACAGCTGACAGCTTCGCATTTGCTTTGCTGGATGACAACGAAGAAGTCACTGAAGCACTTGAAGATTTGATTGAAGACTTGGAGGATGCTTTTAAATGATGTCCGAGCCACTCTATCAAATTGGCAGAAACACCATTCGCGTGTCAGAGAATTAAAGCTAGCTAAAATATAAGAAACCTAAAGGGGGAATGAGAAATGGCATATAACAAAGTGCAGAACGCTACAGAAAGAACATTCGAAAGAACGATGCCTTATAATTTATTTACAGACCCAAGCGTATTGGGGAAAGAAAAGGAAATGATTTTCGCAAAGAGCTGGCAATTGGTCGGTCATGTGAGCCAAGTAGAGAAGAAAGGTGCATTTTTCACTGCTGAAATTGGCGACGATCCGATTATCATTATTCGTGGAACTGATGATGTCCTTCGTGCATTCTATAATGTTTGTCCACACAGAGCAACAAAACTTGAAAAAACTGAATCAGGCAAGAAGAAAATTTTACAATGTTCGTACCATGGCTGGACATTCAAAACAGACGGCAAATTAAATAAAGCACCTAACTTCCGAAGTGAAGAAGATGCGGCTTGTGTACAAGATGCTTGCCTGCGTTCTGTCAGAATGGAAGTAATCGAATCTTTAATTTTCGTTAACCTGGATGACAACGCAAAACCATTGGCAGAATCATACGGAGACTTCTTTGACCGTTTAAGTAAGTTCGAATTTCTGAGTGGTTTGCAATTCACACATCGTAAATCTCGTCATATCAAAGCGAATTGGAAAGCCTTTGTTGAAAACTACTTGGAATGTGATCATTGCCACGTGGCACACCCGAGCTTCATTGATACATTGGATATGGATAATTATCAGATCATTACATGTGAGAACTATTCACTTCAAGGCACAATGGTAAAACCTGATAAGCAATACGGAGAAGTGAATCTGGATGTGGCGGAAATGCAAGGCGGCTCATTCTTCTGGTTATGGCCGAACTTGATGCTTACCATTTATCCGGGACCCGCTAATATGGCCACGATTCAATTGGTACCAATCGATCATGAAAATACTGAAATCGTTTATACGTACTATTTTAAAGAAGACAGCCTAGACAAATTGTCTCAAGAAGAGAAAGACTTGATGACATTCGCGGAGCAAGTTCGCTTTGAAGACATCGAATTAGTTGAATTGGAACAAGTAGGATTCAAATCAAGTGCATTCGAAAAAGGCCGCTACTCTCAATCTGAACAAGCAATCGTTCAATTCCATGAAATGGTTCTAGAGGCGCTTAATAAATAAATTTCTTGATAGAACAATGTTCGAACTGGTCCACGGATCGGCGCCGGATATTGCAGGAAAAGAAATGGTAATCCGTTGGCGACGATCTGGTCAGCCAGTCAACTGCTCGATCATTTCGGTTATGAGCAATACGGCAAAAAAGTTATAGATGCTATTGAACAACTTCTCGTATAGAATAAAGTTCTCACACCCGATATGCAGGAAGCTCCTCAACATCGGGTGTAGGTGATCGCTTGACTGCCTTATTTGAGAAATCTAGTAGATCACGCGTTTAAGATAACTTATCGGTGTATTTTCTACACCGATAGTTTTCTTTAATAATGACTCTATATGAAGTAAAATGAGAATGAATCATAGAAGACTAAGGGAGTGTATACATGAGATTTGAGACCATTGATAAAAAGATATTGGCGATTGCTTTATCCTTGATTGCGGCGTTGACTGTTCCTATTTTAATAAATCCCGTCAAAGGGACTACGTTTTTAAATACCGTCCTTCATTCCATCACAACAAACTTCGGTCCCATGTACTTATGGGTTTGTTTAGGGATATTTGGCTTCTTGCTTTGGTTGGCTTTTGGCAAGTTGGGCAAAATTAGATTAGGTAATACGAAGCCAGAGTTTTCAACATTTAGCTGGCTGGCATTAATTTTCACTGCTGGAATCGGTTCGGGTATCATGTATTGGGGAATTATTGAATGGGCTTACTACTATTCCAGTCCTCCATACGGCATGGCGGCAGAAACCGTGGAAGCAGCAAGTTTCGCCTCTACATATGGAATGTTTCACTGGGGATTCTCTGCGTGGGCTATCTATTGCGTTCCTTCCATCCCAATCGCATATGCAGTATATGTCAAAGGCCAAAAATCCTATCGATTGAGTACAGCGTGCCGTGGAATCATCGGGGACAAAGCGGATGGTTTACTTGGGAAAATAATTGACGTATGCTTCATGTTCGGTCTGATCGGTGGTATTGGAACATCCTTAGCACTTGGTACCCCCTTGCTCGCTGAAGGAGTCCATTCACTCTTTGGTGTAGAGAAAACGCTTACGCTTAATTTGGTGATTGTCGTTACATTGATGATCTTTTTCTGTATCTGTCTTTATTTCGGGCTGAAAAAAGGATTGAAGCTTTTAAGCGACTGGAATCTTTACTTATATATCGCGATTGCGATTTTCATCTTCATCTTTGGTCCAACCATGTTTATTATTGCGAGCTTTACGGACAGTGTCGGTGTTCTATTCCAAAACTTCTTTAGAATGAGCCTGTACACAGATCCGGTGGGGAAATCAGGATTCAGTGACGCTTGGACAATTTTCTATTGGGGATGGTGGTTCTCGTATGCTCCATTCACAGGTATGTTCGCTGCTCGTATTTCGAAAGGTCGTACGATTAAAGGTTTAATACTAGGGCAGTTAGTAGGCGGAACATTGGGCTGTTGGTTGGCCTTTGCGATCTTCGGAAACACGGGTATGTACTTCCAACTAAATAATATTGTTCCCGTACTCGATATCTTACAAAATGAAGGTGCACCTGCCGCTATATTAGCTATCTTGAATGAGCTTCCGCTAGGCGGAGTCGTCATGGTGCTGTATTTACTGGTTGCCGCCATTTTCTTGGCGACAACTGTTAACTCGGCTGCTTATACGTTATCAGACGTAGCGTCTATTAATTTGAAAGAAGGCGAGGAGCCAGCACGTTGGTATCGTGTATTCTGGGGAATCGTTCTAACAAGCATCTCAATCGTTCTCATGTATGGTGACGGCTTGGAGGCTTTACAGACACTTTCCATTATCACGGCATTACCGCTCGTTTTCATTATGTTATTAATGATTATGTCATTTATGAAATGGGTACGTCAGGGTGAATTAGATGGTGTCCATATTTATGATGGTGCACCATTTGACAAGCCGAAAGAGCAGACGGTTGAAATTACGATTGACCGTAGCAGGAAAGAGTCCAGCAGAGTTGTTGAAAAGGAAAACTTGATTTAATTTCAGTAGATAGAACAGACAAGAGAAAACAATAAATACACAATATCCGGGGACCCAATTCGCATATGG
This sequence comes from Sporosarcina sp. P18a, assembly GCF_002743135.1. Classification (NCBI taxonomy): domain Bacteria; kingdom Bacillati; phylum Bacillota; class Bacilli; order Caryophanales; family Caryophanaceae; genus Sporosarcina; species Sporosarcina sp. P18a. The sequence goes on along the minus strand of NZ_PDYQ01000001.1, from coordinate 751,444 downwards.
ATTGGTGTCCCTTTTCTTGACGGGAAAGATAATTCAGTGGATCGTCTTAGTCTGGCGCCCATTTAGTATTCCATTCGAATTCCATTATGGCGCAACACGTTATATAGTATCTGTATATAAGTGTATCATTTTCGGAACTTGGTAAATATATTTCGCAACTAGTTTACCACCTCCAACACCTTTCCAGTCGCACCCCCAATACAATCAATGCTATAATAAACACATTCTTTATAATTATTACCTGTGCGAAGATTGATGGAGGGAACCTTACATGAAAACTGAAGCGAAACTACAAAAAGAAGCAATGAAAGTCCTAAAAGAGACAAGCCGTACATTCTACATACCAATTAAATTACTTGAACCAAACGTTAGAGAAGCCGTTGCGTCTGCGTACTTGTGTATGCGCGCAATCGACGAAATTGAAGACCATGAACAACTGGACGTACATATCGTCATGGACTTACTAAACAAAGTAAGTGATATACTGGACCGCACGATTGCAACAGGTGAATCGATGGCGTCTGCACTGGACGAGTTATTCGCACCCTACCGGGATCAGTTGCCTGAAGTGACGTTGCGCTTAGCTGACTGGGTAGAGTTCTGTCCAGACACGGCACGTACTAAAGTACTCGAATCGACTGCGATCATGGGCCGTGGCATGGCGAAGTGGGCAGGCAAGGACTGGGTGATTGAGACGCGTGAGGATCTTGATGATTATACGTACTATGTTGCGGGACTCGTTGGCGTTATGCTTGCAGATATTTGGCGCTGGTATGATGGCACGGAGACGGATCGTGACTTAGCCATTGGCTTTGGCCGTGGCTTGCAGTCTGTTAACATTCTTCGTAACTACAAGGAAGACGCGGTGCGTGATGTGAACTTCTTCCCGAATGACTGGAAGTTGCCGGAAATGTTTGCGTATGCTGAAGAGAATTTGGCCCTCGCTGATGCGTATATTGAAGACATCCATACGAAGACCATTTTGAACTTCTGTAATATTCCGTTGGCACTTGCGCATAGTACACTCGATGCGCTTAAAGAAGGACGCGAAAAGATGTCACGTATGGAAGTCGTAGCGGTTGTGAACAAGGCGATTAAAAAGTAGTTTTTGTTAATCAAATGAATGGAGGATGGCGATGCTCGATTTACTGATCATTATGTTTGAACGGGTCGGAATGATTGTGGCGGTCGCTTTCCTTCTGACTCGTTTTCGGTTTTTCCAACATATGATCCATCAAGATGTATTGGACCGTCGGCAAGAGCTGACGGCGATACTCTTTTTTGCATTGTTTGGGATTTTCGGAACGTATTTCGGTGTAGCACTGGATATGCAGACGTTTCATTTTGAAAATATGTCATGGCAACTCACTACCGATGAGGCGATTGCGAATTCCCGTGTGATCGGGGTAGTCGTCGCAGGATTGCTTGGTGGATATCGACTTGGGATTGGTGCCGGGCTCATCGCTGGGATACACCGGATGTCTTTAGGTGGATTCACGGCTATTTCGTGCGGAATATCCACTATAATTTCAGGTGTTCTTGCAGGTTACTTCTATAAGAAAGGCAAGCCTATTCGTCCGCTTTTGGCATTCACGATTGGTGCAGCTGCGGAAGCGTTGCAAATGGTGCTCATAGTTGTCTTGGCAGAGCCGTTTGAGAAAGCGTTCGCATTGGTTCAAACGATTGGCGTGCCGATGATTTTGGCAAACGGTATGGGTGCTGCGTTATTCATGCTCATTGCGTATAACGTCATCAGTGATCAGGAAAAAGTGACCGCGTTGCAAGCGCAGAAAACATTGCGTATCGCGGATCAGACGCTCGGCTATTTACGGACAGGTATGCGAAAGGAAACAGCTCAGGCGGTGTGCGGTATTCTGTTAGATGAGTTGAAGCCAGGTGCTGTCGCGATGACGGATAAAACGGATATTCTCGCGTATGTCGGATCCGGGGGTACGATGATGCAAGGCCCGATCCAGACCGATATTACGCGTCAAGTGATCCGGGAAGGTCGGCTCATTGTCACGGATTCTGTCACCCTTGATCATCCGGGGGTATCTGCATCAGGTGCCGTCGTCATTGCACCACTGAAAACGCGCGGTGAAACCATTGGAACATTGAAGCTATTTTATCCTTCACGTACAGCGATTACCGATGTCACGATTGAATTAATAGCGGGACTCGCTGAATTACTAAGCAATCAACTTGAAATTGCCGAAGCGGATCATGCCTATCAACTAGCGAAAGAAGCAGAAATCCAGGCGTTACAGTCACAAATCAGTCCACATTTCTTGTTTAACTCGATGAATATTATCCTTTCATTGATACGAACAAATCCGGATGAAGCGCGTAAACTGCTGTCGTCGCTGTCATTCTTCTTGCGTCAGAATCTTGAAGGTACGACGGTGAAGATGGTGACGTTACAGCAAGAACTTGCGCACGTCAAAGCGTATTTGATGATAGAAGAAGCACGTTTCATTGATAAGTTGAAGATTTGTATCGACGTGGATCCGAACGTTCTGCAGGAGAAGATTCCGCCATTGACGTTGCAACCGATCGTTGAAAACGCGATGACGCACGGTATTAAGGATTTGGACGCAAATGCAATGGTCCACATTTCAATACATGAAATAGGCGATGCCATTCATATTATGGTAGAAGACAACGGTGAGGGAATTGTTCCGGAGCGGCTCGCTATACTTGGACGAGAGCAAATCCAATCTAAAAAAGGTACCGGGCTCGGTCTCTATAACGTTAACCGACGCCTACAGATGACGTTCGATAAAAATTCAAGACTCACAATAGAAAGTACACCGAATGAAGGAACGAAGATTTCATTCCAGATTCCGAAATCGGAGGTGAACGGATATGACAGAAACGATTCGCGTATTAGTCGTAGATGATGAAAGGTACGCGCGCGAAGAAATGATGTATTTGCTTGGACGATTTGAAGGGGTGAAGGTAATCGGAGAAGCGGATTCAGGGGAGTCCGCGATTATCAAGGCAATGCAGCTACAGCCTGATGTCGTGTTCCTTGATATCGAGATGCCGAAAGTGGATGGAATGGAAGTCGCCAAGACGCTAGGCGCATTGAAAAAAGTACCGCTAATCGTCTTTGCGACTGCTTATCCGCAATTCGCGGCAGAAGCGTTCCGTGTCCATGCGATGGATTATTTGCTGAAACCGTATGATGAAGAGCAATTGCGGCAGACGATTGCACGTGTAAAAGAGTTGCTACATCGGACGCAACTCGACACATCACCGAAACGAATGGATCGATTGCCCGTCGAAACGGAAGGCGAAATCCACTATATCCCGGTCAGCGATATTCTTTATGTCCACCGAGAAGAAAACTGGACGAAGATCGTTACGCCTACGCGTGATTATGAAACGCGCATGACATTGAAAGATCTCGAGAACAAATTGACCTATTCATCGTTCTTCCGCATCCATAAAAGTATTCTCGTGAACCTCGTACATGTCAGTAGCTTGACGCCTTGGTTCAATGGAGCGTATCAGTTAGAAGTGGATCAGCGTCCGGAGAAATTGTCAGTTAGCCGAAATTATGTCAAAGAATTACGGCAGCGCCTCGAAGGATAAAAAAATCTCGTAACATGTTAATCTCTCGGAGTGCATCTTACCTCGCGATTTTGACATGTTACGAGATTTTGTCATAGTTCGGACATCTTTCTATTATAGTTGATGTAAGCGTTATCAACACTAGGGAGGGAAAAAGCAATGATTACATTTTTACTTTCTATCGTATTATTAATAGTTGGTTACTTTACGTATGGTAAGTATATTGTCAAAATGTTTGGCGTTAAAGAAGAGCGTCCTACGCCGGCGTATACGAGCGCGGACGGAGTCGATTACGTGCCGATGAGCACAAACAAGAACTCATTGATTCAATTACTAAATATCGCAGGAGTTGGCCCGATTTTCGGACCGATTATGGGCGCGTTATATGGCCCAGTCGCATTTGTTTGGATTGTCGTCGGTGCGATTTTCGCAGGCGCTGTACATGATTATCTGACAGGTATGATTTCGATCCGAAACCGCGGTGCACACTTGCCTGAACTGGCAGGAAAATTCCTCGGCAAAGCGATGAAACATATTGTCAATGCGTTTGCGTTATTATTACTCGTCTTGGTCGGTACGGTATTCGTTTCCGCACCAGCAGGATTGCTGTACAACCTCATGAATGGTTGGATGGCAATGGGAGTCATCGTTGCTCTTATTTTCCTTTATTATATTTTGGCGACACTATTACCGATCGATAAAATCATCGGTCGTTTCTATCCAATCTTCGGTGCGCTACTTGTGATCAGTGCAGTCGGTATCGGCGGCATGATGGTCATCAAAGGTGTTCCGATTCCTGAATTGACATTTGCGAACTTACATCCTGATAATATTCCGATCTTCCCGTTATTATTCTTAACGATATCATGTGGAGCGCTTTCTGGTTTCCATGCGACACAGTCTCCAATTATTTCCCGGACAACGAAGAATGAAAACCAAGGTCGCAAAATTTTCTACGGCATGATGATTGCAGAAGCAATTATCGCGATGATTTGGGCAGCGGCTGGTATGGCGTTGTTTAACGGTGTGACATTGAGTGAATTGCTTGCGGCTGGTGGACCGGCGGTTATTGTTAGTGAAGTATCTGTCACGATGCTAGGTGCTATCGGTGGAACACTTGCCGTGATTGGTGTCATCATCTTACCGATCACATCAGGCGACACGGCATTCCGTAGTGCACGCATGATTGTTGCGGACTATATCAAGTATCCGCAAGCGAAAATCATGAGCCGTCTATGGATCGCGATTCCGATGTTCGCTATTTCGATTGCATTGACTCAAGTAGACTTCAACATTCTATGGCGTTACTTCTCTTGGGCGAATCAGTCCACAGCGGTCATTGCATTATTTGTAGGCGCAATGTATCTCTTCATTGCCGGTAAGAACTACTGGGTCGCACTCATACCCGGAACATTCATGCTGATGGCTACGACGACGTATATACTGAATGCCGCCATTGGATTCGGCTTACCGATGAATGTATCCATAATCGGAGCAATTGTCATCTCGATCTTCCTAGTAGCCTTGTTCTTCAACGCTGCGGTAAAAGCTCGAGCTGCACAAATTCCGCTAGAAGAAGATATTACGAATTGGGATTCTACCAGAACTATTTAATATGCTATACACAACCTGTTGAACTTCGGTTCTGCAGGTTTTTTCTATGGGGATTTATCTAGTGATACTAGTTGTGATACACTGCTTATAGAGAAAAAAGCTGTTTTACACGAATGAAGACAAAACACACAAAAGGTAGTTATATTACACGTAAAGTAACCAAAGTGATTAAATGTGTAAATATACACTTTAAATGTAAAGGTGGAATAAAACGTTGAATAAGCAGACAGTCATTGACTTAGTGTCACCTCGCTTGAAGTTAATTCGAACAGAAATGGAGTATACGCAAGATCAAATGGCGGAGATTATAGGCATTTCAAAGAAGACTTTAGTACAGCTAGAGAAAGGCCGCCAAGAAATTGGTTGGGCAACAGCGGTAGTGGTTTGTGCGCTATTTCGCGAGAGTGCTTTGTTGCGCTCGGTCATGGGAGAAGACCCGATTGAGTTAGCTGAAATAGCAGTACATGAAGAGATTCATTCACGACAAACAGCCGCCAGTGCGTCAATTAATTGGTGGACGGAAATCGGGCAATGGCAGCAATATCAATTGCAACAGCATACCGCAGGTGGACATTATCGTATTATCGGTGCTAATCAAAAGCGTTTATTCAGTACGGGAGACCGTGAAAAAGCTTTGGCTGAATTCAAAAAATATATGGACATGTTATAATAGTTATATGAAAATAATGCATGAAAAACAGAATAAAACCGGCTGTACTCTTTTAGGAGTGAGCCGGTTTTTCGATGCGAAAAGAGAATTTTTGAGTAGCGGTAAAGACGCCTTTTTTGTATGTGCGCTCTTCGAATTCTACACGATCTTCTCTGTCTATGGTCAGTACAGTCGTGCAACGTGTGCCGTAGTCTTTTGATGCGATAAATATCGAAGACAGTAAGCGCTCGAGATCTTCACCTACGCCGGTATCCGGTAGTTGTTCAATCGGAAATGGTTCCGCTCGTTGCATCATGCCAAATAATCTATCCGGATCTATCGTCTCCGTTTGTTGCAAGTAATCTGCCAGCAAAGCTTTTGTTTTATCCACTTTCGGCCACGGTGTATTGAGCAAGGCATTACTCAGTCCATGTGTGCTGTTCGGTAGATGTTGGATGGATTGCTCGATGTTTGAGTAATAAAACATTTCCTTGGCGGATCCAGCCAGTACATTACAGCCTGCATAATCTTCTCGATTTGTATGCAGTTGCTCCATGAAATCTTGTGCAGACAGACTGGATTGTAGATAGGAAGATACAATGTGACCGCGTGAGAGTTTGCCGGTTTGCGGTAGCGTGAAGTCACGATAATTGGTTAGTGCAGCGACTTTCCCTTGTGTATTGATGCCGAGCCACGTGCCCATTTGTTCGAGATCACGTCCTGCTAAAATATCTGGATGATCGCTCCAAAAGTTTGCTCGTGCTGTCGGGCGTGCGTAAGCTTCGTCTCGGTTCGCCATCATGACGAGCTGATACTTCGGATGGCTTTGCAATTGAAATGCCAGTAAACACATTATGTCACCCCGTTTGTATAGGTATGAAATGAGTGTATCACGTGCGATATTGTTTGGCGACTGTATGAAACGTATTGCAAATGAATCAGCAAACAAAATGAGGTATTGTTTGTTATGCTATTGAAGTCGGTGAATACACAAGGTAGTATAGAAGGTAGTCAACAAACAAAAGATCAATTCGTTTGTCATGCTTAAATAAGTAACGGGAGTGTGGGACATATGGAGTTTACGAAAACGTTCTGGGATGCTTCACTAACGGAATTAAAGCAAGGGTATATAGAAGATTCCACATCGTATGATTGTTTACTATGCGGTAAACAAATCGAAAAAGGTGTGATTTATCCGTACGAAAATGCGTTGTATGAAGCGGAGCGATTTATGCATGTGCATATCGAACATTCGCATCAGTCGGTGTTTGCGTATTTGCTTGAACTCGATAAGAAATGGTCAGGGATTACGGATCATCAAGGTGATCTGTTGCGTTTATTCTATCAAGGGAAAAGTGATAAGGATGTACAGGAAGAACTGGAGATTGGCAGTGCGACGACCGTCCGGCATCATCGCTTTGCGTTAAAAGAAAAAGAACGTCAGGCGAAAGTGTTTCTTGCGATGATGGAGTTATTGAAAGAACGTGAGTCGTACGCGCAGGCGTTTATCCCGCCGCATAAAGCGTCTCAATTATTTCACGATGGGTATTCAGTGGTGGAGGAAGAACAGCAAGCAATACTGCAAACATTTTTCCCTGACGGAACCGATGGCCAGTTAAAAGAGATGCCGGCGACGGAAAAACAGCGACGAATTATTGTCCAGGAAATTAGTAAGCGCTTTGACGGAGATATTTCGTACAGTAAACATGAGATGAATGATCGGCTTTCGGAAATTCATGAAGATTTCATTACACTTCGAAATTATTTAATTGAATACGGTTATTTCGGTCAGACCCGTAATGGTAGTCAGTATTGGCTGAAATGAGTGGCTTGCTCGAATCGTTTTAGGTTTAGAAATGGTGGCGGTGGGAAGACTAGGAGTAATCGCGAAAGGAGCGGAAGTACATGACTGCAAAAGACACAGTACAGAAAATTTTGGATGAAAGTATGGTAGGAACGATGGCAACGGTGGACAACAACAAACCGTATAGCCGGTATATGACATTTATGAGTGATGGGTTGACTTTGTATACACCTACTAATAGAAAAACGGAAAAGGTAGATGAACTTGAAGATAATCCGTACACGCATATTCTTCTTGGGTATGACGGGGAAGGATTCGGTGACGCATACGTTGAGTATTCCGGCCGTGTAACGATTTCTGATGACGAAAGCTTGAAAAAGAAAATTTGGAATGATCATATGAAAGCGTGGTTTGATGGTCCTGAAGATCCGAATTTGGTTATTTTGAAAATTGAACCTGAAGCGATTCGCTTGATGAATAAATCAGGCCAACCACCTGAAGATATTTCCCTGTAAATAATTACTATATTATAATGATATACCGAAATAGTATATCCCGAAAGTGAGAGGTCACACTCTGATTTTCGGGATATTTTCGTCTAGTCGATATATTCACCACAACTATCCATGGTACCCGCGAATTTCCATTGCTTGAACACGATAAATGGGGGTATACTACTCATAGGAACACTTGTTCTTTCGAGAGGTGAATGCCATATGAAACCATTACCGAATAGAAAAATTGCGTGTCTTGATATGCGCAGCTTCTACGCGAGCTGTGCTGCAGCCATGGAAGGACTCGACGTAATGGAAGTGCCGATCGCGATTGTCGGCAATATTGAGAGAAAAGGCGGTGTCGTACTGGCTGCCTCACCGCCACTGAAAAAACGCTTTGGAGTTACGACAGGCATGCGTCTGTATGAGGTGCCGGACGACCCAAGCATTCGTTTAATTGAACCGAAAATGCAATTTTATATCGATGTGTCAATGGAATTGACGAAATTGTTGAACCGCTATGTACCAAAAGAAGCGATCCATGTATACAGTATTGATGAAAGTTTTGTCGACTTTACGGGCACGGAAAGACTATGGGGTCCTCTTGAGACGTTGATTTTCCGCATTCAGGATGAGTTGTACCGGCAATTCGAGTTGCGTTCAGCGTGCGGAGTCGGGCCGAATATGTTGTTGTCGAAGCTCGCGCTAGATCTCGAGGCGAAAAAAACAGGGATTGCGCACTGGACGTATGAAGATGTGCCGAAGAAATTATGGCCTGTTGCCCCGCTTCGTAAAATGTGGGGAATTGGCAAGCGAGTGGAGAGAACGCTTGAAGACATGGGCGTTTATTCAGTTGGTGATCTCGCGCACACCCCGCTTGAGAGTTTGGAGAAGAAGTTCGGTGTGATGGGCAATCAACTCTATTATCATGCGCATGGCATCGATTATTCCGACCTTGGCTCCGTGTTAATCGAAGGGCAAGTGAGTTATGGCAAAGGCCAAACGTTGTTGCGCGATTATACGAAGACTGACGAAGTATTGGCCGTCATGCTTGAGATGTGTGAGGATACCGCAATGCGTGCGCGGCTTGCGAAAAAGAAAGGACGCACCATCACATTGTCGTTTGGTTATTCAAAGCACGTACTCGGTGGCGGGTTCAATCGTCAAAAAACATTGCCGGAAGCGACGAATGAAACGATGGCGATTTATCGCGTCTGTTTAGAGTTGTTTGAAACGTTCCATGACGGACGTCCGTTACGCCATATTTCCGTCAACTTGTCGAATCTCGAAGATGATAGTAGCTTCCAGCTCAGTTTATTTGAACCAATGAATTGGAAGCAACAACAAATCGGTCATGTGATGGATGAAATTCGCATGAAGTATGGATCGGCTGCTATTCTTCGCGCAGTGTCCGTTACGCCAGGTGGTACGGCGTATAGACGAAATCAATTAATCGGTGGACATTATAAATGAAAACAAGTCGAATCCAGTCGGACGATCCCGCTAGTATAGAGAGGATGTATTTCAAATACTGAAATATCCCAGTTCCGTAACTTTCGATAACCTAGAAGTTTTGCTAGAATCAAATAGCCAGCACTATAAAAAATACTGCAAGAGAAGTGGTGCAGAACAAAGGAGGAAAGCCAGTGAAAGTATTACTGGATTTACGCTGGTTTTTTTCTGAGAGAAAAAAACAATACAGCATAGGGATCACGGCCCTGATGATTGTCGCGTTACTGCAACTGGCACCGCCGAAAATTATCGGCTATATTGTCGATGCGGTGGCGAAAGATGAATTGACTGCGGAGATGCTGATGCGCTGGATGATTATTCTCGTGGTGACGGGCGTATTGATGTATGTCTTGCGCTATATTTGGCGCGTGATGATTTTTGGCTCATCGGTATACCTTGCACGCGTCATGAGAGAGCGTCTGTTTACGCACTTCACGCGCATGTCGCCTTCATTTTATCAGCGACGACGTGTCGGAGATTTAATGGCGCATGCAACGAATGACATCAATGCGGTGCAACAAACGGCGGGATCAGGAATTCTGACACTCTTCGATTCGATTTCAACAGGTGGTTTCGTCATCTTGATGATGGCGTTTTCGATTAGTTGGAAGTTAACGCTGATCGCCCTTGTGCCGATTCCGGTGATGATTTTCCTGACGAGTTATTACGGACGATTATTACGTAATCGATTCCGTGTAGCGCAGGAAGCATTCTCCGATTTGAACGACAAAGCACAGGAGAGTATTTCAGGAATTAAAGTGCTGAAGACGTTTGGTCAGCAAAAAGAAGATGTCGAGTCGTTCACGAAACGTTCAGAACAAGTCGTCAAGGAGAATATGCGTGTGGCGAAAGTGGATGCGTTGTTTGATCCGACGATTGCGGGAGTTTTTGCGATCTCCTATATTCTATCCTTTTATTTCGGTACACGCTTTATTTTATCAGGGGAGTTGTCAATTGGAGATTTGGTGGCGTTCACTTCCTATTTAGGACTGTTAACATGGCCGATGCTAGCTATTGGCTTCTTGTTCAACATTGTCGAACGGGGAAATGCATCCTACAGCCGAATCCAGGATTTACTTTCGGTTGAACCGGGAATTCAAGATCGTCCGAATGCGGTGAGTCAATTACCGCACGGAGATATCGTCTTTGATATCGACACGTTCAAGTTCCCAGACGATAAACGAGCATCACTGCGTAATTTACACTTTACGGTCAAGCAAGGTGAAACACTTGGCGTGATCGGCAAGACGGGCGCAGGGAAAACAGCAATTCTCAAGCTATTAATGCGAGAATTCGAAGGATATACGGGAACAATTACGTATGGTGGTATTCCGATTACGCGCTATAAGAAGGAATGTTTGCGCCAGGCAATCGGTTATGTGCCGCAAGACCATTTCTTGTTCTCGACGACGCTCGGTGAAAATATTGCCTTTACGAACCCGAAGATTGATCCCGTGAAAATTGTGGCGGCTGCGAAGTCCGCGCATATTCACGATGATATTCTGACGTTTGAAAAAGGGTATGAAACGCTGGTTGGAGAACGTGGCGTATCGTTATCCGGTGGACAGCGTCAGCGTGTGTCCATTGCACGTGCGTTGCTAATGGATCCGGAGCTATTGTTGCTGGATGATTCATTGTCCGCAGTAGATGCCCGGACGGAAGAAGCGATTCTTCGTTCATTGAAAGAAGAAAGAACGGGTAAGACGACCATTATTACGTCGCACCGCTTAAGTGCCATTCAGCACGCGCATCAAATTATTGTTCTTGATGAAGGCGAAGTCGTTGAAATTGGCGATCACGATAGCTTAATGGCGCAAAACGGTATGTATAAAGAAATGTACGATTTGCAACAGCTAGAGTCGATCGTAGAGCAAGGAGGCGGCGCAGATGAATAACAAACAGAAGATGTCCGCCAGAGATCAGTTCAAAACGTTCATGCGGCTAGCGAAATACGTCTTACCAATGAAAAAAAGTGCATTGATTGCGATTTTATTATTGCTGTTGACGGTGACATCGACGATTCTTGGGCCACTAGTAATCCAGCGATTCCTCGATGACTATGTCGTACCACTAAACTTCCCGGCGAAAGAAGTATGGACCATTGCACTGATTTACATCGGACTACAACTCGTCAACATTGTCGGGTCGTATTTCCAAACATTGCGGTTCCAGGAATTTGCACTTGCGATCATCCAGCAAATTCGGATTGATGCGTTCTCGAAAGTCCAGAAGCTTGGACTACGGTATTTCGATCAGACACCTGCTGGCGGAATCGTTTCACGTGTAACGAATGATACGGAATCCATCAAAGAGATGTTCGTCAGTGTGGCGGTTACGTTCATGCAGGCGATCTTCGGAATTGTCGGCGTCTATATTGCGCTCTTTACGCTTGACGGGAAACTTGCGCTTTATACATTGATCCTGTTGCCGCTATTCCTGATTCTCGTATCGGTCTATCGCTATTACAGTGCAGACTTCTATCAAGATATCCGCGAACGGCTCAGTCAGTTGAACGCGAAAATCTCCGAGTCATTATCTGGTATGGATATGATTCAAGCGTTCCGCCAAGAGAAGCGCTTGTCTGACGAGTTTATTGAAGTCAATGAAGGACATTACCGCGTCGGCCTGCGAAATATTCGTTTTGATAGCTTGATGCTTGGACCATTTATCGACTTGCTGTATGCCGGATCCATCGTTGCGGTACTTAGCTATTTCGGAACGGCATCGTTTACGTCGGTCGTGGATGTCGGGATTATTTATGCGTTCACTACGTTGCTAAGACGTCTATTCCAGCCGATCAACCAAGTGATGCAACGTTTGTCGATGTTCCAGCAAGCGATCGTCTCGGCGTCTCGAGTATTCGCGTTAATCGATAATCCGGAAATTGAACCAAAGCAAACAGCAGTATCTACTCAGCACATTACAGAAGGTACGATTGAATTCCGTAATGTGACGTTCAGTTATGACGGTAAACAGGATGTACTCAAAAATATTTCCTTTACTGCGAATGCAGGTGAAACGGTCGCACTGGTCGGTCATACAGGAAGCGGAAAGAGTTCAATTATCAATCTATTCATGCGTTTTTATGAATACGAGCGCGGCGACATTTTCATTGATGGGGTATCGCTAAAAGAGTATCCAATAGAAGAATTGCGGAAAAAAGTAGGACTCGTCTTGCAAGATCCGTTCATGTTTTACGGTGATATCGCGAGCAACATCCGTCTCCATAATGAAGAGTTGACGGATGAAGATGTGCGGGAAGCTGCAGAGTTCGTTCAAGCCGATCAATTTATTGAAGAGTTGCCAAACGGTTATGAACAGAAAGTGACAGAACGCGGTTCGACGTTATCCAGTGGACAGCGTCAGTTGATCGCTTTCGCACGGACCATTGCGATGAATCCGAAAGTGCTCGTGCTCGACGAAGCAACTGCAAATATTGACACGGAAACGGAAGTGGCGATCCAGAAGAGTCTAGAGAAGATGCGCGAAGGCCGTACAACGATTGCAATTGCTCACCGTCTAAGTACGATCGCTGATGCCGAATTAATTCTCGTACTCCACCACGGCGAAATCGTCGAACGCGGGACACACGCAGAGTTGCTTGCGCAAAAAGGCTTGTACTACACGATGTATGAATTGCAAAACGGGACACAAGAGTAAGATTGCGTGATTGTCAAAAAGATTTCACAATCAAATGAAGCGTAATCTAGCCTCTTGTTTGGTACGATAGAGTGGGAATGTTGGCGCTTGCCGGCATTCTACTTGTCCTACTGTTAAAGGAGGAATTTTGTTGGGGACGGATGTTAATATTTTCTTTGCGTTTGGAGCAGGTTTCCTGAGTTTTATTTCTCCATGCGTATTACCACTATACCCGGCCTTTATATCGTATATTACCGGCATGTCACTGGATGAACTCGGAGATAAGAAAAAAGGAATGAACCGTGCTGGCATGTTGCACACGCTGTTCTTCTTACTCGGATTCTCGATCGTATTTATTATTTTAGGATTCAGTACGTCCTTAATTGGATCGATCTTCTTGCAATATCAAGATTTGATTCGTCAGCTAGGTGCGATTTTCATCATCATCTTCGGACTGATGACGATTGGATTATTTAAACCAGAATTTCTAATGAAAGAGAAGAAGCTACAATTTAAAAATCGTCCCGCGGGTTACTTCGGTACGGCGCTGATCGGTCTAGCGTTTTCCGCTGGATGGCAGCCGTGTATGGGACCGATCATTGGTGCCATCATCTATCTTGCTGCGACGAATCCGGCATCTAGTATGTTGTATATGATGCTTTATGTACTTGGTTTCGCGATTCCATTCTTCTTCTTGTCTTTCTTCATCACTCGAATTGGTTGGATCCGCAAGCACAGTATGACGATTACGAAAGTAGGCGGCTACTTGATGATTGCATTCGGTATCATACTGTTCTTTAACGGAATGGTCTATTTCACAAGTTGGCTTAGCCCAATCTTTGGCGACTTCCAAGGCTTTTAATGTAAGCGGGTAAGCAGAAAAGAGGTGTAGGATGAAAGAAATTACTTCTTTTGACGAGTGGCAGCATGTATTGAATGAGACACCGCAGTTCTTGTTGTTTGTGAAAACGAATAATTGCTCCGTCTGCGAAGGATTGTATCCGCAGGTGGCGGCACTCGAAAGCGATTATCCATTCGACTTCTACCGTGTGAACGCAGCGGAAGTTCCAGAAATAGCTGGACAGTTGTCACTCTTTACTGCACCAGTCGTCTTATTATTTAATGAACAGAAAGAGTTGACGCGTTTCGCGCGGATTGTTCCAATGAATGATCTGAAAAAACGCCTCGATGAGCTCGTGCAGTGGGGGAACATAGATGCATAAGATACAAGAACTGATAGATTACGTCTTCACAAGTATTCCTTCCATTTACTTAATCATCGCTTCGACGGTAGTTTTCGTCGTGATGACGACATTCGTTTACACGATGCGGGCGAAGGCGTCGAATAAGCCGATTCAGGCGAAGAAGATTATCTTACCGCCATTGTTTATGTCGTCTGGGATGTTGATGTTCTTGTTCGACGAGTTCCAGGTGCCATGGACGCAAGTGGTAGAAGCCGGTTTGGTCGGCTTGATATTTTCCACGTTTTTGATTTATACGACGAAGTTTGAGATTAAAGATGACGGGATTTATTTGAAGAAGTCGAAGGTGTTTTTACTGATCCTGTTCGGGTTATTGGTGATTCGCCTGGTCGGAAAGATCGTGCTCAGTAACACAATCGACGTCGGTGAGCTTGGCGGCATGTTTTTCATCCTCGCGTTTTCGATGATCTTGCCGTGGCGGGTCGGAATGTTAGTGAAGTATAAGATGCTTGAGAAGAGTAGGGTAGGGAAGGAGTCGTCCTTGTGACGGCTTCTATTTTTATGTCTAGAAATGAAAAGTAAGGGCTGGCAGGGGATACGGGAGGGGATTTGCGCTCTAGGCGGACGCGTTCTGGAGGGGGCGCCTTCAAGTGCAAAGATGTGCTCCTAACGCTTCGCTTTTACTCGCAAAAGCCGTTCTTCGTTACGGCTTTCGCTCCAATCCCTGCAAAGTGAGTGAGAGACATTCTTGTTGTGCATTGAAGCTATTGTTGTAATCAATCTGGTAGTTACAACTAGAATTGAACTTGAACTTCACTACGTTCAAAGATTACAATCATTCACATACTATCGCTAGTGAATGATCCATTTCATTTCACTTTCTACGTAGGATTTCCACGGAAGCTGGGGGCGATTCTGGGAGGATCAGCGCGAGTTCGAGACCCCGGACAGATGCCTTAATTTCTGCAAAGTACACAGAAATACGGCAAAGCGAACCCTTCGCTGTTCACTTGGCTCGGGCCGCGCCCTCCAGAAAGCGTCCCCCAGCTGGAGTGGAAATCCCGTGATGTCACTCTTGCCTTTCACTGCTCGTACCGTATGAACTTAAAACCACACAAAAACAGGATGCCCCATCAATAGGGACATCCTGTTTCTTTATTCACGTAAACAAATGCTCATATGGCTGAACATCAATTTCCATCTGCTTGAGTTTCTTGCGCAAGAAGTTATGGTCGCGCTTTGGCGTAGCAAGAATATAACCCTTGATAATATGATCAAATTCAATAGTTTTGGCACGATCTTCTAACGCAATCTCACCGATTTTGGCACCGATCTTCTGCTTCGCCACGTCGCGGAACAACTCCGGCACAGGCGTAACGAGTTCGTTGAGCATGCTTTTCGCCTCGTCATTCCATAAATGCAACGACTCATTGACGTAATGCTCTTCCCAATCTAGCGTCGATTTTCCGTCTTCTTTCGGCAATACTTTCAGGAACTTCCGGAACATGAAGAATCCACCGATAGCGAATAAGCCGATCA
The DNA here is from genome assembly GCF_002743135.1 of Sporosarcina sp. P18a. Taxonomy (NCBI): domain Bacteria; kingdom Bacillati; phylum Bacillota; class Bacilli; order Caryophanales; family Caryophanaceae; genus Sporosarcina; species Sporosarcina sp. P18a. The sequence goes on along the minus strand of NZ_PDYQ01000001.1, from coordinate 735,415 downwards.
TCACAATACCCCAAAATATAATAAACCACATAAATAGGTCTGGCACGGTTTTTTCACCTCTTCCATTCTACCCTTCATTATAAAAGCAATTGAGAAATATTTCACTAACAAAGTATCCTTTTCACTTTTTTCGTCTATATAGCGGATGAAAGGAGGTGATACACATGGCAGCAACACTAGAATTCAATCAGGCTACGGCGAAGATCCACTTTAATGCAGGTGTTAACGAGAAAGGTCTCTTCATCCGCAAGATTAAAACGTACAAATTCATCAATGACGACGCAACACCAGCAAATATGTACACCGCTTTGACACAACTTGCTTCATTATCAAGCTACCCATTCATTCAGCTCGAGAAAGTCGTAACAGAAGATCTTCATAACTAAAATCGTACAGGAGGAGAGCGCACATGGCAAAAGTATTGGAATTAACATTTTTAACCGCGGCGAATAAGCCGGTCACATTAACGGTGGATGAACCTGATGAAGACATTACGCAAGGTCAAGTCGAAGCGGTCATGCAGCAAGTGATCCAAAGCAATATTTTCCTCATCGAAGAATCTCCACTCGCCACGATCAAAGGTGCACGAATCGTTGCACGTGATACACGAAACATCGTCAGTCGATAAGTTACAGCCGGTTTTCAGTCACGTACTGGAAGCCGGCTTTTTCATCGAATGACAGAGAGGAGGAGTGAACAATGGAGCACTGGCTACAGCTCATACAAGATGTCGGATTTCCGATTTTCGTATCGTTTTATCTACTGCATCGTTTGGAAGTGAAGCTAGAGGCGATTCATGGCGTTCTCTCAGACATCAAAAACAGATGACTTCATAGGAACTTCATGATTCCGACAAGATTTAGCCAAAATGGAGGCTGCCTTCACCTTGTATGACTGGTGAACTTTCGTTATGATAAAGTGACTATTAAAAGGTGGAGGAATCGAAAATGTATAAAAAGCTTTTGGTACCGTTAACACTTATTTTCGTGCTGATATTGAGTGCGTGTGGTGGCGGTTTTAAGCCCGATCATAAATATAAAGTGGATTCATTTGAATTCACCAACCAACACAATGAAACCGTAACCGATGGAGACTTGAAAGGCTCTGTATGGCTAGCGCAGTTTGTATTCACGAAATGTACAACCGTTTGTCCGCCGATGATGAGCAATATGGTCACGTTGCAGGAAAAATTGATTGACAATAACATCGAGGATTACAATATCGTGTCATTCAGTGTAGACCCGGATGTGGATACACCAGAAGAACTTGGGAAGTATCTCGACATGTTTAGCGCGCCCGATGAAAGTAAATGGCAGATGCTGACAGGTTACGATATGAAGACCATTGAAAAATTAGCTGCTTCATCGTTTAAACAGTTAGTGAAGCAAATCCCGAATGATGATCAAGTCATCCATGGCGTTTCATTCGGCTTGGTGAATCAGAACAATGAAGTCGTAAAATTATATGGTGGGAACGAAGACGTGCAATATGATACAATCGTAAAAGACATGAAAGCACTCATCAAAGAAGGCAAGTAATCAACTGAAGGGATGAGGCAATGAAGAAATTAAAGAAAAAGAGGCTCAGTCGATCGGGACGAGTTATGGTCGCTTTTTTGGTTTTATTAGTACCTGTTGCTGTCACGCTCTTTACGATTTCCGCCATTCTTTGGGTGAATTTCGGAAAACACGACACAATTAAAGAAACGGCTACGGCGTTATTTCATATTCAAGACCGAAAAACTGGAGAAGCCGTCCCACAGGAATTTATTCCAATCTATATTGAGGCAGCAAAAGAATACAATATTCCGTGGACATTGCTTGCAGCGCATCACCGCATTGAGACCAGGTTCTCTACAATGAAAGCTGACGTCTCACCAGTTGGAGCAGAAGGACCGATGCAGTTCATGCCATGTACGTTCGTAGGCTGGGATTATCCCGGTTGCAAGGAATTGGGCAAAGGAGATATTCCTGAACGCGATAAGATTGATCCAGCGGTGATTAAGCAATACGGTGGTTACGGTGTCGATGCAAACGGTGACGGAATAGCGGACCCATTTGATATAGAAGATGCCATCTTCAGCGCCGCTCACTATCTATCGGATAGCGGTGCAGCAGACGGTGATATACCGAAGGCTGTTTTCACTTATAATCATAGCGATCAATATGTAGAAGATGTTGTGGTATTACAATGAGTTTGAGGAGCAACGCAAGGCAACAGAGAAGCAAGTGAAGAAATGAAACGTGGAGTCCACCGAATCTGGTGGCTCCGCGTTTTTTTGATTGATGTAAAGTGGGAGGAGGAAGTTCAAGAAGCTGACGGGTAGAGCGGTTGACGTAAAGTATGAGCGCGTAGTCGAAAGAATGGGCAGAATTTCGTCTACAAAAAACGTGAAGCGCCTCGAATGGGCCACTTCACGTTTTGATGTTTAGTATTATGAAGCTCTGCGCATACTCTTCATAATCAAGCTAACAATGAATACAAGTACAATCGCACCGATTAACGCGGGTACGAAATAGAAACTAGAGATCTGTGGACCCCATTCGCCTAATAGTGCACCACCAATCCATGCACCTACAATACCTGCAATGATGTTACCAATGATACCGCCGGGAATATCTCTACCTACAATAAGTCCAGCTAGCCAACCAATGATACCTCCGATAATTAAGAACCATAAAAAGCTCATGTTGCTCATCTCCTTTTCATTATGTTATGTAGCTCTTGCTTAGTATTGGTATTACCATCTTTTTAATACCTCAAACATTTTTCGATAAAAAAGTTCAGACAGGTCAAATGCCTGCTGAACTTTTGTCTGACTTTATTTCGCTATCACGGTTGCGCCCAATGTGTTTTGGAAGTGAGAGAGAGCCCAGTCGTGGCCTGCAGCGTTGAAACTTGCGACGCCGCCTTCATGAACAACAATCGTGTAGCCAAGGTTGTACGCATCGACTGCAGTATGTAAGATGCAAATATCCGTGCATACACCCATAAGATGGATTTCCGTAATACCGCGTGCGCGCAATTGGATAGCGAGATCTGTTCCGGCAAATGCACTGTAGCGTGTTTTATCCATCCAAATAATTTCTTGTTTATGTTCGGTATAGAGATCATGCAGTTTCCCATAAAGATTTCTGCCTTCTGTGCCTCGAATGTTGTGAGGAGGGAATAGTTTGCTTTCCGGATGGTACGGATCATTTTTTTCATGCACGTCATTAATGACGAATACTGGCAATTGGTGTTGTACATACTCCGTTGTTTGCTCCACAATATACTGCTCAAGCGCGATACCTGGATCACCGCAAGTCAATGCACCGTCCCTTGCTACAAAATCTACTGTATAATCTACAACGAGTAATGCTTTCTTCATACAAAACCTCTCCTTTTCTTTATTTTCTCATAGTGGCGGCTCAGTGTCTAAACATATGTAAAGACACGGCTGGATTCCTTATCATACAGGGTTTACGATAAAACATGAAATAGTTAAAATAATTATGTAACACTTTTTGAAATGGATATACAGTAAATGTCATAAACGGCATTTTTACGAGAGAAAGTGACGCTATTTGAGAATAGAAACGACTAATTGAGAATTCTTAATGATATTTCGATTAGTCATAAGCTTTTCTTATGTATACCTATAATGTATATGTATTTTACTATTGTTCTTTGCTATACTAAGATGGAGTAGAGGAAAGATGTGCACTTTTCGTCTTTCAGTACATAAAGGGAGGAAACATAAAATGGCAAAAAGCAACTTGCATAATAGCCGTCAGTCTTTCAAAGTAAACGACAAGACGTATAACTACTACCGTTTGAAAGCTTTAGAAGAAGCAGGACTAACAAAAGTATCAAAACTTCCTTATTCTGTAAGAGTATTACTAGAATCCGTACTTCGTCAACACGACGGATACGTGATCAAGGACGACCATGTAGAAGATTTGGCTAAATGGGGCACTGTACAAAACGCAGACGCTGAAGTTCCATTCAAACCTTCACGTGTAATTCTACAAGACTTCACAGGAGTTCCTGTCGTAGTAGACTTGGCTTCATTGCGTTCTGCAATGAACGAACTAGGTGGAGATCCAAACGAGATCAATCCTGAAATTCCAGTGGATCTAGTAATTGACCACTCTGTACAAGTAGATAGCTATGGTACGCCAGAGGCTCTACAACTGAACATGGAACTTGAATTCGAACGTAATGCTGAGCGTTACCAGTTCTTGAGCTGGGCACAAAAAGCATACGATAACTACCGTGCAGTACCACCTGCAACGGGTATCGTTCACCAAGTAAACCTTGAATATCTAGCAAACGTTGTTCACGCGGTTGAAAACGAAGATGGATCATTCGAAACATACCCAGATACATTAGTTGGAACGGACTCCCATACAACAATGATCAACGGTATCGGCGTACTTGGATGGGGTGTTGGTGGTATCGAAGCAGAAGCAGGAATGCTTGGACAACCTTCATATTTCCCGATTCCAGAAGTTATCGGTGTAAAATTGGTTGGCGATCTTCCAGACGGTACAACTGCAACGGACTTAGCGCTTAAAGTAACGCAAATCCTTCGTGCACAAGGCGTTGTAGGTAAATTTGTTGAGTTCTTCGGCCCTGGCGTTTCTAAATTGCCACTTGCTGACCGTGCGACAATCGCAAACATGGCGCCTGAATATGGTGCTACTTGTGGATTCTTCCCGGTTGACGAAGAGTCACTTAACTATATGCGCTTAACAGGCCGCGACGAAGAGCACATTGCAGTAGTTAAGCAATACTTGATCGAAAACGATATGTTCTTCACTCCTGAAAAGGAAGAGCCGACATTCACTAAAGTTGTAGAAATCAACCTTAGCGACATCGCTGCAAACCTTTCAGGTCCTAAACGTCCACAAGACTTGATTCCATTGACTGAAATGCAACAGTCGTTCAAAGACGCAGTTGTAGCTCCAGAAGGAACACAAGGCTTTGGTTTAACACCAAAAGAGCTTGAGAAAAAAGGCACAATTAAGTTCGAAGACGGACGTAAAGTTGAGCTGAAAACGGGTGACGTTGCGATCGCAGCTATCACTTCTTGTACAAACACATCTAACCCTTACGTTATGTTAGCGGCTGGATTGGTTGCGAAGAAGGCTGTTGAAAAAGGACTTACACCTCCTGCATACGTTAAAACTTCATTGGCGCCAGGTTCAAAAGTCGTAACAGGCTACTTGAACGAATCAGGTCTAACTGATTACTTGGATCAAATCGGATTCAACACTGTAGGTTACGGATGTACTACATGTATCGGTAACTCTGGTCCATTGCTTCCGGAAATCGAAAAAACAATCGGTGACAAAGATCTTCTAGTTACATCTGTCCTATCAGGTAACCGTAACTTTGAAGGCCGCGTACACCCATTTGTGAAAGCAAACTACTTGGCTTCACCTCCACTAGTTGTAGCATATGCACTAGCTGGAACAGTGAACATTGACTTTGCAAAAGATGCAATCGGAACGGATAAAGATGGTAACGACGTATTCTTCAAAGACATCTGGCCTTCTACACAAGAAGTTAACGATGTATTGAACGCTACAGTTACACCTGAATTGTTCCGTAAAGAATATGCTCGCGTATTCACTGAAAACGAAGCATGGAATGCAATTGAAACGACTGACGATTCACTATACGATTTCGATGAGTCTTCAACGTATATCCAAAACCCACCGTTCTTCGAAAACCTTTCGAAAGAACCAGGTGATATCGAACCGCTTAACGGCTTGCGTGTAATCGGTAAGTTCGGTGATTCTATCACGACTGACCACATTTCACCTGCAGGAGCTATCGGTTTGAATACACCTGCTGGTCTCTACTTGCGTGAAAATGGCGTAGAGCCACGTAACTTCAACTCTTACGGTTCACGTCGTGGTAACCACGAAGTCATGATGCGCGGAACGTTTGCGAACATTCGTATTCGTAACCAAATTGCAGCTGGCACTGAAGGTGGATTCACTACGTACTGGCCAAACAAAGAAGTTATGCCGATCTATGATGCAGCTATGAAGTATCAAGAAGACGGTACAGGTCTAGCTATCCTTGGTGGTAAAGACTACGGAATGGGTTCTTCACGTGACTGGGCAGCAAAAGGTACAAACTTGCTTGGCATCAAAACAGTTATCGTAGAAAGCTTCGAGCGTATTCACCGTTCTAACCTAGTGATGATGGGTGTACTTCCACTTCAATTCATCAATGGTGAAAACGTTGAATCTCTAGGCTTAACTGGTGAAGAAGAAATCTGTGTGAATATCGCTGAAGGCGTAAAACCACGTTCAATCCTTAAAGTTACAGCGAAAGCTCCAGACGGCAAGGAAACTGAATTTGAAGTACTAGCTCGTTTCGACTCTGAAGTTGAAGTAGACTACTACCGTCACGGCGGAATCCTTCAAATGGTTCTACGTAATAAATTAGCAGCAAAGTAATATAGAAATAAGGAAGGATGCTCGGCTAAGCCGGGCATCTTTTTTCGCGTTTTACAGTTTGACTAGCGGGGATATAGTGAAAACCATCGCGTCGGCGCTCATTCATTCGAATAAGCGCTCATAGTTCATGCGTGTCCGCTCTATGGATACCGCCAAGCGCTCTATGATACGAGACCACCGCTCTAGCACGGTCCGTATCGGCTCATACGTAAGCTATATCCGCTCATGTCTCCACGTCTCCACCTACATTTTCCACTCCCATAATGTCTATCACAAGCAATTCACTTTCCCGTTCGCTATACTAGAGCATGAGGTGATCACATGTTTACGAGTGAAAAAGAAATCGAAGTGCGATACGCAGAAACCGATCAGATGGGCGTCGTTTACCATGCCAACTACTTAATTTGGATGGAAATCGGCCGCACTACGCTGATCAAAGACCTCGGATACGAATATGCACAGCTTGAGCGCGACGGCTACTTGGCGCCTGTAACCGAGCTGTCAGTGAAGTATAAGACGTCGATTACATACGGTGAGACCATTACTGTCAAAACGTGGGTCGAGTCGCACGGCAAGCTACGTACGGTCTATGGCTATGAAATCCTGCATGCAGACGGATCGATTGCCGCCACCGGTGTTTCTGAGCACGTAGTAGTGAAAAAAGAGAACTTCCGACCAGTATCCTTGCGCAAAATTCATCCGGAATGGGATGCAACATATACGAAAATTCAGCGAGGCGAAGGCTGATGGCATTTGGAATCGATCGACAGCAATTAAAGGAGTGGAAAAATGCAGTACAGCGTGAGGAAATTGCGTTTTTGACACATTATTGGTTAGATGACCGGTTTCCGACAGTCAATACTGTCACAAAAGCGGGATGCAGTGATGTCGAAAAGCTCATAAAGTGGGGAAATACATACGGTTTACAGCCGGAATGGATCCACGCACGCGAAAAATATCCGCATTTCGATTTACTTGGGGAACATCAAGTAGAAATTTTGAGGCAAGAAGGGCAATTACATCAATTACACCGATTAAAAAATGGTAAGCATCACTCTTTATAGGAGTGATGCTTACCATTTTATTTGTAATTTACGCTACTTCATAGTCAAAAGATAATTCTTCCGTTGCCGAATCGGCATCAATATGCAAGTCATGTCCATCGAAGAACCAAAGATCTCGTTCTTCTATGTAATAATGCACGCCGTTCACGACGTTTTCGACTGCCAGCTCGTCTGGTTCTTCTTTTGTAATACCTATGGAAAAACCTTCATGTAATGGACTGGATCCGCCATAACGCGCAAAAAACTTGACATAATCGCCTGTAGCGACTTCCATTTCTTCTTCAAACCAATGAATGGCTTGTTCGGATAGGTGAATATTCATGCTCCATACATCCTTTCCCGTGGAAAAATCTATAGCCATTTCACTTTCGGTTCAGATCCATTCTTAATCCGACTAATATTGTCACGATGGCGATAAAAAATGAAAAGGCCCATCAGTGCGACGACTAAAAATAAATACAGATCGCCACCCATAAAGTAATAAATGAGACAGTAGAGTGGTCCCATGACAGACACGATGATGGATGTTAACGATACCATCTTTGTCAATTTTAACGCAATTAAAAACGTAATGACGACTAATAAGAAAATGGGCCAATTATAACCGAGTAATACTCCACCAGAAGTCGCAACGGCTTTTCCGCCTCTTAGACCTGCAAAAATAGGGAAGATGTGTCCAAGTACGGCGACGACTCCAAGAATCAATGGATGAATCGCTGTATCGTGGAATACTGGCAATAACGGCAATAAGACAGCCGCCGTTCCTTTGAAGATGTCTAGCAGTGTGACGACGATGCCAGCTTTTTTTCCGAGTACCCGAAATGTATTCGTCGCACCCATGTTTCCACTGCCATGCTGTCTAACATCCATTCCATAAAAAAGCTTGCCGATCCACAGAGCGGAAGGGATGGAGCCAAGTAAATAAGCAGCCAGAATGATAACGTAATTTTCCATAGTGAACCCCTTTATGCATGATAAACTATTTTATTATTAGTGTAGCAGATGCATAAGTTCTGGACAATAATAGAATTCTAGAGGAAGATGTAGAACAGCCGGAAAAAGGAATTTCCGCATAAATCGTTCGGTGTGTTGTCATGGTTTGCTCGTTGCATTCCGTACATTTCTTCTATACAATAGGTTGAGCTGAAACAAAACGTTGATTTGACAAGGTTTATCAGAAGATGTATGATTAAAATAACAGAACATTTGTTTGACGGGGGTTTCATTTTGACGAAACAGAAAATACAAAATACGTATGATGATAGTTCCATTCAAATTTTAGAGGGCTTGGAAGCGGTACGGAAGAGGCCGGGAATGTACATCGGTTCGACCGACACGAGAGGTCTGCATCACTTGGTCTACGAAATAGTGGATAACTCGGTGGATGAAGCATTAGCTGGCTTCGGTCATGAAATTGACGTCACAATCCATAAAGACGGCAGTGTCAGCGTACGAGACTACGGACGTGGTATGCCGACCGGGAAGCATGAGTCAGGGAAACCAACTGCTGAAGTAATTATGACAGTCTTGCACGCGGGCGGAAAGTTTGGGCAAGGCGGTTACAAAACGAGTGGTGGCTTACACGGTGTAGGAGCATCCGTTGTCAATGCATTGTCCGAGTGGCTAGAAGTGACGATCCATCGAGAAGGCAAGAAATTTCACCAACGCTTTGAGCATGGCGGTAAACCGGCTACAACGCTTGAAGAAATCGGTAAAACTCGAGAGACAGGAACCATGATCCATTTCAAACCAGATACGACGATCTTCTCAACAATTAAATATCAATATGACACACTGGCAGAAAGATTGCGTGAGTCCGCTTTTCTATTGAAAGGTTTAAAGATTACGCTAAAAGAAGAAACTACAGATAAGCAAGATATCTTTCATTACGAATCAGGTATTGAAGCGTTTGTCGCCTATTTGAATGAAGAAAAAGAAGTTTTACATGACGTAGCGTATCTCGAAGGTGAAGTCGACGGCATTGAAGTCGAATTTGCGTTCCAGTTCAGCGACGGTTATGCTGAAACGATTCTTTCCTTCGTTAACAACGTCCGAACTAAAGACGGAGGGACGCACGAAACCGGTGCGAAAGCTGCGATGACACGTGTGGTGAATGAATATGCACGTAAAGCGGGTTTATTGAAAGAAAAAGATAAAAATCTCGATGGCTCGGATATCCGTGAAGGGATTGCGGCGATCGTTTCCGTACGGATCCCGGAAGAAATCTTGCAGTTTGAAGGCCAAACGAAAGGTAAACTCGGCACGAGTGAAGCACGAACGGTGACAGATGCCGTCATTTCGCAAAAAATGCTGTATTTCCTTGAAGAAAATGCGGAACTGAGCGCAAATCTTGTCCGTAAAGCAATCCGTGCACAACAAGCACGTGAAGCCGCACGAAAAGCGCGTGAAGATGCGCGTTCAGGCAAGAAACGCAAGAAATCCGATACATTGTTATCCGGTAAATTATCCCCTGCACAATCACGTAATGCTGCGAAGAATGAGTTGTATCTAGTTGAAGGTGATTCCGCTGGCGGTTCAGCAAAGCAGGGACGTGATCGTACGTTCCAAGCGATTTTGCCGCTTCGTGGTAAAGTCATCAATACCGAAAAAGCGAAACTCGAAGACATTATGAAAAATGAAGAAATCAACACGATCATCCATGCAGTCGGTGGTGGAGTGGGTGCTGATTTCCAAATTGAAGATGCTGCGTACGACAAAGTGATTATTATGACCGATGCCGATACCGATGGTGCGCACATTCAAGTGCTGCTATTGACATTCTTCTATCGCTATATGAAGCCGTTAATTGAAGCAGGTAAAGTGTATATCGCACTGCCGCCTTTATTCAAAGTATTTAAAGGTGCCGGTAAAAATGAGAAGCTGGCTTATGCGTGGACGGATGATGATCTAGAGGAAGCTATCGAAAAAGTTGGAAAAGGCTATATGCTTCAACGCTACAAAGGTCTTGGGGAGATGAACGCGGATCAATTATGGGAAACGACGATGGATCCATCGACACGAACGTTGATTCGTGTGACGATTGAAGATGGAGCGAAATCTGAGCGTCGCGTGACCACGTTGATGGGTGATAAAGTCGAACCACGGCGTAAATGGATTGAAGAGAATGTCGATTTCGGCTTGATTGAAGAACATAATATTTTAGATAATGCATATATACATGTTGAGGGGGATACGGAATGACACAGTCAGAAACGTTTCAAGATCTGCCCTTGGAAGAAGTAATTGGTGACCGTTTTGGGCGTTATAGTAAATATATTATCCAAGACCGTGCAATTCCAGATGCACGGGACGGATTAAAACCTGTACAACGTCGTATTTTGTATGCGATGTTCCATGAAGGCAATACACATGAAAAAGCGTTCCGTAAATCCGCAAAAACTGTCGGTAACGTAATCGGTAACTATCACCCGCACGGTGATACGTCCGTCTACGATGCGATGGTCCGGATGAGCCAATCATGGAAACTGCGTCATGAAATGATAGATATGCAAGGAAATAATGGTTCGGTCGATGGAGACTCCGCGGCCGCAATGCGTTACACCGAAGCACGACTGTCTGCTATCGCGAGTGAGATGTTGCGCGATATCCGCAAAGAAACAGTCGATTTTGCATTCAACTTTGACGATACAGAACTTGAACCAACCGTTTTACCTGGACGTTTCCCGAATTTGCTAGTGAATGGTTCTACGGGTATCTCTGCAGGGTATGCGACCGATATTCCGCCTCACGCACTGCATGAAGTGATTGATGCCGTGTTGATGCGCTTGAAAAAGCCGAATGTCAGCGTGGATGAGCTAATGACAGTCATTCCTGGGCCCGATTTCCCGACAGGTGCGATTATTCAAGGAACAGACGGTATCCGTACTGCCTATAAGACAGGTAAAGGGCGTTTCATTATCCGCGCGTTGTGGGAAATTGAGCAGTTAAAAGCAGGTAAATCTCAAATTGTCATTACGGAAATCCCCTATGACGTCAATAAAGCCAATTTAGTGAAGAAGATGGATGAACTGCGCCATGACCGTCGTTTAGACGGTATTGCGGAAATTCGTGATGAATCCGACCGTACAGGAATGCGCATCGTCGTGGAGTTAAAGAAAGAAATCGACGGCACAGCCATCATGCAGTTTTTATTGAAGCATACAGATTTACAGATCACGTACAACTTCAATATGATTGCGATTGCGGGCAGACGTCCGATGTTAATGTCTCTTCCGATGCTTCTGGACGCGTATATTGATCATCAAAAAGAGGTCATTACACGACGTTCTACCTTCGATATCCGTAAAGCGAAGGAACGATTACATATCGTAGACGGCTTAATAAAAGCTTTATCGATCCTCGATGAAGTCATTAAGACCATTCGCGCGTCAAAAGATAAGAAAGATGCGAAATTGAACTTGGTCAATGCCTATGAATTCACTGAAGTTCAAGCAGAAGCCATCGTTTCATTGCAACTATACCGATTGACGAATACAGATATAACAGAATTAAAACGTGAGGAACAAGAACTACGTGACTTGATCGAAGAGTTAGAAGCGGTTCTTGCAAGCGAAGCTAAATTGAAATCTGTTTTGGTGAAAGAAATCAAAGCCATCCGCAAGCAATTTTCCGAACCACGCCGTTCCGTAATTGAAGAAAAAATTGAGGAACTGAAAGTGGATCTCGATATCCTGATTCCTAGCGAAGAAGTCATGGTATCCGTCACAAAAGGCGGCTATGTCAAACGCACCAGCATGCGTTCGTATTCCGCTTCGGGTGGCAAAGGTCAAGAAATGAGGGAACACGATTATAATCTAATCGAATCTGCACTGAATACACAGCATCACTTGCTGTTGTTCACATCATTCGGTAATTACATCTACCAACCGGTCCACGAGCTGCCAGAGATCCGCTGGCGTGATTTAGGGCAGCATCTATCCAGTATTTGCGGACTAGAACCAGGTGAAGAGCTGGTAGACGTAATCGCCCTTGAAAAATTTGATGAAAATAGCTGTATTTTGACTGCTTCATCTAATGGGAATGTGAAAATTTCGAAACTGACCGACTTCCAAGTGCAACGTTTTAACCGTACATTCAAAGCAATGAACGTCAAAAAAGACGATCGATTGGTGGGGGCACGGGTTATAACGGGTAAAGAAGACGTATTATTGGTAAGTAAACAAGCCTATTCACTTCGATTTGCCTTGTCAGAGCTCGCGATTACCGGTATACGTACAGGCGGCGTCAAGGGAATTAATCTCAAAGCCGGGGACGAGTTGGTGGCATTTGAAGTGATTACAGAGCAAGCACGTAATGTATTTGTAGCGACACAGCGTGGAACTGTCAAAAGGATGAACATTTCAGAATTCGAGACAAGCTCTAGAGCACTACGAGGTGTCACAATCATTAAAGAACTCAAATCCAATCCATATCGAGTGGTAGATATGAAGCTTGTGAAAGACGATGAAGAGTTCGTGATTCACACATCTAAAGGTCTAAAGATAGAGGTTGAGCCGATGTCGATAAAAAATACTAATCGCCAGTCCACAGGAAGTTCTGTAGTGGACGAAGCGAAAGACGGACAGATCGTGCAAGTAGTGACAGTGAAGAAGGATAGTCAATAACGAATTAGAAAGCGTCCCATGAAGTTACATAACTTCATGGGACGCTTTTTTGCGTTACAGATCCCAAAAAACCTTTCACAAACGATGCACCATCACCCCGGACTTCCACAGAAAAAGCGCTCATCTCTCTTTAAAGTCGAGGCCATCTTGCACAAAAGTCGGGTCTATCTCGACTAGTCAGAAAATGATACATATAAAAAGCGCTTACACATCAAGCGATGAGCGTCTGTTCGTTTACTCATTCCATTCCTAATAACATTAATTATTTAACGCAAAAAAGAAAAGTTAAAGGAAAGCCCCATTTGCTATGATTCTACTCAAGCAAGTAAGTAGAAATAGATGATAAGAAAGCGTAGAGGTGAAGAGATGATGAAAATGATGAATGAAGTATTACCATCGACTATTGAGCTCGATCCCTTATTCAACCCGAAAAGAGTAGCCGTACTAGGCGCTTCGGAAAACACGAATAAAATAGGTTACTTGCAATTGAAAGCGCTATTAGACGCAGGTTTTGAAGGCGAGATCTACCCCATCCATCCTACATCGAAAGAGATTGGGGAATTACCTTGTTACGCAAGCGTAGCCGATACGCCGGAACCAGTCGATTTGGCTATTCTCTGTGTCGGCATTCATCAAGTAGAGAAATGTTTGATCGATTGTGGTGAAAGCGGTGTCAAGGCGGCGATTGTCTTTGCATCCGGCTACTCGGAGATCGGCGAAGAAGGAATGATTGCACAAAACCGCCTGAAAGAAATCGCTGATCAATACGATATGCGATTGATCGGACCAAACTGTGTAGGTCTTCTCAATACAACAAATGGCTTGATGGGGACATTCTCTCCTGGACTCACGAATGTGCCGCTTGGCAAGAAACGTGAAGTGGGATTTGTTACGCAAAGTGGCGCGTTTGGCGTGTTGACGTATATTGCGGCAGCTCAACATGGATTGACGTTTAATTACTTCGTCAGTGTCGGCAATGAAGTCGATGTAAGTTTCTCTGACGTCATTGAATATATGTTGCAGGACCCAAAAACAAAAGTAGCAAGCGGCTATTTGGAAGGCGAGAAAAACGCAGCGAAGTTACGGAAACTAGCGAAATTCGCACTTCAAATCAATAAACCGATCGTCATCATGAAGTCCGGACGAAGCAGCGCGGGCAGTCGTGCAGCGGCATCACATACCGGCTCATTGGCGGGTGCTGATAAAGTGTATGACGGATTTTTCAAGCAAGCCGGCATTGTGCGTGCAGACGATTACGATGATATTCTTTCATTCTCCAAATTATTCTTGGCCAATAAACTCCCGACAGGCAAAAATACCGTGATCGTTACGAGTTCAGGTGGCAGAGGAATCAACGAAGCAGATCGTTGTGAGTCGTACGGATTAAACATCCATGCGCTAAGCGATAAAGTGCGAAAAGAAATTGAGAAAAACATTCCCAGTTTTGCAAGCGCTTCCAACCCGGTTGATTTAACGGCAGCCGCATCAATCACCAATCCGGAATTGTATCTCGCACCATTAAAAGTACTCGTCAATGATCCCGATACGGACATCATCTTATTTCCTGAGTTCCCTATTCACTGGGATGAAAACACACCGCTCCTTCAGGAATTCGTCGAGATCTGCAAGAACTCAGATAAGTTCGTGATGATATCGAACTTTCCGCTAAAAGGCATGTCGATTCCAAAAGGTGTCCAGTATCTCGAGGACAATGGCATTCCTTTCATTCTCGGTGACATGAATCCTATCCGCTCGTTGGCAAAATTAGTGGATTATGCAGAGGCGTATAGAAAGGCGCATAAAATCAGCGATGAGCCTGCAAGAGCAGAACTGGACGTATCGAACATCCGGCACCTGTTACCCGCCAATCAAACGTTGAGCGAATCACAGTCGAGCGAAATCCTCTCCGCATACGGTATTCGCACAGCGAAGCGAATCACTGCGGAGACGGAGGATGCTGCAGTACAAGCTGCGAATAACATGGGGTATCCGGTTGTCATGAAAATCGATTCGCCTGATATTCTGCATAAGACGGAAGTCAACGGTATTCGGCTGAATGTCCAGAACGGGCAGGAAGTACGCCATGCTTTCAAGGAAATCTACGGCAGTGCAAAAGAACATTGCCCGACAGCGGACCTTCACGGCATATCCATCCAGGAAATGTTGCCGCAAGGCGTGGAAGTCATCGTTGGTGTAACGAGTGATCCGACATTCGGTCCTGTCATTATGTTTGGTCTCGGCGGTGTCTTTGTAGAAGTCTTCAAAGATGTATCATTCCGTGTCGCACCGATTACAAGACAAGATACTATCGATATGATGGAAAGCTTGAAGGGCTATCAAATCCTACAAGGCGTACGCAATAAAAAGCCCGTCGATCAAGAAGCAATCATCGACGTGTTACTGAAAGTTTCCAGATTAATTGAAGACTACTCGGATATCATTCAGGAAATAGACATTAACCCGTTTATCGTTTACGAAGACGGAATTGTTGCGGCAGATGCATTGATCATCACGAAATGAGAGGAGGATGGAAAATGGACTTGGATAAAAGCGTTGTAGGCTTAACGAGCGATGAATACGTGTTTGAAGTAGAAAGTCGGCATGTTGGCCAATTCGCCACTGCCATCGGAGACGACAATCCACTCTATACAGATGACAGGTATGCGAAGGAGTCGGCATACGAGGGGCTAATTGTCCCGCCGACATTCCCGATTGCGATGAACGACGGCAAAGTCGAAATGCCCTTACAACTTGACTACCGGCGGATGTTGCATGGTGAGCAAGAATTCCTCTACTACAAACCGATCCGCATAGGAGATCAACTACGTTGCCAGATCAAAGTAAGCGATCTGTATGACAAAGAAGGAAAGAGCGGCAAGATGCAGTTCCTGAAGCTCGATACAGAAATGAAAGACGAAGCAGGCGAACTGGTCTGTATTAGTCGAATGAATATCGTCTATCGCGCAGCGAGAAACTAATGGGAGGGACTTCATATGATCAAAGATTGGGTGTTGGAAGAATGGACCGTGGATCAGAAACTTGAACCGATGGTGAAGCCACCAATTACGAAAGTGCAGCTAGCACAATATGCAGGTGCTTCCGGGGATTTTAATCCGTTGCATCTGGACGATGGGTTTGCGAAGAAAATCGGAATGGATGGTGTTATAGCGCACGGTATGCTCGTAATGGGTTTCCTTGGGGAGTATGTGATGAAAATTGCTGGCAAGAAAGCACGCGTCGCAAATTTTAAGATGCGTTTCGGCAAAGTGACGGTACCGGGCGATGAAATACGCTGCACGGGTATAGTCAAACGAACATATGAAGAAGAGGGCAAGCGATGGATCGCACTAGATTTGACGGCCGAGAAAGTGTCGGGCGAAGTGGTTGGATCAGGCAGCGCGATCTTACAACTGACATAAACAGACGTGAAATAGGGGGAATATATCTATGGGAACTATTAAGGACCGCTATGCCATTGTAGGCGTAGGAGAGAGCGAACGCTCAAGAAAATCGGGAATAACGCCTCTGCATTTGGCACTCGACGCTGCAAGAGCAGCAATCAAAGATGCAGGCTTGAAACCGACGGATATTGACGGATTCATGAACTATAACGAAGGGGACTCCTGTACTTCTCATCAACTGGCAACTTATCTTGGTGTACGACCAAAATACGTCAAGGATATTCAGGGTGGCGGAGCGAGTACGGAAATGCTCATTGCGGATGCAGTGGCGCTCATTGAAGCAGGCCAGCTGAACACAGTATTGATCTATCGTTCCATGAATGGTAGCTCGGGAACTCGTGTAGGTCGTGGATATGATCCCGATATGCTACAAGGAGCGCTCGCAGGCGGAAGCTTCGTGATTCCGTACGGATCGGCAAGCCCATCGCAATGGTTCGGCATGTATGCGACACGTCATATGCATGAGACGGGCATTACGAAAGAACATCTCGGACATGTGTGCTTGAGCTTCTATGAACATGCGCAACGAAATCCAAAAGCATTCCTGCATGGTAAACCGTTAACGATGGAAAACTATCTCGCTACACCGGATATCAGTTCTCCATTCAATATTCATGATTCGTGCCTGGAACTCGATGAAGGAAATGCGATCATCGTAACGTCTGCTGAAAAAGCGAAAGACTGTGCGTCGAAACCGGTCTATATCATGGGGATGGCGGCAAGACAATGTCATCCGCACGCGCATTACTGGAACGATATCGACCAAGTTGCTTCTGATTACGTAGCGGAGGAGCTTTATGAAAACGCGGGTGTGACACCTGACGATATCGATGTTGCCTCCATCTATGACTGTTTTAGCTGGGTTGTTATGCGTCAGCTTGAAGCATACGGATTTGCGAAACGTGGAGAAGTGGGAGATTTCGTTGCAGAAGGTAACTTGAAGATCGGCGGTAAACTGCCAACCAATACAGCGGGCGGCATGCTATCCGAAGGTTACACACACGGAATGAACAATGCCATTGAAATTGTCAGACAGCTACGTCATGACTACGAAGGAACCGACCGCCAAGTAGAAGATTGCAAGATCGGTATTTGTACAGGCTGGGCTGGACCGGATATCGCAGGCGCCATGATCTTACGAAACTAGGAGGAATCACTATGACACAAGCAAAGACTGCTTACCAAAAACCCATTCCATTAAAGGATCTAGATAATGCTCCGTACTGGGATGCAGCGGACCAACACCAACTAGCTCTGCAAAAATGTGATGACTGTACTGCGTACTCACAACCGCCGGGCCCTACGTGCGCAAAATGCGGAAGTGAAAACGTCAGCTGGGAACAGTTCGGCGATTATATTAAAGCCACAGTCTATTCGTACGTGGTTTCCTACCGTCCATTCTTACCAGGTTTCCAGGATGAGTTACCGACGATTATCGCACTCGCACAGCTTGACAAAGTGCCGGAAGTGAAAATCATGGGCAACATCTTGAATTGCGAAGAAAAAGATTTGGAAATCGGTATGCCGATCCAAATGACATGGGTGGATATTACGGAAGATCGTGCATTGCCCCAGTGGATTCCAGCTACGAACTGATCGATAGACAAGATAGAAAGGATGAGCAAGTATGGATTTCTCTTTCACGAAAAAAGAAGAAAAATTTAGAACTGAACTTCGAACATGGCTTGAAGCCAATCTTCCTGAAGGCTGGCTAGAAGGCAAGCGCGACTTGCCGGAAGACCTGGATGAATACTCCCGTGTGTTACGTGCATGGCAAAATAAATTGTATGAAGCCGGATGGGCAGCCATCGCCTGGCCGAAAGAATATGGCGGTCGCAACGCCAGCTTGATGGAAGAAATTATCTACCACCAAGAAATGGTACGTGTTAAAGCGCCGCCACTCATCAACTATATCGGGATCCATATGGTAGGTCCTACATTGATCGATATCGGAACGGATGAACAAAGAGAGAAATATTTGAAAAAAATCTTAACAGGCGAAGAAATATGGTGCCAAGGTTATTCAGAACCAGGCGCAGGGTCGGATTTAACGGGCCTTAAAACACGTGCGGTAAAAGACGGCGATCGCTGGCTCATCAATGGACAGAAAGTCTGGACAAGTTTTGGCCACGTGGCGGATAAATGCTTCTTGTTGACGAGAACGAGTACGCACCCGGAAAAGAAGCACCGTGGAATTACGGTATTCATGATGGATATGCATCAACCAGGAGTCGAAACGCTTCCGATCGTCCAGATGGATGGACATAAGGACTTTAACGAAGTGTATATGACAGACGCTGTCGCGACCGATGCAGATATCGTCGGACAAGTAGACGCAGGCTGGCATGTATTGATTGCTTTGATGCTCCATGAGCGTACGGGGATCGGTGCGGAACTCTTCACTCTTGAAAAGCAATTCAACGATACAGTGGAACTGGCACAGCAATATAAAGTAAATGGTAAACCATTGATTGAAAATCCTGTAGTCAGACAAAAATTGGCGAATTTCTATGCCCGCGTGCGTGGATCGCTATTGAATTACTATAAAAACTTGACCACTACAATCAAAAACGGTCAACCAGGAGCGGAAACATCCATCGATAAATTGGTAGTAACCGAATTGAACCAGGCACTCTCTGCATTTGCCGTGGAGATTCAAGGACATCAAGGCGTGCTATTTGATAAAGATGCCGTAGCGGATCCGAAGTGGCAACATGTATTCCTCGCCTCATTCGGACAGACAATTGGTGGCGGTACGAGTGAAGTACAGCGCAATACGATTGGTGAGCGCGTACTAGGATTGCCGAAAGACATGGGACGTTAATAGATTTGGAGGGATGAAATATGGACTTTTCATTAACAGAAGAGCAAGAAATGTTCCGTGGACATATCCGCAAAATGTTGGATACATTCGGCGGTACACAACTAGCTCGAGAAATGATTGACAATAATCCGGAAAACCTGAAGAAAGTGTACACGATATTAGCTGAACTTGGATGCAGCGGCATCAACATTCCTGAAGAATACGACGGCATGGACTTGGATGCACTCGATCTCGTTCCGACATTCGAAGAGATGGGACGTTCACTAGTACCTGGCTTGTTCATGGAAACTTCCGCGTTGGTAGTACCGACACTCAAGAAATACGCAACAGAGGAGCAGAAGCAACAATATCTGCCAGCGATTGCCTCAGGAGAAAAACTGGTTTCATTCGCAGCATTGGAGCCTTTCAACGACTTCTCCCCAGCAGGTATCCAATGTGCATTAGTACAACAGGACGGACAGTATGTGCTAAACGGCACGAAGACGCTTGTACCGGAAGCGGAACTTGCAGATGCATTCCTCCTATTGGTACGCACCAATCAAGAGGATCAAGAAGACGGATTGTCTCTTGTGTTGATTGACAAGACAGAAGGGATGAACATCGAGAAACAATCTTCCTTTGACGAATCAAAACATGTAGCGAAGATTGAATTCAATCATCTAGTCATCAAAGATGATCAAATTATAGGTGAAGTAGACAAGGGATGGACGCAACTTCAAGAAGGTCTGTTGTACTTCAATGCCGCACTTAGTTCATACATTGTCGGCGCAATGGAAAGTGTTGTCCATATGGCGACGGAATATGCGAAGATTCGGGAGCAGTTCGGCCAAGCGATCGGACGTTTCCAGGCGATCAAACACAGTATCGTCAACATGAAAGTACATTTGGAGATTGCCCGTTCACTGAGCCATTATGCCAACTGGGTAGTAGATACGGAGGAGTTCGATCGACAAGCGGCCATTTACAGCGCCCGTACATATGCGACGGAGAAATTCATCGAAGTCTCGGCACATAATATCCAAATCCACGGCGGCATCGGAATCACGGAAGAAATCGATTGTCATCTATTTGTAAAACGCGCTCGCTATTATGATCAGTATTTAGGTTCCACCCCTTTCTATCAAGAAAAAGTAGTCGCTTCACTAGGCTGGTAATTTGAAGGAGGAAAACATATGACGAACGTATCCGAGAAATCCAAATTGACGACTTACGGCAATATCATCAACGGCAAGATCGTACAGGCGCAAGACGGGGCTGTATCAAATAGTATCGATCCATCTACAGCAGAAGTATGGGCGACTATTCCTTCCAGTAAAAAAGAAGACGCGGAACGGATCATTCAGGCAGCACGCGCAGCATTCGATGACTGGGCGAATCTACCAGCCCGTACACGCGGCGACTATATGCGCAAGATCGGGGATATGATTCCCGAGTATGCTGCGGAGTTGCTTGAACTTGAAACGCGTAATAACGGCTGGGTACTAGATGAGTATCAGTATTTGGCGGAAGTATTAAAGCAGGTCTGGTATGACGCAGCAGGAGCGGCATCTCTCGTCGGTGCACAAGGTCGTACGGTGCAGATGGGCACAGGGGATTTTGGTTTCACTTCACGTAAGCCATACGGAGTAGTAGTCGGAATCTTACCTTGGAACGCACCTTTGTTCACTTTCACAATTAAGGCTGCCTATGCGCTAGCGGCAGGGAATACGGTCATCATTAAACCGTCTGAGAGTGCAGCGGTCGGTTCATTGCGATATGGCGAGTTGATTTCACAAATCTTACCGCCTGGCGTACTGAATGTCATTTCGGGTGCGGGTCGTGAAATCGGGGATTACCTCGTCTCTCATAAAGAAGTAAATAAAGTGAGTTTGACAGGATCCAAAGCGACAGCAGAGCGTATCACAAAAGCGACTGCGCATTCACCAAAGTCGTTGATCTTTGAACTAGGTGGAAAATCTCCGAATATCGTCTTTGAAGATGCGGATATTGATCAAGCGGTACACGGATTGATCAACGGCATCTTCACACCGAACTCCGGCCAGATTTGTGTGGCAGGTTCACGTATGTTAATCCAGCGCTCCATTTACGACGAAGTGATTGGGCGTTTAAAAGAGTTGATGACGGACAATGAATTTGTCAAACACGGTGATACTCTGGATACTAGCAACACTATGGGGCCTATCGCGAATGAAGCGCAATTTCAGTCGGTATGCGGTTTTATCGATGAGGCATCCAAAGAGGAGTATGAAGTTGTCTTCGGAGGAAAATACGGTGGAGAAGCTGTTCTACCGGGGCAACCAGAATTTGCGGACGGGTACTGGGTGCAGCCTACGCTCGTTAAAGTAGCTGATAACAGTTCAAAGCTAGCTCGTGAAGAAATTTTCGGTCCTGTGGCGGTCGCTATTCCGTTCGATACGGAAGATGAAGCCGTTCAAATCGCGAATGACACGAACTTCGGTCTGGCGGCGGGCGTATGGACACAAAATCTCAGTCTTGCACATCGTATGATTGATAAGCTTCAAGCAGGTAATGTCTGGGTCAATACGTACGCTAGAGTAGGTGCAGATCTTCCGTTTAGCGGCGTTAAAGAGAGCGGTTACGGTACAGACTCGATTCTGGATTATACAGTAGAAAAAGCTTGTGTCATCAATATCCGGTAAACAGTCCATAACGTCTGATCTGTGGCAGGAGAGCTTCGGTTTTGCGCCAAGCATATCGAAACCTCCTTCTGCAGATCTTCACATTAAACCACAACTAGATTTGACATAATGAATAAAGCTTGTAAAAACTATGACACTATCGATAAAGGGAGGCCACTACATGAATGAAGCGGCATTGAAAGATCAATCGATTAATAGGGGTTTTTTATTCATAAGTTTCGGAGCATTCTTTATTATGTTAAGTTTAGCAACCCATCTTCCCGCATACCCGCATATGCTGGCGGAATTTAATCTGACGCCGGGATACGCAGTGTGGATGCAACTGGGTCTGGCTGTTGGTTTGACAGGATTCCAGCCATTACTTGGATGGATTGGAGATTCGTTCGGATTGAAGATCGTCATCCTAATTGGCGGTATGTTCATGGTTATCGGATCATTGCTCGTAGCCTTCTCGTTTTCTTTCTGGGTGCTCGTTCTCGGTTTATTTTTTAAAGGTATTTCGGGCGCGGCGATTGCACCATCGGGAATTGCCTATGCGGGTAAATTCATGGTCGGGACGCAACGCGCGAAAGCGATTGGAACGTTTGCGGCGTTCATCACAATTGGTGCAGTCTTCGGTCCGGTTATTAGCGGTATGATCGTCGACACGGCGAACTGGCAAGCGAGCTTTATATTCACTGCTGTTCTAGGTGGTTTAGGCATTACACTCTTTGCTTTTGTTCCACATGTCAAAGTACAAGCACGTAAGAAGCTGGATGTTCTCGGATTGATTTTTGTCATCGCTTTATTGCTCGGTTTGCTGACGATTCCAACCTTCATTAACAGCTTCGGAATTGAATCTGGAATGTGGATTCCATCATTGCTAGTCTTCGTTACTGCGCTGATCATCTTGATCTTTGTAGAGAAAAAACAAAAAGCACCGTTGCTTGATTTAGAGTACGTTGCGAATCGAAACTTCTGGGTACCGACGACGATTGCGGTGTTCATCTTCCTTGGTTACTCGGGTGTGATGTACTTATTAACATTCTTCGTACAAAGCGTACAAGGAAAAGCCGCTACAACGGTAGGTTTCCTGCAGATGGCCGTATTCCTTGGCACCTCCGTCGCAGCCTATGTAAGCGGAAGAATTATGAAAAAGCTGTCAGCACGATTGATTATAGGATCGGGAATTCTCATCTTTTCTTCAGGAATCATCATGTTAAATTTCGTGACACTTACCACATCATTTACGTATTTGTTCATTGCTATGAGTCTGGTCGGTATCGGTGTAGGTTTCCAAACACCCGTAGTGAAAGGTCTCGTTGTATCCAAAGCTTCAACGGAACGAATGAATGTTGTGACTTTTACGAATACAGTAATTGAAAACCTTGCACAGAGAATGGGCGCATCATTAGCTCTCGTTGCTTTCTCGATCTTCTCTGCAAGCGGTAATAATGTAGGAGCAATAGTGAATACATCGTGGGTAATAATGGGCTTCATCGTCATCGCATTGCTATTTTTACCGTTGATTCCTCGAGCGATTCCTGGAATCCACACGAGTGAAGACGATTTAATCGATACGAACGTTGTGCCGAAAGCGTTACAAACTGAAGAAATCAAATGAATTGTGATGCAAAGTATAGAGAGGAGTCTTTTATATGAATATTTATGTCTTATTGAAAAAAACATTTGACACGGAGGAAGCGATTTCCGTGTCAGGCGGTCGTATTGACGAAAGCGGTGCGGAGTTCATTATTAATCCATACGACGAATACGCAGTCGAAGAAGCAATCCAGCAACGCGACAAGCACGGCGGAACGGTAACGGTTGTGACGATTGGTGATGAGGACTCGGAGAAGCAATTGCGTATTGCACTTGCGATGGGTGCAGATGACGCGGTACTCATCAATACGAGTGACGACCTGAATGAAGGAGATCAATTCACGACCGCGAAAATTCTTGAAGCATTTTTTGAAGGAAAAGAAGTGGATTTGATTCTCGCAGGGAATGTGGCAATTGACGAAGCAAGCGGACAAGTAGGACCTCGTCTTGCAGAGCGTCTAAATATGCCATTCATTACGACGATCGTCAAGCTGGATATGGAAGACGGCACAGCGAAAATTGATAAAGACGTCGAAGGGGATCTCGAGAAAATTGAAGTCTCCTTGCCGGTGCTCGTAACGTGCCAGCAAGGACTGAATGAGCCGAGATACACGTCACTTCCAGGTATCATGAAGGCGAAGAAAAAGCCGCTGGAGCAACTTGAACTAGATGATCTAGATCTCGATGAAGACGATGTGGAAGCAAAAACGGCAACGATTTCTATTTTCTTACCACCTAAAAAGCAAGCAGGACGCATTTTGGTAGGTGAAACAGGAGAGCAAGTCAAAGAACTAGTCGGCTTATTGTCCAATGAAGCGAAAGTAATCTAAGCAATCTACAAGACGAAAGGAGTTTTATTATGAGTGAAAAAATACTAGTAATCGGGGAATTGCAGCAAGGGGTTCTTCGTAAAGTAAGTTATGAAACGATTGCAGCGGCAAAACAACTAAATGCTAACGCAGAAATTCTGGCATTGGTACTAGGTGATGGGGACTTGCAGCAACCGGCTGAAGAAATGATTCACTATGGTGCTAACCGTGTCATTACCGTCTCTCATGCAAACTTGAGCAATTATACATCGGAAGGCTACGGACAGGTGATCATGGAAGTGATGCAAGACGAAAAGCCATCCGGCATGATCATGGGCCATACGTCAGTCGGTAAAGACGTGACGCCAAAAATCGCAAGTCGCTTGGAACTTGGATTGATCTCGGATGCGGTGGCTATCGAAAAAGAAGATGATCAAGTCATTTTCACTAGACCAATTTACTCCGGTAAAGCGTTTGAAAAGAAAGTAATGAAAGGCGAAGGACTGCTATTCGCCACGATCCGTCCGAATAATATTTCCGCATTGGAGCCTGACGCTAGCCGGACAGGCGACATCACAGCAAAAGAAGTGGATGTCAAAGACTTGCGTACGATCGTCAAAGAAGTGATCCGCAAGAAAACGGAAGGCGTAGATTTATCGGAAGCGAAAATCGTTATCGCTGGCGGACGGGGTGTTAAGAGCGCTGAAGGGTTCAATGCATTGTATGAGCTGGCAGACTTGTTAGGCGGCGCTGTAGGGGCTTCTAGGGGAGCCTGTGATGCCGATTATTGCGATTACTCGCTACAAATCGGTCAAACCGGAAAAGTAGTAACGCCCGATCTCTATATCGCGGTAGGTATTTCAGGAGCGATCCAGCATATGGCAGGCATGTCGAACTCCAAAGTAATTGTCGCAATCAACAGTGATGAAGAAGCAAATATCTTTAAAATGGCAGATTACGGCATCGTCGGCGACTTGTTCGAAGTACTTCCTTTATTCATCGAAGAACTTAAATTGCAAGGCGCATTAGTATCTTAATTAGTAGGCATTCATAAAACAGCTTAAAAAGTTCGATCACCGGACTTTGTAAGCTGTTTTTGCGTTCTAATCTTTAATACCTATCCCTTCTACTGAACCAAAAGTAAATAGTGAATCTTGGAAATCCATGTTATACTATTCTGAACTTACGGTTTATCGGAGGGGACTCTGTTTGATTAATCACGATTTACTGTTGAATGACATGAACTATGAACTGACCCATCATCAAGCCATTGCAAATAAAATTGACCCATTCCAAGTGATTATTATACATGATCGCCAGCCCAACTTCTTTGACTATAACTACTTAATTAATTTCCCATCTGAAAACGTACGAAAAAAAGTGGATGCCAACCGTATTTTTCCGAGGGGGAAAAACGAGACATACATTGTCCGTCAGCAAGACTACGAGGACAATATTGATTTGTTTTTCAAGATTCGTGTGGATGCAAGACGCGAAGTGCTCTCGAAAGCGACAGAGTTCATGATCGCTAAATTTTTTAGCACCTATGAAGGTCATCTGACACCGTTGCTTATGAATAAGCCAACACTCAAATGGGAAATCATAAATAAATTACATGCTAAATACGATAAAATGGTACATGCACATACTCGTCTAAATGATGAGAATTCTTGGAATGTATTCAGCACGTGGTACAGGACGTATTTAATGAACCATGCCGTCAGTGAGATGCTTAAAAGGCATGGCTATAATTCTTTAAATGCTCTTGATAGAGAAGCGTTGAATGTATTATTTCTCGAAGAAATGAGGGTAAGTTTTGTTTCCAACGATAGTTTTCTGAATACATTCACCGCTGACGTCAACGTGTACATCGAAAAAATGGTTTCCGAAATACTTGCGGTGTTTGAATCAGAAAAAAATTCAATGGAGCAAATCAATCAATTACTCGGAGTCAGCGAGCAGATTTCTGTACATCAGCCTATCGAATCAACAGCAAAAACAAATAATCTTGTCGTCATGAGCAATGCCATCTATCAATTCATCACGGAAGCGATTTCTAACCAGCACTTTGTCTGCGAACCCGATCAATGGCCACGAGCAACTACACAAGGCCCAAGATTAGCAGGTTCTTTGCAGCTACTTCCGCGTGAAGAGGAGCGAACAGCAAGTCGTATGAATCAACTGCGTAACGATGTCGAATCGTTATCGGAAGTTGATGTGGACGTATTGGATTCTTTATGTCATATGTATTTGGCGCAAGTAGGTGACCGCGTAGAAATTCGCTTCGATGATCTACTGACAATCCGTGGACTGAAGCCAAAGCTCGGAGGAACAGGGAGGCGTGGTGGCTATGAAAAACAACAACGTATCCAAGTGTTGAAAGCGCTTTCCATCATACAGTCACTATGGATGGAACTTGAGTCGGTTTTAGTATATGAACAAGGCAAACCTGTCAACAAGAAGATGCAAGGACGTGCGTTCATTTTTACGAATGAAGACGGCAGTCCATGCGAATTAAATGAAAAGTCACTACCCGAACGTCTATATGTGACAATTGGGGAAGTTTTTGATCCTTTCTTGCAAGGCGCTGCCAGACAAGTAAAGTTATTACCGAATCAAGCGATTGAATTCAATCCATATCAACGGAAATGGGAGAAAAAACTCATCCGTTATGTAAGCTGGCGTTGGCGTACACAGGCACGAAAAGCGAGCTACTTGCAGCCGCATAAAATCAGTACATTACTCGAGAAAATTGGTATCCCAATAGATTCACAAGCACCTTCACGTATTCGGGACCGCCTGGAGAAAGCCCTTGACTTATTGGAGGAAGAAGGCGTAATTACATTTTGGCAATACAATCAATGGAATGAAGACAGCATGTCGAAGAAAGGCTGGTTACGTGTCTGGTTGAATGCTACGATCATCATCGCGCCACCTGACGAGATTGTTAGCTATTACGAGCCGATCGAGAGAAAGAAATCAATACAGTCGCCAAACAATTTTACCTTAACGCAAACTAAAGAAGAAATTTGCAAGAACATCGGTAGTGATTTTAAAAAATGCCGCATCAATCGTGATTTAACACTGAAACAAGTATCCGATGAATTGAATATTTCGACATCCTATATAAGCAATATTGAACGAGGTGGAGCGTTACCGTCGCAAAACATCTATAAAAAGATGAAAGATTGGATAACGTAAGTCGGAATGACATACTACGTGTCAGGTGAACTAAAATACGTAATTAATTATTTGAAACCGAACATACAGACGCTAAAATAGTGTTATACTAAGCAAAGCTCATTTTTTGTCGAGCTTTGCATTTTTATATGTGCAATCGCAATAACTAACTCATTTTATATTCTTAAGAAACCTGGTTCCAAATAATCCTTCTTAACATACTATTCATCGCCCCGTATCATTTGGCATGCTATACAAACCTACGAGCAGCAATTAGGGAAGGGAATTCGAGAGCGTGAAAAACGATGCACAATGATCGATTGGATAAGTAGCAAGTTTACGTCACAATGATTGTGCAAACCGTGGCGTTAATTACGTAATGTGCAAGCAAAATATTGAATTAAGTAAATGTCTGCAATCAACTAAATCTAAAGTACGAACATACAAGCGCCACAAAGTGATATACTAAGCGAGGCTCGTATTTATAAGCTATGGAAAACTATATGCGTTATATGTTCTTATTGAACATGGTTCCGAATAATCCCTATGCATTCAATATTCTTCGCACCATACTATCTAGCAACCATCAACTACTGCACGTAAAGTAATCAAGTAGAAATCCTGGAATGCATGAAATTAATTGGAAGAGAAGGGGCCACTAGATTTTTGATAGTAGAATGATCAGCGTGCAAAGTATATGATGATGGATTAACTTATCATAAGTTATATAAAGTATTAAGTTAACAGACCAGGCGTTGCATAGAGCATACAATCAATGAATACATGACATGTCGAGTTAAGATAGTAAAATGCATTGTTAACATTGTAAAGCGGCTTGCAAAGTTTTGTGCAAGAAATCCATATAAAATAATATATGTCGATGAAAAACTAACATCAAAACATCGTAAAGCTTAATGTGAACATGCTAAATAATTATAATAAGTCGAGTGTAAAATTCGTCTTAAAAATCGTTCATATCTCAATATCACAAGTATACTTTCCATTGATACGTTACTTCCTATAATTTATATTATGTTCGGGGCGTTCTACAATCTATACATATTCTATTCACCAAGTATCCTTCTCGCCCTAGCTTTCTAAGCGATTTTTATGATCTTTAGTCTTAATGTTATCAAAGTCGATATGTTCCACACTGTACTCAATAACATCATTAATAAATAGCTTATGATCTTTTGCGAACTTCTTAACGGATTCTAATAACTCTTGATCGTACGTCGTTTTATATTGGATTCGATCTGTCGGTCGTAGATTCTTATCGTATTCAATCACACCTGTAGCTAACACGTTCCATAAACCATTTTCCAATAAATAATTGCTATATGTATCAAGTTCTTCCGATAATTCTTCTAATTTCTTTAAAATTTCCTTACTGATATTCGTACGGAATTTAATCCGCGTTTCATCTGTAGTTTGAATCATTTTTCCGCCCACTAATTTCCACATTGGCTATTCCTCCTAATTTAACGAAAACTCGCAAATAATATATTCACGAGTTCATCTTTTGTAATCGATCCGTTTGTTGTAACGCCTGGATATTTGCAGAACCTGTTGCAAACATCGCCATACGTAATTCTAATTCGCGAACTTCCATTGTTTGGATAACACTCTCAGCAGATTGAGTAGCTTCTTCTAAAATCGCGCGACCAAAACCGACAAAATCTGCACCGAGCGCAATACATTTTGCAGCATCGACGCCTGTATGAAGTCCACCGCTTGCAATCAGTAATTTATCATGCATATAAGGCTCGACTAGTTGTAATGAATCTGTTGTACGAATTCCCCATTCACTAAACGCTGCCGCTGCTTGCTGTTTGATTGTGGTTGTACGGTATTTCTCCACTTGACTCCAAGATGTCCCTCCTGCCCCGGCTACGTCAATGAATGACACACCGATATCTAGAAGTTTCTTGGCAGTTTGCCCATCAATTCCCCATCCAACTTCTTTAATACCGACCGGAACTGATAATTCATTGCATAATTTCTCGATTTTAGATACTAAATTACTAAAATTTGTATTTCCTTCAGGTTGGATGACTTCTTGTAAAACATTTACATGCAAAACTAACGCATCTGCATCCGTATATTCGATGATTTGACGACATTCATCAGCAGAAAATCCATAATTTAACTGCACTGCACCTAAATTCGCGATAATAGGGGCTGTTGGAGCGTATTTTCGTAATGCAAATGAAGGACGGAATGCTTTACTTTCTATTAAAGCGCGTGTCGAACCTAACGCCAGTGCCCAGCCTCTTTGTTCCGCAGCAAGTGCGAGATTCCGGTTAATCGTTTCCGCAAAATCCGCACCACCCGTCATCGAACTGACTAAAAAAGGTGTTTTACATGATTTATGTAGAAAGTTTTGCTCCATATTAATTTTGTCAAATGCTAATTCAGGTAAGGCATTATGTAGAAATTCATACTGCTCCAAACCTGTTGTGATCGCATTTCCCGTCACATGTTCATCCAGCACGATTTGAATATGTTGTGCTTTCCGGTCATTCAATTGCTTGCCCATGATTTTAGCTCCTATCTACTTGATGCATCCATTTCTGTCGCTGTCGGTTATTATGAATTATAGCTGTTCTATTTTGATTACACAAAAATAAAAAAGCTCTGATTATGAAATCGAAGCTTTTTACGTTTTAATACGTTGACACTACAGATCTTTTCCGCTTTTCATCCGTTATTTGTCCTTGTTCAAGGTAAATAATACGATCGCCGAGGCGTTCTGCCTCGGCGTGATCATGCGTCACAATAATGAACGGAATTTTCCACATGTCATGTAAACGTAAAAGTTCATCTTGACACTGTTTCCGTGTTTCTTTATCGAGGGCCGATAACGGTTCATCCAGCAATAACACGGAAGGTTGTGTGGCAAGTGCTCTCGCCAATGCTACACGTTGTTTTTCTCCGCCTGAAATCTGGTGGGGATACTTTTGCAACAAATGCTTAATCCCTAGTACTTCCAGCAATTGGCGAATCATTTCATGACTTTCTTTTCGTTCGCTGTTTCTCACGCCAAACCAAATATTCTTCTCCACTGTCATATGTGGAAACAACGCATAGTCTTGGAATAAATACCCGACTTTTCGATCACGAGCGGGCACCGGTTTTTCACCGGTTGTAAAAAATGTGCATTCATTCGAAAGAATTAAGCCGTGGTCTGGGTGTGCGAGCCCTGCAATATTGTCCAGAATCGTTGTTTTACCTGAGCCGGATGGACCGACTAACACCATGATTTCATTGCACATTTCTAAATGAATGTTCATCTCAAAATGTGCGAGTTGTTTAGTGATTTCTACATGTAGCATGTCAAATCCCCCTTCGACTCAAGATTTAGTAAACCGTCTAATATTGCGCTTGCTCCACCAATTTACCCATAAAATCAAACTAAAGCCGAATGTACTGATCATGACGACCCAAAACGTCGCTTTTTCCATTTGTCCCGACTCTACCGCGAAATAAATCGCCATCGGAATCGTGTCCGTTCTACCCGGTATGTATCCCGCAAGCATTAACGTAGCACCAAATTCACCAAGACCTCTTGCGAATGAAAGCACCAATCCTGCCAGTAATCCAGGCCAAGCAAGTGGAAATACAATGAACCAAAATACTCGCCATTCAGAAGCACCCATTGTACGCGCAGCATTTGATAATCGTTCATCAAGACTTTCAAATGCGGCCGCTGCACTTTGATACATTAACGGAAATGACACGACAATCGAAGCGATAACAGCGCCAATCCATGTAAAAACAATCTGAAAATCGAACCATTCAAGCAACCAACTGCCGATCCAGCCCTTTTTGCCGAATAAAATAAGTAAACCAAAGCCGACAACGGTCGGTGGTAACACGAGCGGCAATAAAAATAAGGCTTCCACTATGCTTTTTCCAAAAAAATCACGCTTCGCAAGTACATACGCAATGAATACACCTGCTACAAACACAACGAAAGTGGAGATAGCAGCTACTTTCAAAGATAATAATAAAGGGGAGTAATCCATATCTAGCACACCTCTCCCCTCCTTTCATTTACTTAAATCCGAACTTCTGCAACGTTTTTTTTCCTACGTCACCTGTCAAATAATCAAGGAATTGCTGCGCGGCTTCCTGATATTTAGATTCAGCAACGACAGCACCAGGGTATACAATCGGCTCATGCCAGTCGGCTTCAGCTTCTGCCAATACTTTCACATCATTTGAAACGAATGCATCACTTGAATACACGACACCATAATCTGCGTTACCCATTTCCACATGTGTCAGCACTTGCCGTACGTCTGAGCCAAGAACTAATTTGTCCTGCAAAGGTTCCCATAGATCCAAGCTGTCGAATGTTTCTTTCGTATAGCGACCAACCGGAACCGATCCCGGCTCGCCCACTGCGACATGATCCAGGGTCGCTGTATTCAAGTCTTCAAATGAAGAAATCGCACTATCGGAATCTTTTTGTGTAATTAATACGAGTGCATTTTTTGCGAAATTTTTTCTTGACTCATTGAGGATTAAATCTTTATCTTCCATGTCGTTCATATCGTTTGAACTGGCAGACAAGAATACGTCAGACGGGGCACCATTTTCAATAGTCGTTGCCAATTTCCCGGAGCTTCCAAAATTGTATGTTACGGTAATCCCTTTATGCGCTTCTTCAAAAGGCCTTTTTAACTCTACCAAGGCATCTGTCAAGCTTGCCGCAGCAGAAACTACTAGTTCAACATCGGGTTTTTCCTGATCTACAGCGCCTGTTTTTTCAGTTTCATTCGCATTTGAACATCCTATCAGAAATATCGTCAGTAGAATAGACAATGTAGAAAGTAAGAATCGTCTCATTATATACTACCCCCTGCCGCTTTATAAAGTATAACTAGATATACCTAAACATAACTAGTTATGTTTAAAATTATCATAGTATGCATTGTAAAACTTGTCAATTTTGCAATTGGTGATGAAATGTTGGAAGATAGATGTACTATTGTTGGAGGGTTGAGACATGACAAATCTAGAACATGATATTTCCTATACCACCGATGAAATCGCCCAATTATTGAAAGTCTCGAAATTAACAGTGTATGACATTATTAAAAAAGGAGAAATTAGAGCCTATCGCGTAGGACGTCAAATGCGTGTGGATGCTGTAGATTTAACAGCGTATAAAGAACGACTGAAAAGCGGGGGTGAATCAACGCCAGTGTCTTCAAATTCGATGATTCCACAAGTCACAGCGCCAGAATCTGTAACTGACAAGCAAATCATCATCAGTGGACAGGATTTGAGCTTAGACATCCTGGCCAGTCACATAGAAGAATCCGGACTCTTTCGACCACTGCGCTCCTTCTCTGGCAGCTTGAATAGTTTGATCAAGATGTATCAAGGACAAGCCGACATTGTCAGTACTCATTTATTTGACGGAGAAACAGATGAATATAATGTGCCATATATTAAACGTCTACTTACTGGACGCTCTTATATGGTAATTAATTTGCTCGGCAGGAAGGCGGGGCTGTATGTACAAAAAGATAACCCGAAGAATCTACAGAATTGGTCAGACCTTGGACAGTCAGGTGTCCGCCTTGTAAACCGTGAGAAAGGCTCGGGGGCTCGAGTTTTGCTGGATGAGCAGCTTCGTCTAGCAGGAATCACAACTTGTTCTATCACCGGTTATGACGACGAGGAACTAAATCATATGGCCGTAGCGGCACGCATCTCATCTGGTCAAGCAGATGTAGGAGTCGGAATCGAAAAAACTGCCCAATTAATCAACGTGGACTTCATTCCATTGATTCAAGAGCAGTATGACTTAGTGTTGATTAAAACGCCTGAAAATGAACAGTTGCGTGGGCTCATAGTGGAAACACTAAACTCAGCCTCGTTCAAAGAAAAACTGGCTGCGATTGGTGGTTATGACTTGACGAAGACTGGGACTATTTTGTATGAAACGGTATAGCAAAAGTGACCGTTCATCAACTTCCGTGCGGACATCACTAATGCTCAATAGCCTCTAAATCTCTGAACATTTAAACGAAAAAACAACGGATAGTACCCTATCAGATGATCATTCCAATGAAATCTCGCATTATCCTTTCAAAAAAAGTAACCCACCTTCATTAAGGCGGGTTACACTCTATCGTTCTCATAATACTCTTCAATCGAATCTGTTTCATAATACATTTCTTCTTGCGTCTCAAAGCGGTTATATCTCAACGTGAACAAATAAAACACATGAGTGGCTACCACTTTCAGCAGCGCATATGCCGGAATCCCGAGAATCACTCCAGCAACGCCGAACAGCGAGCCTGCCGTAAGTAAGACAAAGATAATCGTGATCGGATGAATATGCAGTGATTTCCCCATGATCTGAGGCGAAATAAATTTGCCTTCGATCACTTGCACAATCGTCCACACAATCGCGAGCTTCACAAGCATGAATGGCGACGTGACCATCGCAATAATAGCGGCAGGCGTGATCGCAATCACCGGCCCAAGATACGGCACGATACTCGTGAACATCGCAAGTACCCCAAGCAGCAACGCATACTTCATTTTAATGATCAGGAAGCCAATCGATACCATGATCCCAATCGCAATCGCAACTAAAATCTGCCCTTGAATATACGCACTGATTTGTCTATCCGCATCACGGAAGATGATCGATGCATCGTCACGCAGACGTGGAGGCAACATGCGTAAAATCATCTGTGGTAACTTCTCGCCATCCTTCAGTAGATAAAATAGAATGAGCGGCACGGTGACGATACTCAAGATGATTCCAGTAAGTGCGGAAACGAATGATGTCACGCCGGATGCGATACCGCCTATCGTCTCTGTGAAGAACTTCCCGATGCTCTCAAAGCCGGAATCGAGGAACGTATTGACATTAAAGTTAAACCCTTGATAGACAGAGCCGAAAATAGAGTTCCGTAAAAAGTGGTCCGTATCTAAGATCAACTGTTTGAAATACGTTGGAAATTCCTCGAATAAATTGATCGTCTGCAAACGAAGGAACGGTAACACTAAGAAAATCACTAATGTCAATAAACCAGCGGCGGCCAGCAAGATGATTAAAATGCCATAGACGCGTGGTATGCGCAAACGTTCCACCAGAAAGCGAAGGATCGGGCGCATTAAGTAGTATAAAATCGTCGCAAGTACGACCGGTAAAACGACAGTTGAGAAAAATACTTGAATCGGATAGAAAATAAATGAAACTTGAGTGAAGACCAAGATGATTAATCCAATGAACAATAGACAAAGCAATACAAACAATGTAGATTGACCACCGAGAAATCCGACGATGGGTGATGTCGAACGAATAGACCAGAAATCTCGTAAAGAAGACTTTTTTGGTGGCTGCCTCAACGCCTCACTCCCCTTTTATTCGATCCGTCAAGGTGTAGTTAAAAACGAACGGATCGCTTCTCTATTTTTATCTAGATTAATTTCAATGACAGAACCTGCATGACTATATGAAGTAAAGGAATAACTGCCCTCTACTGGAATACGTAATGTTTGCAGATCTAGTTTTCGTTTTGCGATAACTGTCAGCACTTTAGTCAGCTCGTCTTTCGAAGTTAAATCTGTTTCAATGAAGTTATCGAGTGCACCGGCTAGTTTTGGAGCTTGCAAAACAGTTGACACACTAAACAGCTCGTCTTTCATGGCCTGAATTACTTCTTGCTGGCGATTGACTCGACCAAAGTCGCCCTCGTCATCTGCGCGAAATCGTGCATACCCGAGTAGCTCTTTACCGTTTAACCGCTGTACGCCTGGTTTTAACGTAACACCGATTTTCTCGGACATTTCATTCTGTACATTCATTTCAAGGCCATTTGGAAATGCAATATCCATAATTGATTCGAAATTGTCGAAATCGACGACTGCGTAGTGATGGATCGGAATATTAAACATCCCTGAAATCGTTTCTTTCGCAGTTTGGACTCCCCCTAAATAGTACGCCGTATTAAGCTTGTACGACTGGTACCCTGGAATTTGTGCGTAAATATCACGCATGAATGAAATTAAATGCGCGGTTCCAGCGGTTTGATCCCAGGACAACACCATCATCGTGTCGGTACGATATTTTCCGGAACCATCATTGTCGACGCCGAGCAATAAATAATTTTCCGTCGTCGGATCTTCTGGACTTAATAAATCGCCCTGAAACTCCCCCGGATTCATCTTACTCCCTGCCGTCATGGCCTTCCCTTGTTTATATTGAAAGTAACTATACGCTGATATCGTTACGGTGAAAAGCAATAGTAGAGTCATAAAAACTCTGCCCACGCGTAATTTACGCTTCTTTTTTCTACGTTGTGGCTGTTGTTCGTCGAAGTGTTCGTCCATGTGGCATTCATTCCTCCATTATCCGTGTGTATCCTGTTATGAGGACGTTTCTGTTCACAACGGGTTGCGTCCAGTCACGAGCTTTGCTTGGCGGATCGACCTATTTGCAACGCTAGCACTAGCATAGCCACAAATAAAACAAGAAATACGAACAATGTCACGTAATGATTTTCGGTGTAGTCATATAACAAAGCGATTAGTAATGGTAAGATTCCACCGATGATGAACCCACCTGTTTGCATCATCGCAGTCCATGAATTGGTTTCTTCTGCCGTATCGGTCGCGTCCATCGGCAGTAGCAAACAGATTGGGAATAATCCACCAAGCGGAATTCCCATGATGACAACGCCGATCGCAAACCACAATGGCTCTGCTGTCCACATCAACCCGATCGAGAAAATACCAAGCAACAGAATGCCGATAAGTGCCGGTGTTCTGCTTGTCAACTTCTGTAAAATTAGAGTAAAACCGATATTCATAAAAATTTGCACGATCGTCATCCCACTGAGCAATGCGCCCGCTTGTAGAAGCGTCATGCCGTTCGACACCGCAATAGGAACGAGATACGCCAAAACGGAAAAGAATAATGCTGCTTGTAAACCAAAGAAAATTAGGAAGCTCCATGCCTGTTTATTGCGCCAAGGATTCTTCCCTTTTTGCACGTGTTGCTTTGTCACTTGCTTCACTTCGATTGGATACGCCGCGGTGACAGCCCACGCAATGATGCCAAAAATCGCAATTATAGCCCAAACTGCAAGTGCGAATCCATAGGAATGAGCTTTTTCGTAAAAAACACCTGTCAATCCTGTGCTCAGCGTTGCCCCCATTCCCATACCGAATGAATAAATTCCAACGACTACAGCAACATGCATCGGGAAGTATTGCTTGATCAATGCCGACAATAACGGTCCAATGACAGCAATCGCCACACCTGCAATGAAAGCGGTCAGTAATAATACACTGAACGAAGTGACAAAAAAACGCATGGCAGTTGCTACAGCAAGTAACAACAACATCAAGTACATCGTTTTGTTCAAGCCAATTGCCTGATTCAGTATGGGCGCCAGCATGGCGAAGACGCCCATACAGATAACCGGAATAACAGTCAGGAGACTCACTTCGGTGTTCGACAACAACAAATCATCACGGATGATATCTAGCATCGGTCCAATTGACGTAATCGCTGGCCGTAAGTTGAGCGCGACTATAAAGATCGCTAATAATAATAGACCTTGGGTAGTTTTAGAGCGCAAGACAAAGACTCCTTTTGCATGTGATACGTAACTAATACCTATCGTCATTATATCGTAAAATGAAATTGTAAACAGTACTAGTTCAAACATTCCATTTCACGTAATTTTAATGTATACTAGGAACATTGTGAAATTAGGAGGATATTATTTATGTTAGCAGTTAGTAATTTAAGTCTTCGCTTTGGCGACCGCAAGCTATTCGAAGATGTCAATATACAGTTCAATCCAGGCAATTGCTATGGATTAATTGGAGCGAATGGCGCTGGTAAATCAACATTTCTTAAAATTATATCAGGTGAACTTGAACCTCAAACAGGTAATGTTATTCTTGGAAAAGATGAACGTTTGGCTGTCCTGAAACAGAACCACTTCGAGTATGAAGAGTTCGTCGTGATGGATCTAGTCATCATGGGTCATAAAGAGCTATATGAAGTCATGAAAGAAAAAGACGCGATTTATATGAAGGAAGACTTCTCCGACGAAGACGGCATGCGTGCAGCTGAACTTGAAGGTGAATTCGCTGAGATGAACGGATGGGAAGCGGAATCTGAAGCTTCTGTACTCCTTCAAGGTCTTGGTGTTCCGGAAAGTATGCATCACGTTACGATGGCAGAGCTTGACGGATCAAGCAAAGTAAAAGTATTGCTTGCACAAGCTTTATTCGGCAAACCTGACGTATTACTGCTTGATGAGCCGACAAACAACTTGGATCTAAAAGCTATTCAATGGCTTGAAGAATTCTTGATTAACTTTGAGAACACTGTCGTAGTTGTATCCCACGACCGTCATTTCTTGAATAAAGTATGTACACACATCGCTGATCTCGACTTCAGTAAAATTCAGATCTACGCGGGTAACTATGACTTCTGGTATGAGTCAAGTCAATTGGCTTTGAAACTATCTCAAGAATCAAACAAGAAAAAAGAGGAAAAAGTAAAAGAATTGCAAGCGTTTATCGCACGTTTCAGTGCCAACGCATCGAAATCTAAACAAGCCACATCCCGTAAAAAGACATTGGAAAAAATCGAACTAGATGATATCAAACCATCTTCACGCCGTTATCCTTTCGTGAACTTTACAATAGGCCGTGAAATCGGTAACGATGTGTTGACGATTAAAGATGTCACAAAAACGGTGGATGGTAAAACGTTTATCAAAGATGCCACCTTTACACTTAATAAAGAGGATAAAGTGGTGTTGATCGGTAACCCACTTGCAAAATCTGCTTTGCTCGATATGCTAGCTGAGGAAACAGAGCCCGATACAGGAGCTATCAAATGGGGTGTGACGACAACTCGTGCCTACTTCCCTATGGATAACTCGAAATATTTCGAAGGATCCGAGCCGACATTAGTTGATTGGCTACGTCAATACTCTCCTGAAGATGAAACGGAAACATTCTTGCGCGGATTCCTTGGACGTATGTTGTTCTCAGGTGAAGAAGTGAAGAAAAAGCCGAATGTCTTATCAGGTGGAGAAAAAGTTCGCTGTATGTTATCAAAA
The DNA here is from genome assembly GCF_002743135.1 of Sporosarcina sp. P18a. NCBI lineage: Bacteria > Bacillati > Bacillota > Bacilli > Caryophanales > Caryophanaceae > Sporosarcina > Sporosarcina sp. P18a. Next base: position 696,634 of record NZ_PDYQ01000001.1, on the reverse strand, counting down.
ATGATGCTGACAAGCGCAAACGTTCTTCTTCTTGATGAGCCAACAAACCACTTGGACTTGGAATCTATCCAAGCATTGAACAATGGTTTGATCGCGTTTAAAGGCGCGATGATCTTCACGTCTCATGACCATCAGTTCATCCAAACAATTGCTAATCGTGTAATCGAAATCAATGATGATGGAACAATCTTTGATAAGATGATGACATATGACGAGTATTTGGAATGGAAAGGTCAAAAAGCTTAATGTTTAGTTGATATAAAAACTCCCCTGGAAGTATTGCTTCTAGGGGAGTTTTTTGCGTTTGACGTTAACAAGTCATACATGTATGTAATGTACACTATTGAATCGTAAAAACAACGGTCAACGCCAATGCCTTTTCACTTTCTCTTTTGCGAATAATTGTCTTGCAGTGCTCTATTAAGTAAAGAGATCGATCGGTCAATCTCAAACTTTATTGTATCTTTGTAGGCTTTTACTTTTTCCTGGTCACCTATGCGGTAGATATAAAGTGTCTGCATCTCCGTCCCCTGCTTATGGACCGGATGTCTAACGATAAGACCATCGTTAAGTAGATCATGTAGAGACTTGTATACTTCAGACTTAGTCGGTCGATAACCAAGATCTCTGAAATGATCTAAAAGGTCATCTAATATTTGTAAGCCATACAAGTTCCCTTCTTCCGCCTTATTGAGCATGTAGAGCTTTAAAAAGGCTCTCTGACGAATTACAAATGTACTCTTCATTGCTCTTCCCCTCCTTAATTACTGTACGTGTGCTATCTATAGTATACCAAAAAATGAGATGCGAGGATTATTGTAGCAAGAAGGATTATTTGGAACCAGGTTTTACTAGAACTATTCAATATGTTTATAGATGGAGTTGTTTGGTTATTCTTAAAAAAATCGTATATTTCGAGTTTTGATTTTTCTAATCTTAAAATGTGGTTAGAAGAAAAATAGACTTCCCTACTAAAATAATTTACTGGTTAGATAGTGAATTAATTGGACAAGATGTTTGAGTAGCCAGCTACACGCATCGGAGTAATTTACGTATCGTTTCCCCTACTTTTTTTATTCCACATGAATAGCTTCCACCAGTAAGGGAATAACACAAAGTAAAAGGAGGTTTTTCATTATGAAACGCAATCTATGGTTTCTAACGATTGCATTGCTTCTCGTGCTCGTCGGATGCTCAAACAAGCCTGCTACGTCCATTGACGGTAGACTGACGCTTCTAAGACAAATCAAGAAGGAAAGAACGGTGATGCGTCAGAACAACATGACAACAAGGATGCGAATCTGACCAATGTAGCCTTACTTGATTACTTTCTCCCGGACGGTTCAAGCGCGCATTATAAAGGTGTCGGCAATGAATTTGCTGAGCTAGACATCACCGTTGCAAGACCTGCGCAAGACTATGTCGTAATTCATGAAAACAACGGTGGTGCATTCGTTCAAAAAGTGTATAAACTCAATGGAGATGAAATCCAAGTATTGCAGGAAGAACATATTGAATTGGACGCTGCAGTTCCACCGACGGAAGAGCTAGAGTCCATGAAGCCGATCCGAACCTATTTGAAAGGCCCTATTGAAGTAGGTACAACTTTTGATGACTGGAAGATTGTGGAGATGAATGCTTCAGTGGAAACCCCCTATCAGCAATTTGAAGATGCGGTCGTGATCGAGCAAGTAGGAAAAGACTTTGTGAACAGGATCTATCTCGTGAAGGATTTTGGGGAAGTTAAACGTGAATCGATGATGTCGATGGAAGGCGAAGATGAATTTGTCGTTACATCGAGTCTAGAAACGGTGACACAACCGTAATTTACTGCAAACGAAAAGGCGCCGCAATGGGCGCCTTTTCTAGTGGTTTAGATTTTAACAACGTTAGCTGCTTGTAGACCACGGTTTCCTTCGACAACTTCAAATTCAACCTGTTGACCTTCGTCAAGAGATTTGAATCCGTCGCCTTGGATTGCTGAGAAGTGTACAAAGATGTCTTCTTCTCCGTCAACTTCGATAAAACCGAAGCCCTTTTCTGAGTTAAACCATTTCACTGTACCTTGTTTCATTCGATTACCTCCAAAAAAATATAAATACTTTAATACACGAACCTTAGCATACAAAAAAATTCACGTATTACAAAAGTTGCCGACGTCGCCGATCCCTTTTGTAATAGGTGAATCACTTAGCATACGGTCGTTCAATTAATTTACTTACGTTTAGTATAACATATTGGGCTTCTTTGTCAATTAATAAAAAGCGCATTTACTGAATGTTCTCACGATATGTTTGGTTCCCCGTCTAACAACACGATGATTCCGTGATACAACTGCAAATCTCCTTCACAACCATTGCAATAGTATTTTTCAGATGTGGACCAAAATGCATGGAAGCAGCCTTTGCGTATTTCATAATGTTCAAAACACGGTTCCATCTTCGCGATCAGTTCTTTAACATATGCTTCTGTATCAATTTTATTCGTAAATGTTTTGGATGAGACACAGTAGTCTCTCCACTCTTCAAACATCCACCACGGCTCAAAGTCCGCCTTCATGTATACCACTTCATACATTCAGTAAGCACTCCTTTACCTTGCGCAATGCAGGAATGATATTCATTCTAGCAAATTCAACTCGCTAATCAAAGTAAATTGATTCTTGTTGCGTAATATATGAGTTTTCGACCATTTTCGGCTATAATTGAGGTAGGCTCCAGTAACCTTACTGTCTGCACGATAAATGAAACCTTTTCGTCGTTAATCCGTAAGTATTATATAGAGTCAGAATGGAAGGCGGCCTAAAACATCATGAATAATATAAAAAACTTCTTCACACGACATGCACTAATGGCTCCGACTAGCTTCCTAACATGGGTAATCCTAATTGGCGGTACAAGCATGAACTTTTTCATAGGCTCCGCAATCGGGATCGCACTGTATGCAGGAGGCAACGTAGCGATTAAAGAACTGCAGTTACGCTCTACATTAAAAAAATTCGGGATGGCACGCTCTGAATATAAACATATTGAACAACAACTGAATGAATCTAAACGAAAGCTAAAACAGCTCGGAAATATGTACGGACAAGTCCGTTCAATCCAAGCATTCAGACAAGTATACGATATGTCTTCAATGGCTCGACGAATCATTAAGATTGTCCAGTCCAACCCGAGAAAATTTTATCAAGTCGAAAGCTTTTTCTACGCTCATCTTGATTCCGTCGTAGAATTAACATCGAAGTACAGCCTACTCGTTAATCAACCATTAAAAGACCAAGATATCAAAGTCGCATTACAACATACCCGCGAAACATTATCTGATTTGAGTCTCGAAATGGAACGAGATCTACGTAACGCCGTATCAACTGATTTAGAACAGCTTCGAATGGAAATTGATTACGTCGATATTACACTCAAAAGAGACAAACCGTTGCTTCAATCGAAAGGGGAACATTCTAATGACAGATAAAAACGTACTACAAGAAAAATCGGTGGACGACTTGCTTGGTAATCCATTCGATATGGATGCTAGCCTGCTTCCAAAAGAAATGGAGAATTCGCTGTCCGACACAGCGGCACCCGCTAAATTGATTGACCGATTAACACCCGAGGAGCAAGATAAAGCACGTCAATTGGCTTCACAGATTCCTGTCGGTAATTACGAGGCCGTCATTTCCTACGGTGCCAATGCACAAAATGAACTATCCAACTTCTCTCACAAAATGCTCGATCACGTCCAAGGCAAAGATATCGGACCTGTCGGTGATGTATTGAATGAATTAATGGCCAAACTATCTGAAATCGATACAAATGATCTATCAGATAAAAAGAAATCAGGTCTTAGCCGTTTATTCAACAAGGCTACTCGCCCGATCAAAGAAATCATGACGAAATACGAAAAACTTGGCACACAAGTCGATAAAATAAGCGTTCAACTGGAGCATTCCAAACGTGGTTTAATGGAAGACGTTCGCATGTTAGACAATTTGTATGAACAAAACAAAACCTACTTTCAAGCATTGAATGTCTATATTGCCGCTGCGGAATTAAAGATTGATGAAATCAATAGTACAATCATTCCAGAACTGCATAAAAAAGCACAGCAATCAGATGATCAAATGATGGTTCAAGAAGTTAACGATATGGCACAATTTGTGGACCGTTTAGAAAAACGCTTGTACGACTTGCAACTATCCCGTCAAATTACCATTCAGAGTGCGCCACAGATTCGTATGATCCAACAAACGAACCAAACGTTAGCTGAGAAAATCCAGGCATCTATCATGACAGCGATTCCCCTGTGGAAGAACCAGATTGCGATTGCTCTAACACTAAACCGTCAGCAAAAGGCTGTGGAGTCACAAAAGCTTGTCACGAAGACAACGAATGATTTGTTGCTTCGTAACTCCGAGATGTTGAAAGTAAATAGTATCGAAACAGCCAAAGAGAATGAAAAAGGTATTATTGAAATTGATACATTGAAAACGACACAGGAGAACTTGATTCAGACGATTGAAGAAACCTTGCTGATCCAAGCAGATGGACGCGCAAAACGCAAAGCTGCTGAGACCGAGATCGCTAGAATGGAACAAGAACTTAAGACCCGTTTACTCGCTGTATATGAAGAGTCACAAAACCGTCCCTCATAAGAGAGACGGTTTTTTGTTGGTGGAAATGTTGGAGACACGATAGGGATTCTTCTTCCTAAATGGGACCGTTAGAGATTGGGACACTATTCGAGTGATAGACTGTTCCACTTCCCTTTTCGTTATATAAGGTCAAGACCGATGGCAACGCTGCAGGCTATGAGCGTCCCCGGAACCTGATTGAGCGGTTAGCTAAGACGATTGAGCGAATACAAGCCGTAATAGAGAGCTTAGACGAATGAATGAGCGAAACCCGCATTGTTCACACTAGTTATCCACGAAAAATCTTCAAACCACAACAAACAGTTGTTCAATGATTCCATCCTGCTCACCCCTATCACTCTCCCACATAAAAAAAGACGATTCAATGAAGAATCGTCTTGTAATACCCTACTATTTTATTCACCAATCACTCAAAATACGTCTTATAATATCCGCCGACCTTGCCTGAATTGTCTACCACAAAGATAAACTCTTCCGTTTCATTCTTCACTTCATAGGTCTTCCCCACTGTCAGCATATTACTTACCAAATACTTCGCTGCATCGGTATGGGTACACGTCACCGTCTTCAACGTAGGTTCATCCAACCATTGTAAATATGACATAAAATCTCTCCTTCCCTAAATAAAAGCGACCCGCTGATTAGCGGGTCACTTGGTGTGTGTTAATTAAGAACCTAGTAGAAGGTCTTCAGGGTTTTCAAGCAACTCTTTAACCATCTTCAAGAATCCTACTGAATCTTTACCATCAATTACACGGTGATCGTAAGAAAGTGCAACATACATCATTGGGCGAATTTCAATATTGTCCCCAATAGCTACTGGACGCTTCTGAATTGTATGCATACCCAAGATTCCTACTTGTGTACCGTTTAGGATTGGAGTAGACAATAGTGAACCAAATACTCCACCGTTTGTAATTGTGAATGAACCGCCTGTCATATCAGCCATTGTCAACTTATTGTCGCGGGCTTTTTTCGCAAGTTCTCCGATAGACGCTTCGATTTCAGCAAAGCTCTTACGGTCTGCATCGACTACGTTTGGTACAACTAGTCCACCGTCAGTAGATACCGCGATACCGATATCGAAGTAGTTCTTCAACAGAATTTCATCGCCATCGATTTCAGAGTTAACATATGGATATTTCTTCAATGCTGCTACGACTGCTTTCGTGAAGAATGACATGAAGCCTAGACGTACATCGTTTTGCTCGAAGAACTGATCTTTTTTGCGTGAACGAAGTTCCATCATTTTCGACATATCGATTTCATTGAAAGTCGTCAACATTGCTGTGGATTGTCTTACTTCAAGCAAACGCTTAGCGATCGTTTGACGACGACGAGTCATTTTCTGACGCGTAATACGGCCGTCATCCTTTGCTTCTGCTTTAGCAGCTGGTGCCGCAGGAGCTTTAGGTGCTGGAGCGTTGTTGTGAGCAGATACATCTTGCGCGCGGACGCGACCCATTGGATCAACAGGTGATACGTCTGCAAGATTGATACCTTTTTCACGAGCAAGCTTGCGTGCTGCTGGGCTTGCAATAGTGCGGTCTGAAGAAGAAGTTTCTTCCGTTGCAGCCGCTGCTGGAGCTGGAGTTTCTTCTTTTTGTGCTGGTGCTGGTGTTGCTTGTGGAGCTTGTTGTGCCGGTGCACCTGAACCTTCACCTACAATCGCGATTACTTGGCCAACTTCAACTGTGTCGCCTTCTGCAGCCAATAGTTCGGATAACACGCCTGCTTCTTCCGAAATGACTTCGACGTTCACTTTATCTGTTTCCAATTCAACGATGAATTCACCTTTATCTACGTTTTCACCGGGTTGTTTTAACCATTTTGCAATTGTACCTTCTGTAATTGATTCTGCTAGTTCAGGTACTCTGATCTCTGCCACAATAAATTCCTCCTCGTAGGTATACCGTTTTTCTAACGGCTAAGCTACTTTGTATAAGTAGTTTTACATGTAATGGTAAAGCTTACGTACTCGTTATATCACTTTTTCAAGGCTTCTTCAATGATACGATTTTGTTCTTTTTTATGAGAAGCACCGTCACCTTCAGAAGGACTTGAACGCTTAATACGTCCTACATAAGAAATGTCCTTACCGTCAGCTAATTTTTCTAGGTATGGATAAGCGAACGACCATGTACCCATGTTCTTCGGCTCTTCTTGTACCCATACTAAATCTTTCGCTTTCGGGTATCGTGCAACGATTTCTTTAATTTTGTCGGATGGGAATGGATATAGCTGCTCTACACGTACAACGTGCAAGTAGTCAAATCCTTTGCCGTCTTTGATCTTCTCAGCTAGGTCAATTGCCATCTTCCCGCTTGCAAACAAGATCTTTTTCACTTTTCCAGGTTTTGTTCCTGTGCCAGGTTGTTCAAGAACAGTCTTGAAGTGACCTTCCGTCAAGTCTTCAACGTCTGCTCCAACGAGTGGGTGACGAAGTAATGACTTAGGTGTAGCAATCACTAACGGACGTTCTGCTTCGCTGCCGAGAATCTTCGACTGACGACGCAATACGTGGAAGTAGTTTGCTGCACTGGAGATATTCGCAACCGTCCAGTTGTTTTCCCCACACAGCTGTAGGTAACGCTCAATACGTGAACTGGAGTGTTCTGGACCTTGTCCTTCGAATGCGTGTGGCAACAATAGCACTAGGCCGGATTGCTGACCCCACTTCGAATAACTTGAAGATACGAACTGGTCGAACATGACTTGTGCCATGTTGGAGAAGTCTCCGTATTGCGCTTCCCAGATCGACATCGTTTTGTCTTCTTCCAAGTTATAACCGAATTCATATCCTACGATTCCTGCTTCAGACAATGGGCTGTTATACGCCACGAATGATGCATTAGATCCACTGATATGATGCAATGGAACAAGTTCTTCACCTGTTTTTTCATCATGTAAGACTAAGTGACGCTGTGCAAATGTACCGCGTTGGATATCTTGTCCAGACATACGGATTGGCTTACCGTCTTGAATGATTGAACCGAATGCCAATTGCTCAGCATGTGCCCAGTCGATTTTCCCTTTACCTTTAAACGGCTCCAGGCGACGCTTCAAGATTTTATCCAATTTGTTGAAGACCGTAAATTCAGCTGGATACGTCAATAGCTCATCGTTCATTTGGCGAAGTCGTTCTTCCGCTACCCCTGTTTCGAGGTCACGTGGAAGTCCGGCTAGTACTACTTCTGGAGTTTCATTGGAAACTTCAGGTGCGTCTGCTGATTGTTCTTTTACGTGATCGTACGCTTCTTGCATAGTGGCAATAACCGACTTATCCATTTCCTTCACTTCTTCGTCTGTCAAGAGATTTTGCTCTACTAGACGCTGTCCGTAAATTTCACGAACTGTTGGGTGTTTATGGATTTCGTGGTACATCACTGGATTCGTCACTAGTGGCTCATCCATTTCATTGTGCCCATAACGACGGTAACCAATCAAGTCGATTAGAACGTCTTTACCGAACGCTTGGCGATATTCGAATGCCAATTGTGCAACAGCTAGTACTTCTTCTGGGTGATCTGCATTCACGTGGAATACAGGCACTTCAAAGCCTTTTGCTGGATCAGATGCATAGTGTGTAGAACGGGAATCATAATATTCCGTCGTGAAGCCAATCGTGTTATTGGCGATGACGTGAACCGATCCGCCTGTTCTGAAACCGCGAACGCGAGAGTAGTTGAATGATTCCGGAACGATACCTTGTCCTGGGAAAGCAGCATCGCCGTGTACTAAAATCGCGTACGCTTTATTTGTATCTTGTTGTGGAATACCTGGGTTATCCGTGTTTTCTTGTGCAGCACGAGTCTGACCAGTAATCACTGGGTTTACCACTTCTAAGTGAGACGGGTTGTACGCAAGGAAGCGATTCATCCCAGATTTCCCTTTATGAAGTGCGCCCATATGGTATTTCACGTCGCCGAACCAACCGCGAGTTACTTCAAGAGATCCGTCTTTTGGCAAGAACGGTGAAGCCGGTACGCCAGCGAATTCTGCAAACATCATTTCGTATGGTTTATTTAAGTTGTGCGTTAATACATTCAGACGTCCACGGTGAGCCATGCCGATTAGCACTTTTTCCATTTTCGCTTCTTCGGAACGACGCATTAATTCATCGATTAAGACAACTAATGTATCCACTCCTTCGATAGAGAAACGTTTTGCTCCAACAAATGTACGGTGAATGAATTTTTCGAAACCTTCAATTTCCGTCAAACGCTTAAGAAGTTGTTTTTTCTCGTCTCCTTGCATTTTTGACTGTACGTCACCGTTTTCAATTTTTGATTGAATCCAGTTACGCTCTGTTTCATCGATCAAATGAGAAAATTCATATGCAATGGAGCCCGTATAAAGAGACTTCAAGTAATTCATTGCATCTAATCCGTTTTCAACTGTCGCTGGAACATTTTTCAAGAACAAAGTTGCTGGCAATCCGACCAGATCGCTTTCTGTCAATCCATGATATGACAGTTCAAGACGGGACGTATCTTTAGGTCGATCGTTTAATGGGTAAATGTCTGCTGCAAGATGCCCATAAGAACGAATAGCTTCAAGTAAAGAATAAACGGCAAGAACTTTACGCAAATCCGTTTGAGAACCTTGCGCTACGACTGCCTCTTGACCTGACTCATCCATCTGAGGCGCACCAAAATTCCTGAATAGCTCTGCTAAATCAGGATCTACTGCGTCTTGATCTGTTTTAAACAGATCGTACATTTCCATTACATACCCAAGGTTTGGACCCGAAAAATTAGAATACGGGGAACGATGGGAATCCACATTGTTCGACATGTAATATAACCTCCACATTTGCCTATTGGCTTGTTGTGTTTATTTTCACTACTTCTATACAATAATAGCACGCAAACATTAGAACTGAAAGGGATTAATCCTAATATGCGTAGTTTTCTGCAAAGTACTTGGAAATCCATTGAAAATTGCAGAAAACGACGTCAGTCAAGTACTCCGCGTACATTCTCATTTTTGGAACGACAAAATCAATTCCGCCATCTTTTCAGGTGTCTTCGGTTCTGTCGACTTTTCAATATTCGACAACAATCGAGCTTTTTCCTTCACAAGTTCATCAAATTGGTCTATAACGGACTGCACTTCGAATTGTTCTTCTTCTATTTGCAATGCCAGCCCTTTAGAAGCGAAGTACTCCGCGTTCAATATTTGATCACCACGGCTTTTTGACGCTGCAAGCGGAACGAGCAACATCGGTTTATGGATCGCCAATAATTCGAATATTGCATTTGAACCCGCACGCGAGACTGCATAATCAGCAGCTGCAAGCAGATCAGGCAATGCATCGGTCACATATTCATACTGTACGTACCCCGCCACTGAAAGTCCTTCCACCACATTCCCTTTACCACATAAATGAATGAGCTGATATTTCTCAAGTAACGCGGGTAATTCCTTGCGCACCGCTTCATTCAACACGGTGGAGCCTTGACTGCCTCCCATAATAATGAATACCGGTTTTTCGGAATTCAGTCCCGTCTTGCGCAAGCCTTCTTGCCGACTGCCCATAAATAGCTTGGGACGAATGATCGGACCCGTACACATCGATTTCGCTTCAGGCACGTACTGCAATGTCTGTTCGAAGACCGTAAATATTTGCGAAGCAAACGGCAATGCCAATTTATTTGCAAGACCTGGCGTGACGTCCGACTCATGTACGACGACCGGCACGTTCGCAAGCTTAGCTGCCATTACGACGGGCACTGAAACGAACCCACCTTTAGAGAAAATAATTTCCGGTTTCACTTTGCGAAGTATAGAGAGCGCCTGTAGTGTCCCGGCCCCCACACGGAATGGATCCGTAAAATTCTTTAGCGAGAAATAGCGCCGTAACTTTCCACTTTGAATTGCATGATATACCACTTCGGGATGGCCATCCGCGATCAGTTCCTTTTCGATTCCTTCGTGCGAGCCAATATAATGCACACTATACCCTTTACCCAAAAAAACGGGAATTAACGCCTGATTGACGGATACGTGTCCTGCTGTACCGCCACCTGTTAATACGACTACCGGTTGCTTCATTCATTCCATCCTTCCTTATGCGTTGTCTACTATATTTCATGCTACAATAGTCAAAGTGAAAAAAATTAGTAGAGGAAATCAAAACTATGACTACTGCAACGAAACCTTTGCAACAAAAAACATCTATTTTCATTAAGATTATGATTCCCATTGTCATCACGCAAGTCGCACTTTATTTGATGTCGTTTTTCGATATCCTCATGACGGGACGCTATGATACGTTTCACTTAGCGGGCGTGACCATCGGCAGTTCCTTCTGGATACCGGTCTATACCGGCCTTTCTGGAATTCTGATGGGCCTTACCCCTATTATCGCACAGCAAATCGGTGCGAAGAATAAAAAGGATGTCCGTCCTACTGTCCAGCAAGCATTATACGTATCTCTCGCTCTTTCGGCAATCATTTTCGTATTGATCCATTGGGTCGTGTTACCCGCCATTACGAGAATGCCGCTAGATTTGCCGGTTATTGAAGTAGCATCCGCCTACTTGACCGGTATGAGCATCGGATTAGTTCCACTCATGGCCTATACTGTATTACGCTCATTCTTTGACGCACTTGGCGCAACCCGTGTTTCCATGTTCATCATTCTGTTATCCGCACCGATCAATATTGTATTGAACTATCTATTGATTTTCGGTAATTTCGGTTTTCCCGAACTGGGTGGTGCGGGTGCAGGATATGCATCCGGCTTTACGTACTGGCTCGTGTTCATCATCGCGGTGCTCATCGCCTGGTCATCTCGCCACTTTAAGGAATATACGCTGTTTAGTAGTTGGCAAAGAATCTCTTTGCGCAAATGGAAAGAAATTTTACTTATCGGTGTGCCGATCGGTCTATCCATTTTTGTCGAGACGAGTATCTTCTCCGTTGTGACATTATTGATGAGCAGCTATACCGCACAAGTTATCTCGGCTCACCAGATTGCGCTTAATTTCACGTCTCTCCTGTATATGGTGCCGTTGAGCGTCTCAATGGGTACAACAATATTAGTCGGGCAGTCGATTGGTGCGAAAAAAGCTAAAGATGCACGGGAATATACATATCTCGGCATAGCGTTCGCGGTTGCATTTAGTTTCTTATCCATATTCATTTTACTGATGTTTCGTGAGTCGATTGCTTCTATGTATACGACGGACACAGCAATTATTACACTGGCCGTGCATTTCTTCCTCTACGCTGCACTATTCCAGTTATCGGATGCTGTGCAAGCGCCGATCCAAGGTGCATTGCGTGGTTATAAAGACGTAACGATGACGTTCCTAGTCGGCGTCGTGTCGTTCTGGCTCATTGGGTTGCCTACTGGATTCGTACTTGCACGCTATAGCGAACTCGGCGCATATGGCTACTGGGTTGGCCTCATTGTCGGTTTGGCAGTGGGTGCAGTGATTCTTTCGTTTAGATTACGTTATATACAGAATAAGTATCGTGAAGTTGAATCATGACTAAATAATAAGAGACCGATGGAGTTTTTATTCCATTGGTCTTTTTCGTTGTAGTATACATTGTAATTACGGAGAACTAGTGAGAACCGTGCGAGTTTCGCTCATTCATTCGTCCAGGCGCTCATGGTTCATGCGTATCCGCTCTATCAGGATCCAAAAGCGCTCATACTTTACGTCAAGCGCTCTATACTACTCCGTAACCGCTCTATTCCCAAAGCTTCTCTAGTAATCTTGATCCATATCTCGAACTCACACTACGAAAAAAACAAATTCTCACACTCCCTACATTAAAAAAAGATCAATGGAAATAACTCCATTGACCTTCAAATTTTTATTTCTGTATAAACTGCTGCGTCCAATAGTGGCCGTTCGCATCATACCCAATACCGATATGCGTGAAGCTAGGCGTCAAGATATTCTGACGGTGTCCAGCTGAATTCATCCAAGCTGTTACGACATCTTGCGCGCTACGCTGCCCCATCGCGATATTCTCGGCTGCCGAACGGTATGTAACGCCGTTTTGCTTCATTTGATCAAACGGTGAACCGTATGTCGGACTCGTATGAGAGAAATAGTTGTTTGTTGCCATATCCGCTGATTTCTGCTTTGCGGATTTCTGCAAGGCTGCATCGATCTGCAACGGCTTGAGTCCTGCCTTCGTACGTTCCGCATTCGTCAAATCGAGTACGGCTTGCTCTGTAGCGGACACATTCGCTGTTTGTTGCTGTGTCGGCTTGTCTGTTTGTGGCTTTTTCACTGCTTCGTTTGGTTGAGTTGGTTGTTGTGGTGTTGGTTGTGCTACCGGTTTGCTCGGTTGTTGTGGCTTCTGATAGTTACTCCAGTAATACGGGTACACCTGCTGATTTGCGACGGCACAATTATACGTCTTTGTTTGCACCTGATTTGTCGTGCTTGCCTCTGCTGCATGAGTCGGCAATAAAATAGCTGAGCTTAATAAGATGAGTGATAAAGGTTTTTTCATCTTGGTCCCTCCTTTTCTACGTGACCTAGCATAACGTAAAAGAATAGGAGAGATTCTGGTCATTCCTACCAATTTGTCCAATGAACTCTACAAAGCTATGGAATGAGAGTTTAAGAGTGATTTAATTGGCAACCTTATCCAATGGAGAACACTATTAACAATAGATCGCTATTGACAACTAGTTTTTGGGCGAGTATTCGATGTCAGTAAGTTGCTCCCCGATGATCACCAACTTGGAAGGCAATTGCATATATTCCGGTATCCAGTTGACCATACCATACGCATATTGGAATAAATGGGCGTACCGGGAACCTTCTAATTGGATATAGCCTTTCATGCGATAGACGCTATCCGGTAATGTCCGCACCCAGTCTTCAAAATGTTCTTGGTTGATCGGTGTATCAAACGACAACACTTTCGATTCAAGTGGCAAACCACCCCCTGTAGAGACCGGCTGTTTCGGTACCGCCGCTTTGACCATTTTCTCGACATAGTGGAAGTCGACTTTCGCGTTCACTGTCTGCACGAGCGGTGCGTAACTATTAAATTGTGTCACTTGCATCGTCACGAAGGCCAATTGAGTATCTGTCAGCAAATCCGTTTTATTGAGTACCATGAAGTGTGCGTGGCGGACTTGTTCGAGGAATAAAGACTGAATCCGCGGCGACAGCTTGTCACGGTCGATCCAGCGCTTCGCATCGACTACAGTAACGATTCCCTTGACGTCTAGCATCTCCGCGAACAACGGTGAGTAGACAGCGTCTAACGCTTCTACGGGGTGAGCCGCACCCGTTGTTTCAATGAACAACACGTCAATTTCCGGATAATCCGCTAGCAAACCTTGTAATTGGGCTTCCGTAGATTCCGCACCTGTACAACATATACAGCCATTTAGTAATTCTTTTAACGGAACTTCTCCCGCCTCCTCAACGATTTGACTGTCGATATTCAGTTCCCCAAATTCATTCATTAATACAGCGGGTTGTCTACCAGATTCCTTTACGTGGTCGACCAAATTTACGAGTAACGATGTCTTACCGCTTCCGAGAAAGCCGCTGAGTAAATATACATCTATCATTTGACTATCATCCTTTTCCATAGAGAACACGCGCCCAACGATTGCTGGACGCGTGGATCTTTGATTATGAATTGATTTCTTTTAACACGACTTCTTTCGCTTTCAGTAATTGCGGGTCATCTTCTTTCATCTTGTCCCGTAATTTCTGCATTAAGCCAACCGTTGTATCACCAGTCAAGATGCCTGTCTGCTCCAGCGATAGATCTTTCTGCAACGTTTTAACAGCTTCTGCTGTATCCTCGTCATAGAGACCATCTGTTTCTCCTGGATCATAGCCTACTGCTTCTAACATCTCTTCCGCAGCTTGTACAGAAGGAGAAACGAGACCTACGTCCATCTTTTCAGATGAATCGAGGAAAGGCAGTGATGCATAGGAAGGGTATGGTACTACAATATCGGGTTCAATCCCTTTTTTATGGATCCAATTGCCGTCCGGTGTTAACCATTTCGCTGTCGTCAATTTCAAGTTGGAGCCGTCCGGTAATTGAGTAGGTGTTTGAACCGTCCCTTTACCGAATGTCTTGACACCGACGATCGGAATGCCTGCAGATTCTTTTAACGCACCCGCTAAGATCTCAGAAGCAGACGCACTGCCTTCATCTACGATCAATGCGACTGGAACCGTTACTTTTTGTCCGTTAGACGAAGGATACGCTTCCGGTGCCTTGCCTTTTTCTTCAGTTTGGAATAACACCTTGCCGTTCGGGACGAACAAGTCGGAAATATCGATTGCCCCGCTTAAGATGCCACCTGGATTTTGACGCACGTCAATCAATACGCCTTCCATCCCTTTATCGGTCATTTCATTTAGCGCTTCGAGTAATTCTTCATACGTATGTTCCGAGAACGATGTGATGTTAATATGTGCGATGTTGTCGTCGAGCATTTCTGCATAGACTGTATTGATCGGAATCACGTCACGAACGATCTTCACGTCAAACGGATCAGAGTTCTTACCACGTCGTACAGATAATGTTACCGTCGACCCTTTTTCTCCACGGATCAGCAATACCGCTTCTGATGAAGACAAACCTTGTATACTTTCCCCGTCTACCGACAGTACGGTATCATTCGGTAACAAGCCAGCTTTTTCAGCAGGAGAGTTTTTGATCGGTGAAACAATACTAATATAGCCGTTTGACTCTTGAATTTCTGCACCAATTCCTTCAAAACTTGAAGATATGCTTTCATTCAATTGCTTGGCTTCTTTTTCATTTAGATAATCAGAGTACGGATCGCCTAATGAATCAACCATTCCGTTGATCGCGCCGTCAATGACGACTTGATCGTCTACGTCGTCATAATAACTTTCTTTCAGTTGATCATATGCCTCATACAGTTTCTTGAACTCTTTTCGTTCCATACCTACTTGATTCGGTTTGACGACTTCTACTACTTTTTCGTCTCCGACTGTCAGTGCAACGACGGTAACGGCGGCTGTCGCCAGCACAAGGAAAAAAATGAGCATGATCAGAGAAAACGGTTTGAGCCGAATATAGCGAGTAGGTTTCGGCGCTTCCGTTTCGGATTTCCCGTTCTCATGCGAATCGTTTTCGTTCATTGTCTTCCCTACCTTCCATATCCCTGCAAAAGACCGCTGCCAAGAGCGGTCTTTTGTAGGTTTCTATCTATTCTATTATTCGGCAATTGCTGCGTCTAGCGCGACTTCGATCATTTCATTAAATGTCGTTTGACGCTCTTCAGGAGTAGTAATTTCGCCTGTTAGGATGTGGTCACTTACTGTCAGAACAGCGAGTGCTTGTCGGCCATAACGAGCGGCTAGCGTATAGAGTGCCGCTGCTTCCATTTCCACGGCCAAAACACCATGACGCGCTAATTTTTCATGCTGTGCGTCTTCATTATAGAAGAAGTCTTCTGTGTAGACGTTTCCGACTTGTAAATGCAAGCCTTTTTCTTTTCCGGCATTGTACGCTTTCGTCAATAAATCAAAGTTCGCAATCGGTGCAAAGCGAATCGGACCGAATGTTACATCGTTTAATGAGGAGTTGGTCGTTGCACCTTGTGCCAGGATGACGTCACGCACTTTCACGTCTTTTTGAATCGCGCCACATGTTCCAACACGGATCAATTTCTGAACGCCAAATTCTTGCATTAACTCTGTTACATAGATAGAAATAGACGGTACACCCATGCCTGTACCTTGTACGGAAATACGTTTGCCTTTGTATGTTCCTGTAAAGCCAAACATGTTTCGCACTTCGTTGTACTGTACGACGTCTTCTAAAAATGTTTCCGCGATATATTTCGCACGCAATGGATCTCCTGGAAGTAGAACCGTTTCTGCGATATCGCCTGGTTTTGCATCAATATGTATACTCATCTTTTTTCAGCCTCATTTCACTAATTTGTTTTTATCATACAGTGAATAATGGCGAGATGCAATGAAACCCTCGCCATTTACCTGCTGCAAAGTTCTTGATAGATAGCGTATATTTCATCAAACGTAGTAGAACGTAAATGATCATCCGCCATGTCCTCTACGTAACGAGACAATGAATCGAAATCCTCTTCATCTTTCGGGAAACCGGCGTCGCGAAACATCCTATCTGCAAACAACGCCTTTTCATCGTCTTGATCACCGCCACGGTAACGTAGCGCGAAATGGTAAAAGGATCGATCCATCGTCGTCACCTTCCTTCACTCAAATAACCCCTTGTATTCTTCATAGCCTTCCTTTTCTAGATCACGCACCGGAACGAAACGTAATGCAGCGGAGTTGATGCAATAACGCAAGCCGCCTTGCTCTGCTGGTCCGTCTGGGAAGACATGTCCTAAGTGAGAATCCGCTGTCTTACTGCGTACTTCTGTGCGGCGCATGCCGTGAGTTGTATCAAAATGCTCAGTAACTTCCACAGCTTCGATTGGTTTCGTAAAGCTTGGCCATCCACAACCTGCATCGTATTTATCATTTGAACTAAATAACGGCTTACCTGACACGATGTCTACATAGATTCCGTCTTCAAAGTGTGCGTCATATTCATTACGAAATGGTGGTTCTGTACCATTTTCTTGCGTCACATGATACTGCATCTCTGTCAATTCAGTACGTAAGTCTTTTTTCATGAACGATTCCCCCAATTCTTTTCGATAAATCCTGCGCGTCCTGATCCGACAGTGTAACGTGCATAATGGTCTGGGTTCTTCTCGTAATACCGCTGGTGATATTCTTCAGCGGGATAGAACACGTCCGCTGGGAAGATATCCGTCACGATGGGTGCGCTAAACTTGCCGCTATCTTGCAAAGCTTGCTTCGAACGTTCTGCCGCTTGCCGTTGCTCGTCCGAGTGTGTGTAGATTGCTGACTTATACGATTCACCACGGTCATGGAACTGACCCCCCGCGTCGGTAGGGTCTATCACTTGCCAGAAAATATTCAATAATTCTTCGTAACGAATGACACGATCGTCGAATTCAATCTCTACAGCTTCCCGGTGACCGGTTGTATTGGTACAAACTTCTTTGTAAGTTGGATTGACAGTATGTCCGCCAGTATAGCCACTCGTAACCGAATGTACTCCATCGTACTGGTCGAATGGCTTTACCATACACCAGAAGCACCCGCCTGCGAAAGTTGCGTATTGTATTGCCATAGTCGTTGCCCCCTTAGTTTTTTGGTATCAATACTTCCAATATAATCTCATCTTGCGCTAAATTCACTTCTTTTGCCTTCACTTGGACGTCACCCGAGAGTGGCAAATCCTTTAAATCAATGAATATTTCCTCTTCTTTCGGTCGCACGACCATCCAGGATGGAAGCTCTACGGAACTCTTCAGTAATTTCAGTACCGTAGAAGGGGGTATATTCAACTGTCCTAATTCCATAGACGATTGTTTAAGAATTAAGTTTCCATCTTTTCGTACGACTGGGTCAAAATGCATCGCGAGCGGTAAGGTATGCGAGAATACCGTGAGTTCGGACGTCAACAATACATCGTCGCGCATTTTTATTTCTACTGGCAACGTACCTTTTACGGCTTTTCGGATGTACGTATTCGCAATTCCTTCAAAATTCACTTTAGTTGTTTTCAGTGCCATCGTATAGCCTTCCTCTTTGACCGCTTGATCTTTCGGAAGAGGCGGTGAAGCGGTGGCACCACTGATGAGGATTATGAGTCCTACAAGCGCCGCCACCACGATTCCCGCCAGGCTGAAAAATGCTACTTTCCAAATATTCATTCTGTACTTCACTCCACTTCCAGGTCAACCGCTGAACAGCCTTTAATTTCACTTACAAAACGCTCTTCCATCAAATCATACCCCTTACTGTTCGGATGGAAGAAGTCTGTGTGATAAACCAGGTTTTCATTCGAATCAAATAAATCTTTTACCGGAACAAAGCAGGCCATACCATCTTGTTCCACTTGTTCTTCAATCGAGCGGTTCCAGTCTGCGATAATGTCTTCAAACTCCTGTACTTCGTCTGTTACGACGGAGAACGGATTGTAGAGGCCTGCGACGATGATTGGGGCATCCGGGTTATAGAGGCGCAGAATTTCGAACAATTCTTCAATTCTCGTTTCGAATTTACCAAGCGCCTTATAGAAATCAGACATTTTCATTTGCATGAGATTCCCTCTGACCACTTTCATGATGTCATTGCCACCGATCGTAAAGACGATATAATCTGCCTGAATGACCGCTTCTTGCACGTCTTCATCTTGCAATTGCTTTAAAAACTGGTCGCTACGCCGTCCGCGTTTCGCTAAATTCACAGCGTCCACTTCCATAATGCCTTTCCATTGTTCCATGTCCGACGTCAAACGGCCGAAATATCCGCCTTCTTTCCGTTCATCTCCGACTCCTTGTGTTAATGAGTCACCTAGCCCTAATACGTTTACGCGTTTAGGGATAAATGTTTCCGGCACAATGAACGGTTCGAACGCAACGGTTTCACGTTCCGCAAGCGTCGTCTCTTTTTTGCTGAATGGGACCTGGCATCCTGCTAAGAACAAGGAGAAGACGAGACTTAGCACTAGCATTCTTCTCATAATGTCATATCCTTTGTAGTTAATATCACTCCGTGTAATACATGAATCCGATCGCGCCTTCTCCGGTATGGGTACTGACGATTGGTGTCGTAAATGACAGCATCACGTGAATGCCCATCTCTTCAATCTTATTTTTTAGTGGTTCCGCCATCGCAAGGCCGTTTGCATGCGCAATCCCGACACTACGAATTACTTTCCCTGCTGTTTCTTTCTTAAACTCATCAAACAAATAAGAGACTACTTGTTTATGGCTACGTACCTTCGCGACTGGCGTATACACCCCATCCTTCAGTGATGCGATAGGCTTGATATTCATGAGAGAGCCGAACATCGCTTTCCCTTTACCGATACGTCCGCCTTTCACCATATTATCAAGTACATCCACGACGACATATAAAGAGGAACGTTTACGTACACTATCAAGTTCCTCCACAATCTCTGCTACCGTCTTGCCTTCTTCGGCCAGTCGGCATGCCTCGATCACTTGGAAAGAAAGTGCGTGTGATATATACATGGAGTCGATGACGGTAACATCTGCACTTGACGCATGAGCTGCCGTCTCCGCGGATTTCACTGTCCCACTCATTCCACCCGTCATATGGATGGAGATAATTTGTGAGCCATCCGCTCCCAGTTCGTCATAAAGGTTCTGGAATACGCCAACAGCCGGCTGTGAGCTTTTTGGCAATTCTTTTGCGTCGCGCATCATGTCGAGAAATTCTTCCGGTTGGATTTCTACGCCGTCAATATACGACGTATCATTGATGGTCAGCGTTAAAGGTACGACATGGATATTGTATTGAGCAATCAGTTCATCCGTTAGTGCTGCAGTGGAATCCGTGACGATATGAATTTTTTTCATGATTTCTATCTCCTTCGGGTGTAGCTATTGCGATTTTTTCGTTGTATTTGGTATAGTGTGTTGCGGGAGGTGCGATAACAATGGAAGAGTCATTCGATTACAAGAATATGCAGGAAGAACGTTGGAACGCGATCACACATGCCATCGGGTTCTTACTCTGTATCCCTGCACTAGTCTTGCTGATCTTAAAAGGTGTGAAACAAGGCACTGGAATTGCCATAGTGAGCTTCACGATCTTTGGCGTGTCTATGTTGTTACTATTTCTCGCGAGTACGCTACTACATAGTATGCCAGTCAAATTGAAATCGTTTTTCGCGATTCTTGATCATTCCGCCATCTATGTATTGATTGCCGGAACGTATACGCCGTTTTTGCTCATTACCTTACAAGGTGCACTCGGCTGGACATTATTCGGCGTCATCTGGGGATTGTCCTTGTTCGGCATCTTATTCAAGATCTTTTATATTCACCGCTTCGCCAAACTATCCCTTGCCCTCTATCTTATGATGGGGTGGCTGATCGTGTTAGCGATTAAACCACTATATAACGCGCTGCCGCCACAGGGCATATGGTTGCTCGTAATCGGTGGATTGTTCTATACAGCAGGTGCGTACTTCTTCATGGCACGCCGTGTACCGTACAATCACGCAATTTGGCACTTATTCGTTATGGCAGGCAGCGCATCGATGTTCTTTAGCGTTCTTCTCTATGTATAGAGAGGAACGTTATTTTTTATCCCAAATTTGGTACGTATAAGCGGTGCCGTCTTCTGCATAATGCGGCTCAGACTTGCTAGTCATTACGTAATCTTCCTCGTATGCGGGGAAGAACGTGTCACCTGGGTAATGTTTCTCGATGACGGTAACATACAATCTGTCCGCACCATCTTCCATCGACATCTTGAAAATTTCCGCACCCCCAATGACCATCACTTCGTCCGCATAATCCCTGCCAAGTTTCACGGCGCTGTCCATATCGTGAACGACCGTTACCCCGTCCGATTTGTAATTTGTATTGCGCGTGACGACGATATTCAATCTACCTTTTAATGGACGGCCTATGGATTCGAACGTTTTGCGTCCCATAACCATCGCCTTGCCCATCGTTTTTTCCTTGAAATATTGTAGTTCTTCCGGAATATACCATGGCATCTCATTGTCCTTACCGATGACTCGGCCAAGATCATGTGCCACTACTAATGAAATCATACAGTTTCCTCCTTATACTGCAATCGGTGCTTTAATTCTCGGATGTGGATCGTAACCTTCAATGGAAATATCCTCTACCGTCAAATCAAAGATTGAGCGACCTGCGTAATTCACATGTACTGTCGGTAATTCTTTCGGCTCTCTCGCCAATTGCTCGTGTACTTGATCGATATGGTTCTGATACAAGTGTGCATCTCCTAATGTATGGACGAATTCGCCTACTTCTAAACCACATTCATGTGCAATTAAATGAATGAGTAATGCATAGGACGCGATATTGAACGGTACGCCTAGAAAGACGTCCGCACTGCGTTGGTAGAGCTGGCATGATAACTTGCCATCCGCTACGTAAAACTGAAACAGTAAGTGGCATGGTGGTAAAGCCATGTCGTCGACTTCTGCCGGGTTCCACGCTGTGACGATGTGGCGACGCGAGTCAGGATACTGTTTGATGCTGTCGATTACTTGTGCGAGCTGATCGATGACACCGTTCTCGCTGTCCCATGCTCGCCATTGCTTGCCGTATACGGGGCCTAGATCACCGTGCTGTTTCGCAAATTCTTCATCAGCCAAGATTTTCTCTTTAAATGTAGCGAGTTCGGCTTTGTAGATAACCGCGAATTCTTCATCTTGTAGTACACGGCGACCAAAGTCCGTCATATCCGGTCCTGTATATGCCGCACTTTTTACATACCGTTCAAATGCCCATTCATCCCAAATTCCATTACGTTCCTGTATCAACGTTCGAATATTGGTATCTCCTTTAATAAACCACAGTAATTCTGAGACAATCAAACGAAACGCCGTCTTTTTTGTCGTTAACAAAGGAAATCCTTGCGCCAAATCAAAACGCATCTGATAACCGAAGACACTGTATGTCCCCGTACCCGTACGATCTCCCTTTTTCGTTCCTGTATCCAGAATATGTTGACATAGATCTAAATATTGCTTCATGCTTCAAGCTCCCTCATCTGAAATTATTTTCATTATAACATTAAGACAACAAAACATACCACGAAAGGGCTGAGTAAACAGCCATTTCGGTCGTGTGTTTGTAACCGATATAGAATCCTCGTCGTATAGCTATATATTCTGTTCAAATGGTGCCTTTACTTATAGCGTATACACGAAGAGTATGCTGCATTAAAGTGGACGGTAAAGTGTTCATCTGAACTATTATTTGGGAAGTACATCCATTTTAATTTGACTCTCCATCCAAAATTTACTACGTTTATGGATCGTACTACTTACCTACACTGCCAGTACACTACATGGTGAGTGTATGAGGTCGCTGAACTATTTCAGTGACCTTTTTTCATTCACTCATTTGAAAACCGAACATAAAATATATAGGAATGCTGTTTATTATGAAAGGAGTGAGTTCATTGCTAAGCACTAGTCACGAATACAGGAATACCAATACACAAACCATTAATAATTTATTAAAAGCTATTAATGGAGAATATCATGCTATATATTGCTATGAAATTTTAGCTAATCAAGCGCCAACTCAAGAGATTAAAGATAAAATACTAGAAATTAGAAATGACGAAATTAGGCATTATCAAACCTTTTGGTCTCTCTATTTCCAATTGACCGGTAAGGAACCCGCACTTAACATCACAGAAGGCTGTGGGAAAGATTATATGAGTGGCGTAAAATCATCTTTTATGGATGAGCAAACGACAGTTGACTTTTATCATACCGCTGCACGTGAAACGCAAATCCCGATCGTTAGGTCTTCTTTTACTCAAGCATCAGCAGATGAACAAAACCATGCCGTTTGGTTCTTATATTTTTTAAATCATAGCTAGTGTTGAAAAAGGAGGCGTGTTCATGTACAACTCAAACAACCAACAGTTTGGGCAAAATACAGACTCCCCTGAAGTATTTGCTGCCAAGCTTGCATTGTTCGGGACCGCACTTGCTACATTGGGGGATGCTATTTCGACCATCGCCGCAGGTATCGCACTTCAAGAACTAGAAAAAGCAAAACAGGACAAAGCAAACCAACAAGATTCAGAAGACCAGCGATCTGAAGAAATGGAGAAAATGCAAAAGCAAATTGATCAATTAAGTAAACAAATTAAAAAAATGGAGAAAAATTCAAAATGAATAGAAAGATGATTAAAGGGGGGCAAAAAAAAGACCTCTTTTTTCACGTTTCATCATCAAGCTAAGACGTTGAGACCGCAAAACCATTCAACCAGTTATTTTTTGTTTATCTCATCGGCGTGTACCATCACTGTCACATCAACGTGTAGAGGAAAAAAACACCCGTCATCATGACGAGTGTTCAATAAATTTTAGGTTAGCCATTTCGGTGGTGTGTTCTTAGACCAGAAAATATCACCGACTGTGTGGTGGGCGACAAAGCCATCATCCGCTATATGGTAATGGAAATTATAGAAGTAGCCGTCACCCGGTCGCTTTTCTGTCCGCACGTGGAATTTGATAAGATCTTGATTCGCCGTCTTGTCGTAGACATGGAAAATCTTTTCCGCATAATCGCCTGAAGGTTGCTCGGTTATGGCAAGACGACGATCTGCTGCATTATGTACGGTCGTTTGGATTACTGCTTCAATTCGTGGGAAAATCTCGTTATCGAATTCATTCTGGATAACGGGGCCGATACGCTGTCCAAACTTTTCATACGTTAATAGAAGTGCGTGTGCGACCAATTGCTGTTCTTCAGTGTAACTATCGAGTGTCAGTAAGTCATTTCTAGTCTCATTTAGCTCAAGGGAATACTCCATACCTTCTGCGCGGGTACCGGATTCATTCGGTTCATGCTTGTCTTGAAAGTTTGTCCAAATTTCATGATTGGGTGTAATGACGCCCAGTGTCAACACGGCGACAGATGCGATCATCAGCCGCTGTAACCATTGCTTCATTTTCATCACTCCTTCAACATTCCGTCAAACATCTACATAACTCATACGAAAAGCGTCACAAAAGGTTTCATCTTTCACTATTTCATTGTACAATAAAGTCAAACTTCAATCATCATTTTCACAAAATGTTCTTTGATTGCAAGTTAAGCGGATGTCAATCAACGCGCTACATATAAAGGAGGTCGCAACAATGGATGTTAACTTACTATTAGGTATTGGTATGCTTGTATTGACTTTGTACTTGAGCTCCCTTAATTTCACGCACTAATCCAAAAGCGAAGAACGCCGTCTAGCCTCGATGCGGCTGGCGTTATGTAAAAACAAAAAAAGACTGTATGGCTTTTAAATGCCACACAGTCTTTTTTCTATGGAAGTTGCCCATGTCTGAAAATGAAGTGACCGCGCTAAAAAGTGAGCGTATCGCGCTATTCAGTCGTGGGACCGCGCTAAAAGTCATGAATACCGCGCCAAAGTAGCAGATAACCGCGCTATGATGACCTAACACCGCGCTATTCCAACAGAATACCGCGCCATTGCATCTCCTAACCGCGCCAAAGCCCAATTCATTTCTCAAGCACGCCATAATGGACTTTCGTATACGGGCGAATTTGCTGAATAAAGCCAAAGCGTTCAAACAGCGGAGATTGGTAATGGTCTTTCAAAACGACTCGGTGTCTGCATACGCGCAAAGCTTCTTCTACCCATTGTTTTGAGACAGTATCAGTTACACCGATTGCACGTAGCACTTCAAAGTTTGAGGACTCTTCGATCGGTGTCGTGAACATCGGGTCAAGGAATACGACGTCGCGTGAGTTCGTATCACAGGTTTTCAGGAAATCTATAGCTTCCGAGTGAATTACTTGAATCCGACTCATCGCATCCTGTAGTAATGGAAAGTCGATGGGGAAGTTGTGTAAACCAACCTTTGTGAGAAACGCGACGATTGGGTCCCCTTCGATTCCTTCAACTAATCCTTTTTCTCCCACAGTGCTGGATGCGATGATCGCGTCGGACCCGAGTCCCAGTGTGCAGTCGAGGAATGAGTCTCCAGGCTGTAGATCGGCTACCGCCACAAGTGGATCTATTTCGCCTTTTAGTATGCGTTTCAAGCGATAAGTCGCAGAGTTCGGATGAAAGAAAAACGGTTCGTCGCTCCCTTTTGGGTAAAACGAATAGCGGTCCTTCCCCGCCACTAGAACATCTGCTTGATAGATATTCTGCAGTGTAGGAATGGACCGCTTTTTTCGTTCGACGACAGGCGCCTGTAACGCGTCCG
Organism: Sporosarcina sp. P18a; assembly: GCF_002743135.1. Classification (NCBI taxonomy): domain Bacteria; kingdom Bacillati; phylum Bacillota; class Bacilli; order Caryophanales; family Caryophanaceae; genus Sporosarcina; species Sporosarcina sp. P18a. The sequence goes on along the minus strand of NZ_PDYQ01000001.1, from coordinate 671,172 downwards.
CTGCTTGCTGCACCAGTGTAGCGGAATGTTCATCAGGTCGTCCTGCTGTCGTAATAATCACGTTCACTGAGCGACTACTTGAGTTAAGACGTCGACTAGATGATCTTTAATTTGATCTTTTTGGAAATTCTCGATTTGTTCACGTGGAATAAAGTATACAACTTTACCTTGATTCCAGATCGCAATGGACGGCGAGCTTGGTGGAATTTCCGGGAAGTACGAACGGAAAGTTTCTGTCGCTTCCTTATCTTGTCCAGCAAATACTGTAAACAAGTGATCCGGTTTTACTTCTTCTATTGCCTCGCGTACTGCGGGACGTGCCAAACCTGCTGCACAGCCACACACAGAGTTGATCACAATAACGGCTGAACCTTCCAAGTCTTTTAGCGTATTATCGACTTCTTCAGCCGTTGTGAGTTCCGTAAACCCAACAGTTGTTAGTTCTTCGCGCATTGGTGTAACGATCCCGCGCATGTACTCATCATAAGCGTTCATTTGATTATCTCCGCCTTTCGTTTAGTTGCGTGTTTTATGTCGTACTGTTTTTAATAGTAAAGGATAGTAGAAATTATTTCACGTGATTGAATTGGTGGATATCGAAATCGTCTATTTACTGCTATAATCCTAAGCTACTACTTCCCTATATGAATAGCCATTCATTTATGATAAAATTATCTTACTATTCTATGAAAATAATTAGGAGTGTGAGTGATGGGAAAATTAGTGGATAAAATTGCAGTCGTAACGGGCGCAGCACAAGGAATCGGAGAAAAGATAGCGGAGCGTTTACATCGGGATGGTGCTTCGGTGATTATTTTAGACGTAAACTTTGAAAAGTTGAAAACAACAGCTTCTGCATTAGATGCTTCAGGTGAAAAGGTTTTCGCAATGAAGTGCAACGTGGCCGATCCGGAAGATGTGACGAAAACATTCTCTACTATTTACGGGAAGTTCGGCAAGATTGATATATTGATTAACAACGCAGGTATAACGAGAGATTCATTTTTCCATAAAATGACGCCCGAGCAGTGGCATTCAGTCATGGACGTCAATCTCAACAGCATGTTCTATACGTGCCAAGCAGTCATTCCACAGATGCGAAAGCAACAGTACGGCAAAATTGTCAATGTCTCTTCATCTTCCAGTTGGGGCAATATGGGACAGGCAAATTACAGCGCGTCGAAAGCCGGTGTGCTTGGATTAACGAGAACATTAGCTAAAGAAAACGGTGGGAAGCAGATTACGGTCAATGCGGTTGCGCCAGGTCAGATTAATACGGATATGACGAAGGATTTGCCACAAGACGTGAAGAAAATGGCGACGATGTTAACGCCTGCTGGTCGTATGGGTGACCCCGCGGAAGTAGCTTCGGTTGTAGCATTCTTTTCTTCAGATGACTCGAGCTTTGTGAATGGAGAGTGCATTAGTGTGAGTGGTGGATTTTTGATAGTGTAATGTACAAATATACCTGCGTGAGAACTGTTCAATCGTTCTTACACAGGTATATTTTTTATGCTAAACGCTTGCCTAGAGGCTGGTATTTGGTAGCTTTCTGAAGTCTAGGAATCAATACGATAGACAGAATCGTCACCCCGATATCCAGTGGTAAATAAGCAACCATCCAAGACCATGCAAGTACGTAACTGAAGCCTGCAGGCGCTTCTACCCAGTAAGCATAGGCAAAATACATATAATTTGTGCCGATTATGTAGTTACCCGCTATTGCAAGAAAACCTGCCCCCGCGTAACTGATCCACGACGGTTTACGCTCGAAGAATTTGCCTACGATATACGCTACAAAGATGAAAGAAATAATGTAACCGAACGTCGGGCTGAGGAAACTGCCGAGGCCTCCCTTAAATTGGGCAAATATCGGCGCGCCTGCCAACCCAATAAATAAATAAGCAAACATAGACCAGGCGCCCAATCGACTGCCTAGTAATCCCCCTGCCAATATAGCGAATAGTAATTGAAGTGTGACTGGCACACCTCCGATCGTTAACAGTGGTGCAATGTTCGCTCCCACCCCCATCAATGCTGCAAATAATGCGCATAACACAATTTCCTTTGGTTTCATTTTCTGATCCTCCTACTTTCTATTGTTGTCTTTACAAATATATGTTAACATAATTCAGAACTTAGTTAACACATATTTTTAAAAGGAGCGTACAATGTGTCGATATTATTCATTACCGGAACAGATACCGATGTAGGAAAAACCGTAGCCACTGTGTTACTCAGTGATTTTTTATCTAAAAACGGTCGGCATTTCATACCATTTAAACCAGTCCAAACGGGAGCAGTTATACACAATGAACGCATTGCGGCGCCAGATAGTATGACGTATGGGCTAGCGTCTGGTAGAGAGCAACTACATCCCGACTATTTATTCACTACGCCTTGCTCGCCTCATTTAGCAGCTAGGTTGGAAAATGTACAAATTGATACAGACAAATTGACTCAATCCGTGAAGAAACTTTGCAGTAGTAATGACGGAATTGTAATAGAAGGAGCTGGAGGGCTCTATGTTCCGTTCACTTCTGAAGGCTATTGCATGATCGACTGGATGGAGGAACTGCAGGCTCCTGTTGTAGTAGTGGCACGAGCAGGAGTGGGGACGATAAACCATACACTCCTTTCAATTGAAGCAATGAAAGCAAGAGGCATTCGCATCGCAGGGCTTTTATTCAATGATTTGGCGCAAGACTCCCCCAACATCATCCAAGATAATGTGGAAATGATCTATAGGATGAGCGGTGTTCCAGTGATTGGGGTCATTCCCTATCAAACAGACATTCAAGAAACATTGATCGATTCGGAAAAGAAAAAGACATGCTACGAAGAGTGGGATTATACAATTTTAGAGGAGGCGTTACCAAGTGGAAGCAAATCAGTTGCTCGAGAAAAGTAAGCAATATATGTGGCTACCGTTTACACAGATGTCGGATTACGAGAAAGATCCGCTGATCATCGCCAGTGGAGAAGGTGTGACCGTTACGGATATACATGGCAAAACGTATTTGGACGGCTATTCCTCTTTGTGGCTAAATGTACACGGCCACCGGAAAAAGGAGCTAGACGAGGCGATTCAAACACAACTACAGTCCATTGCGCATTCAACGTTACTCGGTGCTGCAAATATACCTTCGATTCTATTGGCGGAGAAATTAGTGCAATTAGCACCCGAAAAATTGACGCGTGTATTTTACTCCGATAGCGGCGCGACGTCAGTTGAAATAGCGGTTAAGATGGCGTATCAGTATTGGCAGAATAAAGGTTTCGAGAAAAAAACACGTTTTGTAACCGTCAGCAATGGGTATCATGGCGATACGGTCGGTACGATGAGTGTCGGGTCTATTGAACTGTATCACAAAGTCTATACCTCCCTTTTATTTGATGCGCTCGTCATTCCGTTCCCGTTAGTTTACCGCCACCCTTCAGGTGATGCGAATACCGTGCGAGATGAAAGCCTACGTCAACTGCGCTTGCTATTTGAAGAACGCCATGAAGAAATCGCCGGAATGGTGCTTGAGCCGATGATTCAAGGAGCTGGCGGAATGAATACGATGCCAGCAGGTTATTTAAAGGGCGTTGAAAAATTATGCAAGGAATTTAACGTATTACTGATTGTCGACGAAGTAGCCACTGGTTTCGGACGTACTGGGAAAATGTTCGCTGTCGAGCATGAAGAAATAGAGCCCGACCTAATGACTATAGCTAAAGGACTTACAGGAGGCTATTTGCCAGTTGCGGCTACATTCGCGACCGAAGAAATTTACAATGCATTTTACGGAGAATATGAGGAAATGAAAACATTCTTCCACGGACATTCCTACACGGGGAACCAGCTGGGATGTGCAGTGGCATTAGCGAACTTGGAGATTTTTGAGAAAGAGCAACTAGTAAAGAAAGCAGAGGAAAAAGCTGCGTTACTTAAAGAATTACTAGTGGATATTCAGCAACTTCCGCATGTGGGAGATGTTAGACAATGTGGCTTGATGTGCGGAATTGAAATCGTCAAAGACAAGCACACTAAAGAATCCTTCCCACTAGAAAGCCGTGTCGCTTACCGCGCTACGCTAAAAATGAGAGAGCTCGGTTTACTGACTAGGCCGCTCGGTGATGTCATTGTCCTGATGCCACCTCTCGCTACTTCAACTGAACAGTTAACGGAAATGGTGAAACTGATGAAGGCAGGAATACAGGCGGTGACGGAAGATTTAGTGGGCATGAGTAGTATCCAGCAATAACTACAAGATTTATAAAACAAGACTGCACTAGAAACCATGATTGTTTCTAGTGCAGTCTTGCTCGAATTATCGTTTGGTGTTCTTCATTCTATTATCCAATCGGTAGTCATGGCCATCTTTGCATCCATAAACAGATCGTAGTGAACCATCACTTCGCATAGCGCTCCACCATTTCCCGTGTCACAGTAAAACGCGGTTCTGTTGTATCGCCGTCTACTTCTTCCACTCCAATTAATACAGAAATTACGCGTTCTCCATTGAACACCCCACTTCCTGTAAAACAAGAACCAGCAGCATCCGTATATCCAGTCTTTAATCCATCCACGCCATTCATTTGCATACGCATACCAGGCAACAGAAGATTCGTATTCCACATCTTTACTCCTTGTTTAGAGATGAAGTGCGTCATACTAGTAAATTCCAGTACTTCAGGATGCGTTTGAATGAGTCGATCCGCAATGATTGCCAGGTCTTTAGCGGAAGCCAAGTTGTTTTTCCCCTCACCTCTACCTAAATAATCGCCATCCAAGCCATGTGGATTAAAGAAAACCGTTTTCTTTAGTTTAAACGCACGCGCTTGTTCATTCATCATGGCAACGAACTCCTCTTCCGTTCCACCGACCATTTCAGCCAAAGCAAGTGCCGCATCATTCGCTGAAATGATCGTCATCGCAGTGAATAACTCCCGAACTGTGTAGCTTTCATTGGCCTGCATGCCTAATTTCGCAGCACTCGCAAACTGTGCCATATTTAGAACGGTGGGACTTGGCTGATAGATAGTTTCCCAGGAAATCGTGCCATTTTTGATCGTGTTCAACACGATATATTGCGTCATTAATTTGGTCATGCTAGCAATCGGTAAGGACTTTTTGCTGTTTTTCTCATACAACACCTCACCTGTATCTGCATTCAAAAGAATCATAGCCTCAGAAGATGCACTCCAATTGTCATCTATCCGTTGCACATCTTTCCATTGAGTAACGACTGCATAGATTCCCACACAGATGAGTAATACTAGTAGTAATTTCTTCATTTATACACCTGCCTATACTATTCATTATGAAGGAGAAGTCCTCTGAATGGTAGCGGATGTTTCTGAAGATTATATGAAGAAGAGAAAATACGCAAAAATAGAAAATTCTCTTACTCTTGGTGAGCAGGTCTCATTGTGATTTTCATTTTTCCAGTGGCTAGTAAGCCATGTGTTTTTTTGCAATACCTGGAATACTGTTCATGACCTTCGGTGTAGTATCGGAAGAAAGAACAAACGGGACAACGACTACAAACCGTATCCAGCGTTTCATTTGGGCATCCTCAATAGTTTTATATTTAGTACATCATTATCTGAATAGTTAACCTGTTTACAGATGACGGTATACCAGTATTATTATTCAACCCTATTCATCATTTTATGTAGTTTCAACTGTGTAACGTTTCATGATCGCTCTCATGGAAATGTAGCATGTTTTCTATTCTTTTTTAAGTTCAAGCGTATCTCTTCCGACTATTTATTGTAATGTCAAATTGTCTTTATCATCACAAAAAAGACGACAATCCATTCACATTCGAATGAATCGTCGTCTTTTCGTTTTGGAGAAATCAAAGCGTATAGTGACATTGATTTTTCACATGCTAATCTGGGTAATAGAACCGATTACTTCGTATAACCGTTCATTTGAGATTGAGCCTGACGCACTAATCGCTTTGTAATTTCTCCGCCGACGGATCCGTTGGCACGCGATGTGGAGTCTGGTCCAAGGTTTACACCGAATTCGTTTGCGATCTCTTCCTTCATCTGGTTGATCGCCTGTTGTACGCCTGGCACTAATAGTTGGTTTGAGTTACTGTTGTTTGGCATGTTGTCCACCTCCTTCTGACAATAGAATGAGCAGATTTTTAAAAAACATACTGTAAATTTTTAAAAATGATGATTTTTTATTTCCTTCATATAATAGGCAATCGAACAAAAAAATAAACAACCTCTACCGTTCCAATCTGGCAGAGGTTGCAGACTTATGATTGTATTTTTTCTTCGATTAGTGTTCCCTTACACAATTGTTTACTACGCTCTAACTCTTCGATCATTTTTTTCTTCACGGCATTTGACCAGCCAAGTTGAACAGCTAGGAAATCAATGATGGGCTCTTGCCATTGATTGACCCAGTCGATGTCAAAGAGTAATGCGCCTGTTCGTCTCCAGAAAAAATCTACAGGTGTACAAACGAATTCTTTTGAAATGGAATACCACGCTTGTGCGTAAATTTCAATCGGTAAATTGGCTTTTCGTGCATCAGCCTTTCCGTTTTGGATGACGCCGAATAACTCATCGACGTTTGATCCATAATGGGTGACGAGTGCATAAGCTGTTTGCTCGGATAATCCTAGGCTCATCCCTTCTTTCACTTTTCTCTGAACGAAGGCTTCAAACCCTTTAGAACCACCTACATGACCGCCTGAAATAGGTAGCTTTTTTGTACGGCAAGACGGAACTTTTTTGCCATATGACGTTTTTAGATCTGCAGCGATACGATCGACAATCATTTCCGCCATTTTGCGATACCCTGTTAACTTTCCGCCAGCAATCGTTAATAAACCGGAATCCGAGACCCAAATTTCATCTTTTCGGGATATCTCCGAAACACTCTTTCCTTCTTCTTGTATAAGTGGTCTTAGACCTGCCCAACCCGATTCAATTTGTTCTTCGCTAATCTCCAGTTTTGGAAAAACAAAATGAATGGCGTTTAGCAAATAGTCTTTATCTGCCTGTGTAATCTGCGGCTCCGTCAAACTTCCTTGATAATCTGTATCGGTTGTTCCTATGTATGTTTTACCGTTGCGCGGAATCGCCAACACCATGCGCCCGTCCGGTGTGTCAAAATAAATCGTTTGTTCTAAAGGAAAGACCCGTTGATCAAAGACCAAATGAACGCCTTTAGTTAAATGAAGTTGTTTTTGATCAGGCTCTGCGTCTTTGTGACGGACTTCATTAACCCATGGACCAGCTGCATTGATCACTTTTTTTGCGAAAATCATTCGGGATTTTCCCGTTAGTTGATCAATTGTTTCAACACCCGCCACTTTGCCGTCATGATAAACGAATTTCGTTACTTTTGTATAATTTAAAACCGATGCCCCATACTGAACAGCTTCTTTAATCACTTCAATCGTTAAACGTGCATCGTCTGATCGATACTCTACGAATTTCCCTGCACCGAGGAGACCTGTTGGATTCAACTTTGGTTCATCACGAAGTGTCTGCTTTTTTGATAACATGCTTTTACGTTCTGATTTCTTTACTTTGGCTAATGTATCATAGACCCGTAAACCAATTGAACTGCTAAATTTACCGAACGTCCCTCCTTTATAAATGGGCAACAACAACCATGTAGGAGTCGTCACATGTGGTCCATTTTCATACACTACCGCACGTTCTTGTCCAGTTTGTGAAACGATTTTGAACTCCAAGTTCTTTAAATAACGTAATCCCCCATGAATCATTTTCGTCGAGCGACTAGATGTTCCTGCCGCAAAGTCCTGCATTTCCACTAACACTGTTTGTAGTCCTCGGCTCGCTGCATCCAGCGCTATACCCGCTCCCGTCACGCCGCCTCCAATTACAAGTACATCGAATTCTTCTGTTCGTATATTTTCCAATATATCCTCTCGTCGAAAGCGAGGCTGTCGTTTTATCATATGTAAACAAGCTCCTATCTTCACATCTTCAATAGCATAATACTACAACTAATCCGAATACTTTTAAAGTTAATTGACAAACTATTTGATTCGTGTGATAATTTCTACATGTTTAGTAGGATTTATGGTATATAAAACAACTAGAGAACTCGGCATACAGGCTACATTTACCAAATAATGAGAGAGACATTTGTTTGTAACAGACCTGTCCGTTAATGGATTGGTCTTTTTTTATATTACAGGAGGTCGTATGGATGGACGTATTTGTCAATGAACAGAACTATACTACATATCGTTTTTTAGAAATCGAAGAGATCAAACAGTATGTGAGAAATCTAGGTCTTTTTCCTGAACCTGGGGACATAAATGTTATCGAAGTAAGTGATGGCAAGATCAATCACGTATATAGACTACAAAATGAATATAGGTCCATCATTTTTAAGCAAGCAGTTCCATACGCACGCGTTGTTGGCGAATCGATGCCTTTACCACTTGACCGCGTACGTGTTGAAGCGGAAGTGATGAAGGTATACGAAGAAATCCTTCCGAAAAGCGTGCCTGCCGTCTTACATTTGGATGAAGTGATGGCGATCGTTGTGATGGAAGACATGCTTCCACTTGAAGTGGGTCGAACTGCATTAATCAATGGAAGTGAGTCCGCTCGCTTTGCGACAGACATTGGCAAAATGACTGCCGAGGTGCTGTTTAAAACATCTGATTTCTATATGCCCTCACCAATCAAAAAAGAGCTACAAGCACGATTGGCAAACCCTGGAATGCGACAGTTGACTGAGCAATTGGTGTTTGATTGGCCCTATAGTGACCACGAGACCAATGAGTGTGAGACTGGTATGCGCAACGAAGTAAAATTTCTTAGTCAAGACCAGCGCTTATTACTTGAGGTAGCTCAACTGAAACATAAATTCATGACAAAAGCGGATGGCCTTATTCACGGCGATTTGCATAGCGGCGCAATTTTCACAGGAGATAACCGAACAGTGATTTTCGATACGGAGTTTGCGCTTTTCGGTCCTTTTGGCTTTGACCTTGGACAATTCATCGCGAACCTATTTTTGAACGGGATTGCCTTCCCCAACTATAAAGAAAAGCGTTTTGAGCAAGCGAAAGAAACTTGGTATGCATTTGCGGAAACATTTTCTAACCTATGGCAGACCAGTACACATGAACGTTATACGAAAGTCGATGGATTTTACACGATAATTATGGAAGAACTCTTTACTGATATCATTGGCTATGCGGGATGCGAACTAGTACGACGAGCAATCAGTATTGCACAAATTCCAGACATGAATACAGAACAAGATGAAGACTTGCGCATGGCGGCTAGAAAAGAAGTCTTATCGCTAGGTAAATATATGATTATGGAACGTAAACATATTCATTCTCTAGAACAATTGAGTCATTGGTTTCAAGCAACTAGATAAATAGTAAGAGGAGGCAGTTTGATGGGCGTTACAGCAACCTATTTATTCCCCACTCATCCAAATCAGGAAAAAATTGCAGAACAACATGCTCTTGGATTAACGATTGGTTCATGGACCGATATTCCCCATATTGAGCAGCAACAATTGAAACATCATAAAGGAGAATTGGTATCTGTTGTCAAAGGCGAGCAGAAAGATACAGTGACGATTTTTTATCCGTCAGCTAACTTTTCAGCGGACCTACCGGCAATCTTTACTACGGTCTACGGAAAATTATCCTTTTTCGAAGGGTATGAACTGATTGATTTGCAGTTTGACAATTCATTACTCGCACAATTCCCTGGCCCACGCTTTGGTGTCAATGGTATTCGAGAAAAGATCGGTGTCTACGATCGCCCGCTATTGAAAGCGATCTTCAAAGGAGTGATGGGACGGGATTTATCCTTTTTCTCCACTCAACTCCAAGAGTTATTAGCTGGTGGTATCGATTTGATCAAGGACGATGAAATTCTGTTCGAAAATGAATTAACGCCGTTTTATCAACGGGTAACTACTGCTAAAGACATTCTCACGCATCATTACGAGAAAACAGGCGCACACGCTTTATATGCCGTCAATTTATCAGGGAGATCCCATGAACTGCATGAAAAAGCAGAACGCGCAACTGAACTAGGCGCAAGCGCTTTATTATTCAATGTGCATAGCTATGGTCTGGATACGCTACAATCACTACGGGAAAATGATAATATCGGATTACCGATCCTCGCCCACTCCGCATTATCCGGTGTGCTCGCAGGTCAAGCTGGCAGTGGATTTTCCTATCCTTTGCTTGTTGGAAAGTTGACGCGTCTCGTTGGTGGTGACCTTTCGCTCTTCCCGAGTCCATATGGCAATGTGGCGATTTCACGCGAAGATGCACTGGGGATTAATGAGGAGTTAATAAAAGATAATGGATTTGAGCGAACGTTTGCAGTGCCTTCCGCTGGAATTCATCCGGGAATGGTCCCACAGTTGCTTGAAGACTTCGGTGACAACTTGGTCATCAATGCGGGAGGCGGGATTTTTGGGCACCCAGATGGTCCAACACCTGGTGCACAAGCTTTCCGCGCAGCAATCGATGCAAGTGTTTATCAAATTCCATTACAAGAAGCTGCAAAAACATCCAGCCCATTGCGGCTCGCATTGGATCAATGGGGCACGATTGACGTTAAGTGAAGTGGAGGGTGAACGATGAGTAACGTAGTAATTTTCTGTGATTTTGATGGGACGATTACGAAAAAAGATAATATTATGAGCATTATGAAAGAATTCGCAGTGCCTGGCTGGAAAGAGATAACAGATGATATTTTACAACAAAACATCTCGATCCAAGATGGGGTCAGGCAACTGTTTTCGTTCATTCCGAGTTCGCTACAAAAGGATATCATTTCTTTCGTCTTACGGGATGCGGAAATCAGAGAAGGATTCAGCGAGTTTGTACAGTTTACGAGAGAACAGAATATTCCACTCTATATTGTCAGTGGCGGAATCGATTTCTTCGTTCATCCTGTGCTGGAGCCTTTTGGACCTTTTGATCATATTTATTGTAATGAAGCGACATTTGACGAAGAACGAATTAGGATTCATTATCCGCATGCTTGTGATGCGCACTGCACGAAGCAAGATTGTGGTTGCTGTAAACCGTCTATCATGCGTAAGCTATCAGACCAGCAACAGACACGCATTGTCATCGGTGATTCGGTAACAGACTTTGAAGCCGCAAAATCGGCTGATGTAGTTATTGCAAGGGACTTCCTAGCAGAAACTTGTGACAAACTGGACATTCCGTATTCGCGCTTTGAAGTATTTACCGACTGTATCGACATCGTGAAAGCACATGTATAATTTAAAATAGATAGGAGCGACTACTACTATGGCAACGATTACGATTCAAGGGTCGAACGAAGTGATTGAAGGACAACAGGAAGTTGCCCAATTCCTCACCCAACAAGAAGTGATTTATGAACACTGGCCGATTGACCAATTACCTACACATCTCCGTGAAAAATTCAATCTGACGGATTCTGAAAAAGAAGAAATTCTTCACGCGTTTAAATCAAATATTGATGCAATTTCGGAACGACGTGGCTACAAAGCGGCAGATGTCATCTCGTTATCTAAAGACACACCGAATATCGAGGAAATGTTGAAGAACTTCGAACGGGAGCATCATCATACCGATGACGAAGTTCGTTTTATCGTCAGTGGTCATGGTGTATTCGTTATTCAAGGAAGAGATCAGCGCTTTTTTGAAGTACATCTAGATCCAGGTGATTTAATTTCTGTACCAGAAAACATTCGTCATTATTTCACATTGGCAGAGGATCGCCAAGTAGTGGCTCTTCGGATTTTCGTTACACCTGAGGGCTGGGTAGCGGTATATTGATTGATGAATAAGCGTTCTAAAATGAAAGCACCTTCCTCCCATTAAGAGGTCAAGGTGCTTTTCGGTATGGACACGTCTCTAGAAAGATCGGTTCCGTCTGACTTCCCTACTTAGCTTTTTCATATATAGCGCAATGAACGTAAGTTTTTGTCAGGCTAGGCGATTTTCAATCGCATTTTCCACCTATTATTCTCTACACAAAAGTTTTTATCTGATTACTGCGTGTACCGCCTTCATTAAGGGTATGTACTGAGTAAGGTTAAAATAATGAGTGAGGTGAGTTTAATTGGCAAATTACCATGATTCATTTAATAAATCCAAAGCGGAGTTGCGACCTGAACAATTAAAAAAGATCGTAGACTACTCTACATTTCCATTTGATTCAACTGAACAAGTAGAAAAGCTTACAAATATCGTCGGACAACAACGTGCACGCTCCGTGATGAACTTTGGCCTACACGTAAATAAACCCGGATATAATTTATACGTCGCGGGAATAGAGGGAGTCGGGAAAACATCTTTTGTCAATACAGTCGTTCATGACTTTTCAGAGAAAGAAGCTACCCTATTTGACTGGTGTTACGTAAATAACTTTGAGGACGAGTACAAACCAAAAGTACTAAAACTCCCCGTAGGATTGGGAAAACAACTTCAAAAGTCCATGGAAGACTTGTTGAAAGATTTACAAGTTGATATTCCCACAGCTTTTAACGAAGAAAACCGACTCAAGAACCGTTCATCGATCATTCGGAAATATAAAGACCAAGTTGATCAAGTGTATAAACGTACGAATGAAATAGCTGCTGAGAACGGCTTTCTACTAAAACAGTCTGATTCCACGGTCGCGACAATACCGATGGGTGAAGACGGAAATCCTATAAGCGAGGAAGCATATAAGAAATTAACTGAAGAACAACGGGCAGCTATTGAAAGTAACTCTGTCAAATTACAAGAAATTATATTTGAAGCGACAGAATCTATCCTCCGTTTTGAACAAGATTTGAAGAAATCATTGGCAGGCTTTGATCATCAAACAGCCATTACGACAATCGATTTTCATATTGATGAAGTAAAAAAGATCTACAAAGACTGTCCTGAAGTGATGCATTATATAAAAGCGGTTCGAAAAGATCTCAAGAATAATTTCCAAATTTTTTTATCCACTCCAACTACAAAAGAAGACAAACAACTAGGCAATCTGTTCAATGACGAAAATCAAGCATTAAAAAAATATACGATAAATGTACTCGTCGATCACAGTGAAACTACAGGCATGCCCGTTATTTCTGCAGATAACCCGACTTTTTATAACCTAATGGGCAAGGTGGAATATGAAAATCGAATGGGTGTCATGAGCACGGATTTTACTAAAATAAAACCTGGCTATTTGCATAATGCAAACGGAGGGTATCTTCTGATCCAAGCGAAAGATATTTTTTCGAAAAGCCAAGCGTGGGAAGGTTTAAAGAGAGCATTATTAATTCATAAATTACAAATTGAGAATATAGGTGAACATGCCAGCGTCATTGCTACCGCTTCAGTAAATCCAGATCCGATTCAACTTGACGTAAAAGTGATTATTATTGGGAACATGGACATTTATCAAGCACTTTATCATCACGATGAAGATTTCCGTAAACTGTTTAAAATTCGCGTAGACTTTGATGTGGAAATGAAATACAACCAAGAGAATATTGCAGGGTTGGTTAGTTTCATTCATACACATGGCAAAAAATATGGACTTCGACATTTTGACTCTTCAGCTGTCGCAAAAATTATTGAATACAGTTCGCGTGTCGCTGGCGATCAACACAAATTATCCACTCGTTTTAATTTACAAGTAGAATTACTTTATGAAGCGGATGCATGGGCAGGCATCATGGGAGACGACCTAGTTACGGCCAAACATATCGAAAAAGCCATTCAGGAAAAGAGATATCGATCGAATTTATATGAAGAGAAAATTCAAGCGAGTATTGATGAAGGAAGTATACTGATTGATACGACAGGAGAGAAAATCGGACAAGTTAATGGCCTGGCCGTCTATGATTTAGGGCAATATCATTTCGGCAAACCATCACGCATTACGGCTACCACGTTTATGGGTAAGAAAGGTTTTGTTAATATTGAAAGAGAAAGCCAGATGAGCGGAAATACACATAACAAAGGCGTGTATATATTGGGAGGATATTTAGGGCAAAAGTTCGCCCAAAAGTATCCGTTGGTCTTGACTGCACATATCGCTTTTGAACAATCTTATGGTGGTGTGGATGGTGATAGCGCATCCAGCACAGAATTGTATGCCATTCTCTCAAGTCTGGCGGAAATTCCCATCCATCAAGGATTAGCTGTCACTGGATCGGTCAATCAAAACGGCGAAATCCAGCCGATCGGCGGCGTAAATGAGAAAATTGAAGGCTTTTATAATGTATGTAAAAATAAAGGACTAACAGGCAAACAAGGCGTACTCATCCCCCATCAAAATGTGAAAAACTTGATGTTGAATGATGAAGTCATTGAATCCGTTCGCGATGGACAGTTCCATATATATAAAGTGCGAACGATTGGAGAAGGTATAGAAATTTTAACGGGTATACCCGCAGGACATCCAAATGAACAAGGAGATTATGATAAAGAAACCGTCTATGGAAAAGCAGCAATGAAATTACGGATGTTTATGGAATTTGCACAAGAACAAGAGAGATGAAAGAGCATCTGCGTTTGAAATTCACGTCAGAAGTATACTTCACGTGGTTTCTAGCGCAGGCCCTTTCTTCAGCAGTACGTCAGTATATACATACTATTCAGTCAATCGTAATAAATCATTAAAATACACCTATGTATTTCCATCTAGCTTACATTCTCAAGTCATTTTTGTTACATTCTCTTCTACGATGTCGAAAAGCTGTACAATGGAAATACGATAGTTTTCTGAAGGAGCCGAATTATGAATAAAAAACGTTTATCTTGGGTAGATGTCACCAAAGGTTTTTTGATGATTCTCGTCGTGATTGGACATTATCCTGGGCAGTTGGATTTCCCACTCGTTAAATATATCTACTGGTTTCACATGCCAGCCTTCTTCATTTTAAGCGGTTTGTTTTTTAAGCCTGTCATCGAGAAAGGCTTCATGAAACAATCGATTCAAAAACGATTTATGCAGTTGATTGTCCCCTATTTGTTTTTCCTAGTAAGTATTACACTGATTCGTTATGGGATAGAGATTGGTTCGGGGAATTTCGATTGGTCATGGTACGTCCATGATATATGGACCATTATTGTTGGAGGACGTTTTGTACGTGGTGCCTATGGTGTTTTCTGGTTTGTTACGACTCTATTCTTTACATACTTGTTCTTCTTATGGATGACAAAATACTTTAGCCGTACAAAACAACTCATAATTTTAGCTGTTTTTTATAGTGTTGCCCACCTTGAAAGCTTGTTCGCGATGCGTGTCATTGGCGGTGCTCCATCTACTGCAGCGCAAACGATCCCAATGATTTGGAACATCGATGTTGCGCTTATGGCAGTCGTCTATTTTTCACTCGGCTATTATTTGAAGAATTTTTGGATGAACATTCCGAAAAAGTGGTTAGTTACGGGGTTGCTTATTAGTCTCACAGCCATATCTTTAGACAACTATCACGTCATTGACTATCACTTGAGCATGAAATTTTTACGCTATGACCATTTCTTTTTAGACTTGATCATCCCGCTTTCTTTCACACTGGTGTTAGTCGGTGCGTTCCAACTCATAGTAGCCAAGTTATCGTTAAATTGGCTACAGAAAATCGAAAAGCATTCCTTAACGATCATGTATTTACACATCTTCACGGATATTTTATTAAATGATTACTTTACGTATGGGATTGTCGGCTTCACGGCCTTCGGTTTGTTTATTCCCATCTTCGTTTCAATCATCATACAAAAATGTATGCCACACGGAAAATTATTCCTCGGTGGGTTTTCACAGAAAAAGAACACGCAAATTGCTCAATAACAAAAGTACCTGCGTACGAAACATTCATGAATCATTTCTTATTCATGTTGGATTTGTAGCGCAGGTACTTTTTTGACTCTATAATCACTGTGTACGAAGCTCCGATAGAACCTGAAAAATCGGATACCATAATAAAAAACCAAGAAACTTTTCGGAAAAAGTCTTGGTTTTTTATTTACATCCTTATTAAGAAGGCGAGTGAACCGGCTCATAAAATACAGGAGGAACTGAGCCGAAGCATCTGCGGTGATACAACATCGGTTCTTTTGTTGTGTCAGCCTGTAAATCCAATACTTCACCAATTAAGATGGTATGATCGCCCGCTTCAATAGTTTGGAATGTCTTACATTCAAATACTCCAAAGGCTCCTTCAATAATTGGTAGCCCATTTTCAGAAAGCTCCCATTGGCAATTAGCGAAACGGTCTTCCACTTTGCTTGCAAATGTTTTGCATAGCTCTTGTTGCTCGCCCGCCAATACGTGAACTGCAAATTTCCCACCTTTTGTGAACGCTTCCAATGAAGATACTTTATGATCGATTGACCATAGCACCATGAGTGGATCTAATGAAACAGAAGCGAATGAGTTAACTGTTAACCCTACAGGCGTTCCATCTTCTTTCGTTGTAGTCAGGATGGTAACCCCCGTCGGATAATTCCCCATGATTTGCTTAAAAAGATCTTGTTTTTCAATATTCCCCATAATATATCTCTCCTTTTCAATCTAAATTATTTATCAATTTTTCTTATGTTAAACGTGGTTTCTTACCTGTCAAAGATATGAGACTATAAAGCACTGCCGTAACAAGAATGGTTGGATACACAGCGCCTACTGAATTATTGAGAAATTCTGTGTTACTGACTACTAGGAAGAAAACTACACCAAAAGCCCAAACAGCCACGGCTTTTAGATTCACGCCTTTGTAATACCAGTATTCTCCTCCTGTTTTCTCGAATTCCCTGACATCATATGAGCGCTTCCTCACAATGAAATAGTCAGCTACCAATATTCCAAGCAATGCACTTAAAACCATACCGATATATTCTAAGAAGCCCATAAATGTATCCAAGAAACTAGCTAGGAATAATGGTATTAGCATTAGAAAACCTGCTAAGATCGTTACCATCCAAATGGAGTGCAAAGGCTTGATCTTTTTCGTCACATTTGTGATGGAAATCCCTGCCGCCATCAAGTTTACAACATTGGTTGTCACACACGCTACTACGATGAGAATTAATGCAAATGATCCGAGACCAAGATTAGTTACAATAGAACTAGGGTCCGAATTTTCCGGATCATAAATTCCCGTGCTTAGCGCTGCACCGATTGTGGCAATGATTCCGATAAATGCAAACCATAATAAGGAAAGATATGCGCCTACGAGCGGAGCGACAGTCGCTGTTTTTGCTGATCGTGTATACCTTGTAAATTCAGCAATTCCCAACACCCATGCCAAACTGAACGCAGCCATAATATCTACAGCTTTTCCAACTGGTACAACCGAATCTGCTGGCGCACTCCAATTCATGATGGCGGACAATGGATGCGTTTTTAATACGACAACAGTAATCCAAATACCTAACACGAGAACCAATACCATACCAATTCTTTCAACAATTTTAATGGAATTTCTCCCTAGCGATACCGCCACAAAGTTCAACAAACTCATGAAAACGATACCAGCTATCATCGGTCCTACACTTCCCGGCTCACCGTACGCTGACCAACCAAATAAGTCTTTTAAAATAAAACTCATGGAGATCACAGCGATAAATGTGTTAACTACTGCCCATCCAAGAAATACAATGGTGTTTAGTACCGTCGGGAGAAGACTTCCTCTCACACCGAAAGCGGGTCTGGTCAAAGCCATGGTAGAGGTCCCTACCTTAAAACCCATATATCCAACGAGTGCTAATATTAGATAGGCGATAGGATTGGAAATCAACGTGACACCAATCGCCCCTGCAAACGCCATTCCAGCTACTGTTCCTCCTACATACCAAGAGGCATTATTTGAGTTGGCCCCAACCCAAATCGCCACCATGTCAAAAAAACCAATATTTCTTTGACTCATAGGGACTTCTACAGTCGCGTAATGTTCTTCCGTAGTAGCATCTAGTTGGTTGTTTTGCTGTGTTAGAGCGTCTGCCTCTAGCGTTACGCCTACCTCGGCCTTTACTGTGTCGATAGACTTCATAATCTTCCCCCTTTTTTAACGATTTACCTGAATGTTAAAAGTTCTACATTTCCGGCTGAGCTTAAACGGCTCGGTGAAATTCGGGCACCATAACGTGAGGCATAATTTGTTCATACAGTACAGTTAGCTGTTAACTTGTTATACACTTCTCTTAAATTATCCGGGGTAAATTGTAATTCATCCGGCATACTAGATTCCCAAGCGTGATAAGGTTCCCCCAATAATTTATTGCAAATTTGATCCGCATCAAAAATACTTATATCGTAAACCCAATTACCCATCATACAGACTGCTGCCATATGTGCACCAACTGTTGTGGTACCGCAAATATCCTTCACTAAATTGATCTGATAATCACGATAGTAAGCATCCATCACAGTCGAAAGGACACAGACATCTGTTAGAACCCCACCTACAATTAAGTTCTTTATATTTAAGCTTTTCAACATCAAGTCTAAACTGGATTCATGAAAACCACTGTATCGGTACTTATCCACAATGATATCGCCAGGTTGATTTTTTAACTCTTCGATGATATCAATCGAATCGGTATTCGTATTGTAGTAAAGCGGCTTCCCATTCTGATCAACAGGTTCTAAGTTTGCCAGTCCAATTCCATCGCCTCTATTGATATGGCGCGTATAAATGATGGGTATGTTTTTTTGCCTACATACTTTGATTACATTGGCTGTTTTTTTAATGATTTCATCCATTCCTGGAACAGCGGACGTACCACCTTCATTCTGTAGGTCTATTAAGAGTAATGCTTGATTCTGACTATTCAATTGATGCACTCCTTTCGTTCGTCATTTACCATGTACCATACAAGCTAATTGAAAAAATCTCACTTCTTTTATTTATATTGCAAAGCCAGCCCACTTTTATAATTCACTAATAATGGGATTCCACTTTTTAAGCTCAAGTCGACGAACTTTTTCTATTACATGGGGATCAGCCTCCGCCAATTGTTGTGCTTCTTCAAATGAATCCGCTCGATAAATAATTAATCCTCCTGATTGATCGGCAAAAGGACCTCGGGCGAAGATTTTCCCCTGTTCATCGAGCCTATCCAAGTACTCGATATGTCGCGGCAGGACTTCTGCATTTTTTTCAGGCTGAATCATGTGTAAAAATGCCGTGTAGTAAGCCATAACCTTGCCTCCTAGTTGCGATTCCAAACGACTAGTTTCATTTCTGTCATTTCTTCGATCGCATATTTCAATCCTTCTCTTCCATTTCCGCTTTCCTTGACGCCTCCATACGGCATGTTATCCACTCGGAATGTTGGAATGTCGTTGATCATGACGCCTCCTACATACAATTCATCCGCTGCATATAGTGCCGTGTTGATGTCATTTGTATAGATTCCTGCTTGAAGACCAAAACGCGAATCGTTCACTTGCTCGATCGCTTCCTCTACTGACTTCACTTTATCTATGACTAGGATGGGTGCGAATACTTCATTGCAAGAAACTTTCAGATGTGATCCTGCTTCCGTCAAAATAGTAGGGTAGAGTATATTCCCTTGTACTTCTCCACCTGTAACTACGTTTGCACCTTGGTTTTTGGCTTCGTCGATCCAACTTAGTGTACGCTCTACGTCTTTTGAAGAAATCAAAGCCGATACTTCAGTGTCTTCGCACAACGGATCACCCATTACGAGCTTTTCCGTTTCTTCTACGATTTTCGAAACGAATTCATCGTATAGCTCCTCGTGGATATAAACGCGTTGGAGTGAAATACAGACCTGCCCCTGGAAGGAGAATGCACCTGACACGCAGCGAGAAACGACTTGGTCAAGATCCACACCTTGATCGATAATCACTGCTGCATTCGAACCTAGCTCAAGAGTTACCCGCTTTAATCCAGCTTTATTTTTGATTCCAATGCCGACTGCTGGACTGCCTGTAAATGTAATCATTTTCACTCGATCATCCGTAACAATTTGATCTCCAATTTCCTGGCCATCGCCTGTGATAACGTTAAGCGCCCCTGCCGGTAATCCAGCTTCCATTAATAATTCCGCAATAAAATAGGAGGATAATGGTGTTTGTGCAGCTGGTTTCAAAACAATCGTATTTCCGGTGGCAATTGCAGGACCGATTTTATGCGCTACTAAGTTCATCGGAAAATTGAATGGTGTGATAGCGCCAATTACACCGAGTGGTTCTCGTACAGTGTAGGCCAGACGATTCACCCCGCCCCGCGCCGCATCGAGCGGGAGAGTTTCTCCGTAAATACGCTTAGCTTCTTCCGCTGCAAATTTATACGTCTCGATTGTACGAAGTACTTCACCTCTTGCTGTTGCAATGGGTTTTGCAGCTTCCATGGCAATAATTTCAGCGGCTTCTTCAGAACGCTCATGTAATAAGGAAACTAAATTTTCCAAAATTTCTGCTCGTTGATAAGCAGGCATTTTCGCCATCACTCTACGCGTCTGCAGAGCTGTTTCGATTGCTTGATCTGTTTCATGTTTTGTCGCTTTAGCAATATGGGCAATCACTTCACCTGAATACGGGGAATGCAAATCCGTGTACTCTTTCGTTTCCACCCATTCACCATTAATTAGTAAGTGTTGCGTTTTTAAGCATGCTAGCGATTTATTCATCATCATCTAGTTTACCTGCTTTCTGCTAGTGGTGGCTATATTGGATTGATACTTCATGATTTGAATGATTTTGTGTTCTTCTTGTAAATATTCTTCGATTTTAAGGCTTAACCCGCCACTTCCGAATTTAACACGCTGCTCCTCGCCATTGCCAGTTCGCTTAATATATTCAAGAAAGACCAACACATTTTTACGTCTTTCCACTATATCTTCAAATCCTCGATCATAGAAAAACGTATCAATTGTGTTGTAGACACCTTTATTCACCCCAAATCGATCACTGCAGAGACGCACGAATGCTATATCCGTCAAATGAATCGCTGTTTCAACATGCATAATGGTTGCTCCTCTCTATATATATTACTGGCCCGCTTCGACTTATCGCATGATGAATGGATCTGGCATAGGCTCGCTGGATGTGTTGATCCAAACCGCTTTGCTTTGTGTATATTCATAAATCGCATCGAAACCACTTTCTCTTCCGTGACCGCTTAGTCCGGAACCTCCGATTGGCATAAGTGGAGAAATACTTCTGTATGTATTCACCCATATGATACCAGCGTGAACGGCTTTTGCTACACGGTGGGCTCTTGCGACATCTCGAGTCCAAATTCCTGTGGCCAGGGCATATTCCGTATCATTGGCCAAAGCAATCGCTTCTTCCTCATCTTTAAATGGGATGATGCTGAGCACGGGACCGAAAATCTCTTCTTGAACTATCCGGGCATTATGATCAGTCAGTTCTATAATTGTCGGTTCAAAATACCAACCTGTTTCCGTATTTTCTGGAGTCTTCCCACCGATGACAACCTTGCCGCCTTCCGCTTTACCAATACCCACATATTCCTTCACTCGTTCAAGTTGTGCCTCCGTAGCAAGCGGACCCATTTCAGTCTCGTCAAGGAGCGGATCTCCTATTTTAATTCGTTTGACGCGCTCCACCAGTTTGTCAAGCACTTGATCGTAAATGTCTACGTGAAGCAATGCGCGGGAACCCGCTACACAACTTTGACCGGATGCTCCGAAAATTCCAGCAATGATACCCATTGCAGCGCTTTCAGGATCGGCATCTTCAAATACGATGTTAGGCGATTTTCCACCAAGTTCAAGAGATACTTGCGCAAAGTTTTCTGCTGTATTCCTGACGACATGACGTGCTGATTCGCTGCCCCCTGTAAAGGCTACTCTTCTTACGAGCGGATGAGCTGTCAACGTATTGCCGACTGGCATTCCAAAACCGGTGACAACATTGACTACGCCTTTTGGAAATCCTGCTTCTTCCACATATTTCATCAGCTCCAGCAGTGACGCGGATGTCATTTCAGACGGCTTGATGACAATAGTATTCCCCGCCACTAAAGCTGGAGCCAATTTGATCGTAGTTAAGTATAACGGTGAATTCCATGGTGTGATCGCTGCCACTACGCCTAAAGGCTCCCTCGTCGTGAAGGCAAATATATCCTTTTTGTCTATCGGCATGGTTTGGCCGTGGATCTTATCCGCCAACCCCGCGTAGTAGTAGAAAAATTCGGGTAAATAAGTGAGTTGCCCACGCATTTCCCGAAGTAACTTCCCATTATCCTTCGTTTCGAATTCTGCCAGTTCTTCAATATTTTGCGAAATCAACTCACCCAGTTTATGAACGAGTTTACCACGTTCTGTGTAGGTCATCTCAGCCCATTCTGAATGTTGAAAAGCTTCGTGTGCTGCTTGCACTGCACGATTCACATCTTCTTCGGTGCCTTCCGCTACTTCACACCAAGCCTCACCCGTTGCGGGATTATAGCTAGGGAAATATTTACCGCTTTCCGATTCGATCCACTCACCGTTGATATACATTTTATATCTTTTTAATGACATCTTGGCACACTCCTTTCATTCAATAGACATGCTTTTGGATAAATGAATGAATCGCCTGATTTACGATCTCCGGTTTTTCGACGGGTAACATATGTCTCGTATCCGGAACAATCAACAACTCAGAATTCAATAGTTTTTCATGTATTTGGCGCGACATTTTCGGTGTTGAACCCACATCATATTCGCCTGTAATGACGAGCGAGGGAACTGTAATATCTTCCAGCTGCTGCCAAACTTCTTCATCCGCCGTTGCAAATAACGTATAGGACGCCATGTACCCGTCAGCATTATTTGTTTCGAGGCGGTGTCTTACTTCATTGATCAGCTGTTGATTCTTTTCCTGAAACTCTTGATTGAACCAACGCTGAATTGCAGGCTCGATAGTAGTTTGTGGTCCTAATTCTTTCACTTTTTCAACTCTCGCAGCAATCGCTTTTCTCTGCTCGGGTGTTCTGTTGGCGACCGAATTCATAATGGTCAAGGTTCTAATTTTATCCGGAAACTTAGCGGCAAATGACTGCGCAACCATTGCTCCCATGGAGAAACCAACTAAATGTACGTTTGTCAGTTTTAACTCGTTCACAAGTGTGGCTAATTGCACGACAAACTGTGATAGTGAATAGGGACCGGGTGGATGCGATGATCCCCCGTGTCCTAGCATGTCATACGTAATTACGCGATAATTAGCAGACAAACGATTCACTTGTTGTTGCCACATTGCATGATCTAGACCGACACCGTGAATGAAAATTAGCGGTTCTCCCACTCCTTTTTCTTCATATAAAGTGGTTTCTTGATCATACGTAATGTTTGACATTAGGCAAGACCCATCTCAACCATATCTTGATGACGGTCACCTGTTCTTGGGAATGGACGGCCAGCTGTCGACACACTGATCGCAACTACGATTTCATTTGCACGCGGAGCATCTGGAATCATCGCTTCGAATGTCAAGAAATGAGAACGCTTGGAGTCTTCATTTTTATGTACCATTGGAATCAGTACGGGAGTTCCTGCACCTCCGCGTTTGTTCGTAAATGGCAAGATACTTTTGCCTCCTACTGCATCGCGGAATTTATTACCGAATTTCAATGTATGGATGAATGCTGATGCATGTTCCATTTCACCGTCAACACCCACCACCGCAGCCTTACCGAATGCTTCCACGTCGTCTGCGGAATCAATATGCTTAAATAATTCATCTACTAAAATTTCTCCAATTTCAGGAGCATATTCATTAATTTCCGGCATGAGATCTTCTACAAATCCTCTTTCAACCCAGGGATTTTTCATAACCAACATCGTGGTGATCATTTTGATCGGTGCATCTAATTGTTTGCCACCTTCCATGCGTGTTTCCTCTATTGCAGTATATACTTTGCGAACTTCTAACATATTAAACTACCTCCAATTTTGTTTTTGCGAATTTTGGCATAACTTCTTCTGTAAATAACTTTAAACTTTTCATCACTTTTTCATGTGGCAATGTGCTGTGATTTGTCCATAATAGCAAGTTTTGTAGATTCAGTTCTTCTTGGAGTTCCTGAATCTTTTCTGCAACATATTCTGGCGTTCCAACCAACATGTTTCTAGAAAACAGGAAATCAAAGTCCAGTTCTTGACCTTCTTTCAGCTCTTCACCTGGATCGAGCAAATTACTGAGACCTCTCCAGTGACAGATCCAGCGGTACGTGTTCAATACAGCCTCTTTGAAATCCGCGCGAGCTTCTTCCATCGTCTCCGCCACATAGACATCACGTACAAGTGCAATTCCTTCACCAAGTGGCACATCGATGCCTCTCGCTTCAGAAGCTTTTCCACGGTATAACTCAAACCGTTGCTTTAATTCTTTTACAGTTGGCATCCAGAAAATTCCGTTAATTCCTGTTTCAGCTGCAATTTCAATTGAACGAGGTGAATCAATTGTTTGCCAAATATTCGGCATACGGTTTTCATACGTATTCGGCATTAGCGATATTTTGCTGATTTCGCCTTTTTCCATATCCATGAATTCTGGAGTAGCTGGGCTCATCGGATGCTTCCACTTCAAGCCATCTGCAGGGAATTTAAAGAATTCACCTTTGTGAGAGAAGAAACGATTAGACCACGCTTTTTTCATAACTTCCAGTGTCTCTTCAAATAATGCTCTGTTTTGATCGTTATTTTTCGGATCTGCTAGGGGGTTTAAGTTAGCTGCTTCTCGACCGTACAAGCCACGAGCCAACCCTACTTCTACTCGACCTTTACTCAACTGATCAAGCATCGCAATATCTTCTGCTAAACGTAGTGGATGCCAGAAAGTCGCAACGTTTGCGGCTTGGCCGATTCGAATATTTTTTGTACGAGCTGCAATATCTGCCCCCATCATAAGCGGGTTTGAGATTAACTCATTACCCTCATGGCCAAAATGGTGTTCCGTGTACCAAATAGAATCGTAACCGTTTTCATCACAATAAATCGCTTGCTCACGCGCTTCGTCCAATACTTTGTAATACTCATCGTGACGTCCTGGACCTGATAGGTTTGCAAATATTCCAAATTTCATAATGTTTCTCCTCCTAGTTAATTGAGCTCGCACTCATTTTTTTGGCAATCCCCGTTTTCAATCCTTTAGCACTTGCTTCGACGTGACGTCTCATTGTGTTTTCAGCTTTTTCACGTCTTCCTGTCAAAATTGCATCTAATATACCTTGGTGTTCCTTCAGCGATTTTTTTAAACGTTCAGGATTATTGATACTTATTTGGACATAGCGTTGGTAGGGTATTTGATTCAGCATCAAGTTCAATAAATAGCTTAATTTAGAATTGTCCGCACCTGCCAATATCGCTGCATGGAACTGTTCATTTGCTTCCGCGTATAATTTTGTATCGTTATTCTGAGCGGCTACTTCCATTAATGCAACGGCTACTTCAAGTTGTTTGATCGCGACCGGGTTCTGAGTCTCTGCTAAGAGTCCCGCTGCAAAACCTTCTAACGCTTCTTTTACAGTGAAAAGCTCATCAAGTTCTTGTTCCGTTGGTTTTCTTACACAAGTACCTACACGTGGAATGATCTCCACAAGCCCTTCTCTTTCCAGTTGTTTCAGTGCTTCTCTTATAGGCGTTCTACTAACCTCGTAGTCTTGTGATAAAGCAGCCTCCGACAATTGTTTTCCTGGTTCATATTCCCCAGAAATGACTGCCTCCCGTATGGCATTCGTTACTTGTGCGGTAATACTGACAGTTTGTATTTTCTGTATTATCGTAATCACCTCTCTATGATTCATGTACGTTGGTAGTTCATCCTATTTCGAAATATCAATCTACCATGTACCATACAAGCTATGAGATGAGTATATTATCTAATTATTCAAATGTCAACGAGTATTTTGATAATTTAATTTACTAGTCTATTTTTAAATTACATTTCTCTATCTGCCGCGACTTCTTTCACCGGGATCATATCTAGCTCCTCTTCGATAATTCCTTGTTCAATCGCAAGTTCTCTGGCTACTTTCGGTGCATACCACACGACTGGAAGTAAAAGAATGGATACTGGAACTGCTGCTATTACAACAAATGACTGCAATGCCCCAATTCCTCCACCACCGATTTTAATGAGAATCGTTGCAATAGTAGACATAATCACGGCCCAAAATACACGAACGACTTTTGGTGGATTCCCGTCTCCCGTCACGGCCATTGAGATTGAATAAGACATTGAATCTACGGTCGTCACCACGAATAACGTAGTTAAAATTAAGAAAACAGAAGGCATGATACTTCCTAACGGCATTTGTCCCGCGATTGCGATGATCGCGCTAGGCAATCCACCTTCCGTCAACGGTCCACTAACGGATCCTACATTTTTCAGCTCATAGAAAATGCCTGTTCCACCTAGAACCGTAAACCAAAAATTCGTAGTTATTGGTGCTATTACAGCAACCACTACAAATATTTCACGGATTTTTCTGCCGTTGGATATCCTCGCCACGAATAATGCTACCAGTGGGCCAAAACCTATAAACCAGCCAAAGAAAAAGAGTAACCAACCACCAAGCCATGCTTCATCACTTCGGAACGTACTAATATTTATAAATTCACTAATATACGTCCCGTAGGAAGACATGAATGAATTGATTATAAATAAACCAGGACCTAGCAATAACAAAAAGGCGGCAATCACTACGACCAAATTTACGTTCAACTTACTTAAAAATTGAATTCCTTTTTCGATACCTGTAAGCGTCGATACTAGCACCACGCCTGTCAATAGTACAATAATAGAGAGTTGCGTTAAAAACGTATCCGGTATACCGAAGATTGCACTGACGCCATAGCTGACTTGTAATCCAAGAAAACCAATCGGACCAATCGTACCCGCCGCAGCGCCTATAATACAAAATACATCAGCAGCTGTTCCCCACTTACTCGTTAACACTCTTTCCTTCAATATTGGATATAGAAGAGTTCTAGGTTTCAACGGCATGCCTTTATGTTTATGTGCGTAAATTAAAATAATCGCACTAATTGCGCCATAGACGGACCATGCAGTAAAACCCCATGACATATAACTTTGAGCTAAGGCTGGACCTATCGCATCCTCTGTGCTAGCTGCAATCCCTTTATGCATTGGAGGCACATCTAGAAAATAGTACATAGGCTCTGCTGCTGCCCAAAAGACTCCGCCGGCTCCAAGACCTGTCGTCAGAATCACGGCTACCCATTTGAAATACGTCATTTCAGGTTTCTTTGCATCACCAAGACGAACTTTTCCGTACTTTGATACAGCTAACACTGCCCCAACAACAAAAGTAGCCATCATAAGAAATTGCCAATACGCACCGAAGTAACGAATGGAAAGATCAAAACCTTTATTCACAAAGCTACTGACAGTGTCCACTTTAAAGAGTGAAAATAACACGAATACTACCAGTACGCCTCCACTAAATAAGAAAACAGGCCAATCAACCTTTTCGCGAATAAATTTCCAATAACTTTTCGTCATAATCCTCCTCCTATTTCACAATATTTCTACTAACACTTCATCACTGTGTCACAACTAAACTTCCTTTCACTAAAATTTGGCAGCGCTTTCTTTATGGAAGATATGATGTTATTCATGTTGCATGTACCATACAAGAGCTTGTAATATAGATTATATTTTAAATTCGGAATTGTCAATATATATTTATATTTTTTTGATCTGTCAAAATTTTCTTTTGTTCAGCATAATAATATAATTGTTTGTTTCATAATTATTAATTGAATGCGATAGTTTCATCTATTTATTGTTAGTCTTTTGGCGGACGCTTCATTATGTGACATATTATAGATACAAAAACAACGCGAATCCCCTAATGGTCCGCGTTGTTTCCCTCTCCGTTCCATATCTTTGAATTTTATGGAAACCTATTCACCATTCATGAAGCATCAGATCACTGCTGAAAAATCATTCTAGCAAAGTGTTTCATCACACTTTATTCATTTCACGTTAAACTCCGAAACTAATTTTTGTAGTTCTTCTGCTACGTGGGACAAAGAAAAGGCTGAAGAAGCGATCTCCTCCATAGAAGCAAGCTGTTCTTCACTAGACGCTGCCACGCTACGGGAATGGTGAGCAGAATCCCTAGCGATTTGACTCATATCTTTTACTGAAACCGTGACTATCTGGCTACTTGCTGACATTTGTTGTGTTGTGGTTGCTACTCCTTGAATTTGGTTGGCAACCTGGTTTAATGAATGGTAAATGGTTTGAAACTTTTGTTCCGTGTCATTGACAATCAGAATTCCACTATCTACTTCATCATTTACTCCATTCATACCTACGACAGAATTGTCTGTTTCGTTTTGGATTTCCGAAACTAAGTTAGTAATATGCTGTGCTGAATGAGTCGATTGGTCCGCAAGTATCCGTACTTCATTGGCGACAACGGCAAACCCTTTCCCATGGTCACCAGCCCTCGCCGCTTCAATCGCGGCGTTCAAAGCTAACAGGTTTGTCTGCTTAGCGATTTTCCCCATTACTTCCACGATCGATCCTATTTTCTCGGAGTGAACTTTTAATTTTTCAATCGATGAATTAGACTCCTTGACTGTCTTGCGAATCACATTCATTTGACCTATAAGGTGTTGCAATAAAGCATTCCCTTCCTCCGCCTCGATTGATGAGTTTTGAGCCGCTTCCGAAACGTCCAAGCAATTGGTCGCAATTCCTTGTAGTTCTACATCCATCCTAATCATCATCTGTACAACTTCATCCGCACTCTCTGTCTGTTTATTCGAGCCAAGGTCAACTTCCTGGATTGCGGTCACAATATGTTCAGTCGCTTCTGTATTTTGTTCTGTATTTGCCGTTAGTTGTTCCGCAGACGATGCTACTTCGTTCGATGTAACAGTAATTTGTGTAATCAACTGGCGGACATTATGAATCATTTGTTGAAAGTCTTGTACGAGGGCACCAATTTCATCCTTATTTCTTACCTTCAGCACATCCACCGCAAGATTTCCGTCCGCTACTTCTTTGGCTTGGCTTGCAAGTGCCATCAATGGATTGGAAATGCTTCGCGAGAAAAAATAAATAATGATTACGCCAAGAACTAGTGATAAGGTGAGTGTAATGGCAAGGGAGTGTACAATTGCGTTTGCTCTTTTATTAAAATCCTGATAAAAACTATTTGTACTCAAAATCCATCCCCAAGTCGGTTCAAGCTCAGCATAACTAACGTTTAGTGCCATGTGTCCGGGTTCGTCAGGAAGCTCCCACATCGTGTCCATATAAATTGATCCTTTGGCTTGCACATTGTTAATCATTTTTCGAAAGAAATATTCCCCATTGTGGTCTTGATAATCCCAAGTGTTTGTTCCTTCCAAATACGGATCTGCAACTTGATTCCCTTGTTCGTCAATAATATAAAAGTAGCCGTTTTCCCCCAAGTCTATATTTTTATTAATTGGACGCGTTCCGTCTGCTGACTTTTCCCCTAAAACAGATACTTTCACATATTCTTGTGCATCTTCAAGGCTAATATTTCCTTTTTGCACCTCTTGGTCTATCACTTTTATTACTTCTATTGTTTGCTTAACACTATTTTTCAACATCAATTTTCCAGATTCGTTTAGACTGTCTATAGACAATTGATAGCTGACGATACCAACAAGAAGTGCGGGTATACATAAAAACAGAAAAGAAATTAACATGATTTTTTTTCTTAAGTTCAAACGAAACATCTCTGTATCCCCCCATAAACCATTTCTAAAATCCAAAAAAGAGCTGCTTGGCGATTAACTATCCATTGTTGCAACTCTTTTTCATTTAACCTTATTTAGCTGATTAAAGCTCCTATGTTTCCACGCAAAATCAATTACCTCCTCCTAACTTCGCACTAATTTCGTTACTAATCCCATACCAGTCCAATGACGACAAGTACCTATGAAAGTGTATTTTGTATTTTTTCTGTCATTAGCCTTTCATCCTTTCTTATAAACATAACTTTTATTTCACTTGCATGTACCATACAAGAGCTTTTATTATACATTATATCCAACTTTCAGAATTGTCAATATACATGTTGAATAAAATACCAGTTTCCCAAACAAACCGCAACCCATTCAGAATTGCTTCAGATTGGTGTGGGGACCTGGCACCCTATTCAACAAACTCAATCTAAAAAGCACCCGTATAAGAATGTTCATGAATGACTACGCAAACATGTCCTTTTCTTACACAGGTACTCATTATTCATCAATTTATAAAGCTATCTTTTTCAGTGCTTCAAGATGTTCAGTATCGAAGTAATAGGATTCATTGCAGAAATGGCAATTCGCTTCGGCATGTCCATCGGTCTCAATCATATCTTGAATCTCTTCGCTTCCTAAGCTGATAATTGCATTGGAGATCCGGTCCACAGAACATTGACACTGAAATTGAACGGGCATACTTTCTAACACTGTGACATTTTCCGATCCTAAAACGTGCTCAAGTATTTGTTCGGGTGTACTTCCTTCTGCGATCATGGAAGACAATGGCGCAATTACTTTTATTCGTTCTTCAATCATACTCATTACGTCCTCATCCGCGCCCGGCATGAGTTGAATTATAAAACCACCCGCAGCCTTTACGGTATAATCAGAATTTACTAACACACCTAGTCGGACAGCAGATGCCGTTTGTTCAGATCTAGATAGATACGATGTATAGTCTTCTCCGATTTCCCCGGAAATGAGAGGGATTTGCCCTACGAAAGGATGCATCAGCCCCACGTCTTTTGAGACTGTTAGCAAGCCATTCATTCCGACAGCTTTTCCCACTTTGTTCATTTCAAAGTCGATTTGGGGATTCGAGACATATCCACGAACTTCACCTTTCGCGTTGGAATCCACAATAATGGTACCGAGTGGTCCGCCACCATTAATTTTAACCGATACTTTTTCCTCGCCCTTTAACATAGCGCCAAGAATTACACCAGCTGTCATTGAACGTCCGAGGGCGTCTACAGCTGTCGGCCTGGCCGCATGCCGCCGCTGTGCTTCCGCCACTGTTGTAGTTGAATTCACTGCGTACGCGCGTACTTGATTTTGATAAGCTACTGCTTTTACTAAATAATCATTCATTCCATACACCCTTTCTATAACCCTAAACGTATAGTTTGGCTTTGTTTCACTTAGATTTTCGGGTGTTACACCACTTCCAAGCGGAACGACGATTTGTCAACGAATTTTATGCACGCTGCGGTTTAACTTGTGATACCGTTAATCCATCACCAACCGGCAACAATACTGACATCAAACGAGGATGCCGTGCTGTGTATTCATTGAATTCCCGCATATTTTCTGTATATTGTTTCCCCTGTATGGACGAGTCTGCTACTGAACCGCCCGCCAACACGTTATCAGCTACGATCACCGCATTCGGCTCAGCTAGCTCTAAACAGCTGTCTAAATAGTTTCGGTAATTCTCTTTATCCGCATCAATGAAAAAGAAATCAAACGTTTTTCCTTCTGCTTTCAATGTTTCCAAGCTGTCTAAAGCAGGTCCGGTTTTATACGTCACTTGGTCGCCAAAGCCCGCCTTCGTTAAATTAGCATTTGCTAACTTTGCGAATGATTCCTCTAATTCCAGTGAAGTCAAATGCCCTTCCTTGCTAAATCCTCTCGCCAGACATATACCGCTATATCCGCCAAGCGCACCAATTTCAAGAATATTTTTTGCGCCAGTCAATGAAACGAGCATCGTCAAAGCTTTGCCCGACGCAGGAGAAACTGAGATCGAACGCATATCATTTTCTTGGATTGAGAACAGGACATCCTCGAGAACTTGATCAGTTGATACAAATGTTTGGTCTATATATTGGTTAATCAATTTCATTAAATAACTCCTCCTCTCTATAGTAAGTTGAATGCAATATTATTCATTTAACACACTTTCCGCAAGTACTTTGGATTTATCCCCGTAAACTTTTGTAATATGTACATCTCCCCAAGCACAAAGCGCGCTTAAAATAGCTTCTAAACTTTGGCCATATTCACTCAATTCATATTCAACTTTAGGCGGCACTTGATTATAGACAATTCTATTTATAACTCCGTCCGCTTCCAATTCACGTAATTGTTGAGTTAACATCTTTTGCGTAATGTTTGGCATTAATCTTTTTAATTCACTTGTCCGCTTTCTACCATGAGTCAAATGACATAGTATGACACACTTCCACTTACCACCTATTACTTCCAATGTTGCTTCCACACTAATATTATATTTCTTGCTCATTTCATTCGCCTCCGCTTTGGATAGGTACTAAAAGGTGCCTACATTACTTTAAAGTGCGTACTTCTCTTTTAGTTTTCTATACTTCATACTAACATTTGCAAGTGGATTTCACTACATCATAGGTATTGATGCCATGAAATTTGCATGCAACTTATTGTTAGGAGGGACGTTAGAAAATGTCAATAGATAAAAAACGCAGTACATTTGCATTGCTTGCATTAGCTATCAGTGCATTTGCGATAGGTACTACCGAATTTGTGAGTGTCGGACTATTACCACTCATTGCTCAAGATTTAGATATTTCAGTTTCACTGGCCGGATTGACTATTTCCTTATATGCTATAGGGGTGATGATCGGAGCGCCAATTCTCACCAGTCTAACTTCTAGATTACCTCGTAAGACCGTTTTAATCTGGATCATGGTCATATTTATCATTGGAAACAGTATAGCTGTAGCCGCAACCAGTCTGAGCGTATTACTGTTTGCACGAATTATTTCCGCCTTTTCACACGGCGTGTTCATGTCTATCGGTGCAACAATCGCCGCAGATTTAGTGCCAGAGAATCGTAGAGCAAGTGCTATTTCCATCATGTTTACCGGATTAACAGTTGCGACGATTACTGGAGTTCCTTTTGGCACATTCATCGGTCAACATGTAGGATGGCGTTCTGCTTTTGTCTTAATTGTAATTATAGGTGTAATTGGGCTTGTTTCGAACAGTCTCTTAATTCCTTCAAACTTACGACAGAGCGCACCGACTACATTGAGTGATCAAACGAAACTTTTGACAAATGGCCGTTTACTACTAGTATTTACTATTACAGCACTAGGTTATGGCGGAACGTTTGTTGTGTTCACCTATTTGTCTCCTTTACTCCAGGAAGTGACAGGATTTAAGCAAAGTACAGTTGTCATGATCTTGCTCGTCTATGGAATCGCCATCGCAATAGGAAACATGATGGGTGGAAAACTGGCCAATAAAAATCCCATTCATGCTTTATTTTATATGTTTATCGTTCAAGCCGTTATCTTATTCATATTGACATTCACTGCACCATTTAAAGTGGCTGGATTAATCACCATTATATTGATGGGTATATTTGCATTTATGAATGTTCCAGGACTACAAGTATATGTCGTAATCTTAGCGGAACGATTCATTCCACGTGCGATCGACGTAGCCTCTGCTATAAATATTGCCGCTTTTAATGCCGGAATCGCCATTGGTTCGTACCTTGGTGGCGTGGTGACGGATTCGATCGGTATTATTCATACACCATGGATTGGTGCAAGCATGGTAATGGTCGCAGCGATCTTAACAGGCATTGCCCGTTTATTGGAACGTAAAGACCACGTAACCATACATGCACTGAAGGAGGTGATGTAACGAGTAGACTGCACGTTTAGTAATTACTATGAATGGAGGAAGAAATCATATGAAAAATTTGCAATCAACAACTACACTATCTAACGGGGTTGAAATGCCCTGGCTTGGTCTCGGAGTATTTAAAGTAAAAGAAGGTTCAGAGCTCGTAAACGTTGTAAAATCTGCAATTGAGTACGGTTACCGCAGTATCGATACAGCAGCGATTTACCGCAACGAAAGTAGCGTAGGTAAAGGTATACAAGCAGCTCAAGTGGATCGGAAAGAATTATTCATCACATCGAAGGTATGGAATAGCGACCTTGGTTATGAAAAAACACTTGCCGCTTTTGACGAGAGTATAACGAAACTTGGTCTCGATTACTTGGATCTATACCTCATTCACTGGCCTGTAGAAGGAAAGTTTGTAGAGGCGTGGCGCGCACTGGAAACCTTGTACGAAGAAGGAAAAGCTAAAGCGATCGGCGTAAGTAATTTTCAGCCGCATCATCTAGAAGAATTAATGAAAAATGCAAAAATCAAGCCGATGGTAAATCAGGTCGAGTACCATCCCCGTTTATCACAAAAAGAAGTACAAGCATTCTGCCGAAAACACGATATCCAACTCGAAGCGTGGTCACCTCTCATGCAAGGTAAGCTACTGGGCAATGAAGAATTACAAGAAATTGCGGATCACTACAAGAAATCCGTTGCCCAAGTAATTTTGCGTTGGGATTTGCAAAATGGTGTAGTGACCATACCCAAATCAACGAAAGCCCACCGCATTGCTGAAAATGCGGATGTATTTAACTTCGAACTAACATCAGAAGATATGGAACGAATCGATAAATTAAATCAAGATTATCGAATCGGACCCGATCCTGACAACTTTGACTTCTCATAATCAAACAAAAATAAAGACTGTCCAACCAAATTATGGTTCGGACAGTCTTTTCAAATTTTCTAAGCCATAGAGAATAGCATGCACACCATTTATAATCCATTTCTGCAGAAAAACGACGAAATCTCTCTACTCCCTCATTCGATTCCCTAGTACAGAGTAAAATAGTTGTCTTGCATACGACTGTGAAAAGTGAAATACTCCATTTGTTTTCACACTTTCGTCCACCACTCGTCCATCCTTAATTACATATATTCGATCACATGCATACATGACGGCCTGCAGATCATGCGCAATGAATAAAATCGACATACCCATTTCCCGATTCAGTTCTAGAAGCAAATCAATGATTTCCCTTTGAATTAATCGATCCAAATTGGAAATGATTTCATCACAAATGAGCAAATCGGGTTCAACTAAAAGCGAGCGAAGCAAGTTGACACGTTGCCGTTCCCCGCCACTCAATTCTGAAGGATATTTATGTAAATGCGATTCCGATAGTTTTACTCTTCCAAGCATTTGCCGAATAAGTGCATCACGATCTCCTTTCATCGTGCGAAGAGGCTCGAGCAATATTTTACGCACCGTCCAGGAAGGATTTAGCGCGGCTGATGCATTTTGAAAAATCAATTGGGTCGCTTGATAAAATGATTTTCGGGTTTTTCGTGTGACTGGTTTACCGTTGAATGTAATTAGACCACTATCAGCTGATTCAAGTTGCATTACGACACGTGCGAGCGTACTTTTTCCACAACCACTTTCTCCTACTAAACCTACAACTTCCCCTTTATGTACAGTCAGATCCATGCCATTCAACGCTTTTTTCGTCTGGTTTCCGTTGTTGTAACTTTTTGAAACATTTGATACAGCTAACATTTGTCACCCACTCCTAAAATCTACTCTCTAACAATCGCTTCGTATAGGCATGTCGGGGATGCGAAAAAATCGTTTCCACCTTTCCCGTTTCCACAATGCTTCCTTGCTGCATAACGACCATTTCATGAGCGGCTTCAGCGACGATATCCAGGTCATGGGTAATGAGAAAAATCGTCGTCCCTCGTTCTTCATTCAGACGAATTAGCAATTGGATGAATTCTTTTTGAAGCACCATATCGAGTGCGGATGTAGGCTCGTCTGCGATGAGTAGAGCAGGTTCCACATAAAATGCGCACGCAATCATACACCTTTGCAACATCCCACCTGATAATTGAAAAGGAAATTGCTCGACCACTTCCCAAGATAGTCCCAACTTTTCTAAAATCACATGCATTTTTTCATTAAATACAGGTACTGAGTCTCCTACTCGTTCCCCTGAAAATGCATAGAGTTGACGCCCCATTTTCACAGACGGATTAAAACTATTTAATGCGTCTTGGAATATCGTGAAAATATCCTGCTTCCTCACGCCTTCCATCTCCTGATCGGACGCATCCAATAAGTTTCGACCTTCGTACATGATAGATCCGCTGACTTTCGCGTCGTCCGGCAACATACCAAGCAATGCGGATACCGTCATGCTCTTTCCACTGCCACTTTCTCCAATCAGCGATGTGATGTTTCCACGCGGTATTGTGAAATCAATGTGATGCGTAATGTGCTTACCTTTTATATGAATAGATAGGTCTCGTACTTCAATCATTGATCCGCCTCCGCTCCGGATTTTTCCACGCCTCTCCGATAAAATTAATGGCGAGGATAGTCAAGAAAATCATAATGCCTGGAAATAATCCAATCCACCAAGCACCAATTAAAATATCGTTTTGCGCGTAGTATAACATATTCCCCCAAGAAGGAATCGTCGGTGGGATACCGATACCGAGAAAACTAAGTGACACTTCCATAAAGATCGCGCCAGCAAAATTAAATAGCGTCACGACAAAAATAGCGGGTATGCTGTTGCGTAGCAAATGACCCCATAGTATGTTCCAAACAGGCGTCCCTAACATGTTGGCAGTTTTAACAAACTCTTCTTCTTTTAGACGAATGAATTCTGAACGCACAATTCTTGCGGTCACAAGCCATCCTGTCAATCCAATGAGCAGTGCCATGCTCCACATTCCGCCTTGAACGATTACCTGAAACACTAAAATAATAATTAGTGCGGGAATCGTAATCAGTGCTTCCAATAGCCGCATCATGACGGTATCAATCACGCCACCAAAATAGCCACTAATCCCACCATACACAATTCCAATGAATAGCGACAAAATAACCGAACCACTTGCTACAACGAGTGTCACTTTTCCACCTTCCAGTAAACGTGAAAAAACGTCCCGGCCTAAATGGTCTGTTCCTAACCAATGATCATTACTCGGGGCACTATATATTTCATCCATGTTCATTTCATTCGGACTGTAGGGGGCGAATATAGTTGAAAACACTGTCAAAAATACAATCAATCCAAGAAGGCTATACCAAAACAAAAGTGCTTTCCGTAACTTCATTTACCGGATGCCTCCTTTACGTAGCTTCGGATCGATAGCGTACATAATGAGATCGACAATAAATAGCGTAATGACGACCAGGATACCTGTCACCATAATGCTGCCCATTAATAAAGGGAAATCCTTTGTCACGACTGCTTTGACCGTCAATTGCCCAATTCCAGACCACGCAAATAATGATTCCACAATAATAGAACCACCAAAGAACGACGGAATAGTCATAGCGATGTAATTCAAGTAAGGAATAGAAGCGTTACGCACGATTCCGTTTCGAATGGATCTCTTTATTACACCATTTGCGCGTGCTACCTTCACATAGTACTGGCCATTTTCTCTCTTAATACTTTCCTGTAGAAAACGTGCATAAATCCCTACATGCGTTACAATCATCACGCTAGCGGGCATCATGAGATGACGAATTTTATCTACCATGCCGCCATTACCACCTACATCGCCCGAACCAGAAGAAGGAAGAATCCCTAGACTCACAGCAAAGATATAGATGAACAAAATACCAAGCCAAAAGGGAGGTATGGAAGACGTCGCGATACTAAATGTGGACAGTCCTTTATCCCAAATAGAATTTGCCTTCATACCGGCCACTGTACCGAGCCAAAAGGAACCCATGACAATACAAAACATCGTCACGCCAAATAATAGCAACGTATTCGGTAGTCGTTCCATAATGATTTCAAACACGGGTCTGCCTTCTTTATAGGAAGTTCCTAAATTCCCTTTAACTGTTTCTCCTAGCCACGCAACATATTGTTCTGCAACAGGACGGTCTAATGCATACGCACGGGTAATGCGTTCTTTTTCGGCTGCAGTTAACGTCTGCGCATTTCCTCCATAGAAGGCTATTGCAGGATCTCCAGGTGCTGCTTGCATAATGAAAAAAGAGAGGAAGCTAACGATGAGGAGGACTATGAGCCCCATCACCATTCGCTTCCCAATCCATTTACCGATCATTCCACTTCCACTCCTCAACGTTCCAGAGGAAACCAGATCCATGATGACCTAGCGTTCGTTCTTTCACACCGCTCACATTTTTATTAATACCATACACCGCATTCACGTAGGCAATAAAGTCAAATGCGGGATCCTTCGCAAGTTCTTCTTGGAACTGCATATAAATCGCTTTACGTTCTTCCGGATCCGTCGTGGTGCGTCCTTTTGCAAGGAGTTCATCCACTTTTTCATTCGAATAACTACCATAGTTGTAACCGGAGCTATTGATACTCGATTCATTCGTATGGAACAATATGTGCGTATGATGATCCGCGTCATAGGGACTGCCCCAACCCACCATGAACGCATCAGCGTCTTCGATCGTAATCGCGCTCCAGTCGAGTGCAGCTACTTTTACATCAGCCCCAATATCCTTAAAACCTTCAGCAACGTAATTCGCCATATTGACACGAACGGTATCACTTGCAGGAGCAGTTATCGTAAATGCTAATTTTTCTCCGTCTTTAGTACGGATACCCTCCTCATTTTCTTTCCAACCTGCTTCATCTAACAACGCATTCGCTTTTTCCACGTCATAGATGTACTTTTCAATTTGATCATTATTGAATTCATGGTTTTGCAATGGTGAGTAGGCAACAGAGCCATGTCCTTTTAGAATCCCTTTTACTATTTGCTCTCGATCGGTGGCATAACTAAATGCACGACGTACATTGACATCTTTCCAAAGATCCAAATTCATATTGAATAAAATACCGCGGTAATCCGCCGATTCTATATCGTAAATCGTTACATTCTCTTCTCTTTTCAAATTTTCTACTTGTACAGGATCCAAGAGTGCAACATCCACCTCGCCCGATTTTAACTGCAGTGCCCGAACATTACTATCAGGAATAAATTTAAAAATCACTTTTTCAATCGAAGGTTTCGTTCCAAAAAAGTCGCTGTACGCCTGTAATGTCAACGAATTGCCGCGATCCCAATTATCAAACTTATACGGCCCTGCACCAATCGGATGGCTGTTAAAGTCAGCCGTTCTCATATCGACTCCATCAAAAACATGTTTCGGAAGGATCGGTACAGTTAACTTGTCGAGTAACGGTGTAAATGGCTGCTTTAATGTAATTTCTACAGTATTATCATCCAGCGTTTTGGTAGATTCCACTTCTTCAAAATCGGACTTCAAAAATGAAGCGTTTTGATCATCCAGAATACTTTCTATCGTGAACACAACATCTTCTGCCGTAAGTTCTTTCCCGTCATGGAATGTAATACCTTTTTTTAACGTAAACGTATACGTAAGTTTATCTTCTGATACATCGAACGAGTCCGCGATATCCGTAACTACTTTATTATTTTCATCAAATCGCATGACTCCACGAAACAACAATGCATCTAGGTTCGTTTCTTCGAGAATCGGGTTTAGCCCTTCGAACTCCTCTTCGGAAGCATAAATGAGGCGATTCTCTTTAGATGGAGTTGATTTTTCTACATTCTCTTTTTTATTACAACCTGCCACCATCACTACAAGTACCATAAAAAGTACAAGCATTTTCTTATTCAATGTAATCATTAGTTTCTCCTTTATTCTCGTTAAATTTACCACATTTTATAATTATTTCATGTTTGTATACATTTGTCCTGTCTAACGATTTATATTTTTCATTATAGAACGTTATAAATTCGGTAGAAC
This sequence comes from Sporosarcina sp. P18a, assembly GCF_002743135.1. Lineage (NCBI taxonomy): Bacteria > Bacillati > Bacillota > Bacilli > Caryophanales > Caryophanaceae > Sporosarcina > Sporosarcina sp. P18a. The sequence goes on along the minus strand of NZ_PDYQ01000001.1, from coordinate 631,581 downwards.
TTTCCTAGCCCCCAAAATCAACCAAGTGCTCAGTACAAACGGCATCGTCAATGCAGGAAGTCCGAACGGTAATAACCAAATGCTGACACTCGCCATTAAGGGAACTGTCATACATGCCGCCACCACTCCTGTAATAGGTGCATAGCGGTTTTCCTTTTTGTTGTAGACAACTGATACAGCTAAAATGGTTAAAATAGCGTTATAACCATATAACCCTAACATGATCAACGTATGTTCCCCGCCTAAAGCAAGGGTTATAAGACAAGCGACTACGTTACCGATGACCGAATATATGCCCATTTTCCTGCTAGCCCAAAACACCGCAATGAATAATAAAAGACCAGGTATCGCTTCAGTGACGAAAAAGATTTGACCAATTCCATTGAAAGCGGCTCGCAATAGGTTGATTTTGCCTTCTATATGCAATTCCCAATTAGCCAAACTTTGCGGAGACAGTGAGTCACTTAACTTGATACTATCGAGTTTATAAGATGAAAGCAGTACAAACCAAGTGAATAGGATAAATGGTAATGTTAAGATTGGAATGTCGAAGTTGCCTAAGAAATACATAAGCGTCGCTGTAATGACTGCGGTGATCGCTGCTCCTACCAACGCCACAATCCAGGCATAAGGTCCTGTCAAAAATGTTTGTAGTACTAATCCAGAAAGCACAGAATTGTAGCTCATCAAACCTTTACTGACCAATATTTTATCTGCACCGCCTACTTTCGCAACCAGCGTACCAATCATGGCGGATAAAAGCGCAATGATTCCTAATGAAAATGAAGAAACCGTAATGGCTAATAAAATTAGAAGTCCTGTAATGACATTTTCAAGATAAATGATTTGGGATATCCCTTTAAGAGATTCTAAAAGAAAAGCAAAAAACTTTCCTTCTTTCATCACTTGCATCGATTGATTCTCTTTTTTTCTGTCTTCCATATCGCCCCACCTATTTTCATTCACTTTAGTGACATATTGATTCAGGTCATAGTACATGTTTCCAAAGTTTGTTCGTTGCCCTATTATCAAATTTTCTGCTAATAATCTTGTACTTATACATTACATGCGCCTCTATTTGGAACAGTATTACACACATTGATTGGCGTTGAAGCTCGATGTATATCTCGTAGGTGTGCGGTGCATTTTAACAAAGTACCATAACTATGCAAGGAATGGTACAAGCAGGAAAATAGTACCAACGAAGTTATACATATATTGAAACTCTTTCCTTTTCACTTCTACTCCATGCCGAATATAAGATACCCCTTTTGGCAGATGAAAAGCATACTTTGCCAAACTTTATCTGACGGTTATCATTTTCACAGAAACCCTACCAATATACTACTAGTTGGACGATACCAGGTGTGGCTCTTCTTCCGCCTTTAATTTCATTGGCTTTTAATTTATTACTAGATGATTTTTTCTCCGTCTTCTCTTATACTACTAGTACATCAACGGAAAGGAATTACTTCATGATTACACAATTTTTCTCCTACTACAAGCCACATCGGCGCCTCTTCTTGATCGATTTTTTTAGTGCGATTTTTGTAGCACTTCTTGAACTGGCATTTCCTCTTGCTGTTCAGTGGTTTATCGACGGACTACTGCCGTCAGGGGACTGGAACCGAATTATCACGGTTAGCTTTTTACTATTGCTCGTCTATTTGGTGAGTACGTTCCTTCATTATATTGTTAGCTATTTAGGGCATAAGCTTGGGATTAATATCGAAACTGATATGCGCCGTGAATTGTTCGAACATGTGCAGAAACAATCTTTCCGATTTTTTGACAATACCAAAACAGGCCACATCATGACGCGCATCACGACTGATTTATTCGATATTGGTGAATTGGCTCACCATGGACCAGAAGATGCGTTCATCGCGGTCATGACTATTCTAGGCGCATTTGGAATTATGTATACAATCAACCCTGAGCTCGCTTTGATCGCCATCGTGATGGTTCCGCTCCTCGCGGTAGTTGTCTCTTACTCTAACAAGAAGATGAATGCAGCATGGCATAAAATGTATCAAAATATCGCGGAGGTCAATGGACGGGTTGAGGATTCAGTGTCTGGCTCACGCGTAGTGAAGTCTTTTACGAATGAAGACTTTGAATTACGTCGTTTCCAGCAAGACAATGATCAGTTCCGCTTGGCTAAACTTAAAGCGTATAAAGTCATGGCTTGGGCTACGTCTTCGATGTATATGCTCACTCGCCTCGTCACACTCGTTATTTTAATTGTCGGTGCTTGGTTCACAGTGAATGACAAATTATCGTATGGTGAACTTGTCAGCTTTATTTTATTCAGCAATATTTTGATTAAACCTATTGATAAAATTAGCGCGTTGCTTGAGCTATATCCAAAAGGGATGGCAGGTTTTAGTCGTTTTCGTGCGTTAATTAACCAAGATCCAGAAATTAAAGATGTGAAAAATGCAATAGTAGTCGATCAGTTACGCGGAGATATTACACTTCGCGATGTGACATTTGGTTACGACGCCGAGCGACCTGTGTTACGCAATATCGATTTAACGATTCACGCTGGACAAACCGTTGCGTTCGTTGGTCCGTCGGGTGCTGGAAAGACGACCATTTGTTCACTTATCCCTCGCTTCTATGAAGTCAATGAAGGTTCCATTTCAATTGATGGAGTAGATATTCGGGAAATGACGCAGAAATCATTACGTAGTCAAATTGGGATCGTCCAACAAGATGTCTTCTTATTTACAGGAACGATTCGAGATAATATCGCGTACGGTAAATTAGATGCAACTGACGAAGAAGTATTTGAAGCTGCAGAAAAAGCCCATCTAACCGACTTGATCGATAGTATGCCGAATGGCTATGCCACGCAAATTGGTGAACGCGGATTAAAACTCTCAGGTGGACAAAAGCAGCGCCTCGCAATCGCTCGAATGTTCTTGAAAAATCCACCGATTCTTATTCTAGATGAAGCAACTTCCGCACTGGATACAGAAACGGAACGTATCATTCAACAATCACTTGAAGAACTAGCCGTTAATCGCACCACACTGATCATCGCGCATCGCCTCACAACGATTCGCAATGCTGATCAGGTTATCGTGATGACAGAAGATGGTATCGAAGAGCAAGGAACGTATGAAAATTTATTACGTCAAAACGGTACATTTGCTCAATTACATTATGCTAATCAAATCTAAATACACAAAAAACACCTGTGCCGCAAAACGTAAATGTTTGCGGTACAGGTGTTTTTAATAGGAAGTTCGAGATAGAACACTTTCGAAATCACTCCAAACGCATAGTCGTGATGCATAGGTTATCCCCATCGAATGTAGTGATTTCTGATACGGTTTCTTTCGTGTCCTGTTTGATCGTGACAGTGAATGTGTCATTACGCGGAAGCCATATTTCATTCTCCATTTTCAAATGATACATCAGTCGTTCTTTCTTGTCCGCTTCACTCGAAAGTTCTGGTCCATGAACAAAGGTATATTGATTACCTATCAGTTGATCAAAATGATAAATTTCATTTGCACGATACTATTTCATCCAGGTTCCAACAGGACACGTTGTATAAAGATTTAAGCGTGAAAAAGAGTAAATCAATAGAATCTCCTTTTTTCTGTCTGTTTTGTAAATCTCACCTCAATTTACTTAAATATAAAAACACCGACAGAAATTCCCGCCGGTGCGTGTTGTTTCTACATATTAATAACTACTGAACTTTCGTTAACATTCAATGGCAAAAGAACAATGTCTGCAAAAGCCAGACTGTGTAGATACGGAATGACCATACAATTCCATTTGTTTTGATAGCTGAATTTTAATGTCTTACATACGTATTGAAAGCGAATCTAATTTCAAAAACGGTTGAAACCTCCATATTGATGGTGTCCCATGTGACCTTGGTGGCTAAGGATAACGACCTAATTGCTAGCATGTCACGTCGAGGAAACTGTTGGGACAATGCGGTGATTAAATCATTTCATTCAAGTCTGAAATCTTAAGAATTTCAATACGTTAAATTTAATTCACTACAAAATCAAGATGTAGTTGTACGAGTAATCGCCTACTTGAATTATTTTAATAAAGAACGTATCCAAAAAAATTAGGCTACCTGACACCGGTAAAGTATGGTGTCGCAGCAGCCTAATTAAGGTGTTTTATAGATGTCTCAAATCGCTATGTCAGTCTACTATATTACTTTTATTTAATAATTGCTTCTCGATCTTTAGCTCTAGACTTTCTAAGCACTTCTAGCTCACTTCCAATAGGATAGGTAGGTAAATTGGGCTTAATTGCACCTAGCATTACTAACATAAGAGCTTCATCATCCCCATCATTTCTAACGCCCCTATATATACCAGGAGGACTACTAATACAATCCCGAGCATTTAATTTAATTTCATGTACTTCACCTTCACTATTCTCTTGAATTAATGCAGTGACATTACCCTTTAAGACAAAGAATACTTCTTCTACATCATCATGTAAATGTAATGGACCAATGCAACCAGCGGGTAATACCATTGTACTGAGAGTGAAATTCTCTCCAGTAATAATATTGGAATCATTGTTTGCTGTTGCACCACGACCTATATACCTCATTTGTGCTCTCCTGTATTTCGGGTTAATCTCCTCTTGAAATTTTAATACATTCCAATCCAAAGTCCTGTCTTCCAATTTAGCTACATACTTTTTTTTGAATTCTTCAATTGAAAACTTTTTATCCGCCATAGTTGAAACCTCCTCCAACTTAGTTTCATCTACAAAACTAAGTTTTGTTTTATAACTAAATATTAACATTGTTTTATTCTTTGTCAATAATTAATTCAGATTAGTCTAATTATAAGAAATTGTGTAAGTAGAAATTATATATAGAAATTAAAGTCACTACACAGATCAGACTTAATAGAGTCCTCAATACATAAAGATGTTTAAATTCTTAGCAAAACCATTTATTAATTAAATTTTACTATTTCCAGAAGGTTCACATTAGGGAAAAGCACACCATACAAACATCGTTTTCAACAGATAATTAGGTTTCCCGTGAAGTTTCAAAAAATTAGTTTTACTATGAATTAAAATCTTGTAAGTTAAGGAAGTATATTATTTCTATAAGAATAGTTGTAGCGATTAATATTTTTGCATACTACCATTACCTACTTAGTTTGACCACCAAATTCAAAACCACTTCATAAAAGCCAAATCAGGAGACTAAAAAATAGCTAAGCAATGATCAAATCGCCTGCATTTCTGATTGATTTTGAATCTTTTTCTTAGCCTCCTGAACTTCTTTGTTTTCTGTTTTAAGCGTAAATAAGTAAGCGATGAACCCCAAAGCGGTGATAGCAATCAACATGATAAGCGACGGACCGAAGTCTCCTCCGTTAATATCGCGCATCCATCCCATCACATAACTAGAAAATCCGCCGAATATGTTCGTGAAACCCATGAGCCCCGCTGCACGACCAGCAGTTTCTGGCGTTGAAAATTGTACGATAAATAAGTTACTTAAATGAAAGATTCCTCCCAATGTTCCCATTGCAAGTCCTAATGCCAAAGCGGATATGATGGCGACCGAGACTTGTGTGGAAACCGTCAACAAGATTGCACAGGAAGCAAACAAGATCGTTGCTATTAAACTAGGGCGCTTCGTTTTATCTGCTAAATAACCACAGATCAGAACGAAGCCAAGTGCAAACAACCAAGATAAGGATGTGATTCCAGTCATAGCATCTACATCAAAATTCCTGGCTTGCATCAAGTACGTTGGCAGCCAAATACTAATGCCGAAAAATAAGAAAGAAGTGATCACCATACCGAACCAAACAATCCAGTAACGGGAATCTTGAACGTAACTTTTCTTCTTTTCTTCAGTAACCGGAGTATCATCTTGTCTTATGTACGACAATTCTTCTTTGCTGACGCCCGGATGGCTTTCCGGTTCATTTCTAGTTAAGAAAATCAACATCGGCAATACAAGAAGTAAATTCAACCCAGCCAATATAAAGAACGTCGCATGCCAACTGAGCGTGGCAATGATCAATGAAATGAAAACTGCACCGATGGCAGGTCCTGCATAGTTACCCGAAATCCAGGAAGACTGCGCGCGGCCCAATTCGTTTTTGTTGAACCAAGTAGCGATGAATTTCCCACAGACCGGGATCATCATCCCTTCCCCGATTCCTAAGACAATCCGTGTCACCATGAACATTTCATAAGTGGTGGCAAATCCGCCTAGCAGCATTGTCACTGTCCAAATCGAAACTCCAATGATTGCTGTTTTGCGGGCTCCGAACTTATCAATGAAGAATCCCCAGAAAAAGTTGGAGATTGCATACGCTACCATGAAGATAAAGGTTAAGAAGCCAATCTTCGCATTCGCATTGGCTCCTGTCATTCCAAGATCACTTAGAAACTGTGGATCAGTCTGGACAATGGAAATTCCTAACTTGTCAATTTGTCCGAAAAACCATAGAAAGAAAATAGGCGTCGCTATATATAACCATCGTTTGTTGTTTTTAATATTCATTTTCGTTCCTCCCATACTATCTTATTAAGGAATTTCACAATTGGAGACCCTAAACTTGTATACGGTTCACTTTATTGAATTTAATTTTAGTTAATTATCTAAAATACCTATCTCTTACCAGTAAACATATCGATTTCTTACATATAGTAGTAAGCGATCTAACCCATAACCAAAGAGTGATATAAAAATTACGACTGCCAACACTTTGCTTTGGGATAAGGTGGCCGATAAATAAACGAGAAAATATCCAATTCCATTATTTGAACTGATCATTTCTGTCAGTACAGCAATAACCACCCCTATTGGGAGCGCAATTCGGAAACCTGTGAAAATTGATGGCATCGTTCCTGGCAAAAACACTTTCCAAAACAGCTTTCGATCGGTCGCCCCCATATTCTGACCAGACCAAACGTACAAATGATTTACACTTTTCGCACCGTAGTATGTACTCACTACTATAGGGAAAATGCACTCGAGAAAAATGGTAAATATTTTAGAACCAGAACCTAACCCGAATAGGAGTACAAATATAGGGTATAAAGCCACTCTTGGTATAGGATAACCTGCCGTGAAAATTGGTTGCATAAGGTCATCAATAAATGATGACCGGCTCATTTGAATCCCAATTGGAATTCCAACGATTGCTGCAAGTAAGAAACCTACCAAGATCCGATAAATTGTAACTCCCATATTTGTCCATAGATCGCTTGTGGCAAGCAGCTCAACAAATACCAATAGAATTTCTCCAAGACCAGGGAATAACTGTCTTGGAAAAAGTTCTGCCAACACGAACCCTTGCCACAATAGAGCTATTAGTATTAACGCTAAATATTTCACAATAAATTTTTTTATCGCTTTCATATGCGTCCTCCCTCTATGTCCTGGTGTCTATAGCGCTACAAGATTTCGTGACAACAATCGATCTACTATCGATTTTGCCACCATAAGACCCTCCCCCTCAGACCGATTAACAATCGATCGAAAAGAAAACCTAACGCTGCGATAACTATGACTGCAGCAAGAACAATATCCGTACGGCCATATGCATCAGCATTCAGAATCATAAATCCTAAGCCTTTACCAGTTGATGAACCAATCATTTCCGATGAAAACATCATGACAAAAGTTAACGCAAGAGCAACACGCCAACCGTCAAATATTTTAGGGAGGGCCGCTGGAAGTACAACACGGTACAACATTTTGAACTTAGAAGCTCCCATATTTTCCGCTGACCATAGATAAAGTTTATTAATTCCTCGAACACCATCCAATGTTGCAATAAAACAAGGGAAAAAAGCACTCGTGAAAATAATCAGAATCCTTGTCGTATCTGTCACACCGAACCAAACTAAAAACACAGGAAGTAAAGCAATTTTAGGAATCGGATTGAAAAAAGATACGACCGGATCAAAAAACCTTCCAATCGGTTGGAAAAATCCTGCTAAGATTCCCAACCCTGTTCCGAATAAAACAACCAGCAAAAACCCGACAATCGATCGATATAAACTGATTCCTATGTGTGGAAATACTTCACCTGTCATAAAAAATTCACTAATAATCCCAAGAACAACTGCCGGGCTGGAGACATAGGTAGGAAACCAATCCGTCATTGACAGTAGTTGCCATAACGATAAGAAAAGGAGAAGCTCCACTAAAGAAATAACTATAAAGCGACTTTTCTTAAAGCTACTCAGCATTGGATTGACCTCCTATACTTTTCACATTTTCCTCCTCATGCAAAAGATCCCAAATATGATTCCGGTAATCAATAAAATCATAAGACTTTCGAATCGATACATCACGGGGTCTTGGTAATTCAATTTTCAAGATTTCCTTAACTACCGAGGGACGTTTCGTCAAAACAACGACGTAATCACTTAAATAAACCGCTTCTTCAATATCATGTGTAACGAATATCACGCTTTTTTTCGATTCCGACCAGATCCTTTGAAGTTCCACTTGCATCGTCTCTCTAGTTTGGGAATCAAGTGCACCGAATGGTTCATCCATAAGCAGTACTTTAGGGTCAAAAGCAAGCACTCTAGCAAGAGATACTCTCTGCTTCATGCCTCCCGATAACTCGGAAGGCAGATTGTCTTTGAATTCCCAAAGTCCGACAAGTTTTAAGAAGTATTCCACCCGCTCTTTGATATCAGCTTTGGGAAACTTTTGTGCTTCCAACCCCCATGCCACATTGTCGTAAACTTTGCGCCAAGGGAATAGGGTCGACTCTTGGAACATCATTCCCCTGTCCGGAGCAGGTTTGCCAACTTCTTCTCCTCGGACACTTACCACCCCTGATGTCCGTTCAATAAAGCCGCCAACAATATGAAGGAATGTACTCTTCCCACAACCACTCGGGCCGACAACACTTACGAACTCGCCTTCTTTTATATCTAAATCAATCCCTTTGATTGCTTCAATCTCTTCACCTTTACGTTCAAAGACCTTACGCAAGTTAGATATTTTAATCGCACTCTCTTTTGGCTCTACCTTATTTACGGGAACAACTCTTGTCATTACGGATCCAAAACTCATTTTCGCCACCTCCGATAGAAATCCAACATTGAACTTTTTCAAATACAGACCATCCTAAACAATTATACTTCGGTCTACTTGTGTCTTAAGTAAGTGACATAGTTAACCTAAAACCGTCGCATCTTTGTGACAATGGCTACCGGCCAGCATTGTAGCTTCCCTTTACTAAATTTGTAGAGAGTCTATTTCGGACTCCCTCTAAATTTAAATACTTTTGTCATTCACCCCACCCCTGATTGGCCAAGTTATTTGGCTAAGAATGAGTCATCAATCAATTCATCTAAGTCAACTTTCTGTTCAATCCATTCGTCTTCCAGCAAAATTTCTTGGACAAGCTCCCAGCTTTCTTTCGTAAGTGAACTATCGATCGAACGGTTATAATCGACTAGATTGAGATAAATTTCCGGTTCAGAAAGAACAAATTCAGCATCCAGCAACTTTTGACGAGCCTCTTTTTTGTTCTCCACATAGTACCTTGTCATATATTGTAAGTCTTCCACGAGTGCACGAACCGCCTCTTCATGCTCTGCAATAAAGTCGGGATGTAAAAAGAGATTCAGGAAATCTTCGTCTATCGGAACACCATCTTTGGAAGTGAACACTGTTTTTAATTCACCGGCTTCTTGTGCCATTTCATAGAAAGGTTGTGGAAATAAACCGACATCTATCTTCCCACTTTTCACCGCTTCTTCCACTGCCGGAGTTGGAAGCACCGCATACTTTACATCTTTATCAGGATCTAACCCTGCTGCTTTCACAGCCGAACGTGCCCACATATCAGTAGGTGATTTGAAATCAGGGATACCAATTGTTTTGCCTTTTAAGTCGGCCGCTGATTCAAGGCCAGCATCTTTCAGCCCCATGAATGCCGAGTTGAATCCTTCCCCAGGTGTTTCTTTAGCTATGTTTGCAACAATTTTCAAATTGATCCCTTGAGCTGCCGACATAATCGCTGCCCCTTGTCCAATTGATCCCCCTTGAATTTGCCCAGCTCGATAAGCATTCAATCGATCAGTATTCGCCCTAAATTGCTGAAGGTCTAATGTATATTTCTCTCCATAATTCGGCGCCAGATCGGATGCCACTTTAATTAGCCATAAGTTTTCTTCTGTTGCATAGCCGACGCCTAATTTAATTTCAACCGGTCCATTCCCTTTTTCTCCTTCAGCTGAAGCTTTACCAATTTGTTGATCAGCAGAACCACATGCAGCCAATAGTCCGATCATCAATACGAAGACAAAACCTGCAATCATTTTCTTCATTTTCATTCCTCCAATTTTCTGTTGTATTTCTCCCACAAAATTCCGCCCCCATTGTAACCGCTTTCATTAAACCTGAATGAATAATGACAAAACAGGATTTTTTATATGTTTTATATACAAAACATGTTTTTGTAAATCCTATAATTAAATTTTACACTCTTCTGAATTTAATGTCAATAAGATAAAATAAGATAAAATAAGATATTAATATAGTTTTCTTATAACACTTTATGTGAAGAATCGTCTATTAGCAGACCGGTTTATGCAGTCATTTAAATAAAAAAAGAATCTTGATCGTAGGTTCATCGTACTGACTTCTTACTATGCCTTCCACTATAATTAACGCATTGTATATCTGACAGCGAGTCGATATTGAGAATAAAATATTATTTCGGCTTTTAGAAAGTATATATTGCAATTTTTGTAATAAACCCTGTAGTCCTTCCCAACTTAAAGTGCATGGATAGGGATAATCAATCATAAGAAAAAGACTACATTTCGTTCCTAATCGAAATGTAGTCTTTTTAAATTTGACTGCATGTAGACAAATTATGGTTCCAAAACCATCTGTCTTTGAATTTAATGAGATTGACCTGCAAATAAGATTAACACTACTTTAAACTCTTCTGTGGTGTCCAAATATGCATATTGCCCATTCCAATACTTGCGTTGTTGGATGACGTCATAGTCCTATTCTCGAAAGTCAGGTAACCTTTCTTCCAAATACCCCTTCCAAACACCCAGGCTTTTTCCTGGTTGAATGAGCTTCACCTTGATTGTTGGTGTTTCAAAAAAATGAATCCTACGTCAGCCTCTTTTGCTTCTCTTTTATATGCTACTTGAGTCACTCCGCAACCCCCGACTCGATTTTTGGGGGAATCTCCAAGATTGGCAAGTCCCCTAAGCGGGCAGCAGACGCATTGATGTCTTCCACTATGAATGCAATTTGTGTGATAGTCCGTGAGCCAAACAGTAGCTCGGCAATATCATCCCCACTTTTTTAGGCTGGGGCGTTTCTCTTTCAAGCAATTCGAATACAGTTTACAACGAAGCTTCTGTATCTAAATAGGCATAACGCCCTTTGTTTACAGATGTGAATTTACCTGAATGTAGCAACGGATAAACTCTTGTAGCAAAAGTTTCGAGACAAGGAGCAATTTTGTCTACAACTAAAGCAAGGTGATGAATCCCTTCTCCGTATCCCACCAAATAATCTTTCATCGTGTTTGGTTCATCATTCACTTCCATCAGTTCGATTTGGATTTACAGTGTGTCAATGAGTACAAACTTACTCTGCGTATCTGAGGTGACTCCTTTATGAAACACTTGCGATTGGTCATGGGCACCTGCCAAAAAATATTCCGGTTCCATAAAGCCAAGCAACTTGCTGAATGATGATATGGCTTGATCTATATCCTTTACGATGAAATCGATTTGTTCTATTGAATTGTTCCGAGCATTCATTTATCAAGACTGCACCATATCTCAGTAATCAATTTCGCCTTAGAACGACCTATTATCAGAAAGTCGTACCAGGCATCCCTCTCACACCAAGCCCTCCGTCACTCTCTATGATGGTTCCTGTTATCGCCTTAGCGTTATCAGATGCCAATAGGACATAGGCGCCGTTGTGATCACTTGCTTCCTGAGCAATTTGCAGTGGATTTCTACTTGCAATATTTTTCTTTCTCGTTTCCTTATCTATCTGTTTTACGCTATCTTGCAGGCATGGGATCGCAGTGATTTCCGTGACCGTTCCACCAGGTGACACGCCATTTACTCTAATCTCAGGAGCCAACTCATAAGCCAACTCTCGGATAAGCCCTACAATCGCATGCTTACTTGCCGTGTAAATAGGGCCTCCGCCATTCGGATAAAACCCGGAATTGGAAACAGTGAAGATGATATTCCCTTTCGTTTTCTTCAGCTCTTCAGCAGCAGCTTTTGCCGCCAATAAGCCCCCTTTTACATTTATATCGAAAATAGTTGAAAACGCTTCGTCCAGATGCTCTTCTGGCAGTCGCTCCAATGTGACAAAGCCATCGAATACGCCTGCATTGGAAACTAATATATCCAGTTTTCCAAACTTCTCCACCGTTTTTCGGACAACTTCTTGATGGCTTGAATATTTTGTTACGTCGCCTTTCACTGTTAAAATATTGTCTTTAAATTCTTCTTGTAACGCATTCAGCTTCTCTTCTGACCTTCCCAAAATACAAACTTTAGCACCTTGATGTATATACTCTCTTGCGACTGCTTCCCCAATGCCGTTCGTTCCACCTGTCACAATTGCAACTTTTCCATCCAATGATTCCATCACTTTTACACTTCCCCACTATAAAGTTAATCCTTTTTATAACAACTGTAGCTACCCTAATTTTAACGGGTAGCTACATATTGAATGACTATTAAACAAAAATCGCCAAGTTTCTTGTTCCTAAAGACGTCTGATCTGCTAAGAACCAGCGTGATACTAACTTCCAATCACCATTTTCTTTGCGGAGTACGTCTTTACGCTCTCCCGAGATTAAGTCAGCAGTCGTATCTGTACTTCTACTTCTATACAACAGCAAATTACTATGGACAGCCACTTCATTTTCCGACACTTCTTTGATCTTCACATTCGAAACATTCCTTCTTGTACGTGATGGTGGCAATTCAGCCCACGCCATATCTGTTTTCATACGATCGATTCGAAGTTTCAAAGTTGTCGAATCATCGTCGAATAGTAAGGTAGCTTCTGAGTAATCAGGTTTTGACTTTTCCATTTGATTGATTCTTAAAGGCATTGTATAACTGATTTCCTCAGACAACAGTTCATACCAACCATCAAAATTCAATTGATCCAAAAGCTCTGATTCTTTATAAAGCCATTGCTCAATTTCATGTTGCAATATAATATCCTCATGCATCCCATTCACCTCTTATTCAGCCGTTATTTGATCAAGCCAGTTTCTGAAAAATGCTCTGGAGTTCGCTTCATTAAATTTATCTTTATAAACAATACCAGGTCCAACGAAGTCTTCTACTGGCTCTTGATGCATACCCATCGTGTAGTTAAAGACAATGTTCTCATGTAAATGATATGGACTTTTACTGTTTTGTGTGATATCTGTAAAATTTTCTGTATCGTCTTGTTCGAAAATTCCAGAAGCTCCGAACGTTAGTGTAAAAGCTTGTTCTGATAATCTCTTCCATTCTTCTGTTGCATTTTTTTCAACAAGCATCCATGATGATATCTCCATGGAGTCTGGTCCCGTCGGCTTCCAGATACGAAGGGATGTATGAGAGATTTTCTGGCCTTTTAAATCCATCGAAGAAATGAGAATCATAATATTCGGAGAGACACAAACAATCATATTCTTCATCTGCTTCAAAATATCGTATTGATCTTCATTGAGTCGTTCTTTATATTCATCAATTAAGCTTTCAGGAAAGGCAAAACCGTCAGGGTTCGGCATGCCTAAATTCAATCCATGCCCGTTCCCCGTATAAATCTGGTAACCATATTTTGAATAGTCCCCTGTCGGAACAAGGCCTAATTTTGCAATCGATCCGTGAGAAACCAATGTATGGTAAGAGTCAGAAATTGTATTGTCTGATCCCAGTTTCCAAGTTCCATCTACATTCCATTTTTGTGGAAGACCTACAACCTCCATTTCTGCTCGGTTAAATGCCAGGTCGAGATACCATTTAATATCTCCTAAAAATTCTTCGAGGGAAACAGCTTCAGAATTAAGCGTTGCAAAAATCAAGTCTGCATAGACATCATGACGAATTTCCTTCAAGCCCATTTTACTTTTATCCATCGTTTCACCGTAAACGACTTTCTGGAACGGAATCCCGATCAAGTCACCAGTGTTTTTAAAGTTGAACCCATGGTAAGGACACGTAAAGTTTTTTTGATTTCCGTTATCCATCCGGCAAAGTTTCATACCGCGATGTGTACAAACATTTAGCAACACATGAATTTCACCATCTGCACCATGTGTGACGATGACGCTCTGTCCGCCCATTTCCCGTGTCACAAAATCTCCTATGTTCGGTATTTCCGACTTATGGGCGACAAATAGCCAGTCCTTTAAGAAAATTTTCTCCATCTCAAGCTCATAAACTTTTGGATGTGAGAAAATATAAGATGGAATCAAGCCTTCTTCTGGCTTAACTGTATCTTTTAAGTATTGAATCAATTCACTTCTTGTCATTTCGTCTAGCCGCGGAACTTGTTTAGTACTCGTAGTAGTCATACAAACGACCTCCTTATTTTTATAAGCCGATCTTTATAGTAGATTGCAACTTTTTCAATGTACCTAGCACACTTAAAGCGGCTAACATACTCGTGTTAGGGTTCGTACGCATCGGCTCGTTTTCAATTTGAAACGTCATAGACCCAAAAGTACCTTCCGCTTGAATTTGATGATGATTTTTCGTCACTGTCGAATCGGCAATAATTTCAACTTTCGTATTTTCCACTCCGATCCCAGCGAGTGATAATACAATCGAAACATTGATATTTTTAGGGAATTTTTCAATCGCTTCTGCAGCTGATCCTTGGAAAATCACTTTTTCCCCTACGATGTCCTCTCCAAATGAATGCGCCGGTTTCCTCGTTGTTAATGAAACCCTTTTCAATTCTCCTAATCCATTTGCATTTTGGATTGCGTCTATTCCTCCTATTGCACCGGATGGTAAATAAATTGAATGTTTGTGTTTTTTTCCCAAAAATTTAACTTCTTCTAAAAATGCCTCATCAGCTAGTGCTCCGATACTAATGATGATCACTTCTTTTTTCTCGAGCACCTTTGGAACGTGCTGATGAGCCGTTGCTACGTTGGCTGCTTCCACTACGATGTCTATATCGGATTCGAGGAATTGATCGATATCATTGAACAACTGGACTCCATAATCAGCAGCTAGCTGTTCATATTTTTTTAAGTTGCGGACAAATAAGCTCTTCACTTTCAATCCGTCCAACTGCATTTGCTGTATTTCTTTTATGATGAATGTCGCAATGGAACCGGCTCCGATAATACCTATGTTCATTCAGACAACTCCTTATTCGGCAAATCCATATGAATCAGTGAAATGTTCAAAGCCGCCAAATTCTGTCACGCTCGATAGACCACTTTCTTTGATTCCTGGAAAATCGAGGCGTAAATCTTTGAAAATCGTATGATTGTTAAAGAATATGGCGCCAGCTTCGATACGATCAGCCAACCGTTTTGCTGCTTCGATGTCAGTTGTCCAAATGGATGCCCTTAATCCATATTCCGAATCATTCGCATATTTGATTACTTGCTCGGTATCATTGAACGACATCACCGGAATGACAGGACCAAATTGCTCCGCTCTCATGATCTCACTCTCCTGATGCACATTTGTAACGATGGCCGGAAGCATGAAATATCCGTCTTCCCATGTATCCTCGTTTAGTTTTCTACCAAAATAATGCACTTTGGCACCTTCTTTTTCTGCATGGTCAATCAAATCTTTCACGAAACGAAATTGTGATTCATTATTCAATGGGCCCATTTTGACATCCGGTTGGATCCCGTTTCCGACAATTGTTTTGTTAAATTCTTCGCTTAGTTTATCCAACAACTCTTCGTATCGAGTTTCGTGGACATAAATGCGCTTAATGGCAGAACATACTTGCCCAGCACCTTTCAAAACTCCATTTCTTAACTTTAGGATTGTTTCCGTGTTCAAATCGGCATCGGCCAATATAATGGCAGGGTCATTACCGCCCAGTTCCATATTCAATTTCTTCAAAGTAGACGAAGACTTTTCCATCAATACTTTTCCTGTATTTGTGCCACCTACAAACGCAATTGTCCGGACCCGTTCGTCCTTCGCGATTCGATCTCCAATAAGACCACCCGAACCTGTCACAACGTTCAATACCCCTGGCGGTAGACAGTCAGCAAGCTCTTTCATGAAGACCATAATTGTCAATGGACAATCTGTCGCAGGTTTGAAAACGACTGTGTTTCCTGTCAAAATAGCCGGTATGACCCGCTTGAACGTTAAGATCATCGGGGAATTCCATGGGGTGATGATTGCCGTCACACCTCTTGGACGTCTCCGAATTTCGACCTGTTGGGCCTGTCCGGACAAATCTCTTGGCTCATACCAGTTTTTCAGGTTTTCCGGCAACTCATTTAAAATCTGTACACATCTTTGAATATCTAACTTGCCTTCTTGCAGAGTTTTACCATTTTCTCTGACAAATAAAGTCGTATATTCATCGACACGGTCTTTCACACGCTCCCATACTTGGTGAACACGCTCAATTCGTTCATCCAATGATGTTTGCGACCATGTTGGATACGCATCTGCCGCTGCCGTAATCGCCCGGTCTACATCTTCTTCGGATGCCAGCCCGATAAAACCGACGACTTCACTTGTGACGGCAGGATTGATGACGTCTTTGTGCCTATTTAACGTTTTCCATTCACCGTTCACTAATATCTTTCCTGAAATTTGCAAAGTTGCTTCCGTTTTATAGACCAATTTGTCTCCCTCATTTCCATTTAACGATCTTATTTTATTCTTTTCGGTTGAAATGACGAAGCGACACCCGGGGGCCCCCCGAATGGTTTAGCCATCGGTCCTACTGCTTCCATATCGACGACAATCAAAGTCATCTTATCTGACCCTGTAGCATTCTCCAATGCTTGGTCAAATGCATCGGCAGAACCTACTCTCGTTGACCCTATCCCCATCGAATGTGCCAGCTGTACAAAATCCGGACTGACCAAATCGACACCGACTTGTCGGCCATATGCTGCGTCTTGAATATTTCGAAGTACACCGTAACCGCTATCGTCAAACACAAGTATGATCATCGAAAGGTTCTCTTGGACTGCTGTTGCAAGTTCACCAATATTGACCATGAAGCCGCCATCCCCTGCTAATACGACAACCCGTTTATCAGGGTTTGCTTTTTGTGCGCCGATTCCTGTCGGTAAGGCTTGGCCAATTCCGCCTCCCGAGGCATGAATCGAATGGCGTGGTTTATAAATCTCGAACAGTCGGCTTCCCCAAACATTCGCTGGAACGGTAACGTCCCTTACAAAAATTGTTTCTTCGTCCAGTCTGTTTCTCATACTGTCCAAAATGTTTTCATAAGGTCCTAATGTTTTGCGTAACTTGGCTCTGAGCGTTTCACGCAATTCTTGCACATTTTCACTATATTCACCGCTCGGCATTGTGTAACCGCTTTCTTCTAGTTGAGTGACAAGACTCTCTACGACCGTTTTAATATCTCCGACTAACCCATACTTCGCTTCATAATTTCGGCTGACCGCCAAATAATCGGCATCAATTGTAATATGGTTTTCCGGTACTTCAACTGACCAGCCGGCAGTTTCATTACTCCGGAAACGTACACCAATACTAATGAGTACATCAGCATTCGCCAAAAATTGCTTTGTTTCTGGAGAAGCCCCAAAATGTCCAATACATTGCGGATGATCCTCCGGAATGATTCCTTTAGCTGATTGGCTCGTAATGACAGGCGCGCCCGTCATTTCCGCCAACTGTCTGATTTGTTCGGAAGCACCTGACAAAATCGCTCCGTTTCCGACCCATAATACTGGTCGCTTCGCTTCTTTCATCGCCTGCACAACCGCTTCAGGTACAATGAATTTTTCTTGTATTGAAGAACTATTTGCCAATTCATCGTAAATCGGAGTATCTGGAATAATGGCTGATTGATAATCAATTGGTATTTCAACACTTATTGGACCTGATGGTACTTGAAATGCTTCCTTGATCGCTTTTCGGATAAACCCAGTTGCCTGCTCCGGAACCTTTAGTTGGTAAGCTTTTTTACAAGCTCCCTCCATCATTTGAAGCTGATTTTTACATTCGTGGATATAACCTCTACCTGTCCCAATCTGTTCAGAAGAAACTTCACCGGTTATATGTAATAGGGGGACACCGGCACTCCAGGCTTCCACCAAAGCACCTGCTGCATTTCCTGCGCCTGTGCCTGTACTTGTAATTGCCACGCCTAGCTTGCCAGTCGATCTTGCATGTCCGTCAGCCATATTCACTGCGCCACTCTCTCCACGTGCACAAACTAATTCAATACTTCCTTCACGTAAAATCGCGTCGTAAATCGGCATATTATGAATACTCACAATCCCGTAAGCGGTTTCAACACCCGCATTGACTAATTCCTTTACTATTGCATCTGCTACCGTAAACTGCAATTGTGTACTTTCCACTCCAAGTCCCCCTTGTCCTATAAAACTTTACTTAACCCACCCGATACTTCTATATTTGCACCTGTGACATAGCTGGCACGTTCCGACGCTAAAAATAAAATGACATTTCCGACTTCTTCAGGTAAACCGACCCGAGCCAGTGGGATTTTTCTATTTTCCGCCAACTCTTTATAATACACTTCCGGATCCACATCTGGTGCACGTTCCAATCTTCGGCGTTCCCATTGGTCCGTTTTGATCAACCCAAGGCTAATTGTATTGATGAGTATATTATCTCTCGCCAACTCATGCGACAAACTTTTCGTCATATTCAACAATCCCGCTCTCGTTGCGGCAGTTGCAACCATGTGTGGTTCCGGCTCTTTGGAAAGTGTCGCATTCATATTGATAATTCGACCTTCCCCTTGTGCTTTCATGAATGGAACAACTGCTTGGACCGCGTAAATGACTGCAAAATATTTCAGATTGATTTGTTCTTGCCATTGCTCATCCGTAATGTCGAAGAAGTGTGACATAATACTCCGCCCTGCATTATTGACAAGTACGTCAATTCGTTTGAAATGTTTGCCCGTCGCATTAATGAATGCTTCTACGTCTTCACGCTTGGAAACATCACATGTTAGGCCGAATAGATTTTCCCGATTTGAATCGTTTGTCAACTTTTCGACTGCTTGGTTTAAGCGATCTTGGCTCCGTCCGCAAATAGCGACTTTCGCCCCCTCTTCCAGTAGCATCTTTGTTGTTTCAAAACCGATACCCGCCGTGCCGCCCATGACGACAACAACTTTGTCTTTTAAATTTAAATCCATACTACTCAGCCACCCCTTTTTTCCATCACTTCGTATTTACTAAAGCCCAACCGGGATCCGGCTCTCCCGCCATCTTCACTCTAGTTTCTGGCGAAGGCGGTCCTGCAATTCCCCATCTATCCGATAAATGCGGTACTCGCTTCCAAACTTGCGCGCGCCATGTTTTTTTATCTTCAATCACATCTACATAGCATGTGTACTCCATGACAAACCCGCCTGGATCTTGGAAATAACAGAAGATGTTATTGCCTGGTCCGTGTCTTCCCGGTCCCCAAATCTCTTTGTATCCTTTCTTCCGGACATTGCCGATTCCACGCATCACTTCATCCACACCTTCCACTTCATAGGCGATATGGTTGAGCGATGCATGTTCAGCCCGGTTAAACGAAATTTCATGGTGATTTTTATCGCACCGCAGGAACACCATCTGATCCTCACTCCAATCTGAAACCATAAAGCCGAGCACTTCAGTGAAGAAATCCGTTGACCGTTGGATATCAGTTGTGTTTAAGACGATATGGTTCAAGTAAAGCGGGTTCGAATCGACTTTTCTTTGCCATGGTTCTGTATGGATGTCTACCCATGTTGAAAGTTCATAGCAACGGTTTTCATAGTCTACGAAACGAAGGCCATAACCGCCCCCCACTTCATCTAGATAGCCCGGCTGTTGGATGATCTCCACGCCTTTCTCTTTCAGAAAGACCGCCGCTTTGTCTACTGCTATTTTGTCCACCATTCCAAATGCAATGTGATGGAGACCTCTTCTTTCTCCTCGTTGCAGATGAAGGATATGATGTTCAGGACTTGAACCGCGGAAATAGACATGATTGTCATCTTGTGAGACAACATCCAATCCCCATACATCCCTATAAAATTCGATTTGTTCTTCCAGGTTAGGTGTTATTAAACTTATGTGGCGTAAATGTGTTATTTCAAGCATTGAGTTTCCCACCTCTCCAATCTTTCTTTACTAAATGACATAGAATAGTAATTTTTTTACTCAAGCGGTTTTTTTACAATATCCTTCGTTTTGCATAGGAAACATTGTTTCTAATACTAATAATCACATTATCTTACTTGTGCATTTTTGTCAATACAGTTTTCAGACTTATCAAAAATTAACTTAAAATCAGTAACTAGGCACAGCTACAATTTGCTGAAAGACGCAAATGATGTATATGCCTAGTAGAGTGCGACTTCTTTTGTAATACAGATTAGATAGTCAGAACCATAAATGAGGATATTTCTCTAGCTACTTGACAAACTGCCGGGATAATCTTTTCTTCCATCAGCTCTTCGTCGGCCGCATGTTGTGTAATCGCTATGTTTATGGCAGCAATCACTTTATTGTCTTTCCCAAAGATCGGGCAAGCGACAGACCAAACTCCTGTTTCAAACTCCCCTTTATGGAAGACGTAGCCTTTTTCTTTAATGGATTGTAATTCATCACGCAATTTTTTGACTTCCACTATCGGTGCATCGGGTATCTGCAATACTTGCAGCTTTGACAACAACTCTTCTTTATTTTCTTCGGGTAAATGTGCCAATAGACATTTCCCCATCGCTGTAGCATGGACAGGCAGATGTGATCCGACGTTAATTGTAATCGTAGCGACACTTCTAGCCGGATACCTGGCGATATACACTATGTCATTCCCGTCCAATATCCCCATATGTGAAGACATGCCCGTTTCATCTCTTAACTTCTCCAAATAAGGCGCCGCTAGTTCTGGTAGTTCGAGACTGTTCAAATAAGTGTAGCCTAGTTCAAGTACTTTCGGTCTAAGTCCATAGCGCTTCGTATGACTATCTTGATAAATGTAACCACACTCTTCCAATGTATACAAGATGCGATAAGGCGTTGTTCGGCTGACACCTAAATTACTTGCAATTTCTGCCAAGGACAAAGTCTGATTTTCTACACTGAACATCTTTAAAACTTCCAATCCACGTAAAATGGAATTTGAAAGATATTTTTCATTATCACTTTTTTGCTTTTCCAATTTCTTTTTTGTGATCTCCACTATCTATTCCTCTTCTCTTAAAAAATCTAATACATATTTATTGAATACTTCCGGTTTTTCCAAGTAACTGAGATGGCCCGCATCCGCTATTGTCTTCAAACGTCCGTCTTTCAGCCTTTCGACAATAATTTCCGACTCGCTGACAGGCGTCACCTGGTCCTCTTCTCCACAAATGACAAGTGTCGGAACCATAACCTTTGAATACTCATCCATTTGATTCAAGTGGTATAAACTGTTGGCAACTGATTTATAACCTGCCAGTCGGACTTCAGCCATAATGTTTTGCGCATATTCCAAAATTGAAGAATCTACATTTGCAGCGAGCAGTGCAGACGTTCTTTGTCTTGCTAATTCTTCTGGTGGAGTATTTTCTACGAGATCATGCCGAGCTTTTCTTTTCTTTATATTTTCTTCTTCATTGAGCCCAGCCGCTCCCCGGGTCGGTGCAGCAATCATCAATTTGGTAACCATTTCAGGAAATCTTATCGCAAAATCGATCGCAATTGCCGCCCCCATCGAATGCCCTAACAAATAAACTTCCTCTAATAGAAGATCATCAAGAAACTTCTTTAAATGATCCGCAAACTGGGAAAAATGTTGTAATTCTGGAACAGGGTCCGCACTTTGACCGTAACCGGGAGCATCCCAAGCAATTACCGTATAATCTTTCTTCAGCCCTTCCAATTGATGGATCCATGACTTCGAGTTATTTCCTAAGCCATGCAATAAGACAAGCGGTGGTCCACTTCCTTTACTGAGATAATGAATAGGCAGATCCACCAACTCCACTTTCGACATAAAACCCCTCCTCAAGCATTTTTATCGTTTTTTCTATGTTTTATCAATAAAACAAAGTTCCCGATATTAATATTAATTGTACGTACTTTTTCTTCGTAAAGTCAAGCGACTCCTAAGTTCCAAACTGACTATTACCAAAATACACTATATTCAAATAATGTCTTAAAACAATCAAAAAAGGAAATAAGAAGCGACCTCTTATTTCCCCCATCTATAATTGAAATAGTGAATCTACATCGTCATTACACTATAAGAAGGGAGACTTCTATCTTGAGATATTATTTTTCTACTACAAGTAGAAACGGTTCGTCTGCTACTTGTATCGAGTCTGTTGGACATCCCTCACAAGCATCTATAAGATCATCTACTAAATCTTCTCCTATTGGCGTAACACCTGTATTATCGTCGAGAATACTATAAGATAGCCCATCATCATCATAATCAAATATATCGGGGGCAGTAGCTCCACACGCACTGCAAGCGATACAAGTCTCTTGTTCTACTAATGTATACTTCTTCATATCGTGATTCCCCTTTCATCTTCTATTGTCAATTGCGCCTCCGCACAATTAGATTTATTTATGTCTTTCAATCTTGTGTAAAAAAATTAGATGAACTCGTTTACAAGTTCCCTAAAAAGTTCAGGTTGTAAATCGAGGTTCATATGGGCCAAGGGTTGCTCTGCATACCCTTTTACTAACTCTTGATAAGAAGGCTTCTCTTCTTGATAAACAATTCCAGTTATCAGGCTATTATGTTTCATTAAAGTGTTCATGGCCATTTCACGGTTGGAAGAATCATATCCTTCTAGATCACTCAATTTGGTCAAATTCTCTTTGAACCAATCATACGTATTCACTTTATTGTATGTGACACATGGACTATAGACATTAATAATTGAAAAACCTTTATGTTGTATTCCTGCTTCCACTGTCGCAGTCAATTCCTTAATATCCGCTGAGAAACATTGTGCCACAAAGCTAGCTCCACTAGTTATCGCCATCTCCATTGGAGATATTGCTTTTTCAATTGATCCTTCCGGTGTCGATGATGTAATAAACCCATCCTCTGAACGCGGTGATGTCTGACCTTTTGTTAATCCGTAAATTTGATTATCCATTACGATATAAGTAATATCCATATTACGCCGCATCGCATGAATCGTATGTCCAATCCCAATTGCAAAACCATCACCATCTCCTCCAGCCGCAACGACAGTAAGATCACGATTCCCCATCTTTACTCCTTGAGCAATCGGAAGCGCCCTTCCGTGGATTCCATGTAGACCGTATGATCTAATATAGCCTGAAATACGACCGGAACAGCCAATTCCAGAGATAACCGCCAGATCTTCTGGAGAAAGATTTAGATTAGCTGCAGCACGCTGGATCGCTGCTTGTACAGAGAAATCTCCACAACCTGGACACCAATTTGGCTTCAAACCATTTCTAAAATCTTTAATTGTTGATGTAGACATGTTCTAACAACTCCTTGCTCGCATCGTAAATATGGTGTGGTTGGAATGGATCACCATCATATTTCAACATGCTTTTAATTTTATCGACATGACCAACATTCATTTTTATAATATTGGCAAGTTGCCCCGTCGCATTGCTTTCTACAACAAGTACATGATCTGCCCCGTCTATATAAGGCTTGATAGCTGCTGTCGGGAATGGGTGAATGAGTCGAATTTGCAAGTGATTTACGTTCAATCCTTCTTCTCTCAGACGGTGGACAGCTTCTTCAATAGCACCACGCGTTGCATTAAATCCTATTAGTAAAAGATCTGTTTCTGTTGTTGGAACATTCACTGTGATTGGATTTGGGAATCGTTCTGTCAAGTCGGATAATTTACGCATTCTTTTATCCATTTGTTGTTTACGATTACTTGCAGTTTCATTTGGTCTACCTGTTTCGTCATGCTCGACACCAGTTACATGATGAATGCCACCTTTCACCCCTGGAATCACACGTGCAGAGACACCATCTTCTGTTACTTCATAGCGTTTAAAATAGTCCTTTTCTTCCGTTTGTTCAATATCTATTGTAATTAACTTCCCCCGTCGAATGTGTACTTTATCAAAATCAAAAGGTTCTACGGTTTGTTTCGCTAACGAAAGCTGTAAATCGGACAATAAAATAACAGGGCACTGGTACTCATCTGCAATATTAAATGCTTCTATCGTATCGTAAAAAGCCTCTTCAGCTGTACTTGGAGCAATGACAACCTTTGGAATTTCTCCATGATTCCCATAGATCATCGCCATTAAATCAGACTGTTCTTGCTTTGTCGGTAATCCAGTAGATGGTCCACCACGCTGTGTATCAACAACAACAAGAGGTGTTTCGGTCATGCCGGAAAGACCAATCGCTTCCATCATTAATGATAATCCAGGTCCAGATGAAGCAGTGAAAGAACGAGCACCCGCATAATTAGAACCGATTGCCATTGTCACAGCGGCAATTTCATCTTCTGTTTGAATGACTGTCCCACCGACTCTTGGAAGCTTTTTAATTAAATACTCCATAATATCAGAGGCTGGTGTGATTGGATAAGCGGGCATAAAGCGAACCCCTGCTGTCAAAGCCCCTAGCCCAATCGCATCATTACCAATCATAAACATACGTTTATGAGTACCTTCAGCCTTTGCAAGAAATAAAATTGAGGCTTTTTCTCCAAGGCTATTTTGCATATAGATATACCCTTCTTGAATAGCCTCCATATTTTTCTGAACCATATCTCCGCCTTTTCTATTAAATATCTCTTCGATAACAACAGAGAAATCCTCAACCTCCAAATTCATAACGGCACAAGTAGCACCGATCGCTACCATATTTTTCATCAAAGAAGTGCCGAGGTCGGAAGCGATATCAGTAAATGGAACAGGATATAGTTCAGCCTTCGAGTCTTCCGGCTTCACTGGTTTAAATTTCGTATCAGCAATGATAACACCTTTTTCATGTAATTCATGATAGTTTAGATCAATCGTTTCTTGATCGAATGCAAGAAGTATGTCTAAATTATCGGCAACTGCCTGGACTTTTTCAGTACTAACGCGAATTTTATTGTTCGTATGACCACCTTTAATTCTAGATGAAAAGTGGCGATATCCATATAAATAAAAACCGAGCCGGTTCAGAGTTTTGGAGAAAATCTCACCCGTACTTTCAATTCCTTCCCCTTGCTGTCCTCCCACTTTCCACGAAAGATCTGTTTTCATGAAATCTGCCCCTTTTAGCACGGTTACTGTTAAAATCATATAAGTTAACATTCAACCGCTGATTTTTGTCGATAAAATTACGATAGATAGCAATTCGGACAGTAAGCCGATAGTTATAGCCAAAATAACTTCAACATATATATTATCGTAAAACTTTATGCAAAGATTGCCGTACTATGTTTCGGTTGTAAACGTACATTCGGGTCAATGTACTGCTTTGCATTACTAACTGCGACCGGTGCCTCACCGAATCCGGTGGCAATCAGTTTTACTTTCCCTTCATACGTTGCAATGTCACCCACAGCATAAATGCCAGGAATGTTCGTTTCCATTTTATTGTTAACGATTATGCAGTTTTTCTCAATCTCCAATCCCCAATCTTTAATTGGACCGAGTGCGGAAACGAATCCATAGTTGACGATAAAGTCATCGACATCAATCACTTCACAGTTTTCAGTTTTAGGCTCTTCGATGACGATTTGTTTAATACCACCTTCATCTCCGATCAGTTCAGACGGAACATAAGGGGTTTTGATTTCCACACTGGATTTTTTCAAATTTTCCACGCTATGTTCGTGAGCGCGGAATTTATCGCGTCGATGGATGATGGTAACTTTTTTCGCAATCGGTTCGAGCATCAATGCCCAGTCGACCGCCGAGTCTCCCCCGCCACATACTGCCACTTCTTTATCCGTAAACCTATTTAAGTTGTCAATGAAATAATGAAGGTTTTTCCCTTCGAATTGCTCCGCGCCTTCAATCCCTAAGCGACGAGCTGCAAATGCTCCGTTCCCTGCCGTAATAATGATCGTCTTTGAAAAATGAATTTCTTGATTCGTTTGGAGTTTAAAAATCCCGTCTTCTTGACTTTCCACCGTTTGTACAGCTTGCTCCAAGCAGATTGTCGTTGGGAACATATTCACTTGTTCCTTTAAATTATCGATCAATTCTTGGGCACGGACTTTCGGCAATCCAGCAATATCGTAAATATACTTTTCCGGATAGAGTACTGACAACTGGCCACCTAACTGAGGTAAACTTTCTATAATCTTCACACTAGCTTCCCGCATTCCTCCATAGAATGCAGTAAACAACCCAGCAGGGCCACCTCCAATTATTGTGATGTCGTATACTTTCTCATCGATTTTCATTTTAAATTCCTCACTTTCCTTCGATTGATGTCGATGCACCTCTACCGTTAAGTAAAATATGAAACTATGTAATCAATTACGCCGAGGCGTAATTGCATCCAGATTAAGAACGCAAGTCATCTAGAGTTTGGATGACCTGCTAAACTGGATAATTAAAGCGCTATCATTTTGTCACTTTTAGAGATGAAAGTCTTCTATGGTAGACGCCTCTACATTCTGTGCAAAAATATTTTTTGATTGAAGATCAGTTGATCCATCGATAAATTAGCGGTCTGCCTGCGCAACAATCGCTTCTCTTTCTTTCGCACGCTCAATGCGAATCTTTTCAAGTTCGCTGCCTTCTGGATAAGTCGGTAGTTGTGGTTTTGCCGCACCTAGCATAACAAGCATCATCGCATCTTCTTTTCCATCGTTGCGGATACCACGCTGAATGCCAGGTGGTACGCTGACACAGTCGCGCTTATTCATTTTTATCTCATACTCTTTTCCTTCATACTCTAAAAGGACCGTCATTTCACCTTCCAAAATGAAGAACACTTCTTCTACGTCTGAGTGTAAGTGCAATGGACCAATTGAACCAGCTGGTAAAACCATCGTGCTTAATGTGAAGTTGTTTGCTTCAATTACATTTGAATCTTTGTTTGCTGTTGCACCACGTCCAATATAGCGCATTTGTGCACGGCGATATCTCGGATCTAATTCTTCTTGGAACTTTAAAACGTTCCAGTCCAACTTTCTATCTCCCAATCTCGCAATATATTTCTTTTCAAAATCCTCTACTGTTGTGAACTCCATGTTTTCTTCCTCCCTATTTTTAGACCTCTTGACGAAAACGCTTATTCAAAGAAGTCCCCTGTTTTATATAGAAAACAATGTTTCTATATGGTCATATCATACTTCTAAATAAATTCATTGTCAACACAAAATTTCAAATCTTCTAATAATTAACTTGGTGATTAATGAGATGCTATGAAAAGATCGAACATTATCCGAAGATTGTGTGACGGCATTTGTGGCTAGTGAATCCGTTTGAAACCGCAGTTATTCACTTGGATGGAGGATGTACATCTCGTGCTGCTCGATCCGACAAATCAGATATTGTGAAAGGACTCGACCAAGGTGCGGATGATTATATTACGAAACCATTTGACGAACGCGAACTCACAGCAAGAGTGCGTGTGGCATTACGGCGTACAGAGGGTGAAAATCAACCAAAGGCTATTCAGGAAGGCCCATTTACTCTTGACTTGGAGTCCTATTCCATCCTATATGACACGCATGAAGTTCGACTTACGTTAAAGGAATTCTATATCATAGAAGCGATGATGAACCGGCCAAATCGGACGTTCACACGGGAAGACTTGCTTCAAGTAGCTTGGGAATATGACACGTATACAGAAGTTCGGACAGTCGATTCTCATATTCGAAATCTACGGGATAAATTGTGGAAATCCAATTTTCCTATTGAAGAGATTTTGGTGACGGTTTGGGGGATCGGGTATAAGTGGAGATAACACGGACCCCTCTAATCACACCATGCCATAAAGTCAGAAAAGGCAACTTTCCACGAATGGAAAATTGCCTTTTCTTTATGAAATCAAGCGCTTCTTTCATATAAAGAAGCAGACCATCAGCAAATTATTACTCAATTACGCAAAATAACATACACAAGATACACGACGTATGCTACAGCTAACATCAGACCTTCACGCTTACCAATTTTGAAACCAGTTCTTGCAAACAGTAACAATACTAAGGTCAATACTAGCATAATGACAACGTCAATAAATACTTTATCGTTCACTGCGATCGGCGTAATGACAGAGGAAGCCCCGAGAACAAACAGGATGTTAAAAATATTGCTCCCGACGATGTTCCCCAAAGCGATTTCACTTTCTTTTTTCAAAGCCGCTGAAATCGACGTAACCAATTCAGGTAGAGAGGTACCGATGGCGATGATCGTAAGACCGACCAATGTTTCACTCATGCCAAGAGAATAAGCAATCTTCGTAGCATGATCGACGACCAAATCCCCTCCGAAAATAATCGCCGCCAGCCCGACTAGCGTAATGAAGATATTCTTCCCCCACTTCACATTCTCAGTAGCTTGTGTAAGCGTGGAATTTTGACGGCTTCGAAGCCCAAGTTCAATCACATAGTACATAAAGATCGAGAGGAATAGCAAGAAAATCATTCCATCACTGCGCGTGAGCACATTGCTACTGAAGCCTTGCAGTGCCATATCACTCATCAACACCAACATGACAATACCTGCCAGTAAAGTGAACGGAATTTCTTTCCGAATGGTTTCGCTCTGTACTTTCAATGGAAACAGGAATGCTGCTATTCCGACCACGATGGTGATGTTGAAAATATTACTTCCCACTACGTTCCCCACTGCGACGTCTGCATTTCCACCCATCGCTGCAATAATACTGACCGTCGCTTCTGGTGAGCTAGTTCCGAGCGCTACAATGGTTAGCCCGATCAAAATAGGGGGAATTTGCAGTAGCCTTGCAATATTTGAAGAGCCATCTACGAAATAATCGGCTCCTTTTATTAATAATATAAATCCAATTATTAATAAAATATAGGACATTTATTGATTACCTCCTCCAAGGGAATGAAATTTCTAGTCGATAAAATATTTTGTCCAATTACTGCACATATGATGCGACTTGTTACATTCACAATGACCCATAACACCATAGGAATTTGATTTTATATACCCATAGGTTTCATTGTTCTCAATCGCTAATATTTTATACGACGTCAGCTCCACTACAACGATCTTTCCTTCTTTGTTTATCACTTTTGATTATCTCACGTCATCACTGCTAATGCATCCTTCAAGTCATACAAAGATATTCATTTCTCATTAGAATCTACTTTTTTGAGTTATGGAAATCAAAAGTATACTAACTCTTTAAAAACAGCTAATTATATGGTAGACTATTCCTGTTCACACAATTTAATACTATAACTAGGGGTGTCCAACGTTATTGGACTGAGATGGAATGATAGTACACGCATTCCGGACTCTTTGGACCTGATCTGGCTCGTACCAGCGTAGGGAAGTTTTCATTTTATCAGCGACGCGTATTTTTGCGTTTTGAAGACCAGGTCCTATCTACGGAACTGGTCTTTTTTGTTGCCGATTCCCTTTACTTGAATCGAGTCATGGTCAAACCTCAAAAGGAGACGATGACAAAATGCAAGAGAAGAAAGAAGAAATCTATATCCATGAATGCTTTCCAGCAAGTCGAAAGGTTTACGTACAAGGAAGTCGTCCAGACATACTTGTACCGATGCGCGAAATTGAGCTATCACCCACTGTAACTGATCAAGGCGAAATACCGAATGAACCTTTTCGTGTCTACGATACAAGCGGTAAATATACGGAAACTGGTTATACAGTTGATATTAAAAAAGGACTGCCGAACATCAAGAAGAACTGGATAGTAGAACGAAATGACGTGGAAGAATATGAAGGCAGACAAGTAAAGCCGCGGGATAACGGGTATCGTTCAATGGAACAAATGCAAAATGATGCAGAATTTCCATTGTTGAAACGCAAACCATTACGAGCAAAAAGTGGCATGAATGTTACACAAATGCATTATGCACGCAAAGGAATCATTACACCTGAGATGGAGTTCATTGCTATTCGTGAAAATATAACGCCAGAACTTGTACGGGATGAAGTCGCAAGGGGCCGAGCCATTATCCCGTCGAATATTAACCACCCTGAAGCGGAACCGATGATTATCGGCAGTAAATTCCATGTGAAAATTAATGCGAATATTGGTAATTCTGCTGTCTCTTCATCCATTGCTGAAGAAGTGGAAAAGATGACCTGGGCTACACGTTGGGGTGCAGATAATATCATGGATTTATCAACGGGAAAGAATATCCATACAACACGCGAATGGATTATCCGCAACTCGCCTGTCCCAGTGGGAACGGTTCCGTTATATCAAGCGTTGGAAAAAGTAAACGGCAAAGTGGAGGATCTCTCATGGGAAGTATTCCGTGACACTTTGATTGAGCAGGCCGAGCAAGGTGTCAGTTACTTTACAATCCATGCAGGTGTTCTACTTCGTTATATTCCCATGACGATTAATCGTGTGACTGGCATTGTCTCACGAGGTGGTTCTATTATGGCCCAGTGGTGTATGTTGCATCATACAGA
This sequence comes from Sporosarcina sp. P18a, assembly GCF_002743135.1. Classification (NCBI taxonomy): domain Bacteria; kingdom Bacillati; phylum Bacillota; class Bacilli; order Caryophanales; family Caryophanaceae; genus Sporosarcina; species Sporosarcina sp. P18a. The sequence continues at coordinate 600,823 of NZ_PDYQ01000001.1, read as the reverse complement.
AAGTTTCCTCTACACACACTTTGAAGATATATGTGAAATCATGAAACAATACGATATTGCTTTTTCATTAGGAGACGGATTACGTCCAGGATCTATCGCGGATGCCAATGACGAGGCGCAATTCGCTGAACTTGCAACACTTGGAGAACTAACGAAAATTGCTTGGTCCCATGATGTGCAAGTCATGGTAGAAGGTCCTGGACATGTGCCTATGCATTTAATCAAGGAAAACATGGACAAGCAAATGGAGATTTGTCAAGAAGCCCCTTTCTATACACTCGGTCCTTTGACGACAGATATTGCTCCTGCCTATGACCATATCACTTCTGCTATTGGTGCGGCTATGATCGGTTGGTTCGGGACCGCGATGTTATGCTATGTAACGCCTAAAGAGCATCTCGGTCTCCCGAATAAAGAAGATGTGCGTGAAGGCGTCATCACGTATAAAATTGCAGCACATGCAGCTGATTTAGCAAAAGGTCATCCCGACGCATACAAACGTGACGATGCATTGTCAAAAGCCCGTTTCGAATTCCGTTGGAGAGATCAATTTAATTTAAGTCTGGATCCTGAACGCGCGATGGAATACCATGATGAAACATTGCCGGCTGAAGGGGCAAAGGTCGCCCACTTCTGTTCAATGTGCGGGCCGAAGTTTTGCAGTATGCGTATTTCGCACGACATTAGAAAATATGCGGATGAAAATAGTTTAGAAGAGAAGCTTGCAATGGAAAGTGGCATGAAAGAGAAAGCTGAAGAATTCAAAAAATCCGGTGCTGAAATCTATCTTTAATGAGGAGTGAATTGAGTGATGACAACTGAACAGTTAATTCATCAGATTACTGTAAAACGTCGAAATCTTCATCAATTAGAAGAACAGTTGGCACTCTTGCAAGCACAATGTATACACGAATATACCGAAACCTTCACCTATAGGAAATGCTTGAAATGCTTGAAAATAGAGAGTGTTCATTATTAATAGATGTTCTGCCATTCAAAAAGGGCCATTGTGTTCTTTGTGTTTCCTAGAAAAATTGTTGGTGCAATAAAAACAACAAAACCCACCTCGCCACTTTATAATGTGGATCGAGGTGGGTCATTTTTTTGATGGGGATTTATATTAATTTCATTAGAAATTCAAAGTCTGGTACGCTGATTATACGATTGAAGGTATCCGGATTATTAAACTTATTAATATTTAATCAAACTCTTCATATTCGTTCGGATGCTGTCCTTCTACTCTTCCCGCTTCACCTTTATCCAAGGAATCAATTTGTCTAATGTCTTCTTCGGTTAATTCAAAATCGAATACATCAAGGTTTGCTTTTTGATGATCATAAGAAGATGATTTCACGACGGTTAAGACTTCATTCTGTAAGTTCCAACGAATAATAATCTGCGCGGGTTCTTTATTGTATTTTTTAGCGATGGATACAATTGTTTCATTCTCTAACACGTCGTTTAATTTGCGCCCTAAAGGACTCCATGCCTCCGTTACAATACCGCGACTTTTATTGTATTCCACTAGTTCGTTGTTAGTAAAATACGGATGGCGTTCAATTTGATTGGTAGCCGGTGTTACACCTGTTTCTTCAATGATCCGCTCCAGATGCTCTGGTAAAAAATTAGATACACCTATCGTCTTAATCAGTCCAAATTTCTGCGCATCGACTAACGCTTGCCATGCTTCTACGTATCGATCTTGTTTTGGAAGCGGCCAATGAATCAAGTATTTATCAAAGTAATCGATTCCGATACGATACAATGACTCTTGAATCATAAGAATTGCTCGTTCGTAATCATGTGAAGCACCAGGAAGTTTGGAACTTATTATCAATTCTTCTCTAGGTACAGATGAACGCCGAATCGCTTCCCCTACCATTCCTTCATTATTATAATTCGTTGATGTGTCAATCAGTCTGTATCCCGCTTCGATTGCTGTTAGTGTACTGACGACACCTTGCGCACCTTTTACTTTTACGGTTCCAAAACCAATTGAAGGAAGGCTCGTTCGATCATTCAATCGCATCGTTTGTACATTTAATTGATCCATTTTTATCTTACTCCTTTTTAATAGTACACTCTTCTAGTGGTGGAAACATGATTTCATCGGACATGTATACCGCTCATCTTATCCTTGTAAATTCCCTTACTGAAAGTTAATTAAACATTCTTTTCTGTTTGAAAAAAAGCACTTGTGTCTGCAATAAATATGAATGGTTGAACATCCACATTCTTTACTGGCTCAAGTGCACTTTTTATTTTTCCTTAAACAATCGATATAGCATAAAACAGAATAACAAACAAAATTTAATTTTGTTTGTCCTTGTAGTATATAGAGAATGAAAGTAACATCACTCTAGTCTCAATACCTTACTCACGCTTCTCTATCTTCTATCTATAGCTCATAACTTTAGTACATAGCTATGTATTCATTAGTTCAAGGGAAAGTAATTTCTCACAACATATTTATTTATTCAATTTTATCATCCATACGAGCAAATCTTGCAGAACCGTTGTGTGGAGAGTGTAGTAAATATATTGACCTTTTTTCTCAGAACTGACAAGACCCGCATTACGCAAGATGTTTAAATGGTTTGAAATGCTCGGCTTACTCATCTCGAATTCTTCATGTATTTCACTGGCAGTTAAAGAACCTTTTTCACTGAGTAGCGTTAGTATTTGTCTTCTTGTTTCATCATTTAGGGCTTTAAAAACTTCATTCAAATTGAGTCTCTCCTTTCGCTTGAGATATTTAGTCGTTTGTCTAATTAGATATTTATCTAATTATATACTATTTGAAGTGATTAAAAAAGCACCTGTTTTGAAAACAACTATGAATGGTTTAACACTCATGTTTGTTTTCACACAGGCACTCCTTAATGAAATATATACATCACGTTTGACGGCCTCATGCGCTCTTTTAATTTGTCATGGTATTTCACCGTAGTTCATACGATCTTGTCTCACTAAGTGTTCAGCAATGTTTCCGCCAATGAAGAAAGCTGGCGCCGACGTATTGCCATCCGAAACAAACGGTGCAATGGAATCATCTGCAACAATCAAATCCTTTACACCGTATACTTCACCAGTAGCATTCACTACACCATTTTCTTCATTCGGTGCCATTCGTAGCGTGCCTTGTATATGATGTGTTGGACCCAAGTTTTCGTGAATGAACAATTCCAGTTTGTTATCGTCATGAATGGTTTCCAGTGTAGGTGTAACGAGTTGATAGTGCGAATCTATATTTGATAGTTCTTTTGCAATATTTTTAATGTATACTCTGTAAATATTTTTTATAGTTTCTAGGTCGGAGCGTTTATTCAAAAAGTCAGCATCGGCAAGTGCAATCTTTAAAGGATCTCCATTTTGGATTCTAACAGATCCTCGGCTCTTTGGTTCCAATAAAATAATGACGATGCTTAACATTCCGCCAGTGCCGATTTGGCCAATTAGCTGCACACCACGACGGTTGGGGTCAGCACCGGGTGTTGGATCTGGTAAGAAGGCTCCACCTGTATACAGCGCAAAGGGATCAGCATCTGGGAGTGCTTTGTCATTCGGATTCGTTGTAAAGGTGGTAGTGTTAACTGGATGGGTAGTCATGTTCTTTCCCACATTCGCGTTATGATGAACGACGGGAATACCGGCTTTATTGAGTGAATCCGACGGTCCGATTCCAGAAAGCAGTAATAGTTGAGGGCTATTTATTCCTGCCGACACAATGACTTTTTTACGAGCATATGCGTAATAACATTTTCCTTCCTTAAGAAATTCAACACCTATTGCCCGCCTTTCATTATCAAAAATCACACGCTGAACCGTTGAATTATAAGATACTAATAATCTTCTTCCATTTACTCCTTCACCATTTTCAGTCATAACATCCGATGAAAGAAAAGCCGTATCCGCACTTTCTCGTTGACCATAGGGGGTCTGGTAAAGCTGCCACCTCGTAAAGAGGCCAAGTGGTGTATTGGGATCGTTATAATCTAAAATTCTTTTGAAACCAGTGGCTTTTTCCATCGCTGTAACTAATTTTTCAGCCATGGTGGTTGGATTAGCAGGAGCCTGCCTGATATCCAACTGCCCGTTATATCCTCTCGCATTTGGATTTTCCGTTTGGCCATTGTAGTTTTCTAGTTGTGAAAATTGATAGGTCTGTTGTTCAGGTGACCAAAGTGGACCTAGGAGGTTTTCCCATTGTTTCATATTCGCCTGTGATGGCCTTACATACTGGTTATTGTTAATGGAGGATCCGCCACCCAATGTTCGTCCTCCCGTCCAATCAAATGACCTTCCGTTTACATTTTTCTGGGGGACACTTTTTCCTTGCCAGAAGTATTGCGGGAAAAAGTCGTCAGTGAGAATAGATGGCAGCGCAAACAATGAATCTCTAATCGGCTGCTCTTTACTGTTATTATCTCCCGCTTCTAAAACTAGCACGGAGTTTTGTTTAGTATCTGTTAGTTTTCTGGCAATAGTAGCACCCGCCGGACCCGTTCCAACTACGATATAGTCAAAAGTTGATTGATTATTGGCGTCTCTATTCATTTCAATCCCCCTAAGTGATTTTCATGCAGTATATCCTATGGCATGAAAGGTTGGATTATGAGACTCATGGAGACAACCGTATGGAACACAGTGGAAGTTCTGAATTTAGTTTGGTTCGTTGGTATAGTTAATTTAAGCGAGCTGATAAAATCTTGTCAAAAAAAAGCACCGCGATATGCGATGCTTTGAATGCTTTACTAATATGTTAAACAGGTCGTTACTACTAAGCAACTTTAAAATTTACCGGAACTTCTCTATTCTTATTTTAATTCACTCAACAGCTCACCTAATTTTTTCACACTGGCTGTTTCATCCGTTACGGTTTGTTCCAATAGCTTCTTCTGTCTGTCGAGTGCATTCGTCAACGAAGTGATTTCTACTGACAAATCCGGCTTTGTTTGTTCTTTCTTCGTTTTCAATGACTGGATTGTATCGAATAGATTTTCATGGTCGACAATTCGGCCAGCCCCCCACATGAGTTGTTCTTTTGGTGCTTTTATGACATAGTCTGTAAAGTAGTTAAATACTTCCTGATCAAAGTCATACGCATACCAATTGTTGTCAATTGCATATAAGTGCTCGTCCAGCGGAGTGGCGATATCACCTGTAGTTAATGCTTCAATGGAAGCGGCTAAGTTTTTCACGTTGTTTTGCGCATGTTCGTGAGGGAAAATCGGTTCGTCTTCCCATGTCAATCGCACAAATTGATCTTCGGCATATTTATAAGCTGCCAACAAGCCGCTGTTCAACTCACGACTTTCATCGTATAATTTCTTCGCTTGGTCTGCATCCTCATTTTCGAGTGCTGCCGCATATTCTTTATTCATATCCGCAACTTTTTTGTTCACTTCTTTCGCACTAGATATCGCTTGATCGATCTCTTTCGTCAAGTTATCCGACGCCACAGAAGCCTGTTTAAATACATCCGCGTCGATCATGTCTTCCATCGCTTGCAAACGTGTCGTGAAATCCAATGGTACAACAGCGGTTTGATCGTAGTGTAACGTCAATAATCCATAGAGATTTAAGTGGAATTTCAACGCATCGTCATTGTACGTATCTTCATTGTCGAATTGAGAATGATAGTGAGTTTTCATGAATTCACTATCTTGGAAATCGTTCCGAAGTGCTGGCACGCCTGCGATACCGAATGAGAAATCATCTGACCACGTACGCAACGGGGACACGACTGAAATTCCGTCTTTATACACACCAGCAACTGTAGGTACTTCTTTTGCAAACTCCGTCAAATAGTTATTCAACTCGTAGACGGATCGAATTTCATCTTGTGTCGTATGTTCATATGCTGGAAGCTCGAAGTTCAGATTCGCAAATGTCTTACCGACCCACTCCGGATGAATTTTGAAGATTTGATTGTAAGCGCCCGTCGACCAGTCATATCGAGTATTCGACTTACCCCATTCTTCCGCGGCAAGCGCGTTGAAGACTAAAGTCTTTTCCGGTTGATAGCCGCTGTCGATCATCCCTTTGGCGATTCCGAGCATTAATGCAATTGCTGCATTGTCGTCTTGGAACCCGGCAAAATATGAATCATAATGGGCGGACAATAAAATGTAGGAATCGGGATCTTTCCCGACGATTTTCCCGTAATAATTATACGTTTCTTGATCCATTTTCACGGTCGATTTAGCATCAAACTTTACGGTTAGCGTCTCTTTTTCGCTTGCCTCTAAAGCTTTCTTCAACTCGGCCGCGTCGGTTTGAGACATCGAAAATGCAGGTGCATCATCGGGTCCGCAAATGTCTTGCGCATTCAACGCATCGGGATCGACTTCTCCGTAGCCCGCTTCTTGCACCGCAATTACTGCAGCTGCCCCTTTAACATGTGCTTGATAGGCAGGATAATTAATCCACCATTCTTCCCTTTGATTAATATCGATTAATACGAGTTTCCCTTTTACGTCCAATCCTTCCAAATCTGCCGCGGTACCTTTTCCTGCGTAGATTACTTCAAGTTCCTGGACGCCGTTCGTATCAAAGTTGGCTTGATAACCGCCTAGCACAGCAAGATACTCTTTCCCAGCAGTATCTGTAAAGGACAAATCAGCCTTCTCGAACTCCCAACTATCTACCATAAATGCATCTTTCGTCACTTCAGTCAGTCCGATTTTCTTCATTTCTTCTCCAATTTTCTCCCCCGTCTTTCGTTCCGCTTCCGATCCAGCAGTTCGATAGCCAAGCTTCTCATTGGTTTTATATTCTTCCATTCCTTTAGCGAATTCAAAAGCATATTCTACATCTACTTCTGACAAGTATTTGTCTTTCTCGTCTGACAACGGAATGGTCTTCACGTCCTCTACAGGCTCTTTCTTGTCCTTAGAGGAATCTTCTTTTGGCGTACACGCAACGAGCGATGTGGCAACGAGCATGGACAACGTTAAGTAACTCACCATCTTTTTCATATATCACAGTCCCTTTCATTTATTGCAATCAATTCATTAAACGATATAGAGTGAGTTTACGCAATAGAAATATTCGGATTTTGTCATGAATTCTTATGAATATTTTCACCGTACTAGATTTATAATAATGAAAGGCAAACAAAATGATTATTTGTTTGCTAATTCACTTCAGTTAGTAAGGACCCACTCCTATTCAGATACTTTGAAAGATCTTCTCTCGTAAGTTTCCGTGTAGTATAAATGAAAATATGTATTCTAGATTATGCGTTCACACATATCATTTGTGATCTAATAGCACTACGCACTTAGTTGCGTATCGCTTTCTTACAAACTATGATAATCTCACTCTTGGAAGTAAGTGTTAAGTAATTAAAGTGAATTGAGAGTGATAATATGTTTGTGTTTTTTGCGTTATTTGGTTTACTATTTATAGTGATAGGTATCGTCGGCTTACTTATTAAAGTAATCTTTAAAAAACCGAAGAGAAAGTTTGGCACCCTCGCTTTAGTAGGCATTGTGATGTTCATAGTAGCTGCAGTCATTGTGCCAGACGATATAGAGCCAGAGGTAGAAAAAGCTGATTTGGTGAAACAGACGCCTATAGATGAACCTTCTGAAACACCGAAGGAAGCACCTGAAAAAGACACTGTAGAAGATATAGAAAAGCCGGAAGAGGAAATTTCTAAAGAGACTGAAGAAAAACCTGTTCCAGTCATTGTGCCACAAAAAAATGATTCTTCAAAAGTAACTCCTGAAAAACTAAAAGACTCCACAGAGACAAGCGGTACCACTGCGAAAATCCCTGTAGAGTTAGTGAAGGTTATAGACGGTGATACGATTAAAATAGTATATAACGGCAGGGAGCAAAACGTTCGATACTTGTTAATCGACACGCCTGAAACCAATCATCCTAGACTGGGGAAGCAACCATTCGGGGATGAAGCCAAAGCTAGAAATAAAGAGCTGATTGAGAGCGGTACACTAGAAATCGAATTCGATGTCGGAGAACGCTTTGATAAATACGACCGTTTACTTGCCTATATATATGTCGACGGAAAAAGTATTCAAAAAATCTTGTTGAGTGAAGGTTTAGCCCGTGTGGCGTACGTCTACCCACCAAATACTCGACACGTAGATCCTTACGAGAAAGCACAAGCCATCGCAAAAGAAAAGAAATTGGGTATTTGGTCAGTTGAAGATTATGCTACGGACACAGGCTTTAACGCGCAAGTAGTAAAAGAGAAACCTGCAGAACCGACACCTGCACCCACAAAACAGCCAGTTGCACCTGCACCAGCACCTGCAGCCAAGCCAACACCACCTGTCCAAAACACGGAATGGTTTCAAAATTGTACAGAACTTAGGAAGACGTATCCTAATGGTGTGCCGAGCAGTCATCCCGCTTATCAACCTAAGATGGATCGTGATAAAGATGGATTTGCTTGCGAAAGATAAAATAATAGCTAGTTAGTAAAAGGAATTTTAAAACCGCGTGAGACCAAGTGTGCTAACTTGATTTCACGCGGTTTTAATTTTGCTTTCATCATTTCTTTATCCATTTCGACTCTACGGGAATTCCTGCATCGGCGAATAGATTATATACGGGACATCTTCTTTCCACTTCGGCTTTCAATTGCTCGATCGCTGTATCTGATTCATTCGTAGTAATTTCGCAAACAAAACGGATTTTCTGGAAATGTGTTTTTACACCTTCTTCGCCCATCAAACCTCTAGCATCCAGGATACCCGTCGTATCAAAATGAATCGCTGTAAAAGCAAAGCCTTGCTCGTTAGCAATTAATGGAATCATAACCGCCTTACAGCCATTCAACGCCGCTGCGATGAATTCAAGTGGATTCGCCCCAGTATCAGTGCCGCCTAAATGAACAGGTTCATCCATCGAAAATCCTTCGAAGTCACGGATCATATGTGTAGAACGAACCCCTTCTTCCCATTTCGCTGTAGCAGCAATCTTTACTAACGCATTGTTCGTTGTTGACATACGTAACATCCCCTTTTCAATTCTTAGTATTATAATATGTATTGTAGCATATGGAATATAAGAATGTAATAGGATCTGAAACATTACTGTGCAAATTATTAGAAGAGTTTCATAAAAAGAAAAATACGTTCGGGAACAATTTGTAACCTGTTAAACCACCTTTATTCGCTTAATAAATAACGAACACACAAAACCAAGAATGGATACGATGGTGGCAAATAAAAATGCATTTTGTACACCTGAAATGACTGCTTCGGCTTGGTGAGCTGCCGTAATGGGATCGCTAATATTGCGCAAGAATGTATTTTGCGATGTATTTAATATAGTAATCCCAATCGCGGTACCAATTGCTCCAGACGTTTGGATGGTAGAGTTCACGATTGCCGTACCATCAGGATAGCGGTTTAGCTGTAGCGAGTTAATTCCATTTGTTTGAGATGGCGTCGTCACCATGGACATACTCATCATTAAGAGCATAAAGAAAATGATGATTAAGTAAAAGCTAGTCGTCGATGAAATCGTGGCAAAAAATAGCGTAGCCACAATACTCATTGAAAATCCACCAATAACCAAGCCCCTTGGACCATATCGATCAAAAATCCGCCCACTGACCATAGACGTAATACCGTTAAAAATACCACCCGGTAATAGTAACAAGCCTGCTATCGAAGCGGATAAACCAAGTCCTGCTTGCATAAACAAAGGCAATAAAATATTGGAAGAAAATATAATGAGATTAGCAAACAACGTAAGGATGATGCCTAACGTAAACATGGGATGCTTAAACACTTCCAAATGTAACATCGGTTCCTTAATCGATCTTTGACGAAATGCATATAGAATGAGAGCAATCAAACCTGCCGCAAAAGATGCCATCACAATTGGACTTGACCATCCGTCACTTTCGCCAGCATAGCTAAATCCAAATACGATACCGCCAAAGCCAATGGTAGATAGAATTATGGAGTATGCATCGATTTTTTGCTTGTGAACAGCGGATAGATTCGGTAAGTAAATCATCCCGAATATCAATGCGAAAACTAGGATTGGGGCGATGATCCAAAATATTAGTTGCCAATTGAAATAATCAATAATCAATCCGGCAGAAATCGGACCAATAGCTGGTGCAAACATCATGACTAGACCGACTAATCCCATCGCAGTTCCTCTTTTCCAAGGTGGAAAGAGAATCAGAACGGTATGGAATAACAATGGCACCAATAACCCAGTGCCTATCGCCTGAATAATCCGTCCGGTTAACAACATGATGAAGCTCGGAGATATAGCGGCAATTAATACACCCACAATTGAAAAACTCATACTCGTTATAAAAAGATTCCTTGTTGGAAAACGTTTGATGAGTAACCCCGAAACGGGAATGATAATACCGAGCACGAGTAAATACCCTGTAGTTAACCATTGCGCTGTAGATGGAGAAATCGCAAATTCCTTTATCAAGTCATTCATCGTCATATTTAACGCTGTTTCACTAAACAATCCGATAAACCCACCAATCAGTAGCACAGTCATGATGGGAGCGACTTTAAGCACTTTATTTTTTATCTTTTCTTGTATTAAATCCTTCATGTATTGAACCTTCCTCCAAACCTTTTACTGACCATAAAAAATAAGATAACATCTAGCCACTACGATAGCTAGATATTACCCCGGAAATATACTTATTATAGAAAGAATGGGTATTTAATTTTCTGAAGACTTTTTCATTACCTACACATTGATTTCTAAACAGTTTACATAATATGATTATCTTTCTTTTATATCATGGAAAATGCTTGTTATAGCTGCTCCAAGGAAAAGAAACTTATTTAAGACGGTCCGCTAAGGATTCGATTGCCAGTTTGAGCGCGGTTACACGACGCTCATTCACTGTTTTTTGTGGACTACCATCCTTCGCTTTTGCTAATTGCTTTTCAATAGATGGAATGATACTTTGTAAAATCTCTTTAGATTGTAAAGTCACTTTTCTGTCATAGAAAAAATCTACATCATACCAAACGTCTTGTAAGCTGTCCAACCCAACTTTTATAGCATCGCGTCTTTTTTCAACAAGTGTTGTATTGGAGCCCTTTTCCGTCATACTTTTATACGCATTCGAAAGTTTATTATGAGTGGACTCCAAGGATCTAATGGTCAATTCTTGAACTTCTAAGCTAACCGTTTGCATACATGCTCCTCACCTTTCAAATTACGTCATCCAAACTGAAACAGCTATTCTATACATCAAAAAAGCACCTATGCATGAAACTTTTACGAATGTTTACACCTTCTCGTTTGTTTCGCACATACGCACTTTTAAAAATTAATACGATCTTATTTACGCCAAAACGTTGTGCAATTTATCTTATCTTGAATATTAAATTCAATCAATTTTTCCATCAAGCCGTAATCAACTGATTCATTCCATTTAATTCTAAACAAGCCACTTGTAGCGCTATAGCCTGCTTCTGCAATTTCATCCGCAAAACGTGTAATTCCTGCTGGTTCAGGTGAAATGCTCATATGGTGCTTTGCGATAGAAATGCCAATAATAAATGTGCCATGGTCAGAGAACATAGGTGTATTCCACTTCATTTGCGGTTCCAAATTCGGGAATGTAGTAGTAACCCACGCCAACACTTCCTCTACACGTTGACAATGTTCCGGGGAATCGATACCCGCTATGTATTGCTTGAATAGTTCCATGAGGTGACCTCCTAAAATTGATTTGTAACTCACTAGATTATCTATAGATTTAGTATACCATGATGAAGGTACCAGGTCCCGACACAATTCAGAATAGTGTCGGGACCTGGTACCTTCAAAAAAAGAAATAACACCCGGCGACTAAACGACTTTCCAATAGTCCCCTTCTTTCTCTTTCTATTGTTTCAATCGATGATACAGTGTGGCTACATATGTCATAACGGAAGGCACAGCAAGAACGAAAGCTGCGTAAAAGAAGAAGGTACCAACAGTTTGAATTACACCAGATGTGAATTTCATCAGCAGTCCTGATAGAATCATCATTCCGATAAGATAAAGTGTTACTGTTCTAACAGGAATGGCTAGTCGTCTGATCTTATCCCTAGCCGATTCACTGTCGCTATAGATCGGCACAGTTCCTCTTTCCGCCTTAAATATATGCATATTATATTCGGAACAAACGAGCGTCCATCCGGCATTCGCGAACGTCTCAAAGTATTCCTCTTTTTCGGTGGGCTCCAACAGACGATAATCAATACTGTAAATGACGTCCTCCTTCTCGCCCTTTTCCAATTCGTAGCCTGCACAGCGAAAACGTTTCAAATTCCAACCCTGTAATGCTTGATCTCGTAGTTTCTTCATATCACCCGCTTCTGAAAAAGCCAAACCAGCAGAAACCATATATTTTCTCTTCTTCATCAAGTGTCTCCCCTTTCTAGTCCTGTTTCCGCCATTCGAATCATCACTTTTCTCCGAGCGATATCCACTGCAAGTGTCTGTCTGCCTATTTCAGTCAACTTGTATACTTTGCGACGTGTGTTCGATTCATCATGTAGAACGATTAACTGTTCTTTTAGCAATTTTTTAATAATCGAATACAATGAAGCCGGCCCAATTACAAATGCACCTTCTGTTGTCTCTTCTACAAAGCTCATTACAGCGTATCCATGCCGGGGCTCCGTAAGTGAAGCCATAATGTAAAAAACAGAATCCGTCAGTGGCTCAAATGATTTCAATTTCCCACCTCCTACTATATCACTTTATGATATATCTAATTATGTTATATCATAAAGTGATATATTATGGCAAATTTTTTTGAAACGCTGTGCGTGAAATTAACTTGAGTGTTTAAACAATCGTGAAAGTTTTGTGCATGCAAACGATCAATCTAGCATGCAATAATGGTTTTACAATATAAGTTCAATGGATTTGACAGACAAAAGCGCATCGCGATAATGGCGATGCGCTTTAAAACTGTAGCTGTAGAAAGAGAATAATGAATCATTCTATATAACGACTCTGCGTGTCATTATATAGAATAGGTTTTTAATGACCGATCATGTGCTACTATCTCACTGAATCTCTTGTGTCAAAGTATCATCACGCAAGATAAAATTAGACAAGGCTTCAATTTGCTGCGAAATATCACGATCCGCTTCCAATGGCGGGCAAATAGTGCGCACTTTTTCTAAATAGGCTTTAGTTGCTGGGGCAAGTTCTTTCTCCACTTGCTCCAGGTGAATTGCCTGTGAAGCACAAATCAGTTCAATGGCGATGACACGGGAACTGTTATGAATGATTTCACGTGCTTGTCGAGAACCAATTGTCCCCATACTGACATGGTCTTCCTGATTAGCAGAAGTTGGAATAGAGTCTACACTCGCTGGATGGGCAAGTACCTTATTCTCCGAAACAAGTGCAGCTGCAGCGTATTGTGCAACCATCAAACCACATTCCAGACCTGGATCTGTAGCGAGGAATGGAGAAAGTCCACTAAGTTGCGGGTTCACTAATCTCTCAATTCGTCTTTCTGAAATATTCGCCCACTCAGCTGCCCCAACCTTCATGAAGTCCATAGCAAGCGCAATCGGCTGTCCATGGAAGTGACCGCCAGAAATAATTTCACCGTTCTCAAGTATAATCGGATTATCTGTGGCAGAATTCATTTCGACACGTAATCGATCATCGACATATTGAAGCGACTGCCAAGAGGCACCGTGCACTTGCGGAATACAGCGAATGGAATAGGCGTCTTGCATACGAATTTGCCCCTGACTCGTAATACGTTTACTACCTTCTAGCCAATTACGCATTCGAGAGGCAACAAACTCCATTTCTTTATGCGGTCGTACAGCTAGAAGCTCCTTATCAAACGCTGTAATGATCCCTTGCAATGCTTCCATTGTCAGACTTGCTGCCATATCTGCAGCTAGACCTACACGCTCAGCTTCATTTAATCCAATAACACCAACTGCAGTCATAGCTTGCGTACCATTAATCAAGGCAAGTCCTTCTTTTGCCTGCAAAGTGACCGGTTTTAATCCCGCACGCTTTAGCGCTTCTTCGCCAGACAAGATCTCTCCCTCAAATTCTGCACGACCTTCACCAATTAGCACAATCGCCACATGCGCTAAAGGAGCCAAGTCACCACTTGCACCTACAGAACCCTTACAAGGAACGACTGGATGAACGCCTTTATTGATTAACTGAACCAATAATTGTAGTGTGTCTTCTTTAATTCCGGAAAAACCTTTTGCCAGCGCATTCGCACGCAAAACCATCATGGCCCGTACGACAGGTTGTGGTAAAGGATCCCCCACACCTACAGCGTCCGCACGAAGGAGATTGAGTTGCAATTTCGTAATGTCTTCATCTTCAATTTGAATATCACTCAACTTACCAAATCCAGTATTTACACCATAGATAACTTTCCCATCTCGTAATTGTTTTTCAATACGCTCCCGACTTTCTCGTACACGTTGCAATGCATGATCGGTAATCCCTACTGGCACTTTACCAAAAGCTATACGCTCAATTTGTTTTCTATCGAGTGATTCACCGTCTAATTGGATCAACTTCTCTTCTTCATCTGTAAAGTTTCTGTCTAATTGAATCAACTTCCCATCTTTACTCATTCCAACACCTCTTATTCTTTTTTATAAAATTACAGCTGCTACTATTCCGAATATAAATAAAGGAATATTATAATGCAAAAATGTAGGAACACAAGTATCCCAAATATGATGATGTTTCCCGTCCGCATTCAATCCTGATGTGGGTCCAAGTGTACTGTCTGAAGCGGGTGAACCTGCATCGCCTAATGCCCCTGCTGTACCAATCAATGCAATGGTCGCAAGAGGACTAAATCCCATCACCATACATATCGGAACAAATACAGCGGCTAGTATCGGAATCGTTCCAAAAGATGTTCCAATCCCCATTGTTACTAGTAAACCTATCAATAATAGAAGTGCAGCTCCAGCTACTTTACCATAGCTGAAATAGCCTTCAACCGCGGTCACCAAATTTGTTACAGAGCCTGTATCTTTTAAAACAGTTGCATAGCCTGAGGCAAGAAGCATGACAAATGCAATCGCTCCCATAAGCTTCACACCTTCTTGAACCACCGCTTCACCTTCACCCAATGTGACGACCCTTGCAGCGAACATCACGATAATGCCCACTAACGCCCCGATCACTAATGAGTGTACTGAAACCTGAACGACTAAAGCCGACACGATAGCAACAAGTGTTAATATATCTCTTAAATCAAATTTACGTCTAACCGGTTCCTCGGTAGCTGCTAATTGAACGGTGGAGGAAAATAATTCTTCCTGGCTAGCACGTTCCTCCGCTGATTCATAATCACGCGGCTTACGATACGTAATGAAGACTGCTACAAATAAACCGACAAACATACCGGCTGCTGGTAATGCCATTGCTAAAGGTACTTGCGACAATGAGACTGGCATGCCATTGGTGCTGATTTCTTGTACAATTATTCCGTGGAAAATCAATCCGTAACCTGCTGGAATTAACATATAAGGCATCTTCAAACCGAACGTCAAAGCACAAGCGACAGCTCGTCGATCTAAACGCAAATAATTGAAGAAAATCAACAAAGGCGGTATCAGAATCGGTATGAAGGCAATATGTACCGGTATCAGATTTCCTGACAGACAAGTCAAGCCCGCAATCATTAATAGTAGCATATACTTACTCATTTTTTTAACTGACAATAATTTATCTATCAACATTTTTGTAATGTTCGAATGGGCGATCATAGCCGCGAAGATTCCTAGCAATATATAGCTCAATGCAGTTTCAGACTGGCCGCCCATTCCACCAAGGAATAGGGATGTTGTATCTGTTAATGATAAATCGGAAAGAAGTCCCGCCGTTATTGCTGCCATTAATATTGCAAATATGACATGTACTCTAGCTAGGCTTAATACTGTTAGTACTATTACGGAAATGAATACTGGATTCATTAACATTACTCTCATCCCCCCGGACTTTTTCTACTTGCAGTATCGTCTTTTGATCCATTTCTCACATCAGATTACTTCTGACTTTCATACCATTTCTGAATTAATGCAGCAGTCAATCTTCCTGTATTCGTAAGGTTTTCTATGCTGATGCACTCTCTGAATGAATGGATATTTTGAAAGCCGTTTCCTAACGTCAAGCAAATCAAGCCATTTTCATTCAATACATTTGTGTCAGCACCGCCTAGCGTTTCAGTTAGGTAGGGCTTGACGCTTATATTGTCCGACGCTTCCAAAACGGTTTTCGTTAGGATATGATCCTCCGGAATGGCGAAACCGCTATACTTTTTCTCGATCTTCACGTCTACCGTGCCGCCACGATTTTCCACAGCTTTACGCATCGCGTCTTCCATATGTTTCAGCTGCTTATCTAGCTTATTTTTAGAAAAACTACGCACTTCACCTGCGACTGTCACTTCACCCGGTATAATGGAAGTGAGTTCTCCACCTTCGATAATACCTATATTCGCTAGGGTTTCTTCATCGATCTCACCTAAATGTAGCTCCAATAAACCAGCCGCCGCTAAAATGAATGCATTATTACCTTCTTCTGAATTCAGCGCAATATGTGCTGCATTTCCTTTAACATTCATCCAAATTCTACTGCTATATGGACCTTTCAAAATCGTTTGACCCACATCGCCGCTACTGTCAAAAATGTATCCGAATGTACTTTTCGGTTTGCTGTAATCTAAATGACGTGCACCTACGAGACCCGGCTGTTCATTGACCGTTAAGACCAATTCAATCGGTCCGTGTGGGATTCCACTTTCAATCACGGCACGAACACCTTCTAAGTATGCTGCCAATGCCGCACGGTCGTCTGCTCCTAGGATTGTTGTACCATCAGAGTAGATCACGCCATCTTTGATTACTGGCTTTAAGTCTTTCGTTGGAAGTACAGTATCCATATGTGTAGAGAAAAACACTGGAGGGACAGATGAATCCGTGCCTTCTTTGTAAGCAATCAAGTTGCCGACTTCTCCGCCAAATTCTTTATGCGCTTCATCAAATTCAATGGTAAAACCAAGTTCTGGTAGTGCCTTTTTCAAGTAATCCGCTACCTTTTGTTCTTTTCCACTTGGGCCATCAATTTTTGCAAGTTCCAGGAATAATTCGAGTAAGCGTTTCTCATCCACGCATTCTGCTGCGTTATTCTTCACTTGTTTGTTTGTCATTCTGAATCGCTCCTTTTCTCACTGTGCTTTTACATGCTCTATTACTACTTCGCCATCTTTTAATACAGTCTCCACAATATTTGTTCCAAGTTCATATGCGATATGGACATATGAAGGAATAGCCCAAATCTGTAGATCAGCTATTTTACCTTCAGCAATCACGCCTCTATCATCTAAATCTAAGGCGCATGCTCCACCGTAAGTCGCTGCTTTGATTGCTTCTTCCACTGTGAATTTATACAGTCTGCAAGCCAAGTTGATTACAAATTGCATCGACTCTGTATAACATGCTGGGCAAAGATCCGTTGCAAGAGCGATATTCATTCCTAAATCCAGCATTTTACGTGCATCAAACGGTTTCTTATGACCTACCGCAAAATCCAATGCTGGCATTAAAACACCCGTTACATTCGATTTAGCGAGTTTCTCCATTACTTCAATGGGTGTGTAGTTTAAATGATCGACAGAGACCATATTCATTTTGACAGCAAGATCAGATCCACCGATATAAGAATAGGCATCCGCATGTAACTTTGGTTTCATGCCATATTTTAAACCGGCTTCAAGTATTTGTTCAGACTCCTCAGCCGTGAAGTAACCGTCGTCACACCAAGCATCGCAGAACTCCGCCAATTTTCTTTCACCGACTTTTGGAATCATATCCTCTATAATGACCCGTAAATACTCTTCTTTTGTCATGCCTTCGGGGAATCCATGGGCCCCTAGAAATGTGTTGTATACATCAACAGGTGTTTCTTTATCCAGACGTCGTCCAACTTCCAAAATTTTAATTTCACTTTCTGTCGTTAACCCATATCCGCTTTTACTTTCAATTGTTGTCATGCCGTACGCTAACATGTTCATCATTCGCATTTTTGACTGTTGGAATAACTCATCCTCAGATGCATGTCGAGTCAGTTCAATAGTTCGGTTCGGTCCTGCCGTTATGCCCATTTCCTCCAACTTCTTCAAATCGCCGCCTGCTATTTTAGCAGCGTACTCTTCTACTCGTGTACCATTGAAGACGAGGTGCGTATGTGAATCAACAAACCCTGGCGCGACAACCTTTCCAGTAGCATCAATTTGTTGGGCATCATCCAGATTGATTGTGCTACTTCCCTCTTTTTCCGAACCTACTCCTGCAATAAGTCCGTCTTTCACTGCAACCCAAGCATCTTGAATGACGCCAAGACCTGCCATTCCTTCTTCGGCACAAGTCAAAACTTCTGCTGCATGACGAATTACTAAATCGACTTTTGTATTACCATTCATTTGAGTCACAATAGAAACCTCCAGTTAAATAACATAGTCTCTCTTAACGGAAAGCGCTTTCACAGAAACAAAAATGCCAATGGCGTTACGATTATTAATGACAAGACCGTTCTGATGAACCAAAGAGCTACAATTTCTCGCATTTTAATCGGGATATCTGTGGATAAGATACACGGAATCAATGCGGAGAAAAATAGAATAGTTGAGATGGAAATAGAACCTACTATGAATCGTGTATGTAGACTTGCATCTATCACCATTAATGATGGTAAGAACATATCCACGAGGTTGATCATTGCTGCTTTTGCAGCTAGAAAAGGTTCAGGTATTTGTAAAATCCACGTTAACGGTAAGAATATATAAGCCAAATAATCAAACACCGGCGTATGATTTGCCAAAATTAAACCAATAAGACCGATTGCCATGACCGACGGGAGTACACTCATCGCCATGAGAATGCCATCCTTCAGTGTCGATATAACGTTTTTAAAAAGACTAGGCGCATTTTGAACAGTTAGCATCGACTCTGACCAAGCATGCTGGATTCTTTTCTCTTTAATAAGTACTTCAGGTGAACCCTCACCCGTATAGTAATCATCACGTATTTTGTTGATCGGCCACATTCTGACTGTAATAGCCGTAACGATAAATGTTACTAGGAACGTTAGCCAAAAGTACAGATTCCAAATCTCCATTAAATTCAACGTCTTAGCTACGACGACCATAAATGTTGCCGATACGGTAGAAAAACCAGTCGCAATAATAGTCGCTTCACGTCGGGAGTATTTCCCTTCTTTATAGATGCGATTCGTGATCAATAGTCCAATAGAATAACTACCTACAAAAGAAGCAACAGCGTCTACCGCTGACTTTCCAGGAGTTTTCCAAACGGGTCTCATAATAGGTTGCATAAGGATACCGATAAACTCCAGCAATCCATACCCCACTAATAATGCTAAAAAGATTGCTCCAATCGGAATTAATACACCTATAGGCGTTAATACTATTGAATAATAATACGGTCCCATATCATCTGCCAAAAGCCATGTAGGACCGATTTCAAATAAAACAAGAAATGATGCGACAGCTCCTAAAACTTTAAGTCCAGAGAAAATTATATCAATTTTGGATTTACGCCAAACACCCGAGTAAAAAGGATAGGACGCGCCAAGAACCATAATGATCAAAATATAATAGGAGACAATCGTCGGAATAGCATTACGAATCCATGTTACAAAATGATCTAAGGGTATAGAAGTTTTCCCATTCAAGTCTATTGGAATAAAAAACATGAAGATACCAATTAAACTGAAAAAGAAAAAGCTGGAAATATTACGCATGGTGTAAATATTGTCTTGTTTATCAGTAGGGTCTGGATCCATCAAAACAACTACATCTTTTACATCATTCATTCTTTTCACCCACCCTAGTAAGTGTTTAAGTTCATTAAACAAGAAGAGAGGAGGTCAAATAGGCGTTTGACATCCTCCACCCGCTTTTCTTAGGCTCTAGTACTTATGATTTCGCTTCTGCCTTTTCCAAATCTTTAGGCCCGAATGTTGCTTTTTTCTCCCACCATAATGGAATTTTGATGCTTTCTTCAGTCAATTTACCTTTACCGTTTGCTACATCACGTGCAGTTTCATAACCAGCCTGTGCATGTCGTACCACACCGATTCCCGAGTCTACTGTCATCGCAACTTCAAGACGCATATCTGATTCAGCTGTACCGTCTGCAACCATTGTCACACCTGTGTGAACTGCTTCACCCATAGAGTAGTTTGCCTGAATTGCGATAAGGTCACACATACCCACTGCGTTTAATAGTCCGTTCAACATCGGCCAGTCAGAAATTAAATCACTGCCATCTTTCATGTTTTCCGATTCGAATGTCGGGTTAACGATAGATCCTGAATCCAAGTTGTCACGTGAGAATGCAACTGGACCCGCTAGTTCACCACGACGAACCATGTCATTTACTTCTAAAGCAAACTTTTTACGCTGACCAAAGCCCATATAACAAATACGTGCAGGTAGTGCCTCGATCGGAATATGTTCCTTTGCCAATTTAATCCAACGCGTAACCAAGTAGTCATCAGCGAATTTCTCAAGAATCATATCATCGATTTTACGAAGATCTTCCTTTTCCCCTGATAGACATATCCAACGGAAAGGTCCACGGCCTTCACAGAATAATGGACGAATATACTCTGCTACGAATCCTGGCAAACGCTTCGCCTCTTCTTGATCCATCCCTGCATCTATACACTCTTTACGATGGCTTGTACCGTATTCAAATGCATGAACGCCTTCATCCATAAACTGAATAAGCGCTTTCAATTCCCGAATCATCGTTTCGCGACCTTTTTCCAAGTACAAGTCACGGTCTGTATCACGCAAATGTTCTGCTTCTTCTACTGTGTAACCAGAAGGAAGATAAGAGATAGGGTCATGACCTGGCGTCATAGACGTTGCAATTTCCGGACGGAAGTCACTCTTCAGTATTTCTTCAAATATGTCGGCTGCGTTTCCAACTACTGCGATTCCAAGTGGCTTGCCTGCTGCTGCGTATTCTTTGGCCTTTTTTATTGCTTCATCTAATGAAGGTGCTAGTTCATCAATGAAACCTTTCTCAATGCGTCGGTTAATAATTTCTACATTGGAGTCAACTAAGATACAAACGCCACCATGCATTGTCATCGCACGTGTTTGGTTTCCACCCATACCACCTGCACCTGCAGTCAATAGGATCTTACCCACAAGAGAGTCGTTATAGTGAAGGCGTGCAATTGCTGACAATGTCTCAAATGTTCCTTGGATTACGCCTTGTGTTCCGATATACTCCCAAGGTGCTGCAGTATAGTTTGCATAAATTGTTAGGTTCTTATCTTGTAGATCATAGAATGTAGGCCAATCTGCTTTCATAATATTCGTTGTCGCCATGACAACTGTCGGTGCGTATTTATGTGTTTTAAAAACCGCGACCGGCATACCCGATTGAACAACCAACGTCTCATCGTCTTCTAGATCCTTTAGTGATTGGACAATCGCATGATAAGACTCCCAGTTACGGGCTGCCTTACCGATGCCGCCGTAGATTACAAGTTCTTCAGGCTTCTCTGCATTTTCCATGTTATTTTCTAACATACGAAGAATCGCTTCTTGTCTCCATCCTTTACAGCGAAGTTCTGGTCCTCTTTGCGCTTTTACGGAATATAAAATTTCTGGTTTTGTTGTCATGAAGAATTCCCCCTGAATATTATAGTTTTTTTGTTTCTCGCTTTTATATATTGCAAGTACCATGCCAACTTTCAAAAGGTGAACAAACAAATTCAAATCATTTAATTTAAAGCTTATTACATCAAGGTTAATGACTAGTAAAATTATTCAGAACCCTCGCAAAAGATTACTAGCATCTTTCCCACTTCCCTGCAGATAAATTTTTTCTTTGCACGCGCAATTCCTACTCTTCTTCCTAAATCATCTGAACTATGGAGCGTTTTTAACTATGCAGACATTTTTTGCATGCAAGTGCAGACTTTTCTGAAATCTGCGTGATATAATAAAATTTGTAATAAATATAGGAGGTTATTAAATGTTTGCTAAAGTAATTGGCTCTTTTGCTAGAAGTTTTGTAGATGGAGCCATCGTCCTTGATCCATCTAATAAAGTTTTATGGTCTGAATTACAAGAAAACCTAACCTTTTCAATAGATACGACAACTGATATCAAACAGTTATTTAAACGAGGTGATTTGCAATTTAACCATCAAGAGGAATTTTATATAGAGATCGAGGACCAACCACTTCAGGTATCTGTACAGTGTCTGGACGAGCCGGAACTACTAACTATCTTATGTATAAAAGAATTTGCATTTCAATTGGACAATAACGAAGCACGTCTGTACTGCTTAGAAGAAGTGATTCAAACTATAGATGAAGGCGTCATGATGAGTAACTCTGTTGGGGAAATCACACTCTATAATGAAGCACAAGAAAAGATGGAAGGTTTAAACGCTCAAGAAATAATTGGAAAACCTTTATGGGACGCGTATAATTATAACCCGCAGTTCTCTGAACACCGACATGTATTTAATACCGGTAAACCCATTTTCTCAAGATACCGAGCACATTCTAAAGTAGCCGGGGTACCCTATTATGTCAGCTATAGTACGTTTCCTATAAAGAAAGATGGGGAAACTATCGGAGTCTTCTCTATCAGTACAAATGAATCGAAATTAAAAGATCAACTTTACCAAACGATTGAGTCTAAGCGAAGTAAATATCAAGTTGCGGAAGAGAAAGCATTCTCTTCTAACGGAACCATTTTCACCTTTGAAGATATCAAGGGCCAAAGCGCTGTATTAAAAGAATTGTTAAGAGAAGCGCAGGCAGTTTCTTTACATAATACAGATACACTGATTGTAGGCGAAACGGGAACTGGAAAAGAACTATTTGCACAAAGTATGCATAATCACAGCCCGCGACGAGATAAGCCATTTGTTGCAATCAACTGCGCTGCTATACCAGAAAACCTATTGGAAAGTACATTATTTGGTACGGTCAAAGGTGCGTTTACTGGTGCTACAGACCAAATCGGATTATTTGAATATGCAGGAGAAGGTACACTATTCATGGATGAAATAAATTCCATGCCGATGACGTTGCAGTCGAAACTCATGCGTGTATTACAGGAGCGTTTAGTACGTCGAGTAGGTTCTAACGACGTGACTCCAGTCCGCTGTACAGTTATTAGTGCATCAAATGAAGACCCCGAACGATTGATTGAAGAAGAACGGATGCGACTAGACTTGTTTTATCGTGTTGCGAATACAAGTCTATTTATTCCTCCGTTGCGCGATCGTCCTGAAGATATTTTATTTTTCATTAATTACTTTTTGGAATATTTCCAAGTAAAAATGGGCACTGAAACGCCCCCTCTTTCCCCTTCTTTGCGGGATGCTTTGCTACGCTATTTGTGGCCAGGAAATATCAGAGAGTTAGAGCATTTGATGCAAAACATCGTCATGCGGGTGCCGGAGGACGCAAAAGTAATTGAAATTCAACATTTACCTTCCTATATCCGTGGAAAAATTATTTCTGAGCAGCAACTATTTGAAGGAACAGGCGAAGCAAAAGCAAGTAGACCGATAAAAAACTTATTGAATCAGTCAAAAAAGCAGTTTATCCAAACTTCTTTAGAACAGACAGACTGGAATATCTCAGCAACTGCCCGTAAACTGGGAATCACCCGCCAAAGCTTACAGTATCATATAAAGAAGCATCAATTGGAAAAACGCTGAAGCCTAGTAATAATACGTAATCTGATTACATTAATAGGGTACCAGGTAACGATTCTAACACTTGACGCGATCCTGAATCGTGCCGGAAATTGGTACCTTAAACATAAAAAATAACCCATGCCCCTAAGGAAATGAGTTATTTTTTATCTGCTTATTACTTCAAGTCTTATATGGAATCGATGTCCATTTAGGCTGGTACCACTAAGCCTAGTGTAACGCCTTTCATACTTGTGCCAATATCTTCATATTGACTTCCAAGCTTTTCTACATATGTTGCGTGTGTAATGGGCAACTATCCTGCTAAGAATGCACCAGCATTTCCATCAGCAACTGACGTCCACATAGTACCCGCTTCTACTTGTAGCATTTCAACGTTATAGCCCATATCTTCTAACACAAGATCTACTACATTCGTACTTGCAACACTAGTATTCCCCGGAACATAAAAAAATTTGATTTTATCGCCATCTACTTCTTCGATACCATCTGTCCACACAGAAATTTTATATTCATTTGGATCCATCCGGTTTTGTGCTGCTACTTTAGCATCTTTTCCATCAATGATTTTCTACCATGACATTATCCACTCGTAACCGATTAAAGACGCTGTCATTGCTGCATCAGAAGAAGAGACAACGATCCATTCTTCTAGCTCATAATCAATGAGTGCGCTATCTGCTGCTTCCATAATACCTGCACCTGGATCGATAACCCCTAATTTTATACATTTTCACAGTCTTCTACTTGCTTCCGGAAGATCAAATGGCCGATTCTCACTATTGCTTCTTATATTGGATGATAAACGAGCCAAGAACGCTTTCTACTTCTCCGACTTTCACGATTATCTCATCGCCTTTTTTTACATTTGGATTGCTACTTGATACAAAGTTCAAATGTTCACCCGTTTGAACATTATATCCAAATGCACTATCTGGAACGAGTTCATCTACTGTTATAGAAACATTTTTACCCTCCGTATTTTCACCGTTTTTCAGAGCTGTTTCAAATTGTTCGGTTGTGTAATCCGGTTCAGCACTACCGCAGGCTGTAAGTAGTAGAGCAGCAAATATAAGTGATGCTATTTTTTTCAATATAATTTCCTCCTATTAGATATGAATTAGAAGCACCTGTACCTGATGTCTCGTTGTACATCTATCCATTCACTTCTTAAATGTATATTTCTTCCCATCTTGTCCAGTTACGATCAGCTGTGTGTCAGTAACCGACATGCGTTTCCCTTGGATGCTCGATAATTTACTCACCTTCTTATCAAGTAAACTATACTTATACAAACCAGTTTTATTAAAGTAATACATCGTCGAATGATCAAACAACACAGATGCATTGTTTTGGTTTTCTAACAGGATAAATGATTTTTCTGATGGATCTTCATAGAAAAGAATTCTTGCATCAAAATCACGTTCTTTTTTTCTATCCGATCCGTCCATAGCTACGGAGTTTAGTGTCAATTTACTATCTTTCGGTATGTTAGGCGTTACGTAATAATCTCTTTTCACTGCTTCGGTTGTATAAAAAATACGGTCATTCCAAATAAATAAATTTCGCATAGTTTCACCGGAAAGAGACTCCATGATGGCAGAATCTCTCGGTCCTGTAAAACGTTTAGTTGGTGTTCGAATGACACCATACCTCATTGGCAAATCTGAAGCTTGGCTAATTGCACTTAAATATGGGATGAACACTTCATCATTGTAGACAATCAAATCAAACCTGTCTTCCATGTAACTAATCCATAACCCATCATTAGATTCGAAATCTTGCTTACTCAAGATCTTTTCATCTTTATCCGTTTTCAAATCTTTTTTCATCAATCCATTATTTATACTGTAAGAAAAGCCATTCTGCTCAACCGTTTTTCCTTTTTGGCTGACATATGAATGATATCGACTGAGTTTCATCGAATCATTAAGCGCTCTTGCCAGAAAAGCAGAGAACTGCGCACGGGTCACCGATTGAGATGGCATATACTTGCCTTCCGACCCGCCAGCAATTCGTTGTTTGGCAATCCCATTAATGTCCGCATATGCCCAGTGCGCCGGTACCACATCGACAAATGTAGGTTGCTTACCAAACGGTATATCGAATGAACGACGCAAAATTGCTGCCATTTGCGCTCGTGATGTCTTTTCACCTGGCCGCATTAATCCATTATCCCCGCGAAGAATTCCTTTTTCATTCACCGTCGCAAGAATTTTATAATACGATGACTTTTTTGAAACATCTTTAAACACCACTTTAGGATTTTCCAGGAGTGGAATCTTCAAAGCTTTAATGAGCATGGCAGATGCTTGTGCACGTGTGATCGGTTCGTTTGGTTTAAATGTTCCGTCTGGGTATCCACCAATAATATTGCGTTCATATAAATACTTGATCTCCTTTTGCGCCCAATGCTCATTCATGTCCGTAAACTCAGTCGCATGTGCTTGAAACGGCATCGCTGCAACTATAAGCAGTAATGCGATGAACGAAGCTGTAATTTTACTCTTCAATTGTTTCTCTCCTTTATTCGTAATACGCGCTGTGTACTTGTATCACTTACGCACCGTACAGACGGTAATATTTAGAAAAAGTTTCAAAAAATGTTTGTGAAATTCATTACTCGTACACGCCACGGTGGCAGGACTAATGTTGTTACCAAGGAGCGCTGAAAATGCCGCGTTATCTCCATTGATCGGCATGCTATTCATCCAATTCGACTACTAGAAAATATTACAGGAACGGCTTTGACAATTACATTGATGAGTTCAGGTCAAAACATGCTACTAAAAGTTGCACATGGTACGTATACTGTTGATTTAATGAATGCGTATACAAAACATGTATTCTACTTCATCGTAGCAACCGTTAGTATAAGTTTCTTCACCTCGCTGTATGTGAGATGTGTTCGGGTGTAAATGAAAAACACCTGCAGCCAACTTTCACTCAAGTTGGCTGCAGGTATGTTAAGTTGCTTTTTCAGTTTCTAGTCTCAATACTTTTATAACCCATTTTCAAAAATCAAGTTCAGTTGGCGTCTAACATCTTTGACGTCTTCACTTTATAATACAACATATGTGCATCCGGAACTTTCACTTCCACCGCGTAACGCGCTTCTTTTCCGTCAGTAAAGCGGACTGTCGCGATGAAATTGCCCGGCTTGTTGACGCGAATGAACACATCCGGCGAATCGGTATACCCTTCAAACGGCAGGTTGCTGGACAAAACTTCCCCGTCCGTCCGTACGAAACGAATGTTTTCAACCTCATCATCCGCCGTAAGTTTCAGTCGCGCCCGCGTCTTCAATATATCGCTTGCGTATACTAACTGAGCCTTCAATCTGCCGTCGACCTTCTTCACATCTACATAGTATTTATGATAGTAGCGTTTGATATTTTGATTTTCCATACCATAATTACCGCCTAGCTGCAGCGTTCCTCTTCCTTCTTTTAACGGCGTCACTTGTACGCGATCGCCGGTATATCCTGACGGTGTCTGTCTGCCTTTTATGATGGCTGCGTGGTACACCTCCGAGTTAACCGCAAATTCATCCGTGTCCTCATCGGTCATTATTTCGGAGAAACGCAGCATCGGGCCCCATGTTTTTAATGAATAGGACTCGGGATGGACACGCTCCGTTAGTTGCATCAACTTCGCTGCTTGTCCTCTCGTCACCCATTCATTGATGCCAAATCTGTCGGCCGTTACGCCTGTCGTAATGCCGAGTTTGTGCAGAATTAAGACATTCGCGCCATGCGACGTGTTGGGCTTGACGTCATGGAATGGATTTTCTTCCGCGTTAAAAGCAAAGCGCGGCAAATCGAACGCTTTCACGAGGATGGAAGCCAATTGTCCCCGTTTGACGGGATCATTCGGCCCGAAACTTCCGTCTTCATAGCCCCCAATCACTTCGAGCTCCGCAAGTTTGGCAATGGCATTATGATAGCCATTCGCTTTCGAGACGTCCTTGAATCCAGGATCCTTCACCATGTAATCCGGATTCAGTTTCATCAACTTCGCAATAATTGCCGCCGCCTGTCCGCGCGTGATTGGATTGCCTGGCTTAAATAGGCCGTCCGCATATCCTGTAATAATATGGCGTTCGGCCAATTCATTGACCGCCTCCGCAAAGTGCTTTGTTTCGGGAACATCCGTAAACTTTTGGTTGCTTGCAGCAATACTCGATAATGGCAGGCTGAGGGCAAGAGCTACTGTGCCAAATGTTATCCAAATCTTTTTCATCGTGTTCCTTCCTCTCTATTATGTAATCATAGATCAACGTACAGACGGGGAAATCCGTAAATAGTTTCATAATATGTATACTATATTTGTAGCCAAAAGCAAGTTTATTCACAATCGTAAAAAAATACCATACTTTTATCATCGCAAGAAAATTTGCTATGATGGAGTTATCACTACTAAAGAAAGGATGGATAGATATGCTGCAATGGATTTCGAACCAACTGACACTTAACGGCACACCGCTAGAGCAAATCAGCCAAGTTCAGACGCTCTTCGCTCAGCAATTCGCATTTGAAAACCTGGATGTTCTACTGGCGAATGAAGAACCTATTACCGAGCAATACCTGCAAAATAAAATGATTAAACAGGGACGCGGTGGTTTGTGCTATGAGCTTAATGGTCTGCTGTATATCGTACTCAGAGATTTAGGTTTTCCCGTACAACTAGCAGCGGCTACTATTTGGGCACCGCCACCACGCGATCACTATGTCCTCGATCGTACACATGTTGTGAATTTGTTCCATTACGAAGATACATTGTACTTAATTGACAGTGGTTTCGGCAGCAACCTCGTCATGCAACCCGTCGCATTGGATGGTGATCCCGTCACTTCGCCTGCTGGTACATTCCGGTTGCGGAGTGAAACGACCGAAAAAGGCACTTTGGTATTTGAACAACAAACGGACAATGGCTGGGAACGTCGCTATGGCCTCTATCCTGACGCGATCGACTGGGTGCACTTGGATCATGTCAAACAACAGATCCACCACAGCCCCGAATCTTCATTTAACAAAGCGTTGCTCATCGCCAAAGTAACAAATGACGGCACGTACTCGATTAATGAAGATCGTTACCATCGCAAGTGTAACGGCAACGAAGAAACACTGCCGTTCCAAGATCACGACGAATTACTCGAACAAGTCAGACAGCATGCCGCTCCAGCTGTTTATGAAGCGACTGTTAAGTATATAAACCAGCGAAAAACCTCCTGCGACTGATTTTGGTCGTGGAAGTTTTTTTGTATGTAAAATGGTGCCAAGTCTCAACACTAGTCTGATTGGTCCTATATATACAGATTTTTACGGATCATAATAGTGTCGGAACCTGGTACCCAAAATCAGTGTTTCTCCGAAATTCAAGGATTCTTTGATAATCTTCTATGACGTCTATTTCTGACCAAAACATACCGCTAACGTCTACAACATTTATAGTTATCTCATTTATAAATGAATATAAAACGTTTTCCCACCAAAAATTGTGATTTTGCTCTTTTATTAGTTCATCCAGTCTCTCTACAAACTTTCCCAAAAATAATTTCTTGATTTTTGCTAGGCCGACATATTCTCCACTATATTCTTTTAAGTCTTTACCATGCCCGATTAGCTGATTATCATTACAATAGAAAAGATAATCTAGTTTACTATTTGAATCCATTAGTAACGTTTGTTCATGCCTAGAGCTTAGTAGTATGTCTAACATATTCTGCTCAAAGTATACATCTGCATTCGCTATGATAATATCTTCGTCATTAAGTTCGTTTCTCGAAAACCATAAAGAGGCTACACTATTTGTAACACTATAAAATGGATTGAAATAATATTTAACATCGAGATCGCATAGAAGATCCTTAATAATATCCGCTTTATATCCAACAACAATTATAACTTCAATATTATTTCGTTGGAATAATTCAACAGTATGACGGATTAATGACCTCCCTCCTATATCAAGTGAACATTTGGGTACGTCGCCAATATATTCGCTAATTCTTGTTCCTCTTCCACCAGCCAATAATATAGCTTTCAAATATAACCCTCCCCTTATGAAATGGTTTTTAAATTTTTCTTTATTTCATCTAGTAGATATTGGTTATTTTCAATAGTAATAGCACCGAGATGTCCAACTCTAAATATCTTACAACTTAATTCTCCTCCGTTAGGCATTACATATATATCACTATTCATCTTAAGCGATTGAACAACTGATTCAGGACTTATTGATCTAAGTGGACGTAAAGCTGTTAATGCGTTTGAAGGACTTTTAGTTGGAATTTCAAAAGGCAACTTGATAATTTCATTTCTAAAATGCACTGCTAGTTCTCTAGTTTCTTGAATTATTTTTGGAACACTCTTTTTATCAACATACTTCAATTTTTTATTCAATTGTAACAAATTACTTACGGCTGGAGTATAGGGAGTCTGCCCTCTTTCACCGTCAGACAAGTATTTGTTGAAGTTAAAGTATACGCTTTTAAAGGAAATTTCTCTCACACGATCTTGTGATTTTTTGTCGAGAACAACATAGGACATACCCGGCGGGAGCCCTAATGCTTTCTGGGAGCTAATAATAACTGCATTAGCATTACATCCTTCCATGTCAAAAGGATCGGCTAAATATGTACTAATTGCGTCTATTACTAGTAGTAAATGATTTTTTTCACAAAACTCCTTAACCAAGTTTATATCATAGAGTACACCTGTAGAAGTTTCATGTAAATTAATGAGAAGGCCGGTAAAACCTTTTTTATCGTAAGGAATTAAATCGCCATTAGTTAAATCTTCAAAGAAGTTTAATTTAATCTCTTTATAATTTAGACTATGGACTTGGCAAATCTCTGAGAACCTAGAACCAAAAACTCCTCCATTTACAACAAGCAACTTATCTTCTTTATCAAACAAATTTAAAACGGTTGCTTCCATTGCAGCTGTACCTGAGGCAGTTAAAAAAACAACTTTAGAATCTATAGGAGAGTTCATACTTTGCTTTAACAACTCTTCACTTTCTAATGTTATAGTAGAGAATTCCGCATTCCTAAAGTAAGGCATTTGTTTGGACCCTATTTTCAGCACTTCCTTATCAAGTGTGACAGGGCCGACTGTGAAATTTAACAATGTAATTCCTCCCACTATATATTTTGATGTATAACTGTTTGACCCGTTGGCAGAAAGGTATCTATTCCAAGTAGAACAGAAACAGCCCACAATCCATTAGGCTTTCACATCGTACTCAATATTTGTAATAGCTGCTGCCTGAATCCACCACGACCGGATCATATCTGTCATTGGTTTGAATGGTAAACTGATATTTTTTATACGTATACTTTTCTACGTTCTACCATCTCTGGCAGTCGCCTCTGACTCGAAGACGAACTCAATATTAATATATGCTACTTCTTTTGGTTACTTGTTTTTCAATAGATGGAATAATGCTTTGTAGAAGATCTTTAGATTGCGTGATCACTTCTCCGGCACAGAAAAGATCTGCAACCCGCCAAACGTATTTTAAGCTCTCCAAGCCCACTTCTATAGCATCGCGTCTTTTTTCTACATGAGTAGTATTGGAGCCTTTTTCCGTCATACCTTTATAAACATTCGAAGGTTTAGCAAATAAAGATGTAATTTACAATTCTTCAACTTCTTGGCTAATAGTTTTCATATATGAACTTCATCTTTCATATTTTTTAGTTAAAAAAACACCAGATCTCGACACGATGGTATGTAGCGTCGGGACCTGGTATCTAAAAATCACTTCTTCAATGAATGATTCTTGCCATTGAGATCAACCACTTCCACAGTTCGTAAAGATACTTCCATCTCTTTTGCAAGTACAGTAGACAGTCTTTTCGTCTCTCCAGTCAATAAACCGTACGAATACACGCCATTCTTATTGAAATAATACATCGTATTCGTATCAAATTTGACGGATTTATTATTCTGCGTCACTTTTGATTTGTGTGGCGAAGAAGCTGCCAATGGTTCAAATAAGACACGTGCATCAAATTCCATTACTTTTTTCGGTTTAAAAACATCTGCATCTTTATGATACAAAACGAGTGTTTGATCTTCGCCCACGGTATTTGTAAACGATGAATCAAATTTCTTCTTTTTCTTCTCTACCGTGTAATAAAAATCAAACCCATGCAGACTGACATTTCGCATGGTATCCGTATGGCTTTCATCGGCAAAGTATTCCTCCAGATAGATGCCATTCCACCCCGGCCCTGCGTTGCCAACCATCCACACGCCATAACGGATCGGCATACCCGCTTTGTCGACTTCTGCCCAATACGGAACATAAAGCGATCCGCCCTTTATACTAATCGGAAAACCTTCTGCAAGATGAACTTGCTTTACCCCTTCTTTTTTCAAGAAATCCTTGTCAGCAAGTACTACCGTTTCTTTCTTCGTCTTCAAATCTGTCCTAATGAGCCGATCACCTTTAATCGTATACGAAAAGCCCTGGTATTCGACCATGGTTCCTTTCTGGCTTACATGCGTCGCATAACCAGACAACTTCATCTTGTCATCCAAAGCGCGTGTAAGAAACGAAGAAAACTGACCTCGCGTTACCGGATTTCCTGGTTTGAACGTACCATTACGGTAACCGCCTGCAATACCATTCTTCGTCACACTGCTAATGTCTCCATAAGCCCAGTGCAATGGCGTTACATCAATGAAAATCGCTTCCTCTTCCAGCTTTAGATTATACGCACGGCGCAACACTGCTGCCATCTGTGCGCGAGTCATCGCTTCACCTGCACGCATATAGCCATGATCTCCACGAAGAATTCCTTTCTCATTGACCGTCGCCAGCGCTTTATAATGAATCGATTGTTTCGACACATCTTTAAAGGTAACGGTCGGATGATCGAGCAATGGAATATCCAGCGCTTTCAGAAGCATTGACGCCACCTGCGCCCGGGTTACGGCTTCATTCGGCCTAAACGTACCGTCTGGATAACCGCCAATAATATTCTTTTTATATAGAAATGTAATATCATTGCCGGCACCCACACCGTGCCTAGTGTCTTTGAATGGTGAATCGTAAGAGTATGGCGGATATTCAGTTTCGGCTAACACAACAGAAAACAGTGAAAATGACAGTGCTATCGTTAGCAAGGATGTATAAATTTTTCTCATGACGTAACGCCTCATTTCAATTTTCCGTATAGACGGAGAATCTTTGAAAAGGTTTCAAAATTTTTAGGGGAATTTGTAATGGTTAGAAATGTATCTGCTCTTGAAGATTTCAAGATTGTATTATCTAACATGAATGTTTGAACTTTCACATCAGTTGCTTGCACAGATACCTCTATAGATTGCAATATTAATTATACTTTGAGAGACTCCCTAAGTGCCCACTCCATACGACTTAGCAACATATTTCTAGTTAATTCACATCCTTAGTAACACCACAACCCTTTATTTACTAAATGTCAAAAGTCACTTACTATTCAGTTATCTAAATGCGGAAAGCGTCAACTCCTGTCCTTGGAGTTGACGCGTTAATGAGGCTAATAAGTAGCCGAAGTACATCAATATAATTTTAAAAGGCAAACCGTCAGCTACAAACGCTTCCATAGGTAAGAATTTCACTTCATAGGTGCCATATTGTGTTTGAAAAGTTCTCTTCACAACACATGTAACTAAGCAGGCAAATATTTTCTAATTACTAACTAATCGGTTTCTATCCATTAATAAAACGCCAGTACTTGTACGCAATAAAACAGTGGTTGACGTAACTAGTTCACTCAGCATACATGCTCCGAGATTTGTAATTTCTACTTGAACATCTATTGGATGCGCTGACATTTGTATTTTTTCATGTAAAAGTTGAAGTGGCTGAAGAGCTGTAAACCTTTCCTTGTACAAAATAATATCCACATCACTGTATTCTGTACACGCTTGAATTCCTGTTGCCATCGTAAAACCTATACTTCCACCGATCCCCCAGCGAATATCTTTAAATAGATCTCTAAGATATTCGATTGTCCCTTCATGACTGATTGGGGGAACACCATGTGTCGCTTCTTCGGCTGTAATGACTTTGCGAATACTGTCTTTCGTTGTGAAGGCAGCAAACCGTTCAGAACGATTCGCGCCTCTAAATCCAATCGGCACGATATGATTCATTGTTTTCATTCGTCGCACGACAGCTATCGTGTTTGCTGTTTTTTCATTCAGTACCCAGTTTGGTATCGTTTCACTACTCTTAATTGTTTGATTTGACTCCAAATAGACAATGTCATGAACATTTACTTCCATTGTGATTTAATAGCATCCCGCACAGCAATTGAAGCTTTGCGGCCTTTTTCAACAGCTTTTTCTGATGTTAGACGAACACGTAATGAATCATCTTTTGATTGTAATATGTCAGTAGTTGCGGCTTCAATTGAGCTTTTCACTCGAATGACTTGCTCATCTGACGGTTGATCAGCGTCTATATCTTGAAGTAATTCATGTATCGCGCCTAGTGATTGGAATGATTGAATATCATAAGCCATCGATGGAACGGTTTTTGCAAATTCATCTAGTTCTTCAACTGTACGCATCGTCACGAGAGCAGCTGATTTCTTTGACATGACATGTACTTGAATTGCTTCATCATCAAACGATAAGATTCTATTACTTTGCATACCATGTGATAAAAACGCACCTGAAATAGCTTTTCCGACAATTAGAGTGACTAGTGGATGGCCATTCTGACGTGCAACGGCATACGCTTCTACACTTGCAGCACAAGCTAAATAAATACCAAATAGTTCCTCGTGGTATCCAAACGCTTGTCCTGGTACATCCACGATCGGAACAATGACCCTCTTTTCATCCATCTCAGCATCTTCTTCAATCGCTTCACGTACATACTTCGCAACTGTCCATGCTTCTTCAAGACCAAACTCCCCGTTTCTCGCTCTATAAAACTTTGATTCTTCATTTGGTACGACTGCAATATAACGTACTTTTCTTCCGTCTTGTTCTTTATCTGCAACTAATACAGATGGAGTTGGTGATATGGATGGTGCATTATCGGTCAGTTTATTAAACCATGAACGCCCACGACTTTCTTGCTGACTATCTTGTTTATTCTCCTTCGTTCCTATATATTTTGCACGATGCTTTAAATAACTTTGCGCCTCTGTAGGTTCAATTTTTTCCTTTACAGATAGTTCATCGAGCATGCTCAAAAATTCTGTATACTGCTGCGTTCGTTCGGCATACTTATTTTCGCTCCAAATCGATTCAATTGCTTCTATATAGTTCGGTAAGTCATCTTCCACAACCTTATCGATCAACGCACTTTCAAAACGGCCAGTTCCGCCAATCATCTTCCAAATAAATTGCTTATTTTTCGAGTTAAGCTCTCTAACACCCGCTTCTTGCTCTACTACTTCAGGGCCGTTCATTCCCAATCTACCCTCTCTTGTCATGATAAGGGCTGAACATAATCCAGCTGTTAGTGACATTCCTCCGAATGAACCAATTTTACCTGGAATTATACCAATCACTGGTACATGTTTTTTAATAGCAACAATCGCAGAGCTGATTTCAGCGATAGATAGTAATCCATAGTTCGCTTCTTGTAATCGAACTCCACCTGTATCGTATATGATGATTGGATAGATCAAGTGACCATTTTCACAGTCTTCTAGCGCCCTCTCTAGAGCACCTGCAAATTTAGCACCTGAAACTTCTCCAATTCCTCCACCCTGGAAATTTCCTTCTATAGAAATAATAAGAGTCGACTTGCCGGCAATAGTTCCTTTTGCAATGACCATTCCGTCATCGCTTTGTGGAACTATGTTTTGCGCTTCCAAATGGGGTGATTCAAAGCCATCAAATGGTCCTAACAACTCTACCATTGATCCTTCATCAAGCAAAATCTGCGCACGTTCTCTCGCCTTACTTTCAACTAAACTAACTTGCAACATGTTAGACATGGGTACTCACCTCCGCAGCTTGAGCCAATCGAATCGATACGACACCTGGCGTAGCACCAAAATCATTAATTTTGATAGATGCTAAAATTTGTTGTTGAGCCATAAAGCGTTCAATGACTCGCTCCCATGTATCGGCATATCCTGTAATGCCCGTCCGAATTTCAACAATCGCTTCGTTACCCTCTATTGGTTCCATCAAAATTTCTAAATCACCTGATCCTACGACTCCAATATGCGTCTTACTTTGAATAGGTTTACTTGCTGGAAACTTGTACACTAACTTCTCCATATGAAAACCTCCTTTGTTGTTTTGTTATCCAATTCGAAATAAAAAATGTAGTTGCTAATAAATCTGCAGATCCGCCTGGTGAAATCCAAGACTGCTGAAATTCTCTATCCAGACGTTCGACTGCTTCAATAGAGAAGTTATTCATAATGTTTTCAGCTTCCGTTTTAGCAAATTCTAATGCATCCAATCCACCTCGATGAACTAAACATGTATCATTAAGATTTGATATAAGGGCTAGCAATGTTAGTAACTTCGCTTCTAGCGGATTGTGATTGAAACGCGCTTTCTCATAAGTTGGATAGCTATACTTGCGAATATGTGGAAAGCCATATTGTGCCTCTTCTTTCGCACCTGGCATTCCATATTTTTTCTTAACATTTAATCCGTTCGTTGGCTGATTTGGTATCATTCGGTCTGGTAGTTTTGCCAATTCTCCTGCATCTTCAAGAACTTGTGGAAAAGAGATATTTCCTTTTCTACGCGCAATCGCCGCACAGATCAATCCAATAGACCAAATGGCTCCCTTATGTGTGTTGACATCATTTGTCACGGTAAACATAAGTTGCTCACCGGTTCGTCCGATTTCACCGAACTGCTCACGTAAACGAGTAGTAGGTGTTTCCCCATAATGTAGCAGTGCTATGTTGTAAAATGTTTCATGCAAACTTAATGCCGATTCACACATTAATGAGTGGTTCAAGTCTACATGAGAGCCGTTATTGTGCAAATCGACCAATCCAGGTTTAGGTGTTAATTCCACTTCTTCAAACAAAGCAGCTACTGCTTCATCTGCAATGACCTTGCAAATCTTTTGACGCATGTGACATTCACTCCTTACCAACTCTTGAATCTCGCAGGGGGCTCATATAAACCGCCTGACCACTGAACCAAATCATCAATACTTTTTGCAGCTAGTAATGATCGATTGGCTTGCCCTCTTTGAATATTCATATCTTCAGGCATCGCTATCATTCCACGATCTCGCAATTGCTGTGTTTTCTCAAGATCATGTTCCATTCCAAGTGGTGTTACTCCAGCGATTGATGCAATCATTTCTCTTCGCTCAGCAGGACTATCTGTTTTATATAAATAGGCAATTCCCTCTTCTGTTACTACGTGTGTAATGTCTTCCGCATAAATCATGACTGGTGCAACTGCTAAATCAGCTTGCTTTTTCACATCAATTGCGTCTAATCGCTCCACAAAAACAGGCGTATTTGCATCTTGATAAGTTTCCGCGACCTGAACTACCAACTTTTTACCTCGCGCAAGTTCATCCGTGGAAGTCATCATATTATACCAAGCCTCTGTGGAATGGCGTCTGCCTCCTGGATTATGGCCCATATTGGGTGCTCCACCATAGCCGGCTAAACGACCTTTCGTTACGGTAGATGAATTTCCATACGCATCCATCTGTAAAGTAGATCCAATAAATAGATCTGCTGCGTACTGACCTGCTAGTTGGGCCAATGTTCGATTAGATCGCATACTACCATCCTTACCCGTGAAGAACACATCTCTTCTTGCTTGAACGTACTTTTCCATTCCAAGTTCTCCACCAAAACAATAAATACTTTCTGCCCAACCGGACTCTATAGCGGGTATCAATGTAGGGTGAGGATTGAGAATCCAGTTTTTACAGATCTTTCCCCTTAAACCTAGACTTTCTCCGTAAGTTGGCAATAATAATTCAATAGCTGCTGTATTAAAACCAATTCCGTGATTTAACGATTGAACTCCATGTTTTTCATAAATTCCTCTAATGCACATCATGCCTTGTAACACTTGAATATCCGTTATATGTCGTGGATCACGTGTAAATAATGGCTCCAATTCGTAAGGCTTATCGGCTTCTACAATGAAGTCTACCCAAGAACTCGGGATGTCGACACGAGGTAATTCATCGACAATTTCGTTCACCTGGACAATGACAATGCCATCACTAAACGCGGCTGCCTCTACAATCGTAGGTGTTTCTTCAGTATTAGGTCCCGTATATAAATTACCTTGTCTATCGGCTTTATCTGCAGCGACTAGTACCACGTTAGGTATTAAATCCACAAATAGTCTCCCATATAGTTCCACATACGTATGTAGATCGCCAAGTTCCAATTTACCGTCTTCTAGCATTTGCGCAATTCTCATGCTTTGCGGTCCTGCATAGCTCATATCAATTCGCTTCGCAATGCCTTCTTCGAAAATATCTAAATGTTCCGGTCGAGATACACTTGACATAATCATATGCAAATCATGAATTTTTTCTGGATTCACCATTACTAATGATTGAGATAGAAATGACGCTTGTTTTTGATTATTTCCTTCGAGCACTACACGGTCTCCTGGTTTAATTAATAACTCTAAAGCTTCTATAATTCTATCCGTAGGAATGATCAGACCATCAACCACCTTGTTAACGCTTTCAATAATTTGTTGTTTTTTTTCAAATCTCTTATTCCACGAACTTATAGTAGTATTTGTCATATCTACACTCCTTTGTTTTTCTCTACGTACAGACAATCATCTACTCCATTTGTAGTAACCGCATAACTATGAATATCAGGATAGGCTTGATTTGCTAGCCGCTTCAATACATCACCAGGTGGCATTTCAATAAATTGACGTACACCATTTTCATGTAAAACAGTGGTGACATCATGCCATCGAACAGGTAACGCAATACTTTCTGCCAAGTCATCTGAAATATCTTCAGCTCGTCTTAAAACTCGAGCATTTCTATTGGCTATTACAGGAATAGTTGGACGTCTCAATTCTAAAGAACTCAATCGTTCCTTCAACTTTTTCTGAACTGGAAGAAATAATGGAGAATGAGAAGGAGTCGTGACACGTAACATTTTCGCCGAACTCGCTCCCTTTCCATCTACTTCTCTAATCACTTGTCTCATGGCACTTTTATGTCCAGATAATGTTAGCTGTGTTGGCGAATTACGGTTAGAAACATATACAGGAAATTCTTTCGTATGGATAGTCGAAACCACTTTTTCTAATTGAACTTCTGTTAACCCAACAATGACAGCCATTCCATAATTCTCGTCTTGAAGCTCTTCCATTAATTCTCCACGTTCTTTCACTAACGACAAAGCGTCTTCAAATTTCAAGACATTTGCTATAACAGCAGCTGCAAAGGCTCCAACCGAATGGCCGGCAACAAATTGTGGCTCTGCTCCTTCATCCATAAAATACCTTGCTGCTGCCACACCCGCGGTCAACATAGTCATCTGCACATTTTTTGTACTGTTCAATTTTTCTTTAGTTTGTAATGCGCGGATGGGCTCATTTAGTATTTCCGAAGCTGTATTTATTGTTTTGATCACACCAGAATATTGAGTTAGATCATCTAAAAATAGTGGATACTGTGAACCTTGCCCAGGAAATAACCATGCGCTTTTCATATGAATCACCTACAATAATTTACTTTTCACGCTAAATATTACATCTTCGGTGTGTTTACGTAGAATGGATTTCACTTGAACAATATCATCCTTCACTAAACAGCTGTAAATTTGCTTATGTTCTCTCACTGACTTCTCAATCATTTTATTGCTGGAAAAATGAATAACCTGAATACGTAATAACGGTAATGATATTTTGCTGTACATATCAGTCAATACACTACTCTTACTCAACTTCAAGATTAAGTAATGAAATTGATAGTTTAAGTGAGCATATTCTGTAATGTCATCTACTATAGTCATGTGATGGACAAGTGTCTTCATCTCGTCTAATAACATTTTTTCTTGACTAGGTTTAGTCAAGCGTTCTACTGCTAATAACTCCAATGAATTGCGGACATCCAATAAATCTTTCATCTCATCTATTGTGTACCCTTTGATATAGGCACCTTTTCGAGGTACGCGTTCAATAATTCCTTCCATAGTGAGTAAATAGATTGCTTCTCGAACCGGAGATCGGCTAATTTGAAACTGTTCAGCGTAATTACTTTCAACAACTTGATCGCCAGGTTTTAACTCATTGTTTAATACTTGCCCTAGTAATTGATTCGCTACCATTACTGATAAAGCGTTATCTAATGACTTCTCAAAATATTCCATTGGCTCACCTCAATTTAAGTCACATAGTCGACTGTATACTATCATATTATACAAGTTGGATAATTTATTCAATAGTAAATGTTGAATATTCTAATAATATTAAAAATTTAGCTTGCATATTTCCAATTTATTGATTATCCTAAATTTAGAGTACAGTCGACTAAATAATTTTAGAGGAGTGAACGAATGGTAATTTACGGTGTTGCAATTTTAGCTGCTTGTTTTTTAGTAGGGATGTTTTGTGGTGAAATTATTGGAAGCCTAATGGGTGTTGATTCCAATGTAGGCGGTGTAGGAATCGCCATGCTTTTGCTTATTGTCGTAATAGATAGACTACAAAAGAAAGACATGTTAAGTATGCCAGCTCAGTCTGGTTTAGCTTTTTGGAATGCCATGTATATACCTATCGTCATTGCCATGGCAGCTAGTCAGAATGTGTTAGGCGCTTTAACAGGTGGACCTTTGGCTATTGTCGCTGGTGGGGTTACAGTCGTTATAAGTTGGTTCTTCGTTCCTATCTTAGGCGGTAAGAAAGCAAAGGAATCTGAGATTGAATTCAATAGAACTAATCCACTAAAACCAAAGGGGGCAAATTAACATGTTCATGGAAGCGGTTACAAATGCACTCGAATCAAATGGATTGATTACAGGTTTTATAGTTGTAGGTATTACAATGTACATTGCTTATCTAATATCTAGCAAGCTAACAAGGGGGCTCGTGCATGGATCCGCTATTGCAATCGTTCTCGGTTTGATACTCGCCTATTTTGGTGGACTTTTTTCAGAGGGCACAAAAGGTTTGTCCGATATTTCCCTATTTGCTGGAATTGGTTTTTTAGGCGGAAGTATGTTGAGAGATTTCGCAATTGTAGCTACCGCTTTTGGTGCAAACTTTGATGAAATTAAGAAAGCGGGTATTCAAGGTGTACTCTCTCTATTTTTCGGTGTATTCCTATCGTTCTTTATCGGTGTAGTCATAGCGTTAGTGTTTGGTTATACTGATGCAGTTAGCCTTACAACTATTGGCGCGGGCGCCGTTACGTATATTGTGGGTCCAATAACAGGTGCGGCATTAAATGCAAGTTCTGAAGTAATCGCTATCAGTATAGCAGCTGGTTTAGTGAAATCAGTTCTGGTTATGGTAGGAACACCGTTTGTTGCTAGATTCATTGGATTGAATAATCCTTTATCAGCTATGATATACGGTGGGTTGATGGGTACTACCTCTGGTGTAGCAGGTGGCTTAGCTGCTACAGATATCCGGTTAGTCCCTTATGGAGCCGTCACTGCAACCTTCTACACGGGTTTGGGTTGTTTACTTTGTCCTACTATACTTTACTTGATTACAAACTCGATTTGGTAATAGTTTTATTTACTTAATTTACATCTTTCCCATTCAATACTATGTTAAATGAGGAGTTTCATGTATCTATTTATTATCTTTTTGACATTTGGGGTGTTGACAGGCTTACTGTCTAGTCTGTTTGGATTTGGTGGTGGTTTTGTTGTAGTGCCAATGTTATATATAGTATTACCAACATTAGGGTTTCCTGATACTCTAGTAATGTATGTAGCAATAGGAACGTCATTAGCCATTATGATTGTAAATTCCACTAATTCTACAATATCTCATCATCGCAAAAAACATATCTTGTGGTTTATCTTTTTACAACTTGCACCGACAATCGCTGTTGGTGCAATAATTGGAGGGTTAGTTTCCCCTTTAATTGAAGGAGATATTCTTAGATATTTATTTATTACTCTAGTCGTGTATACAATTTTTTCATCTCTTATTACGAAAAGCTTTATCCATATTAAAACGGATTCTATACAGATGCCTAGTCGCTTGAAAACATCACTCGCCGGAGGAATAATTGGGTTTATTTCTACTTTACTTGGAGTTGGCGGAGGTTTAATGACCATACCATTTTTACGTACTTGTCACTTAAAAATGGTCAATGCCGTTTCGTTAGCCACCCCTTTAAGTCTGCCCATAGCAATTTTTGGAACGATCACTGCTATATTTAACGGTTTTAACCACCCTGATCTTCCTCCATGGTCTCTTGGTTTCGTTTATATTCCAGCATTTCTAGGTATTGTATTTGGAGGATTTATAGGTGTGCCAATCGGAATATGGATTTCTCACATCCTTCCCGATCGATTATTTTCTAGAATCTATTTATTATTACTCTCGATTGTTGTAATGACAATGATCTTCGAATAATATATAAAGTTAAAAACAGTCTTGAAAGTCATATCCTACTGACTTTTAAGACTGTTTTTTATTAAATAAAAGGAAATGTTTATCCATTCACGCAATCTTCTACCACAACGTCTAATACGATAAAAATGCCCGGCAATCCGCCGGGCATTTCTATCTTTCTCAATATCCGTAATAGCCGCTGTCTGAGCGCACGTCGACTGTATGACGACCGTCATTCGTCTGAACGGTGAATCGATATTTTTTGTACGTATACACTTCACCGCTCTTCACATCTCGATCTCTTGCCTCTGACTGGGAGATGAACTGAATGTAGACAGGTTTTTGATAAGAATAATCATAACGCAAAATCTGCTCCACTTCCTCCTTCGTTAGCTCAAAATTCCGCTTGCCAATCCGAGTGTACTTCAAATCATGTATTTTCCATTTACCGCTTTCCTTCTTAAACATATAATCCACGAATAATCCACCTGATACCGGTCCATCTGAATCCAGCAAAATCGTGTGAATGTTCAGTGTGTCGTTGCTCGGCTGCGAATACTGTAGGCGGAACGACAACTCTGACATATAGAACGGGAAGAAAGACGTATCGCATTGTAAACAAACATATGGATAATCTGGCTTCATTTGAACATCTGTGAATCTTGCAGTGGCATAAGGTAGTAGCTGGGAACGAATTTCACTGAACTTTTGCTTCGCTAGCATTCCTCTGATCATGACACCTTCTACTTCAGCCGATTTACGGTGTATAAGGTCCAGCACTTGCTCTTTGCTCACCGTTCCTGTTTCCACAGGTGTGACGCCCACTTTCAACGCACGACTCAAAAACTCCGCGTAATGCGCCCGTGTCACCGGGCGGTTCGGATAAAAATGATCCTGGTCGCCTTTTGCTACGCCATTCACCAGCAGTGCGTGCGCATGCACAAAGCCCCAATGATCTTGATATAAGTCATGGAAGCCACCTGGCCGCTCATCAAAACGAAAACGGAATGCCAAATCTAAAATTTTCGCCATCTGAATTCGTGTAACCGGCGCATTCGGATTAAATTTCTGATTTAATCCCCCGCTCACGATACCCGCTTGTGTCAAATTCATGATGGGCTGATAGTACGGGTGACTCATCTGCACATCTTTATAGATCAGCTTTTTACTTGCTTTTGGTAGCTT
This sequence comes from Sporosarcina sp. P18a, assembly GCF_002743135.1. Lineage (NCBI taxonomy): Bacteria > Bacillati > Bacillota > Bacilli > Caryophanales > Caryophanaceae > Sporosarcina > Sporosarcina sp. P18a. The sequence goes on along the minus strand of NZ_PDYQ01000001.1, from coordinate 557,355 downwards.
CAGTGCCTGATCGAGCAATGCCGCTACATGCTTTCGGCTAATCGGCTCATTCGGCCGGAATTTGCCGTCCGGATAGCCGCCAATAAATCCTTTCTTCTCCATCTCTTGGATCGCTGTGTAGTTCGGATGCTTCTTCGGCACGTCTGTAAATTCTTTTGCGTATGCCTGTCCTGTATTAATGAAGGTAATGGATAAGATGAATAGTAATGCAGTCCACAGAACAGTTTGCAGTAATTTACTCATGTCTTCACTCCTTGTATGTTAGTAGTAAATGCTCTTTCGGATAATTTGTTCGTGACTGTGATGCCCTGATTTAACATTAATAAAGTGTAAATTCGGTGCTGTAAAATCTTTAATCCATAATTTCGTTGAATCCTAGATTTTTCATCTTTATCCTTTACTGCTATCTCTAGTAACCAAGTATTCCATTTCAACAGTGTACTAGTAGAAGTCGAGGTAGCAAATTGAAAATGAGTTACATCATTCAATCTCCTCCTTTATATAGTACTATAGTACAGGGTTAATAGAATCAATTCAATATCTAAATAGAATGTACATTCAGGAAACTATTAAATCCTCTAAAAAATTTATATCTATTATTTTAGTCACTAGCAGACACCCCAGCACACTACAAAGTCCCTTTCATTCACCAATCCCACCCAAAACAGCAATACAACTCGCATAAAAGAAGAAAAATAAGGACAAGATGAATTAAACAGCAAAGAAATAGTACAAATCATGCATAACTTTTCAAAATACCAAACAGTAAAAGAGGTAGTGTATGGGCTTTTTTAAAAAGAAAAATAATACGAAAGAACAATCCACTTCCCCTAACCAAACGAAGGAAACCAGTTCACCAAACGATTTAAAGACAAGTCTTCAAGACAATATACAATTTGTAAAAGATAGCTTGGGCGAAAGCTCGGATATTGTCATTCGAGAAATCCGAATTGGTCAAGGCGGATCGGTGAAAGCGGGTATTTTCTATACTGATGGATTGACCGATACACCTTCATTGCAAAATTTCATAATGGAATCGTTGATGTTGGATATAAAAGGTACCGGATTAGAAAAGAAGTTGACGCCAGGACATAATCTTTTAACCGCCTTAAAGGATTTTGCTATGACGGTAGGAGAGATTAAAGATCTAACCAATTTTGATGATCTTTTCACTTCTCTTTTATCAGGAGATACTATTCTGTTGATCGATGGATATTCTGAAGGTCTGGTGATGGGTAATAAGCACTGGGTTGAGCGCGGGATAACAGAGCCTGCGTCTCAGACAGTAGTCAGAGGACCACGCGAAGGGTTTTCCGAAAATCTGCGTGTGAATACGGCATTAATTCGTCGGAAAATTAAAGACCCGAACCTTTGGATGGAGTCAAAGGTTATTGGAACACGCACGAAAACGAATGTTTCCCTCATGTATATTCATGGCGTTGCAAATGACAAGATTGTGAAAGAAGTCCGTTTACGTTTGGATCGCATAGATATTGATGGGATTCTTGAAAGTGGGAATATTGAGGGATTTATTGAAGATTCAACGTATTCCCCTTTTCCTACTGTTTTCAATACGGAACGTCCGGATATTGTAGCCGCGGCACTTCTCGAAGGTCGCATAGCCATTTTAGTAGATGGAACCCCATTTGTGCTGATCGTGCCGGCACTGTTCGTCCAATTTTTTCAGTCTCCTGAAGATTACTATGTGCATACGGGTATTGGGAGTCTGATTCGACTCCTTCGCTTTTTTGCATTTATGATTGCGTTGCTTGCACCCGCATTATTTGTTGCCATCACTACTTTTCATCAAGTCATGTTACCACCTGCATTGCTCATTAGCCTGACAGCCCAACGAGAAGGTGTACCATTTCCGGCATTTGTTGAAGCCATCATTATGGAAGTCACTTTTGAAATATTGAGGGAAGCAGGCATACGAATGCCCCGCTCTATCGGTTCCGCCATGTCGATTGTAGGCGCATTTGTAATTGGGACCGCAGCGGTTGAAGCCGGCATTATATCTGCTGCTATGGTAATCGTCGTTTCCATAACCGCCATATCTAGTTTCGTTTCGCCTACTTACAACATGGCGATTTCGGTACGAATACTACGTTTTGGTTTTATGGGGTTGGCTGCATCGTTTGGTTTATACGGTCTTGCTATAGGTTTAGTCGCTCTTATTCTCCATTTGTGCAGTTTACGTTCTTTTGGTGTACCCTATATGGCACCATTCGCTCCATTTAATGTTTCCGATCAAAAAGATACGTTGATTGTTGTCCCTATATGGAAAATGTTTACCAGGCCTCGCCTAATCAATCAAACCAATGTGGTGAGGCAACAAGATCCAGCTTCTGCAAAACCGCAACCACCAAAAAATGAGGAATCGAGGGAGTAAGTGATGAAAAAAAGTCTATTGGTACTCTTGATTCTCACCTTCTTTCTCTCGGGTTGTTGGGATCGGAGGGAGTTAAATGAGCTCGGCATCACAATGGCAATGGGAATCGACAAATCAGAAAATCAATACGTAATCAGTGCCCAAGTGGTCGTACCTTCAGAGGTATCTATGAAAACAAATAGCCAGGGGCGTTCAGCAGTCACTCTCTTTCAAGCAAGTGGAGAATCGGTATATGAGGCTTTTCGAAAAATGACAAAGAATTCTCCCCGAAAAATGTATCCCGGACATCTTCTTATATTGGTCATCAGTGAGGATCTAGCGAAAGAAGGAATAGCCGAATCATTAGATTTACTCTCAAGGGATTGGGAGCTGCGACCGGACTTCTATGTAGTAGTGGCGAAGAATACTACCGCTTCTGAAGTATTGAATGTGAATACCCCAATAGAAAGTATTCCAGCCAACAAAATGTATAACTCTCTTCAAGTATCGGAAAGAAACTGGGCTGGAACAAAAGGCATTATATTAGATGAGCTAATAAAAGATCTTTTAACTGACGGTAAGGAAGCGGTGTTAACAGGGATTGAAGTAATAGGAGACAAAGAAATAGGATCAAGCAAACAGAATGTGGAAACGATCACTTCATCCGCCGAAATAAAATATGATCATTTAGCTGTCTTTAAAGCGGATCGGCTAGTCGGCTGGTTAAATGAAGAGGAAAGCAGAGGATACGCTGAAATCACCAACTCCATAAAATCAACCGTAACAGCTATTCCTTGTCCCAAAAAGGGGAAGATCACTTTAAATATTCTTCACAACAATTCCAAAGTTACAGGCGCTATCAACAAAGGTAAACCCGAGGTGAATATCAAAATTCAAGCAGAAGGCGATTTAGGAGAAGTACAATGTTCAATTGACCTAACGAAACCTAAGACCATTGACGAATTAGAGAAAATTTATGAAAAAGAAGTGGAAGAAATTATTCATCGGACAGTAGATACCCTACGCAATCAATATAATTCGGATATTTTCGGGTTCGGTGATGCCATTTCTCGATCCAATCCGAAAGTGTGGGAAAAGATGAAAGACCATTGGGATGAAAATTTTTCTGAAGTAACCGTCAATACGCAGATTGATATAAAAATACGTCGGACCGGTACAGTAAATAATTCTTTCTTAGAAAAGATAAAGGACTAACTCATCATGATAAAAAGTATAGGAATACTTTTGATAGCAGCTGCCATTGCGTGGTTTGAAGTCCCCTCTCTCTTGGATAAAAAACACAAAAAAGAATTGCTTGTGTTTTCTATTCTTCTTACGATTGGAGTAGCGCTAGGCATGGTACTCGGATTCGGAAAAACACTTCCATCCCCAATGGAATTACTCACTTTTTTGTTTACACTGCTTACTGACCTAATGGCTCCTTTACTATAGTGAATAACCACGCAGAAAGAAAGGTAGGATATGAAATGATAGAAAATATTAAAATTAATCCGTACCAATTTCTAGTGTTGGTTATTTTCTTTACAATAGGTACAGGCATTTTAATTGTCCCATCCGTTTTAGCTGCCGAAGTGAAGCACGATGCATGGATTGCCGCAATAATTGGTACAGGAATCGGCTTATTGATCATATGGCTATTCACGACTATAGCCCTGTGGTTCCCTCACCTGACCTATATTCAAATCAATGAAAAGATTTTTGGTAAATGGATAGGGAAAGCGGTTTCCGTATTATTTGTATCCATGGCAGCACTTTACACGTCTAGCCTTTTGTATTATTCCGCGACATTTATCTCAACCAATATGTTGCCCACTACTCCCATGGTAGCCCTAAATATTCTCATGATGGGAATCGTTGTGATGGCAGTCCGGCTCGGATTGGAAACGATCGCTCGTTCTGCAGAAATTCTCATTGTCGTTTTCTTTGTCCTTTTCCTCATTTTAGGGGTGTGTATTTCATCTCAAATCAAATTTGAAAATTTAGAGCCAGTTTTTGCGGAAGGAACCATAACGCTCGTTCAATCCAGTACATATTTTGTCGCTTCATCATCTGTCAATGCAATTGTTTTATTAATGATCTTCCCCGCCCTTATGAACAAAATGAAACAAGCTAGAAAGTCCTTTCTAATTGGAAACTTAATAGGCGGAATCATGATCATCATCCTTTCATTTTTGAGTGTGTCAATATTAGGGGCTGAGGATACAGCGAGAGAGATTTATCCAGGCTATGAATTGGCTAAACGAATCAATATTGGAGATTTTGTACAGCGTATTGAAGGATTAATGGGTTTCCTTTGGTTTATCGCCCTTTATTTTAAAACGGTACTTTATTTTTACGCTACCGTTTTAGGAATCGCGCAAATTTTACATTTGAAAGACTACCGCCCCTTAACCTTACCTTTAGGAATGATTGCTGTAATCGTCTCCCTTGTGATCTATCCGAACGTCGTCTACCAAAAAGAAATACAACAATCGACTGAAGTATACTTTTCTCTCTTCATTGGACTTTTCTTGCCTCTTTTACTAGTTATCGTATATGCCTTTCGAAAGAATAAGTTAAAAAAGAGTCCTGAACCTGAAAGCCCTTAAATTGAATTTACTTAGTACTTGGCAATAAATTATGTAGTGATCCAGCTCATCTTCTCCTTTAAAGATAGCTGGATCACCATTACTTGTGAAATACAGAACAGACACTACGTACGGTGGGCGCTTTAAACCACTCTCGAACCGCTTTACTACCCTCGCTTTTCATCCATCAACGCTATATCCGCGATGTTCACATCTACCTTTCTCTTGCCTCTAACACACGATGCACCAACCGCTTCCCTGCCTCTACATGCCCGACATACACCGGAAACTGCATGACCCTTTTTCGGTACTCGTACAAACTTTCCTCTCTTCCCGATTCCGCAAATGTTAATAAATTCGGCATCAACCGATCAGCGTGCGTGACCTTGACACCGGTCTCACGAAACGTTTCGCTATGTAATCGATACGCGTCCGCCTCTTTCTTGCCAAGGTAAAATGCATACCAATTTGGTTGTGTACTTTTCACCACAAAGAGCTTGATTTCACCAATACGTAACGTGTTCTTTTTCATCGGCTGCTGGATGGCTTCCTGGTCGAACTCGATCTCTTTTAGTTTCTCGCAATCTTCGTCCATTCGGACTTTATGATTCGTGATTGCCCAGAAAATGCTGTGAGCGGTTAATGACATATCGGTATCTACTGCGTAATCAAATAATTCTTCAACTGTAATCATAGGTACACTCTCCTTTTTTAGGCAAATTATTTAAAACGGTTCACGACATTGCAGCGAGTCGGCCGTTGTCTTTGTTGTAGTAAACAGTGAAGCCACCGACTGGGCCGTTACGATGCTTAGCGACCATGATTTCGAGATGGTTCTTGAGTTCCGATTCTTGATTGTAGTAATCGTCTCTGTAAAGGAAGCACACGACATCGGCGTCTTGTTCGATGTTGCCGGAGTCCCGTAGGTCGCTCATCATCGGTTGTTTGTCCTGTCGTTGTTCGACTGCTCTGGAAAGCTGAGACAGGACGACAACGGGGCAGTTAAATTCTTTTGCCATCGCTTTTAAATCTGCGCTAATTTGGCCAATTGCCTGGTTTTGGTTATTCGTTCTTTCCTCCGGTCGGATGATTTGCAAGTAATCAATGAAAATAATCGGTCGCTTGTCCGGTTGTGCTTTAATGACTCTGCGAGCAGTTGCTTTGATTTGACTCACTTTTATTCCGCTTCTGTCGTCGATACGGATTTTAGCGCTTTGCAAATGCTCAAGTGCTGTCGTCCATGTATTCTTCTGTGTGTTATCAAAATGTTTATATGGATTGCGCATCTTTAACCGACTGTATCCACCCGCTGTAGATATTAGACGGTCGGTCATCGTGTTACGGCTCATTTCGAGAGAAAAGACGATCGGTAAATGATCGTTTAATCCGGCAGTTAACGCGAGATGATTGAGTGTATCCGTCTTCCCCATAGAGGGCCTAGCAGCGATGACAATGAATTCACTGTCTTGGAATCCATTCAACAGATAATCCATCGGCTGTAAGCCTGTGCTAATTCCTGTCATGTCCGGTCCTTGGATGAATGGGCGTTCGTACTGACTCACGAGGTAATCGTCAAGTAACAATAATTCATCTGACCTATGATCGGTATCTAACTCTTCTAACGCTTTGACAATCTCACTGTTCTCCCATTGTTCGTTCTGTGCCAACTGTAGGATTCTCGCTGTCTCAAGTTTCTTCCACTTGGAAATGATGATTTCTAAATACTCGTCAAAGCGTGCGGGATTGGCAAAACGACGTAGTTCCGAAACATAATTGGCACCACCGAGTTCTGTCGGTTCGCGTGTCGTCAGCAATGTGATGAAGTCAATCGACCGTCCATTATTGGCCAATTCTTTCATGGACAGATAAATATTGCTGTGAAGCTGTGTCTCAAAGAATGCTGCCTGTACTCCGCTGTCAAGTACTAAATAATTTTCCTCCATCATGGTACCGAGAAGACTTTTTTCCATTAGTTCACTATTCATACGTGTTCATCCCCTTTACTGAAATCTAGCACTGGCAGAGCGAGCATACGCTTTTTCGGCTTCTGTACCGCAGCTAGTTCATTGACATAGTTTTCGAAGTTGGTTGCGCTAAATAACGTCGATGGCCGCAAGAAGCGGTTGAATTCAGCATGGTGGATCCACTCAGATACTTTAAGATCGACGACTTTCATGAAGTCCACTTGTGTATAGCCCTCTTTCACTCTGCCAGTGATGAACTTCTTGGTAGTTGTTGAGGTCGCTTTGAATTGCTTTCCGGTTTTCTCATTCAGATAATTAATGACAACACGTGCGACGTCGAGATTCATCTCGACTTGGTCTTTATTCTTTATTTTTAAAGATTCTTTAAGTTCTTTAGTTATTGGCTTGCCCAATTCCGCCACGTGGACTTGCTCAACTTCGACAGGTGCACGTGTCGGTTCTGAACAAGTGACTTGCTCATGTTCGAACGCACTTGCAGGCAATCGAGTATAGTCGATTCGGTACCATTTCGTGTTGTCGATTTTCATGCGGTTATGGTGATCTGTCGAAATGAGATAGCCTTTATTTTCAAGATCATAAATAATGCGTCTAATCGTGTTCGAAGACCAGAATGTAAATTCTTTTGTCCAGTCTTTATAGGTTTTATGAATCCACCTATGGCCATCTCGAACATTTTTGGATATTAGCGAGCGGAAATGCACTTGTTGCATAAATAATGCTCCGTTAATTCCCACCAAGTGTACGAGCGACGGTAGTAGCGGTATCGACTCTTCATCAATTAATAATTTCATGTTATTTCTCCCCCTGTAAAAAAGTTATAGTAGAGTGCTCACTTTGCACTTCTCATACTCCATATAGAGAGTTTTTCAGAAAAGGATACTGATTTTAAAAATAAATTTTACATACGCTAAAACAGGAGTGGAAGTATAGCCCTCCACCCCTGTTAATTATTGATTATTTACACGTATATTTCATAATTAATTGGTAGCATGTCGAAATAGAATCAGGTCTGCCAGTCATGACTTCAAGATGGTCCTCGATCATGCAAATCGTTTTATTCCATCCATCATGTTGTTGTTTTCAAGTATTACTTTGTAGCTATTTGGTAGTTACACAACTATCGAAAACTACTAGTATATGGTTGATCTAGATATCATATTTGCTGGAGCTTTTTAATTTCCAATACTCCTTTTGGATATCCTTGGTATAATTGTGATGAAGTATAAAAGAATAGTAGTCAACCTACACAGCAATTTATAGAAAGAGTAAGGAAAATCACAAATGTTTAATGAAAGAGGGGGAGTTGTATGTTTTGGATAAAATTTATTCTGATTGTCGTATTGGTTCTTGCTCTTATTTCACTAGTTAAGTTTCTTTTGAGAAAGCTTCTTAAAATTGAAAAAGTAAAGAAAGAGTTTTTTTCTTTTAATCATATAAATGAATCGCATCGAAAAATCGATAAAATTTTGCGGATGTTTTCTACAATCAGTCTCATCACTTTATATTCTGTGCTGTTGTTTCATGATGAGGAGTTACTTTACTTGGTTTTCTTCGCCGTCATAGCTTTTGCGATATTGGATTATCTGATCAGAGCCTTTTTCGAATGGAAGTATACACACGATCCAAAACAATCTATTTTGACTGTAACCGAAATGCTAATAATAGTTGTGGCGGCCACTGTCATGATTAACTGGTTACTACCTGCGTAGCAATACTTCATATTATGGACGGCAACCCCTGCACTTTCACACCATTCAGAAAGTGCTACTCCACTGTTTTTATAACCATCCATTACGTATGAAATCCTTTCACCTTATACCATTCCCCGGGCAATCATTCCACTTCCATTTCACTAAAGGTCTACCCCTTTAGCCAATAGTAATGTAGAGGGTAAAATACGTACTATCCATTAGTAAACTTGTAATCCGCTTCCAAAAAAATAACCTCACATACCGATGTCAAATCGGCTTGTGAGGTTGGCGTTCTATAAAATATTCCTTCTGCTATTTCGGCATGTTCTAATTTAACCTAAGTAGGATTTTTGCACAATTTCAGTATCTTTCAATTCATCCTTTGTTCCTTCACCAACGAGGCGTCCCGCCATCAGGACATATGCACGATCACAGAAATCAATTGCCATTTCAGCGTTTTGGTCAACTAATAATATGGTCGTTCCTCGCTGGTGTAGTTCTGTTATTTTTTCATACACTTCGTACACGAGCCTCGGAGATAATCCCATAGATGGCTCATCGAGTAATAATAGTTTTGGACTCACCATCATTGCCCGGGCAATCGCCAGCATTTGTTGTTCTCCACCGGATAATAAACCTGCCGCCTGATTTTTTCGGTCTCTTAAAATCGGAAATGGCTCCGACACTTCTTCGGCCATTTGTAATCGTTCTTTAGTACTTAGCGTATAGCCGCCTAAAAGTAGATTATCCCAAACAGATAAATACGGAAATACTTGCCTTCCCTCAGGAACTAACGTCATCCCATGATTGACTAAACGAAAAGTTCTGGAGTTCGTAATCGTTTTATCGGACAATGTAATTTTCCCGCTTTTAGGACGAACCTCTCCCATGATACTTTTTAACAGAGTGCTCTTACCTGCCCCATTTGCACCAATGACAGAAACCGCTTCCCGTTCTTTCACATGAATGTTCATATCTTCTATGGCACACACTTGACCATAATACGTGTTTAACCCTTGTACTTTAAGCATCTACCTTCACCTTCCCCATATATGCTTCAATAACTGCAGGGTGTTTTTGAATCACATCGGCAGTTCCTTCTACTAGTTTCTCCCCAAAGTTAATTACTGTAATATGGTCAGACAATGTGTTCACTAAGTTCATATCATGTGCAATAATCAGAATCGTAATGCCCTCATTATTTACAGCCGTAAATAATTCCATTAATTCCTTTGTTTCTTTTGGATTCATCCCAGCTGTCGGTTCATCGAGCAGTAAGAGTTGTGGTTGCGTCGCTAACGCCCTAGCAATTTCAACCCTTCTTTGATTACCATATGACAACTGCGCTGCATACTCATCTCGCACATCCCATAGCCCAACGAATTTCAAGATCTCTTCCACACGTTGTTTTGCAGCCTGTTCTTTCTCCCTAAATGCTTTCGTTCGCAATAAGGCAGGAGCTAGCTTTGCGCCAGTTAATAAATAGGTTCCAATCAAAACGGTCTCGGAAACCGTCATGTCCGGAAAGAGACGTATATTTTGAAACGTTCTAGATACACCATACTTGGCAATCTGATCCGAGCTCAATGAAGTAATATCCGTTGTAGAAAAACGTACCTCACCTTTATCAGGAGGTATTATTCCAGTAATCAAGTTAAATAACGTACTCTTACCCGCCCCATTTGGACCTATGATGGCATGTATATGGTTTTTTTTCACTGAGAAGGAAAGGTCATTTACTGCCTTGACCCCTCCAAAAGATTTGGAAAGGCCCGCTACGGTTAAGATAGCTGTATCTGTCAGATTCTCTTTATTCATAGCCTAACCCCTCCTTCTTTACATCTACAGTTGCTTTTGCTCCTTTCATCTTCTTAAGTAAGGCTCGTTTTTCAATTTGTTTTCTATAATAATGGATAATCCCCATAATACCTCTCGGGAAAAACATCATCATGATGACAATTAGCAATCCATAGATCAGCATGCGCAATTCTGGTGTTGCTCGCAATGCTTCAGAAAAGATTGTGAGCAGTGATGCCCCTAATACCGCACCGATGATGGATCCTTGTCCACCGATCATGACCATGGTTAAGATCGTGACGGACATGGTGAAATTGAATGTCTCAGGACTGACAACGTGAATGAAGTGAGCGTATAAAGTACCCGCGGCCCCACAATAGGCAGCTGAAATAGTAAACATGACCACTTTCGTTCTAAATACTGGAATCCCCATGGACTGTGCAGCTAATTCATCATCTCGAATTGCAGTACAAGCCCGTCCGAAACCGGAATTGATCAGCAATTTTGTAAATATGATGGCTACAACTACAAAGAACAGTAACAATGGGTAATAATCAGCGTACTGAGTAAATGAAAGCTGGAAAATACCAAAATTCATTGCGGGTGGTGAAGGAATCAATGCAATTCCCATCGGACCCCCTGTAACATCTGTCCAATTTAGAAAAACTAGCCAAATGATTGTTCCAAATGCGAGCGTAGCCATTACCAAGTATTCTTCAATCAGTTTTAGTCCGATAAATCCGATGATGAAACCGATGATGGCAGTTGCCAAAATCGCGATGGGTAATGTAAACCAAAAAGACAGACCAAGTTTTGTTGAAAATATAGCCGCTATATATGCACCTACTCCAAAAAATGCCCCATGACCTATGGATACTTGACCTGTATAACCTACTATTAAATCTAATCCTAGTACAAGAAGTATATAAATTAGGATTAGATTAATGACATACATAAAGTATGGATTCGTTATTCCGAGGGGGATCATAAGTAAGGCGATTACTCCGATGAGCAATCCAAGCCGACGATATCCCAACTTTCTGATATGTTCCATGTCATCTACTCCTTTATACTTTTTCTGCTACGACTTTACCAAAGATTCCTTGTGGACGAAGCAGTAAAATGACTAATAAAATGACCATCGCAACCGCATCTCGATAACCGGAAGAAATAAAGCCAGCAGCGAAACTCTCAAGCACACCGAGCATCAAACCCGCCACCATCGCACCAGGTATATTACCCATTCCACCCATAACGGATGCGGTAAAACCCTTTAGTCCGGCAAATACACCCATTGTTGGGTAGACAAGGAATACAGGACCGACAAGTATACCAGCAAGCGCACCAACGCCCGATCCAATTGCAAATGTAATCGAAATGACTTTGTTTGCATTTATGCCCATTAATTCGGTCGCTTGAATGTTTTGGGAAGCCGCTTGCACTGCTTTCCCCATTAATGTACGATTCATGAAAAACTCAAGTAGGAACATGACAATAATCGTCACAATAATGATGAAAATATAATGTTGATTGACCATCATTCCACCGATATTAACATTGTTTGCTAGGAAAGGTGAGGCCAACCTTTCAGGTGACGCTCCCCAGATAAGTTGTGCGGAGTTTTGTAAAACAATCGCAATACCGATAGCCGCTATAAGCAAGTTCAATTTTGGAGCAGTACGCATTTTCTTATAAACAAGCTTCTCCATTAAATAACCTAATAGTGCACCTGATAACATACCACATGAATAAGCCAACCAAACTGGGGCTCCTAGGTACATAGTGGTAAGGGCAACAAATGCCCCTCCCATATATACCTCACCATGTGCAAAGTTGATGAATCGCAGGACATTCCAAACCATCGTATATCCGATTGCCATTAATGCATAAACGCTTCCCAAGACAATCCCATTTATTAGTTGGTCGACAATCATAAATCATCACCCTATTCTTGGATTATTATAAACTTCTGGTCTTTCACTTGCATGATCATTGGGGCATTTGAACGTTCGCCATCTTCGTCAAATTGAATTAATCCTGTTGTCCCTTCCATCTGAATTTTCGCCATTGCGTCACGGACTTTCTCTGGTGAATCTCCGCCCTCTTCAAAGGCTTTTGCAAGTGTCAAAGCAGCATCATAGGCGATTGCTGTATTCGCTTCAGGCTCGATATTATTCTCTTCACTCAATTTTATAAATTCATTCATTGCCTCTGTATCCATTTCCATGTTAATCATAGATGCAAAGATATGATTTTCCACTGCATCTCCACCTAATTCAATTAACTGTTCGGAATACATGGAGTCGTCAGGTGAGAAAAACTGAACATCTAATCCTGCTTGTTTTGCTTGTTGTGCAATTAAAGCCACTTCGTTGTAGAGACCTACAATCATCACGGCATCTGGTTTCATTTTTTTAATTTTAGATAATTGGGAAGAGAAGTTTTTATCTCCTGGGTTATATGTTTCCGTTGCAATAAACTCAACACCTATAGATTCCGCTGCTTTTTTCGCAGAGTCGGACATGGTGATTCCGTAATCAGTATTTTCATATATAGATGCGATTTTCTTGATTCCCTTTTCTTCAGCCATATATTGTAATACTGCTGGAACGTACACTTGACCAGTTAGGATGATGCGGTATAAATAGTCATTATCTAAAGTAGTAAATTCCGGACTTGCTCCCATGTGGACGTGAAGTGCCTTGGCATTTTTCGAAACCTCTTGAGCCGCTAAAGTTGGTGATGAATTATAACCGCCAATTATTGCTTTGACATTGTCATTCATAATCATTTTGTTCACCACCGCAACTGCCTCAGATGGTGTCGCTTTATCATCCCCAACGACTAACTCCAACTTCTTTCCGTTTACTCCACCTTCTGCATTAATCTTTTTAAAAGCCAGATCAACCCCATTTTTCATATCTTGTCCGTATTGGGCATTGTCCCCGGTCATTGGTGCTTGCAGACCTACTCGAATGGATTCACTTTTGTCAGATGCTTCTGCTTTTGATGATGATCCATCTTCGGATGAACATCCTGCTAGAATTAGCGTGAGTGCCATGAAGAAAGCAATACATCCATTGAATTTGATTTTACCGAATGTCATTTTCATTCCCCCTAGAATTATTTAAAACAATTTGGTTAGCAAAAGAATAACTTGAGCCGAAGCAAGTGGTAACATCGCTAGTATTGTGAAATCCCTCCTTATTTACCTATGGAATATTGTTTATTAAAATTGAAGATAATTCCCTTGAATTGTATGAGCTTTCTACTGTTGTCTCACAATCAAGTAGGAAATTATCCTCAAATAATCCTAAGTTACACTCGCAACGTTGAATACATTGCCTTCTTTAATAATTGACCATGTAGTTACTTCAGCTATTGTAAAAATATCCCCACAAAGCAATTTCAAATCGTTTTGCGGGGCATACTTTTTTTATGATGATCCTACTGCTTTTTTTAGAAGCGCTGAACCGGCAATACCGGGTTCAGTCATTTCCTTCGTATCTAAAATGATGTCGAGTTCTTCTGAGGTCAGATATCCGTGACGTATACAAATTGAACGGACGGACTGTCCCGTGACAAGTGCTTCCTTTGCAACTTTAGATGCAATTTCATAACTGACGTGCGGATTGATCGCAGTTACGATTCCGACACTTGATTCCACTAACTCTCTGCAATGTTCAACATTTGCCGTAATTCCTTTAATTGCAAACTCCGACAGTACATCTACACCATTTGTTAGCATCGTAAAGGATTTTAATAAATTAGATACTATCACTGGCCCCATCACATTAAGTTCTAATTGACCTGCTTCAGAGGCAAGCGAAATGGTATGGTCATTTCCGATAACCTGGAATGATATCTGATTAATAACTTCCGGAATAACAGGGTTCACTTTTCCTGGCATGATGGATGAACCGGGTTGTCTGGCAGGTAAGTTAATTTCATTGAATCCGGTTAACGGACCGGATGATAGTAACCGTAAATCATTTGCCATTTTGGATAGGTTGATAGCTAAGATTTTCAACGCAGAAGAGATTTCTGTATAACGATCTGTATTTTGTGTAATATCCACTAAGTTCTCAGCTGTTTCCAATGGATAGGTTGTTTCTTCTATTAAATATTCCATCATCTTTTCGCGGTAATCAATTCTAGCATTCAGACCCGTTCCTATCGCAGTTGCTCCAATACTAATTTTATTTAACTGCCGTACAGATTGTTCAATCCGATCTATATCCCGTCGAATGACACAGGCATACGCACCAAACTCTTGACCAAGTCGTATCGGGATGGCATCTTGCAAATGTGTGCGCCCCATTTTGATAACGCTTTCAAATTCCTTCTCTTTAATGACTAACTGTTTATGCAAGGCATTCAAACCTGTGCCTAAGTCATTTGCTAATTTTAGCAAGGTAAGATGGACGGCTGTCGGGATTACATCATTTGTTGACTGGGACATATTGACATGAGAGTTTGGGCTAACAGTGACGTTGGAATTGTTCAATATCTCCATTGCGCGATTGGCAAGTACTTCATTCACATTCATATTTAATGAAGTGCCAGCACCTCCCTGAATCGTATCCACTACAATCTGGTTATTCCACAAACCCAATTTCATTTCCTGAGCGGACTTTATGATGGCTAATGAGATGGATTTATCCAACAGTCCTATCTCGGCATTGGCTTTGGCCGCAACTTTTTTAATGATGGCTATAGATCTAATCAATTCTGGGTGTGGTTTCTCCCCCGTAATCGGAAAGTTATCAAGAGCTCTAGCTGTTTGTATACCATAATAAGCATTTGTAGGAATCTGCTTCTCTCCTAAAGCGTCACTTTCTATACGATACTTCACATCTACCCATCCCTTTCTAGACTGATATCAACGAGACCCTAAACAATCAAGCGCAATCAGATCAGTTAATCCATCTGCTGATCAATTGCGAGAATACCATTCAACATGACATCACTCGCAATTTTAATATCTTCAGGTGTACTGTATTCTTCAGGACAATGACTTTTGCCATCGATACTTTTCACAAAAATCATCGCAGATTTTGAAATAAGGGACATATGAGCAGCATCATGTACCGCCATGCTCGGCAACGTCATATACGGAACGGATATTCGTTCCGCGGAGCCTTGTAAAATGGAGACAATTTCTTCATTCAACGTAGTAGGTTTTTGTTGCTGTAAAATGGATTGACTCATTTGCACGTTACGGCGTTGTGTCACTTCCTTCCACTTCGTTTCAATCTTCTCTACTACTTGGTCCATACGCTCTTGGCATTCTCCTCTAATCTCCAGCACGAACTCTACTTGCCCAGGAACGATATTTACGGCATTCGGCAATACCTCCAATTTCCCTACTGTACCCACCAGATCCGTTTCATCTTCCCCGCAAATTTGTTCCACTACAAGAATCATCTCACTAACAGCAGCGAGTGCATCGAAGCGATGTGACATCATCGTCGTTCCCGAATGATTTGCTTCCCCAAATACCGTTACCTTACTTCTGTAGACGCCAACCAGACTGTTAATAATCGCTACGGATTTATCATTTGACTCTAAGCGCTTTCCTTGTTCAATATGCATCTCCACAAAGATTCTCTTCTCTTCATGCATTGACGCCATTTCATGTATCCGCTCGATATCTCCATTTACTTTCTCCAAAGCATCACGTAATAGAAGACCTGTAGAGTCAGTGGCCATTCGTAGTTCATCTTCCGTCAATTTACCAACAAAAGCACGGCTTCCTAGCGTGGACAAACCGAAGTCATTTGACTCTTCTGCAGTGAAAGAAACGATTTCCAAGTCGTGATCTAAGGGTATATCGTTTTCGATTACGGTTCGAATAATTTCTTTTGCAACAAGTGTCCCTAAGGCCCCATCATATTTCCCTCCGTTTGGAACGGTGTCCAAATGGGATCCGATGACTATACTCCCTTTTTTCTTTCCATTGCCTCTTAGCTTCCCCCAGATATTCGCAATGCCATCAATGGTTATGTCTAAACCTAGATCCTGTAATTCTTTAATGAAGCGTATCCGAACTTCTAAATCCGCGGGTGAGAAACTTGGCCGTGTAATCCCCCCACGTTCATCACGACCATATTCCGCATAGCTATCCAGATCGTCAAGTAAGCGCGGCAACTGAATCTGCAACATGATTTATCCTCCTTATGACTGATAAGTATCTATCGATGTTTCAGGTGTCGTATTGTGATCTTTAATTGGTTTTGTCTTTTTTTGATCATTTACATAACTTTCAACTACAGAACTTGTATCTGGTTTTGTCATATAGCTGACCCCAATCATTACAATCGTATTGGCAATTAAACCAATGAGACCAGGATGTATTTCAAACGGTGTTGTCGTTGCAAATAGTTGGAAGTAGAGGTTGACCACAAAGCCCGCCACTATTCCTGTAAACACACCTTGAGTTGTCACGCGTTTCCAATACAGTGCACTCAGCACACCTGGCGTAAACTGAATGATTGAACCATAAGCCCCTAATAATAAAGCGACTACGCCTTGCCCGCCGAATACCGCGATACAATAGGCAAGAGCTCCAATCAGTACTACAGCACTTCGCATAATCAATAGCGTCACTTTATCCGATAAATTCGGAAACATATTTTTAATCACACCATCTGTAAATTCCATGGATGCACTATGTGTAATGACATCAGCGCTCGACATGGCTGCGGCTAATGCTGCTGCACCTACTAGACCATATAACCAGCCTGGCAAGTGTAAAAATGTCGTAATGAGATAGGGTAATATTTGATCGGATTCACCGACAGCACTCACATTCACAACCCCAACCGCAGCGAATCCTGCAAGTAATAACGGGATGATTAATAAGGCAAATAACGGATAAGCGATAACCGTCTTTTTTATCGTTACTGCATTGGATGAATAGGATCTTGCAAACATATGCGGCCACATGAGAAACCCTATGACGGAAACTAATATGACTGAAGTAAAGGCAGTAGTTGACATGGTTGAACCCTCTACTCCAATTCGAAGGAAATCAGGATCGGCTGCTGCAATTTTTGAAAACATTTCAGTTGTCGTGCCGTGCATTTTCTTTACGATCATGATGCCTATAACCCAAGACACCGTGATCATTAATGCTCCTTGGAACACGTCAGACCAAGCTGCTGCGCGTAATCCGCCTGTCGCCACATACGTAACGACAATTGCATAAGCAACCAAAGCGCCGAACCAAAAAGCAATTCTTCCTTCCGTCATAAGATTAAAAATTATAGCCATTCCACGTAACTGTGTAGCTAAATACTGAATACAAGCAAAGAAGGCAATGAACCCAACAAGGATCCCAAGTGCTTTACTTCGAAAGCGCGTCTGTAGAAATCCGACCAATGAATATAGATTGAATTTACGTCCAATTCTTCCGATCTTTGGACCGATAATATACCAAGGCAAAAGTGAAAATGCTAAATATGCCAGTATGTAAAACGCAGGAGCTCCGCGTGTAAATGCCCATCCTGGTGCACCTAAAAATGAAAAGGCACTAAAAATCGCTCCACCCATTAAAAACCAAGTTAAGAATAATCCTAAACCTCTACCTGCAGTAGTAAATTCTTCTAATGAGGCTTTGTTCGTACCTCTACCGGCCATTACACCAACAATAAGTGCAATAACTAAATACAACACCATGATTAACATCGATATCTGCCAATGTTCCATCTACTTATACCTCCTCTTTATCTGGGTCAATGAAATATAGAATGAGGACTGCTATAAAAGTAATGACAATCCATAATATGATCCAGAAAAAACTGTATGGAAGCCCCAGTATTAATGGATAGGCTTTATTACCAAAGGTAAATATCGGGAATAGAACTGTTGAAAACAACAATGTGCTAATAATGATGTAGTACGTACGAAAACTTCGAACACTCATATATGCCACCTCTTTTTAACGTATTGACTGTTATAGTAGAGTCATTTGACGTAATCCTAATACAACATGAATTGTCGCTGATCGTATGCTACGTAAGTTGATTCTTTCTACGCTATTACGGACATCTGTTTAAAAAAATATGTAGCCGTAGATTGTTATGTCTATGACTACATATGGTATTTACTTTGAGTATCGTGAATTATTCGTCGCCCAGCACTCCATATGACGGAGCAACTTCAGGTGTGATGGCTCGTATTCGATACTCTTCAGCTTGTGGGCCATAAACTTCCCACGCCCTTTTCAAATCTTCAAGTGGTTGGTCACTGTAATCCACTCGTAAATCTACAAATGGGAAAGCATCCTCTTGATACACTAATAATCCGATGGAATGTTCTTGATCCAGCTCTCCACCCATCTCAAATCCTTTAGAAATAGCAGCAATTAACCGATCAGCCAACGTGCCTTTTGCATCCAAAAAGGTTTTTCCCATCTGTTCTGGAATGTCAGGATCACTTAATAAATTCCCGATACTTGCAACGTTTTTAGCGGAAAATTCTCCATGGACGCCTAGGGCTTTATTCCCTGTAAAGACGGCTGAGTTCCCGTTTGCATCCACGACGGCTAATTGACGATATTCTCTGAAGGGTGTTGTTTCCTTCATGGCATTGATTGCCGATTCCGCGTCAAAACCATTTTCTAAGACATTCAATCCGATATTGGCAAGTCTTGGGTCCGTCACGTTTTGCGTTAAAATCGCCCCAACGCCTTGCTTCGCCCACGGACACCTTGCGCCTACTGAAGGACTGCTTGATGTAACAATAACTCCCAGTGCACCTGTTTCTTCACATCGTCCTGCGACTGAAAAAGTATTCGTAAATTTCATAATTACCCTCCATTACTGCTTGTTCAATAGTTTTCTTATCTTGTAGTTATTCGCTAATTACGGCTTCAACGTCAATTTCCATCAACATTTCAGGCATTGCAAATCCGCTTACAATTAATCCCGTACTGCATGGATAGACATCTTTAAAATGTTCAGCAATTACTGGATATACTTTACTGCGGTCCTCACGCTTCAAAATATACACTGTCATCTTACAAATATCTTTAACGGATCCGCCAGCCTCTTCAATTAACTGTTTTACGCAACGGCAAGCCATATCTGTTTGTGCAGCTACATCATCAACGCCGTGGAAGTTACCTTCTAAATCGAAACCTGTTTGACCACGAAGGAAAATGCGATTACCAGCGCGGACAGCCATACTTAGCTCATTCACAATATGGTGTTCCGGCTTTCCTAGTTCTGAAGGGTAAAATTCATCCGTCTTAAACTTTCTGAAACGTTGGATCTCCACTTTTTGTGTGTTTTCATAAATTGTCATTTGTATATTCCTCCACTTGTTATGTTATTTTTTCATTAATCTTTTCTCGTTCTGTTGAACAACTGGTGTAAGATGATTCCAACCTAGTAACCCATTGGCTTCATCAACTTCTCCTTTTGAGAATAATTCACGAATGCGTGTGGATGAAATGGTTTTTCCTGCGCTACACAGCACCGGATCCAAAATACACACATCAAAATACTTACGTAATGTATTTACATCACCTTCTCGTCCTCTTCCAAAGCGAAAATCATGACCTTCGAAAATCTCCACTGGATTCAAATTTGTCAATTCCTGCAGAAATCGCTCCACGCCCTGTGATATATAATCCGCATTGAATTGCGCAACCACTACGTGATCTACACCTAGCTTTTCAAGCATCACCAATTTCTCAGGTAGCGAAGTGAGTAATTTCACATGCTGGAAAAAAACTTTTGGTGGCGGGTCGAATGTATACACAACAAGTGGCACACCCAATTCCACAGCCTGCTCACGAGCTTGCCTCACTACTGTTTGGTGGCCAATATGTAGTCCATCTAACGCACCGATAGTTAGAACACACTCCGGAAGCTTTAATGTTTTGGATTTATGAACTTGCATGTATGACACCTCTTCCCTCTAGTTTTTCTTACATAAGTTGCGCCGTCCCACAGTAGTGGGACAGCTACACATTATGGTTGGAATACTAACGAAGACGATAGATTTGCAGCTTTCATCACCATTTCACGATTTGGAGTCAAATCATAATTATTAAAGACGGCTGCATGTTGCGCGAATGGCGGGCTTTGTGCAAACAATTCAAATGTAATTTGGTGACCTGCATAGGAAGAGTTCAGCATGTCACGTGCGAAGTAAAGCAATTTCGCACGCTCTTCTGCACTCCACTCACCAACAGAATAAAATCTATCAATATATTCCTTGATTTGTGGATCCTTCATAGTTTCCATGTCAGGTGTCACAGCTAATTGTCCACCTACCAACTCACGTGCCAAATGTGCCATTTCTGGGAAATGTTTGAGCGCAAACACACGACCAGTATATAGAAGAGACTGATTAGGCATCATTAATCCGCCTGGTGATAATTGCGCTTCCGAAACAGCAGCTGTCAGATGAGCATTGATCGTTTCACGATAGTTGATTAGCTCGGAAAGTTTTTGCTGAACCGCAGGAATCTTTGTCAAACCTGTTTGCTCCACATTTAATAATGCAGCGCCGATTAGATAATCCGCTCTTCTTAAAATTCGTAGTACATAGTTGTAGGAAGAATAACGGTGTACCGTTTCACGAATATATTTCGCTGACTCTAAATTACGGTGGAATAACACATTCTCCCAAGGAATTAACACGTCATCAAAAATCAACAATGTATCAATCTCTTCAAACTTACTAGACAGTGGGTAGTTTACTGGATCTTTTCCAGCTCCAACAGGAGATCGGCAAATATGTTTTAGCCCTGGGGATCCCATATCACAAATGAATCCAACTGCATAGTTTTCCATATTGACACTGGAATTTGACCAGTTAGAAATCGTAGGCTTTACGAATGCTTGGTGTGCATAAGCAGCGGCAGTTTCAAATTTTGCACCACGCACTACAATTCCTTTATCATTTTCCGCAACGATATGAAGGAGTGTTCCACCATCTTCACCGTTGATTAACTTACTGCGGTCTCCTTTTGGATCCGTGTTGGCTGAAACGTGAAATAAATCCTCTTTCGCCACACGCGCAACATGATGTTTAATATTTTGTGCATAGGTCGGGTCAATTTCATTCAAACGGTCTTGCGCATCATATAATGACCACATTTCACCGATTGTTTCATCTCCTACACGGTAGACAACTCCACCTAAATCATCTAAAACGGTTTCTACATACGTACGAATACCTTTTAGATCATCCTTTGTTTTGGGTAGTTTAAAAGCACGGCAAATTTCATCACCGTCCGCAAGCTTCACAGTCAATTTGTCTTTGTACTTCGCTTCATGATTCATATCATACATACGTGCTTTTACATCGATGATTGGCTTGAATGCTGGATGATTTGCAATGTCATGTACTCTTTCTCCGTCAATATATACTTCTCTTCCATCATTCAGTGATCTGCGGTAATCGTCTCCTGTTAATAAAGCCATGTAAATTCCTCCCTGGGTATCTGATTTTATAGTGAAATTAAATACTGCCACCTGCGTGACGAATAATGTATTTACCTAGTTTTTTTGCTTCTTCTGTATGCTGTTTAACAATAGACTTAGCAGCTTCCTTATCTCCCGCTTCATACGCTTTCAATAATGCTACATGATCATCAGCCAGTTTATTCAACTCTTCGCGTGCAGTACTACTATTTTCTTCAAATGCTACTCGCAAAGCACTGCTCATAACTGCTTCAGCCGTCAGGCGACGATAGGAGTCTAGTAACGTAGCATTATTCGTTAAAGCAATCGTATAATCATGGAGCGAAATATTTGCCTCAATATATTGATCGATATCTGTAATACCTTTTTCTTTATCAGCCAACGTTTCTTCTACACGACTCCTGAAATCAGATAGTTCTTCGTCAGATAGATTGCCCACTGTCTTTTCAATAGCTGCAACTTCCAGTGCACAACGTGTTTCCAAAGCTTCCGTTAGCATCTCAATACTTAACGGAGTAACGGAGAAATCACCATTTTCACTACGTTTGATTAACCCTTCGCCTTCTAATTTGGTGAGTGCGTAGTAGATGACTTGTCTTGGAACTTCTAGTTTTTCTGTCAAACTGGCAACACTGAATGGCTCCATTAGTTGAAAATCTCTTTTCAACACTTTACTTCGTAGATCCAGATAAACCATTTCATCATTGTGTGAAATGAAGCGTCCGAATTTTCCGCGGTAGTACGTCAATGGATTACGTTCTTCAGAATCCGCATGTATAACTTCTGCAAGGAACACAGAATGCGTACCGCCTGTCACTTCCTGTACGACCCTGCACTCCAGATGGGCAAGAGTATCTTTTAAGATGGGCTCACCTAATTTCCCTTCAACCGTTTCAATACCTTTAAATTTGTCAGAAGAAGGTCTAGCAAACTGTAAAGCTATGTCTCCCTGGTCTTCGTGCAGTATGTTCACACCAAAAACCTTTGCTTGGGAAATGGCATTACACGTCCCGGTCGCTTGGTTGATACATACTAGCAACATTGGAGGTTCAACCGATAGTGAGGAAACTGCACTTGCCGTCACCCCATAATTGACACCTTCATGCTTTGTTGTAATAACCGTAACACCGCTAGTAAAATGTCCGATTACATCCCGAAAGACTAAGTTATCCACCCTTGCCGGCTTTCCCTTTTCACTAATTTCTGTTCCCATCATAATCCCTCCTAAACTATTTTACGGACATAGTCCTAAATAAGTCCCTTATTCGACAAAAAAATATAAAATATGCATTCCCCAATAAAAGTACGTCGAATCGGATATGCTTATTCGGTAGTAATTACCGTATAATGTCTCTCATGTAATATACAGACTGTTCAAAATACTGTCAACGCTTTTTTATTTCTACTTTCAGATTTCAAGACTAGCGTTTTTGAAAGCGATTACATTTATTTTGACATCATTCGAGTAATCCAAATCATTTCATATAATAAAATAAGTGTACACTACTACATATTCTCCCCCTTAAAAGCCAATGTCCGTAAGCAGGCCGTATATAGGTAATGAAATAGGGAAATCTTTATACTGGCTAAGTGAATTCCTACCAGTTACTGAACTCCCTTGCTATTAATATACAGCACTTATTTTGAATGTCAACGATTTTTTATAAGATTTAGAAAAATCAATTAATGAATGAGCACACAGTCACTTCCAACCTCTTAGTCTAAGATGAACTAGTAGAAACAATAAATTTCATTTGATTCTTCTAGTAGCTTACGTGTATTCTTGTACTAATACGAACGTCCTTTTTATAACTATTAGGTACTAGTAAATGATCGATACGAATCACTTGAAAATGATGAATGGAGGGTATTTATGAATAACCGAATTTCGGAAATGGTAGAGGACATAAGGGATCTATTGATTGAATGGCGTCGAGATTTCCATACTTATGCGGAAGCAGGATGGGTTGAATTTCGGACAGCCTCCCTTATCGCCTCACGACTTTATAGCTGGGGATATGAAGTACGTGCGGGTCGCGATGTAATGGATGAAAGTACTCGAATGGGCGTTCCCAATCAGGCGTATTTGGAAGAACAATTTGATCGCGCCATCCAGCAAGGGGCTAACACAGAGTGGGCTGCACCATTACGCTCTGGCTTTACGGGCGTTGTCGGTACTTTAGATACAGGTAAACCAGGTCCGACCATTGGATTACGTTTTGATATGGATGCCTTGGACTTGCAAGAGTCCTCTGATGATAGTCATTTTCCAGTAAAAGAAAGATTCACCTCCGTCAATGACCGAATGATGCACGCTTGCGGTCATGATGCACATATGGCAATTGGCCTTGGAATCGCTTCCCTTTTAGCTGAATTAAAGGACAGTTTAAACGGCAAATTTAAACTTATTTTCCAACCTGCTGAAGAAGGTGTTCGTGGTGCAAAGTCTATGGTGAAGGCTGGGGTCGTTGACGACGTAGATATTTTCATTTCTCAACATGTCGGTCTAGGTGCGGAATTAGGTGAATTCGTTTGCAGTGATCTAGGATTTCTAGCGACTACAAAATTGAATGTTCGTTTTCTAGGCAAAGCTGCACATGCTGGAGCAAATCCTGAAAAAGGCAAAAATGCTTTATTAGCTGCAGCAACAGCGACCTTAAATTTGCATGCGATCTCTCCCCACAGTTCAGGAGAATCGCGAATAAATGTGGGGGTGTTACACGCAGGCACCGGACGCAATATTATTCCAAATAAGGCTGATCTCCAAGTAGAAACGCGTGGCGCTACAACAGAAATAAATGAATACATGGTTGAACGGTTGAGAAAAATCGTGAAAGCTGCTGGTGAGATGTATGAAGTGGAAACACATATAGAAGAAGTCGGTTCAGCCCCAACATGTACTCCTAGTGAACAGTTAGTCGCAGTCTTACGGAAAAAAACTACATCATTGAAAGACATCCAAAAAATCACACATACTTTTACATCTGGCGGTTCTGAGGATGCGACCTATATGATGTCACGCGTGAAAGAAAACGGCGGGCAAGCAGCTTATGTCGTGTTTGGGACGACACTTAGTGCAGGTCATCACAATGAAAAGTTCGATATTGATGAAGAAGTCATACCATTAGCAGTGAAAACATTAGTATATTGTATTACACAATTGGATACACCAATAGTTCCGTCAAACAAAGGAGAATAACTATGAAAACTAGAGTAGGAATTGTCGGACCAAATGACAGTGTAGAAATTATGAAGGACATCGCGAAGGAATTTGAGGATCAGATGACCCCTGTTTGTTTTGAATATAAAAATTCGATTGAAACAACAGAAATCGTAGAAAAAAACCAACATATTATGGATATCTGGATTTTTTCTGGACAAACACCCTTTTCACTCGCAAAAAAAAGCTCTTCTAATCAGCTCTTTTTCTATTTATCTTTAGATGGTTCTAGTTTAACAAAAACACTGTTAAATATTGTGTATAACAGTACAAATGATTTACGTAACATTAGTTTTGATATGATGGAAGAACATGATATATCCGAAACATACCGTTTCTTAAATATTTCATATGAACAATGTCATCTTTATGAATACCAAGGAGTTACACCTATCAATCAAATCATTGAATTTCATTCCATGCTATACAACAAGGGAAAAGTATCCGTTTGTGTAACTAGTTTGAGTGATGTTTATGAAGCATTATCTTCCCAGGGGATACCTGTATACAGAGTTACGCCAACTTTGGCAAACATTCGATCAACATATACATCTGCATTACAGCAATGGGAAGCCCTCAATTTTAAACAATCTCAGTTAACAGTTATGTTAATCTCTATTGATAATATTAATAAAATTGAAAAGCCCCATTCATTTTCTTATGATATACATCGTTTGAATTTAGAATTGCAATCGGCAGTTTTAACATTCACTGAATCTATATCCGGCTCATTTTTATCCATTGGCACTGGGACGTTTATTATATTTTCCACTAGGGGTTCGCTACGAAACGCGGGCGATCAAAGTGTTCGTCTATTGGATAGTTTATCCTTAATTACAGATTTTCCATCGAACATTGGTATAGGCTATGGTGATTCCGCTTTAGCTGCAGAAGAAAACGCAAGATTAGCGTTATTGCATGCACAAAACTATAATTCGAATAGTGCCTTTTTAGTCGAAAATAACGGTACGGTAAAAGGACCACTTAATAAATCTAAAAGTATTTCTTTTGAGTTTAGGAATGTAGATGAAGAAATCGGAAATAAACTAAAGGAATGCGGTGTATCTATTACGTCCTTCAATAAAATTATGTCTGTTCAACGAAACTTGGGAAAGCATGCGGTCACTGCAGCAGATATTGCTGAATGGTTGAAAATGACCGAACGTAATGCCCGCCGGCTTCTAAATAATCTAACGGATGCTGGTATCGCAAAAATCATTGGACAGGAAGCACCCGCAACGAGAGGACGCCCCCGCAACATTTATCAGGTAGGATTAGATTATTTATCTACTGCACCCGAATAGAAGAATGTAACTAGGGCATGTGCAAATAGTTTAAGATCTTTGCACATACTCCTCTTTTTTTCCAAACAATTCATATGATTTTGAAAATAGTTTGACAAGTTAGAATGTTTTGTGTACCCTGATAATTGTATTACAAAGGATAAAGTAAAGAAGTATTTACCAAAAATGATAAGGAGTTGTTTAGTATGCCATTCGTCCACATTAAAATGATTGAGAAGCGTTGTACCCCTGAAAAAAAAGAAATCATGATTAAAGAGGTCACTGATTTAATCGCTGGTATTTTGGAGCAGGATGTAGAAACGGTGCGTGTTCAACTGGAAGAAATGCGGCCTGAAGATTGGGGTATTGCCGGAGAATCTGTTAAAAAACGAACTGAAAAAAGCCTGACATAAATAATTTATTATATTCAATTTCGGTCCATTAAGGGAAAATATCCAATTACAAACTATACCTATGGTTCTTAAGATATATATAGGTTCTAATTAATTGAATTTGATGGATGGTACTCCCTCGCGAAACTATCATGATTGTTAAAACCTTTATGCATCACGGTTTTTTCGCGCAGGCAACCTCCATTAAACCCCATCAATATAAGATCCACTCATCGTTCTTATTGAAGAGTCCGCAGTTCAATACAGGAAGTACCTATCTTCTACATCCTTCCCCACATAAACAAAAATTTTTTCTTTTAATCTTATAAATGTATCGCATCGAAAAATCGATAAAGTTTTGCGGATCTTTTCTATGATTAGCCTAATCACTCTATTTTCTGTGCTGTTGTTTGTGATTAGGGGTTACTTTACTTGTTTTTCTTCGCCGCCATGGCTTTTACGATACTGGATTATTTGATAAGAGCATTTTTTGAATGGAGGGTGTAACATTGTAAAAAAATACGAGGTGTTAGACGTTAGGTACAAAAATAAAAGATACTCTCGAAATAGTCTCTTTGGAAATAATTATTCCGCTTTTTGCGTCGTGCTTTTATTAAATGCGTAATAGGCAGTACCCGCTATGAACAATCCCGTACTAAGCCACATCGTAATGCCGTTCCATTCTCCTTTAAACAATGTGATATTTGCTAGATTGACGAGATGTATTGCTATAAAGAAAAGATATAATCCCGTCGTCGTCTTCATTACTTTACACCTCCAGTACATAGCTTTTTTGCGTAATCTGAGCGCAATTGCTTTTAAAGCCATCACGCCCGACTTAATTTCAGCATACATATTTTATGGTTCTCCTATGTATTTCTCTTTGCTACTTAATTTCACTAAAAATGGATATAAAAATAAAACTAGAACGAATAAAATGGGAAATAAGCTTAGTAATATAACTGCTGGCACGTCAAAGAACATTTGAATGATCAGTGGCAATAAAACAATCGGAGTTAACATACCGATGCGCCCTTTGGATTTTTGCGTTTGATACTGTTTTTCTCCGCAGTATGGGCAAGTCATGGCAGGGTTCAATGTGGTCGTCTTTTTTATTGTTTGTTTCCAACTCCACTGATGATTGCAATTTTCGCATATAGGCATTACATTCCTCCTGTATTCAAACTGGCTCGATTGCATGGGATACGCAATCGAGTCGGTTTATATAGAATGTTACTTTCTACTAGTGGATATAAACATCGATGCATCTTGATTCGCAAAAATCTGTTTCCCATGATAGAAAGTTTTACATGTAGTCGACGTAAATCCGACTTCGGATAATAGGATTTTTAGTTCATTATGCGAAAACCCACTATGAATTTTCGGATGATTCACTTGATCATTTTTATCAAAATCAACAATAATTAGCTGGCCATCACTAGGTAAAATGCTAAACAGCTTTTGCAAAATTAATTTAGTATCAGGAATATGAAGAAGAACTAAAGATAGTAACACGATGTCCGCTTTAAGTTCAGGCATGTCTCTAGTAAAATCAGAATACAGTACTTCACAGTTCGTAATGTCCCTTGCATTAATTTTATCTGTTGCATCCTGTAATGCTTGTTTTGAAGTGTCTACGAGCAATATAGAATCTACTAAATCCGTTAGTTCCAAACTAACTAGACCAGAACCACTACCATAGTCGACTAATTTTTTTGATTCACTACCTTGTAATAATGGTCTTACTTTTTCAACAATCACGTTAACCAATTCCATTCGTTTTTCTGTTTCCATACTTCACACTCCATTTCATTTATTGCGCGACCTGGCACCACAAATTACTGCTGTTTCTCGACAATTAATTGTCCTTTTTGCTGATCAACATTCACAATGAATTCTTTACCATTTTCCAAATCGGTTGAGACTGTTTTTCCTTGATACTGTTCATCTGTATAAACAAATATAAAACCCTCTATTTCAAAAGCAACGAAATTGCCACGCTCACCTTCTCGTAATTCTAATAACCCATACCCTTCTTTTGAGTAATTAAAGAGTGCAATGGCAGGTATGTCATTGATTGTTAACGCAAAGGCTATGAGCTGACCATCCAACCATTCATCTTGCTTAACGATGTCTATACTTTCCTTATCTAACGTATACGCCTCACCATACGTAAATTCGATTTCTTGCCAAAGTTCTCGTGGTGTCGGATACCCGTAATCTGACCAACTGCCTATTTGTGTTACTTGATCGTCTTTACCAACACGCAACATCACACCAAACTTAGGTGTTTCTATATCATGTACTTGAAAATCACCAACCACATATCCTGCCTCATACTGTTTTGGGGAAATTCTGAATTCCCTATCCGGATAGCTTTTTTCCAGATACTCACTAACGGTCTTATAGGCTTCTGAATGATGGTTCGTTTTCAAAGTAGGATAGTAGAGAATATATCCTATATACCCTATGATAAGTGTGCTAGATAACGTGATGGCTAGCTTTTTTCGCTTTCTGAAAATAAGCCAAAGAACTACACTCACCATTACTATGACAAATCCCATTGCAAAAAAGTATAGTAGTTCACCTGAATTCATGTACTCTCTCCTATCCGGGGATCAGGCATAAATTGTGCGGATATAAAACTCTCCAATTGCGCGTTTTCTTTTAGCTTATAATAATAGAATAGAAATTGATAGGATGTGATGTGAATGGAGGCTGCAATTCATGGTATTATTTTGGCATTCGGTTTAATTTTACCATTAGGAATTCAGAATGTATTTGTATTTTCACAAGGAGCTACACAACCGAGAGTTCTTCAAGCATTTCCGGCGACTATTACAGCCGCACTATGTGATACTTTTTTAATCGTATTAGCGGTATTTGGACTATCCGCCGTTGTATTGCAATTTGAATGGCTACGATTTAGCTTAGTCCTCGCGGGAGTATTATTCTTACTTTATATGGGGCTTTCCATTTGGAATACAAAACCAAAAGCGAATGAATCGAATAACGCGTTACCCATCCGCCAGCAAATCATGTTTGCTTTATCCGTTTCCTTATTAAATCCTCATGCCATTTTGGATACAGTAGGAGTGATCGGGACTAGCGCGTTAAAATATGTGGGAGAGGAACAAGTATATTTCACAATCGGTTGTATTGCAGTAGCGTGGGGTTGGTTCTTCGGATTAATGATTGCAGGTTCAGTATTAAAAAAGCTGGACACAACAGGAAACTTGATGAATATACTAAACAAATGCTCAGCCTTGTTCATTTGGGGAACCGCCATTTATCTTTTGATTGGATTAATGTAAAGTTTGGTTAATGTTTCCGAAAAGAAGTAGACTTATATGTCGTTAATCTTTTGACATTTAAAAAGTGAATAATGGATTGTTGTTATTGGACTCAAGAAAAAGCTGTCAAAGTGAGAAGTTCGACTTCAATGTCATTTACTCTACTCTAAAATAAGGTATTTTGGGATAAGAGAATTGTATAACCTACTTATTATCATCTTAATAAAAAGAGTGTAAGGAGGTTTGGGGCGAACGTTGGTTTATATAATTTCCATTTAGTTAGCGATACCTTCTAAAGCTTCCCCTTCCCCAAAATTGTAGCAGCAAGAATAAGGCAATGCATCCTATAAAAAATAGCATGCTGCCGAGCGATTGCATGGTTCCTGATTCTATACCGATATACAACAGAAAGTTTTTGAACGGAACGTTAAGAAAGCCTATTGACGCAAGA
The DNA here is from genome assembly GCF_002743135.1 of Sporosarcina sp. P18a. Classification (NCBI taxonomy): domain Bacteria; kingdom Bacillati; phylum Bacillota; class Bacilli; order Caryophanales; family Caryophanaceae; genus Sporosarcina; species Sporosarcina sp. P18a. Next base: position 526,843 of record NZ_PDYQ01000001.1, on the reverse strand, counting down.
AAAATTAAATATGCCAATAACGTCATTACAGGAAATGCGCCTTTGCATCTTTTTTGTATAATGAGCGCATTCCAGAGGAGGGATGTTATTTCCAAGATAAAAGCGCTAATCGCAACACCTGCATAACCGAATCCCGGTATTGCCGTTAAATAATAAGCGGCGATGGCAGAACAAATGAGGCCTACTAGTAAACCGACTAGGGGAGCCTTTTTTTGATCAGCCGCCCAAAGGATCGTTGTCGTTAGCTCCCGCATGCCGGCAATAAGAGGAGCAAAAGACATGTAGCGTATTGCTTCGGTTGCCTCTTGACTACCCACAATTAGCATAGATAAATCATCCGCATGAAAAAAAAGGATTAACATGGAACTGATTCCCCAGAACCACCCGATTTCTAAGGACAGACTGGAACGCTCAACAAAACTACTTCTTTTCCCGTTTTGCCAATTGGCCGTTAACTTAGCAGCCATCGTATATGATATTGCCGCGGTAACAATAGTAGGTAGATACACGATAGCTGTCGCGATTCCGAGTACTTCTCCGAAAATGGCAATCGCCTCTGATTGACTTAGGCCAGAAACTTGCAGACGGCTAGGAATGATTAACGCATCAAGAAAATCGGACGCAGGCATAACGATACGCGTTAATGTAATAGCAAAGGATGATTTGAAAAACAAAAAAATTCCAGGTCCAAGGATCAGCCACCGGGCGGATTTATTATATGTTCCGTTATTGGTGGCAGGTATCAGCTTCAATCTTTTATTATATTTCAGCAACCAAAGAAACAATAATGCGATACAGGCACCTGTAAATGCACCGAAAACGGCACCACCTGCGGCAGCATAAGTGCCTTGTTTCATCCATAGAACGACAAGCAAAAGCATTGTTCCAACACGAACCGTTTGTTCTATTAGTTCAGAAACGGCCACATATCCGTAGAACTCCACACCTTGTAAGAATCCTCGGTATAGCTGAAGCAGTGGAACAATAAAAAGCGCCGGAGATAGGCAGCGGATGGGAAACGTCAAGCTGTTATCTCCGAGAAAATGTGCAATATTAGGCGCTATGGTGAAACAAAGCAAACTGGAAACAATTCCAAGGAACAAAATGGGTATAGACAGACTTTTATAAACAAGCCAACCCTGTTTTTTATCCTTGGCGGTCAATAATGCCAACGATGTAGGAAAACCACCTGAGAGCAACGTAAGTGCGAATCCATAAACTGAATAAACAATTTGATAAATTCCCATTCCTTCTGAGCCGAGAAGCCTAAACAAAGGAATGCGAACAGCGAGACCGATGACTTTAACGAGAAATATAGCACCAGTACGCAGCGCTGTTTGTTTAATAAAGGTAGGCAGTCTCATCTTTTCACCTCAAGTGACCTTGTCCTAATAACTATATGAACAATATCACAGGGGTAGACTACGGAGACTTTTTACCAAGACCTTTTTCGATTAATCATTGATATGAACGAGGATATATTTCGTTGTTTTATCCCAGCCGAGGTCAAACGGTACACGATACCGATCCGCAGTATGGGAATTCACTAACGGATATCCGTTAGCATCTTGCCCTACCACAACCGAAAAATGGTCCGTATCTCCATCTAGCATGTAGCCGATCACGTCACCTGGCTTTAATCTTGAGATTGCTCCATGTGGATGTTGGTCGCTTGATTCAGTAACTTCTGTAAATGTCCCCTTTGCAATCAAACGTCCATATCCAGAAGAGAGCAAGAAATGTTCAAAAGCATCCGTTTGTACCCATGCTTTACTTCCACTTCTCCAATTGTACGTTTTCTGCAAGCCGCCGCCTTCCTCCTCGTCGCCAAGAACTTGGGATACAAAGTTGGTACAGTCTCCGCCAAGTGGTGTGTAATCCATATATTTCAAATTGTAACGGTTATTATTCCCGGCTCCCCAAGCTAGGCCCGCGTACTTATTGGCATAGGCCACTGCTCGTTCACGATTATATCGCCCTTTATTCTGCGAAGTTTCGTTGTCGGGAGAAAGATGGGGGAAGCCCACTGGTGAATCCGCTATTAACTCTGAGTTTTCTTCGAGCGGATCCAAATACCATTCCTTTAATACCATCCAATTACCGTCTATTTTCTTCAATGTGAGAGCATGCCGCGTACCGACACCAAAGGATTGGGTTGGTGGATAAACTGTATTGTAGTCATACGATATTTTGGCCATCTGTATCAGGGAAACATACGCTTCATCCCCATTTTTTTTGAAACGAGTAATACGAATGGTGGGTTCTGCTCCTATAAGCTGTATGCCACGTTTATCTGCCCAAGTATTGATGTACTTTCCACGTCTTAATTCCATTTGATAAGCGTAGCGGCTTACCTTCTCCGTATGGATATAATACTTATCAATGGATTCCGGAAGCCGATTGACAAGGAAGGCACTACGATCAACAAACAACTGTGTCAGGAAAGAATCAACCTCCCTTTTGTCGTAATCCTCTTGAGCAAAAGTTTCATAAGCATTCAATGAAATCAACCCGACTAATAAAGTCATTCCGAACAATAGAACCAAGCGGAACAAGCCAAACACCTCCTTTCTTTATTTATTTTCCTATATTTGTTGATGGTGCCCTACTTTTCAATCGATCTTATGATGGTTCACTTCAATATAAATTATTCGTTTCCTAATCAAACATGGAAACAAGCCGTTTTTCCGATATTTGATCCGAAAATATCGGAAAATACTCGGAGCAAAGGTGAAGTTTTTACCAGATTGTTTTTCAGAAAAAATCCTATCGCAACCGATTTCTTCTAATGCCTTAACTTGTCTAGCCAAATTTTGATCTTTTGAGCTAACTCTTGCATAACCGATAATCATTTAAGATAAATTCATCTCTTTATGAAGGACAATTATAATACAACACGAATCGTACACTTAAAACCCTAATAAATCACAGCTTACTAATGTATCGTTAGAGTGTACTTTTAACGGACACTTTTTAATCATATTGGCTGTATTTGGACTATCTACTATTGTCTTGCAATTTGAATGGCTGCGATTTAGCTTAGTCCTCGTGGGAGTATTATTTTTACTTTATATGGGGCATTCCATTTGGAATACAAAACCAAAAGCAAATGAATCGAATAACGCGTTACCCATCCGTCAGCAAATTATGTTTGCTTTATCCGTTTCTTTATTAAATCCTCATGCCATCTTGGATACAGTAGGAGTGATCGGAACTAGCGCGTTAAAATATGTGGAAAAGGAACAAGTATATTTTACAATCGGTTGTATTATAGTAGCTTGGGGTTGGTTCTTCGGATTAATGATTGCAGGATCAGTGTTAAAAAAGCTGGATACAACAGGAAACTTGATGAATATACTAAATAAGTGCTTGGCCTTGTTTATTTGGGGAATTGCCATTTATCTTTTGATTATTGAATGAGAATTGAGCCACCTCTGCGGAGTTTTGAGCCACCCAGTGCGGACGATTGAGCCAGTGAATGCGGACATGAGAGCCAGAACAAAGATTATCAAGCAATGGATTTTGATGATCATTTCAACCTGTTGGTTGACTATGAATACGATCGTCGAAAATCTAACCGATTGGAACGATTGATTAAACAGGCAACTTTTGAAAATCCAACGGCAGCCATTGAAGACATTGAATACCATCCAGATCGCCGACTAGATAAGAGTCTCATCTTAGAATTAGCTACAGGGAATTATCTACAGAATCATCACAACATTATTTTAATGGGTGCATCAGGTAATGGCAAAACTTGGATATTCGATGCGTTTGGTATCCATGCCTGTCGCCAATTTTATAAAGTGAAGTATATCCGATTGCCAGAATTATTGGATGAATTAGCTGTAGCGAAATATGAAGCTGATGGTAGTTTCCGTAAAATTATTCAAAAATACAAGAAAATTGATCTCTTGATTTTGGATGAATGGTTACTGACAGAGCTTTCTGAAGAGCAGGCCCTTCACGTCTTAGAAATCATCGAATCAAGATTAAAGCGTACATCCACGATATTCTGTTCTCAGTTCTCACTTGAGGGATGGCACTCTAAGTTAGGACAGGCGCAGATAGCAGACGCAATTCTCGACCGCATTGTGCATGATTACTAAAAATTCTGGTTGATGGGGAAATCTCGATGAGAGAACGTCATGGTTTGGGGGTTAGAGTATGATTCCGGAGGAAGTAGAAAATAGCATCGCTACCTATTTTTTTCACAGATATCTGCCAGATGAAGTTATGGAAAAAGTGGAAATTGGTTTACTAACTCGTTGTATCGGTGTAGTGGAAGAAGAAATAGATATGGATGAACTAGTGTTATGGGCTATTCGCGTTATAGACGATGAAATAGATCCTTCACTACTTTGATAAGAACCGCAAACAGCCCTAGAAACCTCGTTTCTAGGGCTGTTTCAACCACTTCAGCCGATTGGTGGCTTTCGCTTCCGCTTTTACTGGCTCTATTATCCGCATTCAGTGGCTCAAAAAACGCTCAGATCTGAGCGTTTTTATTTGCTATTTATATTGTTGATTTGCTGTTAAAATATATGCCGATCAACATGACATTGCAACTATCCATAGCATTTTTCTCCCCGTCAACCGAACCCGTTATTAACACAAAAATCCCCTTTTTTACTTATTCATAATCTTAACCAATCCTTATTTTCTTCATAAATCACTTACACATTCTTTTCTTTAATTATGGTTATATCCGAACTGAATTGTTTGCAACTTTCGTTTAAATAAATTTTCAACCTCAACTGCCTCTATTGCTGTAATATCTTTCGGTAGTACCTTTAAAATTGTATACTGAAAATGTAAATGCACACTAGAATCTTGTACAAGTAGCTGCTTAAATACTTCATTACCTCCATGTATGGTTGCCGCGTACTCCGCCCAACGGCCAAGTAAACCGTTTTTATTGTATGAGGAGCCAATATAATTTTTTCCGCTAGAGCAATCCGTGATTAGATAAACCGCATTGATGGAGCTAAGGGCGATGTGCTAATCCGCATACGTTGAACGGTCATCGATAATTTGTTTCAGCTCGTTATACGTTAATATGACATTTTCGTAGCCTGGAAAGACAAACTGACTTGTGTTCACTAGCTGTGTTATGATTTTTTCATTTATTCCTTTTTGATACCATTTCACAGCCGCCTTGCCCCATTCAATAAATAATTTATTTTCGTATTGCTTTAATGGATCTTCAACGATTTCGAATAAAGGATGCATAATTTCATCTTTATACGGCTCTAGCAAAAATGGTGAACAATCTGGTGAAATAGACGGCATCTCACCATGTCTTAATTCATACGATTTTAAATACTTCGCTGTAGTACCTTCATCCGCAGCAAAGACAATCACTTTATCGAACCCATCAAAAAAATGAGGTGATTGTTTTTGCGTATATTCGCGTATAAAGCCATCACGATATGCGTTAATAAATCGTTGATGTTTCAACGAATGACGGATAAGTAATGTTCTATTCAAGTTATATTTACTTCGTTTTAGTATATCTGATAAGTAGAAATGGACCATCTATTCATTAACACCCCTCCACCAAATTATCATATCAATTTAACACCACTGATTATCTAACAGTTATCGAACAAGAAAAAATCGCCGCAGCAATCTATCTTATTGATTGTTTTTCAAGAAAATAAAGAGTGCGATAATAGCTATTTTCGCACTCAGGACAGTTCTCGTTGATTCCTTATCCACTTGACTTTGTTACATATTCAATATTCCATCCAGCCTTTTTTAAATCTTCTTCATGGCCTGTAATTGTTTCCTGATGTACTGCAACGCATAGCAAATGTGTAGGCCTTGTTAGACCAACATAAGCCATCTTTAAGTTTTGTAAAGTGCGCTTCTGATTTGTAGGTTCATGGATCCCTTTGAAATAATTTAATATCCTAGCTACATCGTATTTATAATAGAAAGTTTCAAGATAAAGTGTAGCAGTATGAGTTTCCCCTTTCACCCCATGTATACTATCTAATTCTATATTTACATTTGTTGCCATTTCTTTATAGGTATAAGTATTGTGATTTAAAGGAGTAGATATTTCTTGTTTCTCTGATTCCATATCAAAAAATTCAACCAACTCGCTAGTACTACTCCAATTAAATACTTCTTTTAGGTTTAGCTCAATAAACTCTTTTACCTCTTTAAATACATCCTTGCCATTTTGAATAGATAAACACCATTTTGCTAGTTTGGATAACAACTCTTCATAGGTTTCTTTATGCTCCCTTTCCAAAAAGTCGAGCAATGTTTTTTCAGTAAAAAACCTACTCTGCTCATCCCGTTCTCCCACTAATCTCAAAGCTTTCAATATCCCCCGAATAATAGATTGTTTATATAAAGCGGCTCCTTTTTGATTTATATCTTCAGTAGAAATGGACGTTAAATAGGAATTTAAATGATTGAAGTCGATTCTTTGTTTAATACCTCTATTAAAATTCTTCCAATAGTCTAAAAGAGTGTTATGCTGTGGGTGAGTATTTGTAACCCAACCAATTGCTTTAAAAATAGTCTTTTCCTCTTTATGTAATCCATTTCTAATAATCATATCCCCGAAGCAAGGGATAACTCTGTCTATTTCTTCTCTATTAAAAACGATAAGTGTAGGTTTAATGTTCTTGATATTTGGATTCCCCTCCAATTCTTGAGGAGCGACACAGATATTTTTTACAATATTAGCTATCGACTGTGAAAAACGTTTGCTATCAGAAATAGATAAGGAATCCTCTTTTATGTTCCATGCACCATCCGCATTATGATTATCATAAATAGACTGATTCTGATCACCGATTCTTTGTAATACTACTGATTCATCGAACAGCTTAGTCAATAAATCATTTTGATGTTTCATTGTGTCTTGCATTTCATCGATAAATACATACGAAAACCTTTTTGAAAAAACCTTTTTTATTTGAGGATATCTTTTCAAATAAATATTTGCCAGAAAATAAGCATCATCATAGCATAAGACCCCAAGACGAAGCATTTTCAGTTTTAATTGGAGCAAAGATTTGTAAGTATCCGTTTCTTTGTTTTTGTAAATCAAGTTACCGTATATCCCATTAATCAAATCACCATTCTCCAAGCTAAACCTCATTTTATAGATGATATCAAGGTCTCTTTTCTCAACTCCGAAACGAATTCTTCTAGGCACAGTGCTATAATATTCCTTTAAGATTGTTTCATTATAAATCTCGTCATCAATTCTAACTGGACGTTTTTCATATAAATTTATATATGCAGGTATAGCCAAATATTGATTTACAAATGACTGGATTGTACTACAGTTGTTCGGGTAACTAAAAAGCTTTGAACCATGCACTCCGAGCTTTGTCTTAATTTCATTGATTGCCACGTTTGTATGTGTTAAAACACATACACCACTATTATGAATAAGAGGTAATTTTTTAGAAATTATCGCTAACTTAGCTAATAATGTTGTTGTTTTTCCGCTTCCTGGGCAAGCCTTAATATCCTTCGTTTCTAAGCACGTTATAATATTTCTTCTTTCTTCATTGAATGTTTTTCCTTTTGGTAACAATAAACTTTCTGCATACTGTATATCTTCTTGAGTTATTTTAATCATCTTTATCTGCCCCAACTGTTACATAAGATATTGCATTGACCAAGTACTCTAAATACTTATCTCCTAAAATACGTGACTGAATTTCATTTTTATCTGCATTTTTTAAAATCCCAGCTAAACACTGAGCAGTAATAGCTTTTGAAATACCTTTTTCAAGCATTAAGTCATGATAAATATAGAATGCTTTTTCCTCAGTGGAAGTCCCTTTCATTGTCCATTCTTCATATTGTTTTTCAATTGTTTGATCAACTTCGTTTATCTTTTTCTCTGTTAATCCATACCTATTACTATTTTGTATTTTCTCGGCTTGTAGAACTGCTGTAAATAATTCTTTCTGCAAACCTCCTAATGCGATATCGTATTCAAGAGTCCACTCTGGGGAGATAAATAATTTTACGAACTGACCTTGAATCCTTTCCTCTTTTTCTTTCCTCCTTTGGTCAATTGTCTTTATCCTATTCAAATCAGACTTTGTTTCGGTATCTTTTTCAACTGATTTATATATATCTGGTTTGATGTCATTGTCCGTTATACACGAAACTGGAATATCTAAAATACCTTCTCCCAGATTTCTCCTTTTAAATACTCTTGAATAGCGAAGGAATGCTGTGTTACCGACGTTAACTATTGAAACACCATACTTGGATAGTGGTTTGTCTATTATTTGGGCTATAGTGGGGATAAGAAGATTTTCAGCATCACCTTCTACTAAAATTACACCTTCTGCAAAAAACAAATTAGCCTTTGTAGAATCTAAAAATCTTTCCAAGAAAAGATAGTCTCCTAGTTCCAGCTCAGTATGAAATGGTCCCATTGGTAGGGCATTTTCGTTTTTACATACAATTAAATTACTTAAACTTATTTTTGACGCCAATACTGGACTATGAGTCGTAAGAATTAATTGTATGTTTGATGTAGTTGCTTCTTTTTGTAGAAATTCAACCAATCTAATTTGTGCCTGTGTATGTATATGTGCCTCAATCTCCTCCACTAAAGCCAGTTTGAGACCTGAATAACCTTCTCTTTTTAATAGCAAAAGCTCCACCGCTATAAACAACAAATTATGGGAACCTAAACCCGCTTTTGTAGACAATAAATTCAAACTCAATTTTTCAAGGATGGTTTTTAACTTCATATCTGAAATTGAGAAATTGGAGTTTAAGTTATTTTTCACACCCGAAAATTCTCCCAGGTATTGATTGATTTCTTTTAGCAGTTTTTCACCTTGCAAGTCTTCTAAAGATTCTTCATGTTCATTTCGACCTTCAAAATATTTTTTAATCCTTAAATTAGCTTTTTCCATTACTTCGAAAAGATAATGGTCTTCTTCTCTATCCTTAAACGATTCATGGCTGTCTAAGATTTGTGATAACCTAGAGTTTCGACGGGGGGCTAATTCTCTCTCCGCATCACGTAATGGAGTTAGGTATGTTGATCGCAGTAAATTTCTCGCTTCTCCACTCAACAATTTACCTTCTTTGTCAGGTCCAGCTTTTATATCATAAAAAATATTTCTCCCTTTTCTTTTTGCAACTAAGAAGACTTTAAGTAAGTATTGAAACTCATCATCAATCTTCTCCATTCCCAACCATTCCAAGAAATTCTTTGCTTCATCATTGGTAAATCCTCTGAAAACACACTCAATCCGCATTTCCGAAGCCCTTTCACTCTCATCAAGCCCTTGAGGCAAATGGAAGTCTTCTTGCTCAAGCCTAATATAATCATAGCTCTGAGTAAGTAGCGTGTATTTAATAGCATCAACTATTGCAGTTTTCCCTGAATCATTTTCTCCGACCAATAAATTAAAGCCCTTATTAAATTGCAATGTAAGACCAGGACATATTTCATTATCCTTTTCCTTTAGTCCATATTTCCTAAAATTCCATATTCTAAGTTCAGATAAATACATTGGCTCGATTCCCCTTTAATTAATTTGAAATTCTGCCTGGAATTATATAGATAGTCCAACTGCTACACTATTTATGTTTTACGAGTCATAAGACCTCTGTTTTCAACTTCTTTTTCGGAAGCATTAATATTAAGACTTACATCGTTTAAATAAAATTGAATTAACTCATTTTACTCTGACAACACAGCTATATCGTTTTTCCTCTTTATTCTTCAATCCTTATAAACCGAATAGCTAAAATCAATATAGTCTTCTAGTTCTCCCCCTTCATCCTGAATCATCCCCCAGCCAAAACGCTGGTAATCCGTTCCTCCATCAATGAATATAGCTCCGCAGCTACATCTCTTAAAATCATAGCTATGTGTTGATTCAATGACATCATTGCACTTTTTGCAACGAACTTTATTTACTAAGACCTTTTTCATAAAATCACTCCTTTTTACATTGTACCATTCCTGAACGTCTGATTTTTCATACACCTTAAAAATTACTGTTATTTTAATACAGCTGTGTTTAAAACTATTCAGGGCTTATTCATTTCAAGAAGTACTGAATAGCATTGTGTATTTCTCCTCTAAAAAAGGCTTTGAAATCATCTTTTTATAATGTTGAAAGTTCAAGTGTTTTACACAAATACTGTACCAGCGCCATATAATCCGCAGAGTATTTTTACATAATCCCCGTACTAGTGATCCTACCTTTTACATAAAAGCCGCACCCAGTCCATACTTTTTACAAAATCCCGTTCCTACGACCAACCCTTTTACAAAAATACCGTACTCAGACCATACTTTTCACAGGATAGCCGTACCCGCATTCTATTAATGGCTTCCTTCTTAAAAATAAATCGTATTTACTCTTAAAATATTAAAATTCCACGACTACAATGTTTTCACCTTTAGATAAACATCATTTTTACTAGAACTACAACAATAAGGAGAATAAAAATGCACATTGAAGATTTAAAAGAAATAGTTCAAGGGTTAAACAATTTGAAGAAAGACTTTGAAAAAAAATTATCGGCTAATAAAGAGTGGATGACGCTCAAAGAAGGAGCAGCCTATGCCGGCGTTTCATATAACACACTTATGAAGTTCCGCCTAATGGGATTGAAAGTTGCCGAGATCGATGGGGTTAAGCGTATTTCAAAAACGGAAATTGATAACTTTTTGATTGAAAATAGTTTTTAATAAAGGAGAAAGTTGGAATGAGTAAACAAACACCTATTAAACCTTATAAATTAAAGAATGGCGATACTCGCTATATGTTCCGTATCAGCCTTGGCACGGATCCGCTCACCGGAAAACAAAAAAACACAACTCGGCGTTCGTTTAGAACAAGAAAACAGGCACAGCTAGCATATGATCGAATAAAGTTTGAACTTCGTAATGGAACTTTTAGAAAACAGACGGCAGAAACATACAACGATATTTACCTTATTTGGATTAAGAGTTATGAAAAAACGGTTCAAGATAGTACTTTTTTAAAAACATCCCGTTTATTTAAGAATCATATTTTACCCGCAATGGGTCATTACAAAATTGATAAAATCGACGTTGCAATATGTCAGAAACACGTCGAGCAATGGGCTGAGGTACTAAAGGGGTTCAAGATGGTTAAATCATATGCTGCAAAGGTTATTACGTTTGCTATGATCCGAGGTTATATTAACATCAATGTAAATCCATTCGAACTTGTTGAGATTCCAATCGACAAAAAAAGAATTTCATTTGACGAAGAACCTGTTGAGAACTTCTATACAAGAGAACAACTTATCGAGTTCCTAGATTCACTTAAACAAGAAGAGGATTTACGACTCTATGTTTTCTTTAACTTACTTGTGTGTTCTGGTATGCGTAAGAGTGAAGCGTTAGCACTTATGTGGAAGGATATTAACTTTGCAACTAGCGAGATACGTATCAATAAAGCCATTGCACGCGGCATAGAAGGACTTTACTTAGGTCCAACCAAAAACGGCTTACCCCGCACGATTGAGCTGGATAAAAAGACTATTCGACTCTTGAAGAAGTGGAAAAAGGAGCAAGCAGTAACCTATTTAAAACTTGGCTTTAATACACGTAAACAAAATCAATACGTCTTTCCAAATACGAAAAATGAGTTACAAGATCCAAATAAAACATGCCCATGGCTTAAAAACATTCTAGATAAATATAATCTTGATCACATTACAACCCATGGTTTACGTCATACACATTGTTCTTTATTATTTGAAGCAGGAGCAACTATTAAAGAAGTACAAGTTCGCCTTGGCCATAAAGATGTGAAAACAACGTTAGATGTATATGCCCATGTGACAAAAAAAGCAAAGGCTGGAACCATTAAAAAATTCGATAACTATTTAGCAAATTGACTATGTATTAATGAGTTCCGCTAAAATCGTATACTCGGAATGACATCAACCGTGGGGTATGGTATCCCTCCATAAAACAGTAAATAGCTCAGAGTACACACAACTCTGGGCTATTTTAATATTGTTCATCGTTATTCACTTCCACAATCGCGCCGAAGTTCGTTATTCAATAAAAGCACCCTTTCGCTAGGTACATTTATTTACAAACTCATTTATTATAAATCCTCTTATTGGATTGCTTCCTTCTCTTTTAACCTATCTGTATGAAACATCCACGAGGCGGCCATTCATTTCATTATTGATGGCTTCGTAATCGAGAACATATCAACCTTTTTCAGTACTTGAACATGTATATCGATTTAGTCGTAATAGATAATAGTTCCACTACTCATTGATGGATTATAAACTCCTCTGCATTAGAGCGAATAACATCATTATACCTTTTTACCGCTTCATCAGTGATATGCGTCACGTAGTATAAGCCATCTTCTTCTGTACGTTTACCCTTTGCCATTAATATTCTGGGGGTTATCGGAAGTAGGCCAACCAATTTCTTATCATCTCTTCTATGCATGAATGCAGGACTGTCACTCGTAATAAATTTTGTAGGACCGTCTGCTATCAGAAAATGAAAATTTGTATGCTGTAAATTTGCCATTACATCTTTAAAAATCACGCCAGAGTCACTCAGATACTGCCGATAAAATTGCAATAATAAATTGTACCGAATTTCATATGCTGCAGTTTTTAGTGACGGCAAGATTCTTTCATCTACCGGTATTTCAATGTCATCTAGCAAACCGCTTGTTAAAGTTTTATACATTTCTTCAAAATAATGATTTGACCTAAAGCCTCTCCAGTCCAGAGCAGTAAAAAACTTCATTAGATACTCTAGGTCAAACATAGGGATACTACCATTTGGAGCATGCAACACAGCTGCTTCAATCTTCGTAACTTCTGAAGCCCAGTTATTTTCGTACTTAGTAGACCAATTAGTCTCAATATCTTTAATTTTTTTTTTTTCAATTTCTCGCTTTATACTTTTTTTACTTACAAGACTACCATCTACTCGCTTAACGATCCAATTTTCGAAATCATAATAGTATCTATTCATATCAAGAGATGATTGAAGGATATTACCTTTATATTCAACAGTATACGATGAAACCGGCTCAAAAATTATATTCGCATCAATTTCTGTGCATAAAGGCATTCCAGCCTTTATTGAATGAAAATCTGTTATTCCTGCAATTCTCTCTTTATTACGTTTGACAATATCACCAGGGGCATCAAGAAATTCCACATTAAGCGTCCCATTTCCATGCATCCATGCCGACATGTATGTTTGTGGAACAAGATGATGGTATTTTGCTTGTGTCTCAATCATAGATTATTCCTCCATAAACTACTTTATACCTACCAACTGCGCATGTTCCTGCGCTACGGGAGATAACTCTTTCTTCTGGCGGGGGTCTTGGTAATCATAGGGGGCATCATTTTCTATATTCGCTTTCATCGACTTTAACCCACTCAGCTTGGCCTGCAATCCGATTTGTTTCGTTATCCAAAAGGGAACCACGAAATGCCCCTTCTGTATCCTTGGATGGTGCAAGATGGGTTCCTTCTTTATAAATAAGTCTATATAAACTTCCACTCTGTCAACGTTGACCCATGGTTGACCCCCTTATTTCAATATGCTCCGGCTCATAACTTTTTGATTAGTCTAATATCGGACTTTTTAACCCCGCTAATGGCAAATTCCTGGCTTTTCGGTTCGAGTCCTTCAAACCCTAGCCAATAAGGAACATAACCTTTTTTGAATAGCCATTTTATCATTACTTCGGAATTTGGATTAGTATTTTTTACAATGGCTACGATTTCATTGAAGCCTTTCTCCACTGCAATAGCTTCTAATTTATCCATAATAAATGAGCCTAATCCAACCCCTTGATGTTTCGTATCAACGACCAATGAAATCTCAAAATCATCATTTCTATAGCTTACCCAACCATAGCCTAATATTCTTCCATTTTCATCGATAAGTTTCCACCATTCTTGGTAAAGTGGTGTACCCAATTCCAAATTACTTAAATCCTCAAAGGTCCCTTCAGCTATCTCAGCAAAAATATTTTCCTTTTCAGTGTCCCAAATTGAATGTACTTCTTCTTTTAATAACTCCATAATTACCTTCCTCATAATGCATACTTTGATTACGCCACTACCAAATGATATAGTAAAGAAGCTTGGTTCTTAATACAGTTTGAATGCTGTTTTGTATTCACTTTAAATTCATTCAATCTTTTCTCAGGATTCAATCAATTTAAGTAAGGCTTCCGCCCGACCTTTTACATTTAATATCCCATCTTCTAGTTCAAAGATTTCATTTATCATACCTGAAACATACTGTATTCTTTCCAATTCTATTTTTCTATTTTTTAGTTTGTCGAAAAATATCTTGTCAATAGTTAAATTCCGAGGAACTTGTTTCTCTTTAATTAAGAATTGAATAGCTTTTGTTATCTAAGATTCTTGTGTATTTGGTATATTTTCATTTAAGAATTTTGACCATGTTAGAAAGGTTGACCTTAGTATAAATCTTTTATCTCTTATATTTGATGTACTCATTATCATATTATCTACTAACAACTGTGACTTTATCTTTTTCTAGTTCATAAATTGATTTTCCATTGAACTCATTTTGCAACTCGCTATATAGTCCATTTTTCCTCTCCATTGATCTACTTCTCCTATTTGTTTGATTATCGAATTTTTCCATATGCCCCTGAAATATGCACTGTTTTTCACTAAAATAGCCTAACTAGTTATTTATTTATTATTATTTATATAATATATTTATATCTCCTTAATAAAACTTTCCCTTATCTAATTAAAGTACGTTTCTTCACAAACTACCTAAATTTCAATATAAAGTGCTGTTCAATAATCGGGCCCGTTTGTTGAATACTTATCTGTATCTTAACACAATAAATTTAGATCTCTGAAAAATTATTCAAAATTCCAACTGAAAGTTGTTCATCAAGATTTATTTTGAAAGCAATGATCCATTCCCTCTTTCTCCGATTTGTTAAGACAGCTATAGTTGTATAGAATGGACATGTGGCGGTATCGCTACATCCTCTTGTCTCCGTAAGCGTCGGGAGGATATACAGATGAGTAATAACACAATTATTAAAAGCTATACACTTAAAAACAATGAGACCCGCTATATGTTTAGACTCTATATGGGTGTAGATCCGTTAACGGGAAAAGAGATGACAACAACACGACGTGGCTTTAAAACGAAGAAAGAAGCCCAGGATGCGTTAACCGAATTAAGAGTACAGGTGAACAATGGAACGTATAAAAAACAAGCTGTAGAAACGTACGAAGATATTTATCACATTTGGATTGATCATTATGAAAACACAGTCCAAGACAGTACATTTTTAAAAACTTCTCGTATTTTTAAAAATCATATTTTACCGGCAATGGGCGAATATAAAATTAACAAGATTGATGTGGTTGTGTGTCAAAAACACGTGGATCAATGGGCCAAGAAGTTAAAAAGATTTAATATGGTTAAAGCGTATGCAGCGATGGTTATTACATTTGCTATAAGCCGGGGTTTGATTGATAAAAATCCTTTTGACCTGGTTGAAATCCCAATCCTGAAGAAAAGAATCTCTCTTGAGGAAGACGAAGAGGAAAACTTTTATACGCGCGAACAATTGATCGAGTTGCTGAATTGCTTTAAAAGGGAAAATAATTTACGACGATATGCTTTCTTCCATTTACTCTCGTTTTCCGGTATGCGTAAGAGCGAGGGCTTTGGATTGATGTGGCGGGACATCGACTTCGTGAACAACGAAATACGCATTAATAAAGCCGTTGCACGTGGTGAGCAAGGTCTTTACCTTGGACCAACTAAAAACGGATTACCACGCACCATAAAGATGGACGATACGACGATGATACTCTTAAAGAGTTGGAAGAAGGAACAAGCAAAAAAATATTTAGAACGCGGTTTTAACACGTTGAAAAAAAATCAACTTGTATTTCCAAATACAGAAAATGAATTACACGAACCCAATAAAACATATCAATGGCTTAAACGTGTTTTAGATAAGTATCAGCTTGAACCTATTACAACCCATGGTTTACGTCATACCCATTGTTCTTTGCTATTTGAGGCGGGTGCGACGATTAAAGAAGTACAGGTTCGTTTAGGACATAAAGACGTGAAAACAACGTTAGATGTTTATGCTCACGTTACGAAAAAAGCAAAAGCAAGCACGATTGAAAAGTTCAATAACTACCTTTCAAACTAAATTCGACTTTTGACTATGGTTTGATGAATTTCCGTTGATCATTCAATTTCACAAAGCCTGATTTCATCGATGTTTCGGTCCTGTTTTTGACTATGGTTTTGACTATGGATTGACTATGTTTTGACTATATTTCGTTGAAATCCAATGAAATCGTATGACATAAAAAAACGCCACAAACCTTGATAATACAAGGTTTATGACGTTCAATGAAACTCCATGAAATTAAACTATGGAGACGGCGGGAGTCGAACCCATCTCCTAGAAAAGTCGGCGCAATGCAATTCACCTTAATGTAGTCTGTTTCCCTTCCCCCTATACAACCTAACCAGCAATCCATCGCTATTTCCACCCAGACAACGTATAATAAGAACAGCAGGAGAAGAATCCATTCTTCCTTTAGTAAAAAAAAGAGGTGCACTTACTTGAAACAGTTTGAAACAGCATTACCTGAGCAGTATGAAACATTAAAGAAACAGGCCAATTATACGTCTAGCTGGCGAGAGCGTTTGGAAGCAGTCAACATATTATCGGATTATCAACATGACAAAGTCATAGATTTATTAAAAAATCGTATGCAGCATGATACTGTCCACCAGGTGCAAGTAGCAGCCTATGAAGCACTTGTGGCATTTGGCGAGGACGTAGAGAAGCCATCACCTGCACGTTTTGATATTATCAAAAACACAGACAAAATCTTCCTTCGCGTAAAAAAGAGCTTGCCGAAGGACCATACTGTGGCAGACTTTGCGGATAAATTAAAACGTATGCGTGTAGATGTCTTTGATGCGTATGAAGGCGACAAAGGTGTAGAATTTATGAGTTGGTTAGAGGAACGTTGGGCAAAACTGTAATACGTAGTTTTGTGATGTATAAAGGAAAGTCATTCTCTCCGTTTTTGGAGTGGATGGCTTTTTCTTATGTTACAGCGTGATTCGCCGAAACTGCTAAGATTGTATGATATTCGTCTTTTTACATGGAGTTGGAGTTATGAAATTGATTCTTTCATTTAATAAAAGTATCTCATTTATTATTCCTAAGCTGTCTTCTATTTCTCTTTGTTGCCAAATCTGCCAGTCTAACCGGTATGGGTAATCGACTTTCACTATTTATTAATTCCTTAGTAATAGTAGTTGCTGTTGGTAAGTCTATATAGTTCCCACATGAAACAAATATAGGTTTTACATCTTGATGTGTTCGTAAAACTCTGCCGTATATCTCCCTATTTATGACTATCTCTACATACGAGCCCGCCCTATTTTCAGGCATGTCAAATTCTGCATCGGCTATTTTCAAGTAACTTTTGGCGATGCCGATAGTTGGTTTATTTAGAAAGAAAGAAGCATGAGTCGCGATTCCCATATGCCTCGGATGCAAATAGCCATTACCATCAAACATAAATAGATCTGGCGTATGTATAAGCTTTTTGGCCGTTTCAATAACTAGGGGAAGTTCCCGAAATGCCAAATATCCTGGTACATAAGGGACTTCGACAATTCCGGTGCTATGTGTTTCTTCAATAACCGCCTTTGTCGCATAGTCCATGACGATTATGCTACAAACACCCCATTCAATTCCTTCATCCTCCCAGTAAGCTACATCCACACCCGCAATGAACTTGATATCAGTAGCAGTCAATCTATTTACCAACCTTATCTTTTCATTTAAACAGATTTGAATGGCATTCCATTTCTTATTGTCGGTTGATAGCGGATGGATTTCCCGTATATGTATGTTCATTCCTCCTAGATGACTTAATTATGTAATTCTATCGAGAAATCGGTCAGCATACTTTTACCCATAATATGTTCGTTGTTATTTATATATATACTTCCACTATGTAAGAGATGTTTCATTTTTTTAAGATTCATTCTCGTTCTTCCCGTTACTCCTCGCTCCGTTATAAAAAAAGAAAAGCACCGCGGTATGCGATGCTTTACTCAAATTCCCTATTTATTGATGACGTACGATAAATCGTAACTTCTTTAATCCTTTTTTCGATTCCTTCACCGCAGTATGAACATGAGCAAATAACTTCTCTACCTTTGCGCGTTCCTCATGAGTCACGCCATGCGGACTATACTTAGCTTTTTGATAGATTTTCAACCCATCCTCGAAGTCTTGTCGAAGTTGCGGATCGATTTTGCCAACTGCTTCAGGTAGCGTTTCGAATGAAGGCCGCTTCGCCACGACTTGTTCTTTTTCTAGCATCTGCACCATGTACTGAACATGGTGTACAACGGCTAATCGATGATCTTTTACTTGGAGTTTTTGTTGACGTTTTCTTTTTCTCAAGACGTACAGCACGAACAGGATTAACATAATCACTACGCTGATCAGATTCAACCAGAACCACAAAACCGTGTTTGGATTCACTTGTTGCGTGTCTTCCGGCTTGTCTTGATCATCCTGCACTTCTGTCGTGTCATTCGATTCAGGTTCAGCCGTGCTTCCGCCATTTTCGTCCAGTGAATCGGAACCGCCCGGTGCTGGATAGTCTTGTTTATTAATCGCAGGCATTTTCTCAGCATAGCCCGGTGTCACTTCAATCGGCACCCAGCCGACCATGTCGATATAGATTTCTGTCCACGCATGGGCATTTTTCTCGCTGATGTTGATTTCACTGAATGACTGTACATCTTTCACGTCATCTAGTCCGACGATATAGCCTTCCGCATAACGCGCAGGCGTGCCGAGCATTCTGAATGCCAATGTAGCAACTGTCGCATAGTGAACGGAATAGCCTTCTTTCGACTCTTCCAAAATTCCCGTTACGAAATCCTGATCTTTTATCGGTTCGGCATGTTCGTTATAACGCATCGACTGTGCAAGGAAACGTTCCACCTCCTGGATCGTTTGTTCGTACGGTAAACGCGTTTCTACATCGAGTATGCTTTCGTCCATATGATTGCGCAAGACGTTCAAACTGTCCTGCGGCACCGCGAAATAGTTGTTGTAGACATATTGGTTATAATGACTTTCACGACGTAAATAGTCGGTGTCTTTTGTCGCGTATACTGCATTCGCGATTTGCGGATAATCGGTGTACGGCGTCAGCATATAGTTCATTTCCACTGTACGTCTGCCGAAAACCCCTGTCGCCTGCAGCGCGTCGGCTTGTTTGGAACGGATAAGATTGCCATCTATGTCTGCTAATTCATACGGTGCATAAATATATCGACTGGATGCAGCTACGTTTTGAATGACGAGTTTCGCCTCTGCATATTCATCCGGCAAACTACTTTCTGCTGCCAAGCTCAGTTGTTTCGCTCCGGTGAAATCTTCCTTTTGTAATGCTTCAAGCAGTGACTTCTCTTCCATATATGCTTCTCCATCGATTTCCTTCCAGCCACTAGGCGTGTAAGTCGAACCGACGAATCCTTTTAAATACAGTGGACTCGGATTTTCCATTGCGACTTTTAGCGCGGTATAATCGCCCGGTGTAAACGTGGAAAGTCGATGGAAGTTTCCGGCTGTCAACACGGGCTCTTCACCTTTAAAATAACGCCACTTTTCGCCTTGATAACGTACAGTATCTTCCATTTTCAAACTGCCTGTAAACTCTTCATTACCGTTTGGATTCATCGCCGTGTAGACGAACATTAGCACGACCAATGAAATGGGCACGACCGCCATCCGTTTCCACCAGCGTACTGGTCGTTGATTCATATACAGCAATGTAAGAATCAGCACCGTAAAAAATAGAATATCAAGGATTAATGCGGGTGATGTGCCGAGAAGTATTTGTATCGACCAAATCACGATAGCGAGCGCAACAGGAATCCAACGTTTTTGATTCGCGATGGCATAATACATGGCACTGCCGATCAGCAAAGCGATTTGACCGAGGATCATGCCGTTTAGCCACGAAGTCGTTTCATTGACGGATAATAGATCTATATAAATATGTTTGTGTTCTGAGAGTGCGATGAACAACGCGTTGATCGTTCGTTTCACGTCGTCTATGTACGTTGATAGGAAAATCAAACTAAAAACGACGCTCGCAATCAAAACGATGTCGCCGCCACGCTGTTTCCACAGTATACGCGCGACCATCCACAGCAAGACGAGTATGAGCGCGGGTACGCTACTCATCTCAGGAAACAGCATCGAACGAACTACGAGGAACGCCGATACAAGGACACTATACGCAACTACTCCATCCAGCCATTTCATGCGACGGATCCCTCCTTCTTATCCGAGATCACGACGGTCTGGTAGTCGGTACTACGCGCACTATTGGTCGTCATTACGATACAGTTTGGAGAGGTTCGTCTGAGCTTTTTCCACTGTTCGTCCGACATCGAAACTTGCGCGACACTTCTCGTCAACACTTCTTTTATAGCGTTCGCTGCATCCCGTTCATTGTCGATCGTCAACTGCTCAGCTGTCGAATGATCCACTAGAAGTTGGACTTCGTGATCGCCTGCGACATAGGAATAAAGCAGAGCGGAAAACGTCTCAATGAATTCGTCATAGAGTGTCACCCGATTGGTGAACGTTGTAAAATCGATCGTCATCATAACAGCATTCCCTGTCAGCGTTTCATACTGTTTGACGAGCAAATCATCGACTTTACTTGATAGTTTCCAGTGAATTTGTTTGACCGAGTCGCCCGGTTTGTACATCGACAATTCCACCAGCTCTTCGCCAGCGATTTTCTTCGTCGGAATCATGCCCGGCGTTTGTAGCACATGTTGATTTTGCTCGATGTGTTGAAGTTTTAGTAAATACGGATTCGGCATGATCAATAGTGTGGATTGCGTATCCATTTTCTGCATCGAACGGAAGAACGTGAAATGGTCTTTGATCGTCAGTTGTGTGATTCGTATATTCACTTGCCCCATATAGTTCCGCGGCAACACGAACGAAAATTCTTCCGTACTTTTCGATCGGATGGACAAGTCGTGCTGATGACTCTCTTGTCTGCCTGTAAATAGATGCTCGGTGACGAGATGTATTTGTAGGTGTGTAACGGGTATGCGACTCGTATTTTGTACGCGCAGTTGATAACTCATTTGTTCATTTTTATAAATTTCATTCGCCGTGATAATTTCGCATTGAATTTTCCCTTTGACTTGATAGACGCTCAACACGAGCCACAGCCAGACAATAAGCGAACCGACTGCGAATAATAGAGCGAAATGCGTCGTCGTGAAGATGAAAAACGCGAGCGTAAACAGCAGCCACACGACGCTAATGAGTAGTGTCCCTATCATACGATCAGCCATTAAAATGTCGCAAGCATTGCTTGGTCGGGCGTGGCAACACTGTGCAGTATTTTTTCAAGTAGCGTATCCTGCTCATGTTCAGTACCTAGTACGCCTGACATGACGATGCGGTGTCGGCTCGTCGGCAACCACACAGCCTGGACATCTTCCGGAATGACGTAATCGCGTTGTTGTAAGAAGGCATGTGCTTTCGCCATCTGGCAAAGTGCGAGTGCGCCACGCGGGCTGATTCCTTGATGGATCGACGAATGATTTCTCGTTTTCTCGGTTAGTGCCGTGACGTAGCGCAAGATTTCATCGTCAATGAATAGGTTCTGTACTTGATGTTGTAGCGCGAGCAATTCGTTTTTCGTAATAATTTGTGTCAGTGATGATAATGGATCCGCCTGCTGACGATTTCTCAGCATTTCTACCTGGTCTTCAAAATCTGGATACCCTACGCTCAATTTCGTCATGAAACGGTCGATTTGCGCACTCGGTAGTGGTTGTGTACCGATTGTACCGTACGGGTTTTGCGTCGCAATGACGTGAAACGGTTTCGGCAGCGGATAGGTCACACCGTCCACTGTCACTTGTTTCTCTTGCATCGCTTCTAAGAGCGCTGCTTGCGTTCTCGAAGACGTCCGGTTAATTTCATCGCCGAGCAATAAGTTGCACATGACCGCGCCTTCTTTAAAGACGAATTCGTTTTTCTCTTTGTCGAACATCGTGAATCCGATGACGTCAGAGGCGACGACGTCCGGTGTGAATTGGATGCGGTTCGAATCAAGACCGACAACTCGGCTGAATGCTTTCGCGAGTGTCGTTTTCCCGACTCCCGGTAAATCTTCTAGCAATACATGCCCGCCGGCTAGGAACGTCATCCACACGTTTTGGATGACATCGTCTTTACCGTTCATTACCTTTTTCATTTCATTGAGTACATGTGTTGATGGATTGCTCATTGTTTAGTTCCTCCTGTTGTTCAAGTTCACTGCGTCTACGATGTCTTCGGCTGTGATGGCATATGGGAATAATCCGCGTGCGATTTTGCTAGCGGCGGTTGTGTAAAAGCGGTTGGACGTGAAAAAGGTTTTCGGATGATTGATCGCGATGAGTGATTGATCGAACAGCATGCCAACACGTGTAGATACTTCAGCTGCAAATTCAATATCATGCGTCACGATAATCGTCGTGATATTCTGTTTTTGAAGCGTTCGAATCCACTCCGTCACTTCTTTTTTCGACATGACGTCCATTCCTTTAGTCGGCTCATCCAGCAATAATATATCCGGTTTAAGCAGCAATAATTTTGCAAGCGCGGCCTTCTGCTGCTCTCCGCCACTTAAGTCAAATGGATTTCTTTCCGAAAGATGTTCGATATGTAACTGTTTCATCATACTCGACACCGTCGTTTCCCTCTGTTCTTTCGGCATTTTTTGCATAGGAACCGCATGAATTAGCTCTTCTTTCACTGTTGAGTACATGAATAATGCTTGTGCGTTTTGCGGCAATAAGACGATATTCCCTTTCCACTTGCCTGGTGCGACGTCATCTATCCTTACTTTACCTGCATACGGCTTATGCAGTCCGGCGAGTAACCTTAGTAACGAAGACTTGCCGACTCCATTTCCCCCGACAATCGTGAAGATTTCGCCTCGATGTACGGTAAACGTCATATCCGCTAGTAGATCATCGCTTTTTCGATTGTATCGGAAATACAAATCTTTCACGGTGATGAGCGGTGGATGCTTTTTTCTCATCGGATCCGTCGGTAGTATTGCCGGTGGATAATGCCGAATGAAATCCATCCCTTCGCGCACCGTAATCGGCGTCTCATCACGGAAGCCGAGCTTATAATAGACACGCATTGCTGTCGTAAGTGCGTCGAGCATTGGATGTTCTAGCAAGGAGTTGCCAATTGCTTTCGGTGTCGTGTCATAAAGGAGTGAGCCGTTTTCCATGAACCACACTCGATCGCATACCGGCAATAACTCTTCTAATCGATGCTCGACAAGTAAAATTGTCATGCCAAGTTCACGATTGATTTTCTCAAGTAGCATCAGAAACATGGAAGCCGCAATGGGATCAAGTTGGGACGTCGGTTCATCGAGTAATAAAATATCTGGCTCCATTGCTAGCACTGCTGCTAGATTAACGAGTTGTTTCTGTCCACCTGATAGATCACTGATACTTTCATGCAACCAGTTGTGAATACCGAAGAAACTGGCGACTTCAGCGATTTTTTGTTGCATGTCTACCGTCGACACGCCTATATTCTCAAGACCAAATGCCAACTCTTGCCACACTTTTTCCATGACTATTTGTTCCTCTGGCTTTTGCATCATATAGCCAATAGCTGTCGATGTAGTCGACGCGGGCAGTTCATCGATTTTTTCGCCGTTAACATACACCGTGCCGCTAAGTTTACCGTTCGGCCGCATTTCCCGTTTCATCATTTTCAATAACGTGGACTTTCCTGAACCGGTAGGACCGAATAGCGTTATGAATTCTCCACGCTTAATCGAAAAGCTCACGTCTCGCAACACATGCTGTCCTCCATAATGGAAGTTCAGATTTTCGACTGTAAGTATCGCCATTTGACCCTCTCCTTCGCTTCATAGATAAACGGTAATAACATGAGCAAGCCGATGATGACGTAATGCCCTGCACCTAGTGTCTGTTCACTGATTTCTGGATAATACTGCGTCTGGTGCTGTGTGAAGTATCCAATGTAGTAAAGAAGAAACAGAACGAGTCCAGCCGTCAATATTCCGTCCCGTTTTGTGAATCGCCTCGTCTTATACCGCGTTCTCTCTTTCGCGATACCATACCCTCGCGCCTTCATGACATCTGGCTTAACAATGCTAAACTCCGCTGTCTGAACGAGCGTCCGCCGCCACAATGCGAACGCGCGACGGAATTTTTCCACTCTGCTCCCTACTTTGTAATAGCCGATTCCGCGTTGTGCCAGTTGCTTTTCACGCCATTTTATTTTGAATAACGGAATGAATCGCCACAGCATGGAAACGAGAATTCTGGGGCTAGCGGACACTTTCGTCAGTACGGCAAGTAGTGTGTTCGTCGTGAAAATCTCAAAATAACTCTTCGTCCAGAAACTGGTTGCAACTGCGGCTCCCGCAATGACGAGTCCTTTCGTCACAGCTTCCAGCGTTACCGCGTGTTCATGGAGGAAAAATAACGGAGTGAAACCGTTATGTACAGTTGCTGGATACGCTACGGCAATTAGTAGAAAAACGAAAGAGTAATAGATTAAGTCTTTAGTTGCTGTCCGTACACCGTGCAACATAAGGAAATACAGAACGCCTCCGATCATGGCCAGCGCCACGATGATCGGATGAAACGAGCTGAACATCGTGACTAAAACGACTGTAACGTAGACAAGTAGCAATAGTGGGTGAAAGTTTGAGAATGCGCTCATCTAGTTTCCTACTTTCTTTATTTTCGTATATAGCTGTCTAGATCTCTACCTAGTACATCTCACTAGCACAGTAGGGTGCATTGGAGTACACACAAATAAGCGATGCCTTGTACGTACTGTTGTAAATATTGTAGTCAGCACCTTGTTTCTCCATTTTCTCAAGACCCAGTTTCAACTTGTCCATGGAATCCAGGATGGTGTCACTGACTTCGAGTCTTCCGTGATCACGTTGATACGTATCAAATACTATTCTTACACCGATCGAATCTTTATTTCCGTGACGAGCGACCCGATCTTTCTTCATTATATCGCTCTAATCTCTTTGATGCCTTCTTTTTTTCATCCTGCTCATTACCACGATGACCAAACCTGCGACAATCTGGGAATTGAATGTCATTCATACCTTCAATTAATGTGATTTTGGCTGTAAAATTATTTAGTCGTTTGCCATTTAGCATCACGTTCATTTCCTGGGGAATGAGAGATTCGTCCAAATGATTTACAGTGACAACGTATAGTGAATCGTTCCGACAGCTAGTTTTTAGCGTAGAAGCCTCTACCTTTTCATTGAAATTAAACGTAGCAGTTTCTTCAGTGGCAGTGTAGTTTTGAATTCAAAAAATCCCCACTTCCTGAATGAGATGGGGAC
This sequence comes from Sporosarcina sp. P18a, assembly GCF_002743135.1. Classification (NCBI taxonomy): domain Bacteria; kingdom Bacillati; phylum Bacillota; class Bacilli; order Caryophanales; family Caryophanaceae; genus Sporosarcina; species Sporosarcina sp. P18a. The sequence goes on along the minus strand of NZ_PDYQ01000001.1, from coordinate 501,325 downwards.
CATGAAGTTTTCATACTTATATATTTTGGTAATCCCTCTTACTTAGTGTCATTTTTCCCCATTACGGTGGCCAGAACACTCAGGATTTTCACCTAATTCCTATTTACTCTTTGTTTGTGGGACAATGAACTATAATACTCTTTGTAACTGTTAACTAGCTTATAGTTTTTGCAGGGTGAAATCAATAGACGGTGTACTGAGAGTCAATGCGTCACTCGCTAGCCATTATGTATTTTGTATATGAAAGAATTTCATCACGTCCTTTATCATCTTTATGCCTAACTTAGTAGAATCCAATTAAAAGACCCTTTCATGTCAAATCACAACACACAAGGGTCTTTATACTGCCTATAAAAATGCGCCTATCACTTGTCATCTTCCTCATCACACGGCGGTTTCTTAACAATCGTCTTCCCACTCGAATACAACCCGCTCGCCGACAATCCCATAATAATTCCGCCCAGTATCCCAGACTTCCAATCATTTGGAAACAAGTAGAAGATCCCGCCACCGATGCCTAATAGTAGGGAAAAGATCGGAATCAATTTTTTCGGCAGACCATACATCTTTAAAATTTCCGTTAATCCGATAATAACTGGGATCAGTACAATATCTGAAACTTCCAATGCGTGTCCCTCCTCTTTATCTATTCTATTCAGACTCTATGCAAGATGAATCGGCTTTTTGCATACAGTGTAGAAGAAAGATTGATGAAAGGAGATACCTATGGTCACTGGTTTGCTCATTATTTTAGGTTTGGTGTTATTGCTGCCGTTTACGGTCCCTCGTATTGAACGTAATTTGGAGCTGTTTTTATTCGTTATGGGGTGTGCTGCGGCATTTGTTAGTGGGGTGTTGCAGTGGGAGTTGTGGAATAAGGCGTTACGCGATCCATTGCATATTACGCTCGCCGTTCTTGTAGCGGGAATAGTCTTTCGCTGGATACGACATCCATTTGAGAAAGCGGTTGTAGCAGGTAGCCGAATTATTCCATTCCAATTATTCTTGGCGTTGATTATTATGGGATTGGGATTGATTTCTAGTGTTATCACGGCCATTATTGCAGCGTTAGTCCTCGTGGCCATCGCGTCCGTCTTGCAAATGGACAGACGTTCAGAAATTCGTTTTGTGATCTTAGCGTGTTACGCAATCGGCATGGGCGCGGTGCTGACACCAATCGGCGAGCCACTTTCTACGATTGCGACGAATAAACTCGATGAAGATTTCTATTATTTAATGAACCTGCTTGGAACCGATATTATAGCCGGTGTCTTCGTCTTTGGACTGCTCGCATTCTTCCTGATTCGCCCACGCAACCGCTCGCGGTACCGTTCTTCCGGACAAGCGGCAGAGTCGTACATAAGTATTTTCGGACGCGGCGTAAAAGTGTATATATTTGTTTTGGCATTGACATTGCTCGGTGCAGGATTTGAGCCATTGATCACCCTTTACTTACTCGATCTTCAGCCATTAACGCTTTACTGGATCAATATGATTTCTGCTGTGCTCGATAACGCGACACTGGCTGCTGCGGAAATCAGTCCCGCGATGGACGCATCAACAATCCAAGCGCTACTACTCGGCTTGTTAATTAGTGGCGGGATGTTGATTCCCGGAAATATCCCGAATATCATTGCGGCAGGTAAACTCAATATTCGCAGTGGGGAATGGGCGCGTGTCGGCGTACCGCTTGGATTGCTTGCGATGGTTGTCTATTTCGTTATTTTACTTGGCAGACAATGAGAAAAAGACCGCGCAGGCGGTCTTTTCTTGTTAGTCGATGACTTTCACCCATACCCGATACTTTTTATCATCAGTCTGTACCAATTTAGTATTTGGGCTCGGTGCGTTATTCTTCTTTGTAAAACCTGCTTCAAACGAAGAAGTTTTGACACTTTCACCTAAGTTCTTCTCGGAAGGCATGCCGATGCCAATCGCATCCGTTACCGTCCACGTGTCATTTTTCTCTTTGTTCAACTTTGCAATAAATATTTCTTCTGTGCCGTCCAATATCCCTTTATAGACATTGATTACTTTATTATTATCGATTTCCAACGTACGATAAACTTTCACCACTTCCGCAAAACCTTCCTCTGCATGAAGCTGCTCTAGTGCCTCTCGTGGGGTGTTCGATGTAGTATTCTTATCTGCTGTCTGGCAACCTACCAATATGACTGCCAAAAACGTAATATAAAATAGTTTTCGAAGCATGAAATCCTCTCCTTATCTATTTTATTGAATAGCCTATTGTCGGCTATATTCAATCCTCATTTGATTCTCTTATGTTGTCGTCAAAAAATACGTTCTTTCTTTTCTTCAATGAGCATGAAACGGACATCTGATGTTGACCCGATACATCCGAGACATGCTGAATTTGATTTGAATATGGTTCTTCTTATTTCTGCTTATCTAGTCTTTCTGCGATCGATTGAAGGATTGCATTCTTGCGTTCTTGTAGTTTAAGGAATTTCAGCACGAACCATATATTGAACAGTAGGAATACTAGCGGAATGATGTATATGAATACATTTCCAGAAGATAGAAATGGATCATACATATTGTGGTGATGCGACGGATCATATATATTGCGGTGATGCATGTGTATCTCCTCCTTTCACAATTTATACTGACTGCTTCCTTTTCGGAAACAGATAAGACACTAGCAACAAAGCCATTCCTACTCCCATTGCTGTATACGTCCACAAATTAAACGTCGTTTCTAGAATCGTATACGCAACCCCAGTACTGTAGAGTGCCAGACGCACAATATTTGCTCCCAACACAATAAAAAGTCCCAAATATTGCAATACATCGCGAGTAATTTTCTTGTGTTTCGCCACTTGCACTACCTCCCATTGCTCAGGAAAGTGATTTCTCCATGGAAACTACGGCAATCGACGTGCCATCCGTTCTATGTAATACCGATTTCTCACACACGTGATAGCCGATCGATTGATAGAGTGAGATGTTTTTCGGCACATCCGCGCGTACTTTGCATGCTATTACTCTCTTTCCTTGTTGCGTCGCATACTCCTCTAAAAACCGCAGTATTTTTTTCGCAATACCTTGTCCTTGTCTTTCCGGCACGACAGAAAATCTAGAGAAATAGAGGCTTTCGCCTTCCAATCGAAAACGGACCATCGCGACGGGTTCTTCTTCCATGTAGCCAATCAACGCCTGTACACCGTTTTGCATTTCAGCCGTGATACTCTCGACAGTCTCTTTCAACGCACTCGTCGGTGGTGTGGCCTTCTCGTATTCCCGGAACGCCCGGATCATCACGTCACGGATGACAGGGATATCGGAAATGTTCGCTTCGATAATGTTCATAACCGTCCTCATTTCGTTTTTTACGTTGTGGAAAGACAGAAGTGCATGCTGCCACGTCTCCATTTCCAAACAGTTCGATGTTCTTATACTTCTTGTCTATTTGTGCTTTATGGAATTACTGTTTCTCAAAAAAAAACGATTTACCTTTGTCTTGATTCAAGTCACATCTAACGAGGAATACTGCACAGGGAACTGTAAGCCTTTTTTCAACAACGCTCCTCCTTTAACTTTATGAGGAATGAATATCTATCTATAACACTACTATTTCCCATGTTTTATGTAAAGTAACTACAAAAAAACACTGCAGGGAAACAGTGTTTTGGAATGCATTGAAGAAAGAGATAGGTAAAGAGTAGTTCGGGATCCACGTCACCCTATCCTGCAGTTTAGCGATACTTTACCCAACCATCATCTGGTTTCTCTTCACTTTTACGCTTGCTCAATCGCCCCAGCACAAACGCGCCGGCGACTAAGCCAATCATAGTATTCGTCTTCTTGTTAAACACTTGCTTCACCATCAAGTTCATATTCTGCGGACGCTCCGCCAATCTTCGCATGAAGTACCCGTACCAGTCCTCGCCAAACGGCACGTATGTACAGAAATTATAGCCCTCTTTCGCTAATTGTAGCTGTAAATCATGGCGAAAACCGTATAGCATTTGGAACTCGAATTGATCATATGAAATATCATGCTCTTTTACAAACTGCTTCACATGATGAATAATAGTATGATCATGCGTCGCAATCGACGTGAAGTTTCCATGTAATAAGTGTTCTTCAATAATTTTTATATAATTTTCGTCGATTTCTTGTTTATTGATAAACGCAACATTCGGTGACTCTTTATACGCACCTTTTACTAGACGCATGCGTGTGTCGTTGTATTTTTTCGTATCATCTAATGCGCGATGAAAATAGGCTTGGATAACGGTTCCGACGTTTTCAAAGCCTTTTGCTTTTAATTCGTCTACTAAACGGAACGTTGGTTCAAGTCGTGAGTGATTTTCCATGTCTAAATTAACAAATATACCTACTTGATTTGCATATTTAACGATTTCTTCTACCTGTTCTTTGCAAAATGCATAATCAATATCCAAACCGAGTTGTGATGGTTTGATCGAGATGTGCGCATCCACTCGATGTTCTTGGATTGCGTCCACTACGCTTAAGATTTGTTCTTTCGCTTCAACAGCCTCGCTCTTTTCGTACACAAATTCACCTAGATTATCAATCGTACATGAAATACCTGCTTGATTAAGCTCTTTGACACTGTCAATCATTTCTTCGATGTTAGTTCCCGCCACCACTTGTTGTGCTCCTAATTGGAAGCCGTATTTTTGGGCAGCTTGATTCAGTAGTTGATTTTCAGATAAACCGATAAAGAAATTTCTTAGCATAGTTTCCACCTCTTTTGTGTAGTTCTTATATCAAAATTATAACACTACTCTGTCATGTAAGCCCATACATTTGTTTATACAGATCTTTTAATTTCCTATAAACGGCAACATTCGGTCTGCTGGACTATTTGGTTTGATGATATCTTGTAAATCAAGCAAAGGTATCGGAAAATAAGGGAAGCCGGCTACGTAAGGTGAAATTTCGTATAGTTGGAAATAGACAACCAGACTCGTGTCTGCGATATAGAAATCCTGATCAGGCTTGATTTTAGTGAATGGCTCAAGCACTGGAGTTTTCCATTGCTGAATATGGCGTCTAATATATTCAGATATCCGCTGCACATAAGGACTGCCTGGCTTGAACATATCTTGCAACTTGTATTGCCTTCCCGTCTTCGTATCAAATGTCAGAGATTTAACGTAAGTCATTCCATGCGCTCCACCAGTAAACGAGTAGACGATCAAGTTGATACTGAAAAGATCACGTTGATTATTTTTAATTTCATACGTTGCGATCATCTCGACAAGACTTGGATCATAATAATTATTGTCTGTTAGCATGTTGTTCATTTCCTTGAATAGCACTTGATTTAGCTTCTGTTGAATTTTCGGATCATCCAGCTGCGTGATGACGGGATAATACACATCCACTTTCGGCTTGGTATTCGATATGTGATACGTTACTATAACGGCAGGGTTTTTCATCAGTTCATCCTTCCCGAGACATTTGTTTACTATATGCAAGGGATGTAAAGAAAGTTTCTCGCTTTTTTTTTGGCCGTATGATAGGATAAACACTGACTGATATAAGGATGTGAAGTAAAATGATCAATATTACATTACCTAAACCGGACGTAACAATCGTTCGCAGAAAACAAGAAATGGGACCGGATGAAACACCAATTAAGCCAATCTATGGTTTCATCGATTTTCATGATATTCCACGTGATAAAGGCGGCCTTTTGTTGTTCTTCAACCAAAGCGACGAGTTGTTATTCGTAGGAAAAGCACGAAAATTGCGTCCACGTCTGAAAAAACATTTTGAAGACCAGGTGTCTCCATTACGTAATCACCGTGAAGAAGTAGCGAAAATTTCTGCTATTATCATCGATGATCCAATGGAACGCGAAATCTACGAAACGTACGTAATCAACACAGAGCAAGCAAAGTACAACGTAGAAAAAGTATTTTTCAGAGATTAAGCTGTCTGCCTTCGCAGACGGCTTTTATTTTTGCCTATACACCACCCGCCTCTTTCGATAACTGGACGTCTATCACATTCTCTACATGAATTCTTTCCGTTCCGAATGGATCACGCAGCCTGATCGTCATCGTCCGCAAGTCGAGCGCTTCAATCTCTCCCTGATGAAAGCGAACTTCCCCATCATGCCAAGTTTTAATCGATGTCTCGACACGCCTGCGCCACGCCACTTCAAGTGTCTCCTGCATCGTTTGTAGCTCCCAATCGGTTAACTCAGGCCGTTCTATATACTCATCTTCCCGTTGCCAATCACGTAGTCTTTCAAGGTGTTCAGGCAGCATGAGCGACGTCCACTTCAATTTCCCTCTATCTCGGTTCCTTTCCATCAGATATTCCCCATTTCTCAAGCGTATGTACGTTCGTATTATACAGAACATACATTCTAAAATCAATGGTTAAAAAGACCATCGCTTTGCGAGCGATGGCCGAGTGTTTATTTAGGTAATTTGAATGAACCGACAAACACTTCTAGTTCACGCGCCATTTGATTGGTCTGCGTAGAACGTTCTGAAATTTCTTCTATGCTCGCTGTCGTTTGCTCAGCGGCTGCTGCAATATTATTCGTCATGTCTTCAATATTTTGTACAGCGTGTGTTAAATGTTCGATCAACTGCACTGCTTCTGTTGATTTCATAGCTTCCGACGTCATCAAGTTCGAGATATTCTTGATTTCCTTAACGGTTTCTCCAACCGCCACGGAAATATTACTCAATGATTGAGACGTAAGCTTCACTGTTTCTGTACCCTTCGTGATGTGTTTCGTATTTTCCGATGTGGAAGTAATGACTTGCTGGATACGATCAGAAATATCCTTCACCAGCTTCTCTACTTCAAGTACTTCCTGATTCGATTGCTCAGCCAGGTTCCGTACTTCTTCCGCCACTACCGCAAAGCCTTTACCATGTTCACCTGCACGTGCCGCTTCAATTGATGCATTCAGCGCAAGTAAATTCGTTTGAGCTGCGATACCCGCGATGGACCCCGTGATATTTTGGATCTTCGTCGTAGATTCAACCAAGTTTTGGATTGTATCTCCAACTTCTTGCGATCCATTTCGAATTAATTCCATATCGTGGCTAATTTCTTCTGCGCGTTTTGCGCCTTCTAGTGCAATTTTCATCGTTTCATTGGAGTTAACGAGCATCGAATCGGCACTTTGTTTCGTGTTGCTCAAACCACTTGCCAATCCCGCAAGAATACCTGTTGCATGCTGGGCATTTGACGTACCATCCGTGACGGCCGTGACGACTTCTTCGATATTATTCGCAACCATCGTAATCGCTTCACGCATTTCAGAAAGTGATGCAGAAGTTTCTCCCGCGTTTTCAGATAAATGCTGCGATGTCGTATTCATCGTCGCGATCATGTCTTGTAGATTCGCCGTCATACGATTCAGTGTACGAGCCAAGTCTCCCACTTCGTCTTGTGACTTCACTTCTGTCGGTTGAACCGCCAAGTCGCCATCCGCAATTTTCTTCGCCTGCTCAATTAAGCTTGTAATCGGCTTCGTCTTCCGGCGAATGAGGAATCCTGTTCCGATTGAAGCAAGTATCATAGGAATAATGCTGATCAAAATTCCGTCGCGAACGACATCCCATGTACGGTGTTTGACAATGTCGGCATCGAAATCAATTACGCTGAATGCGATGATTTCCTTACTGGCATCCTGATCTTTATATAGTGGCGCATAACCTGAAAGCCGCTCCATGTCGCCATACTCGTAAGGTTGAGAATATGTCGAATGTCGATGTTCGAGTAGATCTGCAATCGCTTCTTCATCTAAATGGAACTGATCTCCCGGCTTAAACCCTTTAGCTCTCAAATTATCATCTAGAGCAACGAGCTTTCCATCCAAATCCAAAATATATTGTGTTTCAAATATATTCTTATGTTCGGTTGTCCAGTTCAACGTCTTTCCCAGCTCTTCTTGTGTATCGACATCGCCAGCCAATGCCTTTTCCAAATCACCAGGTCGAATCAATCCAGTAGTAATATTGGCACAGCCGTATGCCTCAATTCCTGCAGCGTCATACAATTTATCATAAGCCGTCTTATATGTAGCTAGTGATGTAATGGCTAACATCACTACCAAGATCCCAGCTATAATCGTACCTAGCTGAAATGTTAACGAATCTTTAACTTTCATCAAACCTTATGCCCACCCTTCCTATTTGTTTCATCTAGTTCATTCGTTGTCTTTATCATACGCTATCAGTCTATAATTAAAAAGGAGAAAATGAAAAAATTCTTGATTTTAACATATTGTGTGGGATGTAAGTATGTTAATCGTGTCACAACTGTTTTATTTCATATATACTATAGGTATGATAATAATATATAAGCATAAAGTTTTTTGAAGGAAAGGGAGGTGTTCTTTTTTGAATGAAGACCAGACAATTTTCAATTTGGTACATTTGATGGATCAAGTGACAAATAAAATGTTGATCCGTTTCCAGCAAGAATCCAAGCTGTCTCTAGGAATCTCCCATATTCTAGTGTTGCTAGAGTTACATAAAAAAGGTGAGCAACGTCCCTCTGATTTAGCTGAGACACTAGGCTTCACACCCGCCTCATTAACACATTTGTCATCAAAACTCATTAAAAGCGAGTATATTACGTTACGTAATGATGAACAAGACCGTCGAACAAAGTATTGGAATATAACACCCGAAGGCTTAGAAATTTTGACCGAAGCGCAGAAATTCGGAATACAGGTGCGTTCGGAGTTCTTCAGTCATTTATCGGCTGCTGAACGAAATAGTTTAGTCCAAATTTACACTAAGTTAAATAACACATTCGTTTGAAAAAAGCTGTTCCGTTAATGGAGCAGCTTTTTTGAGAGGATTGGGGGGATAATGGGTAAAAGTCGTTGCGGGTGCGCTCATACTCCCACATACAAAAAAAGGCTACCCCAAAAATCAGGACAGCCTGGAAAGTATCTTATCGTAATTTGATAGAACCGCCGTCTACCATCATCGTTTGACCTGTGATGTAAGAAGCGTCTTCGCTTGCTAGGAATACTGCGGTGCGACCGATGTCTTGTTCTGGATCACCAAGGCGCCCAAGTGGATTTTTCGCAAGAATCGCTTTATAAGATTCGGGATTCTCTTGTCCCCATTGCTCAATTCCTTGTGTTTTGGCAATGGGTGAAATCAGATTACACGTGATGCCGTATTGTCCCCATTCATTCGCCGCCACTCTAGTGATCCCGCGAATGGCTTCTTTCGCTGCAGCGTATGAACCTTGGTTCACATCGCCATTTAATCCTGCGCCAGAAGCGAAGTTGATAACGGTTCCTTTTGACTCTTTCAAGTGTGGAAGAGCGGCTTGCATCAAATAAAACGTCGGATAGAATCCTGTATTAAATGAAAGATCTAAGTCTGCTTGCGTCATCTCTTCGATGGATTTCATACGTGAAGCATGTGCGTTGTTTACTAAAATATCCAGTTTACCGAGTGTTGTTACGACTTGCTCAACAAGTGACGGTAATTCTTTTTGTACCGATAAGTCCGCTTGAAGAAAGATCGATTGCGGAGAGATTTTCTGCAGTTGTTCAATAGCCAGTTCGCCTGCATCTTTGTTCAAGTCGACGATGGCGACGGTCGCTCCTTCTTTCACAAAGGCTGTAGCGATTCCTAATCCGATGCCGCCAGCACCGCCTGTGATCATTGCGATTTTTTTATTTAATTTCATATATACCATCTCCTTTTCCTATTTAGTTTAACATTAAACTAAATTCCGTGTAAACGAATTGTCCTCGACAACTCGCCTACACTAGATGGTAATTTCAACTTGCGGAACGGCTGATGGTTTACCAAATAAATAGCCTTGGAATAATTGATACCCTTTCGCTTTCAACCATTCAAAATCTTCTACCGTTTCAATCCCCTCTGCTAACGGAATCGAATTCACTGCCAGCGCTTTTTCTAGAAACTCCGCTGCTATAAGTTGCTTATCGGAATCAGTCGCGACACCTTGTACATACTTAATATCAAGCTTCATATAGTTCGGACGAAGGAAAGAGAGCACTTCAACCGTGTTATAGCCTTCTCCCACATCGTCGAGCGCATATTCGAATCCTCTTGAGTGATAGTACTCCAAAATGGTTTTTAAATGGTCCATGTCTTCCACTTTTTCCGACTCCACTACTTCAAAAATCAAACGATGTGGGTCAATTCCCAAATCGTTGGCTACATTAATCGTCGATCGCAAGCAAAACTCCGGCGAATAGATAGATGTTGGAATGAAATTAATAAATGCTTTTTGCGTAATATGTTTTGCATAGCGGACTGCCGTCAGACGACATACTCTGTCAAGAGCATATAATCTACCGCGTTCTTTTGCCGCGGTGAAAATTTCATTCGGATAAATCACTCTACCGTCTTTATGATAGAAACGCGCGAGTAATTCATACGCATAAATTTCGAGGTCAGGTGTAACAATAGGCTGATAATGGCTCGTTAATTGTTGATTTGAAATGACTTGATCAATCCACTGCATTTCGACTACTTGCATGACTTCAGAGAGCGGCCGCCAGTCGGTTTGGTTGAGACGAAAACGAATAGAATCCATTTCTACTGCATGATCGACACAAAAGTCGTATAATTCTTTTATCCCTTGTTCTTTTACATGAAATGTTTGATCTTCCTGGTTCACCAGCATAAGGACTCGCTTCAAATGATTTTCTATTGAATCGAATAATGCTGTTTGCTTACACTTATCAAATGACACTTCATACACAATGTCCTGGATAACGCAACCTTTACAAGGCATTCATTTCACCCCTTTAATGTTTGTTTTGAAGATTATATCATATTTCAGGTGTTGTACTCCCATGTAGGTATAGAAATATAGTTTTTCTAGTTAATTAGCATACCAGTGTTTAGATTACTTTCATTTGTGGAATGACAAGGATATAGAACGTTTACCCGTTTCGACGGAAGTTAGGCGTTCAAGTTAGAAACGCACTTATTATGTGGAGGTGACTAGATTGAAGGTGCTCTTGTATATTAGTGCCATAGTCGCCGTTGCGGCTTTAGTAGTTATCGCAATTGCTATTATTAAAACAGCCAAAGCGGTCAAAGAAGCAATGACAGATGTAAAAGAAACGATGAAACGTGTGGAACTGAAAGTCGGCGGTATCACAGATAAAGCCGATCAGCTCATGACTCAGACGAATCAAATTGCGGATGATGCGAACGCAAAACTGCAATCAGTTGAAGGATTGGCAGCTTCAGCGAAAGAACTTCGCGAGTCTACCCAGTATGTGCAGAACTCTATCGCTAAAATGGCGGATCAAGTATCAGCGCCCCCTGGCAAGTATGCCAAGTTGATGGAGCAAACGACTGCATTGTCTGAGGTAGCGTCAAAAATGTACTATAAGATGAAACAGAATAACAGAGAGGGGTGAATTTGATGGATTGGGTACTAGGTATAGGCGTATTGCTTATCGGCATCGCGCTAATTATTGTCTCTATCGTGTTAATTAAACCACTTGGGAAACTGACCGAAGTATTGGAAAGTGTCAAGAAGACGACCGATACCCTACCGTCAACGGTAGAGGAAGTGACGGGTCAGACCCAGCAAATTCTTCATACGACGAATGATACAATCAGCAATGTAAACAAGCAAATTTATGAAGTGACACCGGTCTTTCAGATTGTCGGAGATGTCGGCGAGGCTTCACGTGAAGTGACGAATGCCGCACTCGATACAACGATTCGGTTTAAGGATCGTGTAGGGAATGCGAGTGAGTTCGTTCGCGAGAAAGAGTATAAAGGGTTGTATGGAGTAGCTACGTTGGTGTTTTATTTGATGCAGCAGCGTAAAGAGCTTAAAAAGATGCGCCCGTAAGTGGAAGACTTGTTCCGTCCACTCATATAAAACATAAAACAGACCACTATTTCGTATATGAATTAGTGGTCTTTTATATGCCTATACATCTATTGTTCCTTCCGCAAACTAGCCCGTTTAGTAATGAGCACAAAATGGCTTAATTGAGTATGGATACAAATAGAACGTGAAGAAAGATATCTGCTGATAAATGTGCAATTATGGCATATTCCAAGCCCTTCCTCCAGTACAAGTAACCAAACCACAAACCTAAGAGCCCATTTAACACCAATGCGCGTATGACAAGAATGCTCGATAGATCGCCGAACACTTCTAGTGTCGCTGGCAAATGCCCTAATCCGAATACTATGGCCGCAGGAAATATTGCCACATAGTAAAAACTATTGGGGATGTGATCTTTTTCTTTTTTTGTTATCCAGGCCAATAACCATACAATGAACGTCATGCCAAACAATCGAAGCATGATTTCTTCTGTAACTCCCCCGTATAGTGAAGCAAGTAAACCTTGCCACCAATTTGGGGAAGGAAGTTGAACCATTGGCGATCCCATCAAAGGGTTAAATACCAATACATCAAGAAGAATGATACTAATGCTTCCAATTAATGCCCCAACAATACTATAGATTAACCATTTTTTTGAGATACGTACTCGTGTCTTAGGATAAACCATTCCATTTAATATGGGAGCGTTCAACCCTGTACGATTTTGAAGCCTTAACCCAATCACTATCATGACAAACATATATACGGCTTGGAAAGTTGAATTTATACCAACTATTAGTGAAGTGGGCATATCCCCCGGTATGGATTGATTACCCATTATAGTTAGCCCATATGGAATGATAGCGAATATTCCTATTGTATTTACTATCACAAGTAACAGGACTAACTTCATTCTCCATTTTCCCATGTCTACACTCCTTTCAATCACCCATTTGATGTCATCCGATGGCAATTACATCAATAATAACTAATATACTAGGAATCTTCCAACTGGGTCCCCAAACCATAATTCGTAAAAAATTCCCCATACTATCGTAGCGAGTTCCATGCGCAATCCACTCCCCCGAACTAAAAAAGACTGAAGATCAATCCCAATCGGGCTTGACCTTCAGTCTTTGTCAGTACTTAGTAGGACGCATTTTCCGGTGCTGGTAACTTTTTTCGTGGGTCCGCCTGCTCTGCACGATCCTTCGCCGCACTCACAGATTGTTTACGCTTCTTAAAGATATAATAACCTAACATAGCGGAACCGTAGAGGCCACCTAGTTTCTTGTTTTGCTCTGATGTGTCCGTGTGATCTCCCTTTTGTTGAACAGACGAAGACACGTCCACTAATGAAGACGTTAGTTGGTGTGTAGATTCTCCAAGGTCACCGATTACTTGGAACAATGGAGTCAGATTCTCAATTTTTGTATTGATGTCTGCTAGTGAATCATTACTGTTTTTAATTAGGTTTCCTGTTTCATCCAAGATACCGTCAAGTTGTTTCGGAAGCGCTCCTACTGTCTTGTCGACGTCCTGTAGAATATTTCCAACTTGTTGTAATACCTTAGCGAAATAGATAGCTAAAATGACGAAGGCGATACCGATAAGTATGACGCCAATTCCAACGAGATCCATTCTCAACCCTCATTTCCTTTTACGTATTTTTTATACTCTCCTTGCCGCGTTGCCATGATTCGTAAACTTGGGCACCAAACTCTCCATATTGGATGGCTTGGACAAACTTTTCTGTTCCCGGAAGAGAACCATCCTCTTCAAACTGTCTTGTCCGCTTGTTTACTTCTTCACTCAAGTACTGGCTTGATCGTCCGATATTTTCGATAGTAGAAAATAAAGGCGTCGTTGCAGCAAGTTTCACTTGAACATCTGTCGCCAGTTGTTCAGTCTCATTTAAGGTTCCATATAACTGCTCAATGCTTTTATCGAGCTCTGCCTCTACCCCTTTTACTGTTCCCATAACTGTTAGCAATAAGTTCGAAGACTTCGTCAGCAACAATGAAAGGTAGATGGCGACAATCAATACGGAGATTGCGATCAATAATAAACCAATATACGCCATACACACATCCTCCTCTCCAACATACTTAATACATCTTATCATTCTATACCACTCTCAGTTTTTCTAAAACATTAATCATCCGAAGTTCTATAACACGGACCAACTTTTTCACTTATTCTGCGCAATAAGTTTCATTAACAGACCCTTTCTGGGGATATAAAAAAAAGCCCGAGTTCTCGATTACATACTAAGAACGCAGACTTTTTACATATGCTTCATTTGAGGATATGCCTCAAGCGGGATTAAGCATTAATCATCAATTACATTTTTCCCTTGTTCTGTTAACTCTTTTAAAGAAGAAAGCATATGATTTATCTCTTCGTCGGAATGTCTTTCCCATGACCTTAATTCGGCTACTATTTTCAAAGGCAATTTAGATCTATAAGAACGTGTTGGATTTCCAGGAAATCGTTTGTCAGTTAAGTTTGGATCGTTTTCAAAATCAGCTAATGGTTCTACTACATAAATTCTTTCTTTTGATTTAGATCTTGCTAATTCAGCGCCCCATTTAGCCGCTTCTAATGTTGCAGTAAAATATATGTAATTGGACTTTTTATCTTGATAATTTGAAAGAAATTGTGGTTCTAATAAATCTCCAACTTTTAGTTCTGCTTTAGTTCCATGAAAGAAAGGACCACTATCTAAGACATCTCTTTGATCATTCATCCTGATACCCCCTATATATGTTAATTACATTCAAGTGATTTATTCACTCCTCCCGCTATATCTACTCATTCTAACAGACCGGATAAGAGCGTGAAATGACAATATGTATCGTTAGGTTACTGTTGGGATGTTTTTCAGTTAAAACTCACATATAATCCGTATTGATACAGACTCCTTAAATTTTCTGCTAGGAAATCACTAGCCTTATGCGAATTGCTTCCTTTACATGATCCCCAGAACAAAAAATTCTATGCCCCCATATGAGGGAACATAGAATTTTTTATTATTCTTCATGTCGTCCGACACAACGCTCACATTCGTACATTACAGACTCTTGCTTTTCCTTGAACTGGTTCCCACATTCCGTACAAACTTTCTCCACCATTTGTCTTTTCTGCTCTGTGTTCTTTTTCATCATTCATTCCCCCATTCAGTTTTTTTGTAATTCACTGTACTGATACAGCAACTTTTCTTAATACTAATATATAACAGTATCGTCAGACTTGTCACTCTTTTCAGACGAGATGTGTTATTTTGCGATAGAATCCAAAAGAGCACGATGAACGAAGGAATTGCAAAAGGTGAAAATAAAAATGGCATGTCAATATTGCGACATACCATTTTTTGCTTCTTTACATCATCACTCCATACACTATTACAGCCGCGATGATGACAAGAGTTATAACAAACACCGTCCATTGCATATTGTCTGGCTTTTCTGGTCTGCTATCCCATTTCTGCATGAATAAACGCTTCCTTTCTGGCTTGTTAGTTCCTTATTCATTAGTTTTCCCTCCTGTTTGCAAATTAAACACTACATATTTGTGTACGGTCTGAAGAGAATTCTGAATAAACAATGCAAAAAACTATTCTTTTAAAGCTATTGCAGGATATGGAAATATTTCCTTTCTATATAAATAAAACAAAAATTGATCTATCCAACTTATTGAAAGTCCTTGCAAATCAAGTAATCGCTTACATTTCCAGATTGTTCAAAATAAAGACACTATTCTCAAAGTAAATGCACAATTTAGAACTTTCATATGTTCATTCAGTTTTTTTCATGTTATTATGAGTAAACGTTGACTCAATAACGGAGGTTAGAAGATAAGTTATGAAGGTGAAAAAAATGGAAACTCCAATTATTCAAGTAGAAGATATCTTAATCGCCAATCAGCTGCTGAAAGACGTCGTAGCTCATACGCCTTTACAGAAAAATGATCGTCTATCAGAAAAGTATGACTGCCATGTGTATATTAAGCGGGAAGATTTGCAACATGTCCGTTCCTTTAAATTGCGCGGTGCTTATTATAAGATGAAACGCATCGAAACAGAAGCACGTAAAAAAGGAATTGTCTGTGCGAGTGCAGGAAACCATGCACAAGGCGTAGCGTTCGCATGTGCAAAACTCGACATTGACGGCAAGATCTTCATGCCGCAAACTACTCCTAGACAAAAGATCAACATGGTGAAAATGTTCGGACGCGATCGCATTGAAATTATTTTAGTCGGAGATACCTTCGATGATTGTTTCGAAAGTGCGGTCGAATTGATGGAAAAAGAAAAGCGTATTTTCATTCATCCGTTCAATGACAAGGATATCATCGCGGGCCAAGGATCAGTAGCTGTTGAGATCATGAATGATATCGAAGAGCCAATTGATTACGTATTTGCAAGTATCGGTGGCGGTGGACTGATGTCTGGAATTAGCACGTACATCAAAAACTTGTCTCCGCATACGAAGATGATCGGTGCAGAGCCAGCAGGTGCAGCAAGCATGAAGGCTTCTATCGACGCGCAAAAGATTGTACCGTTGGCAACGATTGATAAATTCGTCGATGGTGCAGCTGTCAAATGCGTAGGCAATCTAAATTACGACATTTGCAATAACTACCTTGAAAATATCGTCAGTGTCCCTGAAGGTAAAGTATGTACGGCAATTCTTGATCTATACAATGAACATGCGATCATCGCAGAGCCAGCAGGTGCCCTTCCCATTGCAGCACTCGATTTCTATAAAAATGAAATCAAAGGCAAGTGCGTCGTCTGTGTGATCAGCGGTGGAAACAACGATATCGGTAGAATGCAGGAAATTAAAGAGAAATCGATGATTTACGAAGGTTTGCTGTACTATTTCCTCGTCGATTTCCCACAACGCGCAGGTGCACTACGCCAGTTTCTTGATGGTGTACTTGGACCAGATGATGATATTACCATGTTCGAGTATACGAAGAAGAATAATAAAGAGAGCGGTCCAGGGCTTGTCGGAATTGAAATTAAACACAAAGAAGACTACAACGGCTTGATTGCCCGCATGGAAAAGAACGGTTTTCCTTACAAAGAAGTGAACAAAGATAGTACGTTATTTGGATTGTTGATTTAATAAAAATACTGCCGCAAAAGTCCATACGACTTGTTGTGGCAGTTTTATGTTAGAAAATAGTGAATAAGATAGGCGTGTTGCACTTTGGACTCCGCGCCTTACTAAACACCCCATCAAAACCGCACATCACTCCCCCTTAACCATTCCACTCCCATGTATACATAACGATTGTGAAAGGTTTCTGAAATAAAAAAACTGGGTAATTAACTACTAAAACACACATAAACTGCACATGCTATCTGTACATAAGAAGAACACTTTTTATGAAAACTGCAGAATAGGCGGTGACTCCGAAATGGGACCCAAACATAGTAAATTCAGTATATCCATACTCTTCATAGTTCCCCTGCTCATATTAGCTAGTCTTACGATTCCTTACTTCACAACGATTCAAGACGGCACGGATATCTACCTTCAATCAGAAACCATTACCGAGCAAGATGCTAATGAAAATTATGTCATGCTTCGCTACGACATCGAAAAAGTACCAAAGGAGCGCATGACTCCTAGTTTAGTGACCACATTAAAAAAACCAGATGAACTCGGTCAGACACGAGTATTTGGCGTATTGGAACAAAAAGACGGTGTCGCTGAATTGGTTTCATTAAGCGATAAAAAACCTGCTAAAGGTGTCTATTTAATGGGCTGGCTGGCGCAGACGACCGATCGAGAGTATCGCCAGAACGATCATTATATTGTGAATTTCGGTCTAGACCGCGTCTATATCCCCGATTTCGGCCATCGCGTTGCAGCGGAGAATGTACAAAATCGCACGATGACAGCACATTTTAAAGTACTTGACGGCAATAGCATTTTACGCGAATTCCAAACCAATTAAAAGAAGCAAAAAGGAAGAGTACCGTTCTCCCTTTTTGCTTCCTTTTATTATAAACCTAGTGAGATATATTTAACTTCTAGATATTCATCCATACCTTGATGTCCACCTTCACGTCCAAGACCACTTTGTTTAAAACCGCCAAACGGTGCTTGTGGCGCAGATGGCAAGCCGTCATTCAGACCCACGATCCCATATTCTAACGCTTCACACATCTGAATTCCCTGTGTGATATTCTCCGTGAAGACGTATGCTGCAAGTCCAAAAACTGTATCATTCGCACGCTCGATGACTTCCTCTTGTGTCTCAAACGTTGCAATCGGCAAGACTGGACCAAATGTTTCTTCTTCCATGCAAAGCATATCGTCAGTTACATCTTTCAAAACAGTAGGTTGGTAAAATAGACCTTTAATATGTTCACCACCGGTAACGACTGTTGCCCCTTTGGATTTCGCGTCTTTCACATGTTCGTCCACTTTATCGATCGCATCCTGGTCAATTAACGGACCTATTACGACACCTTCTTCTTTACCGTCGCCGACTTTCAATTTCTCCGTTTCTTCTGCAATGCGCTTTGTGAATTCTTCAGCAATCGATGAATGAACATAAATACGGTTCGCGCAGACACACGTTTGTCCCGCATTGCGGAATTTCGCCGCCATGACACCGTCTACTGCTTTATCAAGATCTGCATCCGCCATAATCATTGCGGGTGCTTGTCCACCGAGTTCCAATGAAATCTTCTTCATCGTATCAGCTGCACCTTTCATCAACGTTTTACCGATTTCAGTAGATCCTGTAAACGTCAGCTTGCGCACACGACCGTCTTCTTGCCATGCTTCTGCTATTTCACTCGCACTGCCCGTTACGATGTTCAGCACACCGTCTGGAATACCTGCTTCTTGTGCTAGCTCTATTAAACGAATCGCAGTTAGCGGGGTTTGAGAAGCCGGTTTCATTACGACTGTACAGCCAGCTGCAAGTGCAGGACCCACTTTACGCGCAATCATGGCGGCTGGAAAGTTCCATGGCGTGATCGATGCAATGACGCCGACTGGTTGCTTTTGCACGAATAAACGCTTATTGGATTGCGTAGCGGGAATCGTCTCACCGTAAATCCGCTTACCTTCTTCTGCAAACCAGCTGATGTATCCGTTTGAATAACGCATTTCGCCAAGCGCTTCCGCTAACGGCTTTCCTTGCTCAGTCGTCATAATTTCGGCTACACTTTGTTCATGTTTCTCAATCAACGCATGCCATTTCATTAAATACGCACTGCGCTCATACGCAGACAACGCTGCCCAGTCTGAAAAAGCCGCAGAAGCCGCATCTACAGCTTGTATCGCTTCCGCTTTTCCGCCTTTAGGTACTGCACCGATTGTCTCACCAGTTGAAGGATTCACTACTTCGATTTGCGGTAGATCCGCACCAAGTCGCTTCCCGTTAATGATCATTTCGGTCGTTTCCATGGTTAACCTCTCCTTTATTTAGAGTCATTGACACGTTCTACAGGAATATCTGCCACTATATCATTTAATACCCAACTAGCGAGAATTAAACCCGCCACTGATGGACAAAATGCGTTAGAAGCTGGAGGCATTTGTGCTTTTCGAATCGATGCATCGGCATTTCCAACCGTTTCAAGGACATCTTCGCGCACAACAATCGGGCTTTCATCAGAAAATACAACAGGCACACCTTTAGGAATACCTAGCTTGCGCAAACGAAGACGTATCACTTTCGCTAATGGATCCGTATGGGTTTTCGAAATATCGGCAATTCGGAAACGCGTTGGATCGGTTTTATTAGCAGCACCCATGCTCGAAATCACTTTAATTCCGCGCTCGACACATTGCTGGATCAAATGAATTTTATAGCTGATCGTATCCGATGCGTCGATTACATAATCCGGCTCGTACGAGAAGAATTCTTCAGACGTTTCTTCTGTGTAGAACATATGTAGATCGATGACTTCACACTCTGCGTTGATATCCGCAATCCGTTCTTTCATAACAGCGGATTTCGAACGCCCTACCGTCGATAAATAAGCGACCAGTTGGCGGTTGATATTGGTGACATCAATAGTGTCTTTATCGACCAAGATAATACGTCCAACTCCAGTCCGCGCGCACGCTTCAGCTGCGAATGAACCAACTCCGCCGACACCTAAAATTGCAACAGTCTTTCCTTTCATTCTCTCTACGCCTTCTTTACCTATCGATAATTCATTTCTTGAAAATTGATGTAACATCTCGATCGCATCCTTTATCATAAATTGTCTTCACTTTATACTAAAGCAGTCACCTGCTCTTACGCAACTACCTACATTTTAGACAGTAAAAAACCTTCTCGCTTATGCAAGAAGGTGAATAGTTGTTAGAAAGTGAAATCCCGACTGTGCCGTCTTTGAATATCGCTTTGAACCCGCTAATAGCAGGTGGGTGTCCTGTATAACTCTTTTGAGGTCCCGATTAAAGGCATGTCATCCAAGCTATAACGTTGAACTCCCGACGATAAGATGTTGGGTCAAAACTAATTTACAAATGACGAACACTTCAGGATTTCTACTAACTTCATCTTATCACACGCTTTTTTATAATTCAATCAATTTGAATAAAGTCTTTAGAAAATAGTTATTTACTCACTTTTTCACAGGTTCAGCGACCACTTTAATCCCAAGTTCTTTCAACTGGGCATCATCCACCGTACTTGGTGCTTCTGTCAATAGATCACTCGCACTAGCTGTTTTAGGGAACGCAATCGTGTCACGTAAGTTTGTAGATCCAGCAAGCAACATCACGATACGATCTAGACCGAACGCAATTCCGCCGTGTGGAGGTGTACCGTATTCAAACGCATCCAACAAGAATCCAAATTGCTCGCGCGCTTGCTCATCCGTAAAGCCAAGTGCTTTGAACATCGCTTCTTGCACATCACGTTGATAAATACGCAATGACCCGCCACCTAGCTCATACCCGTTCAACACTAAGTCATAAGCTTGTGCCTTCACAGTTTCCGGGCTAGTTTTCAATTCTTCTACGTCAGCTGGCATCGTGAATGGGTGATGCGCTGCATAGTAACGGCCATCTTCTTCGTCGTATTCAAATAACGGCCAATCCGTTACCCATAGGAAGTTATACTGAGACTGGTCAATCAAATCTAGTTCTTTTCCAAGCTTTAGACGTAATGCGCCGAGTGAATCCGCTACAACGGATTTTTTATCTGCTCCGAATAAGAATAAATCTCCAGGTTCTCCGTCGCCAGCTGCTTTAAGTGCTTCACCGATTTCTCCGTCGAAGAATTTCGCAATTGGACCATTGAAGCCGTCTTCCGTCACTTTCAGCCACGCCATTCCTTTCGCGCCATACACTTTTGCAAACTCGCCAAGTGCATCAATATCTTTACGTGAATACTTATCCGCTGCACCTTTAACGTTGATCAACTTCACCTGTCCGCCCGCTTCAACTGCGCCAGCGAATACTTTGAATGAAGAGTCTTTGACGATTTCCGATACATCCGTCAATTCCATTCCGAAACGAGTGTCTGGCTTATCTGAACCGAAACGCCCCATTGCTTCATCATATGGAATACGTTTAAACGGAGTTTCAACATCCACTTGTTTAACATCTTTCATTACTTTCTTGATCAAGCGTTCGTTAAGTTCCAAAATTTCTTCGATAGACATAAAACTCATTTCCATATCGATTTGCGTGAATTCCGGTTGACGGTCAGCACGTAAATCTTCATCACGGAAACAACGAGCGATTTGGTAGTAACGGTCGAAGCCGGATACCATCAATAACTGCTTAAACAACTGTGGTGACTGTGGCAAAGCGTAGAATTCACCTTCGTGAACACGGCTTGGCACTAAATAGTCACGTGCGCCTTCAGGAGTCGATTTCGTTAGAATCGGTGTTTCTACTTCCATGAATCCTTCGTCATCCAAGAAGTTACGTACAGTTTTCGTAATGTCTGACCGCATTTTGAAAACTTTTGCAAGCTCAGGGCGACGCAAATCTAAGTAGCGATACTTCAGTCGTGTTTCTTCGCCTACATCCGTTTCGTCTTCGATTGTAAATGGCGGATTTTTCGCTTCGTTGATGACTTTCACTTCTACCACTTGCACTTCAATTGCACCTGTTGCAATGTTTTTGTTTTTTGTACGCTCTTCACGTTCGATGACGAGACCTGTTACTTCGATGACGTATTCGTTACGCAATGTTTCAGCGATTTCGAGTGCTTCTTTTGAGATGTCCGGGTTGAAGACCGTCTGGACGATGCCTGCACGGTCGCGGACGTCGATGAAGATGAGTCCGCCTAGGTCACGGCGCTTCTGCACCCAGCCTTTGAGCGTGACTTCTTCTCCGATTTGTAGTTCTGATAAGTTCCCACAATAATGTGTGCGTTGCATAGTGACTACACTACCCTTCTGATGTTTGAGTTTTTATTTTGAATGTATAAAATGAAAGATTAAATAGATAGTAAAATTAGTGTTGTGGTTGGGGATTTCCGTTCCGAGCGGACGCTTTCCTGCGGGCATGGCTTGAGCCTCCTCGTCCGCTTCGCTACCTGCGGGGTCTCAAGGCTCATGCTATTCCAGCGGGAGTCGCCGCTCTGCACTCCAATCCCTAATTAGACCAATGAAATACGTTGTAACTGTACTTGAATTTGATTTTGTAATTGTATTATAAAAAAGTACAAGAACAGTAAAAAATTCGCTTATTGACTTTAATAACATTTTTTACTACCTAAAGTCTTTTTTTGCAGGATTGGAGCGTAAGAGGGGCGACTCCTGGAGGATCAGCTCGACAGGTGAGACAACCAAAGGGAGCTTGCGAGCTGGTTGGCTCACCGCGGGCCCTCAGGAAAGCGTCCCCTCTGAAGCGCAAATCCTCACAACGTTCCAGCTCTTATTTCTCCAATTCTCCAATCAATTCGTCAACCGTAACTTTTTTCTGTTCTCCGTCCGCCATGTTTTTCAGCTGGACGACGTTTTCGTTCACTTCGTCTTCGCCGATGACGATGACGTGGTTCGCTTTCAAGCGGTCAGCGGATTTCATTTGGGCCTTCATCTTGCGGTCCATGTAGTCCATCTCGCTGCGTAAACCGTTTTCGCGTAGCTTGCCGAGAATCTCGAAGCCTTTTTCTCGTGCTGCGTCGCCAAGAGTGACGATGTAGACATCGAGTGAAGGTTCGTCTGTAAAGGACTTTTCCTCCGCTTCCAGTGCAAGTAAAAGTCGCTCGATGCTGAGAGCGAAGCCGATACCAGGTGCTGCCGGGCCGCCGATTTCTTCAGCAAGTCCATTGTAACGTCCGCCTCCACAAAGTGTGGTGATCGCGCCGAAGCCTTTAGACGTACTCATGATTTCGAATGCGGTGTGGTTATAGTAATCCAGTCCACGCACAAGATTCGGATCGTATTCGTACTCGATACCTGCAATGTCCAAGTAGTTCTTTACTTTCTCAAAGTACGCTCTTGACTCTTCAGTGAGATAATCAGCAAGTGAAGGTGCTGTTTTCATCAATGGGTGTTCTCTATCCACTTTACAATCCAGAATTCGTAATGGGTTCTTCTCGAGACGGTTTTGGCAGTCCGAACAGAATTCCCCAATATTTGGGCTGAAGTGTGCAATCAACGCTTCGCGGTGTGCATCGCGTGATTCTTTGTCGCCAAGTGAATTCAATACGAGTTTGATATCAGAAAGACCCGTTTTCTTATAAATGTTCATTGCCAACTCGATTACCTCTGCATCGATAGCTGGATCATCACTGCCGATTGCCTCTACGCCGAACTGGACGAATTGACGGTAACGGCCGGCTTGTTGACGCTCATAGCGGAACATCGGCCCCGTGTAGTATAGCTTTACAGGCTGATCTGCGTAACCAAACATTTTGTGTTCGACGAATGAACGCACGACAGGCGCTGTACCTTCCGGGCGCAATGTCATTGAGCGATCTCCTCGATCGGTGAATGTGTACATTTCTTTTTGCACGATATCTGTCGTGTCGCCGACTGTGCGCTGGAATAATTCCGTTTGTTCGAAAATTGGTGTGCGGATTTCCTTGTAGTTGTAGACATCACAAATCGAACGAGCAATCTTTTCAACGCGCTGCCACTTCCAGGAAACGTCAGGAAGAATATCCTGTGTACCGCGGGGAACTTTAAAATTCATTAGTAAAACTCCTTTCGATGATTTGATAATGGGTGAACTTTCCGAGAACACAAAAAAGCTCCCATCCCTAATAAAACAGGGACGAGAGCTTGTAGCTTCCGCGGTTCCACCCAAATTGACACACAAGTGCCCACTCGAATTCGGATAACGGCCGGTTCCGTCCACGCCTACTAATTTCAGCATGAATCCTCCGTGGTGTTGTTCGCTTTACGGTTCTGTCAGGGAATTTCAGCCAAGTTCCCCGTTCTCTTTCCAGCCTATAGTAAAGGTATTTTCCACATCATTGGTGTATGAATTAATTCGATTACTATCTATGTTAGTCGTAACCGCTACTACTGTCAACTTCTTTGGCGAATTATATATATTGGTTGGAATTGGATAGTGCTCATACATCCGCGTCCCGTGCTCTATCAAGCCCCGCAATCGCTCATACACTCTACTCTCACTTACCTAGACTCAATCATCAGCGTCACAGGACCGTCATTCGTCAACTGCACGTCCATCATGGCACCAAACTGTCCTGTTTCAACGTGAAGTCCGAGACCGCGCAACTGTTCATTGAAGTATTCCCACAAAGGTTCTGCTACATCGGTTTTCGCCGCCTCAATAAAGCTTGGACGACGTCCTTTTTGAACGTTGCCATACAAAGTAAACTGGGAGACAGACAGAACCGCGCCATCTACTTCTGTGATTGAACGATTCAATTTCCCTTCGTCGTCTTCATAAATACGCAAGCCGGCGATTTTATTGGCAAGATAGTTGGCATCTTGTTCGGTATCGTCATGCGTGATGCCGACGAGCAACACATAGCCAGTTGAAATGGAGCCTGTAATTTCTCCGCCAACTGTTACGGAAGCGTCTTTCGCACGCTGTAATAAAACTCGCATGTTCACACCTCCTATTTAGTTCATGACCCGTTCTACGGAATAAACGTCTTTGATTTGTTTGATCTTATCCACGGTGCGTTGCAAATGCGCGATGTTTTGGATCTTAATCGACATATGGATATGCGCGATATCATCCTTATCCGCTTTGCCACTCACTGCGATAATTGGCGTATTCATATCGGCGACGACCATCATCACTTCGTTGAGCAAACCTTGTCTATCGAATGCGGAAATTTCAATATCCACTTGGAATTCTTTGCGAACTTGATCGTCTGGCAATGCCCATTGGACCTCTATGATACGTTCTTGCTGTCCTTGCTCAGACAAGACGTTCGGACAATCGGTACGGTGCACGGAAACGCCACGGCCCCGTGTAATGAAACCGACGATTTCATCGCCTGGTACCGGGTTACAGCACTTCGAAATACGGATCAGCATATTGTCGATGTCTTTGACGATTACGCCGGATTCCGTCTGTTTCTCTGGTTTTGGCGTTTGAATGTCCGAGACGATTTTATCAATCGTTTCTTTTTGCACGCGTTCCTTGCGCATTCGCTCAGCTAGGCGATTGACCACTTGTTGCGCGGTAATGCCACCGGAGCCGACTGCAGCATACAGGTCTTCTTCAGAAGTAAAACTGAATTTATCAATGGTACGCTGCATATTTTCTTTACTCAACGCTTCTTTGATATCATACTCTTCATCTTTCAATTCCTTCTGAATCATCTCGCTACCTTTGTCGATGTTCTCGTCACGCAATTGCTTCTTAAAATATTGGCGAATTTTATTTTTCGCTTGCGATGTATGGGCCAATTTCAACCAGTCACGACTTGGACCAAACGACTGTTTAGAAGTCAGAATCTCTACAATATCACCTGTCGACAATGATGAATCGAGCGGTACGATTTTACCATTCACTTTCGCCCCGGTCGTCCGGTTTCCAATTTCGGAGTGCACGCGATAGGCAAAGTCAATCGGAACCGACCCTTGTGGCAATTCGACAACATCCCCGTCCGGTGTAAATACATACACCATGTCCGAAAATAAGTCGAACTTCAGTGACTCCATAAATTCTTGAGCATTGGACGATTCATTTTGAATTTCTAGAATTTCACGAAACCACGTCAATTTCGAATCAATATCACTCGCCAGTTTCGCGACTTGTTTACCTTCTTTATATGCCCAGTGAGCTGCCACACCAAATTCTGAAATCCGGTGCATTTCTTCTGTCCGAATTTGTACTTCGAGTGGATCTCCTGCAGGTCCGACAACTGTTGTATGGATGGATTGATACAAATTTTGTTTTGGCATCGCGATATAGTCTTTGAATCGTCCTGGCATTGGTTTCCATAATGTATGAATGATTCCAAGCGCCGCATAGCAGTCCTTAATGCTTTTCACAACAATACGTACTGCCAGTAGATCATAAATTTCATTGAACTCTTTTTTCTGGATAACCATCTTTTGATAAATAGAATACAAATGCTTCGGTCTTCCATGAATTTCTGCGGCGATACCCATTTCATCTAGTTCGACGCGCATCTGATTCATGACGTCTTTCAAATACTGTTCGCGTTCCGTCCGCTTTTGCTTCATCAGATTCACGATACGATAATATTGTTGCGGATTGGAATAGCGCAACGCAATATCTTCGAGTTCCCATTTGATCGTGGAAATTCCGAGGCGATGTGCGAGTGGTGAGAAGATCTCCAAAGTTTCTTCCGACACTCGACGTTGTTTCGCTGCCGGAACATGCCTCAATGTCCGCATATTATGCAGACGGTCAGCAAGTTTAATCAAAATGACACGTATATCCTGTGCCATCGCGATAAACATTTTGCGATGATTTTCCGCTTGTTTTTCTTCATTGGACTTAAATTTTAACTTATCGAGCTTCGTTACACCGTCAACAAGCATCGCGACTTCATCACCGAATTCACGAATAATGTCTTCGCGGCTTATTTCCGTATCTTCTACCACATCATGCAAGAAGCCGGCTGCGACCGTTTCCGGATCCATTTGAAGGCCCGCTAAAATTCCCGCGACTTGAATCGGATGGTTGATATACGGTTCACCTGAAGTCCTAAACTGTCCTTCATGTGACTTTTCAGCCATTGCATATGCCCGTCTAATGAATTCGACGTGTTCTTCGTTCATATATTTGGCGACCAGGTCGTATATGTCTTGCTCTGTCAGGTCTTGATTTTTCGCCATCAACTTACCCCTTTCATCCTATTCCGTAAATATTTAGAAAATATTTTTTAGTAGTATATGTATATTATCACCTATATGTAAAGCGAATCAAACCCAGTGCCTATATTTATATAACAAGAATCCTCCGCATTAAGCGAAGGATTCCCCTATCAGTACGTAATTAACGCCTTGATGTTTTCATTCGTCAATTTTTTTCGACCGTTCAAGTACGATAGTTCGATCAAGAATGCACAGCCAGCTACTACGCCGCCAAGTTTCTCAATCAACTCGACTGTCGCACCGACCGTACCGCCAGTTGCAAGTAAATCGTCGACAATGAGTACACGTTGACCTGGTTTGATAGCATCTTTATGAATCGTTAACTCATCTTGTCCATACTCTAAGTCATAAAAGACGGAGATGGTTTCACGTGGTAATTTGCCAGGCTTACGAACCGGTGCAAAACCGATTTCAAGCGCATAGGCAACAGGACAACCGATGATGAAACCGCGTGCTTCCGGTCCCACGATGATATCTACGTCCAATCCCTTCGCATACTCGACAATTTGGTCTGTCGCATACTTATATGCTTCTCCGTTATCCATGATCGTCGTGATGTCTTTAAAGCTCACACCCGGTTTCGGATAATCGTCTACAGTCGTTACAAACTTTTTTAAGTCCACAATTTTTCCTCCTCAACAGCTTCCGTCTCACGCAAAGAGTCGAATACGTTCTTTAAGTCCTGATACGGCGCATAAAGCAATAACTCTTCTAGTTTGATCTGCTGTTGGCGTTTTTTATAAGATGGCGCTTCTGCCAAATCACGTTTGCCGGCAGAAGTAAGCATCGTCACCTTACCATTCTCTAGTGTAACAAATTCTAGTTCATAAAACACTTTTGTCATAAACTTTATCACATCTTTTTTCCAACCTTTATGTTTGGAAAGCATATCGATTTGATTGTATATATCAAACGTCTCACGTTTCTTCAAAAAGCTGTAATACCAACCAAATTGTTGGCGATCTGGTATTTTTTCGAAGTACATAGAATCATGCACGTGCAGATGAAGATACACTCGGTCAGCAAGCGTCACGCCCATCACTTGCTTCAACTGTTCTTCTGCCTGAGGCATATCGAGCAATACGATAGCAGAAGATGGATGAAGGGTATCGCGTCCAACTAAAGCAATCGAAATGTCTTTAAAGAATGGAGTAAAATGTTGAATGGCTTCTTCACTGAACGCAATAAATTGGGCTTGATCCGGAATCATCGGTAACCATCTAGCAGGCTCTCGGATTCCACGGTAATCGAATAACTGCCACTCGTCACACTTCACATCTTCGACAAGTAACTGTGCTTTCTTATTACCGTTCCATTCATTAATTTGTAAATCACCTGTCAAACTCAGCTTACTTTGCGGTGCCATTTCGTCAGCCAATGCCCCCGCACCGAAATATATTGCATCCAGCCGTTCACTTTGATCGCCCATTTCAAGCTTTAAATGATCTTTCGCCGAACCAATTTTACGGACAGAGATCGTGTCAAGCTGTTCCAATAAGAAAACAGGTTTCGGGAATCCCATTCCGAACGGCCGGATTTTCTCAAGCGCTTCGATAGAGGCAATATCAATTTCATCCAACGCTAGTGGTACATCGATGGATAAAATAGGTTGCAAATCCTCTTCCGTCAATACTTCTCTCGCCTGCCCGTTCAAATTCGAACGCAATAATTCGACGTCTTCTATTTTTAATGACATGCCAGCAGCCATCGCGTGACCTCCGAAGTGTGGCAAAACCGATGCATTTTTCGAAAGTTCCTTATACAAATCAAAGCCCTCAATACTGCGAGCAGAACCTTTCGCCATTCCCGTTTCACGATCGAGAGACAAAATAATCGAAGGACGGTAGTATTTCTCCGTCAGTCTCGATGACACGATGCCCACGACACCTGGATTCCAGCCTTCACCTTCTATGACTAGCACGTGAGGCACATGATCGCCATAACGAACTTCCACTTGCTCTTGCGCTTCTTTTGCGATTTCTTTCACTAATTGTTGCCGTTCTTTATTCAAATCATTCAATTCTTCCGCAATTCCCAGTGCTTGCTGCTCATTTTCCGCCTTTAATAACTCAACCGCTGGATCTGCATCACCAAGTCGGCCCGGCGCATTTAGACGAGGACCGATCGTAAAGCCGATCGTTTCTTCCGATAAAGCATTCTGCTCATGACCACTCACTTGCATCAACGCTTTAATGCCAGGACGTTGTGTTCGGCGTAATCTGCGGATCCCTTCTTTCACCATATACCGATTTTCATCTTCTAACGGTACCAAGTCCGCGATCGTACCGATAGCTACGAATTCCAACAAGTCTAGCGGTGGCTCTCCAAGTAAGGCAGAAGCTAGTTTGAACGCCACACCTACACCAGCAAGTTCCCCGAATGGATAATTGCCTTCCGGATGACGCGGGTGAATAACCGCATCCGCATCAGGTAGGACGTCGCCCATTTCATGGTGGTCCGTCACGATAATCGTCATTCCAAGCGACTTCGCGAATGCAACTTGCTCTATGCCTGAAATTCCGTTATCTACTGTGATCAGAACTTCTGTGCCTTCTGTATGTAGTTGTGCAAAGAAGTCGCTGTTCGGTCCGTAACCGTGTTCAAAACGGTTCGGGATGGCAAAGTTCACTTTTGCACCAAGACGTTCGAGCGCTGTCGTGAGCACCGTGACGCTTGTAACGCCGTCCGCGTCATAATCTCCATATATTGTAAGTTGCTGTTGTGTGTCGATTGCATGCTGGATGCGATCGACGGCTTTTTGCATGTCATGTAATA
This sequence comes from Sporosarcina sp. P18a, assembly GCF_002743135.1. NCBI lineage: Bacteria > Bacillati > Bacillota > Bacilli > Caryophanales > Caryophanaceae > Sporosarcina > Sporosarcina sp. P18a. The sequence goes on along the minus strand of NZ_PDYQ01000001.1, from coordinate 471,447 downwards.
AAAAAGGATCATGCAAGTTGGACTCGTCCATATACAAGTACGCGTTTGCTTGTTCGCTTGTAGTAATTCCGCGTGCGACAAGTATTTTCGTTAGCATGGTGGAAAGTTTCAAGTCCTTTGCTAGCTGGTTGACAAGTTCTTCATCTGGCCGATTGATTTGCCATCTATTTTTTGATTGAATCAATGCTTTCACATCCTCTGTTCTTATTATAGCTAATGTGGATGGAGACTAAAAGGAAACGGGATGGAAAGATGGGAAGTCGGATGGCATCCTGGCACTGCGTATCCATAGGCGAAGCGTGGAAACGAACACAAAAAACCACCGCAACAAGTCGCTACATACGACTCACTGCAGTGGTCCCCTTGCTACTAAACTTCTCTCGGCGGAACAATCTCCGCCTCAATTAACGGCGGCTCCATCAACGCGTCGATTCGCTCCTCCATCTCCTGCATCTGCCTTCGCTGCGCAGTCAATTCCTTCTCCTTCAATTGCACCTGCTTCTCCAATTCCTTAACACGTCGTCCATTTCGATAGGTCTTATAAATAGCAAAGAAACCACTAATAATCGCACCAAGCAACGCTGACCCAAGAATAATTAACACAAGCGGAATCATCTCCGTACCAAAGAAATAATTAACCGAAACAGATTCTACATTAAAAACTGCAAATAATGCAATGAACACAGCAAATAACAAACCGACTAAAACCGTCCACTGAAATTTCATATTGATCGTTCCTCCATTCAAAAAAAGCAGGATATACCGAAGTATACCCTGCTTTGAATATGGTTCAAACGTATTACACAACCGGTTCGTCTGAGCCCCATTGTTTTTTCTCTTTTTCTACTTTTATTCCGCCACTCTTCAAAATTTGCTTTCTTTTTAAATCGAACCAAAGTTGCGCAGAGATGAAGATGGAAGAATACGTACCTGCAAGTAAACCGATCAACAAGGCGATCGAGAATGGTCGAATCGATTCTGCACCAAGGGCCATTAATGCCACTACAACGAAGACTACTGTCAGAACTGTGTTTACTGAACGGCCAAGCGTCTGTCGCAATGATTTATTGACAATCGTTGCCAATTCATTTTCTTCGCTAATATGCTTCGAGCGATTCAAGTTCTCACGTATTCTGTCAAAGGTGACGATCGTATCGTTAATGGAGTAACCGACTATCGTCAGCACCGCCGCAATGAATGTGATGTCTACTTCGAGTCGCAAGATACTAAAGACGGCAATCATGAAGAACGCGTCATGTAGTAAACCAATAATCGCCGCCAGACCCATGCGCCATTCAAAACGTAACGCTACATAGATGATAATCCCAATAGCCGCAAATGCAAGTGCATAAATCGCATTACGCACGAGCTCTTTACCTACCTTATTGGAAACTGTTGAAACGTTCGGCTCTGAACCAAATGTTTCAGATAACTCTTTTTTGATCTTATTGACTTCTTCTTGTGTGAAGTCTTCTTTATATCGTGCAACCGCAATGTTCTTTGCGTCGCCTGAAATGACGACGTCAGACGTTGGGTGGCCGATGTCTTCAAGAAGATTCGTTACTTCCGTCTCATCTAGCTGTTGTTCAGCAAGTATTTCCACACGTGTACCACCAGCAAAGTCGATCCCCAAGTTGAGCTTAAAGACACCGAGCATGATCGCACCGACAATTAATAGGATAATAGAGAGTGTATAGAAACGTTTTCTTGAATGAACGAAATCGAAACGGTCGAATTTGGTTGTGAGATCAAGTGTCTCATAGCCTTCATCTGCCGAATGAAGATGTTTTTTGTTCAATCCGAACCAGCCAACTTTATTGTCGAGGTATCCACTGTGAACGAGTAGTCCGAGCAATAGACGAGATCCCCAAACCGCTGTCAGGAAACTGACCAAGATACTAATGATGAGCATCGTTGCGAAACCTTTAACAGAGCTTGTCCCGAAAACGAACAATACGACTGCCGCAAGAATTGTCGTGACGTTCGCATCGAGTATTGCAGCGAACGAAGACTTCGCTCCGGCCGTAAAGGACGTTTTAACCGATCTTCCGACACGTAACTCTTCCTTGATCCGCTCATAGGTAATGATATTGGCATCGACTGCCATACCGACTCCGAGCATTAATGCCGCAATACCAGGGAGCGTCAACACCCCATTGATCAATGTAAACACTAGCAAAATTAAAAAGATATAAACAGACAAAGTGACAACTGCCACAATCCCTGGCAAACGGTAATAGAGTGCCATAAAGATAAAGATTAAGCTGATACCGACAATTCCAGCAAATATCGTTTTATCCAACGCTTGTTCACCGAACTGTGCACCGACAGAAGTCGAGTAAATTTCCTCTAAATGAACAGGTAATGCACCTGCGTTCAAAATACCAGCCAAGTTTTTCGTCTCTTCAATAGTGAAGTTTCCTGAAATTTCGACATTTGAAGAGTTGATTGTGCTAGAAACATACGGAGCCGAAATAAATGCGGGGTCCGGTTTTGCAGCTTCTTCAGCAAAGGAATTTTCACCTTCAATGAAGTCCAACCAAATGACTAGCACGTTATTCGGCTTCATTGCTGCGATTTCAGATGTAACTTCTCCAAATTTATTCGGATCTTTCATTTCCAATGTAACAACAGGATTGTTATTTTCATCGAAATTGGCTTTTGCTTTACCTGCTTTCAAATCATTACCGTCGAGCATCAACTCATCATCCGCATTACGGAAGGAAAGATTGGCTTGAGTGGATAATAATTCGCGGGCAGTTTTCTGATCTTCTACCCCAGCAAGCTGAACACGGATTCGGTTGTTTGATTCGATTTGAATGCTTGGTTCATTTACACCGAGCACGTCAATACGATTCGTCAATGCACGAGCCGTATCGGCAACCGTCGACTCCGTAATTTTTTGTCCTTCTTTCAATGGTTTCACTTGGTAAAGAACCTCGAAACCACCCTGCAAGTCAAGACCTAGCTTGACATCTTTTAAAATCGGACTCGTCGTTGAAAATATCGTTGATGCCAAAATGACGATAAGCAACAAAAACGCGACGATCCTTCCTCTGTTTTTCATATTTCCTTTTCCCCCTCATATACTAGAGCGGCATAGCACCTGTTATGTACTTTCATCTCTCATTGTACAACATACCAATTATGAAACAGTAGGTTGTCGGTGTCAAATACTTCATGATAAGAATTGCAAATCAATCCATTTTTTTGGGCGAAAATAACACAGACCATTCTTCTTTACTCAACTCCAAAACGTCTTCACTGTTCCGTTGAGCCTCTGTTTGCGTATGCGTCATGAACTGTGCCGCAGTAATTGCCAAAACATCTGAAATCATTTCATACGAACGCATCGTAGAAACTTCTTTTTTTCGCCACTTCTTCTCCACTAAATATCTCAGTAAATCTTCTTCCGTAATCTCCGAGTAGCCGTAAAACGTCAATTCTTGCTTTTTGCTTTCTAGTGCAGGGAGCAACTGTCTGTATAAGTCTGTCAACTGTTGATCCAATGCCACTTCCCCCCTCGTGAATAGTTCCGGAATAAACTTAATTATATCACATACACTTAACTATATTTGGGTTTTGCACAAGCATTCATAGTAAATCCGAAAACGTGGCAAATCAGAAGGAGTGGTGTAGGGTGTCATCATTTATTCGGGGGACGATCTTTTTGATGGCGGCCGTGTTTTTATCAAAATTACTCGGCTTCGTCTATCGAATTCAATTTATGCGGGTTGCAGGAGAAGAAACTGTCGGGATCTATATGACCGCATACCCGGCGTTCGTCTTTTTCCTTTCCTTAGTACAGCTTGGCGTACCCATTGCGATTGCGAAGGTCATCGCGGAAATAAAAGCGCAAGGTGGTACGGTACAATTACGACAAGTTATGAGAACCGCCACATTTATTACCATTTTATCCGGTGCAGTCTTCATTCCCGCATGCATTCTGTTCATTCCTTTTCTAGCCGAGACTTTACTTGGTAACAGCGCGACTTCCACTGCGTTATATGTAGCCCTCGCCATCGTACCTATCGCTTCACTTGGTGGGTTAATCAGAGGATATTTCCAGGGGATTTCCCGTATTGAAGAAACTGCCTGGGCACAAGTCATTGAACAAATATTCCGGATTTTATTGATCACATGGATGCTTCCGTACATTCTAGCTCCTGACGATCCGATGATGAATGCAGCGTATGCTATGGCGGTGACATTGCTCGCTGAAGTCGTATCGGTACTTTATCTTCTGTACAAATACCGTCAGCAGCAAAAGAAAGAACCGAAGCCACAAAAAAAAGAACCGCGATATCCGATGGAGCCCATTCTTGAAGTGGCACTTCCGTCGTCAGGCAGTCGTCTATTCGGGACGTTCACATGGTTCCTTGAGCCTATTATCTTTTTACGCGCTCTCTCTATGGCAGGCGTCGGAACAGTAGCCGCAACATCCTTGTATGGAGTAATTTCCGGGGTACTTATTCCGCTTTTATTGTTTCCCGCATTCATTCCGTATGCATTATCTGTCGTTCTCGTTCCAGCGGTCAGTGGCGCAGCCGCTTCTAGCAACGTCAAAAAGTTGCAAGAACGTATTCATTTAGCATTGCGTTTATCCGCCTTAACGGGCGCATTTGCGGCTACAGTTTTTTATATGCACGGGCAAGCACTTGCTGAAAAACTGTTCCACATTGTAGATGGCGGCAGCTATATGACATTGCTTGCACCGATCTTCTTCTTTTATTATATACAAAGTCCACTTTACTCGATTTTACAAGCGACGGGCGATGCGAAAGCCGGTATGATGAACTCGGTTTACGGGGGGATTGCAAAACTTGCGGTAATGTTCATCTTGGCGTCTCAACCAGGACTTCAAGAAACTGGCGCAGTTCTCGCAATCGGTTTCGGTGTACTTGTTACATCTTTCCTGCATATTGCCACACTCCGTCAAAACAAATCGACTGCCACTGGATTTTCGATGTTCGCGATGACCTATATCGTATTCTTGCTAACCGTCATCATCCGCCCGATTTTCATTCCTGTCGGTTCGCATCATCTATTTATCGAATGCTCCATTACGTCGGGCATCCTGTTCGCTTTATTATTGCTGACAAGACAAATCAAAACACAGGACTTTGTCATGCTACGAAATTTAGTTAAACGCTATTAATCACGTTTCAATTGTACTCTTATTTGCCCTTGTTCATATGAGCAATAGAAAATCCTACTCAAATCGGTGATGTTTTTTGCATGCAACTCTTGCAACAGCCATTCTTCCGTCTTGCCGATCAACTCCAGATGATCGGGCTGAATTTCACCGTCGAGCACGATTCCGACAATCGGCAAGTCACCGTCTTTTGTGAATACAGATAAATTTCCGGAAGATTCGAGATACGCAAACGTTACATTGTGAATCGAACCGACTTGATTTTCGCGTAATTGTTGAAACAAGTCATCGAGATTATAACGCTGTTTACGCATCTCTTCTTCTTGGATAACCCCATGTCGAATAATCAGCGAAGGATCTCCATCGACTAGATCTCGAAACTTTTTACTTTTTAAAGAAATCATCGACGAAATATATTGAATGATCAGCAATAGAAGAATAGGAAGGATCCCTTTGATAATCGGTTTATCGGGAGATTCCACAATCATCGCAGCTACTTCCGCCATAATAATGAAGACGACGATATCCATTACACCCAATTCACCGACTTCTCGTTTCCCCATAATACGCAATGTTACAAGAAGAAAAATATATAAAAATACCGTACGCAATCCGATGATGAGTAACTCGTGCACAGCATATCTGCCTCCTTCACACTTAGTGTGCCGGCAGATCTTTTTTCTATACGTACGCAAACAAAAAAGCGGCAATCTATGGATATACCACTAGATAACCGCTTTTACTTATGACGCTGTTACAACTCTGCCTACTGCTTGCTTGTCAAAACGCAAAACTGTAGTGTCAGATACACGCAAGAAAACAGAAGTCTCATCTACTGCATCCACAGTTCCGTGAATACCACCGATTGTCACTACTTCGTCTCCACGCTTTAAACTAGTTTGCATCTCTTTCGCTGCCTTTTGTCTCTTTTGTGCAGGACGAATGAGTAAAAACCACATAATAGCTACCATGATGACTAGTGTAAAAATACCACCGTATTGTTCCATCATTATATATCTTCCCCCTTCCTGATACATCATTTTTTATTATACAAGATTTAAAAGTTTTTTGCATTCGGTTTGTTAAAGCCGTATTGCTCAAAAAACTCTTCACGGAAATCACCGAGGCGATCTTCACGTATAGCCTGGCGTACTTGCTCCATTAAATTCAGCAAAAAGTGCAGGTTATGGTAGGACGTTAAACGTATGCCAAATGTTTCACCCGCACGAATTAAATGACGAATATATGCCCGACTATAGTTTTTGCACGCATAACAATCACAGTTCGGATCAAGCGGACCAAAATCTCTTTCGTACTTTGCGTTTTTGACAACTACGCGACCTTCACTTGTCATCAACGTACCGTTACGTGCGATACGCGTCGGCAAGACACAGTCAAACATATCGATTCCACGCATTGCACCGTCGATCAACGAGTCCGGTGATCCAACACCCATCAAATACCGAGGCTTATCTTGCGGAAGCAGAGGCGTCGTGAAATCCAGCACATTATTCATAATATCTTTTGGCTCTCCGACAGACAATCCACCGATTGCATAGCCTGGAAAATCCATGGATACTAAATCACGTGCACTTTGCTTACGTAGGTCTTCAAACTCTCCACCTTGTACGATACCGAATAATCCTTGATCATGAGGGCGTCCGTGTGCTTCTAGGCAACGCTCTGCCCACCGTGACGTACGCTCGACACTTGCTTTCATATACTCATGCGTCGCGGGGAATGGAGGACATTCGTCAAACGCCATCATAATATCGGCTCCAAGATCATTTTGGATTTCCATCGCTTTTTCCGGACTTAGAAACAGCTTATCTCCATTGATATGATTACGGAAATGAACGCCTTCTTCTTTAATATCACGGAATTTACTAAGTGAAAACACTTGGAAGCCACCGGAATCCGTCAAAATCGGACGATCCCAGTTCATGAACTTATGTAGTCCGCCCGCTTCTTTGACGATTTCATTACCTGGACGTAGCCATAAATGATACGTATTACTTAAAATAATGCCTGCACCCATTGCTTTCAATTCTTCCGGAGCCATCGTTTTGACCGTAGCTTGTGTTCCGACTGGCATAAAAGCAGGTGTTTCAAATGAACCGTGTGGCGTATGAACAATTCCAAGTCGCGCACCCGTTTGTTTACATGTTTTGATATGTTCGTACGTAATAGCTGCCAATTAATCTCGTTCCTTTCTTGTAGCAGGGCGGATGAACATCGCGTCCCCAAAACTGAAAAAGCGATACTGCTCTTTCACTGCTTCTTCATATGCATTCATCACATGATCGCGTCCGGCAAATGCCGACAACAGCATCAATAACGTAGATTTAGGTAAGTGGAAATTCGTTACCAACCCGTCAATCGCTTTAAACTCATACCCAGGATAAATAAAAATTGAAGTCCAGCCGCTTGCTGCGACTACTTCTCCATTATTCTCCGAAGCAATTGTCTCAAGCGTCCGAGTAGACGTCGTACCCACCGCCACTACGCTGCCTCCACTAGCTTTTGTCTTTCGAACCAGTGCTGCCGTTTCTTCCGTCATCACATAATATTCCGCATGCATCGTATGGTCTTCAATGGAATCCACACTAACGGGACGGAATGTACCCAGTCCGACATGCAATGTAATGAAAGCGATTTGAACACCTTTTTCACGCAATGCATCTAAGATTTCATCCGTGAAATGCAAACCTGCTGTAGGTGCTGCTGCAGAGCCGCGCTCTTTTGCAAAAACCGTTTGATAACGCGTCTGATCTTCCAGCGTCTCGGTAATATAAGGCGGCAACGGCATCTGTCCGAGTTGATCAAGTAGCTCATAGAAAATGCCGTCATAACTAAATTTGAACTCGCGCCCACCTTGTTCACCGAGTGCTGTACATTCCGCCTGCAACAAGCCGTCACCAAACGTCACGACCGTCCCCACTTTTATACGTTTTGAAGGTTTGACCAACGTTTCCCAGCGGTCATCCCCTGTTTCTTTTAACAATAACACTTCAATCGTCGCACCGGTTTCTTCTTTCGTACCGATTAAGCGCGCCGGCAATACTTTTGTATCATTCAACACTAGCAAATCCCCTGATTCCAGTTCATCCACTAAATCACGGAAATGCTTATGTGTCACGCTACCGTTATCGCGTCCCATGACAAGTAAACGGCTTGCTGTGCGATCCAAAAGCGGGGTTTGGGCTATTAACTGTTCTGGTAAATCAAAATCAAAGTCTTCTACTTCCATCATGCTAACTCCTATCTGTCATTCAGGAAGCGGATAGCCGAAATGCTCGTAAGCCTTTTCCGTCGCCATCCGCCCCCTTGATGTACGTTGAATAAATCCCATTTGTAATAAATATGGCTCATAAACGTCTTCGATCGTTACGGACTCTTCGCCAATACTCGCTGCGAGAGTATCGATACCGACCGGACCGCCACGGAACCGTTCAATCATGCTATGGAGCAACTGATGATCGATTTGATCGAGTCCATGATGATCTACTTGTAGCATATCAAGTGCTTCTTGCGCAATGGAAAGCGTAATGATTCCGTTACCGCGCACTTGTGCGTAATCGCGCACTCTTCGCAGTAGACGATTCGCAATACGCGGCGTTCCGCGAGAGCGTTTCGCTAGTTCTACAGCTGCTTGCGGATCGATGTGCACGTCAAACAAATTAGCACTTCGAATCACGATCTCAGTCAATGATTCCACTTCATAATACTCTAGTCTAAGCGGTACACCGAAGCGGTCACGTAACGGTGCAGACAATGCCCCCGCACGCGTCGTTGCGCCAATTAATGTAAACGGCGGCAAATCCAGTCGCACAGAACGCGCTGTCGGACCTTTCCCAACCATGATGTCTAGACAAAAATCTTCCATCGCTGGATACAACACTTCTTCAATGGCCCGGTTCAGCCGGTGGATTTCATCGATAAACAACACGTCACCCGGCTCCAATGAAGATACCACTGCCGCCAAGTCACCCGGACGTTCAATTGCAGGGCCACTCGTCATGCGGACATTGACACCCATTTCATTGCCGATGACCGTAGCGAGCGTTGTCTTTCCAAGCCCAGGAGGACCATACAGCAACACATGATCCAAACATTCTTCCCGTTTTTTTGCCGCCTCGATAAAGATGGATAAGTTATCTTTCGCCTGCTGCTGACCGATATATTGTTGCAATAATTGCGGGCGTAATGATTGTTCAAAGCCTTCATCAAAATCCGTCACTTCATTCGTCAGTATGCGTTCATCCATTGGAACCACCTCCATCGTATTAGCCTTGTTTCAATAATAATTTTAACGCCATTCGCATATAGCCTTCCGTATCGAGTTCTTCTTTCTCGAGTTTCGGCTTCACTTTCTTCAGTTCACGATCAGAATAACCAAGTGCAGTCAACGCAAGCATCGCTTCATCGAGCTCATCACTTTCCGCAAGCGTTAGCAATGTGTCTTCTGAATCCGGCAAATCAATTTCCGTAAATAAATCATGCAGTTTGCCTTTTAAATCCAAAATCATCTGACGCGCTGTCTTCTTGCCGACACCCGGAAATTGCACGAGGAACGCTTCATCTTCACGCTCAATCGCACTCACTACTTGAGAAGGCAAGCCGTTTGCAAGAATTGCGAGCGCGCCTTTAGGACCGATTCCCGAGACGGTAATCAGTTTACGGAACAGTTCACGTTGTTCCAGCGTCTTGAAGCCGATCAATAACTGCGTATCTTCACGCACATGCAAATACGTGAACACTTGCTGCACCTCGTCGGTTATGTGGAACGCAAATGGATTCGGTGTCATAACTTGCCAACCGATTCCCGATTGCTCCAGCACAACATATTCAGGTGTCACGCGTGTTACATGGCCTTTTATGTAATCGTACAAATTATTCTCCCCCTAAAGTATACCTGCTATTATAGCATACGAACGGGTTTTCTACTTGTTCAACCTCTAGAATCCAGCATAAAAAAATGGACACATAAAATTCGTGTCCATTCATCCTACTCATGCGTGAGCGATTGCTTGTTGTTTCTTATGGAATGCGATGAAGTTCTGTACGACAGTATCAAGGTATGCAATCGTGGCTTCATCCGTGATATTTCCTTCTTCATCCATTTTTGTATGAACAGCACCGATATATACTTCATTACCTGGCAATAAGTTTGGCGCTAGTGCTGGGTTAGAAAGAATTTCGCGTAAGTGGATCTGTGCTCTCACTGAACCGAAAACTCCCATTGATGACCCAACAATAAAACCTGTTTTGCCGTGTAACGTAAAGTCGCCGCCACGTGACAACCAATCCAATGCGTTTTTCATTGCGCCTGGAATAGAGAAGTTATATTCCGGTGTCGCGAACATCACTGCGTCTGAATCTTTCACGTCATCTTTGAATGTTTGTACGGCTACAGTTGGTTCGCTCTCAATATCTATAGAGAACATTTCTAAGTCGTTGATGAGAACCGGTGTAATTTCCAATTCCTCTTTATAACGCTCGGCCATGAATTTCACTAATTTTAAATTGTATGAAGTAGAACTTGTACTTCCGATTACCGCTTTGACTTTAATTGTCATGATGAAAATCTCCCTTGTGTTTAATCTCTGCAGACTTTATCATAGCGCTTGCTTATTTTTATTTCTAATGATTTGCTTAGCTGTTGAAACCTTGATCACCATGTAAACGTATACATATAAAGAAGTGCCACGCCCCATCTTAAAGGAGGAAGCTCTATGCGAAAAACTATTTACGTAAGCTTTGCTCTGTCGCTCCTACTAGTCGGCTGCAATTCAGAAACTAAAAAACCTACTCATGAAGTGAAGCCGTCCGATGATACGGTGATCGAAGAAACAGCTGATGTTCCTACATCATTGCCAGAACGTGAACCGACGAAGGATGTTGTACTATCTGTCGAAGGTGAAGACTCCACTATCACCATGCACCTCGTCGAAGGTAGCGGTGCACTGTATTCGTTATATATCGATCCCGAGCGTTATACGTTTGAGACCAGTGAGAAAGAGGATAAACTCACCCCGATTGCCAAGATGCCTACTGATTATCCTGAGGTACATATGACATTTCTATACCTCGAAGATCAAACACCAGAAAGTGTAAAGGAAGATGTGAAACAAGAATACAGAATGCCTCTTGAAGAACAGACTATTTCTGCACCGGTACACGCACTTTCATTGCACGGGACTGCAGGGGAAAAATCTGATAGTGAAGTTGTTACGATCTATATAATAGAAGTAAAGGGAGGCACATTGCTTATTAAAGAGAACTATTTCCTTGAAGCACAAGAAGGCCATGGTGCACGATTCGAACAAATGTTGGAGACATTGGAAGTGCGTAAATAGTAAAAAGTAACCAAAAGAATTTCTTGACATCTTTAATTGATTCGTACACATGCAAGCCACTACCTAATACGTCTTCATTCGCTGTGGAATGAAGACGTATTAGGTAGTTTAGTTGACAGCAAAATGATTTCGCTTGGACCTATACTATTCACCAATCCAGTCAACTTCGCAAACCGCTAGGATCTACCAACTCCAAACCCTCTTCTACATAGACTATTCCTCTCTTTGAATTAGCTACGTTTTCTTCTTTTCTATGTCCTATCGCCATTCTATATTTGTATTAAATCTAGTAAAAGCTTCAATTGAATGAAAGAAGTACTATTTTATATGGCAACCATTCATCACATGTGACACCTATCATTTTCCCACTATTTGGTTTTTTTATTAATTTATCTTAGATTTACAATTAGGCAAGATATGTCATTCGCCAACTTCAAAGCTGCCTTACTTCTACTTCTATGAGTATCTCAAGGTATTCATAGTAAATTACTTATGCAGACTATTTCATGTATTCATACAATAAAGATACGTATAATGCTTTGTAAAATTACTTTGCATTTTTTGTCGAATAACACTATCATATATGAGGGCCAGAATTCCTTTACGAATTTAGCAAACTAGCCAGAGCTCTACCCATACATTATAAATATGTAAAACTACTATTAAAGGGAGGGAGTTAGATGAGTTTGGCGTCCATCGGTGTACCAGGATTAATAATTATATTAGTAATTATCTTAATTTTATTCGGACCGCGAAAATTGCCGGAAATTGGTTCCGCTGTCGGGAAGACGTTAGCAGAATTTAAAAAGGCAACAAATGACATTTTAGAAGAAGACGACAAAGACAAGAAAACTGAATTAGAAAAGTCTGAGTCAATAAAGTAAGAAGACGGTGCGATTACACTTGCCTCGGCAAATGTCGCCACATTTAATGACAAATGTGAAGGAGGAACTAAACTATGACGAATAATAAAAATTCCAATCAAGATACTCAAGATTTAAGTCGAAGAAAGTTTTTGAAGAGTGGCGGTCTTGTCGCTGGTGGACTTTTAGGTGGCTCTCTTTTTGGTGGCTTGATAACGAATCAGTTCCAAAAAGGAACGAAGGATGAAAAGACACCACAAGCAGACAAACCAGTCTCGTTTGATGCACGTACGTTTTTCAGTCGAAATGAAGACTTTGCGTTGCTATCTGCTGCAACTGAAAGAATCTATCCAGAGAATAAAAATGGAATGGGTGCAATTGAACTAGGTGTGCCGTACTTCATTGATCGTCAATGTGCGAGCAACTGGGGAAGAAATGCGGATGATTATATGCACGGTCCTTTCCCAACGGTCATAAAAACTGACGGATATAAAGAAGAAAAACGACCAAATAACGAAGTCATCACATCGTCTTCCGTCGTGAAAGTACCTGCTGGAACGGCTAACTATCAAACTAAAATGACGAGAGGCACATTTTTCCTTGAGGGGCTTACCGCAATGGAGAAAACTTCACAAGATAAATTTGGCGATCGATTTGTCAATCTTGAACCTGAACAGCAAGATGAAATTTTACACATGTTTGAAAAAGGTGAAGTGAAGTTCAGTGGTGTAGATTCCTCAGACTTCTTTAACCTGTTACGTCAGACAACTATCGAAGGCGTCTATGCAGATCCTGTTTACGGCGGAAATCGTAATATGGAAGCTTGGAGGATGAAAGAATACCCTGGGCCAATCATGAGCTTTTTAGATAAAATTGAAGAAGAAGAGTTTATTGTAATGGAGCCTTCAAGTTTACGTAACTACCAAGGGCTTTAATTGAGGAGGACGCATAAATGGCTAAAAAATTAGAAAAAGTAGACGTTGTAGTCGTTGGTAGTGGTTGGGCTGGCGGTATCGTTTCAGCTGAACTTTCCAAAGCAGGCTATCAAGTCGTAATGTTGGAACGCGGTAAAGATCAAACACGTTCAGATTTTATAGGTGTTAAAGATGAACTACGTTATTCAAATAGATATGAAATGATTGAAAAATTAACAGGCGATACGATTACGTCTCGTGTTTCAATAGGCGATGCTGCATTACCTGTACGCTTGCAAAAAGACATGAATACGGGGACGGATCTTGGAGGCGGAAGTATGCACTGGGCGGGTTCCGTATACCGCTGGCGTTCTTATGACTTTGAAATTCGTTCGAAAACAATTGAACGTTATGGAGAAGGTAAAATTCCAGAAGGGATGCAAATCCGTGACTGGGGAATTACGTATGATGAACTAGAGCCGTATTACGCTAAATGGGAACAAACGGCGGGGATTTCAGGAGAACCAGATCCACTTGGCGACAAGAGATCAAATGAGTATCCAAACCCACCAATGTTAGCTTCACCTGCGATTAAACTATTTAAAGAATCGGCAAAAGAACTCGGCTTACACCCGTATCAAATGGCTTCTGGAAACATGTCGCAAACTTATACGAATCCTGACGGTGAAACATTGAACCAATGTATGTTCTGTTCATTCTGTACGATGTACGGCTGTGACTTCGGTTCAAAATCGGATCCTCTAGCAACCGTTATTCCGACTGCTCGGAAAACAGGTAACTGTGAAATCAGAACCAATTCCCTTGTCCGAAGAGTTATACATAAAGATGGTAAAGCGACGGGCGTTTTATATACGGATACAAGAACTGGTCAAGAATTCGAACAACCAGCTGATGTTGTCGTTCTTGCGGCATTCACTTTCTCAAATAACCGCTTACTGATGTTATCGGATATCGGTGAAATCTATAACCCTGAGACTAGAAAAGGAACAATCGGCCGTAACTTTACGGGTCAATTCAACAGTACTTTCCTAGGCGCTACAGGATTCTTTAACGAGAAAAAATTCAACTACTACATGGGTGCTGGTGGATTAGGTGGCGCTTTAAGCGATTATGACGCTGACCTATTTGACCACACTAATTTAGACTTCATTCACGGTGGCGGAATCGAACTTCGGCAATACGGAGATGCGGCAATTAAGAATAACTTTGTTCCTAAAGGCACACCAACATGGGGTGAAGAATTTAAAGAGAAATCACTCTTCTATGCTTTCCGCACATTAACGGTGTGGTACTCGGCAGCTGTTATGCCTTGGTGGCACAACTTTATGGACTTAGACCCTACTTATAAAGATGAGTTCGGAGATCCATTATTACGTATTACAAACAAACTAACAGACCAAGATAAGAACATCGCGAAATTCGGTATCGAAAAATGTGCTGAAATCGTTGAAGCGATGGGTGCGGATATTATTGATAAGGACGAATTACCAGACCAATTTGACCACACTTACTTCGGTATGCACTATATTGGCGGCGTAGCTATGGGTGAAGATCCAGAAACGTCTGCGGTAAATAACTACTTGCAACTGTGGGAAATGGAAAACTTATTCGTCGTTGGCGGATCTGCTCTACCTCACTTTGGTAGTCATCACCCTACACCAACAATCGGTGCGCTTGCATACCGTGCAGCTGAAGGTATTGATAAATACTTAAAAGAAAACGGCGGTCTCTTAACGCAACCAAAAGCATCTAGCGTCAAAGCATAATAGCTATAACATAACCCCTCACTTGGCAGTATGAAAGTGAGGGGTTATTATTTTTTCCGAATCTCTACACATTCATCTTGCAGTCCATTCAGAAGCAATTAACTCGAGTGATAATGAACCCCATTGTCATTGTGAATAACAAAAAGCCCGTCAACAACTTTACTTACAAGTTGTTGACGGGCTAACATTCCTTACTCATCCGATGCATTAGAATAGACGTTCTGGACATCATCGTCATCTTCTAACGCATCAATCATTTGCATAAACTGTTCTTGCTGCTCTTCGCTCAAATCCGCATAAACGGACGGAACCATATCTACTTCTGCTGAAATAAATACCAAATCATCCGCTTCAAGCGCTTCTTTTACATGCAGGAATTCAGAAGGTTCCGTCAGAATTTCAAATCCGTCTTCTGTCGAAATAACATCTTCAGCCCCTGCTTCCAAAGCCGCCAGCATGACTGCGTCCTCGTCCGTTTCTTGCGTACGTTCGATGAACAGACGGCCTTTGCGTTCAAATAAATAGTTGACGGAGCCAGTCTCTCCTAAACTACCGCCATTTTTATTAAATGCCACGCGCATATTGGGTCCCGTACGATTGCGGTTTTCTGTCAAGGTATATACGAGGACGGCAACACCGCCCGGTCCGTATCCTTCATAGATTACTTCTTCATAGTTTTCATCCGCACCTGAACCTGTTGCTTTATCAATTGCCCGCTGAATAACATCATTCGGGACATTCGCACTCTTTGATTTATCGATTGCTAGACGTAAAGCTGGATTCGTGTCTGGATCATCTCCGCCAGATTTTGCTGCCACGTAAATTTCACGCGACATCTTCTGAAAGATCTTTCCTCGTTTTGCATCCTGTGCGCCTTTTCTATTTTGGATATTCTTCCACTTGGAATGGCCTGCCATGGATCAAACCTCCTACTTCATCATTCGCTCTATATCATACCATAATCTCGGCCAATGTGAGAGCGCGGTATCCGTGAAATGCAGAAGTTTGCTAGCCATCCGTTGCTGTTGCGCTAATGGCAACGACAACAGATGTAACCATTCGCGAAGTACTTCATTCGGATATAATAGCTTCGCAAGAGACTGGTTTGATAAAGTTTGCAGCGCCGGATGCTCAC
Source organism: Sporosarcina sp. P18a (assembly GCF_002743135.1). NCBI lineage: Bacteria > Bacillati > Bacillota > Bacilli > Caryophanales > Caryophanaceae > Sporosarcina > Sporosarcina sp. P18a. The sequence continues at coordinate 455,234 of NZ_PDYQ01000001.1, read as the reverse complement.
CCATCAAAAAAGTCGGATTATAGGAAATCTGTGGCAACACACGATGCATCCACAACACACGTTCATCCTCTTCCGTTCCAAGACACGCTAAATCAAAATCGATAAAGCGGATATTCCCGTTCGAGTCACGCAAAATATTATGATGTACGACATCACCATGCAGCAGCGTCAAGGAATGTACAGGAGGCGGTTCTTTCTTAGCTATGTGCAACGCATCCTGTCCGTACTTTAACAACTGGTCAATCGTTGTAGAAGCGAGAAACGCTCCACACATTTCCCGCAACTCTTCAAACCGCGCAAGCCGGACTTCCCACTTTTCAATCATATGATAATGCGGTAGACAGGAAATCGATTGCCAATCAATCGTATATTTCGTATCATGTAATGCTTGCAGTGCACGGAACGAATCAATACGGTCAATTCTGCGCTTAAAGTTGACCGCTTTCGCATTTTCCAGCCACGGCTGCATGATCAACAGTGGATCCGATTTATCGACAATCGGCAAGATATATGGAAAATGTTGTGCACTAAGTAATTGATGAACTTGCCGAACTTTCACAGCTTGAGCAAGTGATGCATACTTTTTTACAGAATACACCGCTCCGCCGGATTCCATTTTCCAGACATTCTTTTTGATTTTGGTAAATCGTTGATTGTCTGCCATACGCGGTTACTGGTTTCGGTGCCAGTCCTCCTGTATTGGCATCGGTTGATGTGGAGGTGTATTACACCCACAATCACCCTGATAACCTGGAGGTTGTTGCCACATCGGAGGCATTGGCATTGGCATCGGCATCATATGCGGATACGGCATCCACTGCATCGCCGGTATGCATTCCGGTTGTGTAGACCATTGAGGTTGAACCGGCCAATTTGGTGAGCAATGTGGCTGATTTGACGGACACCATGATGGCGGTACATCTGCTTTAGGCGGCATCGGTTGCATCTCAGGCGACTCCGGTTGCGGCATTGGTTGCATCTCAGGCGACTCCGGTTGTGGTATTGGTTGAGGCATCGGTCTCATCTGTAATGAACTCGATTCGATCAACTGCCAGCCATCTGGCATAGGTGCGGGCACTGGTTTATGGTGATGAGATGACTCTTCACACCACTCCGGTGACTCTTTTGGCGGCATCGGTTTGATTGGCGCCTGTATTGGCGGTGGCATCGGTAGCATAGGCTGCATCGGCGGCATCGGCTGTTGAGGCATATGAGGATGGCAGTCTGCATCAAAAATTGGCATCCATCCGCAAATCGGGAATACCGCTTGCCACATCGGTGGAGCCGGCATACTTGGCGGCATCGGCATATGAGGCACCGCCGGTGGAGCCTGCTGTTGCGGCATCGGCGGTGGTGGCGGTGCCGGCTGTTGTTGCATTGGCGGTACTTGTGGCAATGGCTTCTGCTGCATCGGTGGCATCTGTGGCGCTTGTGGAAGCGGCGGCACGTGATGCTTCGGTGGTTTCGTTTGTGGAGGCGCCGGCTTAGAAGGCTTCTCCTGGTGTGGCGGCTTCATCGGTGCTTGGTGATGCGGCTTCTCATGAGGCTTTTCATGGTGTGGTTTCTCATGAGGTTTTTCATGGTGTGGCTTTTCATGGTGTGGTTTTTCATGCGGTTTCGTGTGATCACCTTTATGATGAGGTTTTTTCTTATCCATCGGCAAAAATATTTTCATGCCGGGAACGATATAGTCAGGATTCGCCAGGTGCGCATTCACCCGTTTCAATTCCTCGAACGGTATACCGTATTGTCTTGCGATCTTCCATAATGTATCACCCTTGACGACAATATGAACTTCCACTAACAATTCCCCCTTCCATCAATCCATCGTATGAACGGACGCCTACTTTTGTGACAATATGTGTAGGCCTCCTCTCTTGTTATGTATATTCATCAGGGACTTGTTTATTCCAAATAAAAAACCATCCTCGGTAATAGAGGATGGTTGCGAATTAAGTCCGTTCTAATAGTAAGGTAGGAAGATAGGGCATGGGATTTCCACTCCAGCTGGGGGACGCTTTCTGGAGGGCGCGGCCCGTGCTTCCGCTTCAATCCTACGTTTATAGTGGATGGACATATATCTCTTATTTACGAGAATGTATGAATTAGTAAAGCCCTTGAACTTAGTTAAGTTCAAGGGCAATTCTAGTAAAGTTATCTACCACAAGTCAACCTACAATGAATGTCGGTAGGTATTGTCTAGTCACATTGCAAGAGATTGTCGATCTATCCTATCTCAAGAAACAAACTCCCCAGACTCATAGACATAATACGTACCTAAAGAACGCGCTGTACAACCGAGTGCAGCCAGCTCTTCCATCGCGCCTTTCATCATCGGATGCTCTTCTGACTCATTAATATCAATAATAAAGAAATAATGACCGAGACCCGTCTTCAACGGTCGTGACTCGATCTTGCTTAAGTTCAACCGACGCCACGAGAACACCGACAGAATTTGATGTAGCATCCCTGGACGGTCGTCTTCAGGCAACTTCACCATCAATGTCGTCTTAGATGAAGAAGCATGCTTCGAATGCTCCATCTTTTCCTTACGCAACGACAACACGACGAAACGAGTATGGTTGAAGTGGAAGTCATGAATATTCTCTTCTGCTATATGTAAACCGTACGTTTCTGCCGCCAAACGGTTGCCAATTGCTGCAACACGCAGTTCTGGCTGCTCAGAAATAGATTTTGCTGCCGCTGCAGTAGACGTCGTTTGAATCAACGGAATCCTGCGGTAACGATACTGCAAAAACTTATGACATTGTGCCAACGCATGCGGATGAGACTGAATCGAATCCAATTCATCCAAATGATCCTTCTGCGATTTATTCACTAACATATGCTGTTCAATCGGCATGGAAATTTCAGCTGTAATAAACAACTCTTCACTATTGAATAAATAATCAATCGTCAACGGTACAGAACCTTCGAGTGCATTCTCCAATGGAACAACCGCATACGCGACATGTCCTTCTGTCACTGCCTCTATACAATCCGGAATCGTCGGACGTGGTGTTAAGCCTTCCATGCCGAATAAATCGGACGCTGCAATATGGGTGAAGGATGCTTCTGGTCCCAAAAACGCAACGGAAGGTACATACTTCTTTTCGGTCATCATTCTTTCATCTCCCCACTGATTTAAGAGGTCAGAAAACCCCTGAACTAATTAAGTCAACGGAATCAATAAATCGAGGTGCTTTGAGTCGCTGTAAAAATGCTTCTACTTTAATTTCCATTTCCGTCACATCCAGCGATAATGTAATATTGGCGCGCCCCTGGACAGGAATCGTCTGGTGGATCGTCAATACATTACATTTCGCCTCTGAGACGACTTCCAAAAGCACAGCTAAAGAACCCTTTAAATCTTCCAGTTGAATAAAAATCGTCAAAATCCGGTCCCGTGCAATCGATTCGAACGGGAACACGGCATCACGATATTTATAGAAAGCACTTCGTGACAGACCAACCCGTTTAGTTGCTTCTTGGATCGTTGTCACTTCGCCCCTTGCCATCATTCGTTTAGCTTCGAGCATTTTCTGCATCGACTCGGTCAATACATCTTCGCGCACTAAATAAAACTGGCCTTCCCCGATTTGTTCCATTTCGCTCCCCCCAAAACGAGCCATTTCGACCTTACTCCAAGAACTCGAATTCGTAACTCATGATACGTACGATATCGCCGTTTTTCGCACCACGTTCACGCAATGCTTCGTCGATTCCCATACCACGCATCTGACGAGAGAACTTGCGAACTGATTGATCGAAGTTGAAATCGGTCATCTGGAACAAGCGCTCCAACGTATAACCAGACAACATAAACGCTCCATCATCGTCACGCGAAATAATGAAATCAGGTCCAGTTGATTCGTGTTTATACAATACAGAATTGCTTGTTTCCTCATCCGCATCTGTCAACATAGGGAATTCCGGTGTGGTTTCAAGTAGGTCTAAAATAGCATACAGTAATGGATCTAAACCTGTTCTTGTCAATGCGGAAATCGGGAACACTTGAATCTCTTCATCACCAAGTGCCTCTTTAAATACCTCTAGATTTTCTTGTGCATCTGGCATATCCATTTTATTCGCCACAATTATCTGTGGACGTTCAGTCAATCGCATATTGTACTGTTCCAGTTCTTTATTGATCGTCTGATAGTCTTCGAACGGCTCACGGCCCTCAAGTCCCGACATATCGATAACATGCACGATAACACGTGTACGTTCGATGTGACGTAAGAACTGATGTCCAAGTCCAACTCCTTCATGTGCCCCTTCAATCAACCCTGGTAAATCCGCCATGACGAATGTACGGTGATCATCGGTTTCAATCATTCCGAGATTAGGAACTAATGTGGTAAAGTGATAATCCGCGATTTTCGGCTTCGCTGAGGAAACGACTGATAGTAACGTCGATTTCCCAACACTTGGGAATCCGACAAGACCCACGTCAGCGAGAACTTTTAATTCAAGGATGATATCCCTACTAACACCTGGCTCACCTTTTTCAGAAAGCTCTGGCGCTGTGTTCTGCGGCGTAACGAAACGGCTGTTTCCGCGTCCTCCACGCCCACCGCGCGCGATGACTGCTTGCTGGCCATGTTCAACCAAATCTGCAATAATCGTTTCAGTTTCCGCGTCTTTGACGACTGTGCCAGGCGGAACTTTAACGATCATATGCTTACCGCTACGACCGTGCATATTCTTACTTTGACCGTGTTCTCCACGATCCGCTTTAAAGTGACGCTGATAACGGAAATCCATTAACGTACGCAGCCCTTCATCCACGACAAAGATGACGTCTGCGCCTTTCCCACCATCCCCACCGGATGGTCCACCATTGGCTATATATTTTTCACGACGGAACGAAACCATTCCATCGCCACCGTCGCCACCTTTTACAAATACTTTCACGTGATCCACAAACATAATTTATAATCCTCCTAATTGTCCACTGATGGTAAACGTCCATTGATTCGGTTCACCGAGGACTTCGACCGTAAGCTGAGATGAATGTTCTGGGATGTCTAGTTGCTTTGCGTACAGCTCGGTAAATGTCAGTTGTATACTCCAAGATGCAGTTTCCGTTGTGACTTCAATCGTCACGGGACAATCTGCATAACGCTGGATTTGCGCTTCCACAGCCAGCACGACTTGTTCCAAGTATTCGACCAACAATTGGTCAATTACACTTGAATCAATTTTTTCAGTAATATCACAATACAGTTGCACCTTTAGAACCGGATATCGCCACCCAAGTGTCGTGATCCACTCCTCGGTAAGAGGCATGTCTAATCTCTGAAGCAATGCTTGTCGCTGCATGTCCGCCGTTTTCTCAAGTATACAGTTTCGCGCTTCTGTATATTTCCCCATATCAATATTCATGAGGATCAATTGCAGATCATTCATGTGATCGTGTCGACTATATCTCACTGCCTGCGACACATTTAGCTCATTCTTCCCCATATTTTCACCACCAGCTGTTTTCGTACTTCTTAGTATAGCATTTTCGCGCGCAAATCACTAAAAAAATCTTTATTGAGGGACAAATTGCATGAAATGTATGTCCAATCATCATTTAAATGGGCCAAGCGCTTATACTTTCCTGCCATCCGCTCATACCGATAATCTTGACATAAGAAAAAGGACTGCAACAAGTGCAGTCCTTTTTCACATTGTCATGCTATCCAATTAAGCTTCTTGCGTTGCTGCTGGGTAGACACTGACTTTCTTTTTGTCGCGGCCAAGACGTTCAAAACGAACGACGCCATCGATTTTTGCGAATAGAGTATCATCTCCACCGCGTCCAACGTTTTCACCTGGGTGAATTTTAGTTCCACGCTGGCGATAAAGGATTGATCCACCGGAAACGATTTGTCCATCTGCGCGCTTAGCACCAAGACGTTTCGAATGTGAATCACGACCGTTCTTAGTAGAACCTACACCTTTTTTCGATGCGAAAAACTGAAGATCTAAACGTAACATAGCTGCCACCTCCTACTTTTCAAAGGATAATTTTATATAATCTGCATAGTCTAATTCAATCGTTTGTAAAGAAATAATCATTGCTTGCAGGAGTAGCTGAACTTGCGCATCTTGTTCCGTTACTGGAAACGCCACACGTAAGTATCCACCATCCGCACCTTGATCCACATCGGGTTCAATCGAAGTCAACTGCATAATAGCATTTACCGCACCAAATGATACGGCAGAAGCACCAGCACAAACTAGATCTTGTCCGTGTTCAGCAAAGTTTGCATGACCATCCATCTCAAAAACTGAGATGCGCCCAGAAGGCTCTTTTATAATTCTGACATGTATCATGCCGGATTATAGATTGATTCCGTCAATAACGATTTTCGTGTATGGCTGACGGTGTCCTTGTTTTTTGCGATAGTTTTTCTTCGCCTTATATTTGAAAACAACAATTTTCTTTGCGCGGCCTTGCTTGACAACCTTACCTGTTACAGTTGCGCCTTCTACGAATGGAGCTCCGACTTTAACATCATCTCCGCCCACCATTAGCACCTTGTCAAAAGTTACCACTTCATCAGCTTCACCAGCAATCTTCTCAATGAAGATCTCTTGGCCTGCTTCAACTTTGATTTGTTTTCCACCAGTTTCAATAATTGCGTACATACTTGCACCTCCTCTAATTATACAGACTCGCCTTGACAGGTGATTCAACCTACGAATACTTGAACCTGTTTAGTGCGGTTGTAGCACGGGTGCTACAATCAATAACAGTAAAATATTATCACATAGAAAAGAGCAGGTCAAGCATTCTTCCTAGAATCTTTTAAAAGAAGGAAGTTTCTTTTTTAGTGAGCTGTTCAAAGACTCGCTCATACCTTCTAAAACGATAGGAAATAATGTTTTGCACTGCTAAAAAAGAGGTGATTATTACGAGTGGCAAACTATCGGGCAAGTACGCAATTAAAAATGCACAAAGCGATGCAGACACGACGATAGAATACAGTAGGAAATTTGAGCGAGTGGTGTATTTCGTTGCTTCCGTCTCTAGCAAAATAGACACTACTTGTCCACCATCAAGTGGCAGAATGGGTAATAAGTTCACGCTTAGCAAGATCATCTGAATCCTTAAAAACTGCGTATCCCCCGGGAATGTCAAACATATGCCAAGTACTAATAAAACGGCTGTCGCGACAGGCCCACCTAGCGCCACGATCAGCCGTTGCTGTTTATTTGCCAACTGCCGATTAACAAATTGTAACTCCCCTCCATACGGTAAGATGGTACAACTCCTAATTTTCATTCCGACGTGTCGTGCGGCCAAAACGTGTCCAAGTTCATGAAAAAGTAAAGAGAATAAGAGCATCGCATACAATGACACACCACCGACAATCATGAAAAATAAAAAAATCGGCAACAATACCGGATGAATACGATACTTCATTGCTGGCCGCCCGACATATACGTTGCCAGCACGGTAGGCTCCAGCGGTATCCCATTACGTTTCACGCGGATATATACCGCTTCCTCGGCCATTACCGCAATCTCATCCCCAAGTCTCACAGCTGTGTATGGAAGCGTTGAGAACGAGCCTACAAACCCATACGTTACTTCATCACCGTTATCGTACTGAACAGTCACCGTCTTTCCTGACTGCCTGGTATAGCCTGTAAAGACGACTAGTCCGCTTCCTTGTGAAGTAATCGACATAGGTTGCGTATACGAGATAATAGCTCCGTCTTGATAGGGTTGGAACGATTCGTACGTCTTTAATGGATTAAATGTCGAATTCCCTGATACCGTGATGACTTCATCTTCTGATATCAAGGAAGAAACCCACTTCTTCATCACCACAAAATCTTTCCCTGTCGTCACATATTGCGTAATGGGTATATTGATTAGCTGACGTTCTTCTAGTTTTGATAAACCCACAACAGATACCAACAGCACAATGGCCATGATCCATTTTGTTTTCCATTTCATCACGTCCCCTCCCTTACCTGCAGTGTATGAAAAGAAGTAGAATTAAATGACGAATGAAAAAAACTCAGCACCAGAAAAGGCACTGAGTTTTGAGATTGTATTATTTGCTGAACATATTCTTGATCTTGCCGAAGAATCCTGCTTTGCTTTTCTCCATCGTCATCAATGGCACAGACTCACCTAAGATGCGTCGTGCAATGTTTCGATAACCGATTGCAGCTGGGTTTGTCGGGTCCATCACGACAGGTTCGCCTTTATTTGAAGCAGAAATAACGTTTTGATCATCCATTACGATACCTAATAAATCAATAGATAAATGCGTCGTGATTTCATTGACATCCAACGTTTCGCCGCTTTCCATCATACCACTTCTAATGCGGTTGATAATCAATTTCGGCGGCTCAAGTTCTTCTTCTGCTTCAAGCAGTCCAATAATACGGTCTGCGTCACGTACAGCAGAAATCTCTGGAGTCGTCACGACAATCGCGCGGTCCGCACCAGAAATCGCATTTTTGAATCCTTGCTCAATACCTGCTGGGCAGTCAATTAAGACATAATCATAATCTTGTTTTAATTCTAAAACGAGCTTCTTCATTTGTTCCGGATTCACGGCACTCTTATCGGTCGTCTGTGCTGCTGGCAGCAAGAACAATCGATCCTCGAAGCGCTTATCTTTCACGAGGGCCTGATGTACTTTACAACGCTCTTCCACCACATCGACCAAATCATAAATGATCCGGTTTTCCAGGCCAAGAATTACGTCCAAGTTACGCAGACCGATATCTGTATCGACTAAACACACTTTTTTCCCTTGTAACGCAAGAGCGGTACCAAGATTGGCTGACGTTGTGGTTTTTCCAACGCCACCTTTACCAGAAGTAATGACAATTGCTTCTCCCAAATTATATACCTCCCTTAAATGTAGCAAGGTCCGGACGTAAATATCGGAGCTCCTGAAGACGGTCTATCGCAATCTGCCCATTCTTTTGAAGATACGCACATTCCATTTCAGGTTGCTCAGAAAGAATCGTCAATTCGTCGGTCATGATTTCGATCTTATCCGCAATTTTCAGATGCGTCGCCTCCAGCCAAGATGCAGCAATGACTGCGTCTTTATTGCCTTGTGCTCCCGCATGTGCAATGCCTTTGACACGACCCAGTACATAAATACTGCCGCCCGCAATGACTTGCGCACTCTGATTCACATCACCGATAATGACCAAATCGCCTTCAGCCTTTACGACCTGACCCGATCGAACGATTCCTATATAGGTTTCGGACTGCTTCTCGATCAACTTTCTCTCACACTCTTTTAACGAAATGACGTCACTATGTACCTTCGAAACTCGCAAATGAGGGGAAGTATGAATGACCGATTGAATCTTGTTCATGTCTTTCTCGTCACAATAACGATGCCCCAGATGCAACTGTACTTCAGACACACCTTCAAGTACGCTGCTCTGCACTTTTTCTTTCAACTCACTTAGCAATTCGGTAAATGCGCAATGGTCATCCAATCGTAATACTAAGCCGTCTTTTGTTCCTTTTATCGTTATCAACTGTGATTTCGTCACCTACATCACCTCACAATACTTAAAAACCTGCTTGTTTTTGAAAAAATCTTTTCTCTGTAATCTGTTGGAACATATAGCCGAACATCACGATAAATAATGAATTCGCAATCATTGTCGGAACGAGTCGACTCGTAAAGAATTCGCCGAAATCAATGGACGTTAACGCAATCACACTAGCAAAAAAGTACGACAACAATTCCAGTAACACAATCATTACTACTGATAATACCATAACCGTCACGGTATGACGCTCAATTTGTCGAATTACTAACGCCGCAACATAACAAATCAGTGGATACATGAAAGTGTATAATCCAATAATATCAATATGATACATATCATACAACAGTCCAAGGACAAATCCGTAAATAATCGCTCGCTTGCTTGTATAATACGTCGCAATGAAAATTAAATAGACAATTAGGAACCTAGGGACCGTGACATATAAATTACCGTTAATTTCAATCGGTGAAAACAGACTGAAGATAGGTTCTAGGAAAAATAATAGGAGTGCAATTAAAGGAATGATGAAACGGATCATGACTCATCGTCTCCTTTAGTCGTTGCGGAGTTGCCTCCGTCAGTCCCATCGACAACCGTCATGGAACGCTTTGCGATCATCACATGATCTAGTTGTGAGAAAGTTGCTGCCGGTTTTATATAGGCCAGTTTCGTCAGTCCGTAGTCGTCCGTGGAAACTTCGGTTACTTCCCCTATTAAAATGCCTTTAGGGAAGATTCCTCCAAGCCCTGAAGATATCACTTGCATCCCTTTTTTTACATTGAAGCTCGAATCTAGCCTCTTCATGATCAATTGTCCCGAAGTCCGATCGTATCCTTCGATTAAACCAAACATTTCTTCTTCGCCAACTACCATAGCCGCCACACGGAAATCGCTGTTTTCCGTTGAAATCAATTCGACTGTTGACGTGAATGGAGTCGACAAAATGACTTTACCGATCAGACCTTGCGCCGTCATGACCGCCATATTGACGTCCACTCCAGCTGTCGTTCCTTTGTCGATAATGATCTTCTCTTCCCATTGATCAGGATTGCGTGAAATCACCGTGGCTTGTATCGGCTCAAATGCGCGCAGATCTTCTTGCTTATCAATGATTCCACGCAGCTTCACATTATTCGCTTTAACATCCACCAACTCCGCTTGCATGGCGGCATACGTTTCCAGACGCTTTTTTAATCGTTTGTTTTCTTCGTATGTATTAAGCATCGTATCAATATTTTCAATCAGTCCCGTCACAAAGTGGGCTGGTTTCGTAACGAGCGACTGCCCGAAACCTACGACATCCTTCACTGCTTGTTCCGGTACATTTGCATGATTTCGGTCGCGAAGTGAAAATGCAATTAATGCCACAAGGACGATTACTCCTACTAATAAAATGATTAATCGTTTATTGGAAAAAAAACGCGGCATTGCCTACATCTCCTCCAATTAATATTATGATTGAATTTTCTTAATGATTTCTAAATTATCCAACGCTTTACCTGTTCCAATGACTACGCAGTCTAACGTATCTTCCGCTACGAATGCTGGCATTTTTGTTTCTTCGGAAATGGCTTTATCGAGGTTACGAAGTAATGAACCGCCACCTGTTAAGACAATTCCACGTTCCATGACGTCTGACGCCAATTCAGGTGGTGTCTGCTCCAGCGTCTTTCTCATACCTTCAATAATCAAATCCATCGGCTCACGCAACGCTTTCGTGATCTCTTGCGAATTAATTTCCATCGTTTTCGGTAAACCTGTCAATAAGTCACGACCGTGGATGTCCATTTTCTCCGTCTTATCTAAATCAAATGCCGAACCAATTTGCATTTTGATGTTTTCGGCAGTGCGTTCACCAATCATCAATTTATATTCTTTACGGATATACGTTATGATAGCAGAATCCATAGAATCTCCACCAACACGGATCGAAGTACTCGTCACGATGCCGCCTAGAGAAATGATGGCCACTTCTGTCGTACCTCCGCCTATATCGACGACCATACTGCCTGTTGGTTCCCAAACTGGCAAATCCGCACCAATTGCGGCCGCAAAAGGTTCTTCGATCGTATACGCTTCTTTCGCACCCGCTTGACGTGCAGCATCGATCACTGCGCGTTGCTCAACGGATGTAATACCATATGGCACACAAACCATAACGGTCGGTTTCGTCCATGAAGTTCCTGCTGATTTTAGCGCTTCTTTTAAATAATGACGAATCATGGCAGTTGTTGTTTCAAAATCTGCAATAACTCCTTCTCGCATCGGGCGAATTGCCACGACTGAACTCGGTGTACGTCCGATCATGGCATGGGCTTTACTGCCTACCTCTACGATTTCACCGGTCGTCGTATTTTTCGCCACGACAGAAGGTTCCCTTAGCACAATACCTTTATCCTTAATAAAAACTAGAGTATTGGCTGTCCCCAAGTCAATTCCTACGTTTCTTGATCTGAAACCAAACAAGTCAATTCTCCCTTTCTATAAAACCATCATCGGTATTCTTAAAAGCATACACCACATTATAACGGAAAGGTAACTTAATTTACAGTGTCACCCGGCCAGTTTGCAAAAAACATCGAAAAAGAGACTGATTTCCCAGTCTCTCTACTTTCGCGCGACAATTTTCACGCTTTTAGATGTACCCTTTGTCTTTTAAACTGATGAATTTCTGATCACCGATAATGATATGATCGAGCACATCCACGCCCATGATCTGACCCGCTTCCATCAGTCGTTTCGTCACTTCGATGTCTTCCCTCGAAGGTGTCGTGTCGCCACTCGGATGATTATGCGAAATAATCATCGATGCGGCCGACCGTTTAAAAGCTTCACGGAACACTTCACGCGGATGTACTATGGAAGAATTCAAACTGCCAATGAAAATCGTCTGCTTATGTAACACTTCATTTTTTACATTTAAAAATAACACCACGAAATGTTCCTGGTTCAACGACGACATATCCGTCATTAAATAATTCGCGGCATCTTCTGGTGAACGAATCTTATAGCGTTCGTGCGGGGCTGCCCGGTACAATCGCTTGCCGAGTTCTGCTGCGGCTAATAACTGCACCGCCTTGGCTTCACCAATTCCTTTAATCTTCGTCATCTCATCCACTGTCAGCTCTTTCAAATCTGCCAAACGGTCAATCGTCGACAAGACGCGGTTGGCAAGTACCAGTACAGACTCTGAGCGTGAGCCAGAGCGCAACAGAATTGCCATCAGCTCTTGGTTGGATAAACTGTCCGCCCCTTCTCGTATCAAACGCTCACGGGGCCTATCCGCGATATGCACATCACGGATCATCATTTGCGGGGCTAAATCAAGCGGCATTACGCACCACCTTCTAAAGTCAGCAACCCTTCTTGACGCATACGGTTGACTAAATCACTGATCGGCAACCCTACGATGTTTTGATAATCGCCTACCATATTTTCCACAAACAGCATCCCTTGCGTTTGGATGCCGTACGCACCAGCTTTATCTGAAGCATCTCCTGATTTCACATAGGCACGAACGAGTTCTTCATCCAGTTTCCTAAATTTCACTTGAGACAAACCAGCAAACTGTATCGTCTTCCCCTTCGCAAGGATCGTCACACCTGTAATCACTTCATGTAGCTCTCCAGAAAGCTCCATCAAGAAATCAATGGCTTGCGCGTCATCTTCTGGCTTTGGGAACACTTTGCCATCTTTCACTACAATCGTATCTGCCGCAATGATGATTTCTTCTTCTGATTCAACTACCGCAAGCGCCTTTTGCTCAGACAGACGAACCGCATACTCATATGGCTCTTCCGGTGTAAACGGCAAATTCTCGTCTACATCACTCGGTCTCACGATAAAATCAATTCCTGCAAGCTGTAATAGTTCTTTACGTCTTGGCGAAGACGATGCGAGCACGATAGGTTTTACACTACTAAATTTCATTGGAACAACCCCCTTTTTCCTAGTGTACGCTATTCCACGCGATTTGAAAAAAGGGCAAAATTCAATTCTCCCCCGTATATTGGATCAAAATTGAATTTTGAAGCACGGGTCTTGATTTGAATAATGCGCCAACAGATGCAGTCTCGCGACAGAGGAATCCTTTGTAAATGCAGTAATGGCGGTCATTTTCTTCGCAAAGTATCCACCTTTTTTCGTGTCTTTTGCAGCTTTAGACAATTCAATTTTCGATAGATCCTCAGCAAACAACGCTTTTTTCACCTCGCCGGCATCTGCAGACTTGCAAGTGCCCGGTGCGACTGTAATTCTCTTCTTGAATGCATCTTCGCCTTCCTTCAAAATTACATCACTCTCTTTCAGCCAGACCGCTCCCCAGACGTAGAACTGCCCCCCAGCTGGCACGATAGCCGTACTTGCGAGACTCGGATTGTCCGCCACAAAATCCGTCGCTGCCTCCTGACTGGAAAACACACCATGCTGCTTGACGAACATAGTATCTCCACCCTCCGCTGCTCCTTCCTGCTCGTCTGTCTTCGGCCCAGTCGTCGCTACCGTCTCATTCGCCTTGTCCTTTTTCTCTCCCGTAGTCGATATCGTTAGCCCGATCACTAGTACTGCGACCAAGCCGATCGCTATCCCTTGCACTAACGCCCGAATCACAATGTTCTTTGAATACGTCCTGCGGAAATTCATTCCATCACTCCACTAGTTTTCTTCCACCATATCAAAATGAACGTAAAAAAAGACGAGACTGTTGTCGTCTCGTCCATAAACATTTACCGATTTAGTTCAACAAACCTGTATACCAACTGACAAGCTGCGTACCATAGAAATAAGCAATGAGTGCAGCGACCGCAATCGAAGGACCGAATGGCACAGGTGTTTTACGTCCTTGCTTCGTCTTTTTTAAGAAAATCATGCCGACAATGGCGCCTATCAATGAAGCGAGAAACAGCGTCACTAACGTCTGCATCGTTCCGAGCACCAAACCAATAACGAAAAACAACTTAATATCGCCACCGCCCATACCGCCGTTCGACACGATGGCAATCAACAGCAACAAACCGAACCCGACCGCAGCACCGAGCAAGCTATCCCACCAAGGCGTCAGCGGACTGACGAAGCGCAAGATGAAAATCGCGATACCAAACGGCAATAAAATTTTATTCGGGATCAACATATATTTTAGATCGGATACCGTTAAAATAACCAACATGGAGATAAATAACCATGCCACAACAAGCTCCCATTGAAATCCGAAGTGTAAATACGCACAGACGAACAGCACACCCGTGATCAGCTCCATCACAGGATAGAGAGCACTGATCTTTTCTTTACATCCTCGGCACTTCCCACGCAAGAACATATAAGAGAAAACCGGCACCAGATCCACTGCCGTCAAATTACGATCACATGTCGTACAGCGAGATGGTGGTGACACGATGGATTCCTTTAACGGCAAACGTATGCCGACTACGTTAAAGAACGAGCCAAACGTAACGCCATAAAGGAAGATAAAACTACTATAGAGCCATTCCATGGATTACCTCCTTACTCTGCCCTCTCAGTACCTGTCAATTTATTGATCGTCGTAGGATCGAATTTCATCGCAGGTGGCGGAGCGTCTACTTTCGGCGCCTCATTTTGTAAATTGACAAGATCCGGACGGAAGTACGCATGGAATGAAATCACAACTTTCATTTCACCGATATCCGATTCCTCTTCCGTTTTCTCGGCAGTCGCTTCGAATTGAATCGTCTCTACATTTATCAGTCGAATCATTTCTTCAATCTCGTAAATGAACGTATCGACTTGCTTATATGTATCTGCAGCGAGTGTCACTTCCATCAACACGGTTTCAAGATTTTGTACATTTTCTGGCAGTAGTTCTATATCGAATACTTCCTTCGAAAAATTAATTTCTTCTATCCGACTATCGGACTTTACTTCTGCCCTATCCAGACGAATCAGCAATGCATCTTCTAACGGAATGACAGGCACAACTTTTTGAAGTGGTGCGGATGTTACGGTTTCATTCACATCTCTATTCGCCAATTGTTTTTGTAAGGAAAACAACACATCACGTTCTGAAGCAAACTGAGCCGCCGTCTGATCCTTCGTTTCTTTCGCTGGCAAGTAGACGTTCGTCACCGTGTAATAGACAAGTGCAATAAGGAAAATGGAAGCCAATACGACTAAACCAATCTCCATCTGACGTTTAGACAAATATTTATTCAACCATATCGCCTCCTTCCGTATTCGCATCTACAGGAGGTTGTAGTTCTTCAGAAGGTTGCTGTGGTTGCTCATCCGCCGGAGCTTCCTCTTGCGGTTCTTGAATCGCATCAGGATCCACGTCTGCATCTGCACCTGGCAATGCACGCTCATCAACAAACTGAATAAAATAGGTAGCGAAATATCTAGGCAAGACATTCTTCCGTTCATCGATGTCCAGTTTTTCCGTTTCAATTCCTTCGAACGTCGCGTCGATCACTAACGACGAAGCTTTCATTCGAGTTAGATAAAGCGCTGGCTCCATCAAGTCATCAAACTGTACTTGCAATGTCACTTCATTAGGTGCAGTGAACGTTAGCTCTTGGAAAAAACCTCGGTCTGGCAAGGCTTTCGAAAGATCTTCTATAAGAGATTGTGTTTTATATTGGTACCCTTTCAAGAACTCGACCGTCGCTGCTAATTGTTCTTTTTCCTGACCGAATGCAGATAAATGCATTTGCGACGTGATACCTTCTTGTTGTTTCTGTATTTCATACGTGGATTGTTGCAACTTTTGAGCTTCATCATCATATTTTTGCGCAATGAAATAAAGCACAGCCCAACTTAGGAGAGCGACTATAAGAATCGCAATCGCTATCCAAAGAAATGTAGCCTTCTCACGGATCTTTTCCGGCAGTAGATTTATATCAACTAACATATTACACCTCTTCCTTCAGCGCGAGACCAATAACTCGGTGGAAATCCGCAGTAATTTCGGTTCCGTCCACACAACTAATCGGCTCGTTCACTAAGGGAAGTGCTTCGATCGTTAAACGTTCTCGTACCATCTGCAATAATTCTTCTTGTTGTGTATATGTACCATTCCACACTAGATGGGTAATAGCGGAATCATTCTCCGCCAAATTAAAGCGATAGAAGTTCGCTAGCTTCTCGAGTTCCATGACAATCGTATCCGGCTCAACTCGTTGCTCTAGCTCTTCGCCTGTTGTCATGCTAAGCGGTACTTCCAGTTCCATCGAGCGAATGAACAAAGGATAATGGGAATAGAAAATAGACACAGTCAAGCTACGACCACGCAAATCAGCAAGGAGAATATGTTCCGACCCATCAAATTGGTGCACATGATGTGCCAAGCGATACAGAGAAAGCGGTGCAATATCGGCCACAACTGGCTCCACTTTTACTGACTTCAGCACTTCCTCATAGGTCTGCATAATACTTTCTTTAGATGCAATCAAAATCGCTTCATTTTGCGATTTATTAGCTGTATACGGAACGACATCAAACACCGGATCATCAAACGGCAAATAAATCGTCGAACCAATTTCGATAAAGAAATGGCTTTTCAGCTCTTCATCTTCCACCGTGTCCGGATACGCAACGCGTCGGATGATGACATATGTATCAGGCGCCAGAAACGCCACGTCACGCTTCACAAGATTCCAATCTTTCACGGTCGTAGTCAAGACTTCACGCAACACGTCCTCTTCGACTATTCGGCCGTCCATGATGATATGTTCGGGTAGCAACATCTCTTTCGCTGTTTCCAGCACGATCGGATTCAAGGACTTTATACGCACGTATCGAATCGCATCGTCGTCAAGTGTTAATGAATGCACACGCTTTTTCCGGCTGAATGTAGGCATAGAAAGTTTGGAAAGCGGGCGTTTAAAATTAGATAAAATCGACATAAATGAACTCCTTCCAGATGAGCAAACGCAAGGTGGTTGGTGATAATTTCCTAGTGAATTAGTTATGGCAAGTATATCAAATGTGATGTTGGAAGGGAAGATTTGGCGGGAATGAAAAGTTCTAACCGCCATTGTAGACAAAGGTCAGAAATGAAAATGTTTTTATTTCTGCACATCTTGATTTTTTCTCCAGCCGCCTGATTTCCTACCTTTATTTCATTGCCTAAGTTGACAGTTTCTTCGGCTGTTGCATTATAGAAAATCACTTTGTTTTTCCAGGCGAAAATGCACAAATTTTGGTTGATGTTACATTCGTAACGACTGATGTACTATTTAAATAGCCACCGTCTTCCATGTACCCTTATGAACTCAAGTTTTGAAGTGAAACAGCCGGCAACATGACAATAACTTCCCTCTTCATTGCTTTATTAACACTTTTATTGAAGATCTTGCCGATTGTTTGTACAGCGATGGCTCCAATGATTCCTACAATTACAATTACTGCGAGAAGTTCAATTAACGTAAGTCCTCTCTAGGATTTAAAAAACTTGATATCATTCATTCGCCCCTGTATGTATTCAACAAAAAGGCGGAAGGCGGGTAAATAATCGCCTTCCGTCCTTTATTAAGTTTATTTTTTTATGGTGTTGCTACTGCACCCTTAATTGTTTTATCGCCTGCTGCACTACCTTTTGTTTTATCTGTATTAATAATCTCAACAGTTGCTGACGTAAATGTCACTTTTTTACCGCCTGCATACTCCGCAGTATTACCACTAATTGAAACAACGTTGTTAGCTGACTTAGCGAATGTCATAGCATCAGTCAACTTTCCTTTGTTGTCAAGATAACCACCATCAACAAGTGTCTTTACAGTAACATCTTTAGCATTTTGATCTTCCGCATATAAAAGATTAGCCGCACTCAAAGCATTCAAAGCATCCGACTTCACCGCATTATACTTCGTGTTCTCAATAATATTCCCAATAGCCGGCACCGCAATCGCAGCAATAATACCCAAAATAACAATAACCGCTAGTAGCTCGACAAGCGTCAAACCTTTTTGATTCAATTTCTTCTGCATAAACTTTTTCATATAATTTCCCCCTTTTGTTTATCGTACTCTATGAGTATAGTATACCAAAGACACTAGTAAATTAACACTAGTTTAATTGAAAAACACTGAAACTATTACTAACATTTGTTATTTCCATTACAAATTATCTATCTGCTCAAACATACTAAACATCGGTAACATGATGGCTAAAACTATAGTCCCGACTATAGCAGCTAAGAAAACAATCATTAAAGGCTCTATCAGAGCTTTTAAGCGGTCTGTAGCAGCTTCTACTTCTTTCTCATAAAAATCCGCAACTTTGGCTAACATGGAGTCTAAAGAACCAGTCTCTTCCCCGATTGCAATCATATGAGGAATTAATGGTGGGAATGCCCAGTGATTTAACATAGGTTCTGTCAAGGATCCGCCACGTTCCATTGATACTCTAGACTCACCAATCACTTTTGAAATGACTTCATTCCCTACCACTCTTTCTGTCATAGACAGGGCCTGTAAAATCGGTACAGAACTCGAAAACATGGAACTTAATGTGCGCGTCATCATAGCGAGGGAAGACTTTTGAGCAATGCTACCGAATATAGGTAATTTCAACAAGATGGTATCCAGAATGTATTTCCCTTTGGGGTTGCTTCTGAACATGATATACCCAACAACTAGAATTGAAACTATAAGAATCAACATGTACCAGTAGCTTGCAATCCATGCACTTGCTGCCATAACCGCACGAGTTAGCCAAGGTAACTGCCCACCAATGCTATCAAACATATCCACGAACATCGGTACGACGAACCATAGAAGAAAAATAACTACGGAGATCGCTATAATGCCTACTACTACTGGATAAGCCATCGCCGATGTGACTTTTTGTCTTGTACGATACGCTTTCTCGAAATGCTCTGCTAATTGATCCAATGATTCATCTACCGTACCAGAAACTTCCCCTGCCGCCACCATGTTTAAAATCAACGGCTCAAACACTTTAGGATGTTTTCCGAAAGCTATAGATAACGCTGTACCCGTGCGTAGATCTTCCTGAACTGCGGTCAAAATCTTCCGAAATGCCGCCTGCTCCACTTGCATAGATAATATCCTCACCGCATCCACAATTGTGACCCCTGCTTGAAGGAGAGTCGAAAACTGCCGTAAGAACATAATCAATTGATCACGCTTCACCGGACTACCGATAGTAATATCTTTCGTTAGCATCGTTTCTTTCTG
Organism: Sporosarcina sp. P18a; assembly: GCF_002743135.1. Lineage (NCBI taxonomy): Bacteria > Bacillati > Bacillota > Bacilli > Caryophanales > Caryophanaceae > Sporosarcina > Sporosarcina sp. P18a. The sequence goes on along the minus strand of NZ_PDYQ01000001.1, from coordinate 435,529 downwards.
CTCAACAAGATTTACTACACGAATTCCTTGATCTTTAAGTTTAATCGCCGCATCTCGCTTATTCGTAGCCGTCACCGTACCACGGCGAATCGCTTTCGCATCTCGCCCTTCATATGTAAAACGAGCCACTCTTAATCATCCCCTTGCATAAACGGCAATGCCGCTTCATACGAAATGATTCTCTGATCCATCAAATTCTTTACGGAGTGGTCCATCATATGCATTCCTAGCGCACGGCTTGTCTGAATGACATTCGGAATCTGGTGAATTTTCTCAGACCGTATCAAGTTCGACACAGCGGGATTATTAATCATAATCTCGGTCGCCGCACGTCTTCCTTGCTTATCCATCGTCTGGAATAAACGCTGGGATACGACTGCTTTTAAAACACCTGCCAACTGCACGCGAATTTGTGCCTGTTGCCCATGAGGAAATACGTCTATAATTCTATCGATTGTCGACGCGGCACTCCATGTGTGTAAAGTTGCCAGAACTAAGTGACCGGTTTCCGCAGCAGTGATAGCTGTAGAAATCGTCTCCAAGTCACGCATCTCACCTACTAATATCACATCGGGATCTTGACGCAACGCAGCACGTAAGCCGTCCGCAAACGACAATGTATCAAAACCGACTTCCCGTTGATCGATAATAGAAGAACCGTGCTCATGCATATACTCAATTGGATCTTCTAACGTAATAATATGCTTTCGCATCGTTTCATTCATATAACGAATCATTGCCGCAAGTGTTGTGGACTTACCTGAACCCGTTGGCCCTGTGACTAAAATTAGTCCTTGCGCAGTGTCAGATAAGCTCTTTAACGTTCCCGGCATATTCAAATCATCGATTGTAGGAATTTTTGTAGGAATTGTTCGAAATGCTAAGGATATCGCGCCGCGTTGTTGGAATGCGTTGACACGGAAACGAGAAACGCCAGCGATTTCATAAGAATAGTCAATCTGTCCAGCTTCTTTAAATGCAGGAATCATCTTTTCTGGAATCGTTTGATAAGCAATTTCTTTTGTGTCTTCCTCCGTCATAACGGTTTCACCAAATCGTTTCAAATCACCATGCACTCGAAAAACTGGGGGCACGCCAACAGTCAAATGAATATCAGACGCTTTGATAGTAAAGGCTTCAGTTAATAATTGATCAATTCTTTCAGTCACCGCAAACACTCCTAATCTAGCAAGGCCACCCTCAACACTTCTTCAGTAGTTGTAATGCCTTGTTTCACTTTTTCCAAACCATCATCTATCAGGAATATCGTTTCACTCTTCTCTGCGATTTCACGGAATACAGTAGGCGATGCGCTATTGTTGATCGCATTACGCATTTCAGCATTGATGATCAATACTTCATGAATCGCAATCCTTCCGCGATATCCTGTCATATTACACGCCGAGCAACCTGCACCACGGTGAATCGTTTCAATCGTTTTCCCGCGTCTTGCGAAAATTTCTTTTTCACGATCAGTAGCTAGCTGTGTAGTGCCGCAGTCCCGGCATACACGTCGGATCAATCGTTGAGCTACAATTGCATTAAGAGAGGCAGTCAAAAGGAACGGCTCCACACCCATATCAAGTAGCCGCGATATAGATGCAACCGAATCATTCGTGTGGATCGTGCTCAAAACTACATGTCCTGTCAAAGAAGCACGTATCGCAATTTCTACCGTCTCTTTATCCCGAATTTCACCTACCATGACCACATCTGGATCTTGACGCAATATAGAACGTAACCCCGTCGCAAACGTTAATCCCACATTCGTGTTTACTTGAATCTGATTAATTCCTTCTAATTGATACTCCACCGGATCTTCAATCGTAATAATATTTACCTCTTCGCTATTCAACCGATTCAACGCTGCATATAACGTGGATGATTTACCCGAACCAGTGGGTCCAGAAATCAACACAATACCGTTCGGCTTCTCAATTTCTCCAAGAAAACGCTCTAGATTCGTTGGACCAAAACCAAGCTTTGTCATATCATTCAATGAGCTACTCAAGTCCAAAATACGCATAACGACTTTTTCACCAAAAACCGTCGGTAAAGTCGATAACCGTAAATCGATCGGACGGAAATCAATCATTACTTTGATGCGCCCATCCTGTGGCATGCGTGATTCAGTAATGTTCAAATTCCCCATGATTTTGATTCGGGCTAGAAGCATAGCCTGCATGTGCTTCGGTATGACCCGTTCAGTCTGCAGTTTTCCATCAATTCTAAAGCGGATGATGACTTGGTGTTCTTGAGGATCAATATGAATATCACTCGACTTCATAGAAACTGCACTAGAAATAATCTGGTTCACTAGACGTACAACAGGAGAATCATTATCTACGATGTCATCCTGTTGCTCTGCCTGACTCGCAGTTGTTTCAGGCTCATCAAACAGCAAGTCATCAAATAATTCATCATCATAATATCTAGTGATCGTTCGTGTAATATCGTCTTTTGACGCGATGGCAGTATCTATATGGAAACCAGTAGACAATCGTAAATCCTCAATCGTGTTATAATCCATCGGGTCTGCCATGGCGACGAATAATTTATCTCCATCTTTTTTCAACGGAACAATCATTTTTTGCTGCGCCAAGCCTTTAGGTACAATATTAAACAACTTCGGATCAAACGGATAACGGAATAAGTTGACGTGAGGAATTCCCAGCTGGAACTCCAACACTTCAATCAACTGTTGCTCCGTAATATACCCGCGCTGCAATAACGCATCACCTAGTCGCTCGTCGCGAGACTTTTCTTTCAACGTACTCATTAACTGCTCGTCCGTCAGCAAGCCGGATTCTATTAATAAATCTCCAAGACGCTTTCTAGTTGTCGCCATCTCAATCCCCCTCTATTAATCGATTGGATTACCATTCTTGTCGACCTTTATAAGATTGCCACCTTTATCGTAATCATATTTCACATCATCTTTTCCAGTCGGGACATTTGTGTTACTTGAACCACTTCCCTTACCTGATCCCAAACCACCGCTACCCGTTCCATTACCTGAAGAAGAACCCGTATTGCCCGATCCTGAGCTTCCATCGCTACCTGATCCACCACCATTTGAAGAAGTCGAACCTTTTCCGTTAGATGAAGTAGACGGGTTTTCTGTCGAGCCATTACCTGATGTGTTTCCATCGGTATTGCTAGAAGCACTATCCACATCACTTTCAGGAACTTTCTCTACTATCTTTTTTAAACTATGTCGTTCAATAATAGGTTTCGGCGCATAGAAATCAATTGACACATCTTCAATTTCTTCCAATGAACCGTTTAACAGAATATTCCTTTTAACCGCAACCTCCATGCCTTTCTTGCCTTTATCCACCACTTCAATCGCACCTGCATTTACAAAGGCGCTATAACGGATAACCGTTTTCGGATCATACTTTGTGATTTTCTCCACTTCGGTATCGTAACGATGCACAAACGGTAGACCTTCAATCGACAGTTCCAATTGAGCGCCTGTCCAAGCCGTACGAATCGTGAAGACGGTTTGATTGGGGTTCGTGAACAGGAAATCTAAATCGAGCTTACGATTGATCGCGGCTTCAAATCCTGGTTCAACGCCCGCAGGTAATTCAGAAGAAATATTGCGTTCATCTATCACCCAATTCGTTTGCAATGCAGATTTATACAGGAGAGAAGCCATAATAGTCATTTGACCATCTGTCGCACTAGCAGACTCTTTACCATCCAAATATTCACGGAATGAAAAGGTAGAATTCGGCTGAATCTCTAAACCATTCAAATCGTCCATCAATAAACGCAAACCTTTTTCTAGCTCATCCACTTCATATGCAGCGGAAGCAATCACTTGTTTCTGCTCGTATAAATCAGGTACAAAATTCGCTATATATACTTGTTGTGGCATAATACCGCTCCGCAGCTGAACTTCGAGTTGTGCAGCTATTTTCTCCACATCATCTTCACTAAATGAAAGCGAATGGAAATTTTGTTTCATCACCGTACGAAGTCCTTCACGGGAGACTTTTGCGATTAATGCATTATCCACTCCACTTTTTGCTTCGTTTAATGTAGCATCTGGATCAAAACTTATTACATCTGCTGGAACATCTACTTGATGATCTTGCACAATTAGTTGGACTGATAAGTTCTGTTCCAGCTCCACAAAATTATTTACTAGCTTCTCTTTCGCATCTTTACGATTATGCTTTGATATGTCAAACGGCCCTGCATACGTGTGTTTGCTAAACTTTTTAAAGTTTGAGAAGAAGCCGTCGCCTGCGTAAGCTTGTTGGGCGAAAATAGCGGAGATGACTAGTAATAGAGCACCTAAGATGAGGCTGATTTTGTATTGTTTTGGTTTCATAGTAAATCTCCTGACTTTGATTAATTATATGTAACATCGATTTCAGGAGGCTCCCAATTAGGGTTATCTGAAATGCCTGGACTATCGCTTCCATTTCCACCGCCAACACAGTTATCATATAACGCTTCTGTATTAGCTTTAAATACAGATTCTTTCATCGGAATTAAGTTTGGATATTTGCCAATAATACTTTGGGGTTTGGCTTTTTCTTCCACGAAATAAATTTTGCTACTTGAATCCATTGTTTTCAGATCAATATTATTAAAATCAATATTTCCACCAACACAAACTTTTGAATTGTTTTTAATGACAAGCGACTTCTCTACAACTAAATTTCCTTTAACAACTAAGTTGGAATTGTATATAGAACCTGCTTTCTTCATTGTAAGTTCTTTACCGACTACCATAACTGACTTGCTAGTTAGCGCAAATTTTTCTCCAGTGTAGTTACCGTCGACAACTATTTTCATGTTTTTGAATTCGGTATTTTTCCCGTCCATAGCTCCTTTTGCATAAAGTATAGAATTCGAATAACCCGAGCTAGCATTCTTAAATTCAATACTTCCGGTTGTATATAGATTTGCTTGATTTGCTCCATTTAAGTTTTTCAGTTCAATATTTCCATCAGCATACATGGTTATGTTATTCATAGTATTCATATTAGGTAGCTCAATGTTTCCTTTTGAATATATTTGCGTATTCTTAAAATCTATTCCGATATTCCCATTTCCTTTTGTATAACCGAATGGAAAATACACAATGGAATTTATTGCGGTAAAATGAGTATCAGTAGATTTCTGTCCCAAGCATTTTTCATTGTTAGGATTAGTAGTACATGGTGTAGTTTGCTTATTGCTTTCAATTAAACTTTGAATGTCCACAACGGGAATCGTCAAAGAATTCCCTCCATTGTTTGGCGGGTTGGAAATACTATCCTCAACTAGCAACGGAAAATCAAACAGTAGCTCAAAATCCAAACTTTTCGCTCGCTTGCTTCCTTTTCCATATTCCCCCCGCACTTTGCCTTTGACTAGTAAACCTATATGCCTATCCGCGGAGTCTTTTACTCTAGTATAGTTTACAGGTTCTAAAATACTATAATGTAAAGAATCTGTTGTATCTGGCTTCGTTTTTTCAAGATTAGTGAAGTACAGGTTGAGAAGTTGATCAACCATTTGATTTTGCCGGTTTTTTGCCGCTTGCTTAAGCTCTTCTTGTTTTTTTTCGGGTGTTATACTTTTGTTATTTATCATGATCTTATCGCTCTCATAGTCCAACTTCGTATTGTTCCAAATCTTACGTCTTTCTGCTTTAAATTTATTTATATACAGCCATTTGTAATAATCTACACCCATTTCAGCAGCAGTATATGCCAGGTTGTTGTCATCTACAATACGTTGCTGTTTAGCATTGCTAATCGATCCCCTCATGAAAACAGCACTACCAATCATGATAAATATGATGACAAGCAAGACAAGCACTAATGCATAGCCTTTTTCATTTTTAGGTAATTGCACACGATCGCTTCCTTTCCTCAAGGGGCTTCCTTATATCTGGATAATTCCAATGGGATGGATACTTTCAATTTATCGTTATTTGGATCTACAACCCAAAACTTTGATATTTCTAAATTCCCTCTCTTTGCGTTTACATAGAATCTTTCTTCAGTAGCTTCTGGATTTTTTTGATCTGTATAATACATAAAATTCGTACTAAGAATATAATCTTCTATAGTTTGAGATGACGTTCGGCAATTTCGAACGCTCACTCTTTGAGGCTTCACAACAAATTCATAACTTGAACACTTACGATGTAAACGTTGTGCTTCTGTGGCAATATAATTTGCCTCTTGCTGTAAGCGTAATTTTGCCGTCTCCGATGTATTCATTCGAGTACTTATTGAGAATGTTGTCCAGATGATTACTGAAACTAAAGAGACAAGTAGTAGCGTTGCTAATAGTTCAACAACTGACATTCCTTGCTGATTCTTTCTTATTGTCCACTTTACATTCATAGAGCCCCATCCTCCACATAACCAAACGTCTCACTAATTTCCTTGCCATTCTCATAAATAGAAATTTGTAATCTATGGAGTGTAACAGATGTTTCTGTGAAAGATTTCAAGTCTGATGGTACACGGTATTTCACACGGTATTCGTATTTGGGTTCATCTTGACGTGTATATGTATAAAAAATAAAATCAGATGACGATTCAGTATCTTTCTTGAGAACTGAAACCCCTTCATTATTTTCTAACGGCATCGGATTCTCTTTCCAAAAATTCAATTCTTTTTTAGCCAAATGGATCGTTTCAAGTTTAGATTCTGTCCGAGTATTAAATACATTCATTTGAGAAAAAATCGTCATGAAACTAACGAATACAATACCCAAAATTGTCAAAGCCGCTAGAATTTCGACTAGTGTAAATCCTTTTTCTTTCGTAGTATTCATGACATGACATTCCTCCCGTTTATATTCGTTATATTCTCCTACTAAAACTAAATACCCTTTCCTAAACGTAATAGTCTATAAAACTAACTTTATTAAGCCTATTGTCTCATTAAACTACTTAATAAGTAAAGAGACCCAACAACTACCTTTATGTTTTTTTTCGAACATGTTACATCGACTTCTTCAAACGAAATCACACGACTCGCCTCTATCGGGCAAACTGCTTGCAAATCTTTCGCTTTTGCAGCCTGTGCATGCGAAAAATCTACAAACGTAAAACTATTCGCAAGTGGCGCCAACATTTCCAACGTAGTTTTATAATCTTTCGTATTCAACATTCCTACAACCCAGTCCACTTTCTTTCCTGGAAATTGCTCGGAAATAGTACGTACCAACATACGCGCAGCAGCAGGATTATGAGCTCCATCCATATAAACGTGTTCTGCAAGCTTTTGGAATCTAAACGGCAAAGCTACATTTGCTATAGCTTTAGCCACATGATCTTGTTTCAAAGGAACCCCTGCCAATGATAAAGCTTCTAGAGCAACCGCAAGATTAATTGCTTGATGTGGCCCTTTCATATTACGCACTGGAATTTCAAATGTAGACATACCACTGAAGATCTCAGTAGTCCCTTGCTTCATTGTGAATTCTTCGTCATATGCGCGTACTAAACTTTTATTCGACTTCGCCTCTGACAAGACAATCTCTTTCGCTTCTTTTGCTAATTCCCCTATAACGACTGGAATATACGGCTTAATAATGCCGGCTTTATGCGCGGCAATCTTTTCAACTGTATTACCAAGAAACCCCGTATGATCGAGAGCAATCGACGTGATGACGGACACTAAAGGCGTCACCACATTCGTGCTGTCGTATCTACCACCCATCCCCGTCTCAAGCAAGACGTAGTCCGGTCCTGCATTACGGAACGCTAAAAACGCTGCCACCGTCAGCAATTCAAAGTCCGTCAGCAAACCGCTCAATCCTGCTGCTTCGATCTCCTCAAACACATACTCCAATTCCTCTTGCGCAATTGGCTTTCCATTGATCCGAATCTGATCATGTACATCCAGTATGGCGGGTGAAGAAAATACACCGGTTTCAAATCCATGTGCTTGTAACACCGCTTCCATTACTGCAATCGTCGAACCTTTGCCGTTCGTACCCGCCACATGAATAATTCGCAAATCTTTCTCAGGGTTCAATACACTTGCCAATGCCTTTTCTATTGCATCTAATCCAGGTTTAATCTCGTCGTCACTCATTATGTCAAATTGTTTTTTATATTCATCAAGTTTTGGAATCAAAGAAATTCCTCCTGTGCTAAAATTAAGTTATATACAGTATAGCAAAGGTGGCGTGGGGATTGAAAAGTTGTTGGGTTATTTATAATGGTAGTTTAACGAGTGATAAATTTGCTGATCAAGCACGGCTTGTGCAGGAAGCAGCAGAGCGTGCTGGTGTACGGGCGACAATCTTAAAAAATTATGAAATACAGATGGATGTGCAAGTTCAGATAAAAGATGTCCCTGATTTCGTCGTCTTCCTCGATAAAGATACATTGCTTGGACAGTATTTAAAAAATGCAGGGATCCCCGTCTTCAATGATCCTGAAGTTATTGAGACATGTGATAATAAAGCCAAGCAGTACCTGGAACTCGCGAAGCACGGTGTCGCAATGCCGAAAACGATCATCGCACCGAAAGTCTATCCTAACTTCACAATTGTAGATAGCGGATATTACGAGAACGTCCTTGAAACTCTCAGCTTGCCCATGATCATTAAAGAAGGTCATGGCTCATTTGGTATGAAAGTGTATTTGATCGAAACGAAAGAAGCTTTCTATGAAAAAGTCGATGAGTTGCGTGGTGTCGATTATGTCTTTCAAGAGTTCATCGAGACAAGTAGAGGGCGAGACTTACGCGTCAATATAGTGGGCGATCAAATCATTGCGGCCATGTATCGTCATTCGGAGACGGATTTCCGCGCGAACATTACAAACGGTGGCGTAGCTGAAATTGTGGAATTGACGCCCGCCCAAGAAACACTAGCTATGGAAGCTGCAAAAGCAGTTGGTGCAGAATTCGCAGGAGTAGATTTGTTATTCGGTGCGGATGAACAGCCACTGGTTTGTGAAGTGAACGGCGCAGCGCATATACGCAACCTCTTGAATGTCACCGGTATTAACGTCGCGGATGCAATGATTGCGTATATATTGGAGAAGATTAAATGAAAGGTGCAATTTACTATAATGAGGAGGAAGCGAAGAGAAATCATGCGTTTATCGATGATCTATTAAAAGAAGCAAAGGAACTGGATATGAACGTGGAGTTGATAACGGATTCACCTACTGAACCGCTTGATTTCATTTTATTCCGCGATCGTGATCCTGATTTAGCCTTAGAATTGGAACAAGCCGGTTACCGTGTGTTCAATCGAGCGAGTATACAAAAAATTGCCAATGATAAACTACGCACGTTTGAACTGGCTTCCCTGCTTGGTATTCCTGCAGTCCCCACATTCAGAGTGGATCAACTTCCTCCTTTGCCTTTTATACTGAAAACTCGCGGAGGTCACGGCGGAAGCGAAGTATTTCTATGTGAATCTGCACAGCAAACAGAAAACATTCTAAATCAGTTCGATCCTACTAAACTAATCGCGCAGCCTTTCATTGAATCTGACGCGACGGACATCCGCGTATTTATGCTCGGTAATGAAGTGCTAGGTGCAGTGAAACGAACTGGCGCGAAAGATTCATTCAAATCCAATTACACATTAGGCGGCACCGTGGAAAAGTATACGTTGAACGACACCGAACTCAAACAAGTTCAAACGATTTCCCGGGCAATTTCTAGCGACTATATCGGCATTGATTTCATTCTTCCTATTTCAGGTGGCTGGTTACTGAATGAAATCGAAGATCCCGTTGGTGCCCGTTCACTCTATCAAACACATGAGTTTTCAGTGGCGAAGAAATTATTGGAGTATATCAAAAGTCAGTTGAGTGATGAATCATGAGGAGAAAACGCTATACTAATTTAGATAACGCAGATACACGTAAAACACTGCGAGAAATGATTCGGTGGCAGAAAGAACGTAATAAGAAAAAGAAAGATTTACGTATCGTAATCGAGCAAGCGCCAGATAGGGAAATAGAAAAACTCGCTATTAATCGATCGAAAGCATCCATTACTTGGATTGGACACTCCACATGTTTGATTCAAATCAACGGGCTCAACATAATTACGGATCCGGTCTGGGCAAAGCGAATGGGCTTTCAGAAACGATTGACGGAACCAGGAGTCGCTCTAGTTGAATTGCCAGAGATTGACGTCGTAATTATTTCACACGGACATTATGATCATTTGGACTTTGGTACGATCAGACATCTAAAAGGCCACCCTAAATATTTTGTTCCAGTTGGCTTACGCAGTAAGTTCCAGATAAGAGGATATAAAAAGGTCTTCGAAGCGGAATGGTTTGAATCATTTGTGTTTGAAAACACGAAGTTCACATTTGTTCCTGCGCAACATTGGACAAAACGCACCATGACAGACACGAATACTTCCCATTGGGGCGGCTGGATTATCGAAAGTGCTGAGCAATCGATTTACTTCGTTGGGGATACGGGATATTTCCGAGGTTTTCAAGAGATTGCCAAGAAGTTCACTATTGATACGGTGCTCATGCCGATTGGGGCGTACGAGCCGGAATGGTTTATGAAGGAAAGTCACTTAACACCCGAGGATGCAGTGAAAGGGTTTTTAGAGCTAGCCGGAAAAACATTTATTCCGATACATTATGGAACTTATCATTTAGCGGACGATACAGGGCCCGAAGCTGTTGAAAGGCTGGATGCTGAGTGGAGAAGATTGCAGTTGGATGAAAATCGATTAAAGAAGTTACTAATTGGGGAAACGTTGTGGTTATAACAAAAGGGGCTGTTACCGAAAGTCATTATGATTTTCTGTGACAGCCCTTTTATGTAGAAGGATGTACTCCATTTAATCTCTAGCGTTTACTTTAGCTAGGAAAGCCGTCATTAGCCATAAAAGGATCGGTATGATACTCCATAAGAAAAACTTCCAATTACTCGTTACTACTGAAAGAACGAAGAAAAAGACGAGTGCTAAAACCGCAATAGCGACAGCGTACGTTTGAAGTTTATTCATTTTCTATCCCCTTTCCAATAATGTACTTCCACACCATGGGCAAAATGAAATCCCGATACTTGAAGTACCTCCATCATGAATTAACAATCCGTAATCTTGATCTGTTTTATTAAAAAGAATCAATTGATCCGGGCAATCATACGGGTCTTTGTGTACGTCACATGTAAAAGTTGCATGATATGCCATGTCTTCACAACAATGCTGTTTCATTTCTACTCACCTTGCTTTCTACTATCTCAGATCTACTCTTTTTATAGTTTCTAGTAAATTAACCACGCCAGTATATATAAGTGTAACAAACTCCACGGAACGTTTGTTGATGCCTGTTGGATATTCGCCTATGATAATAGAGAGCAGGAGGGAAACCGATGGATACAAGTAAAGTTGGTGAATTAATATATACATTACGCAAAGAAAAAGGATTCACCCAGAAACAATTAGCCGATCAAATGAATATTTCGGATCGAACGATTTCAAAGTGGGAGCGCGGATATGGTTGTCCGGATGTAACACTTTTATCCAATCTATCTAAGCTACTTGGTGTGAATATAGAAAATATTTTAGACGGTGAAATACTGTCTAATGAGTTTATAGGAGGAAATATGAAAAAATCAAAGTACTTTGTCTGTCCATCTTGTAATAATATTGTATTGGCAACGGGAAATATTACACTATCTTGTTGTGGCAGGAAACTCGAAGCGCTACAAGCGAAGAAAGCGAGCGACGAAGAAAAACTTACGATTGAAGAAGTCGATAATGAACGTTTTATCTCAAGCGACCACCCGATGACAAAAGATCATTATATCTCCTTTATCGCATTCGCGACTGGCGATCATGTCCAGATTATCAAACAGTATCCTGAATGGAGTTTTCAAACACGTCTACCTTTGAGAAAACATGGCACACTGTTATGGTACGATACACAGTTCGGTTTATTCTATCAATATATCTAAACAACAAAGAGCACTTCAATTCATGAAGTGCTTCCTCCTACACAATTCTTTCAATTATTTCTAAAGAAGTCTATCGTTTGTTTAAAGGTAATATGAGCTAATTCTTCATTGTATGCAAAAGCGTATGGATCACTAAATCCATGCTGCCCATCGTACGTATATACCTCCACATTCGGCTTTTCTAATTTCAAAACCATTTCTTTCACATCAAATGACTTCTCGGTATTCGGAAAATACAACAATGTTGGACAAGCGGGATTCATTCCTGCAAAATCTCGTATTCGTGATCCGTAGTATCCAACCATCCCATCTACGCACTCTTCCTCGCTGCAGAGCCAAGCAATTGTCGCTCCCACACTGAATCCAAGTATAAATACTTTTGCATACTGATGCTTCATCTCCACCACTAACTCTTTTACCTTACGTGCGTTGTTTTCGAAACTATCATGTTGCATAAAGTTTTCATAAGCTACCTCTTCTTGTGAATAATCAAAAGGTGTTTCTTGAGGCAACAGATTTGGACAGATTACATCGAAGTCTTTCTCAGACAACGAAACACATATGTCTTTCATAAATGGATTGATTCCATATATTTCATGAAGAACTATGATGCAAGTTTCGGAAGTAGATTTCGTTTTACTCATTCTGTTTTCTCCTCACATCATTCATAAAACCTATTTACTAGAAGTTACTGATTTAACTATACGTATAGCCACTAGCGTAGATACTGCTTATTCATCCTACCGAATTCCTCTTGTCTAGATTGTAACCTCTATCATTACATCTCTTCTCTCTTACCATACCTCTCATACGCAAAATATCCACCTAATAAACCAAATGAAGCGCCTAAACTAAAGGCAAATCCTAACGAAATGGGAGAGATCGTACTAATTAGCAAACCAAGTATACAACCAACCAACATTCCAAGTGGTATCAGACTGTCCAACAATGTCTGAGCGCCCTTCGATTTTTTCTTAGGCAACGCGCCTTGCTTCGTTTTCTGATCCAGCCTCTTAATGACAAATACCACAATCAGTCCCGCTATTATAATAGGTAATACAATACCCAAAATTTCAATAATTGCTTGCATAACTAAACTCCTTTCTGTATAGGACTTATAATTATATTATGTAAAGTAACTCGGTTATTGGAAGTGTTGAAAATACTACGATCCCTAACTTCACGAATATCCTTAACACCTCTCTATTTTTCAGTTTTCCTTCTAAACATCACTCTTTTGTATCGTACCAACTTAGCGCTTTTCGCTCCAATTCCTTCACAAACAGATTTTTTCCTTCTATATAGGATTTTAAGTCGTCAGGGAATATGCTAGCTAGTTTCTTCTTTAAGTCACCATAGAGTTTACTCTCCTCAGGATGAACGCGAAGATAATTTCTAACAGCTAAATGCCGAGAAATATCGTATTGATTATCCTCTTGAAACACATGGATTTGATGTGTTCGAATATGTTCACCTTTTCTAAAGTAACGTCTTCCTTCAATTCCGAATTCACCAAGCGCTTCATAACCGATTTCATTCATTCGAGTTGTCAACGCGTCAATCTTTTCAATATTCTTCACCACAGGCATTATATCGATAATGGGTTTTGCTGATAGACCTTCAACAGACGTACTACCAATGTGATGAATATGAACTAATTCATCTTCAAAAACAGCGGAGATTTTTTCCGATTCTATTTTAAACCATTCTGACCAGTTCCTGTTGTATTCATGTACCTCTACTCTCATATGCTTCCTCCCTACCTTTATTAATCTTCCCAATAAAAGATCGCATCCAAGACTAGATATTGTCGCTCATTTCGGTAAATCGTTGGAATTTTCGTTTTAAACGATAGTGGCATACTCATCTCATTTGCAGCTAATAATTTGTAATTAAACTCTTGTAAAGCTTTCTGTAATTCTGTTGCTAGTGTTTCCAATTCCTCACTGACAGCTAGCGAAGTAGGTGTATCAAGTATTGAACCATGTCCACCACTCACTTCCTCAGCCGTCTCTACCCGAATTGTTCTATACCTTACATCTTCACCCATTATAGCAACTGATGCTAGACGACTTAAATCAAGTATAATACCTTTTATCTCTATCTCACGCATTCCATTCTTTTCTTCCACAGTTATATAATCTTCTTTCCGATAACAAAAAAATTCCACAAAGGAAGTATAGCCACTACCGAAATGATCCCATTCCGCTTCGCAGACCACATTGTGGATACGACAGATTCGATAAAATAACCGTTTGATATGTGCCAAGACTTCCTGTTCATCATCGCTATCATAAGGAAAAGTATCCCCCATAATTTCCCCTTCGATGAACATCAATAACTGCCGATCCGTAAAAATTATAAACTCCTCCTTTATTAATTGTTTTACTCAACGCCACTCTCTACAATAGAAAACGTCCTTCGTACACAATCTATTTTCGCCAACGCTCCATATGGTAAAATGCATTTAGGTTCCGTATGACCGAAGTTCAAATTATACAAAATAGGCAGCTGATCCAACTGATATTCTTTCATCACTTTAAGAATTTCGACTTTATATTCCTCATAATATTTCTCATCTTGCGGTTTCCCAAAGATAATCCCCTTCGCTTTTTGCAATATTCCTTGCGCGGCATAATTTCTCAACCAATATCGAATTAAACTAGGAGCAGGTTTTTCTTCAGACGTTTCAAAGAACAGAATACTATCATTCCAGTACTCTGTATCCGGCCAAAGTTCCGTCCCTTTCGCAAACTCTAACACTTCAATACAGCCACCGATTAGTCTGCCTTTTACAGTACCGGAACCTTGAAGCAACTCATAACCCGCATTCTGATTCATCGTACGACGTGTATGTTTATTCGGTTCAATCCATTCTAACCGCTCACTTGTCCAACTTTCGGCAGGTTGAATCTCACCGATTATTTTATTCGAAAAGAGGGTCCGATTCACCATATCAATCGTATAAGGATCCATCTCCACATTTTCGGCGAAGTCCGTTAAAATAGCTGGTCCATAAAATGAAGAAATACCCGCCTTATGGCAAAATAAATGAGATATCGTGATATCAGAATACCCGACGAATATCTTTGGATTGTTTTGTATTACGGTGAAGTCTATATAAGGAAGCAATCGAATACTGTCTTCTCCCCCGATATTCGCAAAAATCGCTTTAATAGAAGGGTCGCGAAATGCCGTCATCAGATCTTCAGCACGCGCTTTAGGATTCTGATAAAGATAGGCGGCTCCCTTTAAACTGTTTGGCATCGGAACTACCGTTAATCCAAAGACTTCCTTCAGTCTTTTTACACCTTGTTCATAACGCCACTTAAGCTCCGGTTCACCCGCACCTCCCCATGATGGACTTACCGTCGCGACTGTATCTCCCCGTTGAAGTGTAGTAGGTTTTTTCAGCATATGGAGCCTCCTTTTGATTGTCCTTCCTGACCATGTTGAACTTTCCTGTTTTCATACATCACTTGATAGCGGTCGATCTAAACATCGTGGCATCCTCGTTTACGAAAATATTTTCTTCCATACTTCACTCTCCAAATTCCTTTATCTTTCCGCTGTAATGTATTTGCGCTGCAAATCTCAGGGGAAATCGCATCCTTACTCACCTATTTGCAATAAATACCTTTTCTCCACTTGCATATAGTCCACAATTAACACATCATCGCGTTCATTTGACGCAAAGATCTCAGCTCCGTCAGGGATATGCGTTGCCATGCCTCTAGAAACCACACCAAGCTTGTCTCCTTTAGTCAACTTCTCAACTTCAGTCCAGTCAATATTGGTTTTATACACCTTGCCGTCATACTCCAACAAATCAGCATTCGAATCTTGTTTCAACACTTGTTTCTTCGTTAAATATCCACCTTCTTGCTCCCAGGGGCTGCCAGTACAAGCCGACAATGCACATGATAAAAGCAGCAACAATAAAATAAACACGAAACGCCTCATCGTATACCTCCCGACTTTCAGTTCTGATTCCGATTTGTATTACATCATAGAAGCCTTGATATATATATAAACAATGAACCCTACAGGAATGAATGTGATGATTAATCCGATAGCCCGTCCCTTTTTCATCAATTGCAAGATGAGACCAATTGCCCAAACAGCTGCTAATCCAAGTATCATGGCATTATTGGTGGAACCTTCCCCCATACCGCTGATTGCATAACCTACTACACTATTTAGTATTACGAATACACCCGTAAGTAGATTCACTGCAATCCATATGATCCGTCTCAACAACCTTCATACCCCTTTCAATCAAATGACTAGCACCATCTGAACTGTCTTCATTAGATGCCCTGCGAAATCCTCATCAAATTCTTTAACCACTTTAAATCCTTTCGCTTCATAAAACTGCCGTCCTATGCTATTTTCTTTCTCCACTTCCACCATAATTTCCGTTGGGTTCGTAAGCCCATCCATACCCCTCTTTAACAACGCTGTCCCCATACCTTTCCGCTGTTCATCGGGATAAAAATATATCGCGCGCAGTTCCACTCTGCCTGTCTCATCCGCAGGGGAAAAATCAACAAATCCAGCAACTTTACCCGCAGTCTCCGCAACTCACATATGTGAACTTTCCAAACGCTTCTTCAGCATCTCGTCACTATACGCCACCCGAAGAAAATCATCCTGTATCTCCCGGGGAATAATCGCCGCATACGTAGCATGCCAACTTTCCATTGCAATATCTCGTACTTTCTCAATATCCGTTTCCACCATCTCGCGAACAAAAAAATCCATTTACATCTCCCTACATCAATTCTAAATATTGTGAATACAATTATACCCATAACTATCTAGTAATACTATACATAGGGTATTATTAGATTTTGCTGAGATTATTTTAGCGTAGAAAAATTTGACTTTGATTTTGGTTTGGGTTTTAACTATTTCTTCTCTCCCACAAAATGTAGGGATTGAAGTGGAGGTGGGGGCGAATCCCAGAGGATCAGCCCGATCAGGTGAGACAACCAAGGGAGCTTGCGACTGGTTGGCTCACCGCGGGCCCTCTAGGAAAGCGCCCCCTCCGAAACGGAAATCCCCGCTCCTTTCACCATCATCTTCACTAATTCCAATACAAAAAACCCATTCAACAGCATCACACTGTCAAATGGGCTTTAACTATCTTTACACCACGTTAAATCTCCTTCAGTTCAGCAATACGACGCTCAACCGCCGCGTACTTCTCCAAATAATCCTTCTCTTTGGCACGCTCTTCCTCAACAACTGACTCAGGTGCTTTCGCAGTAAAACGTTCATTCGACAACTTGCCTTGAACCCGCTTCACTTCACCTTGCCACTTGCCAAGTTCCTTCGTCAAACGAGCCAACTCTTCGTCTATATCAATCAATCCTTCAAGTGGCAAGTACAGCTCTGCACCCGTCACAACTGCTGACATCGTTTTGCCTGGCGCATTCACCTTCACACCAATTGTTAATGTTTCAGGATTACAGAATCGCACAAGATAGTTACGGTTCTCTTCAAGTACCGCCACTGTCTTCTCGTCTTTCGCAGAAATATACAAATCGACTTTACGACTCATCGGTGTATTCACTTCTGCACGGATATTACGTACGGATTTGATAATATCCATCAATAATTTCATATCCGAAGCGCGCGACTTATCCATCATAGCCACATCCACTTCAGGCCACTGTGCTACTGTAATCGACTCACCTTCATGGGGAAGGTTCTGCCAGATCTCTTCCGTAATGAAAGGCATCAATGGGTGCAATAAACGCATCGTCTGATCTAAAACATGCGCAAGAACCGAACGTGTCATTTTTTTCGCTGCTTCGTCTTCACCGTATAGTGGCAATTTCGCCATTTCGATATACCAGTCACAGAAATCATCCCAGATGAAGTTATATAACGCGCGGCCCATTTCACCGAACTCATACCGGTCAGCCAAGCTAGTTACTGATTCAATCGTTTCATTCAGACGAGTTAAAATCCATGCATCTGCAACAGATTTCTTTCCTGACAAATCGATTTCTTCATACGTCATGCCGTCCATATTCATTAACGCGAAACGGGAAGCATTCCAAATTTTATTGGCAAAGTTCCAGATCGCTTCTACTTTTTCTGTAGAGTAACGTAGATCTTGTCCTGGTGAAGAACCTGTTGCCAAGAAATAACGCAATGCGTCTGCACCGTACTGCTCAATTACGTCCATTGGATCTACACCGTTACCGAGAGATTTAGACATTTTTCGCCCGTCTTCCGCGCGTACTAATCCGTGGATCAAGACATCCTTGAATGGACGCTCTTCCGTGAATTCAAGAGCTTGGAAAATCATGCGGGACACCCAAAAGAAGATAATATCATATCCTGTAACAAGGGCATCTGTTGGGTAATACTTTTTGAACGTTTCGCTATCAACATCTGGCCAGCCCATAGTCGAGAACGGCCATAGAGCAGATGAGAACCAAGTATCTAGTACGTCATTATCCTGTGTCCAATTTTCCTCATCGGCTGGTGCTTCTTGACCCACATAGACTTCACCTGTTGTGTTGTGATACCAAGCCGGAATTCGATGGCCCCACCATAGTTGACGGGAAATACACCAGTCGTGGACATTTTCCATCCAACCCAAGTAGGTTTTCTCGAAACGTTCAGGAACAAACGTCACTTTTTCTTCTTCATTTTTCTGCAGATTGATTGCTTGCTCGGCAAGTGGCTGCATATTGACGAACCATTGTGTAGATAAATACGGCTCCACTACTGCGCCACTTCGTTCCGAGTGTCCGACAGAGTGCATATGGTCTTCAATTTCAAATAGCACATTCATCTCTTGTAAGTCTTTGACGATTTGTTTACGGCATTCGAAACGATCCATGCCTTCGTACTTGCCTGCTAATTTATTCATCGTGCCATCTTCATTCATGACGAGCACACGGGGCAAGTTATGACGGTTACCTATTTCAAAGTCATTCGGGTCATGCGCTGGTGTAATTTTCACTGCACCGCTTCCGAAATCCATTTCTACGTAGTCATCCGCTACGATCGGAATTTCGCGTCCTACGATTGGCAATTTAACCATCTTGCCGATCAAATGCTGGTAGCGTTCGTCATCCGGGTGAACTGCAACAGCTGTATCACCAAGCATCGTTTCAGGACGTGTTGTCGCTATTTCAATCGAGTCTGTGCCATCTGCCAATGGGTAGCGCATATGATAGAATGCACCTTGCACATCTTTATGAATCACTTCGATATCAGATATCGCTGTTTTCGTTGCAGGGTCCCAGTTGATGATATACTCTCCGCGATAGATCAGCTTTTTCTCATACAACTTGACAAATACTTCACGTACTGCTTTTGACAATCCTTCATCCAAAGTAAAGCGCTCTTGTGAGTAGTCAAGAGCCAGACCAAGCTTCGCCCATTGTGCACGGATATGGCTCGCGTATTCTTCTTTCCATTTCCATGTTTCTTGTACAAAGTTTTCGCGTCCAAGATCATAACGCGTTTTACCATCAGCGCGAAGTTTTTCTTCTACTCTCGCCTGTGTCGCGATTCCTGCGTGGTCCATTCCCGGCAACCACAGTGCGTCATACCCTTGCATACGCTTCATGCGGATGAGCATATCTTGCAAAGTCGTATCCCATGCGTGTCCTAAGTGAAGCTTTCCGGTGACGTTCGGTGGTGGGATCACAATTGTATACGGTTCTTTCTCGCTTTTTACATTCGATTCAAAATACTTACCTTCAAGCCACCATTCATAACGTCCTTTTTCTACTGCCTGCGGATCGTATTTGGTCGGCATCGTCAATTCGTCAGTCATTTCATTTCCTCCTTCAAATAAAAAGGGATACAAAAAAGCCCCACTCATCCCGGTAAAAGGACGAAGGAGCTCGTGGTACCACCTTTATTTATGAACGCAAAAAGCATTACATCTTCATGATTTGGTAACGGTCTTCACCGGTTCCTGCTACTCATATTTCACAGAAACTGCTCATAGGGGACTTCCATATGCGGTTTCCAGGTACGTTCCACCAATCGTACCCTCTCTAAAGAAAACGGTTCACATGTACTTTCCTACTCTTCGCATTTATATTCATATACACATTATTATAAGCGAAACATGTAGAGTCCGTCAACTGAATAGTAGTCTATAGAGAAAGGATGGTGAACGATGCGAAAAGGTTATAATCCCTATCTGTTGCCGCCGTGGCTTCGGAAAACAAGATTTTACTGTAAAGGCTGTATCATCCCGATCACCGTGTTTCAATTGATTCGATTACTACTTATCCCGACCACTGGCGATTTTTTAGTATTTTGCTTACTCGCTGCTTTGTCCTTCTGCTTCTACAAAAACATTATTTGAGTGGAAGATCTTTCTCGTTATATCGTCATCCATCTCGGCGATGTATAAGAGAAAGTCTTCCATTTCATTATTTACTTGTTCAACCGCACGATCAGCATTTGCAAGAAATTCTAAATGAGATGTCGAGGCAGCTACGAACTGTGGTGCTGCAGGCTCTTCTTCGATTACAACCGGTTCTTGTACAGGCTCTTCCTGTTTCAAGTGAACGGTCCACTCCAGTTTCAATCCCCCGTCTTCCTGTGATGAAGATTTAATATCTCGCACTTCCAGTTGCAAGTCGCCATCGAGTTCTACTGGTAGATCAACATTCAAAGGCACAGCATATTCAAAATATCCTTTATTGTTTTCTACTTCCACGTCATGAATGACTAATACATCTTCAGTTGCCAATTCTACTTGCTTGTCTGCATCAAATACAACGTTTGCCGCGATATGATAGATCCCTTGCAAACGGATTGCATCTTCCGTACGTTCTTCCGTAAACCCTGGCGTCACTTTTACCTCAGCCGATTTGGCAAATGCCCCGTACTCCACAGGGAAATAAAAAGACTCTTGCAATGTCCATTGATGCGTCGTCATTTTCGCTTCACTCCTTTTCTTAACTCAGGCTACTATATGAAGAAATAAAGGAATTTAGAAGTGAAGTATAATGTGGAATGTGAATGGGAATGAAACGATCGCAACCGCGCTATTAAAGCCTAGCACCGCGCCAAAAGGACAGCATACCGCGCAAAAGCCAGCGTACACCGCGCTATTGAGCCCGAAGACCGCGCCATAACATCTGAAAACCGCGCGAATCCTCGCCAAGACCGCGCCATCATCATAAAAAATGAACATAAAAAAGCGCCAAGCAATAAAATCTGCTTGACGCTTCAAGATTATCGTTTCAACTTCTCAAACACTGTATGGAATGCTTCCACAGTCTTCGCGATATGCTCTTCTGTGTGGGCTGCTGACAAGAACATACCTTCAAATTGGGAAGGTGGTAAGAAAATACCTTCTTCTGCCATTAGACGGTAATACTCTGCGAACAGTTTCAAATCAGATGTTTTCGCTTTATCGTAGTTATTGACGCGTTGATCTGTAAAGAAGAACCCGATCATCGAACCAGCACGGTTGACGGTATGTGGAATATTATTAGCTTTCGCTGCTGCGCGGAAACCTTCTTCCAACTGATCGCCAAGCTTGATGAAGTGTTGGTATGTTTTCGGCGTCAATTTCCTCAACGTTTCAATACCCGCTGTCATGGCTAACGGGTTACCAGACAGTGTACCCGCTTGATAAATAGTTCCCGCCGGCGCTACATGTTCCATAATCTCGCGAGAACCGCCGTATGCTCCTACAGGCAGTCCACCACCGATAACTTTACCAAGACATGTTAGGTCGGGTTTGACATTGAAGTGACCTTGTGCGCATTTATACCCTACACGGAATCCAGTCATGACTTCATCGAAAATTAATAATGAACCGTTTTCTTCTGTTAACTCACGTAAGCCTTTAAGGAAGCCACTATCCGGTCCTACAACGCCCATGTTTCCTGCAACCGGTTCTACAATAATTGCAGCTAGATCGTCTCCGTATTCTTTAATAGCCAATTTAACACTTTCCAGATCGTTATACGGGACCGTGATCGTGTTTTGTGCAATCGTTTCAGGCACTCCAGGGCTATCAGGCAAACCTAATGTAGCAACACCCGAACCTGCCTTAATAAGTAAGGAATCCGCATGCCCGTGATAACAACCTTCGAATTTTAGGATCTTGTTACGCTTCGTATAACCACGTGCTAAACGAAGTGCACTCATTGTTGCTTCCGTACCAGAAGACACCATACGTACCATCTCGATGGATGGTACACGGTCGATTACAAGCTCTGCCAATTCATTTTCCAGAAGAGTAGGCGCTCCGAAACTTGTACCTGTTTCAGCTACCTTCTGCATGGCAGATACTACGTCAGGATGTGTGTGTCCTAGGATTAGAGGACCCCAAGATAGAACGTAGTCAATATATTCATTGCCATCGATATCCTTAATGATCGCACCTTTACCACTTTCCATAAAGATCGGATCCATATTAACTGATTTGAAAGCACGCACTGGTGAGTTGACGCCACCTGGCATTAAATCCACTGCTATTTTGAACGCTTCTTCAGATTTCGTATATGTTTTTTGTCCCATATTATTTCTCCTCCAACCAGCGAGCTGCATCTTTTGCATGATATGTCATGATGATATCTGCACCTGCACGCTTCATACTTGTTAATGTTTCTAACACAATTTTCTTCTCATCTACCCAGCCGTTTAATGCAGCCGCTTTGACCATTGCGTATTCCCCACTGACGTTATATGCCACGACAGGTAGGAGTACATGATTTTTTACGTCGCGAATGATATCGAGATAAGACAATGCTGGCTTAACAATTAAGAAATCTGCGCCTTCTAGAATATCAGATTCCGCTTCACGCATTGCTTCCATACGATTTGCTGGATCCATTTGATACGTTTTACGATCGCCAAATTGTGGTGTGGATTGCGCCGCTTCACGGAATGGACCGTAATAAGCAGACGCATATTTAACTGCATACGACATAATGGGAATGTTTTGGAATCCTGCATCATCTAGCGCTTGACGAATGACCGCTACAAAACCATCCATCATATTCGAAGGTGCAATAATATCCGCTCCTGCTTTTGCTTGACTGACTGCTGTCTTCGCTAGCAGAACGAGACTGGCATCGTTATCTACATCATTGTCGTGAATAACGCCACAGTGACCGTGGTCTGTATACTCGCATAAACAAGTATCCGCTACAACGACCAATTGCGGATGCCGTTCTTTCACCGCACGTGTTGCACGTTGAATGATTCCTTCGTCGTCATATGCTTCAGTGCCCGTTGCATCTTTATCCGAAGGTATACCGAATAAAATAATAGATGAAATACCTAATTCGACGACTTCGTCCGTTTCTTTTAATAATAAATCAATAGAAAATTGATCTACTCCTGGCATAGAAGCGATTGGATTACGCACGTTCTCGCCTTCTGTAACAAAGATAGGATAAATGAAATCCGCTGCTTTAATCTCTGTCTCTCTAACCATCGCTCGAACGGTAGGATGTGTACGAAGTCTACGATGACGCTTAAATTCTATTGGACTCATTTGTGAACTCTCCCTTTCGTTTGGCCAGTTCATGGACTAGCTCGACTAATGTATACGTTTTGGGCTTGACGTGAACAGGCGCACCCACTTTTAACAATGCACGTTCCGTAACATGACCGATCGCGCAAACCGTAAAGCCAAACCATGTTGTTTTCGGGGCAATACGTGAAGAGAACACTTCCACCGCCGACGGACTTGCGAACAACACGGACACTTGATTTTTATGAAGTATAAAACGACACAATTTATCTATTTCACTCGTTGCACTTTTGGTTTCATAGACTGTCCATTCTGAAACATGAAACGGCAACTCCTCACGAATCAAACTACCAGCAAGAGTACCTTTCAAAAAGACCACGTGTAATCGTTCCGACTCTTTCGGATTAAACTGTTTGACGAAAACATCTGCACTAAACACGCTTGGAATGAAAGACACGGCAAAGCCGAGTCGATCTAACGCTGCCGCTGTTCGAGTTCCGACTGCAGCCACTTTTCCGTTGAACGTATCTGCTGTTACATTGAACCGCGACATTTTTGCACGGAACGCAGCAACTGCTGATTGGCTCGTAAAAATGAGCCAATCAGCTTTCATTGCTTGTTGCAATTTTTGCTGATCAGCCTTCTTTTGTATTTCTCCCACTTCAATTAGTGGAATTGAAACCGGAATGCCACCGTACTTTTTCACCAGTTCGGCAGCTTCCGTGGATTTTGGTGTTCCTGTGAAAATAACCGTTTCTCCTGCTAACGGTAATGCGTTACGCATCCATTTCCGCCTTCACTTTCTCGATTACTTCAGCAGCACCTTGGTCACGTAAAATTTTACTGACTTCTTTACCCACTGCAACAGGATCTGTTCCTTTCACCGTTTCACGGAACACTTGAATTGCATCCGGAGACGCGATGAAACCAGTCATTTCCACTTCATTACCATCAAACTTTGCAAATCCTCCGATTGGTACTTGACAAGAACCATCCATTTCATTAAGGAACGTGCGCTCAGCCTGTAGCTCAATCCATGTACTCTCATCTGTTAATTTCGCTAGTTCATTTAGTAATTCTGTATCGTCTTCACGACATTCAATCGCTAATGCACCTTGTCCTACTGCTGGAATACAATCTTCGAGCGATAGGTATTCTGTTACGATGCTATCATCCCAGCCCATACGCTTAAGTCCTGCCGCAGCCAAGAGGATTGCATCAAATTCACCATCTTGGAGCTTACGTAGACGTGTATCAATATTTCCACGAATCCACTTAATTTCAATATCTGGGCGCAACATCAATAGTTGTGAGCTACGACGAAGACTGGATGTTCCAACAACCGCTCCTATTGGTAAATCCATGAAGCGAACATGGTCGTTTGCGATGTAAGCATCACGTGGATCCACACGTTTAGGGATACAGCCGACTGTCAAACCATCTGGAATTACCGCAGGCATATCTTTCATGCTATGTACGGCAAAATCAATTTCTTTATCAAATAATGCTTGCTGGATTTCTTTTACGAATAACCCTTTACCGCCCACTTTTGATAACATGACGTCTAGGATTTGATCGCCTTTCGTCACAATCACTTTTACTTCAAATTCAAATGGTGCACCTGCTTGCTTCATTTGTTCAATAAACCATTTCGTTTGAGTCAATGCCAGCTTACTTCTACGTGAACCTACAATAATTTTTCTCAAAAAACTCTTCCTTTCTTATATCCATAAATGAAATTGTGACAGCGTGCTGCCCAAAAAGAAATTCACAACCGTTAAAAGAAATGCAAATATTGTCATCCAAGCAAACTCCACTGATTGAAGCTTACCCTTATAGTTGAAATAAATAACCGAAGAATAGATGAGTAATACTGCAAAGGATCCCATTATTTTCACATCAAATAGAGACCAATTCTCAAGTGCTACATACGCCCATTGAACACCGAATAATAAACTGACGAATAAAATCGGGATGCCAGTATAGATCGACATTTTCATTCCCATCATCGTCTGATGCAAATTCGGTAGACTGGAAAAGCGTTTTCCAAACTTTTTACTTTTTAGTACGTTATATACAATCAAATACAATACCGCAAAAACAAATGCTAACGCGAACACTGCATACGAGAGGATTGCTGACGTAATATGAACAAACAGTACTTCCGAAATAAGCGAATCACCAACAGTGGATGCTGTGTATTTCAAATTGGAAAAGACATGAATCATTAAAAATACAAATCCAATGATATTTGTGAAAAACACCATGAAGTTCACTTTATAAATCAACTGGAACACAATAGATAATGTAACCAGTAACCATACATAAAAATAAATTCCTTCAACTAGCGATAATACTGGAAAGCGCTTCATCTGAATTATATAAAGAGATAAAATCGCGGTTTGTGTAATCCAAACGGTAACGATAAGCCAAAAAGCAGTACGATGAACAACTTTTGACTTCTTCAAGTAATCAATTAAGTAAAAAACAAGACCGAGGGCATAAAGAACAATCATGACTTCCTGAAGTCTTGCGACGGTTAAATCAACCATATGCTATTCTCTGCCTTTCAAGCGAAAACCTCTCTTTTGCTAGTAAGGAGTGTTCGTCTATATTGTCTCAAATGAGAGGGTGTTACTGCAAATAATTGCATCCATAATAAGCATCTTTCTACTAGTTTGCCGAATATTTATGCATGTATTGCCTATTTAACTGCAATAAAAAAGTGGGCCTGTATCATTCTTGTGAAAGACAGATACAGAACCACCTGGGATTAGTGTTGATAATGTAAGTTCGTCACATCCACACCATCTGATTTTTGATCAGCGCGCTTTTGAAGACGTTCTTTTGCTTGTAATGCCAGCTGTTCCTTTTCTGTTACGACATCTTCAGAAATTCCAAAGATTTGTTCGAAAAGAGCGAGTTTCTCTGCTGCTTTTTTATCAGTAGATAATTCTTTAGCCTGTAAAATAGGTTCTTTTAACAATTGATTAATAATGGATTTTGTATGCTTGTTCAGCACTTTCTTTTCACGTTCGGTTAAATCGGGCATTTTATTTTCGATACTCTGCATCGTTTCGCTCTGAATACGACTTGCTTTCTTGCGTAATGCAGAAATCATTGGCACGACACCAAGCGTTGTTAACCAATCCTTAAAGGCAACTACTTCCTGTTCAATCATCAGACCGATCTCTTCAGCTGCACGCTTACGTTCAGCCAAATTTGCTTCGACAATGCCTTGTAGATCATCGATATCATACAAGAATACATTGCTTAGTTCACCGATTTTCGGATCAAGATCACGTGGCACAGCGATATCCACCATAAATAACGGCTTGCCTTTACGTAGTTTCTCTACAAAATCCATCAATTCATAATCAATGACATATTCAGTAGCACCAGTAGAGCTGATTAAAACATCTGCTTCAAGTAATAAGCACTGCAACTCTTGCATAGATTTCGCTTCACCATTAAATTTCGCCGCTAGAATTTCTGCCTTGGAGAATGTTCGGTTGATTACAGTAATCTTCCCAACACCGCTTCCTTGCAAGTTCTTAACTGCTAATTCACCCATCGTACCTGCACCAAGAATCGCAATATGCTTATCCTTCAGCGAACCGAAAATCTTTCTTCCAAGTTCTACTGCTGCATAGGAAACTGACACAGCATTTTCACCAATTGCTGTATCGGTATGTGCTCTCTTTGCTGTCGTAATCGCTTGCTTAAACAATTCGTTGAATACCGTACCAGTTGTACCAATATTTTGCGCAGCAAAAAAGCTACTACGAACTTGTCCTAAAATTTGCGTTTCACCAAGTACCATGGAATCAATGCCTGCAGTTACACGTAATAAATGTTCCACTGCACCATCTTCTTCATGAATGATCAAGTGACTCGAAAAGTCCTCCATGGGAATAGAAAACCAATCAGCTAAGAATCTTTTTATATAATATCGTCCTGTATGAATCTGATCCACCACCGCATAGATTTCTGTGCGGTTACAAGTAGAAATAATGATATTTTCCAAGATGCTCTTTTGCTGTTGCAATGTTTGCATCGCTTGTGGCAAATCAGCCTCGACGAATGATAGCTTCTCTCTAATTTCGACAGGGGCGGTTCGGTGATTAACACCGACAACGACTGTATACATTAGGTGCTCACACCTTTCAGAATCATTTTCTTATACTCATTATAACATACATAGCGCTTTAGTCGGAATGCAAATTGTGAACATCGTTTGAAGCCATAATGTAACAATTCGATAAAATTAGATCGTTACTTACATGCGACTTTCAATTTCATGCCATGCTTCATCCATCCCAATACCCTTTTCAGAGGAAAACAGGATGAGCGGCTCGTGTATCTCCATGTTAAATGTTGTACGAACGATTTTCTTATGCTTCTCCCATTTACCTTTAGGTATTTTATCTGCTTTTGTCGCTATGACAATCGTCGGAATATTGTAATGAGAAAGGAAATCATGCATCATGCAGTCATCTTTTGTCGGTGGGTGACGTAAATCAACAATCTGCACTACCGCACGCAATTCTTCTCGTGATGTAATGTACTGTTCGATCATACCGCCCCATTTTTCTTTTTCAGTTTTCGACACTTTGGCGTAACCGTACCCCGGTACGTCAACAAAAAATAATTTTTCCTCAATTTTATAGAAATTGAGCGTTTGAGTCTTTCCTGGCTTTGAAGATGTACGCGCCAAACTTTTGCGCCCAATCATTTTATTAATAAAGGAAGATTTCCCTACATTCGAGCGGCCGGCCAACGCAAATTCAGGATAACCTTCTGTTGGATATTGTTCAGGACGAACCGCACTCATAATCATTTCTACGTTATGGACTTTCATTTCTTTTCCTCCAAAGCGATATCGAGTACTTCATGAGCATCCGACACGAGTTTAAATGTTAATTCTTTTCTTACACTATCTGGAATATCATCTAGATCACGTTCATTATCTGACGGGATGATAATTGTTCGCAATCCTGCACGATGCGCACTCAGCGTTTTTTGTTTTAGTCCACCAATTGGTAATACACGTCCACGCAGTGTCACTTCCCCTGTCATACCGACTTCACGGCGAATCGGGCGTTCCGTCAATGCGGATACTAGTGCCGTTACGATCGTTATACCCGCGGAAGGGCCATCTTTTGGCGTGGCGCCTTCAGGAACGTGAATATGAATATCCCATTTTTCATGGAAATCAGGATCTATTTGAAATGTCATGGCTTTGGAACGCACATAGGACAAAGCGGTTTGTGCGGATTCCTTCATAACATCCCCAAGTTTCCCTGTCAGTAGTAACTTA
Organism: Sporosarcina sp. P18a; assembly: GCF_002743135.1. NCBI lineage: Bacteria > Bacillati > Bacillota > Bacilli > Caryophanales > Caryophanaceae > Sporosarcina > Sporosarcina sp. P18a. Next base: position 406,800 of record NZ_PDYQ01000001.1, on the reverse strand, counting down.
CCTTTGCCTGGTGATAATGAAACTTCAATTTGCAATGTATCTCCACCCACAGATGTATAGGCTAGCCCAGTTGCCATACCTACTTGATTGACTGTTTCTGCCTGTCCAAAACGGAAACGCTTTTTGCCAAGTAAGGCTTCTAAAGATTTCGGACTCACTGTTAGACTTTTTTTATCACCTGCTAGAATTTGACGCGCGGCTTTACGACAAATGCTGGCAATTTCTCGCTCAAGTGAACGGACACCAGCTTCACGTGTATAGTAACGTACGACTTCGAGAACTGCTTCTTCCTGGAAACGAAGTTGTGACTTCTTGAGGCCGTGTTCTTTCATCTGTTTCGGAATCAAATGATTGATCGCAATCGATTGTTTTTCCTGTTCTGTATAACCGGGAATCGAAATGATTTCCATACGGTCACGCAATGGACCGGGAATAGCCCCCAGATCATTTGAAGTCGCAATGAATAAAACACTCGAAAGGTCATACGGCTCTTCTATATAATGATCACTAAAAGTACTGTTTTGTTCAGGATCCAGTACTTCCAGCATAGCAGACGATGGATCTCCTCGGAAATCATTAGACATTTTATCGATTTCATCGAGTAAGAAGACTGGGTTGACAGTGCCGGCCTTTTTCATACTTTGGATAATACGCCCAGGCATCGCGCCTACGTACGTTCGACGATGACCACGGATTTCAGATTCATCACGGACACCGCCTAAAGATAGGCGGACAAATTCACGTCCTAGTGACTCTGCAATAGAACGGGCCAATGAAGTTTTACCCACTCCTGGTGGACCATCTAAGCAGAGAATCGGACCACGCAGAGAATTTGTCATCTGACGCACTGCGAGATACTCTAGAATTCGCTCTTTAACGTTTTCCAACCCTTCATGATCACGATTCAAAATTTCTTCTGACCGAGACAAATCCAATTGATCTTCTGTCGCATGAGTCCATGGCAGCATAATGAGCCACTCAATATAATTACGAATAATGCCACTTTCAGCTGAAACGGAAGGAATCTTTTCATAACGTTCCAACTCACGCTCTGCTGTCTCTCTAACAGATTGCGGCATATTCGCTTCTTCAATTTTCTTTTTTAGTTCGGACACTTCAAGACCTTTACCATCTTTATCGCCTAGCTCTGTTTGAATCGCCTTTAATTGTTCGCGTAAATAAAACTCTTTTTGCGTGCGTTCCATTGCATCTTTCACACGTTCATTAATTTTTTGTTCAAGTTCCATGATTTCCTGTTCATTATACATTCGACTGATTAGCCATTCCAAACGTTCAGGCACGTCCAGTATTTCAAGCACTTCTTGTTTTGCTGTTAATTTTAACGGCAAGTTGGATGCGATCATATCTGCTAACCTACCAGGTTCTTGAATGCTTTCAACCGTCTCCAGTGTTTCGTCGGAAATTCTTTTGCTGTTCTTCGCATATCGTTTGAACTGTGCAACAAGTGAACGCATTAGCGCTTCTGCTTCCGCGTCTTTTTCTTCGCTTTCTTTATAACATGTGACATTGACAACTGGATACAGGTCAGCTTCTTGGTAACTGCTCCACGCTGCTCTATGTATGCCTTCGATTAATACACGATACGTACCATTTGGTAATTGAGTCATTGATTTGATAGTCGCCAGTGTACCTATTTCATATAAATCATCTATTTCAGGGTTTTCCAAGCCCAAATCTTTCTGAGTTGCAAGGAAAATTTGACTATCACCTGCTAATGAATGTTCAATAGCGAAAACCGAGCGTTCACGGCCAACATCAATATGTAATAGCATCGTCGGATAAACAATCACTCCGCGAAGTGGCAATAATGGGATGTTCTGTTTTTGAATCGTCGGCATGAATAGCCACCTCCAAATAAGTTATGTATATGTATGTGTAATGCGTAAATAAAATCCTATGTAAGAAAAAGCCGACTGCCGAACGTATAAGATACGCATCGGTGGAGCCGGCCTTTTGCCTTTTCGGCGTTATGCGGTATTTTTTTCGTTATCTGATTCGTATACAGATCCATCTTCTCGGTGCAAGATCGGAGTAGACTTACCAAGAACAGAGTCCTTCGTAATGATACATTTCTTCACTTCTTCAAGTGAAGGTAGATCGTACATTACATCCAACATGATATTTTCAATAATGGAGCGAAGTCCACGTGCACCCGTTTTACGAGCAATCGCTTCTTTTGCGATTTCGATCAATGCATCATCTTCAAATTGAAGATCTACATCATCCAGTTCGACCATCTTCTGGTATTGTTTGACGATCGCATTTTTGGGCTCTGTTAGAATTTGATACAATGTATCTGCATCTAATGTATCGAGCGTTGCGATTACCGGCAAACGACCAATAAATTCTGGAATCAAACCATATGATTGTAGATCCTCAGGAATCAATTTTGCCAACAGGCTATCTTCTTCATTGATTTCTTGCTTGGATTCAGAACCAAAGCCGATGACTTTACGTCCGATACGACGTTTAACGATATCTTCAATTCCATCAAATGCTCCACCTACAACGAATAAGATATTCGTTGTGTCGATTTGCAAGAACTCTTGATGAGGATGCTTACGGCCGCCTTGTGGTGGAACGCTCGCAACCGTTCCTTCAAGAATCTTCAGCAAGGCTTGTTGCACACCTTCACCCGATACGTCACGAGTAATCGACGCGTTCTCAGATTTACGAGCTACCTTGTCGATTTCATCAATGTAGATAATACCTTTTTCAGCTTTATCGATATCGAAGTCTGCTGCTTGAATTAATTTCAAGAGAATATTCTCTACGTCTTCCCCAACGTAGCCTGCTTCAGTTAATGAAGTCGCATCTGCAATCGCAAATGGCACATCCAAAATACGAGCCAATGTTTGTGCCAGTAATGTTTTACCGCTACCAGTTGGGCCGATTAAGACTATGTTGGATTTAGCTAGCTCGACATCATCAATTTTACTGCTTGAATTTACCCGTTTGTAATGATTGTACACTGCTACAGCGAGTGATTTCTTTGCGCGATCTTGCCCGATGATATAGTCATCGAGGATACCTTGGATTTCTCTTGGTTTCGGAACATCTTTTAGCTCGAAGCCTTCTTCAAGACCTACTTCCTCTTCTACGATTTCCGCACAAAGTTCAACGCATTCATCACAAATATAAACACCTTGACCTGCTACCAATTTGCGGACTTGCTCTTGAGATTTCCCACAAAAAGAACAGCTAAGGTTATCGTTTTCATCATTAAATTTGAACATTATGCTCACCCCTATTCAAGTCAATATACTACAAGATTACCATGACTTAATCAACTATTTAGAACTTAATGACCGATTACAACCAGCCAGATATGTATGGTTATTTGTGTTCTAGCTTGTGGAGTTTCCGGAAGACTATACATGAAGTTCTTTTATTTAAGAAAAACAAGGTACGGACAACCCGTACCTTGTTGCATTCATATAGAAAGATTAGTCGATGATTTTTGCGTTGTCAACAAGTAGTTGTACTGTTTTATTGAAACGAAGGTCGTTCTCCAGTACAGATGTGCCACCAAGAGTAGTCTTGATTTGCTCAACGTCCATACCGAATTGCTCAGACATTTTTTCAAGCTCAGCTAGTACTTCTTCTTCTGGCACTTCTACTTCTTCAGCAGCACCGATTGCTTCAAGTGTCAATGAAACGCGTACGCGGCTTAGTGCGTCGTCTTTCATCTGATCACGAAGTGTTTGCTCGTCTTGACCAGAGAACTGGAAGTAAAGATCCAAGTTCATGCCTTGCATTTGTAGACGTTGTTCGAAGTCCTGCATCATACGATCCGTTTCTGAATCGATCATCGCTTGTGGAATGTCCATTTCAGCGTTGCTTGCAGCTTGTTCTACTAAATCGTCACGAAGAGCTGTTTCAGAATCATTCTTTTTCAGTTCTTCAGCTTCTTCTTTCAACTTCGTGCGTAACTCTTCAACAGAAGATACACTCTCGTCGATTTCTTTTGCCAACTCATCATCAAGTTCAGGAACTTCTTTAGACTTGATTTCGTTCACTTTCACTTTGAATGTAGCAGGCTTTCCAGCTAATTCAGCAGCATGGTATTCTTCAGGGAAAGTGATTTCAATTTCTTTTTCTTCTCCTGTTTTCATGCCTACTACTTGCTCTTCAAATCCTGGAATAAATGAACCAGAACCTACTACAAGTTCGTAGTTTTCTGACTGTCCACCTTCAAAAGCTTCACCATCAGCGAATCCTTCGAAATCGATTGTAGCTGTATCGCCGTCTTCCACAACGCCATCTTCTTTGACTACCATTTCTGCTAGTGCTTCAGTACGTTGTTGAAGCTGTGCGTCTACCTCCTCGTCTGTTACTTCAACTGCTTGACGAGTTACTTCAAGACCTTTATATTCTCCAAGCTTTACTTCTGGCTTAAGCGCTACAATTGCAGTGAAAACAACAGGCTCGCCTTTTTCTAGCTTTTCGATGTCGATTTCAGGAGCTGCGATTGGATCTACGTCTGCTTCGTCTACTGCAGCAGAATATGCTCCAGGTAGTACGATATCGATAGCATCGTTGTAAAGTGATTCTTCACCGTACATTTTATTGAACATTTTGCGTGGCATTTTCCCTTTACGGAAACCAGGTGCCTGTACTTTCTTTACTACTTTTTTGAACGCTTCATCTAATGCTTCGTTGAAACGATCAACGGAAACTTCAAATGTAAGTTTCCCTTCACTACCTTCTAATTTTTCCCATTTAACTGTCATATGTATGACCTCCAAATCATTTGCAATACTTTTATTTTTATTTTAATCAATTATACCTTCGCATGATTGTATCTGAATTTTTTCTGTACATCCTAAAAAATCTTCGACACTCTTTGAAGGCTTTACCTGAATCGGCTCAATTTGTTCCGCCTGTAAGAAGCGACAACACTGCTGAGGACAGGTAAGCAGTTGACAACCATTTTAGTATAACATAGTCTATTCATCTTTCAAGAATTAATCACTGTCAACGCTCCATTTCTTCATCCACCGAACGTATGAACGATAGCAATGAAGAATCCTCCGTCTGCTTACCGTATAATAACTGCTTTGTATATGCAACATACGCGCCCGCTACCTCTTCCGCTGTGTAAGGCCCCCAGTGGAATGGAAACAGTAAGACACTATACTTAAGGATCAGATTGACAACCAGTTCACTAGCTGTGGGATCTTTCTCAAATTGCGCTTTTGCGAGAAACTGCACTTCCTGAACAAATTGATCTTCTTCGGGTGAAACTAGTCTCGATGGATTAGCTTTTGTTTCAAAGTGGTATTTTCGAACAGCTAGTGACTCTTGATAGCCTATTTGTTGCAATAACATCAACGCATAGGTCTTCACAACAGGTAACGCTTCCTCTGTTTCAATTACATCTACTAACACTGGAATATACGGTTGTAATTTCTGATGTTGCAATGAAAGTAAGAATTCTTGTTGCTCCATCGGTCCCATTTGGTGAAATTGCTCGCTTGTAATAGAAGGCTCCTCAATAGAAGGTTCTTCATAACGATCAGATAATCGACTATTCAATTCTCGCAAGTATTGAAACTTCTGCAAGCTATAATCTGGAATGATTTCTTTCTCCAACAGACCTTGTATCGTCAGCTCTACCTCATCGTAATGCTGTAATTGGATTGAAATCGAAAGATAAAGCTCAAGTAATTCTATGTAATCGCCAGCTTGGTTTTGCATAGCAAGAAGTGCGAATTCTTTTGCTCGTTCATATTCTTTCATTTCATATAAAGAAATAGCCAAACCATCAAAAACTGTGTAATCTTCTGGATCAATTTCTAATACAGATTCGAAATTTCGTGCCGCTTCTTCATGAAGGTCACGTTCCAATGCCTGTCTACCTTCACGATGAAGACGTTCGAGTGTTCCAGGAAAGACGACCACATTCCCTTTTCTAATGACTTTTCTGTGCTTTTTTTGCACCGTAATCACCTGCCCGCTTTGTTACTTTCACTATAGCACAGCCTTCTAAACCGATTCCACCTTGACACCATGACGCGATTACACTATCGATTTATCCGCTACAAACCACTTACGCTGATCGACTTCGCAAATGACAGACTGATCTGTAGTTGTCCCAATATACTCCCCATCGGTATGACAACCTACTACCCGATCTGTCTTCATGATGAATTTGTTATTCTTATACGTCGAAACTCCCTTTAACTTCGTATGACTTCCATTGAATACCGTTAAAAATACTGCAAGAAATTTGAGCACAGAAATAGAGTGGATGATTGTCAGCTCAAACTCTCCATCATCATAAATAGAATGAGGAGAAATTTTCATACCGCCACCGTAGTATTTTTGATTGCTGACAGTGATCATCCAGACATCCTCAAATATCCGTGTATCCGAGTCCATTTGAATGGTCGCGTTGAATGGTTTGAAGGCTAATAAACTGCGCGCTACGTTCAGGGCATACACTATGCTGCCAAGCTTCCATTTATTTAGCGTCTTTTTAATAGTAGATTGACTGACTGCCAATGAAATATCCGCATCTAATCCAAAACCACAATTACTTGCAAAATAACGTTGATCTGAGTCGCTCAATTGAACAGCGCCAAAGTCCACAGTTTTTCTATTAGCCGGTTCCATTGTGATATAAGATTCCACATCCTGCAAACTATTAAATGCTGGAAACGTCCTTGCAAAATCATTGCCGGAGCCCGCTTTCATAATCCCGACTGTTACATGAGGATAACCTGCAACGCCATTTAGCACTTCATGGATTGTCCCATCCCCACCTATTATGACGAGCAATAACGACACGTCGGTTTGTTCAGCAAGTTGTTGCGAAAGTTCTTTCGCATGATTTCGTCGCTCGGTCAGATGAAATGGAAAACTACTATTCTTTCGCAAGCTTGCCCACAACTTGGCTCCTTTACCATCGCCAGCTTGTTCATTGATGATGAAATGTACATCCATATGGACCGCCTCTTTCGAAAGCCTTTTTCATCATAGTAGCAGACTGCCAATTAACTTACTAGACTACTTGTCAGACTATTTGATACTTTACTAGCAAGCTTGCGCTGATTGTCATCGTCCCGGACTCGATGGGTGTTTTGCCGGTATCTGCCATAGCCATTGCGCGGAATGCCACTGGTTGAGACGTATGTTGCTCCTCAATCTTCAATGGAATGGGTCGATTCTGTAGTTTCAAGGAGGTCCCAATCGTAATCATTTTTGTGTCTGCATCTTGCAAGGCTAGTACCAACGCTCGCTGATAGTGTTCATCTGAATTCGGCATCGTGAAATCGATCGAACCAATTTGATTCACACCATTTTTGACCGCAAGATCGACGAATTCTCCTATTCTTGAAAGTTCGTCACTTGTAATGCGGATAGAATTAATCACTTCATACCCTTGAAAACGTTGTTCTCCATTCACGTATTCATAGACTGGACGAATTTGAAAATCAGTCGTTTGAATGGACGCTTCTGCAACTCCCGCTTTTTGCAACGACTGGATTACTTGATTCATCCGTCTAGCGTTTTCTTGCTGGATTTCTCCTAGTTCCGTTCCTCTTGATACTACAGATAATACAACATGAACCGTACTAGGCGAGACTTTCACTGCCCCTTCACCAAATACAGTAATCATTCGTGTTTCCTGTTCTTTAAACATATAGCACACTCTCCCTTTTACAGTATTATCATTTCTATGCAGCACTCGAACCAATTTATACCCATTTTTTGTTTACTCACGCACTTGAACGTGTAAAAATACTTAATCCCAAACGTAAAGTAACTGGCTGAGGGGGTCTTATGAGTGAAAATGTAAAACAATTCGTCCAATCCAAACAAAAAAGCTCCCGATCCATTATGACCGATGAGCTCTGAATATTCGTTTCAGTATTAAAATGTGATGAATCCTTTTTGTACTGCGAATCCACCTAATGTAAACAAGGCGATGACAACGAGTGTAATGATGAATAATCGATTATTTCTGTCCAAGACGTCACCTTTTTCTCTATTGGATAGATTATTATTAGTTACCTCATTCTATCCTATCGAGTTCAGAATTAGCAATCTATTTTTCAATCGATTTCTTTCCGTAGTTGCTGTAAAAAACTTACCATGAATTCATGTCGTTCTTTTGCCAAACGCGTACCTTCCTTTGTGACCATCAATTCGCTAAGTAATAATAACTTCTCGTGAAAATGTGTAACGGTAGCCGTTTCCTTTATACGGTATTCTGACTCAGACATATCCATTCGAGCTTCTTCTTGTTGATCGTACAGTTTCCTGCCGCGTGCCCCGCCAAATGCAAATGCCCGCGCAATGCCGACCGCGCCTATGGCATCCAAACGGTCAGCATCTCTGACAATTGCGCCTTCAATTGATGTAATATCTTTTGCATTGCCACCACTGAATGAAACACTTTCAATCGCGGACATCACATTGTCTGCAATCTGTGGTGACGCACCTATTTTTTCAAGCAACTCTATCGTAGTGACTTCATGCATCTCTTCATATTTTGCATCTTCTACATCATGCAATAGAACTGCTAAACGGACGACTAGTTCATCAGCACTGGGTTCTGTCGCTAAAATTTTCTCTGCATTTTTCATTACACGATCAATATGATCAAGATCATGACTCGCATCAAATTTATTATAAATACCTTTAACTTCCACTCTACATTTCGCTATCATTTCTTGCATTGAATCCCTTCCCCTCTTTTCCATTAGTTATATGCGAATACAGCCCAGAAAATCAGTTCTTTTCCTGACGAATGAAATTCATTTCGTTGAATTACCGAGACAAATCGTTACAGTCATCCCAATGTTAAAGCAGAATTTACTGGGGCTTCGTATTCTCACCGTAATTGAGTTTAACATGCATACCGATGTTATGAATACTTATACCGCCTTGTCGTACTATATGCTGTGTAGGCAACCCTATCAATCCATTTTCTATGTCTTGAATCATCAATATAAATTATCCCATTTAGGAACAGCACGGATTCTAAATACAGCTTGTCGTGTTAGTCCACGAATTGCATAGCTCAACGCATAACACCATGCCTTGCTATATTCATCATGTGAAAAGAAAGCCACTGCGACTCCTTTCCTTCTATTGTATTCGTCGTTTATTATTTTACGTAAATTGTCAGATAGACTTTAGCTACCATTTCTTTTAAGCGGTGCAAATTCAATCGATGCACTGTTAATACAGTACCGTAATCCCCTGTGATCTTTTGGTCCATCTTCGAATATATATCCCAAATGCCTATCACCTGCAAAACTTCTCACTTCAGTTCGGATCCTATTGAAACTATTTTCTATATGTTCCGTCATTACTTCCGGAACGATTGGCTGCATGATACTTGGCCAACCGTACTGAGGGCCATACTGATCAGAACGTGAAAATAACCATACGATAAAGCCTATGGATTGTGATTCGGTCAAGCTTTGCTATAATTAGCGGCAGACGTTTTTCGACAAAAAAAGATCCTTGCTTATAACCGTTGACAATTTGCCAACAAACATTTATTATTTTGAGAGAAGTACATATTTTTACCGGTGTAGTAGAATTGGAGGGGTAGTGTCATGTCAGAAAGTAGTCTTGGTCTGTCTGTCGGGCAGTTGTTGCGTGATGTTTTAGAAGATCGTTCATTGTCCATGCGCAAACTAAGCGAACTTACAGATATTGACACTTCAACCATCTCCAGAATCATTAATGAAAAGCGCAAAGCAACACTGGATCATCTAGAGAAATTCGCAATAATTTTAGAAATTCCATTAGCCAAGTTACTTCACGCGGCAGGCTATCCGGTTGATCATAAACATGTGATCCATTCTACATACGATGAAACGATTCAACAACTGGTCGAAACATCAGAACTTCTATCTGCGGATATCTCTATTGAAAAAGTCGAACATCAACTTGCAAGTTACGAAGCATATGTTCAAAGCACTGAAGGAAGAGAAAGAATTCTACATGACTTCGATAACAAGTTAAAACTGGCTGGCGGAGTAGGTCCATTCGTCGATCAAATGAAAGAATTATTTACACGGTTTAAAATGCAAGATGTTGCAAAACGTGATCTAGCCATTATCGGCAGCGCATTATTATACTTTATCATTCCTGTAGATGTCATCCCGGACTACATTTTTGCGGTCGGGTATCTGGATGATGCGATCGCGGTCCAAATTGCTTCAAGCGTACTAACAAAGAATTCATAATCAAATGAGTAGGTGTGACATTAATGGAAAACAGAGAGACTGGAAAGCGTCGTAAGAAAAAACTTAAGAGAAAATATAAACGGTTAATATTCATGGTATTCACTTTGCTACTGTTAGCGGGTGGCGGATACGTCACTGCACAATATTCAAACGGCTTATCGTTTGCGAGCGGTGGCAAAACAAATGAAATACATACAGAACTTAGCGACAGTAGTAATACTTTTTCTACTAGCGATTCCGCTTTTGACGACTTTGAAGGTGGCGAATCACAATTTGGAGAAATTAACGTATTGTTGATCGGTGATGATGCGAGAGGCGACGAAGATGACACTCGTTCAGACGCTTTGATGATCGGTCACTACGATCAAACAACAAACAAAGTGAAATTAATCTCGTTGATGCGTGATATATACGTCGATATTCCGGGTCATGGTATGGAAAAGATTAATGCCGCTTATGCACTTGGAGGACCTGAATTAGTACGACAAACGATCAAGCAAAATTTCGATGTAGATGTACAATATTATGCGATTGTTAATTTCGAAGGTTTCTCAAAAATCGTCGATGTAATCGCTCCTGACGGTATTGAAGTCGATATTCCATATGAGATGTCACACGGCCTAGGTTTAACTCTCTATCCCGGACAACAAAAATTGAACGGGGATCAATTACTCGGTTACGTACGATTCCGCCACGACATCCACAGTGATTACGGTCGCGTGCAACGTCAACAAGAAGCGTTAGGGAAACTAAAAGACGAAGCGATGAGTTTACAGACACTCGTCAATATACCGAAATTAATGGGCGTTATTGATCCATACATTGATACGAACATCGACAGTAAAACGATCTTTACAATTGCTAAAGGTATGTTGACTGGTGGAAAGGATAACGAAATGGAATCACTGCGTATTCCGGTAGAAGGATCATTTGGGGACTTGCGCACAGAAGTTGGTGCTGTTCTTGAGATTAACCTAGAACAAAACAAACAAGCATTACGCGAGTTTTTATCAGTAGAGGATGAATCAGTAAACGACGAAAGTGAACAATATGGAGAATATGCAACAGATCCTGAAGATAGTCAAAATCAACAATACTAGAACGATATAGTCTCACAGAAAAATAAGCTGTTCCAGTCATTCAACCGACCGGAACAGCTTATTTTTACGTTGTCAATACTAATTCCCCATTGTCTTTCTATTTTGCAATCGCCGCTGTGCTTCTGCTGCCACTTCCAAATCAAATGTACCACCTATTGTTAGTCGTAAATCTCCAATTTGTACATATTCTATTATGCAGAACCTTAATTAGAAAGAGTATGGACTATTCACATCATACTTAAAACTGATCCATACCCGTTTCAAATTAAAAAACTGAGAAGAAACAAACACTTTTTCTTCTCAGTTCCTCCATACAGTTCTTTCATAGCAAATTCTTCACTCACCTTATGACTCTTCTTCAAAATCAATCTCAAATGTCTCAACGGAATTATCTAGTACATCCTCTTTTTCAAAGAGCATTTGTTTATACTCAAAGTTTTTAAACATTTCAATCTGATCCTTATAATGTTGAGAATACTCACCGTCTTGTCTAATGAAACCGATCTGGCCAGGTGGTGTAACATTCATGCCTACAGGGCCATTCTCTGTCATTTCAACAAAATGATTTTCACTTCCGCGATTCATTAAAATAATAGGTTGCTGATCTCCTAGTCCATGCGGCACTCCTATAAGGGATTCAGCGCCGAATGTCATCGTCTCAATCGGCATGATCCACTCTTTCATTGATGCGCCATATTCTTTTTCCAGATCCACTACAACTTGATCGAAACTTTCACGTGCAATTTCTTCAAGGTTACGTCCCTTTAACCAATCATTTTCTACTTGTAATGCTGCTTTATCTCCTTGAATGAGGCGAGACAATAAGCCTGATCCACCTGATCGATGATCTACGAACGGTCTCATCTCTTCGTAAAATTTACCAATGTCTTCTTCTGTAACATTCATAAAGAACTGATCCCACCAAGCCTTCATAATTGTTGCGCCGGGTGAATCATAGTAGCCATCATTGTTTTTATCTTCATTTAAATTATTCCAATCCTCTAGAATGGAGATAGCTGTCTCATATTTACGGTGGCTATCTACTTTCGTTGAAAGAGCATCTAGCAAAAATGGCTTGAACCAACGTGTCTTCAAATTGACAAAGCTCGTTTCATAGTTGACTTCATTTACATCTTCAATCGATAACTTGTTTCGTGCACTAATTCTATCAATAAACTGATGATTCCGGTGATCTGCCCCCCACATATAGTTTTGTTCATTCGTATTCCAGTTTGGCGCAGGTTTGTTATTCCAATTCGCTACAAAACCACGTTCAGGATTGATCTCGTGTGGATTATCCGCTGTGTCTAGAAAACCTTTCCACTCATATTCACCCGTTCCTGGTGTGGGGAAACGCCAATCTACACGCTCATCCCGCTCAGGTATTTGACCGACATGATAGTAAGCAATTTCATCGTTTTTATCAGCATAAAACCAATTCAATGACATGGTATACTCCCTTGCAGCTTTCGCAAATTCTTCTTGATTCGTTGCATAGTTCATCTTTACATAAGCTGCCCAACTGTCTGCTTCAGTTCCTCGAAATGCCCATTTTTTACTATAAGCAATATGATTGTCATCATCTTTAAATATAACGGGACCATGAACACTCTCGTGAAATTCCCGAGTAACAGTTTCTATCTCTCCACCATCTTTTTTCACATCAATACTTTCCGTTCTTTTTTCAAATTCCACCCATTTCCCATTGAACTTATACTCATTTGGGTTATTGGGATTTACTTCTTCTTCAAAAATATCCGACACATCACCATAGCCAGCAGTTGCTGTAAAGGCAAAGTCATTCGTCGCACCAAACATAATGAATGGATATCCAATAAATGATGAACCTTGAATATCAAGATCTGGACCGTGAAGCCCGACTTCATAAATAAAGCCCGGTGCTGTAAAACCTACTTGTGGTCCACCAAACATGATGGGATTACCAGATTTAGATTTTGAAGCGCCAATAATCGCGGCATTACTACCTACTTTTAATGGGACCCCCAGCTCTTGCCTTTTCTCAATAAAATCTTCTCGCATCGACGAGACAGTCTCGCCCGCGAACGCGACTTGCTCTAGCGTTTTAACATTTGCAAATGGCGTTCCTTCACCAATCGAAGCATCGCTGTCCGAACTTGTTGGTGCGTCCGGATCGTTTATCCAAACCATATCATTAAAAATGGCTTGCGCCTTTTCTTCATCGTATTCATCTAACAATTTGGCATAAATAGTAGCATTTTCAAGCTCCTGCTCTTGATCCATGAAGGCCGTCATAGAAGCCATGTACAAGCGAAGAACATCTACACTGGTCCAATTTTTAGGCTTCAAATCATACTCAGAAAATTCCTTTGATAATTTACTTTCGGGATCCTCAAGGGCTTCTTCGACATAGCGATCAATCCCACTTGAAAAATATTCAATAATTTCCTTCGCAAAGGGATCCATTGTATCGATCATTTTTTGAATCGCCTCATCAGTGTGTCCATCACGTCGCATCTTTTCATCATGCGCTAGATACTCTTCCCCAAATACCTCCGCAGCTGTGCCTTCATTTGCCCGTTTAAACATCTCTAGCTGAAATAGTCGATCTTGTGCCATCACATAACCATAAGCTTTGTATAAGTCTTCCATCGAGTCTGCATATATATGTGGAACCCCAAATTCATCGCGATGGACTTTAACAGCTTTGGAAACACTTTGCACTTTTTCACCTAATAATACATCTTCTTTTGAGCAGGCAGATAAGAAAATCAGAACTAAAATAAGTGTCATATGCATAAGTACTTTCATTGAACGCTTCATTACATAACCACCCTATCAATTAGTATGCTACAAATTCATTCAAACAGCGTGTGTTCTTACTAGTGTAGATCACTACATTCAAATACGAATACTTCAATAAAGTTTTCGCCAAATGATAGCGCTATCATTTATAGAGAGATTCATATCGCAAAATCCTACATCACCTTCCAATTCTCCATCTAATCACTAATTTGCTGAAGCGGATGAAATACCCAATTTGTATAACAGTTTTTAAACGACAACTGTGTTTTACATTATAGACACCCGCTTTTATATGTCAAGAATATTAAAAATATTCAAACATTAAATAATTAATATTTCCAACAAAAATAGGTACAAAAGAGTACTTAACATCACTTTCGACTGCTCCCTATACATTGGATATACACTTTAAAATTAAATAGACTTAAAGTAAAACTATTTCAGGTAAACTTTTAGGTAAATGACTGATGTTATGTCATTTTTCGAAAACAGTAAAACTTCCTACCTCATCAAAATCCTTAATAAAAACTACTATGTCTGAAAACTACTCTACTAATTTTGTATTATTCTCCATTACTACGGGTAGTACTTTATACTCTTTTTTACTTTATTAAACTCCAATTGTAAAGATTTCAAAAAATTATCGTTCTGACTTGCAAGACCCAGAAAGGAAAGAGGATAACACATTACCTATTGTTGCTCGGATTAACTTCAGGGCTCATGTATGGTTTCATGTCCTAAACTTTTATAATGCCTTCTCCAACAACAAAAAGCGCTACACATGTTGTTTGTACAACATGTGTAGCGCTTTTTAAAATTCTAACCTTCTTCTCAACTGGCTTGATGACGTCCTAGAAGGGATTCGAACCCCCGACCTACGCCTTAGGAGGGCGTTGCTCTATCCAGCTGAGCTACTAGGACATGATAGAAATGAGAATCACTTTAATCCATATACTGATTCAAAGTGTTCTCATGCTTATGATTAATCGTTAGCTGTGCCATTATAATCGTCATTAAACCATAATTGCTCATCATCGTCCACATCACCATTATAATTGATCAAAATCTCTTCTCCAGCTTTAATATCTTTGTAGGCAGAGAAATCAAATGTATGATGATCAAAATTAATATCATAGGTCGCATTTGGTTCATAGGAATGATTAAATAACATTCCGTAGCCAAGTAGGACAGCCGAATGGTTTTCTCCATATTCGAAAGCATAGTCAGCTAGAACGGTTTTTTCAATATGTTGATGTTGCTCATTTGGATAGGGAATAACTGGTGCCTCGTGTAACAGCTGTCCTTTTTTAATATCGCATGTTGCGAATACGCCTCTATTGAACTCCCCTTCGCCAATTGGAGAAAGTTTTATCTCTATCACGTCTTTCACCTACTCGCTTGTAAATTATACTTTGCAAGTATACCATTAATCAAACCAGATTGCTGATTTCTTTTCTTAGACTTAAAGCGAAAAATCTATCTTTCGAGGAATCGAGTTTAGCTGTAATTATTCAACGAAAAGTCTTCATCCACTTCCTGCTTATCATAATCAAGAATCCAGTCAGTATATTGTTCATAGAGAAATCTAATGGATTCCTTGTCAGACGCTATGATATCACACCCGCGATCATCATATAGGTGATAAATGATATTCTTCGATTGATTAATAAAGAATATATCATACCCACTTTCAGGATTATGTTTTAAAATCGTTGTCGGATCGGCGAAATCTTCATAACAAATCGCTTTCAGCAATTGCCTATACCGAACATCCCGTTTCTTACAAGAAAGCGAAAAACGATGCGTTACAAGTTCTTCCTCATCGCCATAGAGATTAGGAACCGTCGAAAACCGCAATTTATATAACAAATCTTTTCGTTTTACATATTTGGAATAGACATGTAACGGTTTTGCACGTAGGAAATCATTGTTTGTATGAACATCAGTGACTAGAATGATGTCATCCTCGTCTCTAAATAACGCCTCGAATAAAGTAATGGAGCGGTAGAATGCTTGTTTTAAAAAATCCGGTTCATCATATGCAATAGACTCTGAAATTTCAAAGCGTATAGCTTTATTTGTTTCGTAAAATAAAGCGGGTGCTAGTTCAATTCCATTGAAGTAATTCGCTAAATATAATTCTACAGCTTTCATTATTTCACTCTCCATTATACATGCCTTACTTGACAGCTAATACGATATCTCGCAGTTCTTTTAGTGCTCCATCAAGGTTTCTTACGAGAAGCTTAGCATCCTGTTCATTCCGGCTAAAACTTGAAAAGTTTACTATCAATCGATTCTTCAGTAAGACATAAAAAATTCCATAGCCGTCCTCGACTACTGGTCCAAACACACAACTTTTGACTTCGGGATGTGTCATATTACTAGTGGAAATAATATCATGACGCATTTTTAAATAGCCAGGATCAGAAAATAGTGCAGGTGATTTTTCTATCCCAAGCTCATCTTCAAACTGTGAAAATATTTCTTGTAATCCAAATAGATGTCTTTCCACACCAAACCCTTTTCGTGCTTCTTTTAAACGTGCGGAATGTGCAGTACTTGCATGTTGCATTAATCGATATACTATCGCGGGTTCTAGTGGATCCTCTACTATCGCTTTAGCCAATGCCAGATTTTCTGTGCTTGAAGGACGTATGCATTCCGTTCTTCCTTCCTTGAATAAGCGCATCGACACCGCTTCATATGTGCTGCGCATCGTAGCGAATGTTTTATATTGAGCAACTTGCAGCGCCATATGGAAAAATGAATCCGGACTGAATCCAAGTTGTTTTATTTCATCGGTACCAAACGCATCAAAATTTTGTACATGAATAAAATAATTTTGAACGGTTTTTTCATTTTCTGTTTCCAATACGTTGAGTTCTTCCAGTAATTCAGACGATAAAATCCAATCCAACTTTTCTGCTTCAGGCTGCTCTTTCGTTTTGATATTTTCTGTATCCGTTGAAGTGAGCTGGTCTTGTACATATTGTATTACAGCGAAACTCGTAGTTCCATCCACTGCCGTATGTTCCACACTATATCCAACCTCGCCCGCCTTAGTAATGACGATTTGCAATGTCTTATCAAAGTATTTATTTTTGCCGCCCAGTAATAAATTTTGTATCGCTTCATCGGAATTTGTACTTTCTTTATCTATAGATAGGACGACTAGAGAATCCGCTATGCTTTGTAGATTTTCAGCATTGACTGTAGTTACTGAAAGTTGTTGATAAATATCCGCTGCTTTATTTCTATTTGTAGTAGTGAAAATCCCTACGTTTTTTCCCGCTGGCTCTTTTAATGAAAGAATCGATTCAATTAAACTCGACAAAGACTCACTGGAATACATTATACCGCGTTGATTGGTGACAGGAATCGAGTAGATATGACCATTAGTTAACAGGCAAATATGATTTTCCACTTTCGAGTATTCCGCGACGTAATGACCATCCCGGTGAGTTTTGGGAATTCGGACAGATCGGAAGAAGTTAGGATACTGACTCATGTCGAGCGGCATTCCCCGCGACATTTCAGGGGCGGCTTTTTCATCAATGATCGTATGATAAAACTCCGCTACGGATCGACTCACTTTACCAGCTAACTCTGCAATTGTGCGTAGTGGATATTGCTGATTGTCGAGTAAAACATTAAAATTACTGCCTGTATGTAACGAATCGCGGGATGTCAGATAGACATTATCCCAAAATGGTTTTAGCCAACTGCCTGCGATATTTTCTTGCCAAATCTGAAGCTTTTCTTGAAGTAGTTGCGCTTCTCCGCTTTCTTCAAAAAACTGTTGAACAACTTTCTTTGTTTCTTCGAATTCTTCTCCACTAATTAATGGTTCAATCGCCTCCAGCAGTTTCCTTTTCGTATCTTCAAGCTCAGGAATTGGCACGGAGGGTAAATGTTCTTGGAATTTGAATGTCATCAATAGTAAGAGGAACCCCCTTTCGATTATACTGTCTACGCTTTTCTTTACATACTATTAATATTTTCGTGTTAATTAATATATAAACTGTCTAATTAAGAATATCACATAAAAAAATCTCCCATCTATTTTAATGGGAGATTCCTATCTAATTCGCGAAATCGCTTATCTATTGTCAGAACTATACATTATACTTTCAGAGCTCGTTTTTCCTTAATACTTATTAAGGCACCTATCACTACAATCGCCACTAAAACTCCCCAGAAAATCAGTTTCCATTCAGTGGAGTGTGGAAAATCTAGTGGTAAGAATCCTAATTTTTCATGCGCTAACGTTAGGACGGTCAACTTGACTCCCACCCATCCGACAATAACGAAAGCCGTTGTCTCTAATTGCGGATAATTAGCTAGCAACTGGACGAACTTATGAGCAGCGAATCGCATAATGACGAGCCCGACCAATCCACCGGCCAGCATGACGCTAAACTGGCCTCCATTAATTCCACCTATCACCATATCTCCTAATGGAGGCAATGTGATGGCCAATGCCACTGCAGCGAGCATTGAATCCACCGCAAAAGCAATATCCGCTAATTCTACTTTCAATACAGTCATCCAAAAACCAGAACCCTTAGTCGCTTCAGGTTCTATAGAATGCTCTTTCCCCTTTTTCTGATCGTAAATATGTTTGATTGCGATAAACAATAAGTACGCTGCCCCAAGCGCTTGGATCTGCCATACATTAACTAACATTGTGATCATGAACAGCGCTGCAAACCGGAATACAAATGCTCCGATTAATCCATAGAACAAAGCTTTCTTTTGTTGCATCCTCGGCAAGTGTTTAACCATAACTGCCATGACTACCGCGTTATCTGCAGCTAATAATCCTTCCAACGCGATCAATACTAACAAAACCCATGCATACTCCAATAAAATTGCTTCCATTCATTTTCCTCCTCTAATTTTTGCCAACAAAAAAAGACCATTGCCTAATAAAAGGCAAAGGTCTCGCTAAGCAAAATTTTGCTATCACAACCGATGGTAGTAAACCATGTACTGACGATTGTGAAATAGGTTTCCCTATAGCTACTCCCCTTTGACATAAAGTCAAAGTCTATTGAGTTGTACTTGTAGTTTAGCACGTGAATAGTCATTTGCAAAGTAATATACCACTTAAAGAAAATAAAACTAAACAATAGCAACTGTACACTTTATTATGTATAGCTCAACTGATAAACAATCAAATTTCCTATATAACCAGAAAGCTAATAGGTAGATTCTGTAAAGTACTATCATGTATCATATAGATATAATGAAAAAAGTGAGGTTACATACTATATGAACAAAAAACAATTGTGGTGGTCCGTGGCTAGTGCAGCCGTATTGCTGATAGCGCTAATTATTGCCATTGCGAGCAACAAAGAAACACCCGAAACTACAACAGACAAGCCAGCATCATCAGAAACTTTGATACAGGATACAACAACGGAACCATCTACTAAAACAACACTCACAGAACACCCCGAGAAAGAACAGCCTAAAATGAATGAAACCGAAAAAGATGTAAGAGAACCGGAAATAGCAATAAAAGAACCATCAACGAAACCGGCTACAGAACAATCCAACACCGTTTCAGATGCACCTTCGACACAGCCATCAACAACCGTACCCAAGCCAGCTATACCAGAAAAACAAACTGCTCCGTCACCTACGACTTCTATAACGGGTGGTACATATCAGGTAGGAACTGACATCGAACCGGGAGAATATTTAGTTTTCTCTAATGGTATTACACTACTGGAAAATACAAAAGATCAATCAGGAAATCCTGACAGTATTGTATTTAACGTTGCACTGGATGGACGTTCCCACACGTATGTCACATTACACGAAGGAGAAAACTTTACATTAAAAGGTGGAGAAATGTATCCTGTAGCTTCCGCACCTAGTATAAAACCCGCTAATGGAATATATAAGGATGGCCAATACAAAGTGGGTACAGATCTCCCAGCTGGTTCCTATACATTGTTGGTAGATGATCAAAGCGATATAGGATTTTATGAAATCAGCAAAAATAGCCGGCAAGATATGATGGATCTTCTCATAAGTGACGTAGTAGAAGGTGAAACGTCCATCAATATATCGAATGGTCAATATTTGACGATCCGAAATGCTCATTTAGAAGTACAATAAAAAGAACACACAAAACCAATGAGGTTTTGTGTGTTCTTTCATTTTTAGACCTTTCGCACTTTAACTACCCACCCATTTCAACAATCTTCATCTCGCCATTCTCGAATTTTATAGTTTAAGTTAACTAGACTATACACCACACCGAGTAGGTAACTACCGATCCGATTTAAGTTTCGTCGTTTGTTTACAGCTTGATGATTAATCCGCCAAGTCTGCAACCAAACGTCTTAGTAAGACAATGGTTTCTCTTCGTAAGACTTGTGCTGTTTCGATTTCCAACTCATTCTTTTGATCAAACGAAGATGTGCGAATACTGTTCACCCAATGTGTCAGGTACTCTACAACCTGTACTTTATCTACATTTCTTTTCAGTAGACTAGTACCATTTGCGCTAAGATAATGATAGAAACTACCAAGAGTGGCGTAGTGATAGTACTCTTCACTGCCAATTTCGACAGAAGTTAGTCCTGATTCAGGCATCGCCACATCTATTAAAGGCATCGTCTGTTTGGTTACTCTATTACTAACTAAGACATGACTAAGGTACTCTTCCACTGCTTTTACATAGTCTGCTATAATAAAAGCGGCTTTTTGACTGGACTGTTGACTTTCTGGCTTATAGGCATTTTCTAATTCACGCCATTTCACTTCAGCAAACATTAAGAGTCGTTTCACTTCATTAGATTTCAACAAGCGAGGTAACTGTTTGGCCGACTTTTCAAAGCGTTCTTTTTCTTCCTCACCGAAAATTAGCGCACTATGGTGATGAAGTGATGTAAAGGTCTCTTCCAGCAGCGTCAACGCCTGTTTAGAATCGATTGGTTCAAGATCATATTGCTCAGATTTTTGTATGATTGCTTCTACATTTGGAGACAGGTCATGCAAGTAGAACTCTGTCAGACATTCATCTAATTGAATCAATGCATCTGAAGTCATGATTTCGCGGTATTCGATTCCTACATCAGGTACCAAAGAGAGAACACGGTTTCTCAACTTCATACCTTCATTACCCAATTCCCAGCCAATCAATAAGTTCAATGCTGGTTCTTTTACCTTGCCTTCTTCTGATGTTAATGTTTTATCCGCTTTATAAAAGCAAATCATTGCGTTCAATAAATTTCTTACTATACTATCTTGATCTTCAAACGGCAACTCGGAGAAATTAGCTGTACACATTTCTTCAATTCCACATTCATAAAAGAAAAAGTTGAAATCAGCTTGTATAAAGGAGTCTTCATGAATCTTTCCACCATGTTGCTCTTCAATAACATTCTTCATTCGTAATATGTACTCGGAAATTTTCGTTAATTGCGAAACGATATCCCCTTTATATTTCTCGATGCGATATTGAATTGCTTGAATATCACCATGCAGAACATGCACTGCATGATAATCATATGCAGACTTAGATAGATTCACCAAGCTAATGACAGTGGGAATATCATTCAAATCGAATAGATCATTGAATGTGATATAGAATTCCAGACCAACCCTGTGCATCTCTTTATATTTCATCATATGAATCAAGCGTTCACAAAAACTTCGCTTCGTTGCAAAGTCGATCATTGTATCATTATGAGCCACTTGTAAAAACAAATCATACAGATTCATGATGGTCTTTTTCGTCACACTCTCTAAAATATCCGGATCGCGCGTTTTATCCATTAGTACACTTAGTTCATTAAAGTACCTAGCTAGCGTCTGCATATGATCGGCAC
Organism: Sporosarcina sp. P18a; assembly: GCF_002743135.1. Lineage (NCBI taxonomy): Bacteria > Bacillati > Bacillota > Bacilli > Caryophanales > Caryophanaceae > Sporosarcina > Sporosarcina sp. P18a. The sequence goes on along the minus strand of NZ_PDYQ01000001.1, from coordinate 384,834 downwards.
GCGCGTTATTTAACGTGGCACATAGCGGATAAATTTTTGTATTGAATAGTTGCCAGGATTCCGCCACATGTCCTTCGTTATTAAAGAAATAGAACCAAAGATGGTATCGCCAATCCCCTTTGGCCCTAGTATCCTGATCCAGCTCAAACGGATCGAAATCTTCACCATAAGCCAACGCTAGTAATGTTTCATTGTATTGACTCGCTAGTGTAATTTCACTCTCATACAAGTCTGACAGTTCTACGAGTAATGCGTACCGTTCATCATTCCTACATGCATTCATCACTTTTGTAAACGAAGGAAGGTCGATGACATGACAAACATCCAAATGACGTCCTTTAAGCAACCATTGACGCAACATATAATCCAAAAACTCTTCCGAATCTAAATAAGCCCCAAAATGTCGGGCTGAAAATTCCTGATAAATATCCAAACTATTTCCCCCTTAACATCTGACAACGCGTTGATCTGTACGAATAACAAACTTTATACTAAAAACAATAAAGTTTGAGCTATCCTTATCATATCGCGATTACTCTTTTTTCTCTACCTAGAATTATAGTTTGAAAAAGGATCCCCAACGGCTAAATATATTTATTTTAGTTTAGACAAAAATATAGAGCATTCCAGTCCTTGAGGAAATGCTCTATATTTATATTTTTTTTATTATATCGTGTTGAATGAAATGCCTTACAGTTGCATTGACTCGTTTTCTACTCTGCTGGACTTTCCGTGTCTTCTTCTACTTGGTATTCTAATATATCCCCAGGCTGACACTCTAAAGCCTTACAAATCGCATCTAAAGTCGATAGTCGAATCGCCTTCGCCTTTCCATTTTTCAGTATGGAGATGTTCGCCATTGTAATCCCAACTCGCTCGGAAAGTTCCGTAACACTCATTTTCCTTTTGGCTAACATCACATCAATATTGATGATAATTACCATGTTATTCACCTCTACTCAGACTATTAAATCATTTTCCTCTTTTATATCGATTGCTTCTCTTAAAAGCCTTTGGAGAACAGCAGCAAAGACCGCAATCACCATGGAAGCAAAAATAGGAATCATTCCGACTATTACCAGACCTGGGGCGTCGTCTATCTCTGCCATGATAAAGACGAATGGAAGGGCTACTACATATAAGCCGCTAATTATGATCGCACAGTATTTGATTTTCTTTAACGCCCTTACAGACAACTCTGAGAACGCTTGATTTCCATCGATAAAGTTTAATAAGTTAAAGGTTTGGTACAAGGCAAAATAAAATGGAATCACCGAAATATAGATGACTACTAAAATACTATATACTGCATAAGCAAAATCCCAACCTCTTTCCGTAGCTTCTTTTGCCTCAATAGCTAACTGCGGCAACAAAAATATGCACACAGCAAGAACTGGAATACCAATTAAAATGACAGCTATCTTTAAAAATAGTGTTGTTCCTCGTTTCATAAAAAGCACCTCGCTTAGCTTCTAAATTATAAATCTCACTTTACCATTTAATTTATCGAATATCAATAAATATATGTTGATTAGGAACATATAATAACTGCTAAATATGTATAAAAAACCTCTTGTGATCTTTCATCTTAGACAAAAAACAGAAACCAGATATGTATTCATGAAGCTTTGACATACTTTTGATTCAACAAAAAAGCTGACCCCACTTATATGTAATAAATGGGATCAGCTTTTTTACTATTTAGTAGTATAGCTATGAAAACCAGATAACGCGCTGCTACTATCAGTTAGGCACTCGCTGATGTTTTATCGCGCACAATATTTGCAAAAAGTTACTCTGGTAAGTTCAACTGCCAAGAAATGCCGAACTGGTCATTCAGCCATCCGAATTTTTTACTGAATCCATAGTTATCTAAAGGCATGAGAGCTGTGCCATTTTGCATCATTTTTTCATAAAGATTGTCAATTTCCTCTTCAGTATCACACGTTAGATAAATAGAAAAAGATGGAGTAAATGTAAACTCGTGATCAATATGGCTGTCGATACACATGAACTCTTGTCCTTTTAACGTGAAGACCGCTTGTATCACTGTACCTTCTTCACCAGGTCCTTCCGCTCCGTAACGCGCTATGCTTTTAATTTCTGATTCTTCGATGAGTGAGGTGTAATATTTCATAGCTTCTTCTGCAGTTCCGCCCTGAAACATTAAAAATGGTTTAACGTCTTTCATATTCTACTTTCCTCTCTTTTTTTCTAAACTTTTTTACCCTGTATAGCTAACTCTACCTGTTTCCACTAATTCCTTCAATCCCATAAACATATAATTCCAGCCAACTTCAGTGCCATCATGCATTTCTGTAAGTGCTTTTTCGATTTCAGACTCTGTCCCATTCACTTCTTCTGCAACATGGATCAATTGTGTGAATGTCATCTCGCAGCCTTGCTCGAGCTCTTTTAGCTCAACTGTTATTGTATCTTTTAAATCGCTCATTTCTGGCATCTTAAAAGTGAGCATGATTTTTTTCGGAGGATCAATTTCAAGGTATTCCCCAATCGCACGGTAATCTTGTCCTCCTCTATGATCAATAATTTCCCAAGCACCGCCTACTTGAGGATTATTTCGCGTCACTTTATTTGTCCCTTCCAATGTGAAAAACCACTTTCTCATCATTTCTGGGTTTAGCCATGCATCAAATACTTTTTCAGGATCTACATCAAAATTTCTTATCATTTTCAAACTAGTAGACGAAACTTTAACCATACATACACCTCTTATAATTAATTGTTCAACTGCCATCCGCCTATGCAAAACTTTACGACTCAGATTGTTTGCTGTTAAGAAACTTCATCTTCGTTGGTTAAACTCAATTGCCAAATTACATCGAATTTATCAGTGACCTGGCCATAAAGTTTTGACCAGAAAGTCTCTTGAAGTTCCATCCCAACGGTTCCCTCTTTTTTTAGTTTTTCATAAACCATTTGTAACTTTTCCGCTTCCAAACATTGGTAAGCTAAGCTAATGTTGTTTCCAACCGTGAAAGGAGAACCAGGGAACGTATCTGAAAACATTACAGTGCTTCCTTCAATAGCTAAACGAGTATGCATAATTAAGTTTTTTGCTTCTTCCGGAAGAGGGTATTCTGGATTTGGAGATTTTTCTCCGAAAGTCATAAAGTTAGGTTTTTCGGTTTCAAAAACCTCTGCGTAAAACTCAACCGCTTCACGACAATTCCCATTAAACGTTAAATAAATATCGACAGCCATTATCCATCACTCCTTTAAAATAATGAAACCTAGTAAAATTATTACAAAACAAAATGTCTCTTTAGTTTAAGATTATATTCCCCACAAAACAACCTAATTATTTTGCATTTTTATCTGGTTGATGAACTCCAAAAATATTACCCTCGGTATCCAAATAATAGCCTTGCCATGCCATTCCTGGCAACGCATATTTGGGTATTGCAACGCTGCCCCCACCATCAAGAATTTTCACTTCAGTCGAATGGTAATCATCGACTCCTATAGTACAAGCATAACCATTTAATGGTTGGTTACGTTCTGGACGCGGACCTTGACGTTGCATCAATGCTCCATCCACTCCAAGCTCACTATCACCAGTCACTGCTCCACAATAAGGCATCCCTGCATACTCACTCCAGTCCTGAAAGGTCCATCCGAATACATCTCCATAAAACTTTTGTGCCCTTTCCATGTCGTCTACGTGAATTTCAAAGTGAACTACTCTTCCCATCTTTTTTCCTCCTCCACTTTAATCAATTCTTTTTAGCACAAAACAATATTCACTATTTATATCTAAACATTCTAATTCCATTAATTAAAAACAGCCAGGTTGTGACATATTCTCATTTTTAATTTGTCAGTAGTAATGAGTATGTCTTCCTCGTGCGCCTTCTATCCCCCACAACTTTTAAAGGGCAGCATTTCACAAAGTATATTACGAATAAATTTAGAAAAGGTAATAAGCTAAGAATTTATATGGCTTTTGTATGAAATACTTTGGCATTTTATTGTTACCAGTTGAAGTCACATACAAATAGCACGGTATACATTGATTTAACAATGTTACCGTGCTTTTTTAATTCGTATCTAGATTTCACTTCATTACGTCTCAATTAGACATGAAAAAATGTACTAGTAGCAATTGTTTGCGCGCTGTCTGTATACGTTTTGTATATCCATTTTCGAAAATGGAAAATTGCTGAATCTGACACGTAAATAGTTAATTAAAAGTCCCTCTCGGTGACGCGGGACCTGTCTGTTTCCATCACACCGGATAAACCGGATGCTTACGTTCTGTAAACTGGATATATTTCGTCGCATACGCTTCATAGCGCGTGATCAGCTCATCGCGCAGTGAGTCTGCTGGGATGATGCCGTCAATAATCATTTCGGAAGCTAAATGGTAAATGTCGATATCTTCTTTGTATTCGCTGCGTTTCGCTTCAATATAAGCTGCGCGCTCTTCTTCGGGCAACGCAGCAATTTTGTTTGCGTAGACTGCGTTGACAGCTGCGTCAGGCCCCATGACCGCGATGGAAGCGGATGGCAGTGCTAAACACGCATCCGGTTCAAATGCCGGGCCTGCCATGGCGTACAGACCTGCGCCGTATGCTTTGCGGACAATGACGGAAATTTTCGGTACAGTCGCTTCTGACATCGCAGAAATCATTTTTGCGCCGTGGCGGATGATGCCTGCGCGTTCTACTTTTGTTCCGATCATGAATCCAGGCACGTCGACTAAGAACAGCAGCGGAATATGGAATGCGTCGCAAAGGTTGATGAACTTTGCCGCTTTGTCAGCAGTGTCGTGGAATAGCACGCCGCCTTTAACGCGCGGCTGGTTCGCGATAATGCCGACCGCTTTTCCGTCGATGCGCGCAAGGCCAGTAATGAGCTCACCTGCAAATAGTTTCTTAATTTCGAAGAATGAACCTTCATCGATAATCCCTTTGATCAAGTCGTGCATATTAAACGGAGCGTTTTCATTTTTCGGAATGATTTCTTCCAGTGCCTTATCCAGCTGTTTCGGCGCCACTGCATCACGTACAGGCGGCTTTTCCGAGAAGTTTGCCGGAAAATACGATAAATATCTTCGCGCCGCTGCGATTGCGTCTTCTTCGTTTTTTGCGAGTACATCGCCGCATCCTGAAGTTGAGCAGTGCATTCGTGCGCCGCCCATTTCTTCGAGTGTTACTTTTTCACCGATGACCATTTCCGCCATGCGCGGTGATCCAAGGTACATCGAAGCGTTTTTGTCTACCATAATGACGATATCGCAAAACGCTGGGATATACGCGCCGCCAGCAGCTGACGGACCGAACAAGACGCAGATTTGCGGAATACGACCGGATAATTTCACTTGATTGTAAAAAATTCTCCCCGCACCGCGGCGACCTGGGAACATTTCGACTTGATCCGTAATTCGTGCACCTGCTGAATCGACTAAGTAAACGAGCGGCACATTCAATTTTTCAGCGGTTTCTTGGATTCGGATAATTTTTTCCACTGTTCGCGCGCCCCATGAGCCTGCTTTGATTGTGGAATCATTCGCCATGACGCAAACAACTTGGCCGTTAATCTTCCCCATGCCTGTTACCACTCCGTCAGCAGGAAGATCGCCCGCCATGCAGTTCGCGAATTGGCCGTCTTCGATTTCAAGATCCGAATCGAATAATAATCTTAAGCGGTCCCGGACGAACATCTTCCCTTGTTCCGCATTTTTCTCATGGTATTTCTGCGCGCCCCCTTTTTTAATCTGCTCAACTCTTTCATTCAATGCTTGCTGCAAAGATTTCGTATCGGTTGTCATAGTCCTGCCTCCCTTATGATCGTTCATCATTCGCCAGTATATATAGGCTTGCGTTTTTCCTTGAATGCCTGCAGTCCTTCGAGCCGGTCTTTGGAAGGAATCGTCACTTCATAGGCGTTTTGTTCGATTGCGAGCCCCGTCTGCAGTTCTACATCATAGCCGTGGTCAATCGCGAACTTCGCCTGCGCGACAGCGAGCGGACCGTTGGCAGCGATTTGTCCCGCGACAGTAAGCGCTTGATCTATCAACTGATCAGGCGCCACAATGAATTCAGCAAGCCCGATTTCCGATGCTTCTGTCGCTTCGACTCTGCGCGCTGTGAAAATAAGCTCTTTCGCACGTCCTTTGCCGATCAATCTCGGCAGACGTTGCGTACCGCCAGCTCCCGGAATAATGCCGAGCGAAGTTTCCGTCAATCCGAACTTTGCGGTCTCTGCTACAATGCGGATGTCGCATGCCAGTGCCAGTTCTGTCCCGCCGCCGAGCGCAACGCCGTTGACTGCAGCAATGACCGGCTGCGGCAGTGATTCAATGCCGTTAATCGTCTGGCGGATCAACGAAACCGTCTTGCGCACCTCGACCGGATTCATTCCTACGCGTTCCTTTAAATCAGCGCCCGCACAAAAAGCTTTTTCACCGGCACCCGTTATAATAACAGCGCGGATTTCCCGGTCGTAGCGGCATTCTTGCAGCGCATCGTAAAGCCCGTTCAGCATCTCAATTGACAATGCATTCGCTGCCTCCGGACGATTCAATAGTATGACCGCAATTCCGTCGCCGCGCCTCTCTAATACCACTTTATTCCCCATTCGCTCACGTCCTTCATTTATCATGCGCACCGGTAGCCTGCAAGTTCTTACTTGGAAGCGCCCGGCCGATTTTTTCTTGAATAAACGCGGATGCCGCTAAAATTTTCTCTTCATCGACGCCGGTATGAATACCCATGCCATGCAGCATATACAATAAATCTTCTGTCGCTGCATTGCCTGAAGCACCCGGTGCGTATGGACAGCCACCGAGGCCGCCAACTGAACTGTCGAACACCGTAATGCCCATATCAAGTGACGCCAGGACATTCGCTAAAGCTGTCCCGCGCGTGTCATGGAAATGCATCGCCAATTTGTCTGCCGGAAAACGTTTCAGCAGTACGTCAAGCACTTCCTGGACTTGCCGCGGATTCGCAACGCCGATCGTATCGCCAAGCGACAACTCGTCAATGCCCATGTCAAACAGCGACTCCGACACGCGGACGACCGCTTCCGTATCGACCACGCCTTCGTACGGACAGCCGAACACCGTAGACACATAGCCTCTCGTCTTCTTGTCTGCCGCTTTCGCGTCTTGTACAATTTCTTTTAATACAGGCAGTGTATCCATGATCGTTTTATTAATATTTTTCAAATTATGCGTTTCGCTCGCTGACATGAACACCGCCGCTTCATCGATATCTGCTTCAAAAGCCCGTTCAAGCCCTTGACGGTTCGGGACGAGCGCCGAATAAGAGACGCCCGGCTCCCGATTAATGCCCGCCATTACTTCAGCTGCGTCCGCGAGCGCCGGAATCCATTTCGGATTGACGAAAGACGTCACTTCAATCGATGTCAGGCCGCTTTTAGACAACTCATTAATCCAGGCGATTTTGTCCTTTGTCGGAATGAAGATTTTTTCGTTCTGCAGTCCGTCTCGCGGTCCAACTTCCTTAATCGTAATTGTTTTAGGCCATTTCATCATTTCATCTCCTTCTACAGGAATTATTCAATGACTGCGATGACGTCTCCTTCATTGACGAATTCACCTTCGTTCACTTTTACATCTTTTACGACACCGTCAAAATCAGTTGCAATCGGTATTTCCATTTTCATCGATTCCAAGATGACGATGTCTTGATCTTCTTCTACTTCGTCTCCTGCCTTCACGAGTACTTTCCAAACGCTTCCTGCCATGCTTGCAGTAATTTCTGTCATAGTAATTCCCCCCAAAAAGTCATTTCGTTTGTTTTTGTTTTTTCTTTTTCTTCGTCAAATATTTTTCCACGAATTCCGTTGTCGTATCCCCAGAACGGAATGCTTCATGTGCTGCTACTTCCTGAAGCATCGGAATATTCGTCTTGATGCCTTCGATATGGTAGTTCGAAAGCGCTTCCTGCAGGCGGTCGATCGCTTCGTCGCGGTCTTTACCTTTGACAACGAGTTTCGCGATCATAGGGTCGTAAAAAGGTGTGACGATCGACTCGCCATGGACAGCCAATTCGTGGCGGACGCCCGGTCCTTCTGGCAACTTAAGTTTCGTGATGGTCCCCGGTGAAGGGAAAAATGTTTTCGGATCTTCTGCGTAAATACGTACTTCAATTGCGTGTCCGTCGCGTTTGACGTCTTGCTGCGCAAATGTAAGTGTTTTTCCCGCTGCGATATCAAGCTGCTCTTTCACTAAGTCGAGTCCTGTAATTTCTTCTGTAATCGGGTGCTCAACTTGCAGCCGTGTATTCATTTCAAGAAAGTAGAAGTTTTGGTCTGCATCGACTAAAAACTCGATCGTGCCAGCATTTTTATAGCCAATGGACTTTGCCGCTTTAACTGCTGCTTCTCCCATTTTTCTTCGCGTCTCTTCTGAAATGAATGAAGACGGCGCCTCTTCTACTACTTTTTGGTGGCGGCGCTGGATTGAGCACTCGCGCTCCCATAAGTACACTGTATTTCCACTATTGTCCGCTAAGATCTGAATTTCGATATGGCGCGGATTCTCGACGAATTTTTCAATATACATCGCGCCGTCACCGAAGAAATCAGTCGCTCGTTTTTGATTGCCTTCGAACGCTTTGTGAATTTCGTCAGCGCTGTAGACGACTTGCATACCGATTCCACCGCCGCCTGCAGACGCCTTCAGCATAACAGGATAGCCAATAGTTTCCGCCGCTTCGATCGCTTCTTCCGCGTCTGCAAGCGCACGGGTGATACCCGGCACGACTGGGACACCGGCTTTTTCCATCGCCTTGCGCGCTGCAATTTTGCTGCCCATTTCAGAAATGACGTCAGGCGACGGCCCGATGAACACGAATCCTTCTTCTTCGCAGCGGCGTGCAAATTCGGCGTTTTCAGAAAGCAGACCATACCCTGGGTGTATCGCTTCTGCTTTTGACTGATGCGCCGCTTCTAAAATTTTATCGATTTTCATATAACTTTCCGTTACGCGTGGTCCGCCGAGCAAATATGCTTCATCCGCATGCTTGACGTGGACAGCTTCCGCATCCGCTTCCGAATAGACACTAACTGTTTTAATACCGAAAGCCCTGCATGTACGCATGACACGGGCCGCTATTTCCCCGCGGTTAGCAATCAAAATCTTTTTAAACATGATAGTCACCCTTTCAATTTATCGTGTAATCAAGCTTTCGTGTGCATCCATTTAGGAAAAGGAGGGCCGGCCATAAAAAGACCGGCTCCACTGTTCATTTATTTGCTCGCAGTTTTCGCTTTAATGACGCTCTGAAGTTCCGCAACTGTCGACGGATCTTCAAGCCCCGTCACATCACCTGCGACACTGCCTGTCGTAACGATTTCTTTAATCAGGCGACGCATAATTTTTCCGCTCACCGTTTTAGGTAGAGAGTCCGTTATGATGATCTCCTTCGGCTGGGCGATTTTTCCGATCTGGCGGATGATGTTTTCTTTAATCCGCTCTGCGACTTCCTGCCCATCTGTTACATTTTCTGAAAGACGGACGAAAACGATAGGCACTTCTCCTTTAATTTCATCCGGCACGCCAATGACCGCGCATTCCGCCACGCCTGCACTTTCGAGCACGGCGCTTTCCATTTCCATCGTGCTCAAACGGTGGCCTGCGACGTTGAACGCATCGTCGGAACGACCGACTACCCAAATATAGCCGTCATCGTCAATCAACGCGAGATCACTAGCGTAGTAGCTGCCGTCGACTTGGCTGTAGTATGAACCGTAGTAACGTTCCGGCTCTCTCCAAATCGTCCTGCATAGCATCGGGAATGGCTTTTTAATGATCAAGTTGCCAAGCTGCCCGGCTTTCACGGGTTCGCCGGCTTCATTGACGACATCGAATACTGCGCCTAAAAACTGCGTGCCGGAAGACCCGGGTTTCATAGGCGTCAGCCATGCTGCTCCTGCAATCGGCGAGCCGGCCGTTTCGGTCTGCCCCCAAGTGTTATTAATATAGACTTTTTTCTTGCCTAGCACTTCATACGTCCAGTGCCACGTCTCCGCATCGAATGGTTCGCCGACGAGTGCGATCACGTCAAGGCATGATAAGTCAAACTGCTCGATTGGCTCCTGACCCATGCTTTTCAACATGCGTAGCGCTGTCGGAGCGGTAAATAATTTATTGACACGGTATTTTTCAATGATTTGATAAAAACGTGTTTTCTCGGGATAATCGATCGCTCCTTCGCAAATGACTGTCGTAACGCCGTTCGCAAGGGCTCCGACGATACCCCAAATATGCATCGTCAGCCAGCCGATATCCGCCGTGCACCAAAATACGTCGTCATCGCGATGGTCGAGATGGTATTTCGCATAGACATAGTTCTGCACGACGAATGCCGTACCTGAGTGCACAATCCCTTTCGGCTTTCCCGTCGTGCCGCTCGTATAGAAAACGATCCCGCTTTCATTCGCTTCAAGGCGCTCCGGTTCGCAATGGATACTCGCTTTTTCCGTCAGCTCATGCCACCAGTAATCGCGGCCTTCCTGCATGTCGATATCGATGCCCATGCGATTGACGACGATGACCGCTTCAACTGAAGAAGTGGACGGCGCGACTTGATCGACTTTTTCTTTCAAGCGAATTTCTTTGCCGCGGCGCATTGTCGCATCCGCTGTGATAATGACTTTCGGTTCAAAGCTTGCCAATCGGTCGGACAAAGAACGCTCGGAATAACCCGAGAAGACTGCGTTGTAAATTGCCCCGACACGGAAACACGCGAGCACCGCTATGACGGCTTCCGCCAAATTCGGAAGATAGATTGCGACACAATCGCCTTTTTTCACACCGAACGACCGAAGCACATTAGAAAAACGGTTCACTTCTGCAAGAAGCATCGAATACGTGTAAAACTTCGAATCGCCGTTCTCACCTTCCCAAATGAGCGCTGTCCGGTTACCGGCACCGTTATGTATATGCCGGTCTAGTAAGTTGATGCTTGGATTCGTAATGCCATCTACGAAAAACTTGAAATCAGGGAGTTTGCCACTGATCGTCTCTGTCCACGGTTCATACCATTCAAGTTCACGGGCATGCTGATCCCAAAATGCAGCAGGATCTTCCTGGGACTGCCGGAGAAGTTCTTGGAAAGCTTCTGCGCTACCAATCGAAGTCGAGCGCGCCTTTTCTTCACTAGGATAAATAAGTTTACTATTCGCCGCTACTTGTAAAACCCGTTCAATATCCATTCAATCGCCCCTTTGTCAATTCACTAGAACCCTTTCAAAATCAGCAGCCGATTTGTTTTGCAATGACCATGCGCTGAACTTCAGACGTACCTTCACCGATTTCTAAAAGTTTCGCATCGCGGAAGAAACGCTCGACTTGGTATTCTTTAATATAGCCGTAGCCGCCGTGAACCTGCACTGCTTGATCACAGACGCGCATGCACATTTCAGAAGCGAATAATTTGGCAAACGCCGCTTCTTTTTTGAATGGGCGCCCTTGATCTTTTAGCCACGCTGCTTTATACACCATATTGCGTGCTAGCTCGATATTCATTGCCATATCCGCGAGTTTGAACTGAATCGCCTGGAAGTTCGAAATGCTTCTGCCGAACTGTTTTCGCTCCTTAGCGTAATTCAGCGCCTTCTCGTACGCTCCTTGCGCTACGCCAACAGCCATTGCACCGATACCGATCCGTCCGCCGTCAAGTGTCGCCAAAAACTGTTTGTAACCGTTTCCAATTTCACCTAGAAGATTTTCTTTCGGCACACGGACGTTTTCCAAAATCAATTCCGTCGTGTTAGAAGAATGAAGTCCCATTTTTTCATAGTTTGCGATGACCGTAAATCCTGGTACATCGGTCGGCACGATAAATGCGCTAATGCCGTTCATTCCTTTTGAGCGGTCTGTAATCGCCGTCACAGCAAGATGTTTCGCATAGCTTGCATTCGTAATGAAACATTTCGAACCGTTAATGACCCACTCATCGCCTTCAAGAACAGCTGTCGTTTCTGTCCCGCCCGCATCCGACCCCGCATTCGGCTCCGTCAACCCAAACGCCCCGAACGATTCACCCGTACAAATCGGCATTAAATATTTCTTTTTCTGTTCCGGTGTGCCGAACAAATGAATCGGTGCTCCGCCAAGTGAAATATGCGCAGAATACGTGATGCCTGTCGATGCGCAGACACGGCTTAATTCTTCCGTGACGATAGCAAAACTCGTCGTATCTGCTCCGCCACCGCCATACTCTTCTGGGAAAGGCAGCCCCATCAAACCGAGCTCCGAAAACTTTTTAAAAATCTCTTTCGGGAATTCCCCTGTACGATCGCGCTCATCCGCACCCGGCTCCACTTCCGCTTCCGCAAAATCTCGAACCAGCTTACGCACCATTTGTTGTTCATCCGTCAAATCAAAATTCATATCCAATACCCTCCATTCTTCTTTTACATTCCGTCATTGCCGTAAATCATTGCGCTAACAACCAATTTGCAACCGCTTTCATTTATTCGTGCACGTTAAATCGACTCACTTTCATCTATCCGTGTACTTTAAACCAACCCACTTTCATTCTATTTCCAATTCATCTATAATTATAAACAATAAAAAAAATCAATTCTATGTGTAATTTTCCGAAAGAATTTGTGTGTTTTACACAAAAAACACAAAATACTATAGAGTTAGGATGATAGATTATGCAAGATACGTTAACTCACCGGCAGCTCAAATCTCTTGTACATGTTTCCACTGTCATTAACTCTTCATTAGACATCGAAACGATTTTCGATTTGATTATAGGTGAAGCAATTTCCGCAGTAGACGAAGCAGGAGGCGGTTCTATTTGGGTTTTCGACCTGCAGAAACAGCGGCTGGTGGCCAAATCCGCGCACGGCTTGTTTTATCCGCAAATCTTTAAATCGATTGAATTAAGCAGCGGCGAATCGATGACCGGCATGACGTTTCAAGCGGAAAAAGGGCTTGTGTTTAAAAATGAAGAAGAAATCAAACAGGCGCTTGATACACTTACTCCTTGCAATCGGACGTTGCTCGACGAATCTATTTCGAATAATTTCCACTTCACTTCAGTCATTTCATCACCGATTTTATTGAAAGGAACCTGCATCGGTGTCATTACGCTTGATTCATTCGATAAATCGCTTCATTTCAAAAAAGAAGATATGCAGCTGTTAGAAGCGATCGCCCAGCAAGCCGCCATCGCGCTCGAAAAATCGAATATTTATCATAAAGAGAAAAAGACCGTCCAGCTACTGTCCCGCTCGATCGAAACGCAGCGGAACATCTCCAATCTAGTAGTCAACGGGGAAGGAATCCAGTCCATTATCGACTATATTTACAAAACGATCGGCGAGCATATTTTCTTATTCGATGAGATAGGCGAACTGACCGCTTCTGCCTGCCGCGCGCCCGTTTCAATAGAGATGAACAGCGAACTACTACGCTTTGTGAAACAGAATGACCAGTCGCTCAACAGCCCGTACAGCGTCTCTGAAATCACACTAGGCCTTGAAAAATATCAAGTCATCGCGCTGCCGTTGCAATCGAAAATAAAGCCGCTCGGCACACTCATAATCATTTCAAAAGACCCAATCGGAGAAGTCGGAATCAACGCGCTCGAACACATCTGCACGGTCCTCACGCTCGTGCTCGTCAAAGAACAAGCTGTCTACGAAACACAGCAGCGTCTGCGGAACGAATTCATGACAAAAATTTTATCCGGCCAGGCAATTGATAAAACATTAATGAAGCAGGCAAAAAATCTGCAATTCGACTTGAACCGCAACTACATCGCCGTCATTATTAGTGTCGAAAACAAAGACAAATTGCAGCGCGGAGCTATAAGCGAAAACGTCATCAACAATCTGCTCTATATGACGAATAATAACTTCCTAGGAAAAAACTCGCAAGGCGCCGCGCTTATCGACCAAAACAAGCTCGCCGCCTTATTCTCCTACCCTGCCAAACTGCAGGCAGCAAACCCGGCAGGCAGTATTAAAGAACTCGCCTTGCATTTGCAGCAGGAAATCGATAAAACATACAGCGAACTCGACATCACCATCGGCATCGGCAGAATGAAACCAAACCTCGCCGCTGCCCACGAATCATTCAAAGAAGCTGAAAAATGCACCACATTCATGAAAAACTACCATTTTGAAGAACGCGCCCTGTCCTACACAGACCTTGGCATCCAACGCTTCATCTTACGGAATTCAGAAGAAGAGCTGCTCGATTTCGTCCACGAAGTCATCGGCCCGCTCATTCAATACGAACGAGCCCGAAAAGGAGATTTGTTGCAAACACTACTTACCTATTTGCGTCAAAACCAAAACATCAAACGAACCGCCGTCGCCCTTCACGTCCACTCGAACACGCTGAACTATCGCCTGAAACGTATTGAAGAAATTCTTTCAACCGACCTGACAGATGGCCAGCAATTATTTAACATTCAGCTGGCAGGGAATATTTACCACTATATTAAACGGTGACAAGGGGATAGGCCCCTTGTCACCGTTTTCATCTAAAGGGCTGGGCTGCATAAATTCCCGGTTACTTCACATCATGAATTTTATAGGCAAAAGCAAATTCAAAGAAGTTTTATTATAGGAATTATGAACGGCAATCTTAAAGACTAGCCAATGCATTACAGAGAAGTAATCGGCTGCTAGTCATCCTGCGGTGCCTACAACAGCTTAATCAGCGGATACGAAGCATTCATCAATCACGTTGGCGACAAAGATCTAATCAACCTGCTGAAAACGAAAAAACATGAAGGTCTTTAAAGAAAACGAAATTATCCATCTTCCTTGCCGGAGCGCACTGTTGCGAATGCCCATGAAATCCCTATCGGCGCAAAATTCGAAGTCGTTGAAATTCCCGCCGTCATCTCGATAAATGTAGCGCAAGCGCTCGTATCATGCAACCTAGTGATCGGCCAATGTCTTCGCACGGATAAATTTTACATATAATAAAAAGCGCTGTAAACGTTAATTTCTTAACGTTTACAGCGCCTTTTTCCTGTCTTTCCCTAGAAAGTTCATTACGTCCCAGGAGGACGTTTGAAAAACTGGACAAGCATTGATATGACAGTGTTTACGGCTATCTTGTGTAGCATTTGTGTAGCATTGAGTTGTTTTCTAAAACAGCCGCCTTCTATATAGAGGGTTGGCTGTTTTTGTTTTCTTCTAACCTTTTTCTAAACGGACAGGCATTTTTATGCAGACAACGCCATATGATACATCAGAACCGTTAGAAAAAGTTTAGAAAGGAGGAGGCTCATGATGACATCGAAAAATGAACCACTACCCCAAATAGCAGCCAAATTAAATGAGAAGAATCACGCCGATTTAATAAAAATCATCGAGTCGATCCCGCGCACCGATCGATCTGAAACGTACCGTGAAGCCTTGAGGTTTTATTACAAATACAAGGATATTATCGTCACTTTAAAAACCTTGTTTAAGTCCAGTTGATCGTCTTGGTTGATGTCCTGATATTGCACTTTGATAACTAAATATTGACTGAATTACTACGTCCAGATCCATGACTAGATTGATGACTACTCCATCCACACAACTGGACATTACAAAACCTGCAGTTGCAAGCCGTATCCGTTTTATTTAATGTCTCGATGACTGCAACTCTATCTATAGATAGATAACCCCGTGGCGTTTACTTTAAAGAAAGGATGATGATGTGTTATTTGAAATTCTGACTACCTCCATAATGGGAGGGTTTGCGTTAAAAGCTTACGCAAAAAAACAAGGCGCATCTTCCAATGAGTCGGGTAAAATTCAGCGTATTATTTCTCTATCCGGCCTAAATGTGAAAGACGGAAAAGACACGTTGACTACCCAACTCATCCGTAAGAAAAAACATGAATGGGGATGGGAGTATAAATACCGAATTCCACTTGGCAGAAGTTTTGAGGATTACCAGAACAAGCAGCACATTTTGGAAGACGGATTAAATAACAGGCGGCAGAAATTATCCCTGACGGATTTAAAAGAACTTCAATTCGATTCCGGAATCATAGATAGTTTGAAATCGTTGTGGACGAATAAATTAAGCGAAACGAAAGAAATAGAATTGTCATTTGACGGATTGTTGATCATTCGAGTTTATGATAATCCTCTACCTAAGCGAGTAGAATTCCAAGCGGGCGAAGATTGGAAAGTTCCAGTTGGAATAACGCGTGATCAGAACGCATTTAGATTCCATGACTTTGAACAGATCCCGCACGTTGTTCTAGGTGGCGCTACTCGCTATGGCAAATCAAACTTTATTAACAGTACGATCACGAGCTTGCTCCATAGCAAACCAGATCACACTCACCTGTTCTTGATTGATTTAAAAGGCGGTGTGGAGTTATGCGACTATGAACATATTAAACAGACGATTTCTATTGCATATGAGCCTGAAGAAGCTCTGGAAACATTACAGATGGCATACGAAAAGATGCGTGATATACAATTCAAAATGCGATCACTCGGAAAAAAGAATGTACAGGATGCCGGAATAAAAGATAGATACTTTATTTTTATTGATGAAGTCGGTGAACTCAATCCTGCTGAAGCAGTTACGAAAGAAGATCGGCAGCTAAAACAATCGTGTCAAGCGCTGATGAGTCAGATCGCCCGACTAGGTGCAGGATTGGGATTCCGTCAAATACTAGCTACTCAATACCCCACTGGCGATGTGATACCGCGTCAGTGCAAGCAGAACTCTGACGCAAAACTATCATTTCGTGTGCAGTCCGCTGTAGCTTCTCGCGTGGTACTGGATAGTGAAGGTGCTGAATGTCTTCCACAGATTAAAGGGAGAGCCATTTATCAAACAGCCGATAGAAAAGAAATATTACAAACTCCCTTCATTAAATCAGAAGTAATCCAAAGTGTAATCGATTTGCATAAGAAAGAAACAAGTGTGGACGACAATGAACCGTCTATCCGATTCATTCCAGTTAAAAAAGGGGTGAGAAATCATGTTGAACGAAAGGGACGAACAGATATTGTTACTTTTGAAGAGATTTGATTTCATGACGCGGGATCAATTAAATGAATGCTTACGGCTTGGGACGGTACGAAACACAAATAGAATCCTCCACAACCTATCAGACTACTTAATGAGCATTCGCGAAGGTTATCAAACAATCTACTATTTATCCAAACAAGGAAGGTCATACGTGGATTGTGAAAAGGTGAGAAAGAAAGGTGGTCACGTCCAACATATCGTTATGAGGAATGAAATGTGGTTGTTTTCCAGTCAGCCGAAAGATTGGAAAAATGAAGTGAAGGTTTCAGACGGCCACTCAACTGTTATTACGGATGCTATGTTCACAGATTCGTGGGATCGGAAGCATTTTCTTGAAGTTGATTCCACACAAACAATGAAAGAAAATCGCAACAAGATAAAGCGTTATGTTGAGTTGCTGAACAATGGATTGGTGGAAGAAAAACTAGGACACTTTCCAACCTTGGTATGGTTAACCACTACTGAGCATCGTAGGGATGAACTAAAAAAAGAATGCGCTGGATTGCAAGCGGTTATGGTGTTTACTATTAGCGATATAAAATAAAGGGGGAAACTATATGTTTAAGAAGAGAGCGATTATTGAGACTGTACCTGAATCGGAATACACGGATTTTAGTGACCGTTTGAAAGACACAGTGAACGTGAAGGATGTAGCTCTAATAGGTGGAACAGTTGTTGCTACGGGTGCCGCAACCTATGTGTGGACTATGCCTGAGCCGATAGCTACTGAACCTATACAGGCGATAACCGAACCTGTAAACGTATTAGCTGATATGCCACCTAATCTTATACCCGACAACTTACCACCTCTAACCAGCGACTTACTACCCGTAACAGGTGACGTAATCCAAACAGGTGTTATAGGTGAAGCATCATTGAACATGTTGGCAAATGTGTTAGATCCTCTAATACAATTACTAGTCGCTATTAGCTTCCCCATAGCTAGTGTAATCATGGTAGGAGGGTGTTTCTTCTTCATGATAGGACGATCTGAAAGAGCATGGGATGTAATATTCAATGCGGGTTTAGGTTATGTATTAGTTCAAATGAGTCCTCTATTCCTAAACATCCTACGTGAAGTAGGTAAAGCCGTATGAGCGCACAAAAAAGCACCCTACCATAAAGATAGAGCGCTCCAAGCCCAGTTAGACTTGTTGGTTGTACACCGGACAGGGTGTATCAACCTTGAATAAGTATACAGCTAGTTATCTGAAAATGAAAGGATAAGTAAGCGACTGCTCACGCGGTCGTTTTTTATTCACCTTTACAAGCGAACGTTCATTCTCTATAATATAAAACAAGGAGGGGAACGAGTGTGCGTAAAACATTGGAGAAGTCGGTAAGATATGGAGAGATGTTAGAAGTGATGTATATGTCTAAAGACGGTCAAATCAGCAAACGAAGGGTTAAAGTACTGCAAGTGGGTGAGTCATCATTTAGAGCCTATTGCTACCTTCGCAAATCCAAGCGAACTTTCTTAATCGGAAATGTTTTAGCAGCTGTTCCCGTAATAGTGAAAGAAAGTGTGGTTATATGATGGAAGGTAATCGTGACCGTGGAAATATCAAGTGGACGTCTCTATTTATACCTGAACACTTGGAACGTATACGTGAATGGTACGCAGAAGACAACTATGTAGAGCAACCTGAACTGGACCAGTTTGATTGGGATAACATTCAGCAGACATTGGAAGTTGCGCACCTGCGGCAATGCGAGACTAAAATTCAAACTTGGAAGGATGGGAAGATTATTCATCATTCAGGGGTAATTCGAGAAATTAACATTCAATTGAAAGTTGTTTTAATGGAAGATCCATTTGGCGTTGAACGTATATTAGTAAGCGATATTGTTGATGTGCAATGCATAAATTAAAAAAGCGACTCCGTCCACAAATGGATAGAGTCGCTTTTTTTATCTCTTTTCTCGAATCATACCTAGCAATCCAAGCGCTGCCTTATCTCCAGGAGTTGCTTTTTCGTTTGTTTCCCATGACTTGCTAAAGCCCTGATCTATACCCTGTTTAACCGCAATCTCCTGTTGCCCCTTAGATTCCATAAACTTTATAAACTCATTTTTTAATGTCGGACTTGAAAATTCTACCCACACACGATTCGCCTCCTCTTTTTTATTATCACTAGCCACTTGCTGTACATCATCTTTCTCTTCCACAATCAATTGCACCCGCAACTTACTATTAGATGGAATGATTACTTGCCCTTCCAGTTTGTATCCTGTTGGCATTGTCCAAGTAGGTTTTATCTCAAAGTGTGGACGATCCGGTGTACCTTTCCAATCTCCGCCCCATGTAATGCCAAGCTTACGCGCAATAGCGCCAACTTGAGCAAGAGTAGTTACTTCATACAAATTCTTAGGCGGCGCTACGGCTATATCCCACGCTCTACGGCTTGCGTGATTACTGTTTAATGTCCAGGTAACAATCAGACCAGGTCTTGTCCGTCCCTGTGCGTATAGATATTTTTGTCGTGCCTGACTGCGATATGTTTCTGTTACGAATACATCTGTGATTCCGGCTTTATATAACTCTTGAAAGAGTAATCTAATAGCTGTTTGCGCGACTGATGATAATTCTGACACATCGCGGCATGTGGATGTTACACTCATATCACTTACCTCCTTTTTTAAACACCGTATTAATAAAATCAATAAACACATCGGTGGATTTATCATCATCTGTCAGCCGTAAGTGATTAAAAATAGAATTAATCTCACTCAATAAGTAACCTATATACAGCACATACAATGCACTAATACCGATTGGATAGGGTGCCAATAAAGCAACCGGAATAAAGTATACGCATAAAATCAAAAGTAGCATCTTGCGCGCAATCCCGAAAATAGCACGGCTGGAAGAAAAGTCAACTTTTTTATTAAACTTCGCATTGATCCAACCAAGTGTAAAATCAATAATATTTGCCCCCATTATTAAAGCTAATATATAAATCAGCTTTGTATTGTCCGTTTCCAAAAACCGGCTTAACCAATCAATCATCTGCATAAACGTCACCTTTCTTTATTTGATTTTTTCAAAATAAAAAGAACGCCCTGAAGGACGCTCTTACTTAAATCTTGTTTTAATGTCAATCACCTTGTCATAATCCTCAAAATTTAAATCCATGTAATTAGCAGGGTGATTGATTTCCATATTGACCACTTGCAGATCCAAGCCGTTGACTTCCCACCTTGCACCCTTTTTCATTGAATATTTTTCAGAAGTAATATGATCAACCGTTGTTTCTTTGATGATTTTATCTTTGTATATAATGTTAACTTTCATAGACTTTCCCCCTTTATGTCTGGTTAATTCGACATAATGAGGAGTTTTCCTTTTTTCACTCAAAATAAAAAGAACGCCCATGTGGACATTCTCAATTGTTTATTAATTCTAGTTGTTTAAAACATGTTATTAAAATATTTATTTAATTCACGTATACTTCTCCCTAAAGATGAAAATGGTAATGTAGAAAGTAAGCTATTCATAAAGATTTGCTTCATTTCAGTATTAACTTCCTGAAGTTCTAAATCTTTCATAGGACATTGAAACACTGGTGGATTGCTTGGTAGTTCATTCAAAAAAAAACGAGCTTTAACTATTTGTCCAGGGTTTATATGTGCTAGTTTGACTGCACACGCTTCTGCATCGGTTCTTGTCAGCTCCCATAATTCCTCATACCCCGCTGGGATCTCTTCAATATAACCAGGGATGATGTATGTGGCTCCCAATGCTTTTATTTCTATAGGAGGATTTTCAATTGCAACATTTCCAGAATTTATAATATCTACAGCCAACAAGGTAGGATCAGGTAGTAATTCCTCTTGGTAATGTATCTGTAAATCATCGGACTTATTCAAAAATCCCTTTGAAATAATTGGATATAATTTAATTTCATAATTCAATTTTTGTCTCTTTAAACTTTTCTTTGTTACATAAGAAGACACCCACCATGATATGACACCTACTATAATTGTAGCTAAAATTGAACCAATCCCTAAGTACTCTTGAAATTCCAAAGCTTTCCCCCCAAAAAAAATTAATAGGACAGTATTCACAAATACAACAATACCATATTAATATTTTGTGCGGTATATAGATTTACATAAAGCTTTCGTAACCAGAGTACAAAAATAGTAGCATCCTCATTAGCAGCATTTATAAATTCGACGTCCGGATTTATTGCACATCATGGTCCGAATGTGTATTAAGCCGCTTCGTGATTAGCAGTCAATAACACCGTAAGTTCTTCATATTGATCTTGCGTGATGCGCCCACCCATATAAAACACGTCAAGCATTGTCTGCATTTCCTCTTGCATTTCGTACATGTTCTTTTCTATTTTTGTTTTGCAACCTTTATAAGTAATCATATTCATCTTATATTCCTCCATTTAGTGTTTTATTTTTTACATTAAACCCATTTCAACCATTAACAATCTAAAGTCCACATCTAACACGTAATTTGTAAGTTCTTCTATTCCAGATGGTGGTTGTGGTTCGGGTTTAGCAAAAATGAGAAAATTACCATCGATATGATAACATTCCTCTACAAGGGACAGTCCGCTAGGAGGATTGTCTAGTAATGCTTTTCTCTCTAACTCATCCTTGAATTCAATTTTTATCATGATAGAGTCACAACTCCCTCAATACCAATACTTAAATCTTTAACATATCCGGTTCCAGAAAAATGGTGCGACATAGCAAAACTTATTAAGTCGCCAGCTTTAACTTCAATGTCTATCGATGCTCTGACATAACTTGTGGAGTAAGTTCCAGGAAAATTAAAAATTTTGTTATCTATTATTAATTTTGGTACTACCCTTCCACTTGCTGATGTACTTCTATTGGACAAACTGAATCTTAATATTCCTGTTTTATTTACCGTAAAACGTCTAATCACTATTTCCGAAGCAGTAGAGGCGAGGGTCCATTCTCCTATTAGTGTATATAATATTTCATCACCTGGAGAATATTTAATTCCACTTGAGATAATCTCAATATCTCTAGGTACTTGAGTTTTGATTATCAACCCATCAACACCAAGCGTTGCAACTCCATTGGGGTGTCCTTTTTCAGAACTGTCTATTTTCCCATTCCATGATGTCCGTTCAACAAATGTGATATGTTTCGTAATATCCGCCAAATGCGTAGCAACCTCTTGTGAAGAAGCAGCCCCTACATCGACAGCTCGAGTCCCATGGGGATTCCGTTCGTTGATATGATGAGCTAATTCTTTGTCGGTTACAATCTCTCCTTCACCGACTGGCATTTTAATATTGGCCAAAGGAATTTGTGAGCCTTCACCATCCGCTCCGCTGTGCGTATGTTCCTGAATCAAGCGTTCAGTCAAAGACTTTAGGAACACATCATTATTAATCAGCCGCTCAAACAATGGGTTAAATACGTCTGCGTGTGAAGGATCAGTTGTTTGCAACTTACGAATTTCTTGGCTGTAATTAGTTGGTTCATGAATTTCTTGATTTGCCATGTGATTCTCTCCTTTCTAAAAATCAGAACTGTTCGTCCCAATCGATTTCTAATGTCGTTTCATCATCCATCCCTTTGGGCTTGAACGTTTTCCAAGCCACCAAGTCGCCTGTTGCATCGTACAGGCCGCAACAAGAAATATCTGCTTCTCCGCTTTCGGAAAACTGCAGATCCACAAATATTCGTAATGTTGTGGGTACCGGGTATTCAATGCCGTTGATTTCCTTCTTAATAACTTCTCCAGGGATTGCATTCACATCAGCAGTAGGAACGATCGGTTGTCGGGTTACTGGATCATGACCGCCCGTTCCCCATCCAACGTGTGTAATGGCAGGCAATGGAGTAGTACCACCGTGTGCCTTTGCAAATTTTTCTCTAGCCTTTGTTGTTGTGATCGCATTTGCCATTGTTCACTTCACCCCTTTCTTTTCCTTTGACTTTGCCATTCTTAATTACTCGAAGCTCCGACTGAAAAATCGGTTCGTTCTTTACAATCAAATTGCCACCTCCTCGATAGTTACTCCTGCTTTTTTAACGCGAAATAAGCCTCTGTGAATTGACAGGGCTTGATCTAAAAATATTGAACCATCTAATTGTATTTGTCCGTTTAATGGCACTACACCATTCATAGTACTCGTGGAGCAGGTTACTGGTGCAGTTCGGTTACGGATTACATGAATGCTCTCACGCTTTTTATACCGCATTTTCGCATCATGTAACGTGACAAGCCTTACATTTTGCGGTTCGTTCTGTAACCTTATTTCTCCATTCAAACTAAATTCCCCGTCAAGAGACGGCATTAGATTAACTTCGTGAACGCCGAAGCCGTGCAGTACTTTCATGGCAAGATTTATTCTTTGAAGATGAGCGGGACCATCTTTATTGTAAAAACCGTTTAAAAAACGATCTCCGTTCAATAAGTACTCACCATCAAGACGAATAATCTCTCCTGCACTACCTATCCCCGCTTGAGCCCATGGATTAGATGCTGCAGATAACTTGGTTCTAATATACAACTTATTATTAAAATATCTAACAACAATAAATTTTCCTTTAAAGATAAATTTATCGAACCAAGAGCGAGTATTTTTGGTTGCGTTAATAATTTTCTTCATTTGCATTTTGTCCGGATTCGATTCGATATTTAACAGCGTTGAAAAGAAAAATGGACTGCCGCTATATTCAAACCACTCAAGCAATCTATTTTCGACAGCTACAGCAGACAAAGCTTTTTCGACTGCTTCTGGAGTGCCTTTTTTTCGATGCTGACTAATAGAAGCTTTAATTACAGCCTGCTTCTGTTCTATAGGTAATGAAACATCATAAAAATCCACATGCTTTTCATACGAAAGTAAATCCAGCAATTGCTCAGGAATGTTTTCGATTTCGATCAGGTTGAAAAGGGCTTCAGCTTCTCGATATGCCTCTTTTAATTGGATTTCAGCCGCCTCAGCCATAGCAACTACGACAGGGTCTTCTCTCAAGCTGTAGGGCAACAAATGTAACAATGAGTTGTCTTGAACTTTAATCATTGGCAAGTCCTCGATAAGTGATAGTAGCCTCAAGCTCCTTAGCGACTTCCAACTTACCTACTTCTAAAAACATTGGAGCATTAACGGATACACGGGAAGCCCCTTGTTGTTTTAAACGAGCAATCAACTCAGAGAAATCAACATCACGTCCCATTTTTGCTCTTTGCCAAATCAAATACTCTTGATATGCCTGTTTTACTTGTTCTGCAATTAATACTGATACAGCTGCATTCGTGTTTGAAATCCAATATTCAACCGTGGATGTATAATTTACAATTGACGGTGCATCTACTCTAACAAAATCAGTCAGAGGTCTTACTTCGCGATCCATTAGGATAGATTCTACATGATTGATTTCTTCCATCTCTGGAAGACGTCCACCTGCCATTAAAATACGAACATCAACTACTCCAGGTGCTGATGAATCTATCTTTACATCCACGATATCCTGACTAGCAGACTTAGCCCAATATATATAGGCTCCATCAGGACCAGCAACAGAAAAACTTTCTGGTGCAAGCCTGATACGCTCAGCGTATGCATCATCGTCTTCTTCATCAGCTCCACCCGCTGAGGTGGTAGTGTTTTGAACCGATTTTACATATGGCAAAGGTTCCACAAGAATGGTGATTTCACCAGGAAGAAAACCATTACCTATATCACCTGTCTGTGTACAAACTGCACCAACCGTAAACAAATTTTCACCTTGAGGAATAACTTGTGTCTCTTGGGTTTCAAAATAAATATCTGCACCAACCAAAAAACGAGTTCCCCCAGGTATTGTTAAAGTATCTACTCGATCCTCTTCCAATATAAAGGCCATTGTAGTTTTCGAGAAGGTGGCAGGCAGTCGTTCAGTCGTCATCTCGATTCCCATGTGATCGAGCATATTGTCCTCTGCATACGACAACCTGTTTTGTCGAAGACTATGCTCTAAATTATTTCTTTCAATAGAGATGTACGCAGCAAGACCTTGAATAAATTTACGGCGTGGATCTGCACGTTGTAATGCGATATCAGTTTTACCTTCAACATGCATTAGCATCTCTCGTTCAATGAGTTCCGGTGCTTTATCCAAAAAATATAAATCCGGTAAATTAAATCTACTCACGTATGCTCACCTTCACTTTCGGTATCAACTTTGCCTCTAAACCATCGCCATCAAAAAGCACTTCGTTGACCACTGCTCGTGGCTCAAACGTGTGAATAACTTCAGTGAGTTGAGAAGCGATACGCGCTTTTGCAATATGAATGGGTGTATCTATTTCTGTCTTCCAACCAAATGCACGATCTAAAGGGCAACTCATGATAGATGTAGACATAATAAAAGCAACGTTTTGCAGAATTTCTTCCACTCCAGTTGCTCCAAAGTTTATGTTTTTCATAGGCTCTACTGTATGCACTCTATCACCCTTTCTTTAATGTGGAGTACGCGGAACTAGCTGATATATACTTTCCTCCACCAAGGGAATACCAGCCATTTTTCACACCGTATACAGTTAAACTGTCACCTTTTCTAGCAACACCGATAGCTTTGTTTTTAGTTCCGGGACCGCTTCGAATATAAACGGATTTAACTGTAATTGTCATTTTCCCCATTACTTTTTTACTCTTATCATTAGCATTTTTAGAAGGCTGCTTGGTATTGGAAGTCGTTTTTTTAATTTGTGCTTTTCCTTCTACATATTCTTTCAATGAAATTGTAACTTCTGCTGAAAGGATATTACCACGCTGATCTATATTTTTAAGTGCTTCTGAAATCTCAGTAATAACAAATTTGTTAGGTGATAGTGGCTTACTTCCCAAAATAAAAGGAGCAGCCTTTCCACCATCATTCATTTTTTCAAGCTTTGCTATTTCTTTCATGGGATTAATACCATTCTCTACTCGTAACAACAAGCGGTAGTTTATGTCAATTAATCCTGCACCTTCAAATTCTAGCTTGGCTTTCTTCCCATGGATTTCGTGTTCACTCCATCTGGATTTATTACTTTTTTCCAGATCAGTAAATGAGTTTATTTTTTTGGGTGTAACTTCAAATACTACTGTTCCAAAGCTCCCGATAACAGCCATCGCTATCACCTATTTCCAAATTATTTCAATTCTTTGGTGTTAAGCTTCCTATATTAGATAATAAATTCCCATCTAACGTTACGACTTTTCCTTGCCCACTTTGAATCTTGATATCGCCCACAATGTTGACTAACAGTGTATGCGAGCTAACATCATACTCAATATTGCTACCATCTTCGAACTCGATGTAATGCTTATTCTTATCCTGAAGAGGGGGAGGTGTTTGCTCTGAATAAAAAGCTCCAATAATAAAACCTTCGCTCTCTTTCGTGAAAAGACAGAGTACGTGTTCTTCCACTTTAGGCATCCAGTATTGTTTATTCTTTAAAGTTCCGTTATACACAATCCTTAATGGTGCAGACACTTTGTCATCTTGCTCTTCTAATCTGACTCTCGCTGTCGCATCAACTGGATCGATTGTGACGACTTCTCCGACTTGCACACGCATTAATATCCCTCCAAGCATCTACGTAAATCGAGTGTAATCTTACTTCTATTATGAGTAACCTTCGTCACTATATATTTTCCGTTCAAACGTCCGAAATCACTTAAATTGAAAGTCATGCCTGCATCAATATGAATCTCACTAAATACTATTAATTCCACTGTTGTTGCATCTTTATTAGCTTCTCTCAATCGTTTTTTAGCAAGTTTCTTAGCTTCTGCAACTGACTTTACTTCGTCCTTTACAATAAGAGTTCTTCCTACTTTAGGAGCTTTAGGTGGAGCATACGTTGCCTTTATTGTTTTCTTTTTCTTTGCTGAATGTGACTGTACACGACAATCTTTATAAAGACCAGTTGATGTGGTTTTGAAACTCCAATCCTCTACTTGGATTCTGCATGTGTCTGTACTTCGCCGCAATATTGTTTCCTTTACAGGTTTCGCTTCATAATCAGCTTCATCCAAAATAACAATTGATTTGTTTGAGAGTTTAAGACATAACCCTTCGTCTTTACATAATCTGTGTAGGAATGCTAAATCAGTTTCAGACTCTTGATCATAACGGTCTTTTTTAGGGTTATCACTAGACTCCCAATGTAGTTTTAAATTATTGGCTTTCGCAATATCACCAGCTACTTGCTTCAATGTGGCTTTCTCCCAAGCCTTTGATTTATATTGCCCGCGTATAGAAGTAGATTCCGGTACACTCAGCGCTTTAATTGTCATTCGTGTACCAGAACTTCTACCATCCAATTCATCTACTTCAAATTTTCCTAATTTGGTTTTCATAAGATCATTCGTCCAGTATCTACGTAGTAATTCTACTTCTAACAGAGAACCCTTGGACGGAAACCAATCATTCAACCATTTCACAAAAGCATCTTGCAAAACGAGTTGCAAATCATCAATTTCCCCACTCAAATTATCCGTATATGTCCAATCAATCAAATCTTCGCCCAGCTCTTCGTTTAATTTAGTCGTATTGTAAGTGACATTAAGACTAGTGCGTCTCGTAGATGTCGTCATAGTTCGGTATCATCCCCCAACCAATCCGGGCGCTCTGTATAGATTGATGTATCGATTTCCGGCACATTTAAGTTGACAGCCCCAGAGAATATAACTATGTCCCTAAACACTGGATTCGCTTCTAATAGTAAAGGGAGCAAGTATTCGCTCCCCCATAATTTATATGCGATTAGATCCCAAGTATCTCCTTGGATTGTAGTATAACTAGCCATCAAAACTCACCCTTTTCGCAGAAGTACCTCCAGGTAGAGGAACACTATTTATACGAGACTCTAAATTGTATAGAGCTGATACAACCCTTTGACCTGCCGACTGGATCCCCTGCAAAGATGATATCCAACCGCTCGCTTGACCAATGTAAGATGCGAGTAAAGACATATTACCAGATGCCATACTAGTGCTAGCTTGCAATGGGTAAAATAATCCTACTAGCATTCCACTGGCTTGCCCTGTATAAGAGGCTAACAGTGACATACTAAGAGCCGTCATCTGTGTATTAGATTGTAATAAAGAAAATGAACCGTACATCATACCGCTTGCTTGTCCCGTATAAGAAGCTAGCAAAGACATACTGAGCGCTGTCATCTCTGCATTAGATTGTAGAGAAGAAAATGAACCATAGATCATACCGCTTGCCTGGCTGGTATAAGAAGTAAGTAATGACATACTAAGGGCTGTCATCTCTGCACTTGATTGTAAGGTAGCAAATGAACCATAAATCATGCCGCTTGCTTCGCCCGTAACCATTGCTAAGGATGACATGTTATGAGATGTCATTTCTGCACCTGATTGCAATCCAGTAAACGCTCCTTGTACCATTCCACTTGCTTGTCCGGTATAGGTAGCGAGTAAAGACATACTCTGAGCAGTTGTACTTGTGCTTGCTTGCAATTCACTCATACTAGCATTACTTGCTGATAATGAAGCAGCAAGCTCATTAGCTGAAGCATTTAACTGAGAGCTATCAAATGTTGATTGAGCAGGAGTATTTGCAGCTTTCGGAGGAGCACTATCACCACGAGCGGCATCTACAGCTTTACCACCAGCCCATTTCCCACCGATATAACCAGCAGCACCACCTACCAGACCCCCTATTGCTGTTCCAATTCCAGGAGCAATAGCAGTCCCAATAGCAGCACCTACTTTACCACCGCCTAATGCTCCAGTAAGACCTCCCGCTGCCTGACCACTTGCTTTTACTTTATCTTTCGATTTAATTACATTGAATGCCTCAGTCGCAAATGCAAGTGGCAACATTGCCTTATTTCCATATTTAGCGACCTTACCGCCAACATTCATAACCCCTTTGCCAGCATTTTTGAAAAAGGAAGGAGCTTTTGCTGATTTAGTATTTCGTACTGACGGTTGAGCGACAGCTTTAGTTTTTCCAGGATTCTTTTGTTTACCTTTAGTATGAACAGGAGTCTGTGCGGTTGCTTTAGTGTTTTTGGAACCTTTCTTTTTTGTATTTGTAGAAGCCTGCTGTACTGTCCCAGCAGCTGCTGTGGTTTTCTTTACATTCCGAGATTCCATAGCCCACTTACCGGCACCAATTGCTCCTTTTACCATAGTGCCACCACCGAGCATCCACCCCGCAGCACCTAAACCTAGAGCACCTGCAACATTACCTTCCATTGCAGCGCCTATAGTTCCTCCTACTGCTCCTGTGAATGCAGCTACCCATGTTTTGGCAGCTATTTCACCAAGCTGAGAAAAGATTCTCCCCATCGTTTCTCCACCACTACCACCAAGCCACTCTTCAGCTTTTTGCATAGCAGTCTCAAGGGAGTATACAACCTTATCTCCAAAATCCATATCCTTAAACAAGTCGTATTTTGCCATTTGCGATTCATACTCAGCTAGTGCATCAGGATTTGCTCTGAGTTCTGGATTTATTTCTGGTTTAGCCGATTTAAACGGATCCAAAATATCACTTAATGCTGTGGCCGCTTTACCACCTAGATTCTCAAATGTTGCAATGTTTTGCTCGACAGATCCAGTTAGCCCTTGAAAGGTATCTTTTAATACACCTAAAATAGGAGTTCCAAATGCTATTTGACTAGACTCTACTGACCCGAAAAACTCCTCTTTTGCTCCAGCGTAATTGTCTTTCATCACAGCTGCGGCCTTCGCTGCTGTACCTGTAGACTTTTCCAATGCAGTCGTCATATTGTCAATTTTTTCAGGTCCAGCTTTCATAAGGGATAAGAAACCACTTACTGCTTCTGTTCCTACTAGTTTGGCAACAGTTGCTACTTTATCAGCTTCTGACATATGTTCAGTGGATTTAGCTAGATCTTCAATAATTCCGGAAAGAGACTTGGCCTTTCCGTTCGAATCTTTAATTGAGAAACCGAGTTTCTTCATTATCTTCTCTTGCGCTTTGGCAGGATTATTTAAAGCTAATAAAGAAGCCCGTAGAGAAGTACCTGCATTTCCACCTTCAAGTCCGGCATCTGTCATTATTCCTGCGGCAGCAGAAACTTCTTCCAACGATATTCCTAAAGCTGCAGCTGGTGCACCCGCATATTTAAATGTTTGTGCTAAATCATGTACTCCTGCGGCAGATTGGTTAGCGGACATAGCAAGCACATCCGCTACGTGAGATGCTTCTGTAGCTTCTAAACTCCATACATTAATTGCGGTTGCGACGGTGTCTGAAGTTAATACCAAATCCTCACCGGATGCTTCAGCAGCTGCTATAATCCCGGGCATTGCACCAATAATTTTATTTGCATCAAAACCTTTTGCTGCAAGCTCGTCCATTGCAATAGCTGTTTCTCCTGCCGACAGACTAGTGCTGGCTCCTAATTTTATCGCTGTTTGCCGCAATGAACTTAATTCAGAAGCAGAAGCCTGTGTCTTTGACTGCACTTTAGACATTTGCGCTTCAAAATCAGCAGCAACATTTATGGATTTCACTGTTGCTCCTGCTACGGCCGTTGCTCCTACAACAGCGGCTATTCCTGCGACCGCCTTCACTTTAGCTGCTCCGCCTTTAATTTTAGAGCTTAATGCATTGACTCGTCGCATATCGCCTTCAAGCTTGCGTAGTTCCGCTCGCACTTTCGCTGTTTCGGCTGCATATTGAGACTGATGAATATTACCTTTCGAAAACTCTTTACCTAAACGAGATAGTTCTCTTTTTGCAGAATTGGTTTTCTTTTTTAAGTCATCAATATCCCCAGTCGCTTT
Organism: Sporosarcina sp. P18a; assembly: GCF_002743135.1. NCBI lineage: Bacteria > Bacillati > Bacillota > Bacilli > Caryophanales > Caryophanaceae > Sporosarcina > Sporosarcina sp. P18a. The sequence continues at coordinate 354,048 of NZ_PDYQ01000001.1, read as the reverse complement.
TTTAAATGCAGCACCCAGAGAGCCACCGACTTTCCCGGCAATTTCAATTGTCATTTCCATTGCCTTTTTAGCCATTGTCGTCACCTACCTCATCAGCAGCTGCTGCTGCTGCTTCAATCCAGTACTTCAACTCAAACAACGGCAAGGATTGCCAAAATGTAATAGATGTATACGAAAAAGAAGAGAGCTTCAAGAACGTTTGACGAAACGCTTGAGCTCCCTCCTCTCCTACCATCGGATGAAAAAATTACGTACTTGTAAGACCATTTCTAAGAAATCAGCAGCATGCAGCTTTTGCAACTCATCAGGTAAAATCCCTGTTACACGAGAAGATAGTTTCAGTAATACTTCTTGATTGTAAATATTATCAAATCCAGCAGGGTGACCTTCAATGCGCATTTCATTATCGACACTTAAAATGTCGGCGCCAGTTATATCTGAAAAGTCGAGTTTTAATTCATTAATTCTCTTGCCGTCAAATGCAAGTTCTTTCTTGATTGGCATAACAATGACAAGTGGATTAGACTCATTTTTTACAACTTCCTGAACCACCTGTTCTTCCATTTCCTGTTTTTTCTCCGTCAATTTAATTTCCCCCTTTTTATATACCTAGTGCTGCACGTAATTCTGCTAGCATGTCTACTCCATCAACCATATAGATATAATTTATTCTGTCGTACTCGACTAGCACTTGCTTTTCACTCTCTACCTTGATGTAGAGTACTTCAATTTCTGTGGATCCTTCATACGGACTACCTTTCGCCGCTTTACCGAAATCATGCTTAATAACATGACCATGAACCAACACACGTTTAGCAAGGAACTTGTGTCTTGAAGCATTTTGATCGTAATTTTGATCTGCTAGACGACAATCAACCTTTAATGATCCTTGCTTATAAAATGCAACCATGGCTTTATCAATAGTTGTTGTCCAGTTGATAGTTAACTTCATCGATTGCATATGACCAATGTTGGCAGATTCATACTCTCCCAACACTCCTGCTCCATTCATTGTTTCTGTCATTCCATCAAATGATGGAAGCTGAAGATCTCCAATCCCTTTAATTTCCGGGCTTTCATTCACGTATATCCGGGAGTCATTCATCTTTTCTGGAATCATACTCACTATTTTTCCTCCTCTTATTCAACAAACAAATTATCGTAATAATTTGCGTCGAATTCTAAGATATTTTCGATGTCTTGTGCAGGAGTCGGCTCTGCTACAAAATAGCGGAAACGTAACTTACCACTAATTAAATCTGTCTTTGGATTGTCTTCTTGACGGTACTCGACACGTCCTCCTAAGATCACTTCTTGCGACTGAAGACCGTTTAGCCACATATTCATCGTATCAAGTATCGAATCGATTAATCGCCCACGAATTGGACCGTCTACTTTACTCCAAGTCGTCAAGATGATAGAGTTTGCAATCCAGTTGTGAGTGATCCGCACCGGAATAAAGATGTCTTTAACATCTGTATTTGATGGATACGCCCCTGTATTATTCCCCCACGCTTTGAAACCACCAATGAAATTAAGAGCCGTTACAATTCCCTGGCTATTTAAAAGTTCCGCCTGATCTGGGCCCAGTTCCACTTCTTTGTAGCCATCATCCGTTTCAACAAGTAGTTTGTTCATCTGTAGATTTTTATTAGATGGAGATTCGTATGGATAATCGCCATTATCTGCAGTAGTTTTAACAATACGGAACGCTAGTTGAGTAGAAAGGTGATAGACGTTATCCCCTAACCCAATAAGTGGCCAACTAACGATTTCATTCGTTCCTGTATAGTTGTTTTGATTCTTCCATTCGTTTGCTTTCGTATAGACATTGGCTTCTTTCGTATCGATATCATCTAGTGATGCAGCGCGGAAGTAGGTGTTAATAACAGATGCTTTTGCCTTCATAACAGCCGCAACCATGGGATTCTTAGAAAACTTAGGAGCTAATACTAATCCTGGAACCATTCCCGTTTTAGGGAACACCGAATTTAGTAGCTCTAGCCCCTTTAATTCGCCAGTGTCCACGTTAGAACCACCGATAATATGGTCATGTGTAACTAGTTCTGGCGCTAACTGTGTATAAGATGCAGTGACAGTTACGTCATCGGTCAACATCGCAATCGTAACTTTCCCTTTATCATTGAAGCTGGCTACATAGTCTTCATCTACAATCAATGGTAGAGATTCAGAAGTTTCCAGTTTTAAAGTGTCTAGTAATACACCAGACGCTTCGAGCGTTGCTTTTTTGTTTACAATAGGAACTTCTTCGCTTCCAACTTTATTGTGAATTTCTGGATCTAGTGTGTTTACAAAAATTACAGGCGCCACATTGAACTGACGGAATGCCGCATCCATCGCTTCGCATAATGTGTAATCTCCCCACTCGCTCGAATAACCTAATGCAGCTTGCGCCTCGCCAAATGAATAAGCGACAACAATTTTATTCACATTCTCCCTGGTCTTAGCCAAATGAATTGGCGCGGTACCAAATACTACTGGTAATGCCGCTGTTGCAACGATAGGAACAAGCAAAGACGTCGGTGCTTCTGTAACTCTTGAACCGTGACGAAATGTCATAACATTTTCACCTCACCAGTGAAGTAGTCTCGAACTTTATTAAACAGCATTGTTTCAGCAGAAGACGGATCCTTTAAAGATTGCTCAAACTCAATAAATTTTGACGTCGGAATAAACATCTTTTGCAACGATTTACACTTTTCAAAGTGCTCCGAAATATGCGTTGGCAATCCACCAGTAAACGATGCATATCTAGTCAAAAGTTTAGATGTCGGGCCAACATAAATAGAGACATCCTGCACTGCTGCGGATGTCTCTTTCACTTCTTCAATTAGCGCTTGCTTGCTTTTTACTTTTGGAAGGACTTCTTCCTTCTCTTCTTTAATAGTCATCTGGCCATGCACTCCTATTCCATTGGATTTGTGGCGTTTCGAATTCGACTTCCATAATTCCGTGCCACGTCGGTCTTGCTTGGTCTTCGAAAAGCGCGCTTTCTACGCTTCCTGTTAAATTTGCCGAACCTATGACCTGTTGCTCCTTCAATGCAAACTTGATTCGATTCATGATAGTGAGCGTGTCTTTCCAGCCATGCTGTTCATCGCGGTTATAGGTCCCTACAAGTAAACGGAAACGCATATGATTTTCTTTGTGGACTTCATCCGTTTCCCCTAAATAGCGAACAATAACAAATGGATAGTCTTCTTGTTCTGTTTCCCCTCGACGGTTTTTCTTGGGTGGCAAGTATCCATCAAAAACAGTTGGTGGTTTCAAGACATTTTCATCCTTTGTCTGATACCGCATTTCGGATAAGTTATTTCTGATAAACTCTACTATGTGATCTAAGATATCTAACGAGTGCATATCCTACCCCCACAACATTTTTTCAAGTGCTTTGCTAAGTTCTTGATCAAGACGTTTTTCAACTTCTGTATCCACATCTTTAATAACTTCATCATTTCCATACATCTGAGGCAATGATGGTGAATAAAGCCCCTTTATAGGTAATCTGCTTGTTCCCACACGTTCAAATACATTTATATGACCACTACCCATTTGTGACACAAATGCACTTTCAATAGTTTTATGCGAACTAGACTTTTTAACCCTAGCTCGCACTTTTGCAACGTCTGGAAACCTGGGTATAGTATCGAATTTGAAAAGTTCAATCGGTTTTCCTTCTGATTTTAAGGTTGCCCTTAAATAACCAGGAGTGGCACGAATCATTTTCAAATCCTTCATCGCACCTGTACGATCGACAACATACTCTTTTCGTACAGCTTTAGCTGCTCTCCGTCTACCGTGTGAAGCAGAACTGTTAATCGCAGTTGCCAACACACGATTCACCTGATCTGGTGTTTGACTTAGAAGCCGTTCGATTTCCCCGACCTTATGAATATCTAATGTAATCATCCGCTACACCTAGCTTTCGTTTGCAGACACCACAATTTTGATGACGCCCGATTCATCGGATGTTTCTTCAACGTAATATTCCTTTCCGTCCAGTGTAATCACACTGTCGATTTTCGGAATGAAGAAGTCAGAGGTCTTTACGTAAATAGTGCGGTACGTCTTATAAACTTCTTGGCTCGCATATATCTGATCGCGCGGCATACCACTCAACTTATCATCCGCTTTTGTTGTCACCACAAGGATGGGTAGCTCCGCGCCATCGAGCTCATGCATATCCGCCATTTCATTTAAATTAAAAAAAACGTTCAAGTCCTCTGTTGCGAAGTCTTTAAACATCCGTTTCATCTAGCATCACATCCGCTTCTATTAATTTTTTAGTTATTTCAGCTTTTGTGTTGTCTTCAGACGTCAATAAAATCTGATGTTTCTTGGCCAGCGCCTTTAATTCATCCAGTTTTAACACCATTAAAGTTTTCTCCAACCCGCCAGCGGGTTCAGGCTCGGCTTGTTCACGTTCAAATGCTTTATGCACCCTGGCTGACCCGCCTTGAATCAATTTCTTACCGAATTCATCATCTGCCGAAAACTTTTTGCCAGGCTCTATCATCCGACCCGCAAACCAAACATAAGTCAATGCTTCTAAAACAATTGCCATAATTGCTGCCCCCTCTAGTTAATCAATTTTCACACGGGCGACTGCTCCTGCTTGTGTCTTAGGTTCCACAACCCAACCTGCCAGAACGGTACCTGTTTCGGTAGCTACTACTTTTCCATCTGTGAAATAAACAGGTTGCCCAACTGTCAACGCTTCAGTTGTCAGTGCGGGAAAATCATAGACACCCACCACATTCAAGGCACCTTTTGTACCTACCGAAATAGAAGTAGCTGCTATACCAATACGAGTGTCTAATGTGATCACTTCACCCGCTGTAATATCTGTTTCTGTTCCATTAGTAAAATCAATGGTTTCACCACGTTGAACATAAATTGCTTGAACCATGAATCATTCACACCTTTCTTATTGTCCGTTATTTTTAACAACTGTCTGATAATCTACAACCGTCACACCATAGTCCATATAGATATCCCATAAGAATCCAAGCTGACCTGCAGGCGCTTGTTTCATTACGATTGTCGGCATATCTTTACCATTCAAGAAGTCTACCTGAATTGGGGAACGTAATTGATCGGACATAACGTACCATTCCTTTTCTCCGTTCGGCGTTGCGTCATCCAGTTCAGCATCTGAAATAATTTTGAATTGATTGTAGAACGGATTTTGGATGTTCGGATTCGCTTGGGACGGATCAACAGTTGAGCCGATTAATTGTCCTGCTCTAGTTTCCATCGAAGTAGGAACAAGTAGATAACGTGCCGGAATGTTTAATTTCACATCTCCACCTGGTGCCGTTTGTTTACGTAACAATTGACGTGCTTGTGACAACGTATCAACTGACGGCGCACCATCTGTTGCCATAATATTTTTATGGTCTTCATGGAATAGCGTCTTGCCATCCCAAATCGCTGGGTTTTGTGCCAGTGTTTGATAAACCAATCGATTAATACCTAATCTCGCTGATTGAGCGTAAAGCGCTGGAATCGTCTGAATGAAGCTCACATCGTCATTAATGAACGCTTGACGCGACATAGAAAACTGGCGACCATATGTCAACAGTTGGCGTGTTGGACCTTCCACACCATTCGGGTCATCGTGCTTCAGTTCACCGTTTTCAGAAACAAGCAATAAGTCACCTGCAGTTCCAACTTGATATGTTTTAGATGGACGGAAATCGGTCAATGTACCGCGACGTGTCCAGTGCTGATATGAAGTCTGGGCATCCGTATAAGCTTTTTGGAATACAGTTCGCGCCGTTTGATCGATGATGTTTGTAAACAATGATGTCGGCGTTAAATGTTGACGTAAGAGTTCATCGTCACTTAAACGGTGTGCATTACTCACACCCTCTAGCTGCAGAGATTCCTTCACAATTTCACGTAAAGATAAGTTGCGTAATTGTTCTGCACCTTCATTTGGTTTTTCGATTCCCATACCTACACGCAAAGCGAGTCCGTCAACTGCCGCCTCACGAAACTTGTCGCGCTCATCTTTCCCCATTTGAATGCCAGTTGGTTGGGGACTACGTTCCTTGATTTGTTTTTCAAGAATAAACTTGCGGACGTGATCAACTGAATCACCTGATTTGATATATGAATCTGCTTCTATTCCGAATTCACGGCAAAGTGTTGTGATTTCTAACGTGCGTTGACGCTCATCCTCAATCATCCGTTGATTGTCCGCTGGCGATGTAGCAGGTGGAGCGGACGAAGTTGGCCCGGCTGTACGCATTGAAGCGATTTGTGACTGTAATTGGTCAAACTCTGCTTGTTCTTCTGTAGTTAAACTACGTTTATTCTCGGCTTTTGCAGCATCCACAATTGATTGTTGACGTGCTAACATTTGTTCTAATGTCATTTGGTGATACCTCCAAAGTTTCGATTTAATAAAATTTGACGTTCATAATACGAATAATCGCCTTTTTCCATCTCGATAGGCTCTTCTTCCATTTCTCGACCCACTCCAACTGTTGCATCTGCGGGCACGGAGACAATACTAATTTCATACGGTTGCCATTTTAATGCCACACTACAAGGACCCGCATGCCTACCGTTTGAAGAGGATTTTCCTGCCGCTACTTCTTCCCATGAATCTACTGTGTAACCGACAGAGACGGCACGCAAAGTACCTGCTTTTGTTTTTTGGTATATCACATCCGCTTCTGCGTCGTCGTCAAATGTCACAGTTGCATAGGCACGATTATCTTTTGCCCATGCTTTATCGATGCGACCAATTACTTTGTCACGATTGTGATTGTATAAAAGTACACCGATTTCATTAAGTCGACTTAGATCAATCGCACCTGGTTCATGGGATAAAATTTCCGACCCAAACCAACGTTGATATGGTTCTTCAGAAGAAAAGGAAAGCTCAAAAGAACGTTTTTCTTCATCTAGCGACCGAACATTAAAGGATAAATCACGTTTCATCGTCTGGTTTTTCGTCATCGGTTTCTTCGATGAGCTTGTCGATTTCTTCGGCTTTTGTACCGGACTCACTGCTTATCACCCCCTTTAAGGCCATATATTCTAACTCAATGGCGCGCTGTTCGACCAGTTCACGCCAATCTTTTCCGGTAGATGCTGCAATGTCTTCTAAAGTCGTCAAGTTATTTTCTAACATAATTTTGTTTGCGTTCGCTTCCTTCAATGGATCAATCCACTTCATACCTGGTGCAATCCATTCATGCTGCAAATACCGCTCTTTATTTGTATAGAAATCCTTAATAGAAATCTTTCCGGCCAAAACTGCCGCTTCAATGAACGCTTCATAAATCGGTGTCAGAAAGTGATCAATCAAGTGTTGTTGCTGCATCAAATATGTTTTTTGGTCTTCTAGTAAGCCCTGTCTGGCAGACGAATAGTTTACTTGCGACATGTCCCGCGCTGTGACTTCATATGAAATCCCTTGTGACGCACCGGATAAACGTTGTTGTAATCGAATGAACTCAGCTGAATTGGCAGCTTGTGCAGGGGGCTGTACAACATGAACGTCATCACCCGGGTTCAGTTCCATGATCATGCCTGGACTTAACATTTTACCGTTATACCCTGCGCGCTTTTCTGTAGCACCACGACCGGCGAACTGTCCATTGTTTGCACCTGGAATCATCCGTTTAATCAATACGGCCAACAATGCAGCCACACGTTCTTTCACACTCACAGCTTCCATAAATTGATTCATGTCACGCACACGCGGAATGGTGGATGACAGTTCGCTCATTTCGCGTAACTGACTTGGTCGCTTTTTCTGGAACAAAAAAAGCACATCTTTGGCGTCAATTCGCTCAGATGTACCGTTATAGTTTCCGTATGGATCATATTTTTTTAAGTAATATGCAACTGGACGGTTATAGGCATTATACTCGATTCCATTTACCACTCTTTTTCTTTCAGTGAGTGGAATCATTGTGTCTAAATCATCCACTTCATACAGTTGCAAGGATAGCGGTACAACACCATCATCGATGTAGCGCATCACAATCAACATGCCCCCGTCCACTTTTTGACGACGCGCAATCATTTTGCATATTTCTGTGAAGCTCTGTTGCTGTGTCACATCGCAATTTTTCGGACGACACCACAATTTGAAAAGTGCTTCTACCATTGTATCAAGTTCTTCATTTTCTGTCTTGGCCTGTAAGGTGAAGCCTCCACCTACAACATTTCGTTCAAATGCCAAGATCACGCTTTCTAAAATGTCACTATTACGTTCTAGATCACGGCTGCGTGCTCGAATTGTATCACGATACATACCATCCGTTGTTTCAGCTTTCGCATTAACAGCACGCCAGCCTTGATTCAGGTGGTCATCACTGGCTGCATCGTAAGAACGCATCTCATCCACGGCTTGCCGGTAGCCTATTCGCTTATACGCTCGTTCAGGTGAAAACCAACCTATCGTCTTGTCTAAAAAATTCACTCAAGCTACCTCCTATCGAAAAACACCACAGACGTATTACCAAACAATGAGCCGTCTATTTGCTCAGCCTCGAGTTGTGCCTGCAGTTCTCTTTGTCTCTGATACAGCAATGAAAGATCCGCACGTCTTAGACGACGATTGTCAATTTGGTATTCTTGGCCACCGATTTCAATGGCAGCAATTGCGTCATTAATTTGTTGTAACTTCTCAGCTAAATTCAAAATACCTCTTCTCCTTTCTTCTACCTATTTACACACCTTCAAGTGTGTTACTATTTACACAGAGGGGGGTAATAATATGAATAATGGTATGGATGATTTTTTTAAACAGCAAGCAAAATTTCAAAGATTAATGTCGCAAGTTTCAAATCCAGTAACTAATCAAATTGCTAATCAAATGAGCGCTTTGTCTAAAATCAATCAGAATGCTTTAGGTATCTTAAATAAAAATGTAATTGACAGCTCAATGTTTGATCCAATGTTAAAAATGATCAATGACCAAGCAACTGTTGCTAGTCAGATAAAGAGTTTTAGTAATTGGCAAACAAATATTAGTCGGTTGATCGACTCACAAACCTTGAATCTCAACAATCTAATACCTGATTCACTCTTTGATTCTTTGGCTGATTTAACCTCTAATATTGATAGTACAATCTATCAATCCGGTAATTCAGACATTCTTTCTGAAGTTTCTGTTCCAAGTCAAACGTACAATACTGTTAGCAAAAATAATATAACTTGGGAAAGCTTCATCACGATAATGTTAATGATTATCCAGTTGATGATGCAATTTCAAGATGGAATCACAGAGCAAGAACGCCATGAGGAGAGAATGAACGTCGAGCAAATGCGTCATGAAGAGATAATGGTTGAAGAACGTAAGCAAACTGAATTACAGGAACGAAGTATTCACATTCAAGAACAAATCTTGATTGAAAATCAAACTAAAACTAATGTAAATCAAATATCAGAAGAACAATATCAAGTTATTAACGAAAAACTAGATCTCTTGCTAAAAGAATCCCTCGATTCAGTCACAGAGAATCCAACTGATCAAGACACTAATATAACCGATTAATGACATCAGTATGAAAAATAAAGGTCGAAACAACTTGCCCAAGTGGAGTTTGACCTTTATTATCTGCTGGTTGTCCTTCTACTCCTAAACCCACTTTTTCACGTCACCAAGCCAACTATTATTGAACCCCTCTGCTTGATCATTCACATCTTCCTGTTCTGGTAACTCTTCTTGCAATAAATGCAACGTCCGAATCCCAAGAACATCTGCCATCGCAAAATTATAAACCTCGCAGTCCAGGTAATGGTTATCAGCATGTGATGTTTTGGGTACCCATACTTGAACAGTGCGACCGCTACGCTTCTCATTGATTTTGTGTTCAGCAGTTACTTGTTCCGAATAATCATCATCAATATCTTTGTAAACCATCCACGATCCTGTACCATTCTTTTTGCGCATTCGGGAAGCTATCATGTCCTTATATTTTCCACCGTCAACCAAAATTAACTGCATACCATACGCAGAAGAAGAAGTACGATTTACTTTAGATATTCGGAAATGGTGTAAGCCATCACCCACACCTTTGACTGGAATTGCCCATTCGCTATTGCGGGAACAGAAATCATACACTTCATCAGTTTGATCACCGGAGTCGATGCCAGTTGCCATGACCAACATCTTTTCACCGTTTTCCTTTTGAAATTCAGAATTCATTATTCGTTCAATATCCGTAAAGCTGGATACTTGACCCTTAGCCACTAATTGCGATGTCATATATTCGCCCCAAGCACGAATTGTATAGTACAAACTTGTTTCTTGCACATCCACACCCCCGGTAAGGAAAGCAGCCCATTCTGGTACAGTAAATTCCGGAATGTCTGTCTGCCGTTCACGAACCATATCAGAATTTGTTTTCAGTTTCGTATCTTCCCATGCTTCACCTAGCCACGAGTTGACAAAGTTTTGAAACGCTTCCGGATCATCTTTCGTCGCCATGAATTCTTTTGCGATTTCTGCGAATGTAACAAATGGTGAATACAGCGTGTTCATCCAGTAGGCAACCTTGCGTGGAAATTGTGTTTTTTGCTTCACAACTTCCCAACGGCCATATTTCAACATCTGCATTTTGTGCTGATCCGTAATAATGCATCCACATTCCTGACAGCAATAGTTTGCAAATTCTGCACGGTCTGCATTGCTCATCCCTTCTTCTTTTGGCCATTTGACTTGCTGAAATTTTAATTCAATAAAATCTCCACAGTGTACACAAGGTAACTTATAATGTTTTTCGATGTCCGCTGACTCTTTCGCTTTCCAAATGTGTCCGTTTTTCACAGTCGGGGTGGAAGTGATGAAGATCTTGCTGTTAGAAAACGTTTTGGTTCTTTCACGGGCTAGCCGTACCGGGTCCGCTTCCTTTTTCGAAGCCCCTGGGTACTTGTCTACTTCATCCATAAATAAATAGCGAATCGCCTTTGAGGACAAAGATGCAGGAGAGTTTGCGCCTGTCAAAGACAAATACATGCCATCGAACTGTAATTCCAAACGGTTTGAACCTTGTTTGTTGAATCTCCTTTTCAATTCGGGGACAATTGTCATCATCGGCTGCACTCGGTTTTCAGATACCGACTCTGCTAAGTCATCAGTCGGATAAACAATCATAGCCGGGTTAGGATCTTGCATCACTACATATCCCAGCATATTTTGTAATGCCTCCGTGCCGCCTACTTGTGTAGGTTTGACGAATACAATCTCTTCCGTTTCTGGATTGTTGAATTCGTCCATAATGTCTTTCAGATAAGGTGTAATGTCATTCGACCACCTACCGGGTATCGCACTTGTTTTACTGTCAAGAACCCGATGTTTTTCAGCCCATTCACTGACCGTCAGATTTTCAGGTGGCCGCAAATTCCGCAATGCATTCCTTAAATATGGAGACAGCTCAACCTTACTTTTTCTTGGCACGATAAACACCGTCCACACTCATCTGATCCAACGCTTCGTTTATCAGTTCTGACATCTGTGTCTCTACTTTACGCAATTCCATAGGCTCCATATATCCTGTGATGAAACCAATCAGTTTGCGCGGTAGCATCATGGCCGACTTCTTGAAAATCAAAAAGAAGCGGGTGAGTTCCGCTTCTACGATTTCTGTTTCGATATATTTCCCTTCCGCAATATCTACTTTCAACCGCGACAATTCCGTCTGGGATTCCTTGAACGCAACTTCCGCTTCCAGCTTCTTTTGTTGAAGGTTTACAGACTTACTCGCTTCGGAATCTCCGTTGTAAATTTCGCCTCGCCATTTCAGGACATGTTGCAAGTCCCACCAACCGCGGCTATGCTGCGTCAGCCCTTGTCGCTTCCAGTCGGTGAGCGTCCTGTCGCTGATTCCTAGCAGCTTCCACAGTTCTTTAGTGGAGATGAGCACCTTGTCATCTACCCGCTTATATCCGTCCAAGTCACTCATCCCCTCTCCGAAGTTCCGAACTAATTTTTTTTAAATAAAAACAGGCAATCCGCGCGAGTCGTTAGCCCCGCATAGGGTCACACCCCCGGGAAGGACCCAGCGACTTGTTATGAGCGCATATGACAAGCCTCCTTTTACTCTCAAGACTACACACCATAGCAAGCTCTACTGATAGCTAGCAACATGCACACTACACTCGGTGTAAGTTGCTACCCACTAGCACACGATTGTTATGTAACTGTATGGTGTATAGTCTTCAAGGTAAAAGTAAAAGCCACACCCTTAATGGATGTGACTTCAGTTACCGTATCGGATGACAATGCTCAGGCTTCATCAGCTTCATCCTAATCAATCATTAAGTTTCTTCTCAATCTCAACTGTTGGGAAGAAATCTCCAGCCTCATTAGTTTCTTTCTGATCGCGGTTCATACTGATGGAACCTACTCCAACAAACTCCATGGTTAACACATTCCATCCTTCATGGTTGAGAAATTCATCAGATGCTTGACTATATGTGGTGACTGCCAATTGATCTAGTGTCAGTAATTGATTCTCACCTAGTTTGACAACAGCTTTGATTTCATTATCCTTTACATTCACACTAACCAACTCGTCGCTCTCACCTAAACCGAAATAGTCCACAATCTCAGAGGCTTCTTCCTCTGTCATCGACTGGTCTTCTGGTTCTTGAACTGTTTCTTCAATCGTGAAAGAAGTTTCGTAATTCATTGATTTTCCTAGATCTCCATCATCCATAAGGTTTCCTGTTAATAATTCATATTCCTCCCCGGTTTCTTCAATAAACTTGGCGTCCTGTGTAGAAGCGACGGACAATGAAATAGAGAGTGTATAATCTCCGACTGGCAATCCTTTTCCTTCTTTGCTAAACGGTTCCGTTTGAAACTTCCCGTATGCTATAACTTGCTTGGTTTGACCGTCATAGCCAGTACCACTAACGGTAAACATCAACTCTCCACCATCTGGTATATTGGTCTCGCCTTTGATGACCACTTTGTTATCCTCATCAATCACCGGTTCTGCATTGACTTCAACTTCAATCGGCTGCGCTTCTTCCTTAGTTGGCAGTTCCTCTTTGATTGGTTCTTGTTCAGGCTCAGCTTTTGGATTGTCATCATTGCAAGCTGCCAACAAACCAGCAGCTAATAAAAGTGTTAATAGTTTTTTCATAGTCATTCACCTCCTATTGGATATTGTAACCAAATCAGGAGGAAAAGAGAACCACTCATAGTAAAATAAGCATAGAAAAAGCCAAACCCTGATGGATGAGGCTTCCACAATTATTTCTTCATAGCATAGTCAGGTAACACAAATACTTCTAATTTGCATTTGTCGCATACAAACTTAGGTTGACCATCTCGATAAATACGAGTGTAAATCATATCGAAGGCTGGCACCGTTGAATCGTAAGAATCAAAAAGTTTGTCCCATCTCTCTTGATAAACAAGCTTACCACCGCATTCGCAAGCCGTTTCACCCTTATCATCCGTGAAGCTTATTACTTTCGAAGTCACATATCTCACCCCCCATCATGCCTATTCGACATAATAAGTACGAAGTCCTTCTTTATTTACAAAAGAATACCACCCAGTCGGAACAACTGGATGGAATCGGAGGATTGAATGATAAAGCTTAACAACTCAGTACCAACCAGGCCCGTGTTGTCAGTTCTTTATGTTCTTACTATATCGCGGATTTTCAATAGATAACATACTCACTACTTACTGTTAGTAAAGTGAAAGTTTTATTTCATGAGCAAACCGGATCATCTTAGCTACCTCTGCATGCTTTTGATAAATATAGCTGGCACTGTAACTTAATTCTTCCGCGATCTCTTCAAGGGTTAATCCTTCCACATACTTCATCATGAGTATTTTATGTTCCAGTCCTTTAAATTTACTGACCAATTTAATGAAGTTAGATCGTTCATTTTGTTTGATGGACAATTCATTTCGTATTCGCTCAATGCGCTCTTCTAATTTCGCCCCATCTGATTCAGCAGATAATTTAACGCCTGCTAAATCACCGCTTACCCAACGTTTCAACTCGCATTCTGAACGTTCTAAATTAAATTCGAGATAAGATAATTCATCTTCTATTTTTTGATAATCTCGTAGCCATTCATACAACATGCTCACCTACCCCGAGTCCCTAATTTACTTATAGCTTACTGCAATAACGGTTCATCATCTGCAAGCACTTCATCAGAAGTAATCTGGCCGTCTACGACTTCAACTGTTCCATTCTTATCAAGATTATATTCAATTCCCTCATGCTCATTTTCGTCATAAAACTCTTCAGCGGACATCTGGCTTTCTTCCAACGTCAACTTCACATTGCTTCCGGCCAATCGATACAGCTGCACGATCTTTTCATTGTTATCGCCTTTCACTTCAAATTTCAAAGCGGCTTTCTTGGAATCCCTCTGAACGCTCTTAAATTCGGCGGTCAGTTTATCCGTACCCTCCACTTCAATAATTGCAATTCCGCCTGCCATGCTGATCAGTTCTGATTTGTGCGGGATCTCATCACTCAAAATATGAAACTCCAAAACTTCCTTTTTGTCATCCTTCTGAATCTTCTTAAATAAAACGTGCAATTCGATTTTTTTCATAATTATTTCCTACCCTTCTTTTTGGTTTTTGGTGGTGTGAGAATTGTTTCAATTACTTCTTTTTGGTATTGGTAATTTACCGATTTATTTTTAATCGACTTAGCAATCTGAGCCAAGACATATGCATCAACTACGTTATCGCTACTATGAACAAATCCAAAATGTTCCTTGACTGAATCCATAACAGCGTTCTTCTTTTCTGCGCCTTGCAGCCTTTGTTTGTCGCCTGCTTCGCCTTTCCATCCGGTTACATTAACAAACTTCTTCAACGCGTTTGGAGCGACTTCTACATATTTCATGCCGCGCCTGGTTAATGCCATTCTTATACCCCAGCCGATACCACCGGATTGTATAGCTTGCTGAGATGCAAAGCCGAAGCCCTCTATCACAATCAAGTCATCTTTTCCAACGTGTCTCATAACTTCATCGATTAACGTAATCATACGAACGGGATCCTTATCGCCAATGCCCATTAATTCTTTGACTCTTAAAATCTGGCCATATTCATCGAGAGCAACGAATCCAGTTTTAGTAGAAGGGTCAATGCCTACAAATCTCATACTAGATCGGATTCTTTCACAAAAACTCCATTTACCATGTCACCTTTACGGTCCTTAATTTCTTCGTAAGCAATACTAGCGCATTCTTCTACACTTGTGCCTAGCTGCATAGATAAAATGGTTTGAACAACATACACATCACCGATGCCATCCTTCACGGCTGCCATATCTCCACGGGCGAGCGCTGCGGCAACTTCTCCGACTTCTTCCATCAGCTTTAGCATTTGTTTAACTGGATCTGCATCATCCAGCCCTCTCATGACCGCCCAGGTACGTATACGGTCAGTTGTGTCTTGGATATTTATATTATTTGTCCAATCACCTAACGCGGCTCGTTTGCCCGCAGGCGTTAAGTCTTCAAAATTTAACATCACTTTCCATCTCCCTTTTTATGTTTAATTGGTCTATCATCCTGTACAAACCGCAAACCCTTATATTGGAGAATTGTTGGTTTATCGTTTTACGTTTAGTTACCGTGACGGATGGAGTTGTATTTATGATTATCGCTTTAGTCATAACAATTCTTCTTTCTTTGAGCACATTTAAAACTGTTTTGCGCACATACTAATAAACAATTGAATAGAGCGAGGTGACTTTTATGGATCTGGATAAAAAAAGGTTTCTAAAAAAACTGCTCTTGCTAATCATTGAATTTCTTCTTGATTTGATGATATGAAAGAGAGCCAACTTACTCCAAAAGGGGATAGGTTGGTCCGGATCAAAAAGAAAGTTAAAAATAATGCTGAAATTCATCGCCTTTATTTAACTTTCTTATAGTTCACCTCGCTTGGGTATACTTGAGATTAGCTCTATACATATGCATTCGATTACTATGCATTATTCGTCAACTATTTATCAAGCTCCACAAACTGTTGCTTCCATCCCCGGAATAACAAGCGGAATTCATTGATCCCGATATTTCGACCTTTCGCAATAAACTGCTGGATCACCTTGCCTTGTGAATCCAAATCGTTTTGATCGTGCCATAAGAATTCAACGACATCAGCATCTTGTTCAATAGAGCTTGATTCTTTCAAGTGGGCCAGTGTCGGCTTCTTAAAATTCTCGCTGTCTCGCGTCATTTGAGAGAGCATCATAAAGCAACAGCCCATATCCCTAGCGATTTGTTTGGCTGCACCTGTTACATTCCCGATTGCTTGAGCGCGTGTCTCATTGCTCTTTTGCGGGATATGCATGATTTGCAAGTAATCCACCGCAATCATGGCCAATTCACCGTATTGTCGTTTAAATCTTCTAGCCGTTGCGCGAATTTCGTCAATCGACACTCCACTTGAATCTTGTATATAAAGCGGCAGGCGCTCTAATTGGTTATAGGCTTCTTCGACAAAACCTAATTGTTTCGGCGTCAGACTTTTATTGGTTATAGCTGCGTAAGGAATTCCGGTTATATTTGAGATCATCCGATCTTTTAAATCGTTATCATCCATTTCTTGTGACCAGATAAGGACTGGACCAGATTGCGCTACACCTATTACTCGTTGCAACAACATAGCTGTTTTACCAACGGATGGACGGCCAGCACTTACAAATAGCCAACCTCTCCATAATCCATGCGCCCACCCATCGAATTTAGGGAATTTCGTTTCCATGTAGTCAATGTTTTGAGAACGTAAATGTTCAAAATACGCTCGTCTGGTTTCTGCAAAGTTCTGCATTTTTCCATTGTCTTCTGGTCGCATATCAGTAATTAAAGATTCTACTTTCGCGAAATATTGTTCGTCAGAATCGAAATCCTCATGGATTAATTCTTTTATCTGATCAGCGACAACCATGCCACGTCTTCTAATGGCTTTAGAACGAATGATATTTGCATAATGAACAATGTTAGAAGTAGTAGGTACACCTGCTGCAAGTTGTGTAATATAACTGATACTCAAATCGCTCTTCCTATTATGTTGGATATACATTTCAGCTACCGTTGTCACGTCGATTGGTTTGCTGCGCTGATCAAGCCATTTAACAACCCGAAAGATTTGTTGATGACGTACATCGAGAAAATCACGGTCTTCGATAAAATGAATATCGTCCAGCACGTTAGGGTCCAGAAAGATAGCACCTAATACGGACTGTTCCGCGTCTGACATTTCATCGACTCCAGTCAAATTCATTCGGATCGCCTCCATTTTGTAAGTGCTGTTGGAAAGCTATCTCTTTATCTCGCGGATCATAGATATTCTTTGGTTGCATAGGTTGTTTTTCTGCATTCATTTTTATTGCCAAGTCCATGAATTTCTCACGTAGCTTTTTAGCGGATAATACATTGGTTCGCCAAAAAGAATCTTCCGTTACCCAATCCATAACTTTCCTGGCCAACTGCTTGTCCACCATATCGATCTCGACAAGCTTTCTCATATCGTCTGCCCATGTCTGCATATTCGACTTTTTAATAAGATGGGCAATTCCTGCATCATTTGCTACCTGGGAAACTCGTTTGTGGAAGTAGATTGCCATTTTAAAATAAGTGTTGTCCTCGTCATACTTTTGGGTTTGACGAGTATCTTTATTCTTTTCTTTAGTTCTTTCTTTCTTAGGTGGCAGATTAGCCAACAGTTCTGTAGGCGACGTAGCCAACAGTTCTGTTGGTGTATTAGCCGACAGTGCTGACTGTTGGCTAATTGGGGGACAGTCCGTCCATTCTGTATAATTTTTATTGAAAGACAATATATTCACTCCTCTTTTTCCGTTTCCTGCGACATAAATAACTTTCCTTTCAATCAAGCTTTTCAATTCTCTAAAAATAGTTTTTCTATCTTTAACACCGATTGCTTGGGAAAGAAAAGCATACGACAACTCATGACTTTTTCTTTGGAATCCGTAGGTATAACGCCAGATTGCCATGACCAGTCGGAACTGTGTGCCGTTGAGATTTAATTTCATGATCTCTTCGAGGATTTCATTGGCAATCCGTGTATAACCGTATTCTGTTTGTGGATTTGCCATAATCACTCACCCTGTTCAAGTTCTCAATTGGCTGTCAATGTATCTGGTGATTTCCTCTGCAAACCTTTCTATATCCTGTTGCTCGCTTACGCCTTGATACGGACGTTCAAGCCATCGGTCAATACGGTCAGCAACCTCACTTATCGTGTTATGCAGTCGTTCAGCGTCAATCATACTTTTTAGCGCTTTATTTTCTTCCTGTAATTTTGCAAGTGCTTGTGAAATATTTTTCATGTCATCCGTGTGTATTTGTAGATACATTTAAACGACCTCCAATTCGTAGTGTTTGCCGACTGTCAGTCCTTTTTTTAGCAGTTCACGCTTTACTGTCATTGCAGCAAGTGCTGGCATATTGTTTTTATCACTTAAATGGACCAGGTAAATTTGTTCGCCGTTGCCCTGGACAAGTTTGGAAAGTGCTTCCGCGGTCTGATGGTTGCTCAAGTGTCCGATGTGCGAAATGATCCGAGCTTTGACGCTGTTTGGGTAGGATGACGCTTCAACCATTCGCGGCTCGTGATTTGATTCTATGACATAAATATCGCTGTCTGCCATTGCTGACAGCATGGCAGCATCTACGTGCCCGGTATCTAAACAGATCGAGACCTGTTTATTGCCTGCCAACACCTTATAGCCTAATGGCTCACGAGCGTCATGATGCACCCCGAATGGGATGACTGCCATTTCACCCATATCAAACATAAAAGATTCATAAACACCGTTTTCCTTAAAAGCCGAACACTTCAAATCATCGTCAACGCTTTTGATACTTTCCCATTCATCCGCCCCAGCATAAACCGGAATCCCGTATTTATTAGCGAATGGCAAACCTTTAACATGATCACCATGTGCATGTGTAATAAAAACAGCTTCTACTTGATCCGGCCTGATATTGACATTCATCAATGCTTTTTCAATCTTCGTCTTCGCAATTCCGGCATCGATCAGAATAGTTTTCTCCCCGACTGTTATTGCAATGCAGTTGCCTGCAGATCCACTTGCCAGAATATCTATTTTCAAAACTTTCAACTCCTTACTGGACCGCGAACATAAAAGCCCGCGGCACGTTTTATGAATCACAGCATTGCATCGTCTTCCTGTGCCTGCTGCACCTCTGCCATTTCAATATTCATAACAAGCAACTGAATCAAGCCAAGCATTTCGGATTCTGTCGCGGTCTTTGGATTGATATTCGGTGCGTTTAGTTGCAACCAATCAGAAGCCTCTTTATTACTGTTGATGCCAAGTTGTTTAAATTTCGCATTGATCTCATCGCGTAGATGATCACTTTCTGTTTTTTGATCCGGTTGCGGTTGATCAATTACTTCCTGTTTAGGCGTAACATCTTTTGGTTGTCGATTTCCAGGAGTAACGACACCTTGATTTTGCGGAATAGTAATATCGTCGAATTCAAGACCGTACTGACGTTTTAACGCACGTTGTTGCACATGCTTACCAAACATGTCGCTTGTCCATTTATTCCAGTTGTCTTTATTCTGGCCCGTGAACATGTGTGAGACCTCGTTAATGTCCATTACGATAGTCACCGGACGATGGCCATCACGGTACGCGATAGAGTAAGCACCGATGATCTTTCCACGGGGGAACCCAATCTCATGAAGCTCTACCTCCATATCTTTTGTTTCCTTGTTCATCGAAATTTTGAATTCGTCGTTTTCATGGACCATCTGGGTATCTGGTGGCTGAAAACCTTCTTGCTCACGCGCTTTAGCCAAGTACGCTTCTGCGGCAAATTGTATACGCGCTGTATTTCCATATTTAATAAAGAAGATTTCATTTTTAAATGGATCCAAATTGTATGAAGCTGCTTTGTGAGCGAACAAAAGAAATTCTGAATCACTTGCCGTTGGGGCAAACGAGTTGCGGATCACGTCTAATACTTGTGGTTGGAATGCCTCGTTAATTTCTGGTGTTAATGATTGTTGAGTAGTTAGTTGATTTTGTTGCATTAAAATACACCCTTTCCAAACTCATTGAGTCCGAATTTTATTTGTTGTTTCATTTCGCGGTAGGCCTTGGAATACAATTGATCAATATCTTGGCCAGGCTCAACTGTGAAACGAGCGCCAGCATCTACTTTCACATTTTCGAAGTTTCCTAAGTTTTTCGTGTAGGTGAAGCCCACTTGGATTTCCTTAATTTCCATATTCAATCCACACCTTTCAAATAATCAATGACTGAATCCATTTCCTGCCGACCAATGCCGACCTCTATGCTGTCGCGCAATTTTTCAAGCTTGCCGATCGCCTCCTCCTTCTTGCGTTCACCTTCGTAAGACTGGATGACGAGTTTATTGCCGTTCATGAAAAACTCTATTGCTTGTCCTTCTTCCCAGCCTTGTGTTTTTCTTACTTCCATAGGGATGACTAATCTTCCAAGATTGTCGATTTTACGAATGATTCCTAGTGCTTTCATTCGATCCCCTCCTGTTCAATAGTGCTTTGAAGATTTTGTAGTAATTGAGGGATATTCAATCGCTTGATCATATCCGCGTTTAGCTGCTGTTGTAAGTTCTGTTCCAAATTTTTAACCAAAGATTCTTCTGCTTGATTTTTCGCCTGCTGGATCATGCCAATTATTTTTCCGTTCAGTTCTTCTGCAATATATCCCTTTGTTAAATATTCAAGGATGGAGTATTTCCCGCCTCTATCGTCGTATCTATCGTATTTTCCGCCTCTTTCATTAAGAGTTTTTTCTGTTAAAGCACTTTCGAAGCGTTTTCCGATAAACACCGATATAGGTATCATTTCAACCTTTGAACTATATGAGCTTTCTTTATGTGGAATCTGAATTTCTGATATTTTATCAGTAGTGACTTGTTTCAAAAATGAATCGACGATTTTCTCAACTTCTCCCTTAATACGTTCGTTCATTTCCTCTTCGATTTTGCTTTCAATATTACGAGTAATGCGGTTTTGCAACCCTGCGATAACTTCTTTCTTGATTTCCTCATCAACGTTTTCTTCATTTATCCAATCTAGTTCAACTTCCACTGTGAATTTCGCCATTTATTTTCCCTCACTTTCAATTTTCAATTCTTGTCCAGCGACAACCCGACTGATAATAAGCTGCCCATTCGGTTCGTCAAACTTCGTAATAGATTCCGCGTTATCAACAAAGCAAGGTGCTGTAATGCCACTCTGCTCCGATAAAACGTCACGCAATTCAAGACCTGCGCGAATAGATTCAGACAGTGATAGTTTGCGGTAGTCTTTACCGTCCATTTGGATCTCGAATGTCGGCTTTAGTTCGCCAGAAGATTTCACAACATCAAATAGTTTGATAGACAAGTTTTTGAATAGACCTTGTACTTTTTCTGCTTGCAATTCGGCCTCTTTTGCATGAAAAGCTTTGATTGCATCTAAAATAAAGATGGATTCATTGAGCGATTCTTTCGTTTCTTTTTCGGATGTCTTGGCCGCCTCAATATCGGCTTCCAAATATTCAAGTTGCTTATGTTTGTCAATCTGCCGTTCGATTTCTACGATTTTAGATTGAAGGGTCTGTATGCCTTCTTTGAGTTCAGCAGATACGTCGACTGGGGTTAAGGTTGCCAATTCTTCACGTAATTCTTTCCGTTGTTGGATCAGTGGATTTACACTAGCCGCGATAGATTTCAACTGTGCTTCTTTATTTTCTTCTGCTGTCGATTTTGATTCTGCGGTTAAATCCTGACCGCATGCATGACAACTCATGTCGATTTCTCTTTGTTTCAAATTTGTATGATTTAAACGGCCGTTATCGATTTGTTTTGTTAAACCGTCAATTTGACTTTGCAAAACGCGTATCCGTCCGTTTGTATCGCCAGCTGCATCGGTATGTTTTTCTTTTTCATTACGTTCTTTGATTAACTGCGCTACTTCCACCTTTAACGATTCAAGTGGGATCATAGAGCCGTATTGTTGCAATTGTTCTTGTAATGTTTTCGTCCGGCTTTGTGCAGCAATATAGGCTTTATCTTTTTTATTTTTATTGTCACGATGAATCTTGTTGATGTCTTCCAGTGAGTGTTTTTTAACCAAAACGGCTAATTTCTCTGCTTGTGGTTTTGGCAACTGGGCAAAAACTTCTTTATTTGCAGGTGGAATCGTGTAGCTTAAAAGCATTTCCCGCTGCTTTTCCCAATGAAGTGTAAAAAAATGATTCGGGTTATATAGTGAAAGGAATAAATCTTTCGGAAGCATTTCGTTTATCACTTCATTGAATTCGGTAGCTTTTGACGGTACATCATCTAAAATGAATTTGTTGCGTGTGCCGTTGGCTTCTCGGCCAAACGTCAATAGTTCTTCGTCTTTCAACATCGTCAGATAGACACCGATCGAGTCCGCTTCATACGTCACTGGCGTTGGATCCAGTTTGCTACCCACTGCGTCCGTGCCGTATAATAGCCATGTAATAGCTTCCGTAATGGAACTTTTACCTTTTGCATTGTCACCAGTGATTTCCGTGCGCTCGCCAAAGTTTACGGATAGATCCTGGTGACTTTTAAAGTTTTTGAGTTGTAAGTCTTTGAATTTAATCTTCATCTTTTTCATCTCTCCATTCGATTTCCAGACTGTGTTGAAAACAATATCCCAATAAAATTTTCTTCTTTTCGCTCTTGAATTCGCAAATGTAACCAAGTGATTCAAGTTTTTTCGCAATAACTCTTATTTCTCTTTCGTGTTATGCTTCAAATGTCCATACGCAAGCTTGATAACCTTCGAGCGCTGAATTTTCTACAAAAGAAACAATATCTTTGAATAACAAACCACTAATTACAGCCTTTTCGAATTCCTCTTTCCCGAACTCCGTAATTTTCTGCATGTCCTTCGCGTTCATGATTTCCATTTTCCTCACCACCTCCTAGAAATAGCTGTATAAAAGTTTCCGTGACGATCTCTTTTCGGAAGACCATAGAGATCAATAGGTCCGGCCGGCTCAACATGATTATGATATTCGCACGAGTGACAAGTGACGTGATCCGTGCCGAGCGGAATATAACGCTTCCCTCTATGTCCACACTCGCAAATGTAGCTGCATTTGTATCGTTTTCTGCCGTCAGGCTCGATTTTAATACCTGTTGTCCAGAACTCTGGATTGCCGTTGATAAACGGTCTATTGGATGTGTCAAACATCTATCTCACCTCACTTGCTAAACTCACAAACTCGTCATATTTATTAAGCACCGTCTGTGGTATGCGTATATCACTGTCTGGACGTAACCGCGTATATTGCAATGTGTGTTTATTACGCTTGTAAATAGTCACGGTACGGACTTTATATTTTGGCAAGCTTTCCACACTCTCTACTTTTGCCTCCACACGCCATGCCCCACCTTCGCTTGTCCAAGTTTCATGTAATTCGGCAAATGCGATTTCCGGTTTATCTACTGGCGCTATGCAGATACTGGTTATCATGTTGTCACCTCGTATTGAGCGTTGGTATCGTCGATGATTGGTAGCTCATGAATCATAGAATCCGTTAAATCTGCGCTTGCTTTACCACGTTCAAATAATTTAATTAGGTTGTTTACTGTCTCGGAAACAGAATCAATTTGATAATTTAATTTCATATGATTGCTGTCGCCTGCTGGGAACGTCACAATTTGACCTACAGCCCATTCATCTGGTTGTACCGCTTGCATAAACTCTTTTGGAACATCAATCTCCAATGCTCTTGCTAGTGCGATAGCTTTACCGATTTCAGCGTTGAATACTTCGCCTGGCATGCATTTGGCGATGCCTTTACTTCTGACGTTGTCACTTGCACTTTTCAGCAAACAGACGACAGTTCTTTTATCTGCATTTACAACGAAGTCGGCACTGCACCAAAATCCTACGTAACCAGGTGAGATATAAACTTTCTTTCCTTTCCGAACCACCCTCTGTCCCTCCACAAACTCCCTAGCCCGCTGAATCAATTCCGCGCGTTGTTCGTTCTGCGTTTTCTCCCATCTGTAATGCAAGGCAGTTTGAAGATCATCTACAATCGCGGACAACTCGTGATTTGTGTAATGATTAACCAGATTAGTTACAACCGTCGCTACATCCGGTGTCTCATCCTTTGCCGCGTCATACCCTGCATTAAACCCACTTTTATATACACGAGCTGTTAACGCATCCGTCATTTCCTGCCAGTCTTGCATTGATTTACGACCTTGTTTATTTTCCATTAGATAAATCCTCCTCATTTTTAATTTCGTGTCCTGCGTGTTCCCACAGACGACCAATCATGAACGCAACAATTGGAAGCATGATCGTGCAGATTAGTAGATATTCATAATCCGTCATTCAGATCACTTCCCTCCGAATATCAAACAAAAGTTTTTGTCCAGAAACTTCGCCATTTCACTAGCCTGAAAACTCCACTTTTCACCCGACTTACTAGGGTAATAAACAAAACCGCCATTCTTCACATCTAACGACTCTTTTAATCTTGGTACATAGAGTAGATTTTCTTTCAGCCATACTTGTTTTTTGCTTGTCCGAACCTCCAAGTCTTTCATTGTCCAGTAGGTTCCTAGTAGTTGTTCTTTTTGCAAATCTTCCAATTCGATTTTTGAAATTAATACGTAATCTGATGGAATATCAATAGAGAGATTGACGTTAAGTTGTTGCATCGCTGTACCCCCATTCTGTAATTTACTGAAATTTTCTAGCCCATATTTTCAGTGCAACCTTTGATGGTTGTTTTGTTCAAAGTGAACATTGACTTTCTGACGGTCCACAAACTTCGTTATTACCGAAGTTCCTAGGTAAAAAAATATCTTCAATTGGTATATGAAAAAAATGACTGATTGAAAACATTTCATCCATCCGGAACTGATGCTGACCGCGTTCCTTCAAACCATACGATTCAACCGTTATATCCAACAGCTTTGCCATGTCTTTCTGCTTTAAACCTCTTTCGTTGCGTAAGCGAATCAAGTTCCACTGTTTCATGTTCTTTCCTCCTCTCTGTTTGCTATGAATCTACTATATTCGTTATTACCGAAGCTGTCAACGATTTATTTCGTTTTTAAGGAATAAATCTCTTTAAACAGCATAATACTATGGTATAATTAATTCCGAAAGGAGGATGTACTAATGAAGGAAGATGATTTAGCGAAGTTTGTAGGCGGTAAAATAAAACACTACCGAAAAAAGAAGAAACTTACTCAAAACGATCTCGGGGAGTTGATAGGCAAAAAAAATAACACCATATCGAATTATGAAACAGGCACAATCTCACCTGAACAAGATGCTTTATTTGCCATTGCAAAAGCGTTAGATATTAGAGTAGATGATTTATTTCCTGAAATGAATGTGGAAGATCAAAACAATAATTTCGAACGTGCGTTACAAATGGCTGACGGATTAGAATTAAACGAAATGAATTTCCTAAAAGATTTAATAGAAAAAACCCTCTCCATGCAGGGAGAGGATCGAGAAAAGTTTTTGGAAAGCATACGCTTTACTGTGGAGTATTACGAGAAGATGAATCAGGATTAATTTTTGAACTTTGGCTAGGCGGTTTACATTTCTTATTTTTAAGAAGTTGGACGAAACTCACCAGTGTTTGTAACGCATCGTTGTTCATAACAGCGCCGCCTTTAATATTTTTTGTGGGGTGTCTATTTGGCTTACAAAGTCGGAAGATGCTTGCTTCGAGAAATCCTAGAAAGTAAAGGTATGAATCAGCATGATTTGGCAATTAAGTTAAGTGTGACCAAGCAACAGGTAAATAAATATGTAACAAACAAGCAAGGGATGTCATTGGAAGTCGCCAAAAACATCGCGGTTATTTTAGATTGCCAGATCGAAGATTTATACCAATGGAACGAAGTGAGCAATAACGAGTAGATCTAAGGTCTGCTCGTATCCGACTGTCAGCCGAATAGCTTACTGTAATTATACCCTACTTTCACCCAAAAATATGTATATTTTTAAATTTTGACATTTTAGGTAATGCTAATATATCATAAGTAGAACGAATGTTCCAATCATTTAGTAGGAAAGGAGAAACTAATATGGCTACATTTCAGCAACGTGGGAAGACCTGGCAATATACAATAAGCAGTTATACAGAAGGTAAGTATACCCCTATACGCAAAGGCGGATTCCGCACAAAAGGAGAAGCGAAGAAAGCTGCTGACATAATAGAAGGAGAACTGGCCCAAGGTGTCTCCCCAGTCCTCAATAAAGATATTTTCGCGGATTATTTCGAAGTGTGGGTAAAAGATTTAAAATCTGCAAAGGCCGAAGTCACTTATAATCGCTACCTGAACACCCATAAAACGATTGTAGAAGAATTAGGCGGGATTACCTTACAAGATATGACTAAGCGGAAATATCAACGTTTTCTGAATGAATACGGTGAGACTCGCGCCTATGCGACGATACGCAAATTGAACACGCATATTCGCGCTTGTGTGAAAGATGCTGTGGATGAAGGACGAATACGAGTAGATTTCACACGCGGTGTGGAGTTTAATAGTAAAGTGGAATCCAAAACATCTGAAGAAAGACATTTGAATTACGAGGAAAGCGTTATGTTGATTAAAGAATTAAAGAAACGGCTAGATAAAAGTTTAGGCTATTACATTTTATTACTGGCGGCAACAACAGGAATGCGATTCGCTGAATTATGTGGATTGAAACGATCTGATTTTGATTTTAAAAAGGGTGTCATTCACGTTCGGCAAGCCTGGGATTACAAAAAGGGTACGGGTTTTGCTCCACTTAAAAATACGCAATCTAAACGAGATGTTGCAGTGGATAAAGTGACAATGGAAATATTCAAAAACCTTTTTCAAAAGTTACCAACCAATGTACACGGTGCAGTATTTTTCAATCCACAATCCAGCAAAGGCACATTGTCCAATGAAGCGATTAACAAATTATTACGAAACACACTGAAAAGTTTAAAGATCGACCCGATCACTATTCACGGATTACGACATACTCATATTTCTGTTTTACTATATAAAGGTGTATCGGTTCAATTTGTTTCTGAACGTGCAGGCCATAAAGATGTGGAAACGACGCTCAAATATTACTCACATGTTTTAAAAGAAATGAGAAAAGAAGAAGAAGAAAAATCTGTACGGATCATAACGGAAATGCAATCAAATGCGGTGTAGTAATGTGTAGCGTTTGTGTTGTAAATTTATATATTCACATGTATTCAATGCTACGCTTCATGAAAAAGAAAACCCCCTCAAACATTGTCGCATCAACGTTTGAAGAGGTTTCTTAATGTTATTATGTTGTTTAAAAACATGCATATTACGTCCCAGGAGGGATTCGAACCCCCGACCGATGCCTTAGAAGGGCATTGCTCTATCCAGCTGAGCTACTGAGACAAACACCTGCAACCACAGGCACAAGAACTATTATATGCATAACCTAAACAAAAGTCAACACTATTTCTTAAAACTATTTATTTAAAATGATTTGGTCTAGTAAGTCGTGATTCATACTGTGAAAACTCACAGTATGAGCATCGGCTATTTCGATGACTGCGTAGGTAGCTTTCCTACCGCCACGTGGTTGCGTCGTGCTTCCCGGATTAACAAAAAGCACATCGTCGATCATCTCCGCCCCATACAAATGGGAATGTCCGAATAATACAATGGTGGCTTGCTGTTCAGCTGCTGCGTAGGAAAGAGTCAGCATAGAGCGCTTAACGTCGTGTTCATGGCCGTGGACGACAAATACAGTCTCATCGTCCACTTTCTGAACAATGGACGCTGGGAATAGATCATCTCGATCACAGTTACCACGAACAATATGGATTCCATTGAGCAATGGATCTTTTGCCGATAATTCGCTGTCGCCACAATGGAATATTGCGTCCGCTTGCAATGATGTAACTTGCTCCACTGTATTTACGTCGCCATGTGAATCACTTAAAACAATTAGCTTCATTTTATCTCACCAATCCGCGTAATAAATTTTGGTAGCTGTTCTTTTAACTCAGCTAAAGCTGCCCCTCGATGAGAGACCGCACTTTTCTCTTCTGCAGATAATTCTGCCATTGTTTTTTCTTTACTAGGCACATAAAATATCGGATCATAGCCGAACCCATTCGTTCCTTGTCGTTGTTCTGTAATAAAACCTTCACAGCTACCAGAATAAGTAGTTGTCTCGACACCTGATCCTGCAATTGCCAGAATGCATCGAAAACGTGCCTGACGCGCTGTTTTAGGTACTCCTGAAAGTTTAGCTAGCAACTTATCGATATTCGCTTCATCGTCCGAAGGCTCGCCTGCATAGCGCGCAGAGTAGACACCTGGCTCACCATTTAATGCATCCACTTCCAGCCCACTGTCATCCGCAATTACTATTTTCCCCAGTAAATTTGCAACGGTCTCGGCTTTCAGTATGGCATTGTCAACGAAAGTGGTACCGGTTTCTTCTACATCAATTGATTCTCCGATATCTTGCAACGTCATCACGGTAATACCTAAAGGACGAAAGAGAACTTCAAAGTCTTTTGCCTTCCCTTTATTATTCGTTGCGATTAACACTTCTTTCATTGTGCTTCGCCTGCCTGTTGTCCAATCTTATCTGCTAACTCACCTAATACTTCTCTTTGAATGGCAATCAGTTGTTCGATTCCCGATTCAGCTAATGTCAATAAATCATTCATTTCCGCACGAGAAAAAGTAGCTTCTTCGCCTGTCCCTTGGAGTTCAACGAATTGGCCTTGTCCCGTCATGACAACATTCATATCCACATCTGCCGAAGAATCTTCTACATAATCGAGATCTGTGATCAATTGACCGTCAGCCAATTTCCCCACACTTGTAGCTGCTAGGAAATCACGAACTGGGAAAACGGGCAGTTGCTTTTCGATTTGCAATTTATTCGCAGCGATGACTAACGCAACGAATGCACCTGTAATGGATGATGTTCGCGTTCCACCGTCTGCTTGAATGACATCACAGTCAATCCAAATCGTACGCTCTCCAATAGCATCCAAATCAACGACTGCACGCAAAGCCCGTCCAATCAAACGCTGGATTTCCATTGTACGACCACCTACTTTACCGCGGGATGATTCACGGATTGTCCGTTGTCCTGTGGCGCGTGGCAACATGGAGTACTCAGCGGATATCCACCCTTTTCCACTATTACGCATAAACGGCGGTACTCGATCTTCAATCGTCGCTGTACAAATCACTTTAGTATTGCCTACTGAAATCAGTACGGAACCCTCTGGGTGTATCAAATAATCTTTCTCTATCGTTACTGTACGAATATCTTCTATTGCTCTTCCATCATGTCGCATACAATTTCCTCCGTTTTGACTCATCTATTTGGTGTGACCTGCTCATCAAGTCTACAATCAATCCATCTTACCATATTCACAGCAAAAACCCGAAAACAATGTACAGTTTTCGGGCACTGCCATATACTAAAAAGTCAACTTGCGTACGTCTGGCTGGGGAATGGCAAGCCAATCCTCAACGATGGCCTGAAATTTTTCTGTTGAGCCTGTTGTATAAAATATTGGCTCTTTAGCATAAACAGATTGTAATTGCTTAGCTTTAAGAATCCCTTCAACGTCAATCACAGTCTCCGCCGCTGAAGAAATAACATTCTTTTGATTGGAGAAATGCGCTTCAATATGTTCTTGCAATAATGGATAATGCGTACAGCCAAGTATTACAGAATCAAACGAGTAGTTATGCAAAGGCTGTAATGTCTTATCGACTATATCCCTTGCCGCCTGTGCGCGATATTCTCCACTTTCAACGATTGGCACGAATTCCGGACACGCAAGTGAATAGACTTTCGCTTCCTTTTTTAGAGCTTGTATCGCCTGATCATATGCTTTACTGTTCACGGTGCCTTCTGTACCAAGCACGGCAATTTCACCTGTTTGCGACGCG
Organism: Sporosarcina sp. P18a; assembly: GCF_002743135.1. Taxonomy (NCBI): domain Bacteria; kingdom Bacillati; phylum Bacillota; class Bacilli; order Caryophanales; family Caryophanaceae; genus Sporosarcina; species Sporosarcina sp. P18a. The sequence goes on along the minus strand of NZ_PDYQ01000001.1, from coordinate 324,060 downwards.
TTGACAGCTGCTCTGGCCCCGGGCTTAATAACACCGACAATAGGAAAATCAAATTTCTTCCGTACGTCTTCTAGCGCTATAGCAGTCGCAGTGTTACACGCAATCACCAGCAATTTTATACCCATTTGTGCCAGACTGTTGACCATATCCATCGTAAATTGCAACACTTCTTCCGCAGGTCGAGGACCATACGGACAACGTGCATCATCGCCAATATAAATAATAGGTTCATTCGGTAAGTGGTGGCGTAACTCTCTTACAACTGTCAGTCCACCGACCCCCGAATCAATTACTCCAATAGGTGCATTCAATGTAATCCCTCAATCTCTTGTCATCTGTTCATGTAGTGTAGCCAGCAATTCTGAAAACCGCTGAATTTCTTGCTCATTTGAATCGGCAAGAACATCTTGTAAATACTCTTGTCTCTTCTGTATGACCTCTTCAATAATCCGTATCCCTTCAGGTAATAAATGGACACGGACCACCCGACGATCCTTTTCATCCCGCACTCGCTTCACTAGTTGACTATTTTCCATTCTGTCTACTAAATCCGTCGTGGTGCTGAAAGCTAGGAACATTCTATTGGATAGATCACCGATGGTCATATCACCATGTTCCAACAACCATTGAAGAGCGCTGAATTGAGGAGGTGTAATAGTAGAGTTCTTTAATATTTTCCGACCTTGTTCTTTAATGATGGACGCAATGTATCGCAAGTCTTTTTCCATCGTTACGATATCAGTTGGTACGTTTTTCTGTTCATTCAACAAAAAATCAGCTCCCTGAAATGAGTCCTATCTTTTCATTGTACCGTTTTCATTGATGAACGCAACATTTTTTCCTTCGGTTATAGGCTAGAAAAGAAGTAATTGACACCAATTGCACAAAATTAATCTACTATCGTAAGCAAGCTATCATTTTTAGTTTAGCTGTAATTCTCCCAATCGCAATAATTCAACGATAGCCTGTGCTCTGCCTGACACGCCCAATTTTTGAATCGTATTCGAAATATGATTTCGTACGGTTTTCTCACTAATGGTCAGCTGTCCAGCAATTTCTTTTGTTGTAAAATCGTCTACCAGCAAAGTGAAAATTTGTCGTTCCCGATTTGTTAATAAAGAACGGTTTTGCATTTCATCCAAGATGCGCCCCTCCTCTTTACGCTTTCCCCTTAGGATATGTAAGGATAGGGGCGGCTGTGTAGGCTTTTACGAGTTTTCGAGAAACATCTGTTTTTCTTCTTCTGTCCATGCAACAGGCATTCCATCACCTTTTCCAACTTGAACGATAGCACCTCTACCTGTGAAGACCATTTCATTGCGTTCATTCTTAGCCATATAATGCAAATCAACTGAACTCGTGCCCATGGAATTAGCCTTTACATAGATCTGTAGCTTTTCGTCAAAGTACACTTGCTTCGCAAAATCACATTGTAAATCCGCCACTATTGGAATAGTTTTGCCCTTTGGATCCACCCACTTGTCCATATGGTGTAGATGTTTCAAAAATTCAATTCTAGCATACTCAAAATATGCAAAGACTTTTGTGTTGTTTAAATGTCCATACATATCCGTCTCAGAAAAACGGACTGTAACTTCCGCATGAAAATGAAAACCTTCTATCCATTCCTCTAAATTATCAATATAACTCTCTCTCATTTACATGCACCCCTTCATAATGAATGATTATTCATTTCTTCAGTATATCAAAATATACATTTACGTCAAATAACATTTATTATAATTCTGACGGCGCAAATTCAATTTATGACTACTAGGGATTGAAGATTGGTGATGGACATTTTCCAAAGAAGAAATCTGAAGCTTTCTTACATAGTCTACGAGCTATAAACATCAAAAAAACTGTCCAGGAAGTCATAGACTTCTTGGACAGCTTCGTTTATAGAAATTAATCTACTTGGTGGTCACTTCCGAAGAAGTTTTTGAACATTTGGATCGTCGTTGCTCTACCAATTGCACCGATTGAAGTCGTCAATGGAATTCCTTTAGGGCAAGCAACTACACAGTTTTGTGAGTTACCGCACTCAGTGATTCCTCCGTCTCCCATAACAGTAGCCAAACGCTCATCTTTGTTCATTGCACCCGTCGGATGGGCATTGAATAGACGTACTTGTGACATTAATGCAGGACCCATGAAGTTCGTCTTGTCGTTTACGTTCGGACAAGCTTCTAGACATACCCCGCAAGTCATACATTTAGACAATTCATATGCCCATTGACGCTTGCGCTCAGGCATACGAGGACCTTCACCAAGATCATACGTACCATCGATCGGAACCCATGCTTTAATACGCTTTAACGAATCGAACATGAATTCACGGTCAACAACTAAGTCACGAACGACTGGGAATGTACGCATAGGCTCAAGTTTAATAGGTTGTGTTAACTGATCAACCAGCGCAGTACATGACTGACGAGGGCGACCGTTTATAACCATTGAACATGCACCACAGACTTCTTCCAAACAGTTCATATCCCAGTTAATAGGCGTCGTTTTTTCACCTTTGGCATTTACTGGGTTACGTCTGATTTCCATTAGAGCCGAAATTACGTTCATATTCGGGCGATATGGAACTTCAAATCTTTCCACATATGGGCTTGAAGTGGCAGTATCTTGACGATGAATGTCAAACACGACAGTTTTTGTAGCAGTTGCTGTTTGTTGTTCGCTCACTTTTGTCAATCTCCTTTCTTCGCTGAATAATCACGGATACGTGGAGGAATGATAGATGTATCTACCTCTTCATATGAAATAATTGGTGCAGAGACTCCATCGAATTCCGCAATTGTTGTTTTCAAGAAGTTCTCATCGTCACGATTCGGGAAGTCCGGCTTGTAGTGCGCGCCACGACTCTCATCACGATTCAATGCACCTAAAGTGATAACACGTGCTAGATATAGCATGTTTTTCAACTGACGTGTGAAAATAGCTCCTTGGTTAGACCATTGCTGTGTATCCGTAATATTAATATTTTCATAACGCTCAAGTAACTCGACAATTTTCTCGTCTGTCTGCTTCAATTTATCATTGAAACGAACAACCGTTACGTTGTCAGTCATCCATTCGCCAAGCTCTCTGTGAAGAATGTACGCATTCTCTGTACCATCCATCTTAAGAGTGTCTTCCCATTTTTGTTGCTCTTCTTTCACTGCATCTTCGAAGATCGTTGCAGGAAGTTCATCAGCTGTACGCTTTAGATGCTTCATATAATCGATTGCGTTTGGTCCTGCGACCATTCCGCCGTAGATAGCAGATAGCAAAGAGTTAGCACCTAGACGGTTTGCACCATGCTGTGAGTAATCACATTCGCCTGCTGCGAATAGGCCTGGGATGCTTGTTTGCTGGTGATCGTCAACCCATAGTCCACCCATTGAGTAGTGAACAGCCGGGAAGATTTTCATCGGCAATTTACGCGGATCATCTCCCGTGAACTTTTCATAAATCTCGATGATTCCACCAAGTTTAATGTCAAGTTCTTTCGGGTCCTTATGGGACAGATCCAAATACACCATGTTTTCACCGTTGATACCTAGTTTTTGGTTTACACACACGTCAAAGATTTCACGTGTCGCAATATCCCGTGGAACTAGGTTACCATAGTCCGGATATTTTTCTTCCAAGAAGTACCATGGTTTTCCATCTTTATACGTCCACACTCGTCCACCTTCACCACGTGCAGATTCACTCATTAGACGAAGCTTGTCGTCTCCTGGAATCGCTGTTGGGTGAATTTGAATAAATTCTCCGTTTGCATATTTTGCACCTTGTTGGTATACGATGGAAGCCGCAGAACCTGTATTGATCACAGAGTTTGTGGACTTACCGAAAATAATACCAGGGCCGCCTGTTGCCATGATGACAGCATCCGCTTTGAACGCTTGAATTTCCATCGTCTTCAAGTTTTGAGCTTTGATCCCACGGCACGTACCTTCTTCATCTTTAATAATTCCAAGGAATTCCCAGTGCTCGTATTTTTGTACAAGTCCTGATACCTCGTGAGAACGCACTTGTTCATCAAGAGCATAAAGTAACTGTTGTCCAGTTGTTGCACCTGCATACGCTGTACGGTGGTGAAGTGTACCACCGAAACGACGGAAATCCAATAGACCTTCTGGCGTGCGGTTAAACATAACACCCATACGATCCAATAAGTGGATAATTCCAGGAGCTGCTGCCGTCATTGCTTGTACTGGTTTTTGATTCGCTAGGAAGTCCCCACCATAAACTGTATCATCAAAGTGAATGTCGACGGAGTCGCCTTCACCTTTCGTATTTACAGCACCGTTAATGCCGCCTTGGGCACATACGGAGTGGGAACGTTTTACTGGTACTAGCGAGAACAAGTCAACCGGTACACCAGCTTCCGCTGATTTGATGGTAGCCATTAGTCCAGCTAGTCCTCCACCGACGACAATCAATCTGCCTTTTGCCATTATTGTGTCACTCCTCAATTATACATAATTTCATTAGTTAGTTAGTTTTTTACACAAAAGCTAGAAGTGCTTGAATTCCAATTACAGAAAGTATTAAGAATATAACGATTGTGATGTAAGATACGATTTTTTGTGATTGTGGTGATTGTGCAATTCCCCACGTAACACAGAAAGACCATAATCCGTTTGCTAAGTGGAAAGTAGCAGATACAACACCTAGGATATAGAATACAAGCATAAGTGGATTCGACAAAATATCGACCATCATGTTGAAGTCTACTTCGGCTCCAAGAGCTTTTTGAATACGAGTTTCGTATACATGCCATGCAATGAAGATGACAAGGAATACGCCCGTGAACCGTTGGAGCGTGAACATCCAGTTACGGAAAGTACTGTAATGTCCCACGTTGTATTTTGCTGAGAAAGCTATGTACACTCCGTAAAACGCGTGGAACATGAGTGGAATGTAAATAATAAACCATTCCAGGAAAAATACAAACGGCAAGTTCCCCATAAAATTAGATGCTGTGTTGAATGCTTCCTCACCGCGCGTTGCAAAATGGTTAATTACTAAGTGTTGGGCAACAAAAAGTCCAACTGGAATTACACCAAGCAACGAATGTAGACGGCGTAAGAAAAAATCTGTTTCTTTCGACAAGTCTTTTACCCTCCCTTATTTCTGAGATTATACTGTAGTGATGCGGTTCTCTATCTAGTCCACATTCACCAGTACCTCTCTTCATGGTACAATATGATAACATGTATATTGTACTCCTCTGTATTGGACAGGTCAAGACGCTGTGTACTTTTCATAGTAGATTATGATTTTTCTAAAAACGTCGAATAACACATCACTTTCTCCTATGATCCGACAATGCTTGACATTGCATGAATCCTACAGGAGTTAGGGTTTGAGAGTTTTTCCTATCTTTTGTCTCCATTACACCACTCATTTATTTATGCATTTTCCGTCCCCGAAAAAATTACTGACTATTCGGATAAATTGTGGCGAAAATCAAACATCTATCCGTAATCTGATAACTTAACACTACATACTAATAAAAGCCCCTTGACTTTATTCAGTCAAGGGCTTTTTCAGACTCCTCAGGTTGTTGGAAATGAGCGAGCAGCTCTTCCGCTACTTTCTTTGGCATACCTGCTTCTTTTAATTGTTCGGGTGTTGCCTCGCGTATGGCTTTCACTGTTTTAAAATGTTTCAATAATTGCTGTTTACGTTTTGGTCCTACACCTTCAATTCCATCAAGTGATGAAGTCAGTGAAGATGCCCCCCGCCTCTGTCTATGGAACGTAATAGCAAATCGATGGACTTCATCTTGGACGCGTTGAAGCAAGTAAAAAGCTTCACTCGTTTTCTTCAACGGGACAATCTGCGGCGGATGACCGTACAGCAACTGCGCTGTATTATGTTTATCATCTTTTGCCAGTCCGGCTATCGGGATGGAAAGTCCGAGTTCATCTTCTAGCACTTCACGTGCGATTTCCATCTGTCCTTTCCCACCATCAATGACAATTAAATCGGGTAAAGGCAACTGATCTTTTAAAACACGTGTATAGCGTCGCCTAACCACTTCACGCATCGCACCATAGTCATCATGCGCTGCAGCAGTTTTAGTTTTATATTTTCTGTAATCTTTTCGATTGGGTCTTCCATCTACAAATGATATCATCGCGGATACTGGTTCCACGCCATGTGTATGCGAGTTATCGAAAGCTTCGATGCGAAGAGGTGTACTGATGTTCATCGCTTCCCCAAGTTCTTCACAGGCACCAATTGTACGTTCTTCTTGGCGTTCAATAATTTGGAATTTAGCATTCAATGCAATAGACGCATTCTTGACGGCCAGTTTGACAAGTTCTTTTTTCTTTCCACGTTGTGGTATCAACACATTCGTATCGAGTAGTTGATCTGCTAATGCAAAATCAACAGTTTCCGGCAGAAGTACTTCTTTTGGCAATAAATGTTGAGCTTCTCCATAGAAACGACCCAGATATGTTAGTAATTCCTCTTCCGGATCTCGATAGGCCGGAAAAATAGAGACATCCCGTTCTATCATCTTACCTTGTCTAACGAAGAACACCTGCACACACATCCAACCTTTATCCACTGCATAGCCAAAAATATCACGATCTGTAAAATCATTCGCATTCATATTCTGCTTTTCCATAACGGTTTCAATATTGGTAATTTGATCACGATATTCCTTCGCACGTTCAAATTCTAATTCTTCCGCAGCTTTGTTCATTTTTTGCTGAAGTTCCTTTTTGACTTCTTTATAGCCGCCATTAAGGAATCGTGTAATGTCTGCAATCATTTCAGTATACGCATCAGCAGGTACCTCTTTAATGCAAGGCGCCAGACATTGACCGATATGATAATACAAACACGCGCGTGTAGGAATACTTTGACATTTACGATACGGATATAAGCGGTCCAGTAATTTTTTCGTTTCATGGGCTGCGCTAGCGTTTGGATAGGGTCCAAAATATTTACCTGATTTTTTATTAACTTTTCGTGTAATGATCAATTTCGGATGACGTTCGTTCGTGATTTTCAAGTAAGGATATGTTTTGTCATCTTTTAGCATGATATTATATTTTGGATCGTATTTCTTTATCATGTTTAATTCCAAAATTAATGCTTCAATTTCAGAATTGGTAACTATATATTCAAAATCCTCTATTTCTCCGACCAATCGCTGTGTCTTGCCATCATGGGAACCCGTGAAATAGCTACGCACACGGTTTTTCAATACTTTTGCTTTCCCTACATAAATGACTGTACCTTGACGATCCTTCATTAAATAGCAACCCGGCAATTCGGGGAGGATCGAAAGTTTATGTTCAATTATTTCATTCATTATTTTCACCTACTAAAAAACCGGGCTGCTCTGCGGCCCGGTCTCTTGTATTTATGCGTGTTTTTCGACTAGTTGTGCAAGTGCTTCTTTCGGTTGGAAGCCTACTACTTTCTCAGCTACTTCCCCGTCTTTAAAGAGAAGAAGTGTTGGGATCGACATGATACCAAACTGGCTAGCAGTTTCTTGGTTATCGTCCACGTTTACTTTTACGATGTTCGCTTTTCCTTCTAGTTCACCTGAAAGTTCTTCTAGTACAGGAGCGATCATTTTACAAGGACCACACCAAGGTGCCCAAAAGTCCACTAGTACTACGCCTTCTTTTACATTTTCAGCAAAGTTCGAATCAGTTGCATTAATAATTGCCATTCTTATTTCCTCCTTAGTCTTTAACTATATTCGTATTATATCATGGAGGTATAGAAGGGGCTAAAAAAATGCCTGTACCCATTCATTAGCTGACTTTAATCTTTTTAATTTCTTCGATCATGATGGGGATAATCTCGAAGATGTCACCTACGATACCGTAGTCCGCAATTTTAAAGATGTTCGCTTCTGGATCTTTATTGATTGCCACAATGACTTTCGAGTTGGACATACCTGCTACGTGCTGGATGGCTCCAGAAATTCCAGCTGCAATATACAAGTCCGGTGTAACGACTTTACCCGTTTGACCAATCTGTAGTGAATAGTCGCAGTAGTCTGCGTCACATGCCCCACGTGAAGCACCGACTGCACCACCTAGAAGATTTGCCAATTCTTTTAAAGGCTCAAATCCTTCAGGTCCTTTGACGCCACGGCCGCCTGCTACGATTACTTTCGCTTCAGATAAATCAACGCCTTCTGTTGATTTACGTACTACGTCTTTGATGACAGAGCGAAGATTCGTGATTTCCACGCTTTTCGCTGTTACGTCACCTGAGCGGCTAGCATCATGCGCTAATGGCTCGATGTTGTTCGGCCGGATTGTGATAAATTGCAACCCTTCTTTAATTTCCACTCGTTCAAATGCTTTACCAGAATAGATCGGGCGGATGAATTCTGCATCGTCGCCTTCTCCTTCGATTTTTGTAACATCTGAAATTAATCCAGTTCCAAGCTTACTTGCAATTTTCGGTGATAAGTCTTTCCCCATGGCTGTATGTCCAAATACGACACCGTCTGGGGATTCTTCTTCGTACACTGCAAGGAACGCTTGGCCAAATCCATCTGGTGTATAGTGCTTCAAATGCGGATGTTCAACCGTTACTACACGGTCTGCTCCATAATGAATCATTTCTTCGCCAAGCGACTGAACTTGATCCCCTATAAGAACAGCGACAACTTCTCCGCCGCCTGAAATATTCTTTGCTGCTGCAATTGTTTCAAATGATACGTTACGTAGTTCTCCATCACGCGCTTCACCTAAAACCAACATTTTCTTTGACATAATGTAGTCCCTCCTAAGTACGGTTCTCTATATGAATTAAATTACTTTCGCTTCGTTACGCAATAATTTTATAAGTTCAGCTGCCTGATCTGCTGGCTCACCTTCAAGTACACGCCCCGCTGATTTCGCAGGTGGTAAAAAGACTTCTTTTGTTTCCGTCTTCGCTTCTACATCCTCTTCCTCTAGGTCCAGATCATCGAACTCTAGGTCTTCAAGAGGTTTTTTCTTTGCTTTCATAATACCTGGCAATGAAGGATAGCGTGGTTCGTTTAGACCTTGTTGTGCTGTTACGAGAATCGGCAAGGATGTTTCAATAGTTTCTGAATCCCCTTCTACGTCTCGTACAACTGTTGCGTTCGTTCCATCTATCGTTAATTCAGTAATTGTCGTGACATAGTTAATGCCTAATAATTCTGCAACACGTGGTCCCACTTGTCCTGAACCGCCATCGATTGCTACGTTACCCGCCAGAATTAGATCAGCATCTTTATCTTTTAAGTAATCCGCAATGACTCTTGCAGAAGTGTATTCGTCGATATCATCAATGTCGTCCTCAATATTGATGAGTACTGCTTTATCTGCCCCCATTGCCAATGCAGTTCGCAATTGTTTCTCGGAATCTTCGTTACCGATTGATAGTACAGTTACTTCCCCACCGTGTTCATCACGTAGTTTAATAGCTTCTTCCACTGCGTACTCATCGTATGGATTTATGATGAATTCTGCGCCATCTTCAGCAATGGCACCGTTTGAGATTGAAATTTTTTCCTCCGTATCAAATGTTCTTTTTACTAATGCATAAATGTTCATTAATAGAACCTCCTTTTTTGATAATTACTTCCCAGTAAATGTAGGTTGACGCTTTTCAATAAATGCTTGAATACCTTCTTTTGCATCTTCAGAGACGAATACTGCTCCAAATGACTTAGCTTCTTCTTCCACACCTTCATAGAACGACGGGTCTTTTGAGAAGGAAAGCATGCGTAATGCATGTTTCATTGCAATCGGGCTCTTTGCTGAAATCTTCTTCGCAAACTTCAATGTTTCTGCCGAAAGTTCTTCTTCTGAATATGCATGATTCGCAAGCCCCCACTGTACTGCGTCTTCTCCTGTGATCGGATCACTCGTCAACATCATTTCTGCTGCTTTGGCTACACCGACCAAACGTGGTAAACGCTGCGTTCCTGCAAATCCAGGAATGAGACCTAATTGCAATTCAGGCAATCCCAGTTTTGCACTCTTCGTAACTAAACGGATATGGCAAGCCATAGCAAGCTCTAAACCGCCACCAAGTGCGGCTCCATGAATGGAAGCGATTACAGGTTTAGGGAAATTTTCAAGACGCTCGAAAACTTCTTGTCCTTTACTAGAAAGCTGCGAGAACGCTGCTCCAGTGTCAATTGTTGTGAATTCTTTAATGTCTGCACCTGCTGAGAAGAATCGGCCTTCACCATATAGAACCACAACACGAACATCGTCGTCGTGCTCTACGCTAGTTAACAACTGATCCACTTCCTCAATCAATTTTGAAGATAAAGCATTAGCTGGCGGGTGATCAATTTTTGCTAATGCGACATGTCCATCCTTTTCCAAGTTAATCAATGTCATCTACTATCTCTCCTTTAATACAATGCTTACTGTTGTTCGTAGCCATGCAATAGCATATTGCTAACTTTAGGTGCTAGGCTGACTAAATTAAACTTCTGTTCGTTCATCACCCAAGAGGTAATCGTTTCGTCCATAGTGCCAAATAGCATCTGCCTTGCTAGTCTAAGGTCTAGATCGGGAGATAACTCTCCATTCTCTACCCCTTCTTCAAGCAAAGTATCCAACAAAACCATATATTCTTTCAACACATTATTGATTTGGAATCGCAGTTCTTTATTTGACTGTCTGAGTTCCAATTGTGTGACGATCGCTAAATGAGGATCTTCTTGCAGTACTTTGAAGTGATTTTCCACAACTAATTCCAGTTTTTGTGCAATTGGAAGATCTGTTTTTAATATTTCTTTAATATTTTCTACGAAAATCGCCATTTTTTCTCTGAATACAGATATTAGGATGTCTTCTTTATTTTTAAAGTACAAATAAATGGTCCCATCCGCCACTCCAGCTTCTTTAGCTATTTTTGAGACTTGCGCTTGATGGTAACCGTTCTCCGCAATAACAATTACCGCAGCGTCTACTATTTGTTTATATTTAGGTTTAGTTCGCTTCATCAATGATTCACCACCAAAAAGAAAATATGAATGACTATTCATTCATATTTTCATGTTAATATTCTTTTGGTTTATAGTCAAGCATTTTGTTACGAACTTTTTAATGAATTCTGAACTTCCGTTAATTTCTTTCGTTCTTCTTCCACTAATGTTCTGCGCAGTATTTTACCTACTGCTGTTTTAGGTAGATCTTCGCGGAAATCATAATGCTTTGGAACTTTAAATGCAGCAAGCTGTTTTCTGCAATACGTATCTAATTCTGTTTCCGTTATGGAATATCCTTCTTTTAAAACAATATACGCTTTAACTGTTTCACCACGATATGGATCCGGTACACCTGCTACGATACATTCTTGAATAGCTGGATGTTCATATAGGACTTCTTCAACCTCGCGTGGATAAACATTGAATCCGCTTGCGATAATCATATCTTTTTTACGGTCGACCACATAGAAGTATCCATCCTCATCCATATACCCTAAATCTCCTGTCAAAAACCATCCATCGCGGAATGATTCCTGTGTGTCTTCAGGTCTATTCCAATAACCTTTCATTACTTGTGGCCCTTTTACCGCAATCTCCCCTATTTCTCCTACTGGTAATGGTTCTGATGAGCCGGGACCAAGCACACATCCATCCGTATCAGGCCACGGAACGCCAACCGAGCCACGCTTTTCCAATCCATCCCAAATAAAGTTAGCCATAGCGACTGGAGACGTCTCTGTTAAGCCATATCCTTCCACAAGTTTTCCACCGGTTACCGCTTCAAATTTTTCTTTCACTTCAACTGGTAATGCAGCAGATCCACTGATACAAGCTTTTATAGAAGATAGATCATATTTTTCCAAATCGGGATGATTTAACAGACCAATATAGATCGTGGGTGCCCCAGGAAATATGGTTGGTTTTTGTTTGTCAATATCTTTCAATGCGGTCTTGAAATCAAATTTAGGTATCAACACCATTTTATGACCTTTCATTACAGCGAAAATCAAAACGGTCGTCATACCATAAACATGGAAAAACGGTAGAATGCCCATAATCGTTTCTTCGCCATCAGTCGTTTTGTATAACCACGCACTACACATTTCCGTATTACTAATTAAATTGGAATGGGTCAACTCTACACCTTTTGGCGGTCCCGTAGTTCCTCCGGTATACTGCAATAGTGCAATATCACCGTTCTCATACGCTACATGAATCGGATCGGGTTTTGTTGTTTTCATGATTTCGGTATATACATGATGCATACCACGATGCTCTACTTTTACCGTTAACTTATGTTCTTTTTTCTGAATGAATGGATAGACTAGATTTTTTGGGAACGGGAGATAATCTTTGATCCCCGTAATAATAATATTTTCAAGCGCAGTTCCGTTCATAGCTTTCGTGACACGAGGGAACAAAATATCAAGTGATATAATCACTTTTGCACCCGAATCAGAGAGTTGATAGTGCAATTCGCGCTCTGTATACAGTGGATTTGTCTGAACCACAATGGCTCCTGCATATAGAATTCCATAGTAAGCGATAGCGCCCTGCGGACAGTTTGGTAACATAATGGCTACGCGATCACCTTTTACGACTCCTAATTTTTGCAAATAGGTAGCAAATTTTAGAGCGGACTCATGAAATTCTTTGAACGTGATGTCTTTCCCCATAAAATGCATCGCTGTGTTATTTGAATATTTTTTACTGGATCTGGTTAGATAGTCTTGCAATGGAATATTTTCATATGCTAAAGTAGTCGGAATTTCTCTTGGATATACAGAAAGCCAAGGTTTTTTCGTCATCTTTACAACTCCTTTATCGTGATATAATTGTTTGAATATTCCTTGTTCATTAGTATATCGATAAACTAATTAGTTTACAAGATAAATATGAAAGCGCTTTATTTATCTATATACATGCCTCTTAGTCTATGTGAGTGTGATTGCTATTATACATTTTCAAGAGATGGAGAGGCTGGACGTGGGATACGGGAGGGGATTTACGCTTCGGAGGGGACGCTTCAATCCCCTCGCAAATACTACTAAATTATCCTCCGTTTGGTCTTGCTCTTCTACATTTCAACCACTAAAAAACACACCAAGACCAAGGTCAAGGTGTGTTGGTGACAAGCCAGTATACTCCGATTAGGACGAAGAGTACACAGACTACTAATAATATTTTAATTAATCTTTCCATAATATGCGGTCTCCTATGAAATACTGGCGCCGATGACGAATGACAGACCGACAGAAATGCAGAGCGAGATGAAACCGACGGAGCGGTTGTCCGCTTGGATCTCCTCGTCTACTTTAAACTTCGGTGTCAGGAATTCGAACAGCAAATAGGCAAAGACAAGAAGCAAGAAGCCGAATAAGCCCCAGCCCATCATCTGCGATAGACTATTGTGCTGCTCGATAGAATAGCGGAAAATATTTGCGACACCAAATATCTTTCCGCCTGTTGCCATCGCCACTGACAAGTTTCCTTTACGAATCTCTTCCCAGTTTTTATATTTTGTTACAATTTCAAATAGCACCATTGATACAATCAAGCACAGTGTAACGACACTGAAATACCCCGCCGTCTCAACTAATGGATGACTCCAAAATCCCGTATGATTCACAACGCTACACCTTCTTTATGTTCTTTTGCTAGTCATACGATTCAAACAGCTGAAAGGTTTCATTTATTTTAATTCTACTACAGTAACGCCGCTCCCACCTTCACCTGCTTCACCAAAGCGATAGGATTTCACGCGGGAATGTTTTTTTAAGTATTGTTGAACACCCTGTCGAAGTGCCCCTGTGCCTTTACCATGAATAATATTCACTTGATGGTAGTTGGACAATAATGCATCATCAATATACTTCTCTGTGCGTGCAAGAGCATCTTCATATCGTTCACCACGTAAATCGAGCTCCATTTTCACATGCTCAGAACGACCTTTTACTGCTGACACTGTGACATGTTTCTTTTCTTTTTCAGGTTTCGTATATTGCAATCCAGACTCAGGTAATTTCATCTTCAAAATACCAATTTGAACAATCCACTCGTTATCTGATACTTTTTCAACAAGAGTCCCTTTTTGTCCATACGCGAGTACTTTTACTTCGTCCCCTTGTTGTAACGGACGAGGTCCTGCTTGCGCTTTAATAGCTTTCTTTTTCTTTTCTTCAGGCCTAGCGTCTTCCAATCGTTTACGAGCTTCAATTAACTCATGCTCCTTAACACTGGCTCCTGCATTCAACCGTAGAGCACGTAAGTCTGAAATAACCGCTTCGGACTCCGTTTTGGCTTGATCCACAATTTTTTTCGCTTTTTCTTTGGCTGCTTCTGTTAAACGGTCTTTTTGCTCTTCGAATTCTTGGAGTTTATCGTGTAATTCTTTTTTCAACTTCTCTGTTTCCAAAAGTACGTCATGTGTACGTTCAGCATCTTTTTCGGATTGTACGCGGCTCGTTTCAAGAGAGGCGATCATCGAATCTACTTCTCCACGATTTTCTCCTGTAAAACTCTTTGCACGATCTATTACATGACTTTGTAAACCTAATCGTTTGGAAATTTCAAACGCATTACTTCGTCCCGGTACACCGATCAGTAAACGATACGTCGGACTCAACGTATCAATGTCGAATTCAACACTCGCATTGGCAACACCTGCCCGGTTAAAACTATACGCTTTTAATTCCGGATAATGAGTTGTCGCCATTACACGTGCGCCAGTACCATGTACTTCATCGAGAATGGATATAGCAAGAGCAGCACCTTCTTGAGGATCCGTCCCTGAGCCTAATTCATCGAATAACAACAGAGAACGATCATCGAACTTCTTCAATATATTCACGATGTTGACCATATGGGAGGAAAATGTACTCAAACTCTGTTCAATCGATTGCTCATCCCCGATATCCGCATAAATCGAATCAAAGACGGCAATTTCAGAACCATCAAGAACAGGTATTGGCAGGCCTGATTGTGCCATTAACGTGCAAAGTCCCACTGTTTTCAGCGTTACTGTCTTACCACCTGTATTCGGACCGGTGATTACAATCGTTGTGATGTCGTTGCCAAATTCAATCGTATTCGCTACCGCTTCATTAATTGGCAGAAGCGGGTGACGCGCTTTAGAGAGGCGCATATAGCCATCTGCGTTAACTGCTGGTTTCGTGCATTTATTGGCAGTACCGTACTTAGCTTTCGCTAAAATAACATCCACTTCTGCCAATAGCTGCACTAATGTGAATAGCTCATGAGCGATTTCTTGCACACTGGCCGATAAGGCAAGTAAAATCTTTTCGATTTCTTCCCGCTCTTTAATTTTCAGTTCACGAATCTCGTTATTTGCCTGAACGACTGCATCTGGCTCGATGAATAGTGTTTGACCAGATGATGACATATCGTGAATTACACCGCCATAATGGGATCGATATTCTGCTTTAACAGGAATACAGTAACGATCATTACGCATCGTAACGATTGCGTCAGATAGCATTTTCGACGCGTTCTTCCCTCTTGTATAACTTTCAAGACGTTCACGCACGCGACTTTCTTGGATTCGTAAGCCTTGACGAGTCGAACGTAACGCGGATGAAGCACTGTCCATCACGCGACCATTATCATCGATTGCTGCATTGATTTCATGTTCAATCGCTGTCAAGATCGGCATCGCTTCTTTACGCGCGATTAAATGAGGAATAGAGATCTCGCCTTCAGTCGCAACAGCTTCAAAAAACTGACGAAGAATTCTGCTGGCACGGATCGTATCTGCAATTTCCACTAGCTCCATTGCGCTTAACATTCCACCAATTTGTGCGCGTTTAGCATGGGATCGAATATCATGGATTCCACCCATTGGGACATTCCCTCGGATACGTAAAAGTGCCAACCCTTCATCTGTTTCCTCAAGTAACCGAGTGACATCTTCGAGATTTTTTGAAGGTACCAATTGCTCTATATTTGCACGGCCTGCAATGGACGTACATTGTGCCGCTACTTGTTGTATAATTTTATCAAATTCAAGTGTTTTTAAGACACGCTTTTCCAATGTCTTACACTCCCTTTCATTTACGAATCACTTTCTCAATAAATGTTTCAAGCGGCCATGTGTTAACTACCTGCTCAGCAGGAAGCCAAGCTTTTTGTGCATATTCCACGCCAATCGGCATAATATCCAGTTGTTCTGTCGCGTGCGCATCTGTATTGATTGCAATATTGACGCCCGCTTCCATTGCTTGTATTACGTGTTCTGTGCGCAAATCTAAACGATATGGACTTGCGTTCACTTCAAGAATTTTACCATATTCACTCGCCCACTTGATGAGCTGCTCGATATCCGGATTATATCCTTCACGTTGACCAATAATACGACCTGTTGGATGGGCGATCATGTGCACGTGTGGATTTTTACATGCAGCATGCAGACGCTCCATAATCTGCTCCTGCGGTTGATTAAAACTAGAGTGAATAGACGCAATAACAAAGTCCAGTTGCTTTAGAATCTCATCTTCAAAATCTAATGTCCCGTCCGGAAGAATATCCATCTCTGTTCCACAGAATACCTCAATGTCATCATACAATGCATTCACTTCACGAATTTCCTCAATTTGCTTCAATAAACGCTCAGGTGTTAAACCATTTGCTACTTTTAAATAATGCGAATGATCGGTAATGACCAGATGTGAATAGCCTTTTGCACGGCAAGCCTCCACCATCTCTTCTATAGAATGTCCACCATCTGACCAAGTGGTGTGCATATGAAGATCGGAACGGATAAGTTCAGGTGTGACAAGTGTAGAAATCTCCTTTACACGATCAAGCTCCGTTCCGTCCTTGCGAATACTTGGCGGAATGAATGGCAAATCAAAATGAGCAAAAAATTCTTTTTCATTAGCAAACGTCTGCACATGTCCTGCTTCATCCTCCACGCCGTACTCACTGATTTTCTCTTTACGGTTTTTAGCCAACTGGCGCATCCGTATATTATGCGCGGCAGAGCCGGTAAAGTGATGTAGTGCCGTCGCAAATTGATCTTCAGTTACAAAGCGGAAATCTGCATCGATTGGACTTACTGTATCAAGCGAAATTGACAGTTTAGCATCGCCCGCTGCAATCACTTTTTCGATCGGTAACGCAGCCAATATTTTTTCACGAACAATTTGTGGTTCTTCAGTTACAAGAATCCAGTCTACATCTGAACTTTCTTCTTCGCGCCTACGATAACTCCCGGCTACTTGATACTTCTGAATTTCCTCAATCAACTGTAATTCAGCCTGAACTATATCAACGATTTTTGCCACTTGCCAAATGGGTGTCTTGCCGGAACGATTTGCGAGTATTTCTATTTCACGCAATAAGTTTTCCTCTGTCTTTTTGCCGAATCCCGGAACTTTGCTTACCTCTTGTCTTTCGCAAGCTGCTTGAAGTGATTCGACCGAATCTATATTCAACGCTTCCCGTAGTTTGGCAATTTTCTTTCCACCCAATCCAGGAATATTTAAGAGAGGAATCAAACCTTTTGGCACCTTCTCCTCAAGCTCCATTAATACATCTGAAGTTCCTTTTTCCATTAAATCAGTAATAACCGCACCGGTTCCTTTACCGATTCCTTTCAACGATAGGATATCATCCATCTCAGCGAGACTTCTCGTGTCCAATTCCAGAATCGAAGCGGCTTTCCTGAATGCTGCTACCTTAAAATGGTTTTCTCCAAGTAACTCCATATATAATGCAATTTTTTCAAACGTACGAATTATAGTCTTTTTATTCAAGTTCGTATCCTCCCACTCTGTTAAAAAAGCTTCCACGCGTTCGGGAAGCTTTTGGTTCATATGTACAGTACATTATTTACGAGCGTTAGCCTATATAAACGAACCACCAATTTTTTATTGCCGAGGAAATAATTGGCGTATGTTCGAATATCGCTTTTGCCAGCAATGAATGACCTACTGAGTTTTGAATGACTTCAACGGGAAGCATCGCAAGTAAAGATAATACAAAAAAGATGATTACGTAGAATTCAATGAAGCCTAGTCCCGCGCCAACTAGGCGCGCGCCGAAACCTAGAATCGGAATATGCTTTATGAAGTCCAACATAGAACCAACTAATTGCAAAACCAGCTTCATTCCGACAAAAATTAAAACAAATGCGATCAACCGATAAAACGTCATATCCATATCCAAGTTTTCGAACGTCCAGCTCAGCGTATCTGCTGCAGTCGCCCCCGGATAGGGTATCCATAATATTAATTTTTCTGCAAATGGCTTGTAAAACTTATACGCTACGATTACCGATACAATCAATCCTAACATATGGATGAGCTGTACGATGAACCCGCGTCTAAAGCCCGCTATTAAGCCCCCTATAAGCAGTAAAATAATGAGTAAATCTACCATGTTTTGAACCTCAACCCTTCATTTTTTTCACTTCATCTTCTAATTCTTTTACTCTTTCTTGTAATTTTAGAAATTCATGCACATTATTTACCGCCGTCAGGACAGCAATCCTTTTACTGTCGAGATGTCGATTATGCTTACTGATTTCGCGCATTTTTTCGTCAACGAGCGAGGCTACATAACGCACATGTGAAGAAGGTTCCGTACCAACAACCGTATATGTTTGTCCGTAGATTTCAACTGTCACTCTTGCTTTTTTATTGTCCGCCATTTTATGCCCTCCCCCTAAAAACCCTCACATAATCATACCATGAAAATCAATTACTTGTGAATCAATTACGCCTCATATTGACACGAGGTTCAAAATTCAGACATGATCTTTCATAAGGGACTCTAATTTCAGGTATACTAAGGAATAGATTATTCCGAGAGGTGGATAAATAAATGAGTAATCAGGTCATTGTCCTGTCTGAACAAGAATTACCGAAAGTACTTCGCTTCTATGAAACAAATAAAGTTACCCGTAATGCACCAGGTGTCATTTTTGCAGCTAAGATTGCCGATACGTCCATTACTGCTTACCGGTCCGGAAAAGTGTTGTTTCAAGGTGCAGGTGCAGACAGAGAAGCTGCACGCTGGGGGACTGTAACGAAAGTGACACCATCTGGAGCAAAAGGAGATACATTACCTGCAAATTTTGCATCGCTATCCGTTCTCGGCTCAGATGAGACAGGTACAGGCGATTTCTTCGGTCCGGTTACTGTAGCTGCTTGTTTTGTTCGTAGTGACCAAATTGAATTGGTAAAAGAACTAGGCGTAAAAGATTCCAAACAACTTACAGATGCGTATATGCAACACATCGCGGAGGATTTGAAACGAGTTGTAACTTACTCCGTACTGACGCTCGATACTATCAAATATAATGAAATCCAAAGTAGAGGATGGTCGCAAGGTAAGATCAAAGCTATTCTTCATAACCAAGCACTTCAGCAAGTACTGGATCAGATGCATCCTGTTTTACCAGAACATATTCTTATTGATCAGTTCGCGGAACGACGTGTTTACTATAATTATTTAAAAGATGAATCTTCTATTATTCGAGACAAAGTATTTTTCTCGACAAAAGCTGAAAACCTCCACGTCTCAGTAGCCATTGCCTCTATATTGGCACGAGTCGCATTCCTTGAAGCAATGGATCAATTAAGTACAAAAGCTGGTGTCACATTACCTAAAGGGGCTGGACCCAAAGTTGATCAAATAGCTTGTCAAATCATCCGTAAAAAAGGAGAACCATTCCTACACAGCATCACGAAAGTACATTTCGCCAATACACAAAAGGCATTGAATCTCGCATATAAAAAATAATATGGTTGCGGTGAAATAAAGTAGGCTACCTGTCAGAAAACTGATAGGTAGCCTGCTTATTTTTTATGATCGAAGTTGTGCGTTTGCTTGTACAGTTAACGCATCCAGTACTTTACTGTGCGCCTTAACGACGTCTTCATCCGTCAACGTACGTTCGGGATCGAAGTATGTCAGAGAGAACGCCACGGATTTTGTTCCTTCATCTACGTTCTTCCCTTCATATAAATCAAACAGCTGAACCTTCTTCAGTAATTTACCGCCTGCTTGCTGGATTATTTTCTCCAAGTTCGCTGCAGTTGTGTCTCGATCGACAACTAAGGCAATATCACGGGAGATGGAAGGATAGCGTGGAACAGCTTCATACAACAGCTCTTCTATTGCAGTTTGCATAATAGCCTGCAAGTTCATTTCCATGACATACGTCTCCTGCAAGTCACGTTGTTTTTGAACGGTTGGGTGTACTTGACCGATGATACCCACTGACTGATCGTCTAACCATACTGTCGCTGTACGACCTGGGTGCATTTGATCCACTGTCGCTTTTGTAAACTGCAGTCGTTCATGCAAACCTAACTGCTCAAACAATCCTTCTACAATTCCCTTCATAACGAAGAAGTCGACTTTCTTCGTTTCGCCTTGCCATGCATGGTGAACCCATTTGCCAGTCAAGGCTGCTGCAACATGTTCCACTTCTTTCGGTAAACCATCCTCTTCGATACCAAGAAAAACAGATCCTGTTTCGTAAAGTGCAATCGACTCATTTCGACGAGCCACGTTATATGTTGTTGCATCAAGAAGGTGCGGAATGATGCTTTGGCGAAGAATACTGCGCTCTTCACTCATCGGCATAAGCAATTTCGTCACAGGAGCGGTCTCTAACGCGAAAGCTTGCGCATCTTTTGGTGAAGCCAATGAATACGTCAAAGCTTGCGATAGACCTGCCGCTTCAAGGTATCTGCGAACAATGCGACGCTTCGCCTGATACGGTGTCAATCCGCCTGGTGTACTTTCCACGATCGGTAATGTTTTCGGTATTTCATCATAACCATATAGGCGCGCGATTTCTTCAATCATATCTTCTTTGATTTTCAAATCTTGACGTCTTGTCGGAATATCCATCACGAGTTGGCCATTGATTAAGTCCGTCGGGATCTGCAAACGATCCATAATCGTTTTCATTTCATCCATAGCAATCTTCATACCTAGACGATTATTCACGTAGTCCGGCGAAAGAATGATTTTCTGGGGTGTTTTGTCGAGTTCGTCAAAGGTAACGGATCCTTCAAGAACTTCTCCGCCTGCAAGTTCCGCCATCATTTGTGCCGCTCGTTCTGCTGCTTCTGCTACACGATTCGGGTCAACGCCTTTTTCAAAACGTGTGCTTGCATCACTGCGCAAGCCCACTTCTTTGGATGTTTGTCGAACAGAACTTGGTGCAAAATAAGCGGATTCGATAACGACCGTTGTGGTACCTTCGTGCACTTCTGAATTCGCACCGCCCATTACACCCGCAAGCGCGACCGGCTCTTTACCATTCGTTATTACTAGTTGCTGGTCATTCAATGTACGCTCCACTTGATCAAGCGTCACCATTTTTTCACCTTCACGAGCATGACGCACGACGATCTCTTTCGTTTCAAGACGGTCATAGTCAAATGCGTGAAGAGGCTGTCCGTATTCCATCAATACATAGTTCGTGATATCCACCACGTTATTATGCGGTCGAATACCCGCTGACATTAACGTGTTTTGCAACCACTGAGGTGATTCCGCAACTTTCACGTTCTTCACTACTTTTGCTACGTACATGGGATTGTCTTCAGTTGCTTCTACGGAAAGCTTCAAAACGCTTTGAGCTTTTTCTGCAGACGCTGAATAAGAAATTTCCGGCAGTTTAATATCTTTAGATAAAATCGCTCCTACTTCATAAGCAACACCAAGCATACTTAATGCATCAGAACGGTTTGGCGTTAAATCAAATTCTAAAATACGATCGTACAAACCAAGATGCGTCAATGCACTATCTCCAGCACGGACATCATTCGGTAACACATAGATTCCTTCAGCATACACTTTTGGAACTAATTTTCCTTCTATACCGAGTTCTTGCAGGGAACAGATCATACCGTTAGATTCTTCCCCACGAAGTTTCGCTTTCTTGATTTTCATTCCGCCAGGCAAGATAGCCCCTGGACGTGCGACAATGACATGTTGCCCCTCTGCGATATTTGGAGCTCCACAAATAATTTGCGAAATTTCTCCACCTACATCGACTTGACATATGTGTAATTTATCCGCTTCAGGATGTTTTACACAGTTATTCACGTATCCAATGACGATATTATCCATACCGAATGAACGATCTATGATGCCGTCTACTTCAATACCAGCACGAGTAATTTTTTCTGCCAGTTCTTCTACAGACAGTTCGTTCCAATCTACGTAATTACTTAACCAATTCGTTGATACTAACATCAATATTCCTCCTTATGCCTCTGAACGGTGGAATTGTGAAATAAACCGAATGTCATTTGTATAGAAATGACGAATATCTTCCACTCCGTATTTTAACATCGCAATTCTTTCCGGCCCCATGCCGAATGCAAATCCTGTAACTTCTTCGGGGTTATAGCCAGCCATTTCTAAAACGTTTGGATGGACCATACCCGCTCCTAAAATTTCGATCCAGCCTGTTTTCTTACAAACGTTACAGCCTGTTCCGCCACACTTAAAACAAGAAATATCCATTTCAACTGAAGGCTCAGTGAACGGGAAGAAGCTTGGACGCAAACGAATTTCACGCTCAGCACCGAATAATTTCTTTGCCAATAAATCAAGCGTGCCTTTCAAGTCGCTCATGCGGATGTTTTCACCCACAACAAGTCCTTCTATCTGTGTGAATTGATGAGAATGCGTCGCATCATCTGAGTCTCGGCGGTATACTTTACCTGGACAAATGATTTTGATTGCAGCCCCATCTTTCGCTTCCATCGTACGAGCTTGAACAGGAGAAGTGTGTGTGCGCAATAAAATGTCCTCTGTAATATAGAAAGAATCTTGCATATCACGGGCTGGGTGACCTTTTGGCAAATTCAACGCTTCAAAGTTGTAATAATCTTTTTCCACTTCGGGACCTTCTGCGATTTCATAGCCCATGCTAATGAAAAAGTCTTCAATTTCCTCTACTACCCGTGTTAATGGGTGATGATTACCTAGTTCTACTGGACGGCCTGGTAATGTAACATCAATCGATTCATTTTCCAATTGCTCCTGGATCGCTTGCTGTTCAAGGGTTTCTTTCCGTTCCTCAAGAATTTCTGTAACACTTTCACGAATTTCGTTGACGAGCGCACCCATCTTTGGGCGTTCTTCAGCAGGCAGTTTACCCATCCCTTTTAACAGGTCGGTAATCGGTCCTTTTTTCCCTAGATACGCTACGCGCACATCATTCAAATCTTTGACAGTATTGGATTCTTTAATTTTCAGCATTACCTGTTCTTTCAGTTCATGCAACTGTTCTTTCATGTTTACTTGCTCCTCTCTCTATTTCGGTAGTATTGCTTAGCTAAACTTTCCGGAAAACAAAAAACTCGCCCCTATAAAAGGGACGAGGTCGATTTCGCGGTACCACCCTGATTAGTTTGCATCAAAAAACGATGCAAAATCACTTGAATTGGAATAACGGTCCTATGCCGGCACGCCTTTACATGTCTGGTCCAAGCGCGCAGCTCGCGGGGTGAACTTCAATGGAGCATCGTTTTTCACACTTTCAGTCAAGGTGTGAAATCCCTGATAACGCATCTACCCATTTACTTTTCCCGGTCATTGCTATTTTCTTTGATTCGACTTCTAGTATACCGTAAATCGATTACGCCTTCAATAGAGATGTCATGGCTGACGAAGCGTGTACAACAAGATACCTGTTGCAACTGCCACATTCAGTGATTCAGCTTGGCCGTATAACGGAATTTTCACTACATGATCGGCCTGAGATAGTAATTCGCTATCAACGCCACTTCCTTCATTTCCTACAAGTAGTGCAAATGAGGTGTGTGTTTGCAGTTCATCGAGGGAAACAGCTTGCTGCAAACCTGTACCGATAATCGGGACATGATGGCTTTTCAAACGATCGATCCAAACGGACAACTCTTCGCGTACTACTGGAATATGGAAATGAGAACCTTGCGCAGAACGAACCGTTTTCGGATTGAATGGATCTGCACATCCTTTACCTAAAATGACTGCATCCAAACCTGCCGCGTCTGCAGTACGAATCATTGTGCCGATATTTCCTGGATCTTGTACAGCATCAATTAACAACACCCGCTTCCACTGATGTTGATCTGTTTCTTCATATTGAGGCTGTCTACAATAGGCAAAAACACCTTGTGTCTGCTCTGTTTCGGAAATCTCCTTAGCAACTGCAGCTGTCAGTTCAATAATTGGCGCTGTCCAATGTACCGGAATTTCAATATCCTCGCGTACAAGTAATTGAAGAACTACATCTGGCTGTTTAATGGCTTCTTCGACAAGATGGACACCTTCCACAAGGAACTCTTTCGTCTGATCTCGTTCCTTTCTAGTCGTAACTAGTTTCTTCCAATGTTTCACTAATGAGTTCTGAGTTGATTCAATTCGTTTATTCAAGAGGCTGAACATCCTTTTTTTCTTTTTAGTGTATCAAACCAGCGTATATTTAGCGACTTTTGTGGAAAAGATGAGAATAAAGGAGGCTGAAGAATATGAATTTCCAAATACGCGATGCAATTTCAGCAAACATGACAAACAATAGCTCCACTGACGTACGAAGCGTGATCGACGATGCCATCCAACGAGGCGAAGAACATTTATTGCCGGGATTAGGTGTGTTTTTCGAGCAACTATGGAAACGTTCCGATGAAAAAGAAAAAACAGAAATCACTAATGAACTAGCTCAAGCATTCGCCCAAGCACAATAAAAGATCATTAAAACAAAGACAAACCCTTCACACTGATTGAGCGTGACGGGTTTGTCTTTTGAACATTTTTATTACGGCATACTGGTTAGTGGAAAACACTAGTGTACTGGAGTGTAAGGCGGCGACTCGGGGAGGATCAGCTCGACAGGTGAGACAAGTAAAGGGAGCTTGCGACCTAGTTGGCTCATCGCCAGCCCTCTCGACCGCATCCTAGAACGCAGGGAAAAGATGCACACCTACGTCTTTTTACTTCTTCGTAAAGTGTTCTTTTAACTGATCACGCAAAGCAGCCTTCAAAAACTTCCCGACAGACGTCTTAGGAATCTCCTTGACAAACAAAATATCATCTGGAATCCACCAACTTGCAAACTGTCCCTTTAGCGAATTCTTCAACTCCTGTACCTTCGCGTCACTCTCCGCCACATTCTCATTCAACACTACACATGCTAGCGGACGCTCCATCCACTTCTCATGCGGAACCGCAATCACTGCAGCCTCATACACATCATTATGTGACATCAATGCATTCTCCAAATCAACAGAAGAAATCCATTCTCCACCACTCTTGATCAGATCCTTCGTACGATCCGTCAACTTCAGATAGCCGTCCTCTGTCATCACCGCAATATCTCCCGTATATAGCCAACCATCTTTAAACGCTTCTTCGGTACGCTCATCTTTATAATATTCACTTGCAATCCATGGACCTCTGACGGTCAACTCACCCATCGTCTGGCCGTCCCACGGTACTTCTCCGTCTTCATTGACTACACGAATATCCAGCCCCGGCATGACCAAGCCTTGCAAAGACCGAATATCAATTCTCTCATCTATTGTCAAATTATCCATAGAAGAGGTTAGCA
Organism: Sporosarcina sp. P18a; assembly: GCF_002743135.1. Lineage (NCBI taxonomy): Bacteria > Bacillati > Bacillota > Bacilli > Caryophanales > Caryophanaceae > Sporosarcina > Sporosarcina sp. P18a. Next base: position 298,513 of record NZ_PDYQ01000001.1, on the reverse strand, counting down.
CAGATAAACTGACAAGCGGTGAGGTTTCCGTCATGCCATAGCCGATAACAAATGGTATTTTGTATTTTTCTTCAAATGTCTTAATTAAGCCTTTAGGAGACGCAGATCCACCACACACGATGACACGTAACGATGAAATATCACGTGGTTTTTGCTCAAGCACTCTTAATACAGCCAGCCAAATCGTCGGAACACCGGCCGTAATGGTCACTTTTTCACTCTCAATCAAGTCGAGTAAGACTGTCGGATTGAATCCTGGCCCCGGTAAAACTTGGGTTGTCCCAAAGAAAACTGCGGCAAATGGCACTCCCCATGCATTGACATGGAACATCGGCACAACAGACATTGCAATATCGCGTTCACACAGTGCCATAGAATCCGCCAGTCCGAGTGCGTAGCTATGCAACACCAATCCACGATGTGTATAAATAACTCCTTTCGGTTGCCCCGTGGTAGCAGATGTATAGCATAAGCCTGCTGGAGTATTCTCATCTAAATCTTCCGGATATTCATATTCATCTGAGGCGTTTTCCACTAACGCTTCGTAAGAATGGACATTTTCTAACGTAGTCTCGGGAATATCTTTACTATCGCCCATGACTACAAAATGTTTTACCGTCTTCAGCATGGGTGCCATTTTTTCAAGATGAGGGAAAAATTCTGCATCCACTAGCAAAATTTCGTCTTCCGCGTGATTGATAATATACATAATATGCTCAGGCGATAGTCGTATATTAATCATATGCAAGATTGCACCCGTACAAGGCACTGCGAAATACGCTTCTAGATGACGGTGATGGTTCCAAGCGAACGTACCGACTTTTGTTCCATGCTCCATCCCTAACTGTGTCAGTGCATTTGACAGTTTACGTGTTCTCTTTGCCCATTCACGATACGTAAAACGCTGTATACTCTGTTCACCAGTTCGTGAAATAATCATTTTGTTTGGAAAAAAACGTTCTGCACGTGTGATAAATGTAGATAGAATCAATGGTGTTTGCATCATATTCATCCGCTCCTCTTTCGTTAGAAATCAAGTTATCGATCCGTCTAACACGATCCAAAGCATGTACTATCATTTCAATGAAATCGATGCGCAGATGGAATGATTCCTAGGATGTACTCTACGCGCAAACAACTAACTCTATGAATATTCACTACTGTTACTTTCTAAATATAGTATATACATTGACTGACTATTCTGTCTACATAAATCGGTAGAATGTAGTTCACACCAATTTTTGACGCGTCCAAAAGAATGCATCCACACCAAGAACGGTTAGTGCACCGAATACGATTGACCATATAGCAAGGCTAATTAGCAACCAACTAGCAGTCTTTGATTTGGAAGAGCCTAGAGCAAGTGCCAAGAACGCTGCCAAATGAGAGCCAATCAGAATTGGACCTAGCAATGCTAGACCTGGAACACCGTAGCGCTGCCAAATTTTCTCTGCACGAGCTGTACGCTTTGACGGAGGTTTTACATCGGTTTTCTTTTTGCTATCCCACCAGTTTTTCAATTTCTGAAAAACCAAAATTTCAAGCACTATAGTTAAAGCATTTCCTGCAAAACCAATCACAATAGCAGCCGGCAGAGACATACCACGTAAAATCCCCAAAGGAACCGCCACTAATACTTCAAACCCCGGTGTTGCACCCGCAAGAAATACAAGTAAATACGTAATCAACTAGTTTCCTCCCCCATTTCGATTCCATTCAGTATATCAAATGAAAGAGTGCAAAACATAAAAAAACTGCTTTCCGAATTCACAGGAAAGCAGTTGAATGATTTATTATAATAAAGATGCGAGGATCGCTTTTTGTGCATGCAGACGATTTCCTGCTTGCTGGAATACATACGAGTTAGAACCATCGATTACGGAAGTCGATACCTCTTCTTCACGGTGTGCTGGTAGACAATGCAAGAACACATAATCCTTTTTCGCATGACTGACCAATTGATCATTGATTTGGAAATCTTTGAAATCGACTAGACGCTTCGCCGCTTCTTCTTCCTGCCCCATACTTGTCCAAACATCCGTATAAATTGCATCTGCATCTGTGGAGGATTCAATCGGATCGTACGTCGACGTCACGCTTCCACCATTTGACTCAGCAATTTTCTTCGCTTTTTCAAGTAAACCTGAGTGGTATTCATAACCTTTAGGTGTCGCCACAGAAACATGCATACCCATATGGGCACCCGCAATCACTAATGAATGCGCAACATTGTTGCCGTCTCCAATATAGGAAAGTTTTAAGCCTTTCAAATCGCCTTTTACTTCTTTGATAGTCAGTAAATCCGCCATTGCTTGGCACGGGTGAAATAGATCGGTTAATCCGTTAATGACTGGAACTGAAGTATGTTCTGCCAATTCCTCCACCATTTTATGAGATTTCGCACGAATCATCACACCATCTAAAAACTCGGATAATACTTTACCTGTATCTGAAACAGATTCTCCACGTCCAATCTGTAAATCCCGTGCATTCATGAATAGACCATGTCCACCCAATTGAATCATGCCTACTTCGAATGAAATACGTGTACGAGTGGAGTTCTTCTCAAAAATCATACCTAGTGTTTTGCCTGCCAAAATGTCAGGTGTTTTACCAGCCAATGTATCTTGCTTCATGTCATATGCCAGTTGTATGAGATACGCGATTTCCTCACTAGAATAATCGAGTAATGTTAAAAAGTCGCGTCCTTTTAAGCTATCCTTATCTATGCCTGTAGTTGTTTGATTTGTTTTTACCATTTGTTGATCCCCTACCATCCATTTGAAGTATGTATAAACTAGTATACAATTGTATATTTATGAAGTCAAATGAATCTTTATAAATATTCATAGTATTTCATTAAAAACAGCGATGCTTTTTGGGCACCGCTGTGTGTGTATAAATTATTCAAATGTGATGTTTTTTACTGTATTTGCATCAAGGCGTTTAACAATTTCAACTAACAGTTTAACTGTATTCTCAAAATCTTTACGGTGAAGCATGGCCGCATGACTATGGATGTAGCGAGTCGGAATGCAGATAGCCAATGTAGGGATTCCTGTTCCACTTAAGTGGATTGATCCGCCATCTGTTCCACCACCGGCCATTGTCGCAAATTGATACGGAATATTCAGCTCTTCTGCTGTATCGACTACAAAATTGCGTAATCCTCTATGGGAAACCATCGAAGCGTCATACAACAAGATCTGCGGACCTTCACCCATTGTACCAACTGATTCTTTTGCTGTAATACCTGGTGTATCTCCAGCAATTCCTACGTCTACTGCGAAACCGATATCCGGTTGAATTTTATTCGTCGCTGTTTTCGCTCCACGCAAACCAACTTCTTCTTGAATAGCACCTACACTATACAAACGATTCGGGTGCTTTTCACCTTTTAGCTGCTTCATCACTTCAATAGCGATGGCACAGCCGATACGATTATCCCATGCTTTTGCTAATAAGTAATTTTCGTTTTTCATGACCGTGAATTCGAAGTACGGCACAATCATGTCGCCTGGAAGAACGCCCCATGATAGAACTTCTTCTTTTGACTCTGCGCCTACATCAATGAACATGTCTTTAATATCAACAGGTTTCTTACGAGCTTCGGGAGGCAAAATATGTGGCGGCTTTGAACCAATCACTCCTGTAATCGTCTCGCCAGAACGTGTAACGATGGAAACACGTTGTGCCAACATGACTTGTGACCACCATCCACCTACTGTCTGAAAGTAAATGAAGCCTTTGTCATCGATTCGCGTCAACATAAAGCCTACTTCATCCAAGTGTCCCGCGATCATAATTTTCGGTCCGTTTGCATCGCCTTCTTTGCTAGCGATCAGTGAACCTAGTCCGTCATGATCGATTTCATCTGCATAGGGTTTGATGTGTTTCGTCATGACGTCACGCGCTTCGCGCTCATTGCCAGGGATTCCTCGTGCGTCCGTTAAATCTTTTAGCATCTCTAACGTCTCATCTAGTTTCATAAAATATTCTGCCTCCTCATTCTATATCCAAACGTAATGGCTTCGGTCTTACAATAGTTCTTTACGAATAGCTGCAGGTGATTTAGGTGATAACAATCCTGGTGCGATGTCATAGACTGTCTTCGCCCCAGTCTCGCCTTTTTGCTGCAATTTATAAGCTGCTCTCGCATATGCGACTAAGACACTTGACGTGAATTCGGGATTACTGTCTAGTTTGAGTGAAAACTCAATGACTTGATCCGTGTGTTTACCTGTATTGCCGCTTCGAATGACGAAACCACCATGCGGCATCTTTGCATGATCCATACGAAGTTCTTCTTCCGTAATAAAATGAACCATTGTATCGTAGTCTGCAAAGTAGTCAGGCATGGTGACAATCGTTTCACGAACTTGATCTTCACTTGCTCCTTCTTCAAGAACGACATAACATTCACGTGTATGTTTATCTTTAGTTGAAAGCTCAGGATGCTCACCGTTACGCACACGATTGATCGCATCCTCCGCGGGTAAAGTGTACTGAACGCCTGCTTTGACACCATCAACACGGCGCACTGCATCGGAGTGACCTTGGCTTAATCCTTTACCCCAGAATGTATAGGTTTCCCCTTCAGGCAAAATGGATTCTCCCATTAAGCGATTGATTGAAAATAAACCCGGGTCCCACCCAACAGAAATGATTGCTGTCGTCCCTGCTTCTTTAGCTGCTTCATCAACAGCCGCGAAGTACTCGGGAATCTTTGCATGCGTGTCAAAGCTATCTACTGTTGTAAAGTGTTTCGCAAGTGCTGGCCCTTGTTCAGGCAAGTCATTTTTAGATCCACCGCATAAAATCAATACATCAATATCTTCTTTAAAAGATTCAATTTCATCCAGCTTATAGACCGCTACTTGCTCCGAGAGTAATTGTACGTCTTTCGGCTCTCTGCGTGTGAATACACCAACTAATGTCATATCTTTATTTTGACTAATGGCTGACTCTACTCCACGCCCCAAATTACCGTAACCAGCGATTCCTACTCGAATTTCTTTCGTCAAGATCACTCATCCCCTTTTTCTTTCTGTTTACGTTTCTCATTTTACCTTTAAGGGTGATAGATTGCGAATATTTATCTTTTGAGCAGTTCGGTTCAATTAGAAATGTTTCATGGTAAAATAGATAGTAGGTCAATTCTTTGTAAAGTGAGGATCTTTTATGCGTTTTTTTGTCTATCTAATTGTGTTCTTCTCGTTTTTTGATTTATTTTCACAGTTGCCGGTCATTAGTCCGTTTGCTACAGGTCTTGGCGTTTCCGCTTTCATCGTCGGATTATCTGTTGGTATTTACTCGTTTGCGAATGTTTTCGGTAATATCATTTCAGGTATTTTGACAGATCGCAGAGGACCATTTTATATTCTATTACTTGGTTTGTTCACGTCGGCTTTGTCGTTGTTCTCATATGGATTGATTTCTGGTTCTGTTTCACTAATTGGCATTCGATTTTTACACGGCTTGACGGAAGGCTTGATCATTCCTGCCGCCTTCACGTTTCTCGCTAATGGCTCCGAACGTTCCAAGCGTGGAAGGAATGCTGCAATATCGGGTGCATTTGTCGGGCTCGCGGCCATTTTCGGACCTGCATATAGTGGAATTGTTTCCGTTAAGACAAGCGTCGCGACCATTATGGCCATCAATGGCGCCTTTATGATTCTATTGACGATTGGCGCTATACTATTTTTACGTTCCTTTACATACGTAAGAAAAGTGAAGTCAGCGAAACAAAAAGCGGTAAAGCCGTTAGCTTTTTTCCGCCACCCTGGTATCGTCCGGGCACTCCTTGGAGCGTTCTTCTTAATGTTCTCACAAGGCGTATTGGCATTAGTGCTTCCACTAAAAGTAGAACACCTTCACTTTGATGCAAAAATGACCGGAATGCTGTTGAGTGTGTTCGGTCTAGTTGCTGTGTTGATTTTTGTTTTACCGATCAACCGTATTTTTGATATCGCCCGTCCGATGGTCACATTGGCAATCGGCTTGCTATTGATGAGTGGCAGTATGTTGTTCTTATCGCAAGTTGACGAACTATCGTGGATGATGTTGGCAATGGTTGTCTATGGAACTGGGTTCGCATTCCTGTTTCCTTCTATCAACTCGTTGCTAATTGATTCCACAGAACCTGAAACAAGAGGGAAAGCGTACGGGTTCTTCTACGCATTCTTCTCCTTTGGCGTTGTAGTGGGGTCTGGCACTATCGGTATATTAGATTTAGATTTCCATCATGCTTTTATGCTTGCAAGTGCAATTTTGTTGATCGCGGCCATTTTTACATTCATCGGTCTGCGAAAAGATATCCGACCTACAAACTAATATCGAATTCCCCAATAAATTATATGTAAAGGTATGTCCATCGAGGTCAAAAGACGTTAACGGACATACCTTTTTTGTATGGTTCAAGTTCCTACATGTAGTGCGTATGACTAAGTGATTGGGAATGAAAAGGAGATGCCACAAGAAGTCGTTGCTACACGACTTTCCGGACATCTCCTGTTTTTACGCTTGCTGTGTAGAGAACGAATGGATAATCTCGAGGAACACTTCCCCATAACGTTCAAGCTTCGTTTCGCCTACCCCTTGCACGGACAATAACTCTTCATTAGTGGCAGGCATTTTAGTTACCATATCCCGTAATGTCTTGTCCGAGAAAATAACGAAAGGCGGGACACCAGCTTCCTGTGCTAGTTTTAAGCGCACCGCCCGTAATTCATTGAATAACGGATCATCTGTTGCGACGACAGTTGTTACCATCTCGCCTTTACGCCAGACTTTTACTTTTCCTAACAACACATCTTTCCCGTCTTCGCTGACGAAAATAGTCGGATAGGGTCCACTTTCCACTTGTAAATAATTCTTTGAAATCAAAAATTCAATAAAATCGGCTACATCTTTGGCATTGCGCCCTTTCATCAATCCATATGTCGATAGCTCATCGAAGTTCAATTCTTTCAACTTTTTGTTTCTGGATCCTGTAAGTACTTGCGCAACCATCGTCTTACCGAAACGTTGCCCCATACGAATAACACAGGAAAGTACTTTTTGTGTATCGACTGTTACATCAAACTGTTCACGCGTGTCAGTGCAGTTACCGCAACGACCACATTCTTCGACATCCTCTTCGCCAAAATACTTGATAATGTGTTTTTGCAGACAGCCTTCCGTATGGCAGTAATCAACCATCACTTGCATCTTTTTGATTTCATTTGATACACGGGAAGGATCTGGAGATTGTTCGATGAGGAAGCGTTGCGTTAAGACATCTTGCGAAGAGAATAACAAATAACAATCGCTGTCGAGCCCGTCACGCCCCGCTCTCCCAGCTTCCTGATAATAACTTTCCATATTCTTCGGCATTTGATAATGAATGACGTAGCGTATATTCGATTTATCGATCCCCATACCAAACGCGTTCGTCGCGACCATCACGCGTGCGTCTTCCATGATGAAACGATCTTGTTGATGTTGACGTTCATAGTCGGGTAATCCTGCATGATATTTAGCAACCGGAATACCACTTTTCTCAAGTAACAAATATACTTGCTCGACCGCTTTTCTCGTTGCAGCATAAATGATACCTGATTCATTTTTATTTTTCTGTGTGTACTCTTTAACGAATTGATCCCGATTTTGACCTTTTACTACCGAAAATAGTAGATTACTCCGCTCAAAACCAGTTACAACACAGCTAACAGGAGGTATATGTAATTGCTGGCATATATCATCCTGTACTTCAGGCGTAGCTGTTGCAGTCAATGCAAGAATAATCGGTCGATTACGTAAATAATCAAAAACTCGGTGTATATTACGGTAGCTTGGACGGAAATCATGTCCCCATTGTGAAATACAATGGGCTTCATCGATCGCAATCAGCGGAATCGTCATTTTTTGCAATTGATTGAGAAAGGATTCGGAATCCAATCGCTCAGGTGCTACGTACAACAGCTTATACTTTCCTTCGAGTGCGTTATCCATCGTGCCAAAGTATTCCTCTGACGATAATGTACTGTTAATATACGCCGCTGGTATACCCAACTGATGCAATGCATCGACTTGGTCCTTCATCAAGGAGATCAACGGTGAAATGACAAGAACCGTTCCTTCCATTGCCAATGCCGGTACTTGATAGCAGACAGACTTACCGCCACCTGTCGGCATTACGCAAAGTGAGTCATCACCTTGTAATACTTGTTCAATCACTCGTTGTTGCCCTTCCCGAAATGCTGAATAACCAAAATACTTATCCAATATATCTAACGGATTTTGAATGATCGCTACCACCTCCCTCATTATTAGTTTTTATGATTGAAACAATAAGCGCTCTTCTTCTCGACTATGTAGCTCATTCACTACGATCAAGCCGTTAAATTTTTGAAGGATTTCAGGCGTCACAGTTGGATCTTCCTCACGTAACGACTCGATGTCTGCAACGAGAATTCGCATCAAATCATGGTCGCGTGTAAGCTGGATAATATCTCGCTCCAGTTCGGGCTTTTCTTCCATTACTTGTTTATAAAAACCTTCTTCTTCGGCATCTGCATGACTGATGACACGCGTCTTCCAATAATCCAGTAAATGATCACAGGCTTGCTGAACCATTTCCGTTTCACCTTGTTCTACATATTCTATTAATTCATCTGTTTTCATTATGGCACCAGATAGTCCACCTTCATGAATCGCTTTATGTGAATGAAGCTGTCTTAATGCAGGTCCTGACATGCCGACCACTCCTTCTAGTTTTTCTTAAGCATAACAGAATTTCTAGGTCAGTGATAGCTTCCTACAATGAAAAGAGCCTTACAGAAAAATTCTCTGTAAGACACTTTTTACACTTTCGCTATACGAATACGACTGACCATCAGCCATGCGAGTATGCACATATAAATCACAAAGTAAGGTGCAATCAAATAAGGGACGACAAAGTAACTTAATGTAAGTAAAACACCCGCTGCTGTTATAGGCAGGCCATAATAGGAACCATCAAACTCTTCTACGTTATAACGGGCTAAACGGACAGCGCCTGCTAAAATATAAAAAATCACAGCGGACAAACCAATCCACATCGTATCAGTCAACGCTGTATCATAGAGTAGAATAGCAGGTGCTACACCAAATGAAACTAAATCGCTAAGTGAATCGAGTTCTTTCCCAAATGCCGACTCTGCATGATAATGCCTAGCTACCATACCGTCGAACCGATCAAATAATGCAGCGAAGAATATGAACATTAGACTCATATGTGCATGGCCTTGAAGCACAAGTAATATCGCTATAATCCCTAAACTTAAATTAAAAAGTGTGATGATATTCGCCAATTGTGATTTTAGTTTAGTATAATCAAAATATCTGAATGAAAACAAGTTACGACCTCCTCGTATACTTCTTTAGTATATGCTTTTAATGAAAGGAAGAAAAGATGAAAACACGTATTTTTAAATCATTTGTAGAACTAACAGGTTCGCCAGTTAGTTCAGCACTACTAAAAAAATTGACAACTTCTCGAATTAGCAAGCCGCTAATTAAGCCCTTTGCATCATTCTACCATATTCAAGTAGACGAAGCGGAATACCCAAAAGAGCAATATTCCAGTCTCAATGACTTTTTCACTCGCTCATTACAGGCGGGCAAAAGACCGATCGATAGCAATCCAATGAACGTAATCTCGCCAGTCGACGGTGTATTAAGCGATTCAGGCAACATCGATCCACACCAACAATTTAATGTAAAAGATAAAACATACAGTCTACATGCATTGCTTGGCGATTCGGAAAAAGCCGCACGCTATACGAATGGCTATTATTATCTATTCTATCTTTCACCGAGACATTACCATCATTTCCATTATCCTATTTCCGGAACACTTGTGAATCGCTATGCATTAGGTTCTACCTCGTATCCTGTTAATGATCTAGGAATTCGCATGCGTGACGATGTGTTTTCTTCCAACCATAGAGTTATTTCGGAACTCTCGACTGATTTCGGACATATAGCAATCGTCAAGGTGGGCGCCTTAAATGTAAACAGTATCCGCATTGCCAATTCTGAAACTACTTGTGTAAAAGGGCAAAATTTTGGTCATTTTGCATTTGGGTCCACTGTTATTTTATTTATCGAACACCATGAGGCATTCCGACCAGAAGAAATGCCTTTTACAGAAGTTCAAGTTGGTGATAGGATCGGAGAGTGGCAATATTAAGTAGATGAGGTTTTCTGATGGAACATCTTCAAGAATATGTAGTTCAGTATGGTTATCTGTCGATATTTTTCTTTTTGTCCCTGGGTATTTTCGGGCTTCCTGTGCCCGATGAATTGCTTGTAGCACTCGCTGGTTATTTAACTTCAGCAGGAACATTCCAATTTCTATTCACAATAATTTTCACACTATCCGGTGTAATGGTCGGATCATTGTTCACATATTTGATTGGTAGAAAACTTGGTAAACCGTTGATTCAACGTTTTGGAAAACATTTATTCCTTACACCACATCGTATGCACAAGATCGAGCGATGGTTTATGACCTACGGCTCCTGGACGGTGACATTAGGATACTTTGTTCCAGGCATGCGTCATTTAATCTGCTATATTTCGGGGATGAGCGGCATGAGTATTCACCGCTATGTATTGTTTGCCATACCCGGTGTGATTGTCTCGACAACAGTTTGCTTGTTACTCGGCTATTTCATTCATTTACCTTTTTTCTAAATGACCGGGAGATGAAAACACAAAACATAGTTTCTAGACGTAGTGCCACATCCGCACTATGTTTAGAAACTAAAACGACGATGTCATTTCGGCTAAGAAATGATATCGTCATTTTTCATGCAATTCTTTATATACCTTGATCCAACACATATAGCTGACGATATCTTTCATTCGTAGCCAATAATTCTTGATGCGTCCCATTCATGATGATTTCACCATTATCCATGAAAATAATACGATCCATTTTCTCCATGCCTATTAAATGATGTGTGATCCATACAACCGTTTTATGTTCTAATGACTGATGAAGTGTTTCTACAAGAGAGTGTTCAGTTACGGGATCCAAACTAACCGTAGGCTCATCTAAAATGACGATAGGCGTTTGTTTCAATAAAATCCGCGCCAGTGCAATTCGTTGACGTTCACCGCCCGAGAAACGTTGTCCCGTTTCTTCCATTTGTGTTTTCAGGCCTTCAGGAAGTGTTTGTAAATACTCGTATAAACCGACTTGTTCAGCCACCCGCTGTACATCTTCTAACGTAGCGGATGCATCTCCAAGTTTTATATTGTTTTGAACTGTGGTGGCGAAAAGATATGGCTTCTGATTTAAGACGCTCATGATTTCATATATGGAATCTCCATAGAGTGAAGAAGATTGTCCATTGACATGTACGTGTCCAGTTGTCGGCTGAACGGTACCTAGTAATAGCTGTATTAGAGTAGACTTTCCGGCGCCGCTCTTACCAAGTACCGCAACTTTTTCTCCTGGTTGAATCGTGAGTGTAATATTTTGTACTGCATTTTCTTTTTGACTTTCATAACGATAACTCACATTGTCGAGGACTATAGACACTTGATCTACATTACCTAGCTCCATTGGAATTTGTTCCTCTAAAGTATTTTGCTGATGTATAGTGTCGACTCTCTGCAATGAAGCTTCATAAGCAGGTAAACGTTCAATCGCAAATGACACGGGAATCAACCCTTCTAAAATAGGCAACGTAACCAATGTAAATGCAGCGATATACGTGGGTGCCAACGAACCGGCTGCCGCTTGTTGTCCTGCCCAAATACCAACGATTAAGACCAGCAAACCAGAGAAAATTTGCAATTGCATTGTACGCGATTGTTGCCAATAGACTAATTTTTTATCAATAGCGTGACTTGCATGACTTTCTTCTTTAAATGAAGCAAGAAATTGTTCTTTTCTACCGCTGATGATCCAATCCCGCAAACCAAAAATACCTTCTGTCATCGTGTTATATAATTGACTATGAAGTTTTTTCGACTGTAGCTGATTTTTCTTCATCATATACAGTGAAAGCATAGGATAAACAAACGTCACAATCGCTAATAACACGGCCATAATAAGCGCAAATTTCCAATCATAGACAGCTAGTACAATCACAGAGAAACTGAATAGAAATAATCCGATGACGGTAGGAAACAACGTACGGATATACACATCCTGTAAATGTTCAATATCATCCGCTAGCGCACCGAGTAGATCGCCTGTTTGAAAACGCGAACGAATAAATAATGCTTGCGGCTCCAGAACGTGATATAACTGCACGCGCATATCGGCAATAATTTTCAATACGGCATTGTGTCCGAGCAGACGCTCTACATATCGTAAGGCCGCACGCGAAATACCAAATGTGCGGACTGCCACGATCGGAATATACACGAGTAAGATCGTTTCAGGTCTTTCCGATGTACGAGATATTAAATATCCTGATGTGAAAGTCAACATCGCAGCTGAAAGAATAGTCAGTGTTCCGAGCAGTATAGTAGATAGTATCGTTTTATTATATTTACGGGCGTAAGGAAGTATATGTTGTCGGTACAAGTTCATATAGCATACCCCCTTCCACGCGCTTCAAGTAAACGACAGTAAGCTCCGTCTTGTTTTATTAATTGTTCATGGGCGCCCGACTCTACCACTTTACCGTTTTCAAGGACTACGATGGTATCCATTTCCTTCATCCAATGAATCCGATGGGTAGCAAACACTACGAGCTTATCTTCAAGAAGCGGTAAAATCATTTGCTTTAATTCATGCTCTGTTTCAATATCTAAATGCGCGGTCGGCTCATCGAATAATAAAATTTGACGACGTTGTAGTAACGAACGAGCTAGCGCAATCCGCTGCTCTTCCCCACCGCTCAGCACTCTCCCGCCCGCTCCGATCCGTTCTTCATAACCCGCAGGAAATGTTGCGATCAATCGATCTAGACCTACACGCTCCGCGGCGTCTTGTACTTCCTGCAATGTAGCATCCGGTTCATAAAAGCGAATATTTCCGATTACAGTATCCGGAAAAATCGTAGGATGTTGTGGAATATAGGCAATTTGTTTTTGCCACTCCAATGTGGCTAGGTGCGGCAATTCTTGTCCGTCCAGTACGCAACTTCCGTCAGTAGGTAGCGTGAAACCTGACAAGACATCAACTAGTGTCGATTTCCCTACACCTGAATGGCCAATGACGCCTACTTTTGTGAACCCTTTTAACTCCAAATCTAAACCTTCAAAAATAATCTGTTCATCGTTTTTGACTTCGACATTGCGTAATTCCAACTTCGACTCATCGTTCCAAGTAGCAATCGGCGAATCTATGGCTGGTGGCAGAACTGTTTTCTCTTCTAAGATACTGTGTATTTGTAAGCTTGCGTCTTTGCCGTCGGCTGTCGCGTGAAAGTCATTTCCTAATTCTCTAACAGGCGAGAAAAATTCTGGCGCTAGAATCAAAATAATAAGTGACGGTTCAAGAAGAATCTGTCCATTAATCAATCGAAGTCCAAGTTCAACCGCCACTACCGCAACCGAAAGACTGGCAAAGAAATCCAATGAAAACGAAGACAGAAACGCATAGCGCAAAGATCGATTCGTTGCAATACGATATTTGTTACTGACTATAGCAATGGATTGCTCATGCGCTCGGCTACGCCCCAAGTATTTCAGTGTTACAATTCCCCGTAACGAATCGACAAAGTGCCGAGATAGTAAACGGTACGTATCCATCTGTTCATCAATTTTCTTCTTAGAAACGAGTCCGATGAGAATTAGAAAAATGATAAGAATCGGTAGCACTATAATGAGTGTTACAGCCGACATAATATCTAAGGTAATGATATATACCACAATGACGAATGGAACAATAGCCATCGCTAATGTCCGTGGTATAAGCAATTCCAAATACTTTCTAAACTTCGGGACACCTTCCAAACCCAGTGTCACCAAATGTCCAGAACCATATTTCCCAACTACTTGAGGGCCAAGATCAAAGATTTTCTTCAGTAATTTTTGCTCATAATCCTTTGCTGTCCTATCGGCAAATCGATACGAAATACGCTCTTTTGCCCATTGAATCACATGACGTAAACTGTTGGCTACGACAAAAATCACAAATGACCGAAGCGCTTCACTCCAGTCTGCACCTTGGAACAATTGTGTGATGGCTTTTGCTAAATAAATCGCTTGAACCACAATGGCGATTGACTGAACTACAGTAAGTAGTCCAATCCATGCCATCACTTGTTTACTTCCTTTGTATTGAAGCAAGTATTTATCCATTAGTATTCTAGATGCTCCTTATCACCTGTCAACCGTTTACGGAACACATAATAACTCCAAATTGTATAAGCCAAAACGATTGGCACCATAGTAAACGCTACGATCGTCATGATTTTCAATGAATAGTCTCCTGAAGCCGCATCTGCAATCGACATATTAAATGCAGGATCCAGTGAACTGATCATCACATTCGGGAATAGCGCGATGAAAAAGCTTGCCATGATAATGATCAATACTAAACCAGTCATCGTAAAACTTAGTCCTTCTCGTTTCGTTTTCAAGAAGAAGAACAGTAATCCGTATAATACGATGGCCAGACTATACAGCGGGATTAGAATAGCCCCATGATCTGTAAGAGCATCTGTGTCCAAATGCGTGAAGATCATAAACAGTACTAGAAACACACCCGTTAATGCATACACTTTACGCGCTGCTGTATTTGCCCGCTCACGTAAATCGCCTACCGTTTTCAAACCGATGAAAAGCAATCCATGCAGATACGATAACAAAACAAACGTCACGCCGCCAATCACTGTGTAGACATTTACGAAATCGGTAAAGCCCGCATACATGTTCATGTCCCCATCAATTGGTAATCCACGAATTAAACTCGTGAAGAATACCCCAAATAGGAAAGGTGGTAAGATACTACCGATGAATACCGCCCAGTCCCACGTCTTGACCCAAGCTTTCGAATCAACTTTATTACGAAACTCGAATGCCACCCCTCGTATGATGAAGGCTAGCAATAAGACGACGAATGGTAAATAGAATCCACTAAAAGCGGTGGCATACCAGTGTGGGAATGCAGCGAACATCGCACCACCCGCTGTAATGAGCCATACTTCATTAGCATCCCATACGGGTCCAATTGTATTCATGACGACCCGTTTTTCCAAATCATTTCGAGCCAGGAACTTTGTACTCATTCCCACACCGAAATCGAATCCTTCTAGGAAGATAAATCCTATGAATAAGACAGCGATTAATATAAACCAAATATCACTTAACGGCATGTCCTGCACCTCCTGTTTCAAACGGATCTGTTGCCGATACATCCTCTTCCGTTTGTTCATCCGGACCTCGCTGGATGAACTTCACGAACAATATGACCATGATGATTCCGAGGATCGTATAGATTGTGGAAAAGGAAATAAGTGAAAACAGAATCTGTCCTGCTGAGACATTGGGTGAAATACCGTCAACCGTTTTCATTAAACCGTTTACTACCCAAGGTTGTCGTCCCATTTCAGACATAATCCAACCAAATGAATTCCCAATAAACGGTAGGAAGATCCCCACTACTAGAAGTCGTAGGAACCAAACGGATTCTACAATTTTCTTTCGGAACATCAGGAACAAACCAAGTGCGCCTAATCCAAGTAATGTACCACCTGTGACAACCATTATACGGAAGCTCCAGAATGTCGTTTTGACTGGTGGAAGATATTCCCCTTCCCCATGCTTATCAATCATTTGTTGTTCAAGTGCGTTCATACCTTGCACTTTCCCTTTAAACTCACTGTATGTTAAATAACTCAACATATAAGGTATATCAATACGTTTAGTTGTCTCTCGATTTTCCACATCAATCTTTGCGAATAATGTCCATGCGGCCGGATCACCACTATCTTCCCATAGCGCTTCTGCAGCAGCCATCTTCATTGGTTGTGCATGCATCAAGTACTGAGCTTGTGAGTGACCCGTAAATGCAATTCCAAGTCCTGATAACATACCGATGACCAGTGAAATCGCCAAAGACTTTTTAAAGAAGTCGACATGACGTTTCTTGATCAAATACCACGCGCTGACACCAACTACAAAGAAAGCACCCGTAGCGAAACTTCCGAAAATCGTATGCGGGAACGCGACCCATAACTTTTCATTGGTCAGCAAAGCTACCACATCATTCATTTCCGCACGGCCATTTTGTAATACATAGCCTGTTGGATTTTGCATGAACGAGTTGGCTGCCAATATCCAGAATGCAGACATGACCGTCCCGATAGAAACTAACCAAATACAAGCTAAATGTAATTTCTTCGGAAGTTTATTCCAACCGAAAATCCAAATTCCAATAAATGTAGATTCTAAGAAAAATGCTAATAGAGCTTCTACAGCAAGTGGAGCACCAAAAATATCTCCAACAAATCTAGAATAGGCGGACCAGTTCATTCCAAATTGAAACTCTTGAATGATTCCGGTCACTACACCAATCGCGAAGTTGATTAGAAAGAAAACACTCCAGAACTTCGTCATTTTTAAGTAAATTTCATCTTTCTTCACTACATACATCGTTTGCATGATCGCGATAATCAGCGCCAGGCCGATGGACAAAGGGACGAAAATGAAATGGAACAATGTAGTAGATGCGAATTGAATTCTCGCTAATAAGACTTCTTCCATCATTTTTGTTAATCTCCTTTCGAACTGTGATTCTATTACCTAGAATAACGCAGAACAAAAAATAGTTCGTGAACTATGTACGATATTCCTGTTACAAATCTGCAAACTTATGACCAAATTGTCTATAAGTTATGGCGGCTTTGTAACAACGCGTAAAAGAGTGCGGTATGACTGGGTTTCAGTGGTATTTCTAACTAGATTTACTAATAGTAGACTAGGTTTCTGTTGCAAGGGGGCTTTCATGCAATTGAAGTTCATTATTGGGGAAATAACTGTATAGAGCGGTTAACGAGTATGATAGGGCGAGTACGGAATAGGTATGAGCGGTTGTACCGTGTCTTTGATCGGTTGTGGAAGAACTTTGAGCGGTTGACAACATTTGTGAGCGGTTAAGCCGTTACTATGATCTCTTGGAAAATCTATGTCTCCTCACACAATATGGCAGTCTTCGAATATAAAAAAAACGACTCACTCCCCATTAGCAGGAAGCAAGTCGTTTTAATTACATGTTATGTAGTACTTTCATAATCTCATCATACTCAGGATGTCCTTTGTGAAGATATATAATGAAGTGATCTACCTTTTTTACGGCCAACTGCTCTGTCTTGCTGCCGATATAGACAGGAAGATTTCCTGTCTCTTCAACTATTTCAAGTCGTTTGTCAGATGGATCTAGTTTATAGAGATGCAATGGAAGTAAAGCATCCCCATTGATCGTTACGATCATGCCACTTTCCGCTCTGAACATATCAATCGCAGCTTCAGCGGGTTCGCCTACAGTGAAACCTGCCTGCTCCAGCCGACTTACGACATTCTGATATAACTCTTCATCCTCAACAGCCGCCACAATCACTTCCTCTTGTTCTAGAATTGCAGGAGATAGTTCAGGTGTTTTTTCTGGCGGTGCGCTTTGTTCTTTCGTGCTGCATGCGACTAACACTAATAATAAACAGCTAAATACTATAGCATAAAGAAACCACTTTTTCAGAGTGCTCATATATTGATATCCTTTCTACGTGAAACCTTTTCTATCATGATTATACATCATTCTACTATAATACTTAATCAAAATCGTATTTCTAGACAAATAGTTAGCAACAAATTATGATGAATATACAGTACATAATAACCTGTACCTATTAATAATAATTATTAGTTGATAATAATTATAAATAAGGGTTTATTTTTGGATTAGGTTTTGATACAATCGTATTTATAGATTACAAACCAATACCTGAGGAGGAATGTATTTTGAATAACAATGATAATAATTCTCAAAAAAGAAAATTGACAACGGCTGCGGGAGCACCAGTAGTTGATAATCAAAACTCTATGTCCGCTGGTCCAAGAGGTCCCCTTCTATTACAAGATGTATGGTTACTTGAAAAATTAGCACATTTTGATCGCGAAGTTATTCCTGAGCGTCGTATGCATGCAAAAGGATCTGGAGCATACGGCACCTTCACTGTAACGCATGATATTACAAAGTATACGAAAGCAAAGTTATTTTCCGAGATTGGTAAACAGACGGAGATGTTCGCACGCTTCTCGACAGTTGCAGGCGAACGTGGTGCAGCCGATGCAGAGCGCGACATCCGCGGTTTTTCTTTGAAGTTCTATACTGAAGAAGGAAACTGGGATATGGTCGGAAATAATACACCTGTATTCTTCTTCCGTGATCCTTTGCAATTCCCAGACTTGAATCACGCAGTCAAACGTGATCCACGTACAAACATGCGCAGCGCAACAAACAACTGGGATTTCTGGACTGGACTTCCTGAAGCACTCCACCAGATCACGATCTTAATGAGCGACCGAGGTATTCCCCGTTCATACCGCGAAATGCATGGATTTAGTAGCCATACATTCAGTATGATCAATGAAAACAATGAACGTCACTGGGTTAAGTTCCATTTCCGTTCCCAGCAAGGTATCCAAAATATGACAGATGAAGAAGCTGCAGCGACTGTTGCAACGGATCGTGAAAGTTCTCAACGCGATTTGCTGAGTAACATTGACAATGGCAATTTCCCTAAGTGGAAAATGTACATTCAAGTAATGACAGAAGAAGAAGCAATGGAAATGCCGTATAATCCATTCGATTTAACAAAAGTTTGGTATAAAAAGGACTTCCCTTTAATTGAAGTCGGTGAATTCGAATTGAACCGTAACCCTGAAAACTACTTTGCTGAAGTAGAGCAAGCTGCGTTTACACCAGCCGCGGTCGTTCCAGGCATTGGGTTCTCACCTGATAAAATGTTGCAAGCCCGTCTATTCTCTTATGGCGATGCGCAACGTTACCGTTTAGGTGTCAATCATCATCAGATTCCCGTCAACGCACCAAAATGTCCGTTCCACAGCTTCCACCGTGATGGGGCAATGCGTGTTGATGGTAATAAGGGCTCTACTCTTCACTATGAACCAAACAGCTATGGTGAATGGCAAGAGCAGCCAGACTTTAAAGAGCCGCCACTAAAAATTCATGGCGACGCAGACCACTGGGACTTCCGTGAAGATGACGATGACTACTTTACACAGCCTGGTAAGTTATTCAATATTTTGAACCTCGAGGAGCAGCAGCGTCTGTTCGAGAATACTGCACGAAATATGGGTGACGCACCGAAAGAGATTAAAATCAAGCATATCCGTCACTGCTACCTGGCAGATCCGAAATACGGTGAAGGTGTAGCGAAAGCATTGGATATTCCCATGGCAGATGTAGATATAGAAAATACAACAACGATAGTAGAAGAATAACACCATATGAAAAGCCGCTTGAGGAATTTTCCCCAAGCGGCTTTTGCATTCTACGCTTTATCGCCTACACCATTTAATATATTAGCAATCAAAAGTCCAAGAACCACTGCAATAACACTCATGACAAATGGCGTACCACTTTCCGGCATGCCTGGATAAATCACAAAGACCGACCCGATGATTAATCCTATGATTACGGCAAACATTCCAGTATGGAAATTAGAAAGAAGGTAGCGTATTAGTTTACTGCTGATTATAAACCCAACAACGATACCACAACCTGTCGCGATAATAATCGGTATATTAAAGTCTGAAATAGCCGTAATGACTGTCGCATAAACGCCTAGTAACAGTAAAATGAAAGACCCACTAATACCTGGCAACAGCATCGCCATACTACCTGCCCATCCCGATAAGAAAAGAATGATGGTATTTTTCACTGTTAGATGCGTAATAGATATTGGATCAATAGGGTTCATAAAAGCGGTAGAAGCTAATGCAGCTGCCACTATTACCATCAAAACAATATGACGGAATTTAAAGTTCGTTCTCAGTCCCGCTTGCTTTGAAACAAATGGAATGACACCAACAATTAACCCTAAAAATAAGTATTGGGTAGGTTCGTTATAGTGCTTTAGTAAATATGAAATAACTTTACTGAATATAATGATCGTCGCACCCATTCCGATACCAAGCGGAATGAGGAAACCAATATGTCTCTTCC
This sequence comes from Sporosarcina sp. P18a, assembly GCF_002743135.1. Lineage (NCBI taxonomy): Bacteria > Bacillati > Bacillota > Bacilli > Caryophanales > Caryophanaceae > Sporosarcina > Sporosarcina sp. P18a. The sequence continues at coordinate 278,334 of NZ_PDYQ01000001.1, read as the reverse complement.
AGTCCTTACTAAAAAATCCGCTTATTGAAATCAGCAACTGATCGTAGATGCCTAATATAAATGCAATCGTTCCGCCACTTACTCCGGGAACCAGATCACTGATGCCCATCAAAAAACCGCGGTATAAATTTCTCCATTCCATGCTCGTTGTTCCTCCAATGATTTCATTCCGTATAGTATATCATGCTGTGCTGCACTAATTACAGTTCACCATTATTTATTTTCCCTATATGTTACAGCTATTTGGACAGAATATAAATTTCTGTCTATCAATAGGACTGTACAAAACAAAAGTTGTTCCATTGTTAGACAAAAACAATGGAACAACTTCTCATTAATAATTATCCATTTCAGATACTGTCACGAATTTATAGCCTTGAGACTGCAGATTTTCAAGTACCGCATCCAGACCATCTGCAGTTGATTCATGAATATCATGCATTAAAATTATACTGCCTGCACGTGCATCTTGTGCAACATGTTCTAATATCAGTTCGGGGTCATGATGATCCCAGTCCAATGTATCCACATTCCATAAAACGACAGGTAATTTCGTGCTTTCCCGTACGCGATCATCTACAGCACCATATGGAGGTCTGAAAACAGTTGCTGGGTGTCCGATGATCGCTTCAATGATATCGGAAGTCCCTTTCACTTCACTTTGAAGTGCCACGTCAGTAAGCCCCGTCAAGGTAGGATGATTCCATGAGTGGTTACCTATCTCATGCCCAGCTTCTGCCACTTTCTTAGCAATTGAAGGATATGAATGAACTCTATTGCCGAGCATAAAAAAGGTAGCTTTTGCGTTATATTTCTTAAGTGTCTCCAAAATTCTTAGTGTATAAACTGGATCGGGACCATCATCAAACGTCAAAGCAATAGTCTTTTCCTTTTTAGTGTCATCAGTTGCAACTTGAAATTCCTTTGCTAGGAATGGATTCAATTTTCGTAGTGGGATTTCCACAGTTGCCGGTCCAGCTTGCCTTTTTGTAAATTCACCTGTCCCAAAGTATAGAAATAATGAATCATCTGTTAAGGCATAGTTGCGATAGTTTACCCACATAGGTTCAGTAGGTTGCCATACACTTTCCTTAATCACATCGCCTTCTAGCAAAGGACTATGATGGATTTCATCACGCACTACACTCGCCATTCGTTTTAGCTTTTCCAGATTATGATCCACAATATCTTCAATCTTGAGTTCATCTCCTGTTTCAGGATTGATATGAAATGTTTGTATCTTCATTTGACTATCTTGATCAGCAAAGTACGTAACAGCACGCATAACAAAAGAATAGTTTCCCGAAAGGTGCTGAAGCGTTTCAAAAGATACATCTAACTTGGACACTCTATTTTCCTCTTGTTGTTCATTGGCATAGGTTGTTTTCAATTGATCTACATAGTCCAACACTTGCTTATTAAAGCCATCGTATTCTGTTTGAGGATAACGAATGGTAAAAGGATACTGTGAGTCTTTAGGTATCTCCGTAAACATTTTAATACCTGGATACGGCGATATAATCGACTCAACCGACACTTCTTGTTTTGGCGCAGGTATAATTTCATGTGTTACGTGTTTAGGAGAGGTGGTATCTTTAGTCTTCATTACATTCACTATTAATAGTAGCGTAATAGATAGTAAAGTGATGATCGTGATGATCAATGCACTATCGATCCATGATGATCGACGTCTTTTATTTGTATCTTTCATGAAAGGACTCCTTTACTACACATTCGCCAGCATGGATGATAAATTACAGTTTACTAGCAATAGGATTACTATACCCTTTACGTTCCAAAAGTATTCTGTATTCCACCTTAATATTTTACAATCTGCTACCTTTAATTTCAATTGAATTATATGAAGGTTTTTCCATCTCCTAGTATACAACAAATCCATGATGATACAAAATTGTGTGTAGTGGTGTGTTGCCTTTCAAAAAAATTTTTATGTGAAATAGCTTTTTGAATCCTTTTCTCGAAAATGAAATTATGCTATACTATTCTGGGCCCGATTCTTGCAAATTCGGGTTCAAGGGACACACTATCCCTTTGTACACACCGATCTCGGCTGTTGTCTATTGCAAAGATCAAACAGAAGGCGGTAATTTACATGGAAAAGAAAGACTATCGGGTATTATTGTTTTATAAGTATGTAACAATCGAGGAGCCTGAAGAGTTTGCGGCTTCACATTTGGAATTCTGCAAAGAAACTGGATTAAAAGGACGTATTCTTGTCGGTGCAGAAGGCATCAACGGTACTTGTTCAGGAACAATCGAACAAACGGATGCGTATATGGAGCATATGAAAGCCGATCCACGTTTTGCTGATGTGTGGTTTAAAATTGATGAAACAGACGGTCACGCATTCAAAAAAATGCACGTTCGCTTCCGTCCAGAGATTGTCAATCTCAGCTTACCTGAAGATGTCAATCCCTTAGAACTTACAGGTGAATATTTGGAGCCTGAAGAGTTCTTAAAACAAATGCAGGATGAGAACACTGTTGTTTTGGATGCTCGTAATGATTATGAGTATGACCTAGGTCATTTCCGTGGTGCAATACGCCCGGATATCGAAAACTTCCGTGATCTTCCTGAATGGGTAATGGAAAACAAAGAACAGCTTGAAGGCAAGAAAATTCTTGCCTATTGTACGGGCGGGATTCGTTGTGAGAAGTTCACTGGCTGGTTGAAACGTGAAGGATTCGAAGATGTAGCACATTTGCACGGCGGTATCGTTTCTTACGGTAAAGACCCTAAAGCAAAAGGACAGTTATGGGACGGTCAATGCTACGTATTCGATGAGCGTATCGCAGTTCCGATCAACCAAGTAGAGCACGTCATCGTAGGACGCGACCATTTTGACGGCACACCTTGTGAACGCTATGTAAACTGTGCAAATCCTGAGTGTAATGCAAAAATTCTATGCTCAGAAGAGAATGAACATTTCTATATGCGCAGTTGTTCAGACGACTGCCGCACACACCCTCGTAACCGTTATTTTGTAGAACACGATATGACAGTGGATGAATACGACGCACGAATGGCCAAAATTACAGCATCACGTGCTCATGAAACCATTTCTTAATACACGAACAGCCAGCATCCTTCTATAGGAAGCTGGCTGTTTGCTTTTATATGTAATGAGTTACCTACTTTTCATATATTTTCTTCCTGAATTCAACCAAACTTTCCTGCTATATAATCTTTCGTTTCGGAAAATAATGGGTTAGTGAAAAGTGTTGCCGTCTGTCCATACTCTTTTACTTCTCCATTTAGGAAGAAAGCTGTGAAATCGGATATTCGCGCAGCTTGTTGCATATTATGCGTTACGATAATGATCGTATAGCGCTCTTTTAATGTTCGGATCAAGTCTTCTACTTTGGCGGTAGAGATTGGATCAAGAGCTGAAGTAGGTTCATCCATTAATAAAATCTCTGGCTTGGTCGCTAATGTTCGTGCAATCGTTAACCGTTGCTGTTGTCCGCCCGAAAGACCTGTAGCGGGATGATCCAAGTGATCTTTTACATCATCCCATAAAGCAGCGGCGCGCAGATTCTCTTCTACGATCTCATCCAATACTTTTTTATTCCTTTCTCCATGAGTACGGGGTCCATATGCAATGTTTTCATAAATTGAGAACGGAAAGACCGACGCATGTTGAAATACCATTCCTACTTTTTTTCGCAATTCCACTGGATCAATAGACGGCTCGGTTATATTTTCATTACCGATCCAAATTGCCCCTTCTGTCCTCACTCCGGGAATCAGATCATTCATACGGTTCATTGTCCGCAAAAAAGTTGATTTTCCACAACCCGATGGTCCTATAAGTGCCGTAATTTTCTTTTCTTCAAACTTCAAATTGATATTTTTTAATGCATGGTGGGTATTATAATAGAATTGTAAATCTTCAGTTTGAATGACGGATCGTTCGATGGATTCCACTACATTCATTTCAATCTCCCCTATCCAATGCGTCCATTAATATAATGTGCTGTTTGTTCATGATGTGGATTATTAAATATTTGTTCAGTAGGTCCATGCTCAATGACACGCCCCATATAAAAATACGCTACCTCATCCGAAACACGTGCCGCTTGTTGCATATTATGTGTGACGATCACGATCGTATAATCTTTTTTTAATTGGGATATCAGTTCTTCGATTTTTGCGGTCGAGACCGGATCAAGTGCAGAAGCAGGTTCATCTAGTAATAAAACGTTTGGTTGCATGGCAAGTGCTCTGGCAATACAAAGTCGTTGTTGTTGCCCACCTGAAAGGCGTAAAGCGGATGTATGTAGTTGATCTTTTACTTCTTCCCACAGTGCTGCTTTTTTTAGATTCTCTTCTACAATTCCTTGTAATTTTCGCTTGTCCTTCACTCCGTAGCGCATAGGTCCAGCTGCAACATTCTTAAAAATAGATTTGGCAAACGGAACAGGTCTTTGAAATACCATTCCAATCTCTTTGCGTATTTCATGTAAATTCACATTGGGTGAATGCAAGTCTACTCCTTCATAATAAATTTTTCCTTCCGTACGACATGAGTCTATTTCATCATTCATGCGATTAATAGAACGCAGGAAAGTTGATTTCCCACATCCCGACGGACCAATCAATGCCGTAACGGATTGTTTTGGGAATGATAGACTGACTTCATTAACAGCACAATGCCCACCATAATATACTGATAAATCGGTAATTTGCAACACTGAACTGCGTTGAAAATCAGGACTATCCACTACTTTAATTCTTTTCGTTTTCATTTTGACTGGCTGTAAAGCGACCGATTGCATACATATCCTCCTTTAATTGGCACCCATTTTTTTAAACATCAAGTTCCCGATAAAGCGTGATGTGAAATTAAAGAATAAAATCGAGATGATCAATAATGCCGCTGCTCCGTCAGAGATTGCTGCTGCGTCTGGCATAATACCTTCACCGTTAATTTTCCAAATGTGAACGGCCAATGTTTCAGCCGGCCTAAATGGATTTAAAGGAGATGTTGGGGACAACGGATTCCAATTGGTGAAATCTATAATCGGTGTGCTCATTCCTGCTGTGTAAATCAAAGCAGCCGCCTCACCGAATACTCTTCCTGATGCTAATATGACACCCGTCACGATGCCAGGAAGTGCTGCTGGAAGTATGATGGTCGTAATCGTTTCCCATTTTGAAAAACCAAGCGCCCATCCTGCTTCGCGTTGTGATTTCGGTATGTTACGAATAGATTGTTCTACAACTCGTACGAGCAAAGGTAGATTGAATAGTGAAAGTGCAAAGGCACCGGATAAAATCGAAAAACCCCAGCCCATATACAAAACGAAAAAGAGGAATCCGAATAATCCTACTACTATAGATGGTAATGAAGATAGCACTTCAATCAGTACGCGAATACAACGAATGATCCAGTGGTCCCTCGCATACTCAGCTAAATAAATCCCTGCACCAATCGCAATCGGCACTGCAATCATCAGTGTCAAAACGAGTAAATAAAAGGAGTTGAATAATTGAGGTCCCACTCCGCCACCTTCTTTGAAAATCTGAGGAGGTGTCGTAATGAATTGCCAGCTCAGCTGAGGAATACCTTTTACAAAGACAAATCCAAGCAAGCCTGCCAAAACTGTAATGATGATGCCTACAATGACGTATAGCCCAGCCGTAGCGAGCCGATCTGTACTTTTAGCTGACATTACGTACTTTTCCCCTTTCCAATCATTCGTACTATAATCGTGAAGAATAGCGACATCAGTAAAAGTATAAGCGCTAGTGACCAGAGCGCATTATTTTCCACTTGTCCCATCACTGTATATCCCATGCCCATTGTTAAAATACTAGTAATCGTGGAGGCTGGTTCAAATAATGAATGTGGAATGACAGACGCATTCCCAATAACCATCTGAACTGCTAGAGCTTCACCAAATGCTCGCGCCATTCCGAAAATGATAGCCATCAGTAGGCCAGGTTTCGCAGTTTTCAATACAACTTTACAAATCATTTGCCATCTGGTTGAACCTAGCGCCAGCGATGCTTCACGCAATGAACGTGGAACTGACTGAATAGCGTCTAGTGCTAAACTCGTGACTGTCGGTAAAATCATGACAGATAACACAATAGTACCCGCTGCGATACCAAATCCGCTACCTGGAAATAGATCGCGTAAAAAAGGTACGACGACACTTAATCCAATAAATCCATAAACAACTGAAGGAATACCTACTAACAACTCGATCACAGGCTGCATGATTCTCTTACCTGCATTTGGCGCAATCTCGCTCATGAAAATGGCTGCGCCAATCGCAAGTGGTCCAGCAATTAAAGCGGATATTCCTGTAATCGCCAATGAACCTACTATAAATGGCAAGGCCCCGATAATAGGTTTGCCTAGGGAATTTACTTCCGCTGGGTTCCACGTCGTACCTGTAAAAAAGTCTTTCACACTACCATCATTCATAATGAATGTAGATAAACCTTTTGAAAAAACTAGAAATAGAATGGCTGCAGTGATGGCTGCAGTCAAGACCACTGCGAGGAAAGTAAGTGATTTTCCGAATCGCTCTGTACGCATTTTACTACTTTTTCTGTACAATGGATGTTCTATCTCTTTGATCGTCTTCGCCATCATGTACGCTCCTTTCGAGATAGGAGGAATTTACACGTTTCTATCATTTTTTCGTAACAGTTCCTTCCGCATCTCGCTCTACTTGCATCCCCGTTACCGGTAAGTAGTCCATTTCGGGAAGTATAGTTTCCTGTACCTCATCGGAAAGTATATAATCGATCAAGTCTTTTGCGAGACCCTTTGCTTCCCCATTTGTATACATATGCTGGTAAGCCCAAATTTCCCATTTATTTGATTCAACATTTTCTTGGTTTGGCGTCACGCCATTAACCCGTAGAGCTGTAGTCGTTTCATCGAAGTAAGAAAATGCTAAGTAGCTGATTGCTCCCGGCGTTTCACTGACAATTTTTCTTACCGTACCCGAAGAATCTTGTTCTTGTGCCTCGAGTGGTTGTTTTCCTTGCAATACTAATGCTTCAAAAGTAGCGCGTGTTCCGGATCCTTTTGCACGGTTGATCACCATTATTTCTTGATCCACCCCGCCAAGCTCTTTCCAGTTTGTGATTTCTCCTGTAAAGATTCCAATCAATTCTTCAGTCGTAACATCTTCTACACCCGTTTCTGGATGACTTACTGGACCCATTCCAACCACCGCAACTTTATGGTCGACTAAGCTACCCGCGTCCACGCCTTCTTTTTCTTCCGCGAATATATCCGAGTTTCCAATATCTACTGCCCCTTCGCTAATTTTACTTAACCCAGTACCGCTTCCTCCACCTTGGACATTTATAACCGAGCCTGGATTTTTTAACGCAAACTGCTGTGCTGCAGCTTCAACTAAAGGTTGTAGTGCACTAGACCCTACTGCTGTGATGGGTTCAGTTTGTTGTTTGGCTTCTTCCTTTTCATCATCACTTGCTTTCGGACTACTACAAGCTGCGATCACCCACGTACAAAGTAAAACAAATGCCAATACAGTTATTCGATTACGTTTCCTCATCACTGTGCCCCCTAAGATATTTCGTTTAAGTAGTAACTTTCTACTGCTTCTTTACTATAAACAATGAATATTAAAGGCTGATGGATGAAACGTAAAGGTTGTGTAAAGGTTGTGTGTAGAAAGATCATTCCCTGGATCTCTGTAATATAAAAAGCCAAAGACACAACCCTGTATGGATTCGTCTTCAGCCTTCGTATGTATCTAAAATATTCAGTTTATCTCTTCTTCAAATTTATAACCAAATCCTCTGACAGTCTTAATATAGACCGGACTTTTTGTATCTCGTTCAATTTTCTCCCTAAGGTGACTAATATGAACATCTACGATACGAGAATCTCCAGTGTAGTCATAATTCCATATCGCATTTAGCAACTGCTCACGGTGTAGTACTTTACCTGAATGTCGCATTAAGTATAAAAGTAGTTCAAATTCTTTTGGAGTCAATTCTAAAGGGCTTCCATCCAAAAAGGCTTCAATTCGATCTGGATAAACTAGTAAACGTCCATGACTTAGTTCCGTTCCCAGTTCTTTTTCTTGTGTAGAATTCTGTAACTCAATTCTGCGCAAGATGGCTTTCACACGCGCAAGCACCTCTCGTGGACTAAATGGTTTTGTTAGGTAGTCATCTGCTCCAAGTTCGAGCCCAAGCACTTTATCAAATTCATCGCCCTTCGCCGTCAACATTAAAATAGGTGTATGAATTTTTTCCTGACGAAGTTTCTTGCATACGTCCATGCCATCCATGCCAGGTAGCATAATATCGAGCAACAATAAATCTGGTTCTTCGGAAAGCGTCATAGAAATTGCTGCATTGCCATCTCGTGCTATGCAAACGGTGTATCCTGCCTGCTCCAAGTTGTATTGCAAAAGAGTAGCTATCGATTGTTCATCTTCCACAACCAAAACCTTTTTCATCTGGTTAGCTCCTTTACGACTAGTTCATTAATTTTTCAGAAAGTCTACGTCTCTACTCTACTTTGACGTCAAGAAAATGTCCACTCAAATCAATAATTGTTCTATATAGTTGGTGATATATTCAAATGAAAAAACTTGATCTGTTGCTATATAGAAGGTTGAAATTTTCTTCTTAGTGCAATTGATTGACATCAGTACTGCATCCTAGTACCCTTAAACTTAAGCTTACTTTTAGTTAGTTTAACAGTTGAAATATACATGAAAACAGGAGGAATTACTATGACACTAGAGATGCAAAGAGAAATTCATTTAGCTAACAGACCAAAAGGCTTGCCTACTATGGACACTTTCAATTTTGTGGAAAAGCCTATGCCTCAACTAAAAGATCATGAAGTTCTGGTTCGTACGCTATATGTATCAGTTGACCCATACATGCGAGGAAGAATGATAGATGCAAAATCTTATATCCCCCCATTTAAACTAGATGAAGTGATTGCCGGTGGAGTCGTTGGCGAAGTCACGAAATCTACTTCTGATTCATTTAAAGCTGGAGATGTTGTTGTGGGTAACTTGAATTGGGCAGAATATACGGCCGCTTCCGAGAAAGAAGTTCGTAAAATCGATCCCAACATTGCCCCCATTTCTACACATTTAGGGATCCTTGGCATGACAGGTCTCACTGCATACTTCGGGTTACTTGATATCGGTAAACCACAACCAGGTGAAACAGTCGTCGTTTCTGGTGCCGCTGGCGCAGTCGGTTCGGCAGTAGGCCAAATCGCCAAAATGAAAGGTGCCAAAGTGATAGGAATTGCAGGTTCACAAGAAAAGATCGAGTACTTAAAAAATGAGCTCGGCTTTGATGAGGCAGTCAATTATAAACTGGATAGCTTTAAAGAAGACTTGGCCAAAGCTGCAACTGACGGTGTGGATGTCTATTTTGACAATGTCGGTGGCGATGTGACAGATGCAGTCTTTACATTACTAAATAAACATGCGCGAATTGCACTATGCGGTGCTATTTCATCTTACAATAAAGAACAACAAGACATCGGTCCGCGTCTTCAAACTATGATGATCAAAACAAGCGCTTTGATGAAAGGCTTTACCGTAGGAGATTATGCAGCAGACTTCGCTACTGCATCAGCTGATTTAAGTAAATGGCTATCAGAAGGCAAGCTGAAGTATGAAGAAACCATCGTTGAAGGCTTCGACAATATTCCAGATGCGTTTCTTGGTTTATTCGATGGAAGCAATGTAGGTAAACAACTGGTCAAGGTCGCTGATTATAAAACAACGAAACACTAACCAGGTCGCAATGATAAAAGGCTATCCCGAGAAATTCTCAGGATAGCCTTTTATATTACTGGCATAAAAAACATCTTGTACAGTGAAAAACTTTCCATACAAGGCGCAGACTATTTTATTAACCGAATACGCTCGTACTGTGCAACGGTTGTACTTTTGCTTTTGGATCTATGAATGCTTTCGCGTGGCTGATTGCAACTGGTGCTTCACCCATACCTACCGCAATCAATTTCACTTTGCCATCGTATGTTGTGACGTCACCAGCAGCATAAATGCCTTCGATATTCGTCTCCATGCGAGAGTTCACTTTAATAGAATTACGATCCATTTCTAAACCCCAGTCTTTCAATGGGCCAAGTGAAGAAATATTGCCGTAATTGACTACAACATGATCGAATGTGAGTTCTTTCACGCTACCGTCTTTTTCCTTTAGAATGACTTTATCCAACGTGTCTCCATCGCCATGTAACTCACTTATAGCGTGTGATGTTAAAACATTCACACTAGATTCGTGTAGTTGATTGACACTTGTTTCATGCGCAGTAAAACGTTCTCTACGGTGAACTAGTGTTACCTCACTTGCGATATCTTCAAGCATCAATGCCCAGTCCAGTGCAGAGTCTCCCCCGCCACACACACAGATATTCTGATCTTTAAACATGGACAAGTCTTTAATACCGTAATGCAATGTTTTGCCTTCAAAAGTTGGTTCTTCTTTCAAACCGATTTTACGTGGTTGAAAAGCCCCGATTCCTGCGGTCAATAATATGGTCCGTGTCAAATGTTGTCCTTTGTCTGTCGTTAAAACAAAGTGATCATCCTTCTTTTCGAAGGACAATGCTGCTTCCCCTAAACAAATTTCAGGTTTTGCATAATGCGCTTGCGTCACTAAGTTTGCCACTAAATCCTTTGCTAAAACTTTAGGGAATCCGCCAACATCATAAATGTATTTATCAGGATATAGCTCGATCAACTGGCCGCCAAGCTGTGGTAAACTATCGATAATTTTGACAGACATCTCCCGCATACCCGCGTAGAACGAAGAAAACAATCCAGTTGGGCCGCCGCCGATAATCGTAATATCCACTATTTCATGATTCATTTAAAACACTCCTATAATTAATTCTTTAATGATAAGCTATTGGGGTGTACCACTTATGTTTCACTGGTCTATTATCCCTTATTCTAAAGAGAATAACATCTAATTTGTATTTAGATTTCCGGAAAATGTTCATTGCAGTATTGCTCTGCTGATGCTTGTTCTTCTTCGTCCCATTCCACGTCGAATGGGCTTTCCGTTGCCAATTCATAAAATTGGTACGTAAGCATCTTTCGCTCGCCATCCTTCACAGAATATAGCATACGTAAGCCAGTACCCTCTTCATTAAACAGTTCATCTTCTTCATCTAACTTAACTGTCAAAAGAAATTCGTAGCGCTGACCATCGATTATACCTGTTGGATCCACCAGTTCTTGTACTTTACCATTTACTATTTGCATTCAATTTCTCCTTCTTCCCGCTCACTTAGAGTTTACTCTCTCTATCCTACATCATTTCATAAGATTGTGGCAATTTATGAACGTCACTTTCGATAAATAGTTTGCTTTTCTTTACTGGTTGCTAGAAAATGGAGGGATAGTCACACTATACGAACTAGGAGGAGTGCAATGCTTACTTTTGAAGAGTATGAGTATACACGCCCGGATATCGAAAAACTACAAACAGAATTCAAGACTGCACTTGAACAGTTTAAGCAAGCAAACTCATTTGATGATCAAGCTGAAATAATGGAGCATTTAAACATGTTGACGAGTGATTTTAGTACGGCGGAAAATATCATGTATATCCGTTCTTCAATTGATACGAATGATAGCTTTTATCAAGATGAACGGGATTATTTTGATGTGATTGGGCCTCAATTTCAAGCCTTGCAAAGCGATTATTACCAAGCTGTAATCTCTACGCCTTTCCGAGCACAATTAGAAGATAAATGGGGGCCACAGCTATTTAAGCTTGCGGAGAATGCCATTCATTCGTATTCAGATGAAGTCTTGCCTCTTTTACAACGAGAAAACCAATTAGTTTCCGAGTACTCGAACCTCGTAGCTTCAGCACAAATCGAGTTTCACGGCAAAACGCTGACATTGGCACAACTTGGACCATTTAAAGAGTCACTTGATCGCTCGGTTAGAAAAGATGCTATGAATGCCACTGCTGATTTCTATGCGTCAAATGAAGATCATTTCGATAGAATTTTTGATCGTCTCGTTGCCGTACGTCATGAAATCGCTACAACACTCGGATTTAAAACTTTTACAGAACTCGGATATATACGTATGGACCGGATTGGCTATGATGCACATATGATGAAACACTTCCGAGATCAGATTCGAACACATGTAGTACCATTGGCTGAGAAGATTCGTGGGATGCAAAGTCGGAGAATCGGGATCTCTCAAATGAAGTTTTATGATGAACCTTTGCATTACCCCGAGGGAAACCCTCAACCTAAAGGTTCTCCTGAATGGATTGTAGAAAATGGACAAAAAATGTATCAGGAGCTATCGCGTGAAACGGGACGCTTTTTTGATTATATGAAACGTAAAAACTTATTGGATTTGGTGGCGAAAAGAGGCAAAGAAGCTGGCGGCTATTGTACATTTATAGATAATTATGATTCCCCGTTCATCTTCTCTAATTTTAATGGAACTTCAAGTGATATTGACGTTTTGACGCATGAAGCAGGCCATGCATTCCAAGTCTATTCGAGTCGTTCAATTGGCATCCCGGAATACATTTGGCCAACGACTGAAGCAGCAGAAATTCATTCGATGAGTATGGAGTTTTTCACTTGGTACTGGATGGATCGCTTTTTTGGAAGCGATGCAGATCGTTATCGTTATGCACACTTACTTGAAAGTGTATTGTTTTTACCTTATGGAGTTGCGGTGGATGAGTTTCAGCAACGCATCTATGACAATCCTGACATGACACCAAGTGAACGTAAAGCAGTATGGAAAGATATCGAAACCATTTATTTACCTAATCGGGATTATGATGGACATCCCTATTTAGAACAAGGCGGTTTTTGGCAGAGACAAGGTCATATCTATGAAGCGCCGTTTTATTATATTGATTATGCTTTGGCGCAAATTTGTGCGCTTCAATTTTGGCAACGATCTTTACATGATTTCGACGAAGCATGGACAGATTATTTGGCACTGTGTCAATTGGGCGGAAGTAAATCATTTTTAGAACTCGTTACAACGGCCCACTTAAGATCTCCATTCGAAGATGGAACGGTTGAATCGATAATGGATTTCATTGGCGAATGGCTTGTTGATCATCAGATTTCTTGATTTTATAGGAACACAAAAGGATGTACAGAATGTCCTGTTGACGACTTTCTGTACATCCTTTTTATGATCCGACCGAGTGGTATTAAGAATATTGATCATTTCTTTTACTTACCTACTTTTACCAAAAAACAAAAAGCCGTTTTGGCTCTTTGCTCATCATTTCACTGCTCTAGTTAGAAATTACATTAACCCTTTGGCATTACCGGCCGAATCGACATCCATATTGAGCGCTGCTGGATTTTTTGGTAAACCAGGCATAGTCATAATGTCGCCTGTCAGACAAACTAAGAAACCTGCTCCAAGTTTCGGTAAGATATTGCGGATTGTGATTGAAAAGTCTGTTGGACGTCCTATTTTTTTTGGATCATCGGAAAACGAATACTGGGTCTTTGCCATACAGACCGGTAACAAATCCCAGCCATTCTTTTTGATTTCGGCTAAATCTTTCTTTGCCTGATCGGTAAATAAAATGCCCGTACCACCATATACCTTTTGAACAATCGCTGTGAGTTTTTCTTCTACGGATTGCTCTACTTCATAAATCGGCGCGAAATTATTTGGCTCTTCCATCACTTTCAGGACTTCTTTCGCCAATGCCTCACCGCCCGCTCCGCCATCTTGCCACACATCGGTTAAAGCGATTTTCACGTTATTATCCTGACACCACTTCTGTACTTTCTGTAATTCACTATCAGAGTCCAGAACGAAACGATTGAGCGCGACCACAGGTTGTACGCCGAACGACAGAATGGTCTCAATATGTTTTTGTAAGTTAACTAAACCATTTTCTACAGCTTGACTATTCTCTACTTTTAAATCCTGTTTCGCAACTCCACCATGCATTTTGAGCGCACGAATTGTTGTTACAAGAACGACTGCATCCGGCTGGAATTTACCGATGCGCGCTTTGATATCCATAAATTTCTCTGCACCTAAATCTGATCCAAATCCTGCTTCTGTCACGACATAGTCCGCCAGATTACGCGCTGTGTTCGTTGCAATCAACGAGTTACACCCATGGGCAATATTTGCAAACGGTCCACCGTGAATGAAAGCTGGTGTGCCTTCGATCGTTTGAACGAGATTTGGTTTGAATGCATCTTTTAGAAGAAGCGTCAATGCCCCCTCTACGCCTAAATCACGCACAGTCACAGCTTCTTTTTCATACGTATAGCCGATCACCATTTCGGACAAGCGCTCTTTTAGGTCTTGTAAACTAGTCGCCAGACAGAATACGGCCATGATTTCGGATGCTACTGTAATATCAAAACCATCTTCACGTGGTACGCCTTGCGCTGGTCCACCCAAACCAATCGTCACATGGCGGAGCGCACGGTCATTCATATCCATGACACGTTTCCACGTAATACGACGGGGATCGATATTTAGCACATTGCCCTGATGCAAATGGTTATCGATCATAGCGCTCAACGCGTTATTAACCGTTGTAATGGCATGAAGGTCTCCAGTAAAGTGCAAATTGATGTCTTCCATAGGCAGAACTTGGGAGAAGCCGCCACCCGTTGCTCCACCTTTGATACCCATTACGGGTCCTAATGAAGGTTCACGCAATGCAATCATAGTTTTCTTACCTAAACGAGAAAGCGCATCACCAAGACCCACTGTCACTGTCGATTTTCCTTCTCCAGCTGGTGTTGGACTTGTAGCCGTTACGAGTACGATCTTTGCTTGTGAAGTTTTTTTGGGAATAAGGTCTACATTAATTTTTGCTTTATATTTACCATATAGCTCCAATGCATCCAAGGGAATTCCTGCTTTGGTTGCTATGTCTTCAATTGGTTGCATAATTGCTTTTGAAGCGATTTCCAGGTCTGTCAGTGTCTTTACTTCTTTCGTCACTACTTCCACTGCCTTTCTATACAGGGTATATGGTTTATTTTGAAATGGCTAAAACGATTTTACCGAATTGTACACTGTCATCCAGCCTAGTAAATGCCTCACTTGCTTTTTCAAGAGGAATCACTGAATCAATAACAGGATGGATTTGATGCTCTTCAACTAACGCTAACATATCGCGTAATTCTTCACGACTTCCCATCGTAGTGCCAAGTAACGAATACTGACCGTAAAAGAATTCACGTAAGTTCAGTTCGACGGTATCTTCTGTCGTTGCACCAAATACTACGATCCGACCACCTTTTTTTAGAATTTCAAGAGAACGATTGAATGTTGCCCTTCCCACACTCTCAATCACAAGATCCACACGTTCATCTTGTAGTTCTGTTGGCCAATCACTATTCGTATCAATCGCTATATCTGCACCGATTTTCATTGCGTGATTTCTTTTTTCCTCACTTCTTGAGGACACGATGACACGCGCTCCCATTTTCTTTGCAAATTGAATCATATAGGTCGCGACTCCACTTCCTGCTCCAGGAATAAAGACGGTTTGCCCTTCTTCTATACGCCCCCTCGTCACTAGTGCACGATAACCTGTAAGTCCGGCTAGGGCGATAACTGCAGATTCATTCCATGTGAGATGTGATGGCTTTTTCTCTAGCTGTTCTGAAGATATGCAAATCTTCTCAGCAAACGTGCCATGATCCGGCATACCTAAAATATCAAACTCAACTGGAGGCGCATCGCTTTCTTCGAACCATCGAAGGGATGGATTAATAATTACTTCGTCTCCTATGTTCCAACCGGTTACACCTTCTCCGATTGATTCAATCGTGCCTGCGCCGTCTGATCCCATTACCAATGGTTCTTTAGCATCTCCACGTCGTTTCGGTATAGCAGTATCACGTCGATTAAGTCCTGCTGTTTTCAATGCGACAATTACTTCACCATTTCCAGCTGAGGGATTGGCGATATCTGTATAGTGGAGCTCACCATTTTCATGAACGAATGCTTTCAATCAACTCATCCTCCTTGGGTTTATCTACGACTCTATCATAACGTATTTCATTCTATTTTCCTACATTTCACGCTATTTGATTATTCATTATTTTGTAATATAGGAAATGGCTGACATGGAATCTGGGAAGGGATTTCTGTTTCGATCGGATGCTTCCATTTCCTCATTCTGCTTATCATATAAAAAAAAACGATGTCCCTCGAAGTATAATCACTTCAAGGGACATCGTTTTTATAGTGTGCGTCTTTTGTATTTAGCTAGCTCGAGCAATTCTAGTACATCTTTCTTAGGAAGACGGATAGCCAACTCCATCAGCTCTTTCTCAGCTGATCGACGTCCTTTTCCGCTACGATACTTCTCTTTATTCACTGCATCGATTTCTGCATATAGCTCATCAATTTCTGTTGGCCATTTACCAGAGGATTCGACATTCATCGTTTCACGAAGACGATCATAAAGTGATTCTACTGTATTACCTGTCGCTTTGAAATATGGAGTAAATGTTACCTCACCCATAATCAATTCATCGGTAGAAACAGAAAAACGCTCTGAAATTTTAGCGATCCATGCAGCGGATGGTGCGTTCTTACCGCGCTCCCAATCTTTAATTCGACTAGCTGATGTGCCAATTGCCGCTCCAAATGCCATCATCGATAGTCCTCGACGTTCTCTCAGTGCCTTTAAACGCAGTCCAAAATCATCCTTACTCCATTCGTTCAACGAAATACCCCCTGTATGACCTATAGTGTATTAATTTTATTATCAAAACAGTCTTTTTGTCAATTTATTTATTTATGAAACTTTTACTATAGTTAAAATGGCAGTGAAGCTAATGATACCGCTCAGTATCCACTTCTTTGACGTGCGTAGTTTTCTTCATTTTTATCTATATATGCTTGAATAATTTGTTCTTCAGTAAAACCGAGCGTATTCGCAAGCGCTCCGTAGTTTACCCAGATTTTTTTATAATCTTCAAATGCTAATGAATCCAAGAATGCATAAATAGATTGACCTGTTTGAATAAACTGCTGTGTCAAATTTTGATCTTTCGTATCACTTGCCGGCCATTCTTCCAATCCATCAAAGCCTTTTTCAATTCCTAAAGATAATAAGAAATGAATAGAATCCACATACTCTTCTAAAATAACGCTGTCAGCTGAAGGACCTTTCGTGCTCCAGAATTTAAAACAACGCGTTTCGTTAGCCAACTCAGAAAGTTCGACTAATAATGCCAAACCTCTTTCAGTAAATGTTTCATTCGTTTGATGATTTTTTTGAATATATGTATCGAGCGCTCTTTGCATTTCAAATAGTTGATGTAATTTCAATTAAATTTCCTCCACCATTTCGCTAGTAAATGAAACCTTTTCCCATACTCATCCGTATAGTACAGTACTATATCGTTTGCAGGAGCTGATTTCATGATTTTATTGATCCGCGTCTTCATTATAGCATTGGTTATTTATTTGTTTTATGCCGGCATTCGCTATTTAACAGATGCTAAGCGAAAGCTGGATGAAGCGTATGAAAAAGAACAATATTATTTTTATGACGATGTGAAAAATATCCGTAAAAACTTCTTTATTACGTATAAAGGTGCGATGTTTGAAGGTGAGAAATATCTAGGCACCACGACTGATTCTTTTGATGTTGTTTCCATTTTCATTTGGGTAAAAAATGAAGCGAAATTGCAAGGTATGACAAAAGAAGATTTTCATTTTCTTGAATCCGAAGTACGAACGAATTATCCCCATGCTGAGATCAATTGGAAGAACCCAATTGAACAATTAATGAAATCTTGATTGGATGGAAATAGCTAAGAAAAGCTATTTCCTTTTTTATATCAAAATGAAACGGTTGTTGGGAATTTCACGCCATATATCGCTAGTAGCAACACGATGTCGATCATCATTAGAAGTAGAAATCCAATGCGGAAATGGGTCTTTCTCGTTTTGTGATGAAAGAATTGCATGCCAACGTACGCACCTACTCCACCACCAAGCAGTGCCAATAACCATAGATTTCGTTCTGGTACACGTTGCTTTTTCTTTTTAGCTTGTCTTTTATCGTACCCCATCGCCAAAAACGCCCAGAGTGACAGGATGACCATATAAATCAATAGAGTTTGTGCCATTTCAGCCATTCCTCCATACGAAAAAAATCCACCTTCATTTCCATATAAGAATGAAAACGAAAGTGGATTTTGGTTCATCTTATTTTGCTACAGATTTTTTTGCTGTCTCTGCAAGTTGTGCAAATGCTGATGCATCTGTCACTGCAAGTTCTGCAAGCATCTTACGGTTAACATCGATGCCAGCTACTTTCAAGCCGTGCATTAATGTGCTGTATGAAATACCATTCACACGAGCAGCCGCGTTGATACGTGTAATCCATAGTCTACGGAAATCACGTTTTTTGTTACGACGGTCACGGTAAGCATAGTTATAAGATTTCATTACCTGTTGGTTTGCTACCTTATAAAGTCTATGTTTTGAACCAAAATAACCTTTTGCTAATTTCAATACCTTTTTATGACGCTTGCGCGTTACTGTTCCACCTTTTACGCGTGGCATAGTGCATTACCTCCTGCTTATCCTTTAAGTGTGTGTTCGGTCTTACTTCATGTATGTGAGCATTTCGCGAATACGCTTGTAATCGCCTGAAGAAACTAGTGAAGACTTACGTAAGTGACGCTTAGCCTTCGTAGATTTGTTAGCAAATAGGTGACTTGTGTAAGCACGGCCACGTTTTAATTTACCAGTTCCAGTTCTTTTGAAACGTTTCGCGGAACCGCGGTGAGTTTTCATTTTTGGCATGTTCTGTTCCTCCTAAATTGTTCGTGTTACTGTTTTTCGGCAAGTGGGGCAAGTATTAAGAACATGCTCCGACCTTCCATTTTTGGTTTAACTTCAACAGTTGCGACTTCTTTGCAAGCTTCTGCAAAGCGATCAAGAACTCGTTGGCCAATTTCTTTGTGCGTAATTGCACGGCCGCGGAAACGAATCGAAGCTTTCACCTTATCCCCATTTTCCAGGAACTTGATTCCGTTACGAAGTTTCGTTTGGAAATCATGCTCATCGATTGTAGGGCTAAGTCGAACTTCTTTTACGTTGATGATCTTTTGATTCTTACGTACTTCACGCTCTTTCTTTTGCTGTTCGAACTTGAACTTTCCATGGTCCATAACACGAGCTACTGGGGGCTTCGCTTGTGGAGCAACAAGAACTAGGTCCAGGTTTGCTTGAGCAGCAATTTCTAAAGCTTCATTACGTGTTTTGATACCGAGTTGTTCGCCGTTGTGATCGATTAATCGCAACTCACGTGCTCTGATACCATCATTTACGTACATGTCTTTGCTAATAGTAATCCACCTCCGAATATTGTCTCGTGAATACATGTTTTTGGTATATCGGAAATTCCGATTTCAAAGTCCCATAGGTCTATCCATTTTACAAAATAAAAAAAGTAGACAAATATGATTTGTCTACCCGCGTAAGTATACTATGTCAGTACACATAGATATAAACTTATTGTGCAAACCTGGCAACAACTTCATTGCGTCGAACAGGTGAGAAGCGGGTAGCCTCTTCTTATACCACAAACTGTATTCAGTTAACCTTATTAATAATATCATCTTTAGTATCTAGTGTCAATAACTCTGCATATCCCATTGTCGGATGCACAAGTTATGTTTGAATTAATTCAACTTTTTTAGTATAGCGCGTTATGGAGACTATTGCAACTACTATTTTTACTATTTTAGAAAAGTTGAATGAAAAATGACTTAACATCCACTTCGGTGTCTGCGGCTGGCTCCTGCATGTATCGCCAACCGCTTGTAAGACACCTTCGTTTAGTTAGTGGGAATACTTAACGTAATTAGTTACAGTTCAATAAAGTAGTTGATTGAACAGAAGGCGTAAACTTCCGACGGATCTGTTCAGCACGAGCACAAGAAAAAGCGTCTGATCGAAACGTGAATCCGCAATGCCTTGTCTTCATTCAATCTACCGACTTCATCTCGATCCTTAATCCTTCTTCACATCTTCCTTGATTAACGCTAGGAACGCGTCGAATGACATGCTTTCAGATTTCTGTTCGCCGTATTTACGAACATTGACTTCGCCAGCTTCCATTTCACGGTCTCCTAGTACAAGCATGTACGGAACCTTTTGTACTTGTGCTTCACGGATTTTATAACCAATCTTTTCGTCACGGCTGTCCACGTCTACTCGGAACCCAGCCAATGCCAATTTCTCTTTGATTTCCTCTGCATAATCAAAGTGAACGTCAGGCGATACTGGGATGAGTTCTACTTGAATCGGTGCTAACCATGTTGGGAAAGCTCCTTTGTATTCTTCAATTAAGAAGGCAACAAAACGTTCCATGGTTGACACAACACCTCTGTGAATGACGACTGGGCGATGTTGCTTACCATCTTCACCGATATACGTCAGGTCGAAGCGCTCAGGTAATAGGAAGTCAAGTTGCGCAGTAGAAAGAGTTTCTTCCATTCCAATCGCTGTTTTTACTTGTACATCCAATTTTGGACCGTAGAATGCTGCCTCGCCTTCTTCTTCTGTATACGGAAGCTCCAACTCATCCATTGCTTCTTTTAACATAGTTTGTGCACGTTCCCACATTTCATCGTCATCAAAATATTTCGTTGTATCTTCAGGATCACGATACGATAGACGGAATGAATAATCTTTAATATTAAAGTCTTTATATACTTCAATGATCAACCTAACGACACGTTTAAACTCTTCTTTAATCTGATCAGGACGCACGAAGATATGTGCATCATTCAATGTCATTCCGCGAACACGTTGAAGACCTGAAAGTGCACCGGACATTTCATAACGGTGCATCGTGCCAAGTTCCGCCAAACGAAGTGGCAAGTTACGATACGAATGAATGCCATTTTTATAAATCATCATGTGGTGAGGACAGTTCATTGGACGTAAAACGAGATCTTCGTTGTCCATACTCATTGTTGGGAACATGCCATCTTGATAGTGATCCCAGTGACCTGAAGTTTTGTAGAGTTCTACACTTCCAAGTACTGGAGTATAGACGTGCTGATAGCCTAGTCTTTCTTCTTTATCTACAATATAACGTTCTACTACGCGTCGAATTGTAGCGCCTTTAGGCAACCATAGTGGAAGACCTTGTCCAACTTTTTGTGAATTCGTGAAGAGATTCAGTTCTTTACCGATTTTACGGTGATCCCGTTCTTTCGCTTCTTCAAGCATACGCAAATGTTCTTTCAGCTCATCTTTTTTGAAGAAAGCTGTTCCGTAGATACGTTGAAGCATTTTGTTATCAGAGTTCCCTCTCCAATAAGCGCCTGCAATGCTTAACAGTTTAAATTCTTTCAGTTTACCTGTAGATGGGACGTGGATACCACGGCATAAGTCGAAAAATTCACCTTGTTCATAGATGGATACTTGTTGATCTTCAGGAATGGCTTCAAGAAGTTCCAATTTGTATTCATCATCAATTTCTTTGAAACGTTTTTCGGCTTCAGCACGGGATACATCGTGACGAATGATCGGCAAGTTTTCGCCAATGATGCGTTTCATTTCCTTTTCTAATTCGGGTAAGTCTTCTGCAGTGATCGGTGTAGGCGAATCGATATCATAATAGAATCCATTTTCGATAGTAGGTCCTATTCCTAGTTTCGCATCCGGGAATTTGCGTTTGACGGCTTGTGCCAAAAGGTGAGCCGTACTATGACGCAGAATTTCCAATGCTTCATCTGACGTTGGAGTAATGATACTAATATCTCCATCTGTATGAATTGGTGATTTCAAATCGATCAGTTGATCTCCAATTTTTCCCGCCAATGCGCTCTTACGCAATCCGGGACTGATGGAGCCCGCAATTTCTTCTGTTGTTACGCCATCCTCGAACTCTTTTACTGCACCATCTGGAAATGTTAAATGAATATTTTCTGGCATGTGTATGACTCCCTTTCTTTTTTTGAACGCAAAAAAGCCCCATCCCTAAAGGGACGAGGCTTGAGCTCGTGGTTCCACCCTTCTTCCTTCTATTCGCAAAAACACGAAAAGACCGAAGCTTTCGATCGGCTAACAGGCCGTTACCGTCACCAGCTACTACATTTCACTGATGCTGCTCGGAGGTGGTAAATTTATCTTCTGCCTACAAGGGTTTCAGCCATGCCCCTGTTCTCTGGAAAGGTGAATAATAAATCATTGTCCTCTTCGATGCATTTTAACATGTTATGAATGTTGAACTGTGTAATAGTATAGAAAAGTTTGAGCATAATTGCAAGTGTAATTTATTCATTCTTTCAACAAAGCAAGTTTATGAAGAAAGATTAATCCCGCCAGTTTTCCCCACCCAGTTTGAATGGTTGGCTAACCATACGGATTCTCTCCATAATTCGTGCAGCTTTAATAGGTTCTTTTTCCCCGCGCTGACTCGTTGTAAGGTGATGTTCCAATTCATTATAATCAAAATTGGATGTGAAGAATACAGGTAGTTTTTCCGCCATACGGTACTGTAGAATCGTGCCTAGCACTTCATCACGTGTCCATGTTGACATCGTTTCTGCCCCAATATCATCCAACATCAAGACAGGAGCCCTTTTTACAAACTCTATTTTTTCGTCCAATGTTTGGTTTTGGATAGATTGCTTCATTTCACGCAGGAACTCTGGCACATACACGACAACAGTCTGTATACGTCTAGTTGCCAATTCATTCGCCAACGCGCCTAAAATAAATGATTTTCCAATACCGAAGTTACCGAATAAATAGAAGCCTCTTTCGGGGACCTTACCAGTCGACTCAATTTGATTCAGGAAGTCTTTAGCCGCGCGCATGACGATCACGCGACTATCTTCTGAGAGGAAGTTCACGTCAGATAGGCGTGCTTCCATCACTTCTTTAGGCATGTACATACTGTTCACCATTTTCGAGATGTTTCTACGTTCATCTGCCAACTGCTTAGTAGGACAGACTACGTAATCAATATCAATCAGGCGCTGTGCTATGACTAGTTTCGGCTCAAAGCCTTTCATGACATTGATACACCCTTCAAGATTCGGACAGCGCTCACATGCGTGTGAAGCCGATGTAAATTCATATAATTTACCTAGACTGCGGTTGACCACTTCTGTATTGACTTCATCGGAATGATCGCTAATAAATTTTTGTACAGCCGGGTCTTCCATCACTTCTGTTCGAAGCTCGTCGTATTTCTGAGCTAACGAAGGAGCATTCACTACGCGTTTCATCGCATCCCCAATTCGTTCCATATTATTTCACCTCTGATTCTTGAATCCCCAATTCTTTCAATAACTTCTGGCGTTCTTCCTCTACATTGAAGTCATCAGGTTTTTCGGATTTCTTCTTCTTTTTATCGCGCTTTGAAAACCATTCTGGAACTTTTTCTTCCCTGGTTGGCTTTCGGCTTCTAGGCGTTGATTGCTTGCCTTCTTTAAGCCATTTCATGTATTGATCATGTTCTTCTCTTGATAACTTCAAAGCCGTTTTCGCATCATTTACTTGTTTATTCGCCCAATGTGAAGCAATGCGTTCCACAAAACTACTAGTGATTTTTCCATCATTACGTAGCATTACATATTGTAGCAAGACATTGACGACACCTACCGGGAATTTATGCAGATTGATTAATCGTTCAGCCAGTTGAATATCTACAAGGAATGGTTCTTTTTTGCTTACTTTACGTAACATCTCTTTTGGTGGTGTATGTTCCAAATAGAATAGTAATTCTTCGTCACGGCTCATATTCTCTTTAGGCATTTCATCGACGATCGGTTGTGTAAATACCGACTGTAATTTTGGTGGTTGCTTGGACGTATTCATCTTATAAAATTCCGCAGCTGCCTTACGAACTTTTTCTTCTGTCAGCTGATGGTTTTCATCCATTGCAATCATTACGACCTTTTGCATATCAAGTGGACTGAGTGAATACAAGAAAGCCAGCATCGCAATCATTTCCTGAGAAATATTGCGCAACGAAGCTTTAGGGATCATTTGATCGGATAGTCCGTTATAAAATAAATCGAAATTAAAATTCAATACGTAAAACGGTATGCCAGGCGGTTCACTTTTCCCTTGAAATTGGATGCCGGCAGTCAATTCCATCGCTTGATCACCTCTTGCAGGTGTATAGACATCTAAAAATGTCCGTGATATATCCTGATACTCCTCTTTCGCAATAGGCTCCTCTAAAAACCGACCACGCAACTGACGATAAGGTTGCTCTCCGATTTTACTGAACAAAAACGTTGATAGAAGCGGATCATTGAAGAAAGAAGGTGCATCGAGCGGCGGTAATAGTTCGTAGAGGAAAGACCGCTTATTTATTTCTTGTTTTTTCTTATACGTACGTAATAACCCAATAGCTTCTAACGAAATCCTTGCTTCAAAAATGGTTTGAAGTGGGAAAGAAGACATATTCATCAAATAATAGTGGGTATGTTCTTGCGGTTCTCTGCTTTCCGCATCTGTCCACAGTGTCATAAACAGACTGACCGCTTCGGGACCGATCAGTGGCTGATAAAAAAGCGTTAGCATCTGCCGATCATATGCAGAAAAAGGATGTGCTAACTTTACTTCGAAGGAATCGACAGGCTGCAACTCTGTATAAAGCATTTTAACAATCGCCTCCCCTTCTAGATTACAACTTACTCTTGTTCTTCATCTTTCCTGTTTTGCAATTGTTGCAACTCGTCTATGAAGATTGTGATGTCTTTGTAGTGGCGGTAGACAGATGCAAATCGTACATAGGCAACTTCATCCACATCCACTAATCGTTCCATCACCATTTCTCCCACTTGTTCGGAATCTATTTCGACATTTCCTGAGCTTCTTAGTTCTTTTTCGATAGACGCCACGATATCTTTTAATTGCTCGATCGGTACCGCGCGTTTTTCACAAGCGCGAATTAATCCTCTCAGCAACTTTTCACCGCTGAATTCTTCTCGCGTCTTATCTTTCTTTACGACAACTAACGGAGAATGCTCCACTTTTTCAAATGTCGTGAAACGAAAACTGCATTTTTCGCATTCACGTCTTCGTCGAATGGAGCGATTTTCTTCCGCGGGCCGTGAATCAATTACACGTGTTCCGTTGTAGTGACAAGCTGGACATAACATAGTTAGTTCCTCCGCATATTCATTAGTACTTTTCATTATAACAGAAACTATCCATACAACAACAAACGGACATGGAAAAGCACTTCATCCTGTAAGATGAAGTGCCGATTCATTCATTAAGAAGTTACTTTGTCAGTTAATGCAGAAGCGACTTTTTTCGCCAATTGCACAACACGTGCTGAATAACCCCATTCATTATCATACCATGCAAGCACTTTAATTTTACGATCGCCCATAACGATAGTAGAAAGTCCGTCAAGTGTTGCGGATTCTGTTGTCGTATTGAAGTCGATCGATACAAGTGGTTCTGTAGTAAAGCGAAGAATACCTTTCATCGGGCCTTCTGCAGCTTTACGGAACGCATTGTTCACTTCTTCAACCGTCACATCTTTTTCTACGTCCACTACCAAGTCCACAAGGGATACGTTCGGTGTCGGGATACGCAATGCTAGACCATGAATCTTCCCTTCAAGTTCAGGGAGTACAAGAGATAAAGCTTTTGCAGCACCTGTTGAAGTAGGAATGATGGACTCTCCGCAAGAACGCGCGCGACGCAAATCTTTATGTGGGTTGTCTAGGTTCTTCTGATCATTCGTATAGGCATGTACTGTTGTCATTAAGCCGTTTACAATACCAAATTCATCATTCAATACTTTTGCAACTGGCGCTAAACAATTTGTCGTACAACTAGCATTAGAAATTACACTATGTTTGTTGACGTCTAATTTGTCGTCATTTACTCCGATGACAACTGTTACGTCTTCATTTTTACCTGGAGCTGTTAAAATTACTTTCTTTGCTCCGGATTCCAAATGAAGTGCTGCTTTCTCACGGGAGTTGAATACGCCTGTTGATTCTATAACAATATCTACACCCAGTTCTTTCCAAGGTAATTTCGAAGGGTCACGCTCAGAAATTAATTGTACACGTTTGCCATCGACAATTATTGCGTTTTCTTCTGCTACGATTTCACCATCGAAAACTCCGTGTGTTGAGTCATATTTCAAGAGATGTGCAATTGTTTCAGCGGGATATGTCGCATTGACAGCAACAAGATTAACATCATCTTCTTTGATAATCTGGCGGAATACCATCCGTCCAATACGGCCAAGTCCGTTAATTGCAATTTTTGTAGTCATTAAAGGGATCCTCCTGCATGTATGTTATACTTTATATCTTTAATCGTTCATTAGTATAACATATTTTATCCTTATGCCAACACTATTACACATTAAATTCACAAATTAATTCCCTACAGCCATTATCTTGGCACAGCTTGCCAATTTTCGAGGATTGCATCCAACTGTTTTTCCGTTTCATCTAGTGTCTCGTTATTGTATATAACCGCGTCAGCACCTTGTTCTTTGCTATCCATATCCAACTGCGATGCGATTCTGGCATCCGCTTCTGCTTCTGTCCATTCGTTGCGAGCCATCAGTCTTTGCTTTTGAATTTGCTTCGTGACCGAAACGACGATAATCTTTTCTACATAATCCTGCAGTCTACTTTCAAAAAGTAACGGGATGTCCATAATGACGGTTTGATAGCCTTGAGTTAAATAGTCTTCTTTCTGATTGACCATTCGCCCCCTGATTGCAGGGTGCATTAATTCATTTAACTGTTGCCGTTTCTTTTGATTACCAAAAATTATGGCGCCGAGCTGTTCGCGATTTAGTGTGCCATCTTCGCGTAACACTTCTTTACCGAAAGTCTGTTGAATCTTATCAAGCAATGGGCTACCTGGCTCAACAACTTCTCTCGCGATGACATCCGCATCGACAATAGGGTAACCTTTTTCACGCAACATATTGGCTACAGTACTTTTCCCGCTTGCAATACTTCCCGTCAATCCGATAATCACGTTCACCACTCCTTATTTTTGGCATGCTGGACAATAGACAGAGGTTCTGCCCGCAATCTGCTTACTTTTTGTCGGTGTATCGCATGTTACACATGTTTTTTTACCGTACATATGCAGTCGATCTTGCATCGTTCCCGCATTGCCGTTAACTGAACGGTAATCGGATATTGTACTGCCCCCCGCGTCGATACTTTCTTGCAAAACGCGTACAATCTCTTCAAACAATAAGATTTTACGCTTCCTGCTAATCCGTTCCGCTGTACGACCCGGATGAATTTTCATATGAAACAGCGCTTCTGTAGCGTAAATATTGCCGCATCCCGAAATGACTTTCCCATCCATGATCACTTCTTTAATAGGTTTTCTTTTATATTTCGGAGTTTCTGCCATCGATAAAAAATGGTCCAGCGCTTCTTCAGAAAAAGGTTCGGGTGCCATCTCTAACAAAGGAGGGAAATCTTCTTCCGTCTGCAGTAGACGCATTTCGCCGAATCTTCGTATATCCGAGTAGACTAGTAATCCGCCATCTTCCATTTCTAAAAAGACATGTGCATGTTTCCGAAACTTGTCTTCTGTAATTTCATCAAGAGAGTTCACGACAAACCATGCACCCGTCATGCCAAGATGGCTGACGAGTAGGTATGGTTGGTTTTCCTTCACTAAATAAAAATAAATATATTTACTGCGACGCACAATTTTCTCAATTTGCATGTGCTCCATGCCGTGAAGAAAGTCTTCTACAGATTTACCTTTGATAATCGTTTCTTTTCCTGCTGTTTTAGAAATGACCACGGTATCCGATACAGAAAGTTGCTTAACCGTACGCCCTTCCACGAGCGGTGCGAGATCACGCACCACTCCTTCTACTTCCGGTAGTTCTGGCATGTATATCACTCACTTTGTTTCGTACCAAGACTTGCCATAATTCCAATCGACCTTCAACGGAACGTCGAGTTGAATGGTTTGTTCCATCACTTCCGGTACGATTTCTTTTAATTTCTCTAGCTCTTCCATCGGCGCTTCAAAGATCAATTCATCATGCACTTGCAGTAACATACGCGCTTGCATATTTTCTTTTTCAAGTCTGGCATCCATATCGATCATCGCTTGTTTAATGATGTCTGCTGCCGTTCCTTGAATTGGTGTATTCATCGCCGTACGCTCCGCAAAACCTCGCAAGTTGAAATTCGAACTCGTGATATCCGGTAAATAACGTCTACGTTTCAATAGTGTCGTCACATAGCCTTTTAGCTTGGCGTCGGTAATACTATCATCCATATACTGTTTGACGCCTGGGAAGCTTGCCAAATACGTATCGATAAATGTCCCTGCTTCTTTACGGGTAATATTTAAACTTTGTGATAATCCAAAATCACTGATGCCATAGACGATACCAAAGTTGACAGCTTTCGCTGCGCGACGCATATTGCTATCGACATCCTCTTCTTTCACACCAAAAACGTCCATTGCAGTTTTCGTATGAATGTCCGCACCTTCGCGGAATGCTTCAATTAATTTTTCATCTTGCGAAATATGTGCAAGTACACGCAGTTCAATTTGTGAATAGTCAGCCGCAAACATGATCCAATCTGTTTCAGATGGAATGAAAGCTGCACGAATTTTGCGCCCTTCTTCCAAACGAATTGGGATATTTTGCAAGTTCGGATTGATCGAGCTCAATCTTCCCGTCTGTGTTAAAGCCTGCTGGAATCGTGTATGAATCTTTCCATCTTCGTGAATTTCTTTTGTGAGGCCTTCAATATAGGTTGAATTTAATTTACCAAGCTGCCTGTATAGTAAAATATGTTGAATGATTTCATGTTCACTTTCGAGCTTCTCTAGGACATCAGCAGCTGTCGAGTAACCCGTTTTCGTTTTCTTGATAGGAGTCAATCCGATTTTCTCAAATAAAATGACACCGAGCTGTTTAGGGGAATTAATATTGAATTTCTCGCCAGCCATTTCATAAATCGTCTTTTCAATTACCGCCAGACGTTCCGATAACTGCTCACCAATCGTCTTTAGCACATCCACGTCCGTTTTCACACCGGTTACTTCCATTTTTCCGAGTATCTTTGCTAACGGTAATTCGAGGTCATGGAACAAGTCTTGCTGTTCATTGTCTTCCAACTGTTTTGTGACAACTGGATACAGCTCCCACACCGCATGTGCTTTTCTCGCAGTATGATTGGCAAGTTGTTCAGATGCCGGTATAGTTCGTTTTGCCCCTTTACCGTAGACCACTTCATCACTTTCTACACCATGGTAGCCAAATGAACGTGCGATTTCGGAGACTTCATTCGTCGAGAATGAAGGATTGACGATGTATGCCGCCAGCATGAGATCGAATTCTGCACCATTTAGTTCCATGCCAAGGCGCGCAATCGCTGCATAAGCTGATTTGGAATCGGAAACTAATTTACGTGTTGTCTGGTCTGCAATCCAGTTCTTAAAGAGATCCGATGTAGTCGCTAATTCAGTAGAAATGAAATACGTATCGGTGTCATCTGAAAGACCGATACCCAAAATATCTTGAGATAAATAATTATCACCGTCAATCTCGACATGCAGAGACATCGTATCCGTCAGCATTTCAGAAGTAATCTCTTCCACCATGCGGACGTTGATTTCTTCTAGTGGTTGAACCTCGCTAGTTACATCCATCTTTTCAAGCAATGATTTAAATTGTAATTCTTTATATAGTTGTATAACTTCTTCTTCGTTGCGTCCGACAAAGTCCATATCTTTCAATGACACAGTAATCGGTGCGTGTACTTCAATCGTCGCGAGTTCTTTACTCATGAATGCTTGATCTTTATTATTCACGAGGTTTTCTTTCATTTTCTTTGCGGTAATTTGCTCTATCGATTCATAGACTTCCTCTACAGAACCGTATTCCTTCAATAATTTGATCGCAGTTTTTTCGCCAATACCAGGTACGCCTGGGATATTGTCGGACGCATCGCCCATCAAACCTTTCATGTCGATGATCTGTAGTGGTGCAAGACCATATTTTTCTTCAATATGCGCAGGTGTGTATTTTTCAAGATCGGTAATGCCTTTTCTTGTAATACATACCGTCGTCTGATCATTCGCCAGTTGCGTTAAATCTTTATCTCCAGAAATGATGACGACTTCCGCTTTTACATCACTGCATTCTCTGCTCAATGTCCCGATAATGTCGTCCGCTTCATATTGATCGAGTTCATACTGCGTGATGCCGAACGCTTCAATTAGTTTACGAATATATGGGAACTGTTCCGAAAGCTCTGGTGGTGTTTTTTGCCGTCCACCTTTGTATTCTGTAAACGTACTGTGGCGGAATGTAGTTTTTCCTGCATCCCACGCTACGATCACATGCGTCGGTTTTTCATTCGCTAAGATGGTCTCTAACATCATAGTAAAACCATATACCGCGTTTGTATGCACACCTTTTTCATTCGTTAATAACGGTAAAGCGAAAAACGCACGATAGGCTAAGCTGTTTCCATCCAATAAGACGACTTTCTTTTTCGTCAAAATCCATCCCACTCCTTTATATTCGTCACTATAAAAAAACGTCATTTTCATCTAGTTTACCACGTTTGGCAACTCGAATGAAAATGACGCACTTATGATTACTCGATATTGCCGCTTAATAGCGCGGCATATGGAGAATCAGCTGGTAGGATGATCATCGTTTCGTCATCCACGACTTTCGTATAAGACTGAAGTGTTCTATAAAGTTTGTAGAATTCTGGGTCTTTTGCATACGCCTCGTTATAAATTCTTGCCGCTTCCGCTTCACCTTGCGCAGTGACGATTGCGGCTTCTTTTTTCGCTTTTGCTAACATTTCCTGAACTACACGGTCCGTTTCTGCTTCGATCTTCTGCTTCGCTGCATCCCCTTCAGAAAGGTAGGATTGTGCAGTCGAATCACGCTCTGAAATCATCCGTGTGTAGATAGACTGTTCGTTTTCTTCAGGTAAATCAATACGCTTCATACGAACATCCACTACTTTAATGCCATAATTCCCATCGTCCAAAAACTTATTTACTTTGGCCGTCACATCGTCATTCAAGCTTCCGCGAGAAGAGTCTTCATCATTGACAACATTGACATAATCTAGACGTCCCATTTCATTACGGACTACAGAATAAATGAATTCTTCCATTCTAGCTTCGGCATTGACAATATTACGTGCATTGGAAATCATTTTAGCGGGATCTGTAATATGCCATATTGCATAATTATCAATGATAATCCGTTTCTTGTCTTTTGTATTAATTTCAGCTTCTGATACGTTAGAAGTCATTCGGTTTTTCGGCAACGTACTGACACTTTGAATAAATGGTATTTTCATATGCATTCCGGGCTTTTCGATAATTCGTGTAATCTCACCGAACTGACGGACGACCCGGTATTCATTTTCTTTGACGATAAATAAGTTGGATAACAGAATCACCAGAATCGCAAAAACGACTGTTAATGAGATAATGAGTTTTGTATACTTTTTCATATCAAACGCTTTTTTCGGTCGAATCTGCGTAACTTTGGGATCAGCTTCTGGTTTCTGAGCATTTCTTTTTTGGTCGGTTTCCCCCATCTTCTTAAGGGCATCTTCTATCTTCTTGAAAGGGTTTTGTTCGTTACTCATGAAGCTTTCCCTCCTTTTTCAGCCGACTTATCCTTTTCTCCCGTTATAGGCGGCTGATCTTTTTGCAGCTGTTGGAGTGGTAAATACTTCATCGTTTCTCCGCTGTCGTTCATAATATACAGATTTGCTTTAGGTAACACTTGCTCTAGCGTCTCAATGATCAAACGCTCACGAGTGATATCTTTACTTTTCGCATATTCATTATATAAATCACTGAATACCGCTACGTCACCACGCGCTTGTTCGATACGTGCCGTCTTTTTCCCTTGCGCTTGGGATTTGATTGCGTCACGTTCACCAATTGCTTCTTTCGTTCTTTGGTTCTCGTACTTTTTCGCTTCATTAATCTTCGTGTTTTTCGTTTCGCGCGCATCGGTTACAGCGGTAAATGCTGCACGTACTTCTGCATTGGGTAATTCAACATCTTGCAACTTCACGCCTTGTACCGCTATACCGATATCATATTTCTCTACCAAACTAGTCAATAACTCACGAGTCTTTGCTTCAATTTCTGCTTTCCCATCCGTTAGCGCTGCATCAATTGTGGAACTACCGATGACAGAACGTATGGAAGCGGATGCCGCATCTCTCAAGATTTCAATGGGGTCTTCTGCATTGAATAAATACTTCTTTGGATCCACTATACGCCACTGCACTGTCAGATCGGTCAGCACGATATATTCGTCCCCTGTTATCATCTTTGTTTCCTTATCAACGATTTCACCTGACTTATCTTGTTTGTAACCGAAATGAATGCTGTACGTTTCTTTTGATAAGATTTCTGTTTTCTGAATCGGCCAAGGTAATTTAAAATGTAGACCAGAGTCCGTCACGGGTGCGCCAGCTTGACCGAATGAAATGACGACAGCTTGTTCAGATTCATCTACTGTGTACCACGTAGTAAAGACGATCAATAAAAGTAATAAGCCGGTGACAAACAAGCCTAGTGTCACCAGGATCCTCTTTGTGCTCATATCTGTTCCTCCTTTTCTATGTATGACTACTGTACGGAACAGTAGTCGAGTAAGTTTCATTTTTCTATACTACATTTGTTCATCAATGGGTAAATGAATACGAAAAACAGTGCCGACACCCACTTCACTGTCCACTGTGACAGTGCCTTGATGCGCTTCAGCAATGTGTTTCACAATCGCTAGACCTAATCCTGTACCACCTGATTCCCTGCTTCTCGCACGATCTACGCGGTAAAAACGTTCAAATAGTCGCGGTAACTCTGAAGGCATGATGCCAATCCCTTGATCGCGAACCGTGATTTCCACGTTTCCTTCTATTTCTTCTACAGAGACCGTCACAATCGTTTTCTCTTGCGAGTAGGCAATGGCATTATTCAATAAGTTCACCATGACTTGCACTAAACGATCATGATCTGCAGGAATTATGAATTGTTCTGGCATATGCAAATCAATTTGCATATCTTTTTCCTGTACTCTTGCCTGAACGATTTTGATGGATTGCTCGACTACTTCAATAACATCCACAGGCTCTCGTGTAATTTCAAAGCTTCCACGTTCCATGCTAGATAATCGCAATAAATCTTCAATCAATAATTGCAGACGATTACTTTCTTTATACATAATCTCTAGGAAATCTTTCTTTACCACAGGATCTTCCACCACACCGTCAAGCAACATTTCCGAAAAACCTTTAATCGACGTAACAGGTGTTTTTAATTCATGGGACACATTCGCCACGAAATCTTTACGTATTTGTTCCAGGCGGACCAACTCTGTAATATCATGCATGATAATAACGATTCCGAGCCAGTTGCCGTTTTCACCTATAACAGGCGCGCCGTATACTTCTAAATGGCGGATGCCTTCTTTAAGTACTACTTGAGATTGGAATGAACGTACTTCCTCTGTTAAAAAAATGGTTTCAATTTCTCTTTCAATATCCGCTGGCAATCCAATATCTTTAAACGTTTTTCCCATTAGCTCTTCTCCATCGCGATGGAAGGTTTCTTCAAACACGCGATTGACCAAGTTGATTGCACCTTGCCTGCCAAACATCAATAGGCTGCTACCAATGCTACTGACCAATGTCTTTAAGCGCTCTTGTTCCATTGCGCGAAGTGCAGAGTTTCCTTGTAATTTCTGCGCGACTTCATTGATGGAATTCGTCAGTTGATGATTGATTTCCGAGTCTTCATTATGCGCTCGCGCCTGATAATTGCCTCGTGCCAATTGATGAATAACACCTGTGAAGTGATCAATCGGCTGAACATACTGCTGAAGGATTTTTGCCATAACGAACATCGTGACAACAAATACTAAAACGAGTGTAAACAGTAAGTAGACCCAATAGGTTTGTTGTATTGTTGCATCCACATTTTCTCCAAATAAATGAAAAAATTGTCCTAAGATAATTCCTAGCACAATTAATAGAATGGATAAAATGATGGCGGATGCAGTTAAAATTCGTGTGTAATAGTACTTCATCTAGTTTTGCTCCCCGAACTTGTAACCGACGCCTCTCATCGTTTTAATATAGCGCGGTTTCCTCGTATTTTCTTCGATTTTATCGCGCAGATGGCTCACATGTACATCCACAATTCTAGAATCTCCTGCGAATTCGTAATTCCAGACTGCCTGTAGCAACTGATCACGAGAGAACACGCGATTTGGATGCTTCATGAAATAAACAAGCAACTCAAATTCTTTAGGTGTAAATTCTAGCGGCTTTTCGTCCAAGTACACTTCCAAGCGTTCCGGGTACACTGTCAGCTGTCCCGCAACCAATTTCTTTTCCTGCACATGGTTACGCTCACCTGTACGCCTGAGAACTGCACGAACTCTTGCTGCAACTTCTCGGGGACTAAAAGGCTTGGTCATATAATCATCGGCACCCATTTCTAAACCAACGATTTTATCCATCTCTTCCCCTTTAGCAGTTAACATAATGATAGGCGTTTCAATATTCTCTTTTCTCAGCATACGGCAGACTTCTAATCCGTCTATTTTCGGTAACATTAAATCTAGAATAATCAAATCGGGTTGTTCGTCTAATACTTTTTCCACGGCTTCTTCGCCATCATTTGCAAGTACCGTCTTATAATCCGCTTGCTGCAATGTGAATTCAAGTAGTTTTTGTATAGATTGTTCATCTTCCACAATTAAAATCTTTTGCTGTTTAATTCCCATCCGGCGATTCCTTTGTTAGTGCCAGTTTGACAGGAAGCTTTTGTGGAGCGATCACTACTACTTCCCCGCTCATAATGCGTTCGCCTTCCTGATCGGTTGCATCTACTTGGATCGTTACTTGGTTTGACTGAACTTCAAGTTTCGTGACTTCCAGAACGAATTCGACTATCGAGTAATGATAGACCGGTTTAGGAAAATGTAGTTGCTGATTGATTATATGTGCGCCTGGTCCTGGCATATGTTTCGAAATGGCGGCTGTTACGATACCCGTCAACATAATGGGTGGAACGATCGGCTGTCCATATATCGTCTCCGCTGCATAATCATGTTGCAAATAAAGCGGATTGGCATCATTCGTTAATCCCAGGTATAGCATCAAATCTTTATCTTCTATTTTCTCGGTTAAGTGTAACCTCTCACCGATTTCTAACTCTGTGATATCTTTCCCTATCAATTTCCGTCTACTTTTCAACAAACAAACCCCTCCTATATTTCTAAAGTCATCTTTGAAAAAAAGCTGAAAATTACTTCAATAATTAAATTATAACAATCCACCCAAGAAAAATCGAGCTAACGAGAAAAAAGATCGGACAGCTACATAGCTGTCCGATCCCCAACCTAAAATTTTACGATAGAACACTCATGACTGTACGTACAGAATCAGCGGACTTTTGAAGCCCCATTTTCTCATCGTCAGTCAATTCAAGTTCTATGATCTTTTCAATACCGTTCGCACCTAATACAGTCGGAACACCTAAATAAATACCGTTCATACCATATTCGCCTTTTAGAAACGCAATTGATGGTAATACACGTTTTTGGTCTTTCAAAATAGCTTCTGTCATTTCAACCAATGCAGCAGCCGGCGCATAATATGCAGACCCATTGCCTAACAGATTGACGATTTCAGCTCCACCTTTACGTGTACGTTCTACAATCTCTTCCAGACGACCAGCAGAGATCAAGTTTTCAAGAGGCACACCACCAGCAGTCGAATAACGCACTAGAGGCACCATATCGTCTCCATGGCCACCTAAAACGAATCCTGTTACATCTTTCACGGATAGATTCAATTCTTGTGCGACAAACGTTCGAAAACGAGCTGTATCCAGTACACCCGACTGACCAATCACACGTTCTTTAGGGAATCCGGATTCTTTATACACAGTATACGTCATGGCATCCACTGGATTCGTCAGAACGATAATCTTCGTATCAGGAGAATACTTTACAATTTCAGCTGTTACGGACTTCATGACTTTTTGATTTGTCTGTACTAAGTCGTCACGGCTCATTCCAGGTTTACGCGCAATACCCGCAGTAATGACCACTACATCCGAATCTTTTGTATCCTCGTAATTGGATGTACCGATGATGTTGGCATCAAACCCCTGAACCGGACCAGCTTCCAACATGTCCAATGCTTTGCCTTTCGTCGGATTTTCCATTGATGGAATATCCACGATGACGACATCGCATAATTCTTTTTGAGCTAAAAGGAATGCAGTTGTTGCTCCAGTAAAACCAGATCCGATAACCGATACTTTTTTACGCTTCAATGACATGTAAAACTCTCCTTTTTCAGAACAAGATAGTAGAAAGAGGGGGATTCTCATCCCCCTCTTTCGTCATGCTTATAGGTTTTTGATTAGTGCGTCTGCAAATCCAGAAGTGCTTACTTCTTCCGCATTGTCCATTAGACGTGCGAAATCGTATGTCACTACTTTAGATGCGATAGATTTTTCAATAGAAGCCGTGATTAGATCAGCCGCTTCGTTCCAGCCAAGATGTTGAAGCATCATAACGCCTGATAGCAATACGGATGAAGGGTTAACTTTATCCAATCCTGCATATTTCGGTGCTGTTCCGTGAGTTGCTTCAAAGATCGCATGTCCAGACTCGTAGTTAATGTTCGCTCCCGGTGCGATTCCGATTCCGCCTACTTGTGCAGCAAGCGCATCAGAAACGTAGTCACCGTTCAAGTTCATTGTAGCTACTACGTCAAATTCTTTTGGACGAGTCAGGATTTGTTGCAAGAAGATATCCGCAATTGCATCTTTTACGATGATTTTGCCTGCAGCTTCTGCATCAGATTGTGCTTTATTCGCAGCATCTGTTCCTTCAGCGTCTTTAATACGGTCATATTCTCTCCATGTGAATACTTTGTCGCCGAATTCTTCTTCAGCCAACTCGTATGCCCAGTTCGCGAATGCGCCTTCTGTGAACTTCATGATGTTTCCTTTGTGTACAATCGTCAAAGATTTACGACCTTCTTCAATCGTATAGTTCAATGCTGAACGAACGAGACGCTTTGTGCCTTCTTCAGAAATCGGTTTGATACCAAGTCCTGAAGTTTCAGGGAAACGAATATTTTTAACACCTAACTCGGTTTGAAGGAAGTTAATTAATTTTTTCACTTCGTCAGAACCTTCTTGGTACTCAATACCTGCATAGATGTCTTCTGTGTTTTCACGGAAAATAACCATGTCACAATCCTCAGGACGTTTCACGGGTGAAGGTACTCCTTGGAAATAACGAACCGGACGCAAGCAAGTGTATAGATCAAGTTCTTGACGTAGTGCTACGTTCAATGAACGGAATCCTCCACCGATCGGCGTAGTAAGTGGTCCTTTAATCGCAATTAGATATTCTTTAATTGTGTCAAGAGTTTCTTGTGGAAGCCAGTCACCAGTTTCGTTGAATGCCTTTTCTCCTGCAAGAACTTCTAACCAATTAATCTTCTTTTTTCCGTCATAAGCTTTTTCAACAGCTGCTTCGATAACACGTGAAGCTGCATGCCAAATATCCGGACCTGTGCCGTCACCTATAATGAAAGGAATCGTTGCGTGATCTGGGACGTTTAAAACACCGTTAGTTACTGTAATCTTTCCTTCGTTAGCCATTATTGATATCCTCCTGAGTTCAAAATCAGTGGGCCGGTATACGAGATACCGCCCCACGAATTTACTATTTTTTATCGTTCATTGATTGGAACATACTTTTGCATGCCTGGTCCAACGTACTCTGCACGTGGGCGGATCAAGCGGTTGTTTTCGTATTGCTCCAGGATATGTGCAATCCATCCTGAAAAACGTGAAACAGCAAAAATAGGTGTGAAAATATCATGATCGATGTCTAATGAATGATATACCGAAGCGGAGTAGAAATCAACATTTGGAGGCAATTTCTTTTCTCCAGTGACAATTGCTTCGATCTTTTCAGACATATTGTACCACTTTTCTTCACCACGAAGAGCAGTCAATCGCTTAGACATTTCACGTAAGTGCTTCGCACGTGGATCACCTTGACGGTATACACGGTGTCCGAAGCCCATGATTTTTTCTTTATTAGCCAGTTTTTCACGAATATATGACTCGACCTTATCTTCATCGCCGATCTCCATTAGCATATTCATAACCGCTTCGTTTGCACCGCCATGTAATGGGCCTTTAAGAGCGCCAATTGCAGCAGTAACGCCAGAATACATATCAGATAGAGTAGCCACACATACGCGCGCTGTGAATGTCGATGCGTTCAATTCATGATCTGCGTGTAGTACAAGTGCTTTATTGAATGCTTCTTCAGCGATATCAGCAGGCTCTTCCCCAGAAAGCATGTAAAGGAAGTTTGCCGCATAGCTTAAACCTTTTTTAGGTGCTACTGGCTCTTGTCCTTTTCTGATACGTGCGAATGCAGTAACTACAGTTGCAACTTTAGCTTGAAGCTTAACTGCTTTATTGTAGTTTTCTTCAGGTGACATATCTTCCGCTTTTTCATCGTATAATCCTAGAAGCGAGATTGCTGTACGAAGTGCCGCCATTGGATGCACTTTGTCGATCGGATACGTTTTAAAGTGGTCAAGAACCCCTTGTGGAATTGCTGCGTTATCTTCCAACTGCTGTTTCAATTCAGCTAGTTCCTTTTCGTTTGGCAAACGTTTATGCCAAAGTAGATAAACTACTTCTTCGAAACTAGCATTTTCTGCTAAATCATCGATACCATATCCTACGTATGTAAGAGTGTCATCGATAATGGAACTGATTTGAGTTTGTGCTGCCACGATACCTTCCAAACCTTTTGTTGCTGTCATGATATTCGCTCCTTCTTCCCAGTTTGGTCATCTCCCTGAAGCGGAGTGCAGAAACGATGACCATCTGCTAATTATATTTTATCTAAAACGCTTACAAAGTCCATTATAAGCAACTTGAACGGTTTTGTGAATGGTAAAGATGTTTTTTATTTATTATTATCCGAAAGGAATGGACAAATTCCCATGATATCCATCGACTCCAAACGCTTCCAAACCTATGCCCGTCAATGGTTACCGGCTATATTAATCATAATTTCTCTCATCGTGATTCCACCTGTTGGATTTGCGATAGTTTTCGCTTTCTTCACCGCTCCGCTTATGAATTCTTTAATAGCCCTTACAAAACTGCCGGCTTTTTTAGCTGCTTTACTCATAATGGGGATGCTTGCCTCTTTAGTATACACCTTCCTATTCCTATCAATCAATGGATTGATTTCTGTCATTTGGACAATGGAAGATCAATTAGGCGTAATTATTGAAATGATGGATAATCAAGGATGGAACCTACACGCGGCCGCAGAACAATTTATCCAACTAAGTCATGAAGCGATGGAGGGGGTCATTAGTTTACTACAAAAGACTTTCCAGCAGATTTTCAGCACATTTTTATTTATTATTGCGTACTTTTTCGCTTTACGAGAAAGTGCTACCAATCGTTTTTGGTTTTTAGTGTACTTTCCTAAAAACTTCAGACAGGTAGCACGCAGGATTTTTGAGAGGTCAAGCCGTTTGATGGGACATTTTTTCTCCGTTCAAATTCGACTATTTATCATGACGTTTATTCTAATGGCTGCCGGTTTTTGGCTTCTCGATTTCGAGTCATTCGTAACTAAAGCATTTTTGATTTCATTAGTCGATAGTATTCCGTTCCTTGGAATAGGTCTCGTGTTTTTACCGATGATTGCCTTTTCCTTCTATATTGACGACATGCATTCGGCTATTGGCTTAGTCGTTTTGTACATCGTTTTACTTGTATGCAGGCAGATGGTTGAATCCATATTATGGGCACACACCTTTAAATTACGCACTGTACATTCATTTGTTATTACGGCTTGCGCTGTTTATTTATTCGGATTATACGGCATCATGTTTTTACCATTCTTCCTATTTATTGCGTTAAAAGTTAAGGAACATCCTACGTTTACATAACTCGGATTTGCCCGTTACGTATTTTATTGTAAATCCACTTGACGATAAATGGGTACAGTATTTTACGTGGGCCACTAAACAACAATACTAATCCCATAATGTCTGTGATGAAACCAGGTATTAGTAATAATAAACCACCTAGTAAAATACACACGCTATCTACTAATGCTTTACCAGGAGTTTCTCTATTGGCCATACGGACCTGTAAATCACGCCATGCACGAAGCCCTTGTTTCTTCGCAAGATACGCGCCACCAATTCCTGTTATGATAATAATCAAAATCGTAGGCATGATACCGAGCGTTTTGCCTGAGACCATTAATAAAGCCAGTTCTGTAGTCGGTACGATAATAAATAATGCTACTAACCATTTCATATAGTGACCTCCAAAAAAGACCGCTTTCTCTTAACGAGAAGCGGTCTGTATGTTTTTACAATACTTTTGCGTGACCGTTGTAGATCACACCACTCGCTGCGTCCATTGTAATGTCACTGCCATTTTTAATAACAGATGTGATATTTTCCACCCCTACGATAACAGGTATACCAAGACTCAAACCAACTACCGCGGCGTGACTAGTCAAACCGCCCGTTTCAGTAATGATACCTGCACATCGCTCGAGCGCTGCAAACATATCACGGTCTGTAGAATGCGTAACAATAATGTCGCCTTCTTTAATTTGTGTCAATGCTTCTTGTGAATTCTTGATGATTTTCGCTTTACCGAAAGCAACGTTTTTGCCGATGCCTTGTCCTCGACCGATTAAATCACCGATCACATGTAATTTCATCAAGTTCGTTGTACCCGCTTCACCAACCGGTACCCCCGCTGTGATAATGACTACATCTCCATGCGTTACATATTGATGTTTTACACTCTCTTCGACTGATTCCTGAAGGATCCCGTCGATGTCCAGTGCTTTCTTTCCAACGATTGGATACACTCCCCAAACTAGCGTCAGCTTATTGGAAACCACTTCAGAACGTGTAACCGCTATAATTGGAACACCTGGACGATATTTCGCGATCATCGTCGCTGTTTGACCACTTTCAGTTGGTGCTAAAATCGCTTTTACATTCAAGTTTAGTGCTGTATAAGACGCTGCTTGTCCAATTGCCTCTGTAAGATTTCCTTCTTTTTCTCTCGTTCTTGTGGAAACGACAGAATGGAAGTCCATAGATTCTTCAGTAGAAAGTGCGATCTTGCACATGACTTTTACAGATTCGACCGGATATAATCCAGCAGCCGTCTCACCCGAAAGCATGACAGCATCTGAACCATCCAAAATCGCATTGGCTACATCGCTTGCTTCCGCGCGTGTAGGACGTGGGTTTCTTTGCATAGAATCCAACATTTGAGTGGCTGTAATAACCGGTTTACCGTATTGGTTACATTTACGAATCATCATTTTTTGTACCAAAGGAACTTCCTCAGCTGGAATTTCTACTCCTAGATCTCCACGAGCAACCATCAGACCATCAGATAATTGGAGGATTGCATCGAGATTGTCGACACCTTCCTGATTTTCAATCTTCGGTACGATATGGATATGTCCACCATTATTATTTTCCAGTAGTTCACGGATTTGAATGACGTCAGATGCACGACGGACAAAAGAAGCCGCGATAAAATCGACGCCTTGTTCAATACCGAACAAGATATCTTCTTTGTCTTTATCCGTAATTCCCGGCAATTGAACGGAAACATTCGGAACGTTAACACCTTTATTATCTTTTAAAGGACCTGCGTTGATCACTTTGGTGTGGATCAAACCTTTTTCCGTATCCTTACCTGTTACTTCAAGTTCGATTAATCCATCATCTAGTAAGACAAATGAACCACGTTCCACATCATGAATTAACTTTTCGTAGGTAACGGAAAATGTTTCTGCAGTGCCGAGTACTTCTTGCATCGAAATATCTACTGCTTGTCCACGCACCAATTCAATTTGACCATCTTTCATTTTATGCGTCCGAATTTCAGGACCTTTCGTGTCAAGTAGAATTCCTACCATTTTTTCTTTTTCTGCTGCTGCTTTGCGGATTCTTTCAATACGTACTTTATGCTCTTCTTGGGTGCCATGGGAGAAGTTTAGACGTGCAACGTTCATCCCTGCGTCAATCAGCTTTAGTAGTCCTTCATATGATTCACTTGCTGGGCCGATTGTACACACAATTTTTGTCTTTCTCACTACTTATCGCTCCTCTGCGTCATGTCGACTCTGACTAATTAAATAGATAATGTTTCTGCTAAATCTACTAATGACAAATCCAACTTTTCTCGTTTGATAAAGACTTCCTCTAAGTTATAGTCTACCACTTTATGATTTCTCATACCAACAGCAGAACTTTTCTTTCCGGATAACAATGTTTCAACAGCTCTTGCACCGTATTGACTGGCAATTACCCGATCACGTGCAGATGGCGAGCCGCCTCGCTGCATATGTCCTAAAATGGATACACGGGTTTCAATACCCGCTTCTTTTTTTAGTAGTTCTGCCAGTTGCGTGGCAGACATCATACCTTCCGCTAATACGATAATACTGTGCTTTTTACCACGACTCGTACTGCTCCTTAGGCGTTCAACAATAGCGTGTATGTTAAATGGCTTCTCAGGCAGTATAATCGATTCAGCACCGCCACCAAGACCCGCCCATAACGCCAGATCACCTGCGTCACGACCCATTACTTCAATAATGAAAGAACGTTCATGAGATGTTGCAGTATCTCGGATTTTATCGATTACTTGGACTACGGTATTCAATGCAGTATCAAAACCGATCGTAAATTCTGTTCCGGTAATATCGTTATCAATTGTAGCAGGTACACAAGCACAAGGAACACCCAATTTCACAAGTTCATTGGCTCCTTTGAACGACCCATCTCCACCAATGACGACCAATCCTTCAATCGCATGAAGCTTGATTTGCTCCATTGCTTTGGCACGACCTTCTTCCGTCATGAACTCCGGACATCTTGCAGATCGCAATATCGTTCCGCCACGCTGAATGATATCTCCGACTGAACCAAGCTGGAATTGCTCGATTTTACCGTCAATCAATCCTTGATACCCATTGAACACACCGGAAACTTCCACCCCTTCGAAGAGAGCTTTTCTGACTACGGAACGAATGGCCGCATTCATTCCCGGTGCGTCGCCACCACTTGTTAAGACCGCAATTTTTTTCATGTCGATCCCATCCTTTAATCATGTCTTGTATGTACGAGCAAAAGACGCGGTTGCCCGCATCTTTTATTCCGAAAAGACGCCAATACTCCGGAATTTATTATATCGGCTATCAATCAATTCATCTGATGTCAATTCGCATAATGTTTTCAGGGATCTTCGTAGCGTGCTACGGATTTCTACCGACTGTTTGTTTGCATCGCGATGTGCTCCGCCAAGTACTTCGGGAATGATTTCATCAATAATATTCATTTCTTTCAAATCGGGTGCAGTGATTTTCATCGCTTCCGCTGCTTGTTTAGCCAGTGATGGATCTTTCCACAAAATAGACGCTGCACCTTCC
Organism: Sporosarcina sp. P18a; assembly: GCF_002743135.1. NCBI lineage: Bacteria > Bacillati > Bacillota > Bacilli > Caryophanales > Caryophanaceae > Sporosarcina > Sporosarcina sp. P18a. Next base: position 234,729 of record NZ_PDYQ01000001.1, on the reverse strand, counting down.
GGGGAAATAACAGAGTACGTAGAGTTTTCGAGCATATGGATATGGTTTGCTACACCGAGAGCCAGTGCACCTCCACTACCCCCTTCTCCAATAACGATGGAGATAACAGGGACTTTCAAACCAGCCATTTCAACTAGATTACGTGCAATTGCTTCACTTTGTCCTCGTTCCTCTGCCGCTTTACCGGGATATGCACCTTTTGTATCGATGAAACAAATAATAGGACGATGGAACTTTTCCGCTTGCTTCATTAGGCGAAGCGCTTTACGATATCCTTCGGGATGCGGCATACCAAAGTTTCTTCTAACATTTTCTTTGGTGTCTTTTCCACGCTGATGGCCAATGATTGTAATGGGCATTTCCTCAAATGAGGCGATTCCACCGATTATCGCTTCATCATCTCCAAAGTTGCGATCTCCATGAAATTCGATAAAGTCTTCGAACAAACGAGTAATATAATCCATTGTCGTCGGTCTTTCAGGGTGTCGGGCAACTTGTACACGATCCCAAGGCTCCATACTTTCATAGATATCTGTTTCCAACTTAACTAGACGATTTTTCAAATTGACGATTTCAGATGAAAGATCTACGTCATTGACTGCGGTATACTCTTCTAGTTCATTAATTTTTTCACGCAGTTTTACGATAGGTTCTTCAAATGCAAGTGTTTTACTCATACGAGTACAGCCCCCTTTCGTGCGTGAAGCTTCAAGATTTTATTCATTTCTTCTGGCATATCGTTGCGATGGACTACAGCGTCCAATTGCCCGTGATTCAATAAGAACTCCGCTGTCTGGAAATCTTCAGGCAGTTTTTCACGTACGGTTTGTTCAATTACTCGACGCCCTGCAAACCCGATCAAAGCTTTTGGCTCTGCTAGATTAATATCACCAACTGAGGCAAAACTCGCGGATACACCACCTGTAGTTGGATAGGTCATGATGGAAATGTACAATAACCCTTTATTGGCATGTCTTTCAAGAGCAACACTCACTTTAGCCATCTGCATCAGACTAATTACACCTTCTTGCATACGGGCACCACCACTTGCGGAAAAAATCAACATAGGAATACCTAATTCCGTAGCTTTCTCTACAGCTCTTGTAATTTTTTCGCCAACTACTGATCCCATAGACCCCATTCGAAAATGTGCATCCATGACTGCAACGGCTACTTGTGTATCTTGAATCCTTCCGACGCCAGTCAGTACGGCCTCATTCAAACCTGTTGCTTTTGCATCAGCTTCTACTTTTTCTGTATAAGAAGGGAAATCTAGCGGATTCTCTGTTTTCAAATGATCATCCATTGATTCAAAGCTACCCTCATCAAATAAGTGATCGATCCGCTCTTGTGCCGTCATCTTATAATGATGTTGGCAAGAAGGGCAAACCTTACCATTCTTCAACAAGTCCTTCGTCAAAATCACATGCTTGCACTCCGGACATTTCGTCATAATTCCTTCTGGCACATCTGCTTTACTTTTGGCAGAAGGTATTGTATGTTGGTCTACTTTTGATTTCTTTTTAAATAATTCTTTGATACTCATTCCGTTTCCCTTCTTTCTCCCTCAACTTGATCCATCCAGTTTTCATAACAAATTAAGGCTTTTTCCTTATTACCTGCCATCATCTCATCCAGCAGTTCATGCACTATAGCTATTTCCTCATCAGCCTCAATGGCTATATCAAAAGAAACACCGCTATACTGTTTTAGTAAAAACCAAATTTTCAAGGAGAGTCGATTTTCAGTAGCGACAATGGTTTCGCGCACCATATCTTCACGTGAAAACACTGACTCTCCTTCTCTCAACCTACTTTGCATGCCTTCCCAAACAGGAAGCATGCGCAATTCTTCATTTTCTGTGACTGTTGTAATCGCTGCCCGCTCATGGATCATCCTTGTATCTACTACATCTTGGATTGACCGTGCTTGCTGCATAATAAACGTCGAGAGAACTTCCACTAATTGATGTTTTTTGAAATCGGATAGGAACGTTCCTTCGCCTCGCCTCGTCTCAATGAGGCCTAGCAATTCCATACTTCGCAACGCTTCGCGTACTGCGGTTCTACTCACTTGTAGCTTTTCTGCTAGGTGACGTTCAGATGGTAACCTATCGCCGTATTCGATTTTTTGTTCGCTAATCAGTGATTGTAGTTCTCCGATAATATCCAAAAAACGCTTGGATGATGATTGTGAATTTTGCATGAGGAGAACTCCTTTTTCATACCTTCAGCAGAGTGGTCTGACCACCCTGCATACAAGCATACAAAAAAGTCGGCACCACGTAAAGCAATATCGTGAAATTACAAGTGTTTTTATTTCGTCAATTTTCTTGCCGACTGAACGCTCACTTACTAAAAAGTCGAAGTATGGTCAATCGTGACGTGGATTGCGTCATGATTGACCATAGAGTCTATACTCGTATGTTTTATTCTCCCGAATGATGGAGCGGCAACAACTGTTCTACTATCAGTTGAACAGATTGATTTCGAAAATCTATGCTTCCTGAAATTTGAACAAACGCTCCCTCTATTAAGTGGACGCTGATCTGTGCGTATTGTTTCGGAAACAAAGTACAGGAAATTTCTCCAGTCTCATCTTGTAACGTAAGAAATGCCATCGCTTCGCCTTTTTTGGTACGAATCCGTCTAATCGACAGAATAATTCCCATACAGTGCACTTTAGTTCCTTGACGTAAAGAAACTAGAGATGTAATGGTCGCTAGTTGATTGGATGCATTTCGCTTCAATTGTTCAACAGGATGCTCGGACAAATAAAACCCTAATGTATCATGTTCAAAACCAAGCTTTGTCATCTGATCCATTGTGCCGCCCGGTGTATATTTAGGTTGCGAATTAAATTGGAACTGTTCGCTTAATGCATCGTCGCCTATGAACAGCGCATGGGAATGAGCGGCATCTATTGAAGCAAGGAGTACGGAACGCTTCTGATTAAAATCGTCAAGCGCGCCTGCTTTAATTAACGGAATGACAGTTTTTTCTGTGAAGTAATCAGCCCCGAGTGCAATCGCCATGTCAAACATAGAAGACCAGTTCCCCTTCTCACGCGCTGCAGCCAATTGCTGATAGAAGGCGAAAGTAACCCCTTTTATAGCGCCTAGGCCTAGACGAACCGCATGTCCTTCGACTGTATGTGAATAGCGGCTTTTCGTAATTGACGGAGGTAGGATAGGAATACCTTTTGCCTTCATTTCACGAATTACTTCCGTCATCTTCTCTTTACTTCCTGTTAAAGAAGATAAAAATGCTGCGTAAAAATATGTCGGTTCATTTGCTTTAAAGAATGCCAGTCGATAGGAAATTAGTGAATAGGCCACAGCATGACTTTTCGGAAATCCGTAATCCGCAAATTTAACGATCAGATTATACACGTCGTTTGCCTTTACTTGATCGAATCCTTTTTTACGTGCACCGGCAGTAAAGTGCTGGCGTTCTTCTTCCAATACTTGCTGATTCTTCTTACTAATCGCTCGTCTTAGAAGATCGGCTTCCGCCATAGTGAAGCCCGCAATATTCACCGCGATTTTCATGATCTGTTCTTGATAAATAATTATGCCGTACGTTTCAGCTAGAATAGGCTCGAGCTCGGGTATGTCATATACGGTCGGCTCTTGTCCATTTTTCCGACGACTATAAAGTGGAATAAACTCCATAGGACCCGGACGATACAAGGCGTTGACTGAGTAAATATCTTTAAAGTTATCGGGCTGTATCGTTCGAAGGGCGCGACGCATACCAGGTGATTCAAATTGGAAGATTCCTGTTGTATCTCCTGCTTTAAATAGTGTGTATGTTGCTTGATCAGTGAGTGGTATCTGTCCGAAGTCGATGACCTGCTTTTTGTTGTATTGAATCATGGCACGGATTCTATCGAGTAGTGTGAGGTTTCGCAACCCGAGAAAGTCCATTTTCAACAAACCGACTTCTTCTACATCTTTCATCGCCCATTGAGTCAGGAAGACTTCATCGGATCCAATCTGCAGTGGGACATAATGAACGAGTGGTTTTGCAGCAAGCACGACACCTGCAGCATGGGTTGACGCATTTCTCGGTAAATCTTCTAAACGTTCTGCAGCTTGTTGCCATATTTTTCTTCGGGGCTCCACTTGAATCCAGTCACGTAATTTCTTGGACTGCATGATCGTTTCTTTAAACGACTGTCTACTATTCAATTCATTGGACATGAAACGCACTTCTTCCGGTGTGAAATCCACCACTCTGGCAACATTTCGGGCAACGGCTTTCGTTGAAAGTGTACCGAATGTAATAATCTGTGCGACATATTGTTTGCCGTATGTTTCCGCTACATAATTGACAACTTCCGTTCTGCGATGATCCGCGAAATCGATATCTATATCAGGCATGGTCACTCGTTCGGGATTCAAGAAGCGCTCAAATAACAATCCGTATATAATGGGATCCACTTCTGTGATACCAAGTGCAAATGCTACTAAAGAACCTGCTGAAGAGCCACGTCCTGGACCTACCAAAATTCCTTCTGTTTTTGCGAAACGGACATAGTCTTCTACTATTAAGAAATAATCTGTGAAGCCCATTTGTTCAATAATCGATAATTCATAGCGTAGTCGCTCTTCATACTCTGGCGATAGTGTTGGAAAGCGTTGTTGCAATCCGGTCCGACACTGTTCTTCTAGCAAATCAATGGACTTTTTGCCCTCTACTACAGGAAACTTGGGAAGTAAAAAATCTTCTTTCTGGATGGTCACATTACAGGAATTCATAATGTTTTCCGTTGTCTGTAACCATTCCGGATACTCTCTGAACCAATTTGTAAGTTCTTGTAGTTCAGGCAAAAACGCTTGTCTATACCGATTAGGCGGTTTTTTTGAATCATTTAATTTATAGCCTTTCCGAATGGCTGTTGCGACTTCAAAAGCTTGAAAGTCTTCTTTATGAAGAAAGCGTGTTTCGTGACAAGCCGCTATGGATAATTGACTTTTCTCACTCAACTGCATGATTGCAGCTTCGTCAGTATGTGCCCCTCCACCCGGCCGGCTGATTCCAATAAATGTTGAAGCGCTGGAAACATTCTCCGTTAGTAACTGCAGTACATGTAGAGTACGCGCATTCGCCCAGGATGAATCGGTCATGGCACATATCATGATGCACCCTTCTCTATAGGCGTGGAGCCAATTCAGCGGTAAGTTTTCTTCTTGACGTGTCGAAATAGCACTGCTCATTTTCAGTAGATTGGAGAAGCCTGTTTCGTTTTGTGCATATATGTATACAAGCACTTCATGATCTTCAACTTCTAACATAACGGACAACCCAATTATGGGTCGGATGCCGTATTTACTCAGCATTTTACTAAATGATCGCACGCCATATAATGTACTATTGACGATAGCAGCAGAAGAAGCCCCTCTTTTTTGCAAAAGAGGAGCCAGTTCATCTAACTTTACGATTCCACGCAATAAATCTGCGCCTGTTACAATTTGCGGATACATCAGGTTCATTTCAATCCCTCAGCTCTGCTTAATAGTTTCTGCAAAGTTCTTGCAGTTTACCGATGATTTCATCTACTTCTGTCCATGAATACGCGGAAGCACCTGACGCTAGTGGATGACCACCGCCATTGTGCTGCATCGCCAATGTATTGATGATAGGACCTTTTGAACGTAGGCGGACACGGATTTGGTTCTGCTCTTCAATAAAGATGATCCACGCACAAATCCCTTTAACCTCTCCAAGTGACCCTACGAGTTGAGACGTCTCCGATACGGTTACATCGAACTGCTCCAAAATTTCTTTTGTTAGTTTAATATAAGCCGCACCATTTTCATCGATCGTAAAGTTTTGGTAGATGTATCCTTGCAAATGCAAGATTTTACGATCCATCTCATACATACCTGCGAATAATTTCGTTCGATCAAAAGGTTGCTTGATTAACGAGCTAGCTACTTCAAATGTCTTTTCAGTCGTGCTCGGGAACATAAAACGACCCGTATCCCCAACAATTCCTGCGAATAAGAAACGTGCCGCTTCTGGGGACATTTCCCAATTGTATGAAGCTTGACCTTCTTCATATATGGTATAGATCATTTCCGAGCAAGAACTCGCGTCTGTATTTACCCATCGCTCATCACCATATGGATCTTCGTTCGGGTGATGATCGATTTTCAATAAAAATGCACCTTTGTCGTAAAATGATCCATCAATACGATCCGTGTTCGCTGTATCGGTAACGATGACCAAGGCACCTTCGTAATCTGATTCAGTCACGGTGTTCGGTTCACCCAAATAACTTAACAGTTCATCATGCGTTCCAGCTGCGAGTACTTGCTTTCTCGGATAGTTCTTTTCAATAAGTGCTTTCAACCCCATTTGTGACCCGTATGCATCTGGATCAGGTCGGACGTGACGATGAATGATAATTTTTTCGTATTTCTCAATTGTGTCAATGATTTGTCGTTTCATCTATATTCCCCCAGGTTTCTGTACAAGTATTCGCATTTCCTATTAAAAGCCGCTACAATATATAATGAACCTCAACGCTAAGGTAGCAGGTTATTTTGTATGTAATGGGGGCTTTTTTGATGGAAATGGTTAACTTTATTTTTGTTTTTGGTATCGTCGCTTGCGGCGTATTCTATTTTGTTTTCAAAACACGACAATTCCGCACGAGCCATATGTTTCCCATCCGTAAAAAGATGTATGCGAGTTTGGCAGGCACAGCACTTGGCGCCCTATTGATCTTCTTCGGCATCAATCAATTGCTGATTTTCGATGGCACACTCACCTATATCGTGTCAGCTATATTCATTTTATTCGGTGGATATGTTGCTATATTTAACTTTAACGCTCAGAAACATTATAAGCAGTTTGTTGCGGAAGAAAGTAAACTAAACCAAGCTGATGTCAATTGACGTCAGCTTTTTTTATTTCTCAAAAAGCTGGAAAGTCCCCATAGCTTTAGCAACTATTCCATCGTTCGATGTCAATTCGATTTCCAGTTTGATGAATCGGCGACTCGAGTGAATGATCTTTGGTTCCACTGTTACCGATGCGCCAAGCTGAACTTGTTTGATGAAATAAATCGTTACATTCTCAGGCACACTTTCGCCACGTTTTTGAAGCTTAATCGTTCGACTACCCGCTTCTGTCAGGATCGTTAGCATCGCCCCGTAAGATAATGAACCAAATTGATTGGTCATCTGTGGCACAACGGAAAACTCGATTTTTTCAGGCGAATTGGCTATAGCTTTCATTTGATTCTTGACAATGTCGTCAATTGTTTCCCCTTGTTGCGGTTGACGTTGAGTCATTTGCAGTGCTTTTAGAACATCTTGACGACTGATGATTCCTTCTAGAATGCCCGCATCATTCACGACAGGCATTAGATCAATGCCTTCCCAGATCATACTGTGTCCCGCTGATGCAACACTCACTTTACCGTTTACCGTGATGGGACCTGGCGTCATGACTTTTCCAACGGTTTCTACATCGGGATTGCTGACGACATCTCGGGACGTAATAATCCCTACCAATGTACCGTCAGATTTTACAACAGGGTAGGCTGAATGCGATGTTTGATGATTCACTTCGTAAAATTGATCGACGGAATCTTCAGGAGATAATGTCACGGTACTGGCAAGTGGTGTCAAAATATCCTCTACCAATAAAATCTCTTTTTCAATCAACTGATCATAAATCGCTCGGTTCAGCATAGTCGCTACTGTGAAGGTGTCATAACTTGTTGAAATAACCGGCAAATTCATTTCGTCTGCCAGCTGCTTCACTTCATCAGTCGCATCGAAGCCACCCGTCACGAGGACGGCTGCCCCCGCTTTAATCGCAATTTCATGCGCTTTCAAACGATTTCCTACGATCAGCAAACTGCCCGCATCGATATATCGGATCATATCCTCGAGCTGCATGGCGCCTACAACAAATTTCGTTAATGTTTTATGTAATCCATCACGACCACCCAGCACGACGCCGTCTACAATGTTGATGACTTCTGCGAATGTTAGACGTTCAATATTTTCTTTTTTCTTTTTTTCAATTCGGATTGTACCGACACGTTCAATTGTATTTACTAATTTTTGATTTTCCGCTTCTTTTATCGCACGGTAAGCGGTTCCATCACTGACTTCCAATACTTTCGCGACTTGGCGGACGGAGATCTTTTCCCCCACTGCCAAACTTTCGATATAACGCAAAATCTGCTCGTGTTTAGTTGACATGATTTCACCTTTTTCTTCGACCCAGTTTAAGGTTTCGGCTTTTTGATAATCATACCATAAATTCAACAAAAAAACGGTCTACGACACGAACAATGCGCCGTAGACCGTAATTATTTATTTTACATTTTACAGTTCGATGATTTCTCCTGGCTCCATTATTTTCACTTCATGATTCTGTACGAGTGATTTGAAGTCTTCAGGATCCACTTCAATTGGCGGGAATGTATTGAAGTGGATTGGAACGGTTAACGTGGGTTTCAACAATTCGACTGCTTTTGCGGCATCTTTAGGACCCATGGTGAAATTATCGCCAATCGGTAAGAACGCCACATCGATTCCCTCTTCACCATACAGTTTCATATCACTAAATAGCGAAGTATCTCCTGCATGATAAATAACTTTATCTTCTATCGTCAAGAGTAAACCAGCAGGCATACCTGTATAAATTATTTCATTATCTGCCGTTGTATAGGATGAACTATGGAATGCCTGTGTATATTTCACGGTACCGAAATCAAACTCGTTTGCTCCACCAATATTCATTCCATGTGTAGTCAATCCCTGGAATCCAAGGTATACGGCCAATTCATTCGGAGCGACGACTAAGATATTTTCTCTTTTAGCAATATCCATCGTGTCGCCCACATGGTCATTATGTCCGTGTGTTAGTAAAATCACATCAGGCTTTTCATCGTCCGCCTGTAGATCTGTTAATTTATTACCTGTAATGAAAGGATCGATTAAAATCGTCTTGCCTTTCGTCTCAATTTTTACGATCGAATGACCATGGTATGAGATTTTCACAACGATCACACTCCTCTTTTAATTACCTACTCTATTCTATACCTTCTGCAAAATAGCTTAAAACCCTCTTTTTTTGTTATACTAACCATAACAGAGGAGGTAATATGTTGACGAACATTCAAAAAGTACAAAATTTCTTAGCGAAACATGATATTGATGCAGCACTCATAACCAATCCAGACAATATATTTTATCTGACTAATTTCCGTAGTGATCCCCATGAGCGGTTACTAGGTGTAGTCGTTTTCAAAGAAGCAGATCCATTTGTCATTTGCCCTGCTATGGAAGTTCCAGATGTAAAAGCAATTGGTTGGAAGTATGACGCTATCGGATATAAGGATACAGATAATGCGTTCGAATTTTTAGATCAAGCAATCACTGAACGGATTTCTACATTCTCATTACTCGCAATCGAAAAGGAACATGTAACAGTTGATCGTTACGAAATCTTGCAAGAGCGTTTTCCGACTCTACAGTTTGCGAAGTTAGATGATGAACTAGCCAACCATCGTCTGATCAAAGATGATGTGGAACTTGAGCACTTGCGTAAAGCAGCCGAATTAGCAGACTATGCAATAGAAGTAGGTTGTAATGAAATCGCGGAAGGTAAAACCGAGCTAGAAATAGTCCAAGCTGTAGAACAAGCGGTGAAACAAAAAGGCGCAGAGAAGATGTCATTTGATACCATTATCGTTTCCGGTACGAAGACCGCTTCCCCCCATGGTATTCCGGGTGAAAAACGCATTGAAAATGGGGATTTCATCTTATTTGATCTTGGAGTCGTGTATAAAGGATACTGTTCTGACATCACGCGTACGATAGCATTCGGTGAGCCTACAGAGGAAAAGCGTAAGATTTATGAGACAGTCAAGAAGGCACAGCAAGCAGCAATTGACGTAGTACGTCCAGGTACATTGGCTAGAGAAGTGGATCTTGCCGCTCGGTCCATTATTGAAGAAGCGGGTTATGGTGAGTTATTCCCGCATCGGATTGGCCATGGCCTTGGTATTTCTGTTCATGAGTTCCCCTCCTTGACAGCTACGAATGATATGCCACTTCAAGAAGGTATGGTATTTACAATTGAACCGGGCATTTATGACCCAATTACCACGGGCGTACGGATTGAAGATGATGTGTATGTGACGGAATATGGCGTCGAGGTGTTAACGAAATTTTCTAAGGATTTAATCGTTGTCGGAGAGTAAAATGAGATAAAAAAACTGAAGACAGACTCTAGTTTAGAAGTTTGTCTCCAGTCTCGGGCCGCTACTTTATGTAGTGGTCTTTTCTTTCGTTTAGATCGTTTCTAGTACATCTTCAACATATGCGTATTCCAGTTCTTGTGCTTCTGCTACTGCCTGGTACGTAATGTGCCCTGCTAGTGTGTTGATTCCTTTGCGCAGCGCTTCGTTGTCTGCACATGCTTTTTTGACACCTTTGTTAGCAATTTGAAGAGCGTAAGGAATTGTCACATTCGTTAGCGCCATGGTGGATGTTTGTGGAACTGCTCCCGGCATGTTCGCTACCGCATAATGAATGACACCATGTTTTGTGTATGTCGGGTCATCATGTGTTGTGACACGGTCAGATGTTTCAAAAATTCCACCTTGGTCAATGGCAATATCAATCACTACAGAGCCAGGGCTCATAGATTTCACCATTTCTTCTGTTACGAGAGTTGGCGCTTTTGCACCTGGAATCAGAACGCACCCGATTACCAAGTCTGCATCTTTTACTGCTTTTGCAATGTTATATGGATTAGATACTAATGTTTGAATATGCTCTCCGAAGATCTCGTCCAGCTGACGTACACGCTCAACCGATAAATCCAAGATGGTTACGTGGGCACCGATTCCGATTGCCACGCGCGCAGCATTTGTACCTGCTTGTCCCCCACCAATGATGGTGATTTTCCCACGTGATACACCTGGTACTCCAGCAAGCAAAATCCCTTTGCCGCCTTTTGTCTTTTCTAAATACTGTGCACCGATTTGCGTTGCCATACGGCCTGCTACTTCACTCATAGGCGCTAGTAGAGGCAATCCGCCACTCGGTAATTGAACTGTTTCATAAGCAATTGCTGTTACTTTTTTGTCGAGCAATGCTTGTGTTAATTTTAACTCTGGCGCTAAATGAAGATACGTAAATAGAATTAACCCTTCACGGAAATACTGATATTCAGATTCTGCAGGTTCTTTAACTTTCAGTACCATGTCCGCTTCCCATACTTCAGCGGCTGAGTCTACGATGATCGCACCTGCTTCTTTATATTCTTCATCCTGAAAACTCGAACCGATTCCAGCACCTTTTTCAATTAATACTTCATGACCAGCTGTTTTTAAAGTTAGAACACTTGCAGGGGCTATTGCCACTCGGTTTTCATTATTTTTAATCTCTTTTGGAACACCTATACGCATGCAAAATCCTCCTAGAATTGTAATTTCTCTTAATTACTTTTTTCATTTTCTCTTTGTCGATTAATAACTATTTAATCTTATCAGAAAATAAATGGTTTTTCCTCTTTTTTTCAACGTTTTTCCATATAATCTTCATTTTCTAAACTTTGATAAAACATTTCGACAAAAAAAGAAGGACTCTCATAATCTATGGAGAATAAGAATACTGTAGAAAGATTTTAATTTTAAGGATGGAGTGGTAAAATGGCACTTACTTACAAAGACATCATCGTAGCCGTGGATGGTTCAGATGAGGCAAAATGGGCTTTTAAGAAAGCGATCGCAATTGCAGATCGTAACGATGCGACTCTTCACTTGATCAATATTATTGATACGCGTTCTTACGCGGCAGTTGAAGCGTACGATCGTTCCATCGCAGAGCGTGCACAGAAATATGCTGAAGAATTGTTAACTGACTATCGTACAGAAGCGGTTGCAGCCGGCGTAGCGAATGTGGAAATCCACGTAGAATATGGTTCTCCTAAGACGTTGATCCCACGTGATATTGCTAAGAAGCTTAATGCAGATTTAATTATCTGTGGGGCTACAGGTTTAAACCGTGTCGAACGTTTCTTAATCGGAAGTGTTTCTGAAAATATCGTTCGTTCTGCAAAGTGTGACGTACTGGTTGTACGTACTCCGGAACATCTACAAGGCTAATAAATAACCAAGGACTGTCCAAGAAATCGTTCATTCGATTTCTTGTGGCAGTTTTTTCATGCGTCAATTGCAAGAGATATAGTATAGCGGGCACCGTTGACCGACATTCTAGGCGGACTCTTTCCCATGGGCATGGCTTGAGCCAAGCGAACAGCGAAGGGTTCGCTTTGCCGTATTGCTGTGTACTTTGCAGAAATTAAGGCACCTGACAGGGTCTCAAGGCTCACGCTGATCCATCGAGAGTCGCCGCCTGGAATGTCGATCAACTAGTTTACGTCTCGTATAATAGTAACGTGTATAGATTCCCACTCCAACCAAATGAACGCTCCTTCAAAGTTAGCTTAGCTAAGAGACATTCGCAAGCGTCTTAGTGATTGCAGTAAAATACGCTATTACGATCTAATAAAAGTCCCGACTATCAGCGTTCTGACGGTCGGGACTTTGTTTTATTTATTCAACTGCTACTTTCTCTGCTTCTGCTGGCACTGGAATTCCAGCGATTCGCACTGTATCGCGAGCTAACATGATTTCTTCGTTTGTCGGGATGATGAGTACTTTGACTGGTGAGTGTGGGAAGCTGATGTACGCTTCTTCGCCGCGAATGTTGTTTAGGCTTGGATCAAAGTAGACACCCATAAATTCCAATCCGTTCATTACTTTTTCACGAACGATTGCACTGTTCTCTCCAATTCCTGCTGTGAAGATGATCGCATCCACTCCACCCATTCCAGCTGCGTATTGCCCGATGTGCTGGTGGATCCGGTCTGTGAAGACATCAAGTGCCAATTGCGCACGGTGATTGCCTTGTTCTGCAGCTTCCGTAATATCGCGCAAGTCGCTTGAAAATCCACTGATTCCAAGTAGTCCTGATTTTTTATTTAATGTGTTGACTACTTCTTCAGCTGACTCGTTCGTATGTTCCATCATATATGGAATAAGAGCCGGGTCAATATTACCTGAACGCGTACCCATAATTACTCCTGCTAACGGAGTGAAGCCCATGGATGTGTCCACTGACTTACCACCTTTAACAGCTGCAATACTCGCTCCGTTACCTAAGTGACAAGAGATGAGACGTGTGTCTTCAAGAGGTCTATTCAAGATCTTGGCAGCACGCTCCGTTACGTATTTATGGCTCGTCCCATGGAAACCGTATTTACGAATTCCATACTTTTCATAGTATTCATATGGTAACGCATACAAAAACGCTTTCTCGGGCATTGTCTGATGGAATGCTGTATCAAAGATTGCAACAGATGGTGTATTTGGCAAAGCTTTCTCAAACGCTTTAATTCCTACAATATTTGCTGGATTATGCAAAGGCGCGAAACTTGAAATCTCTTCAAGCTTCTCAACTACTTCGTCAGTAATTAATACCGAATCACTGTATAGCTCTCCCCCGTGAACTACACGGTGACCGATTCCGTCAATTTCATCATATGATGAAACGACTCCCTCACTCAGTAAATGTTCCAAAAGCATTTCAACAGCCATCGAGTGGTTAGTAATATCCACTACTTTCTCGATTTTCTTCTCGGCAGTCGCCATTGTAAAAACGGAATTTTCTAGTCCAATTCGTTCGAATAACCCCTTAGTAATTTCTTCTTCGTTCGTCATTTCAATTAATTGAAACTTCAATGAAGAACTTCCAGCATTGATCGACAAGATCTTCGGCAAAAATATCCACCCCTTATAATAATTACGTCGTAGAACGTTTGAATTTATTATAGTATCTACCTATTCTAAAAGCAATTGAATTCATGAGTTGTGCGTGATCTTTCTGCTAATATCTTTTGAAAATAAAAAAGAAGAGAAGTGACTATTCGTCACTCTACCTCTTCTTGCATCCATGCATGTAGTTTATTGAAGAACTGTTGCATAGCAGTAGCGTTCCCAAGTTCAGGTATTTTCGCTAACAGCACATCCGGTAAGACAAAGTTCTCATTTGGTGGTTGTTGTAACAATAAAATACTTTTAGCAAAGCGTTGATCTGCAAATAATGAAGAAGGCAGTTCAAGCAAGCCTCTCAATAATTTATGTTCTTTAACAAATTTCAAAATAGGTTCTGCTCCTTCAGCAGTTAACAACTTGGAAGGAACGATGAATAATCCGTAACCACCGGGCTTCACATAGCGCATAGATTGTTCAATATATAAATAATGAGAGAACGCATGACCTTCATTTGCCATTAGTTCATAATCCATAGCCACTTCATCGTCAGGGTAATAGCCTACAGGTAAATCACTTACTACCGCATCGACTACATCAATAGGTAACGGACGAAGCGCATCTTGTAGATAAAACGATACCGGTAGCTCCAATAAATTGGCTGTTGCTGCAGCGATTTGAATCAACACATCATCGATTTCAACTGCACTGGCAGAAGCGGAACCTTTGTATTGATTTAATACTGTAAACAAAAGATTCCCCGTTCCTGCTGCAGGATCGAGAAATGTTACGGGGTGCGTAGAATCCAATAGTTTATTGACGAGATACCCCATCAAAAAGCCAATCGTATCAGGAGTCATTTGGTGATGAGCTTGTGTAGACTGTTTCAATCCTTTTAATAAGGCTAGCTGAATACCTTTACGGATTTCTTCCTTTTCAGGATTTTGTAAGTCTACTGCGGATGGTTGATCTAGCCATTTTTCACTAGCTTCGAGCACAGCATCCAAATACAAACCTTCCGTAGCCGCCGCATGATTATCGTAATACGTAAAAACTTTTTCCATGTTGTTCATTTGAAATTCCTCCAAGAAGAAACCCACCTCTCGTTTCAGGTGGGTTTTTTAATTAATTCAATTCTTTTACTGCTTTAATCGCTGCATCATAGTCCGGGTGGTCAGTCGCTTCACTTACATACTCTACGTATGTGACTTTGTCGTCACGATCGACAACGAAGATTGAACGAGTCAATAAACGTAATTCCTCAATCGCTGTACCGAATGCTGTACCAAATGAAAGATCGCGATGATCAGAGTATAAGTGTAAATTTTCCACTTTCTCATTTTCTTTCCAACGCCCTTGTGCAAACGGAAGATCGCAAGAAATTGTCATGACTTCCACATCGTCACCGAGCGCTGTTGCTTCGTCGTTGAAACGCTTTGTCTGGATGGAACATACACCTGTATCAACAGAAGGCACCACACTGATCAAACGTACTTTACCTTTTGAATCTTCAAGTGTAACAGGATTCAAATCATTAGCAAGCACTGTGAAGCTTGGTGCCTGATCTCCAACTTTCACTTCTGAACCTAACAGATGAATCGGATTATCTTTGAATGTAACTTGTACCATACCTAACCACTCCTTTTAATCTAGTGTACTAAACCGTAGGGTCTTCATGCAACTGATGGTGTTCAGGATGAATGATTTTCTGCACTTCTTTTCTCTCGAATGTTCGTTCATGAACGACAACTGTGTCGGCAAAGACATCATGAAGGGCTTTCTTTTGAGGTAAGAACAAAACAAGCAAATATAGAATCCATAGCATTTGTGAAATGAAACGGCCGAAACCTTCTCTAAAAATAACGGAGCCCCAACTTACTTTCTCACCGTTTGATTTCATCACACGAATTCCCATGATCATTTTCCCTACGGTTTGCCCTGCTATTTTCGTCATCAAGATAAAATACAACAATAACAAGACAAGTGCAGTCACTTTATACGGACTGAATAAAAAAGCAGAGGGCTTGGTGATCGCAATATCAAGTACGCGAAACACCGGCTTGATAAAGATGCCGCTAATTGCCGAAATGATCAGCATGTCGATTAAAAATGCCCACAGTCTGATCCAGAAACCTGCATATTTTGGTACGAGTGTCTGTTCAAGTCGCACAGTTGGTTGCGTATCCAGCAGTTCATTCGTCATGATCGTTTCCCTCCTTCTCATTCACCGTATAAATACATCATGCGTGGTGCTGTATTTTCAGTCAGTAATTTCTTCATGATTTGTGATTCGACATCGCCATTGAATACATCATGTGCTTTGATGGATAGAATGGCTTTTAAATTAGTAGGCATTCCATATTCAAATACTTCTGCCTTTTCTAAGTGATAATCTTCTTTCATAGCAGCAATGACTGCCGGTAACTTACCATAATCATCTGCAAGTCCCGCTTCAATTGCTTGGCGGCCATTCATAACACGTCCATCCGCTACTTTACGGACAGCCGCTTCTGACATACCGCGTCCATCTACAATAATATCAACGAAACGCTTATACGAATCGTCAATCATTTCCTGTAGCATGGCACGTTCTTCAGGCTTCATCTCTCGAGTCGGGCTCATCATGTCTTTATATTGACCTGACTTGATCGTCGGGAATTCCACACCGTATTTTTCGGCCAACTTTCCGTAGTTAACCGATTGCATGATCACACCGATTGAACCAGTCAATGTTTCAGGATGAACATAAATTTTATCTGCAGGAGCTGAAATATAATAACCTCCTGAAGCCGCCATGCCACCCATCGCAGCGTAGACTGGAATTTCTTTCGTTTCCTGAATTTCTGTAATGGCATCATAAATATCAGATGACTCCAATACACCGCCACCTGGTGTATTAACAGACAGCACAATTCCTTTCACCGAGTCGTCATTTGCTGCTTCTTTCAATTGCGTCATGAATTGTTTATGGTTGTATTCCGCTCCACTAAAGATTGTCGCTTCACCAACGTCTTGTATGACGCCATCTACTGTCAATACTGCAATTCGCTCATTGACGCTTCCTTCTTCTACTACTGTTTCTTGTACTTTCGTCTCCATCAAATTGATTTCATTGACGAAACTGTTCCAGTCTCTCGTGAAGACCCATGACATCGCGTTAATACCAACCGACACAATAATCAATGTGGCGGCTACTGCTACAGCAATCCATCTTTTTGCATTCATACTATATTTCCTCCTTTGTTCACATCTACCTATACGTTCCTAATCGTCCAAATGTTTCATTCGTGTTACAATTATTTTATTATCTGAAAAAGGAGACGATTCAAATGAATTCTCTACATACCATTTTTCTCTTTAGCCGTTTGGACGAAGACACCGTCCATAAAAAACATGTGATTACACAACGCCTTAAAAAAGAAGGTTTCAAACTAACAGAAGATCATACGAAAGCCAATGTAGTCATCAGTATCGGCAGTGACGGCACATTCCTACAAGCTGTTCGTAAAACCGATTTTCGCCAGGATGTTCTTTACCTTGGAGCATCTGTAAAAGGGGCACACGGCGTCTATTGTGATTTCAAATATGATGACATTAGTTCACTTATACACACACTACAACAAGCAACGATCGAAGAGCGCCATTATCCGCTCCTTGAAGTGTCGATTAACGAGCAGAATCCGTTCTTATGCCTGAATGAATTCAGTATACGTTCTACTATTATTCGAACATTTGTCATGGATATTTACATCGATGACTTATTATTCGAAACATTTCTTGGCGACGGTATGATCATCTCCACGCCAACAGGTAGTACAGCGTATAATAAATCTGTTAAGGGCGCTGTAATTGATCCGCGGCTACCTTCTTTCCAAGTGACAGAGCTTGCATCGGTTAATAATAATCGGTACCGTACGCTCGGCACGTCGTTCATCCTAAGCAATGAACGAACATTGACGCTCAATATCCAACAAGAAGGCAATGAATTTCCTTCCATTGCAGCAGACAACGAAGCGCTCGGTATCAAACAAGTAGGGAAAGTAGAAGCACGACTAAGCCATAAAGTCATTCGTACCGCAAAACTTCCAGATAACTCCTTCTTTGAAAAAGTCCAACGTACGTTCTTCTGAAATGAACTGAAAAAGACTGTCAATAGTCAGAACAAAACGACTCTTGACAGTCCTTTTTAACCCCTTACGACCACATCAATTTTGATTTTGCTCTTTTTTGCGCAACTCAATACGCATGATTTTTCCTGAAGATGTTTTTGGCAATTCTTCTAAAAACTCAATCTTACGAGGATATTTATAAGGTGCCGTCAGTTCTTTGACATGATTTTGCAACTCTTTTACGAGTTTCTCAGTTGACTCTACCGTATCATCGCGCAAGACGACAAATGCTTTCACGACGTTTCCACGTTCAGGATCAAGGCTTGCTACTACCGCACACTCACGAACTGCAGGATGCTTGATCAAAGCATCTTCCACTTCGAACGGTCCAATCGTATAACCCGAGCTCACAATGATATCATCGCCTCGCCCTTCAAACCAGAAATAGCCTTCTTCATCCTTTTTCGCTCGGTCTCCGGTAATATAATAATCCCCTCTAAATTGCATCTTCGTGCGTTCAGGATCATTTAAATACTCTTGAAACAGTGCAGGTGTTGATTTATGAACGGCAATATCGCCTACTACACCTACGTCTGCCGGTTTACCTTCCTCATTAATGACCTCTACGATATTTCCCGGTGTAGGTTTACCCATTGATCCAGGACGCGCTTCCATTCCAATCATCGTACCAACAAGCAACGTATTTTCTGTTTGTCCATATCCATCACGAACAGAAAGCGAAAACTGCTTTTCGAAAATATCAATGACACCACGATTTAATGGTTCTCCCGCTGAGACAGCACTTTTCAAAGAAGTGAGTGAAAAAGCATCTAAATTTTTAGCTTTTGCAATAAATCGGTATTCAGTCGGCGTACAACAAAGAACATTGACTTGGTAATCATCCAGGAACTGTAAGTATTTATCTACATCGAATTTACCGCTATAGACAAAACCTACCGCACCGCTTCCTAGAACAGATAAGAACGGTGTCCAAATCCACTTCTGCCATCCTGGTGCCGCTGTAGCCCATACAATATCATGTTCTTCAATACCTAACCAGTTTGGTGCAGTCGTTCGTAAGTGTGCATATCCCCAGCCATGTGTATGTACTACACCTTTTGGCTTGCCCGTCGTACCAGATGTATACGACAGAAACGCCATATCGTCACTAGCGGTATCACAAGCGGTAAACTCTGACGCAGCATTCTTTTCTTGTGCAGTCAAGGAGACTTCCCCTTCTTTTGCTTCACCGATAATATAGACTGTCACTTTTTCAAGATTTTCTACGTGTTCAAGTTGATCAGTAAAAGCGTCAAATGCAATAATTGCTTTTGCGTTACTGTGTTCAATTCGATATTCAATTTCGGAGGAACGTAGCATTTCAGAACTAGGGATTACAACAAGTCCTGCCTTTAGTGCACCAATGTATGTCACATACGCTTCAATCATGCGCGGCACCATGACCAGCACTACATCCCCTTTTTTCAAGCCATTCGATGTCAGCACGTTCGCTGTACGGTTAGCTGCTTGGATGAGTTCGTCATACGTTACTTGTTGTTCTTGATTTTGCGCATCTACATAAATTAATGCTTTTCTGCCATCACCCGTTGCGTATTTTTCGAATTCCGAAACAATATTGTAACGAGCGGGCGCAAGTAGTTCTTCTCGGTTCATTTCCATTCCCCCTTTTTGCGTAATACTACAAGTATACAAATAGAATGGTGAAATTTCAAAACTTTATATACTTTTCTTCATTATACTGGTACGAAACGTATAGTATACCGGGTTTTTCGGTATGCTAGTTGGAATGAATGATGAAGCTTGCACTGTTGTTGGGGTGGGATTGGCGCTTCGGAGGGGACGCTTCAATCCCATCACACTAACCATCGCTTCACTTATCTTATTCCATTTAGCACTTGAACTCACCCCTTTAACTTAAAATCAATCCAAAAAAGATGCCCCAAGAAGCACTATGGCTTCTGAGGCATCCCATGTTTTACGATTGCTGATTAGAATTGTTCATTTGTGATTGAGCCTGACGCACTAATCGCTTTGTAATTTCTCCGCCGACGGATCCGTTGGCACGCGATGTGGAATCTGGCCCAAGTTGTACTCCAAATTCAGAAGCAATTTCTTCCTTCATTTGGTTAAGTGCTTGTTGCGCTCCGGGAACTAACAATTGGTTTGAGTTGTTGTTGTTGCTACTTGGCATGTCGTTCACCTCCTTGTGACATTAGAATGGTCACTTTTCAAAATATCATGCAAGGAAGATAATAGGTAATTTTTTCTTTACAACATGTCTTCGAAGTCTTCTTCTGTCTGTCTGCTCGGAATCGTCGTAACACGTCGTCTAGCGACTTCCGTCACCATGTCATCAAACTCCTGGAAGCTTTCGTAATACGCCACTTTTTCAACTTGCGGTTTCGTTTTATTGCTCGGTGGCGTAAATACGGTACAGCAATCATCATATGGACGGATAGAAATATCGTACGTGCCAATTTTTTCAGCAATCTGGATGATTTCTAATTTATCCATTGCGATGAGCGGACGCAAGATGGGTGTATTCGTGACTTCGTTAATAGCCGTCAAACTTTCAAGTGTCTGGCTTGCTACTTGCCCTAGGCTGTCACCTGTGATCAAACCAAGTGAATTCGTGTCTTTCCGTACTTGTTCAGCAACTTTCATCATCATTCGTCTTGTAGTCGTCATCGACAAATTGCTTGGTACTTGTTTTACAATCGCTTGTTGCAACTCTGTAAACGGAATAACATGCAAGCGAATGACTGCGCCGAATTTTGTTAGTTGTCTGACAATGTCTTCCACTTTTTCTAACGCCAAATCGCTCGTGAACGGCGGGCTGGCAAAGTGAATGGCATCAAATGACACGCCGCGCTTCATCATCATATAGCCTGCTACTGGACTGTCGATTCCTCCCGACAATAATAGCAATGAGTGGCCATTGGAGCCAACTGGCATGCCACCCGCACCTTTATAGGTGTGTGAAGAGATATATGCTGCTTCTTGCTGGATCTCTACATATAATAAAATTTCGGGTTTCTTCATTTGAACGATCAAATCAGGGAACGCCCTCAATACATGACCACCCAATTCTTGTTGCAATTCTCCCGTATTGAGTGGGAAACGTTTGTCTGTACGTTTGACATCTACTTTAAATGTCTTTCCAGCAGTTTCCGTTTTACCTAGAACTTTTACTGATGTTTCTTTAATATCCTCCACTGTAGGTTCACAAATTACAATGGGACTGAATGATTGAATGCCAAAAATCGACGGCAATATTTCAACAGCACGATCTAGTTCTTCAGGTTTTTCTGCATAAATGAACATCCGGTCACGTTCTGCACGCATCGTAACAGTTCCCAAATCGGACAACGCAGCTTTTATATTCGCCTTTAGTTTACGTATAAATTTACTTTTATTCTTTCCTTTTAGCGACATTTCACCATATCGAATTAAAATGGTATTCCAGTTCATTTCCCCACTCCTTTTCTAATCAGCTCGACTAATTGACGAACCGCTACTTTCAATTGTTTAATTTCTTCATTTGTTTGATTTTTACCTAAGCTAATTCTAATGACGCCTTTTTCAAACGCTCGAGGTACATGGATCGCTTCAACCACGTGGCTTACATCCGAATTCTTGGATGAACAAGCACTTGAAGTCGAGACGATTATTCCCTGTTGTTGCAGGAAGTTAATCGCTATCTCCCCTGTTATCCGTGCAAATGCAACGGATAGTATATAAGGTGCACTCGCGTTTGGTGCCAATACTTTGCATTCATCTATTTCCGAGAAAAACGCAACCAGTTCATGGCGCCATTGCTGGAACTGCTGCATATTTATTTCTTCTACAAGTAAACGGGCCGCTTTCGCAAGGGCCGCCGCATGTGGCACCGATACGGTTCCGCTACGCAATTTATGTTCTTGTCCGCCACCAAAGACCATGGGTTGCAGTCGTATATTGTGACGATACGCTAGAAATCCACTATTTTTTATTCCATAAATTTTATGGGCCGATAATGAAACAAGATCGGGACCATCCGTAAAATCAGTAAGCAAGAGTTTTCCAAAGCTTTGCACACAATCGGAATGGAACATTGCACGTGAAGATGAATGAATGATTTTCGCGCATTCCTCAATGGGCTGAATCGTACCAATTTCATTGTTAACATGCATGATACTAACTAAAATCGTATCTTTTTGCAACTTCGCTTGGAGTTCGTCCAATGAAATTCTTCCCTCTTCATCTACAGTTAGATAATCCACAATGAAGTGTTGTTTTTCCAATTCCTTGAAAACATTCAATACAGAAGGATGTTCGATACATGTCGTAACTAGATGACGACCTTTATGTTGGTTGGCGTATACATAACCTAGTATGGCAAGATTATTGGATTCTGTTCCGCCTGAAGTAAAGATTCCTTCCGTCAATCCTAGTCCGATCGTTCCAAGCAGTTGTGTTCGCGCACGTTCCAATAATTTTTCTGTACGTTTTCCTTCCGCATGTAGCGATGCAGGATTGGCAAAATACGTTTCGGAAGCATCCATGAACGTGCGGAGAACTCTTTCATCCGGCTTGGTTGTGGCGCTATGATCAAAATACATACGTACTCTCTCCTTTCTATATGAATGAGCGAAACAAAGCCACCGGAAAACCGGTGGCTTTGTCGGAATATAATTATACTTTAACTTGAATCATACCTTGAATCTTTTTCAAGGCGCCTGGTTCAACTTCTTCCACCGCAGTACCTGCTTCTTCCAATGCTCTTAAGTAGCGGCATTGCATGAAGGACTCTTCAGCTTTCAACAATTTAGTGTGAACGTCCGGATGAGATGCACGGTAACGGTTACCGTATTGGATGATTCGTTCTACAAGCAATGCATTTTCAATCATATCTGCAGCTTTCGCACAAACATCAGTGACTACTGTATCTGCTTTTTCAACATATGATTCAACCAACGCCATATTAAGTGGCACTTCTTCCAAACTTTGCTTCACAATGAAGATTTGTTCATCTGCTTCTTCAAGTTGCACTTCCATATCATCGGGAATTCCCGGGATATTGGCACGGTGTAAATTACGATCCGCAATTTGAAGTTGCTGTGCAAGAGTCACAATGCGGGAACGTACGAGATTTTCGTCGATCCGAAGATTCTTAATACGACTACTGAACTTGGAATGCGCATCAGAAATGGCATCCAATTCTTCCACTAGCTCTTGCAACTCAATTTGTTGAGCGGAGTATGCCAAGTTTTTCGCATCTTGACGTTCGATGAATATTTCAATTCGCTTCGCCAATGCGTTCAATTTTTGCAATGCCATTTGTGGAATAACGACTTCATTTTCATCAAGACGGTAACTTTGTTGAACGAATTTCACTTCTTCAATCGTATCCGGAATCGCATATTGAAGTTCTTCAAACAGATCCAACATTTGATCCAAATGCTCATCTACGTAATGACGGGAACTAACTTCCTCTTCCAATACATCATAGAATGATTCGATTTCGTCATGAATTTCATTTACTTCCGCTGCTACTTCTTCCACATCCAAGCGTGCTAATAACTGTCGAAGATCCGCAATTTGTTGTTCGATTTTTTCGAAACGAGAAGGCATTTTCAGGTGTCCTAAATAATACTCCTGACCTTCCATTTCGATAATTCCTTTACGCAATTCTCGCAAAGCCGCAGGTATTTTCGTCTGCAACTCATTAAGTAATGCAGGAATCTCATCGAGTAAAAACGAAAAGCGTTCTTCTTTTGCTCCTAGTACAATCACAATTTCACGCGCTTGTAAGTAGTTTCCATTGTCGATAAGTGCGTCGTATTCTTCAAACCTTGGATTGAAGGATTCCCACTCTTTCTCTAAAGACTCCACTGCCGGTCCAAATGCGTACTGATGAGCTAAGATCTTTTTGCGCGCGGCACGGTGGTGTTCTTTTACCGTTTCTATTTCGAACCGATTTCTTTCTTCACTGCCGATCAGTTCGTTTAATTCCTGCAAGATCGTTCGCATCTCTTTTTCACATTCGTTCAAGATTTCGCGGATCTGTTTTTCTGTTTCCGTTGCTTTCTTAAAGCGGAAACGATCAACTTGCCCTTCAGCATCCAGTAAAAGCATATCTACATTATGAAGGCGATCATCTACTACTTCTGTCCAATTATTGCGCCATCTCTCGAACATTTCTTCTGTTTCGCCAGTCATGTTCAACTGCTTTACTTTCGTCATTTCTTCAAATATTGGCTCGTTTTGAATTTGTAATTTTTCTTGTTCCATTTCACTGATTTCTTGTATATGCTTTCGCCTAGACAGAAATGCCATCACTGTTAGAACAATGATGATAACTAATGGAATGATGACGTATATCATCTCACTATGATCCCCCTATCCCACACTTCGCGCATAAAGTGACTACTTTAGATATTATAGTATATCGTAACATGTTTAAAGCATTTTCGTCTTCTATTCACATCTTTTTTAAAAAACTACGAACTTTTTATCATATCTTAGGATATTTCAAGATGAATTCCTCTATTTCCACATTTTCTATTTGTAAATTTGGCGAATTATTCATTTACTTAATAGATAAAAGGCCTTCCTCATTTAATTTTGCTGTTACATGCTGGCGAATCTGCAAG
This sequence comes from Sporosarcina sp. P18a, assembly GCF_002743135.1. Taxonomy (NCBI): domain Bacteria; kingdom Bacillati; phylum Bacillota; class Bacilli; order Caryophanales; family Caryophanaceae; genus Sporosarcina; species Sporosarcina sp. P18a. The sequence goes on along the minus strand of NZ_PDYQ01000001.1, from coordinate 210,149 downwards.
ATTTCATGGTGTTGCGAACCAATTTGAATCCATGTCCCGGGATATGCCTTTCCAATTTGTATGATTCCTCCTGCATTTGTCTGAATACATGTTTTCACTCCTGCGGGCGATCCCGTTTCATCCAATTCTATATGTCTCCCCGCAATGACTTCCCCGCCACGACATACGCCTTTAATAGTAATATCTTGAAGCGCTGTAAGAGAACAATTATAGACTCCTTTTGAGCGGATATGGATATCTCCGTTACTGTACAAAATACTATTCAATGCGAAGGCCGCTTGTAATACGGATTCCGGACGAATTTCCTCACCGTAAATTTCAATTAATTGATTCGCTTTCTCGATCAATTTTCGTAAATACAGAACATTCGTATGTTCCTCTCTAAGTGGGTCGACAAATAACTGATATAAACGCTCAGCTAAACCTAGCCATTCTTGATCCAATCTTCTCGTATGATTTTTCACCACTTGTATAAAGTGTCGATTCATGTCTGTAAACGCCGCATATTTTTGCTCCAATAATAACTGAATGACTTGCTTCAATATAAATGGCGGCACCTCTTCAGGATTCTCACCACGTAATGCAAAGATTTGAACGAGCGCTGAGTCGATATTGCGTAAGTAGTCGAGAATTTCCTTCAAATCATTGATCATGATCGTAATAACCTTTTCCTGAATGCCTACTGTGACAGTAGATGAGAAAATACTTCCTTGAATGAATACAGACTTGGTTCCGCGAATGGAGGCCTTTGTGCAATTCCTCATAATCGTGATGAAGCCTGAAGCCGCAATGAACATGGAAGGATGCACACTCCCGCCAATCCATACATCTCCTTCAAAATGAATATTGCCGCTTTCCAAGCTGACATCTGCAGCATGCCGATATTCTCGATTCACATAAATCTTTGCGAGTTTACTGCGCCACTCAATAACGGGCCTTCCATCAATTTTCGCATAGAGCTTATGCAGTATACTATCTACAGTAGGACCTGGACGGACGATCACGTCTTTAGGTGGTTTCACTTTATACGTTACGCCTAGTACATTTATGCCGTTGACCCCTTGTACCGCTGGGATATACGTAGCTATCAGCTGACCCGCTTTCACGGTCGGAATAAAGTTATGCTCGCGGAAATCAATAGGAGCATCATCATCACCTTCTGGCTTTTTGAAATTCAAATGAATGTCCAAACGTGCATCTTGACTTTCAATAGGAAGAATTCCTCGAGCAACGACAAATTCTGAGAACTCAAGCGTATTTACAGCTTGCTGAATACCATTCATGGACATATAGGATGGATCAACCCCCATACGATGCAGTTCTTCCATTAGCGAATCTATCGTCAACTCGTTGAATACATGTACTTCTTCAATTGCTTGGATTTTGAGAACTTGTTTCCAAGGCGTATTCTGCACTGTACGCGTGATTCTTTTTCCAGGCGTCACTAGAGCTGTCGCAATCATCTGATCATCACTCAGTTGTATGACGAGTTGAGTATTCACTTCTTCGGTAATTGCCTCACACTCTACACGATCTGTCGGCTCTAAGATCATCCGTCCTGTACATTCGATTCCGTTGATCAGCAGTTCGACGCCAGGCGTAGGCACAATAATCGGATAGGCTTGCTTACCAAATCGAACTTCCAATTGTCCATCATGAATACGGACACCCGCAGGAATTTTTTCTGATTCTTCTTGTATGCTATTCGTATTTTCTCTTTCAGTAATTGTTACTTCTGCTAACACTCTTTTGAGTCCGAACATTGAGGTACCCGCGGGTCTTTTTACATGGATGTGAACGTCATCTATCGTCAATTGCAGAATTTCAAGCGCATCTTTGATCGCCTCTCCTACCGTTTCAGCTTGTGTTGTAATGGATTTGGTCATATTTACACCCCCATCTATATAGCCCTTTATCTTCATATATAGTATAGCATAAAACAGATTCCTTTTAACTATTATCTAAGACTATTCAGAGCTTTCCAATAACATCTTATTCCGAAATCTCCGTTCGCTTCCTTCATATTCATTATCTGATAAACTATGTACGAGAAAGAGGTGGTACTAGTGGATAGCAAAGATCCGTATCAAGAAGATTTGGACGATGATGAGCTGCAAGATCTCGTACTCGAAGCACAACGGGAAGCTTTAGAGAAAGCAGCAGCCGAAAAAAATGTCCGCCGCACGTATCGTCCTTTTCCCAAGTGGATGTTTTGGATTATGGCAACTACGTTAGCACTCAGTACGTTCGCTATCGTTTTTCAGATATACTCCATTCCAGCATTGGAGTTTCTAAAAGCATCTTCAGAGTTATCCTCGGATCCACAAATAGCAAAATATAAAGAATCAGTAGTTGTCGTAGCCACAGAAAACACGAAAGGTACAGGCTTTTCCATTAATGAACAAGGTACCATTCTAACGAATTATCATGTAGTAGAAGGGAATGAATCGATGATCGTCTCTTTCCCGGAAGGCGACCGATTTACCGCGGATGTCACACACGTGTTTCCTGACATCGATCTTGCAGTACTCGAGGTAAACGGAACGAATCTTCCTCACTTAACTCTAGCGGAGAAAACTACTTTTTACGATTATGAGCCCATTACGTTTATCGGGAATCCATTGAGTTTTTCAGGAATAGCGAATAAAGGTCACACGATTGACTACATACAGCTAACAGATTGGGACATTCCTGTTGTGATGATCAAGGCTCCTGTTTATAGAGGAAATAGTGGGAGTCCTGTTATTAATGAAGAAGGCAAAGTGATTGGCATTGTCTTTGCTACATTGGATGAGGAAACGTATGGTAAGGTAGGGTTGTTCATTCCTGTAGATGCTTATTACGAGGCAATGGCTACGGAAAAAAGTACGTGACAGAGAAACGGCTCGGGAGTTACACTTTTCCAATCTGTATGTATACAAAACAAAACCGGTCAAAGGAGTCCACTCCTTTAACCGGTTTATTTACTCTCTTACTTTTTAGCAACTAGCAATAATTTACCTTTATCTAGTTCACTTTCGCCTTCTTCAGCTTCTGTTTTTGAAAGGCCGATCGCTTGCATCTGTGCGCGCAATGTATCGCCGCGAGATGTGAACATGTTCTTCATTGTATTGAGGAAGCCCATTTCTGCCATACCTACTTGTTCTGAATCTAGCGCGTCAGAAATTTTGTCTTCACGATCTTCACTATGTGCGAAAACATAAATCTCATCATGCGTGTAGCCTTGCCCTACCAATTCTTCAATCTTCTTTTTAGCTTGTACTGCGTTCTCTAGGAAAAACTTATCCATTTATTATTACCTCCATTATATAGTTGTTTTCTGCTCTATTCATCTATACCTATTCTTAGCTATCATTAAACAATAACGATGAATTTCACATCCTTCGAACCATTATCTTGTTTTAAACTGATAGAAATTACGTAATTCCTAGCTTGAAAAACAAAGCAATAGTCAGAATATGCTATACTTTCTTTATAACACAGCAAAAACAGGGGGTTATTTCATTGTCAACAGAACGCATTGAAGCAGGTTTAGAGAAGATTAAGGAGTATGTAAGTGAAGAAGAAGCCGAACGCCTGATGACGGCCGACGCATTAAAAGAGTTGGCACCAGATTTACGGAAATACATAGTGGAGTTCGCGTATGGTGAGATTTATTCGCGACCAGGGCTTGATAGTAAACAAAGACAATTAGTGACACTCTCTTCACTTGTCACGCAAGGAGCGACTACACAAATAAAAACGCATGTACAGCGTGCAGTAACGGTCGGTTTTACTAAAACGGAAATCGTGGAAAGTATGATGCAACTCATTCCATACGTTGGATTTCCTCGTGTACAAACCGCGTTGACTGTAGCCAAAGAAGTACTCGAACAAGAAAAATAACAGTAAAATCCGGCCAAGAGATTATCTTGGCCGGATTTTTTGTTTACCATCTAAAGATTGCAGCTGCACCTGTTTCAACAGGCATCCGCTCTTTCGGAAGAACCACTACCTCGCCTCCAGTTTTAAAGACGATTTCTGCTAAGTCATCTAGCACATCGTCCACTGCGGATTCCTCCAGATTTTTCGACTGAATTTCTCCTGTGTCTAGGTTAATTTTACCTGGATACAGATAATCGTCTTCCAATATAAGTCGGCTGATGCGGTCCTCACTTGCCGCTTTAGCAATTTCTTCAATGTTTTCGGAAGCTTGGACGCTCGCTCTAGCATTTTCAAAATTCTCCACTAAGTCTTTTGTTTTCTGTAAATACGTGGGTTCTACTAATTCCCAAGCCATTTTACGTAACTGCTCTAGACTTAATGCATCAAAGTCGGACTTAATTCCTTCAGCTTGCAAGTATGGATTATGACTTAACTCTTTGAACTGCGTCTGGTATTCCGAAAGTGTTACTAGATATAGAGGGATCTCCATCGGCTTAGAGTAATTTTCCGCAACCGTTCGATCTACGTATCGGAAATAACGCTCAATATCAATGTCAATTTCATCTTTTTTACCACCATGTCCATGCAACATCGCCGCTCCAGCAGCGCCACCCGTGTTGCCAGCGCCCAAATGTGATTCGGTCACTTGATCTCCAATCGCTTCATCTTTGGTTTTCGCCAATTCCTCAGGGATTTCTACTTCCTCTACACCATATCGATTCCCTTCAAACAGTTTGAATTCTTGTCTGTTGACACCAAGCAGATGATAACGATCAGCAGATTGGAATACGCGAATAAGCGGTTTGATATGGAAACTGTCCGACACAATCGCCAATTCAGGTACAGGACGTTGCAGTCGATAGGCAATGATGCGATCTTTCGTTGCGAATAATGCTAGTCCATCTCCTGCATGTGCCCAGAAAGGACGCTCGCCTTCTAGTTTCTCAAGAGGAGCCAATAGACTCTTCACTTCATTCACTGCATGTTTTTTCGACAACTCTTGATTCACTTTCTGTAATAAGTTTTTAAATCTGATCGGGTCTTGTTGATTTTCAGGTCGATACCGGTGGGTCGGTTGATAAATGGCGATACATGTCTCCGCTTGCTCCTTCAAAAACTCATGAGGAAATTCGTTTACAATCTCTACGTTCATCCTAATCCCTCCAATAAAAATTTTCCTGCATACAACAGGCTCTATTCAACTTGTTCCCTATTCACTTGTTTATAAACTATACGATTCCGATAGTGTAGAAGCTTCTTGACAAACTACTGCAACTCATGTATAGTTATTGTTTGGGATTGATAACAGATCTGACATAAAAATGGCGTTCTGCAGATGTTTATTCGGAACACTTATTCATCACTGGCGCGACTATAGGGTCGCAAGGACGCAAAAGTAGGTAGGGTTTGCGTTGCTTAAGGGAAACAACCAGTAGAACAACGACCGCGGCAAAAGAGGTCCAATCAGAATCTACATGCTATATAAATCAACACATATAATCGTTGTCAAACGTAACATTTATTATCCTATATAAAAAGCGAGCTCCCCAATAGGGGACGCTCGCTTTTTTCAATTTAGATCGCTTCAAATGCTTGATCCAAATCTGCCATGATATCTTCCATATGCTCAAGTCCCACAGATAAGCGTAGTAACGTATCAGACACACCCATCTTCTGACGATCTTCTTTCGGCACAGCAGAGTGTGTCATCGTCGCGGGGTGCTGCATTAGCGTCTCTGCATCTCCTAAACTCACTGCCAACTTGACGAGCGATAAATGATTCAGCAACTTCTGCGCCTCTTCTTTTCCGCCTTTGATTGTAAAGGAAATCAATCCGCCACCCATTTTCATCTGCTTCTTCGCAATCTCATACTGCGGATGCTGATCATCAAATGGATAGAATACTTCTTCTACTTTCGGATGCTTCTGTAAATACTCAAAGATAATTTTGGCATTGGCTGAATGACGATCCATACGGATAGGTAATGTCTTAATACCGCGTAACAATAGCCATGCATCGAATGGCGAAATGATACCACCGAAATCTTTTAACACGGTCCCACGAAGTTTTGCCATCTCGTCTGCATCTTTACCAACGAGCAACCCTGCGATCACATCACCGTGTCCATTAATGTATTTCGTTGCGCTATGAAGTACATAGTCTACACCGAATGTTAAAGGTGTTTGTATGTAAGGAGAGCAGAAAGTATTATCCACTACTACTTTCAAGTTATGGCGCTTCGCTACATTAACTACCGCTTCAAGATCAACTAGCTCCATCGTCGGATTAATTGGCGACTCTATATATATACATGTAGTTTCTGGCTTCACAGCTTTTTCGATTTCTTGTTCCGTTTTCATGGAGATTAAATCATGCGTGATATTATACTTCTCTTCTAATATTTTCAAGAATCCGAATGTGCAACCATAAATCCCACGCGAACAAATCACATGATCATTTGCTTTTGTCAAATGAACGAGCACCGCACTAACCGCGGCCATACCAGAAGCAAATGCAAGTCCTGCTGCGCCCTCTTCCATCTTGGCAATACGTTCTTCCAGCACAGCGACCGTCGGATTTCCTAAACGAGAATAAATATTCCCCGCTTCTTCACCAGCAAAACGTCGCTCTCCTTGTTCAGCCGAATCAAATACATAAGTTGAGGTTTGATACAGCGGCACAGCTAAACTTCCCTGATGATCTTTACTGTCGTATCCTTCATGAATCACGGCCGTCTCTTTGTGCCAGTTGTTAGTGTTCTTCATGCTGATTCCTCCTTTTTATAGCTTATTCATATTATGATGAAAACGCTTTAGTCTAGTGTACATCGATTGTTTGCAAAACGAAAGAGCAATTACTTCAATCTATTTTAATGGAGTAAAGAAATCTATAACTAGTTAAAAAACGCAGATTTCCGTTCCAGGCGGACGCTTTCCGCGGGCACGGCTTCAATCTCGCGCTGTTCCCGCTGGAGTCGCCGCCTGTAACGAAAATCTGCTGAGTGTTGTGGTACTAGTTAAATATGGTTTTTAAAAACTGAAGTGAATTACTTTAATGCAACTTATAAAACTGAAATGCTTGACCAATAGTCAATAACTTGGTATGCTATGCTTTGTGTAAAATATTCGCAGCAGTTATGTGTTCTGTTTTGTCCAGTCTATTCCTTTTTTAAGGTGCACCACGTAACCTCGAGGCTGCAGGGGCGAAGTTGCAAGATTATAGAATGGCAGATGGATTGAACATATCTGGTCTTATTTTACAACAAAATAAAACCAACAGAGGAGGAGTCTCTCATGGCTCGATATACAGGTCCATCTTGGAAATTGTCACGCCGTTTAGGTATCTCACTAACAGGCACTGGTAAAGAAATTGAAAAGCGTCCATACGCACCAGGACAACACGGTCCAAACCAACGTAAAAAACTTTCCGAATACGGAATGCAATTACAGGAAAAACAAAAACTACGCTTTATGTACGGAGTGAACGAACGTCAATTCCGCACACTTTTCAACAAAGCTGGTAAAATGCAAGGTATTCACGGTGAAAACTTCATGATTCTTCTTGAAGCTCGCTTGGATAACGTTGTATACCGCATGGGTCTTGCACGCACTCGTCGTGCAGCTCGTCAGCTAGTCAACCACGGTCACATCCTGGTAGACGGCAAGCGCGTTGACATCCCTTCATTCGCAGTAAAAACTGGTTCTGAAATCTCTCTTCGTGAGAAATCTCAAAACTTGACTGCTATCGAAGAAGCACTAGAAGTGAATAACTTCGTTCCGGACTTCGTAACTTTCGATAAAGATACGAAAAAAGGTACATTCGTACGCCTTCCAGAGCGCGGCGAATTAGCTGCTGAAATCAACGAAGCATTGATCGTTGAATTCTACTCTCGTTAATAACAAGGAAACTCCGTTGGCTGAGGTATTTATCTCGGTTGACGGAGTTTTTTTATAAAATTTTCATTGCCGAACTTACTTAACACTTATGCCATTTAAAATACAATCATCATTCACAACATATTCTTACATAGATTTACTATCAAAAAGTATTCTCCCAATAACCATACTCCCCCATCTCAGCTTCAAATATTTCTTTAATCTTCTGAGAAGCCACCCCACCGTAATTAACATAACCCGTCTCCGGCCAATAAACTGATCGTGTCATAGTCCCATCTACTAGTTCAATTCCAAAAAACACTCGCTTTCCTTCATTCGCACGCCTTTCTGGTTCGTAGGGCATTACCAGCAACTCTTCAATCAGTTGGTCCGCATGCTCATCCGTAAACTCCCCTATGAAAGATAAATCCTGCTCACTTTGCAAAATAACCCGCTGAACTTTACCTTGAATATCTAAAAAATCGCCAACCGTTTCAGCCTTATCAGATTCAGTTACTTCGAATACTTTCCCGTCCGCTATAATTCGAAACGCTGGATCATAGCCTTTCATCGCAAATAATTTTGTGCCTTTTTGCAAATACGCTGCATCTCCATTTCTCGTTTGATGATTCGTTCCCGCATGGCCATCCAACATATACTTCACTTCTCCTACTTCTTCAGCGGTTTCCCAGTCCTTTTCAAGCTCGTTCATTTCATAGTTCGCTTCATACGTAGCATCATTACATTTCACAAAATCTACCCAGTCAATGATTGAATTCTGCGAGGATGGAAGCGTTGTGGATGGATTGGAAGAGCAAGCTGTCAGCAACAATAAAATGGGAAGTAGTAGCATCCGTTTTCTCATAATCCTTCACTCCTTTTTTACGTAGACGTAGATTTTGGTTTTATGTTACAAAAGGACCATCCTGTTCGCTTTGCACTCTATATAGAGTTTGGAAGCAAATAGGATACAAGTTGCGGAACTATTTTTTTAGCAGAAAATTCATAATGAATTATTTGACGTCGAGATGCTTCTCGACAATATCTTTATTCTTTATATTCTTATAAGTTCTTTGGTTATTGGCCATACCAATATGGGACGCTGTGTCGTTTCATATTGGTACGCTCCTGCGTTTCATTGTGATTCGTCCGTTGTACCATTTCGAAACGTACAATCAACCATATGTGCAAGTATTTTTTTATTAAATGAGAGTCTTCTTTATGATAAGTAAATAGAACAAATAAAAAGAACGTCCCTCGAAAGGACGCTCTGAATTACTAGATTGCAAAAAAATTACTATTTCCACCATTTACGCTCTGTCTTCTGCAACTGAAACATATTGTACATCTCTATAAAAGAAACAATATAACGTCCCTTTACTATCGGTAAAAACAATATCATTGCTTCGAGAATTTGTCGCGATCCCTAAAGCATCTTCTTGATCTGCTGCTTCAACTATTCTTAAAATACTTTCAGCGCCCGCAAAGTGGTAATGTACTCTGTATTTTTTCAAACTACTCACATCCCTCTATCTACAGTATTCGACATAAAGAAAGAAAACCCTTTTATGTTAAGTGCGTGAATGCTAAGTTTTAGTGTTTTAAGTTCAGTATTGTCTCATCACGTACATGACTACATTAGAAATATATCAATTGCGAATATATGTTCTATACAAATTATTTAAAACATGATATGATAAACATCAAATATACAGTAAGTTAATTTCAGTTAGACACCTATTGAAACACACATAAAAAAATAGTAGAAGGTATTATATGACGGATCGAGAACTTCTTGAACTTATGTTGGACAAAGTTACAAATATGGAACAGGATCTTTCTTCTCTCAAGACCGATATTTCCAGTATTAAAGATGCACTAACATTTATGAAGAAAGCCATTGCCGAACTGGACGTACGCACCATTCCCAATAGCCAGAAAATCGATACGTTCTCTGAACAGATTTTATTCAACAAAGCAAAATCAGATGATATGCGTAAAACCCAGCGCTTACTAAACGACCACGACACAGATATTCGCATTATCAAAAAGTTGTTAACTAAATAAAAACGTATTATTTTACAGTGCTTATGTAACCAACTTCTTCGTTCGTTCAAACGAATATGACTGTTTTACATAGGCACTTTTTATGATTCCCACTATCAGTTATGTATGTTATTTCTAATATAAAAAGACACCTCCGAAGAGATGCCTTTTCATCCATTATGAATTACGAAACTTACCATATTTTCGATCCTTGATACTAACCAAGAAACCCTAATGTCATAGCGTACATCATATACTCTTTTTTCAGTTCACTAACTCCCAGTTAAACAAACTTCACCATACTATATTTCTTTTTCCCACGTCTCACAATGGTAAAAGCGTCTTCCAAACGTTGCTCTGCCCCTACTGTGAACGCTGTATCTGTAATACGTTCTCCGTTAAAGGAAATCGCACCGTTCGTTACGTCTTCACGAGCTTGGCGTTTTGATGGAGATACACCTGCTTGCACAATGAAATCCACGATGTTTTGATCGACTTTTTCCATTTCGACAGTCGGCACATCTTTAAACGCATCTTTCATTTCAGTAGCCGTCAATGCTTTTAAATCTCCGCTAAATAGCGCTGCAGAAATGCGTAATGCTTGATCAAGTGCGTCCTGACCATGAATTAGACGAGTCATTTCTTCTGCTAACGTCTTCTGTGCTTTACGTAAATGTGGCTCTTGTTGTACGGATACTTCAAGTGCTTCAATTTCTTCACGGCTTAGGAAGGTAAAGATTTTCAAATACTTCACAACATCTGCGTCTGCTGCATTGATCCAGAATTGGTAGAACTCATATGGAGAAGTTTTCTTCGCATCGAGCCATACCGCACCGCCAGCAGATTTACCGAATTTCGTGCCATCTGCTTTTGTTACCAATGGAATCGTAAATCCGTATGCTTGTACTTCTTCATCATGCTTTTTGCGAATGACTTCTAGGCCTGTCGTGATATTCCCCCACTGATCTGATCCACCGATTTGCACACGGCAATTATAGTTATCATATAAGTGGTTGAAGTCCGCACCTTGCATCAACATGTATGAGAATTCCGTGAAGGAAATTCCTTGATCTAAACGAGACGCAACATTGTCTTTTGCTAGCATGTAATTGACACTTAGCAATTTGCCATAGTCACGCAAGAATTCGATCAATGACATGGAACCGATCCAATCATTATTGTTTACAAGTTTCGCACCATTTTCTGTTTGGAAATCAAAGATCATCTCTAGTTGTTTTTTGATTCCACGAACATTCGCGTCTACTTGATCTGTCGTCTGTAATTGGCGTTCTTCAGAGCGTCCAGATGGATCCCCGATCATTCCTGTAGCGCCACCAATTAATAGAATCGGCTGGTGTCCGTGTAACTGGAAGCGACGCAGTGTCAGCATCGGTACGATATGGCCGATGTGCATACTATCCGCGGTTGGGTCTACTCCGCAGTATAGTGAAATCTTCTCGTCTGTTAGAAGCTTCTCAAGACCTTCTTCATTCGTCTGTTGGTATAGCAAGCCTCTCCAACGTAAATCGTCCATTAATTCATTCGACATGTTCTATATCCCCCTATTTTCAACGTAAAAAGTCCCCACACGATCAAAAAATGATCATGCAGGGACGTTAGTTGATTAATTATAACGCGGTACCACCCGGCTTGAGAGTAAGTACTCTCCGGCTTTAAGGCGCTAGTAACGTTGCGCAAAACGTACACTCCAAAACTGTAATTCATGTATAGTGCACCGAACAGCTTCCACCAACCGCTGTCTCTCTTAAACGGAACTCACTATCATTACTTCGGTTTTTTCGACATGTAATTTCGTATGAGTTCAATTTTACCGAACTTCCTATGAAAGTCAACATTTATTGCATATTTCCTTCTGATTCTGTGATATAATGAGTAAGATTTTTGGGGGGAGAAAACTTTGAACAACGAAAAGAATAATAGAATTAAGCAACTTGAAGATAAGTTTGAACAAGCGAAAAAAGAGCCTTGGGCCAAAAAACTTCGCATCGGAACCGGCGTACTTTGGAACTTGTTTTTATTACTCATTATCTTCGCCGTCATCGGGGCCGTATTTGCGAGTTCAGTTGGTGCTGGTTATTTCGCTTCTCTTGTTGCGAAAGAACCGTTACGTACCAAGGAAGAACTTCGGGATCAGGTGTTTAATTATGAAGAGACATCTGAAATGTACTTTGCAGACAGTATTTATCTTGGCAAGATCAACTCGGACATCGAGCGCCGACAAATTACGCTGGATAAAGTTTCACAGTATGCACTGGACGCTGTGCTAGCTACTGAGGATGAATACTTTGAGGAGCATAAAGGCATCGTGCCAAAAGCGATATTCCGCGGAGTGTTCCAAGATGTTACGAACTCAGACAGTCAAACGGGTGGATCTACACTCACTCAGCAGTTAGTGAAAAACCAGATTTTGACGAACGAAGTTTCTTATGAGCGTAAAGCTAAAGAAATCTTGCTGGCTATGCGCTTGGAACACTTCATGACGAAGGATGAGATTCTAGAAGCCTATTTGAATATCATTCCTTATGGTCGTGATGTGATGGGGCAGAATATCGCAGGCATCGAAACAGCCGCGCGTGGGATTTTCGGTATTAAAGCCAATGATTTAAGTTTGCCGCAAGCTGCATATATTGCGGGTATTCCACAAGCACCGTATACATACACGCCTTTCTACAGTAAGAACCAAGGCATTAAGGAACGCGAAAAGCTGATGTATGGTGTAAACCGGATGAAGACCGTACTGTTCCGTATGCGTGATGCAGGCTATATTTCGGAAGCGGAATATCAGGAAGCTCTTGCGTATGATGTGACGAAAGACTTCAGACAACCTTCACGTCGCGCTACAGAACGTTATCCGTATGTCACACAGGAAATTCAAAATCGCACAATTGAAATTTTAGCTGAAGTTTTGGCTGAAAAAGATGGCATTGACGCGGATCGTTTTGAAGGAGATTCCAAGATTAAGGAAAAATACGAAATCATGGCAGATCGTTCCATGCGAACAGACGGCTATCGTATCTACTCTACTATCAACAAAGAGCTGTATGACAAAATGAATGAAGTCGCTGACAGCTTTCAGTACTACGGTTATACGTATACTACGGAAACACTGGATGAAGAATCAGGTAAAATGATTACGAAAGAAAATCCTGTTCAAGTCGGTGTGTCGATGATCGAGAACCATACAGGGAAAGTACTTTCATTCGTCGGTGGACGTGATTACGAACTGGAAGCATTGAATCATTCTACTCAAGCTTACCGACAAAACGGATCTTCCATGAAACCATTACTGGTTTATGCACCTGCCATTGAATACGGTGTAATTGGTGCAGGTAGTCCACTAGTGGATGTGAAGTTTAGAAGAGGCAGTTACGCACCCGGCAACTATTTCGACCGCGAGTTCGGCGTATTGCCAGCCCGTGAATCTCTGGCACGTTCACAAAACTTATCTACTATACGTCTATATGACCAAATAATAGATAGAAACCCTATTGATTTTCTAAAGAAAATGAAATTTGCAAATGCTACCGATAAGGCAGGCATTGGTCTTTCTGCATCATTAGGTACTATGGATGTCACTGTAGAAGAAAACACAAATGCTTACGCTACATTCGCTAACGGTGGTCAATTCATCGAATCGTATATGATTGAACGGATTGAAGACATGAAAGGTAACATAGTATTTGAACACAAAGCAGAACCTGTGGAAGTGTTTAGTCCGGAAACTTCTTATATCATCACCGATATGATGCGTGATGTACTAAAAGGTAACGGTACAGCTGCACGTTTACCTGGCTTAATGAATTTCCGTCCCGATTTAGCTGCGAAGACAGGGACATCCCAGCATTACGGAGATGCTTGGCTAGTCGGCTATAATCCAAATGTATCGCTTGGTGTTTGGATGGGTTATAAAAATCGAAATACACCGCTATATCACGGCTACAACAGCGGTCAAATGCACCCATCAGAACGGACAGCACGATTGTACGGACAATTGATGAATGTAGCCAATACGGTCATACCGGAAACCATTAAGGCAAGAGATACGTTTAAACGCCCGAATGGCGTCGTAACACGTTCATTCTGTGGCATTTCGGGACTTGCTCCTTCTGCTGCTTGTGCATCGGCAGGACTCGTTCGATCAGATTTATTTAATTCGAAAAAGATGGTTCCTACGAAAGTGGATGACAGTATCGTTTCATCCGCAGCTGTTCGAGTGAATGGCAAACTATATCAGGCATTAGCTTCTACTCCTCGTGAATTTGTCACGTCCGGCGGTATTGGCGTAACTTCTGAATATGGTAAGCGGATGCTTGGACGCTTAGGCGGAGATGCTTCCAAATTGCTTGCAGGTCGTGGCGGATATGCAAGCACTGTTGCAGGATCCACATTCCCTGCAGACAACGTACCACCTGCAGCCGTATCAACAGGACAAAATGGATCCGTTCTTACATGGACTGCTTCGTCTTCAAATGATGTAATCGGTTATTACATTTATCAGAACGGTGCCAAAATCGGTACGGTTCATGATGGTGCTTCTAGATCGTATAAAGTCGGATATGGTTCATATTACGTACGCGCAGTTGATATTACTGGCTTACTCTCGGGACCTTCCAACACTGTAACCAATACGGCACCTGCACCAAGAGCAGAGCCGAAATCAGATACGAATACTGGAGCTAAACCAAGTACGACAACTCCAGAAACGAAGTCGGATGCAAAGTCGGACGCAAAACCGGATACCAATTCTGAATCAAAACCGGCTGCTAAACCAGAGGCTACACCAGAACCTACACCAGAAACAAAACCTGAAGCGACACCGGAACCAAAGCCGGATGCAGCTCCAGAAGCAAAAGAATAACTAACAAGCCGGATGACAATATAGAATTGTCATCCGGTTTTTTATCAAGGATTTCATCAAAGCGAATGACAACCACTCTTCCTTCTAACTTCATCATTTTTTTACTACACATAGATAATTACCGACAATTCAGTGATTTAATGATAATAATATACTTTTCCCCATTATAAATTGTATACTTAACACAGAGAAGCACTTACCGAACTCACAGCGAGTATTTGAGCGTACAAAGGGTAGATATATTAGGAAGAGGTGAACTATGTGAAACATGAAAAGACCTACTTTTCCAGAACATTCCCGCATAACGAAGGTGAACTGGTCATAGAAGGACCTATTTCATCAGAACGACTGGCATCGTTTGAATTTCACGAAGGACTGAAAGCATTCCGTCCATCTACACAACAACAAGAAGCATTGGTGAAAATTGCAGCGTTTCCTGAAGGTCGGATCAATGTAGCGAGAATCGATAATATGATTGTTGGGTATGTGACGTTTCTTTATCCTGATCCACTCGAACGCTGGTATGAAGCAGACTTAGTCAATTTAATAGAACTCGGCGCCATCGAAGTAGTTGCGGATTATCGCGGCGCACGTATCGGTAAATCCTTACTGGAATTATCGATGTTGGATGATGCGATGGAAGATTATATTATTATTACGACTGAATATTATTGGCACTGGGATTTAAAAGGTACTGGTTTGACAGTATGGGATTATCGCAAAATGATGGAGAAAATGATGCGTGCAGGTGGCATGGAATTCTTCTCCACTGATGATCCTGAAATTTGTTCCCACCCTGCCAATGCACTAATGGCAAGAATCGGAAAACGAGTCGATCAAGAATCCATCGAACGCTTTGACCGTGTGCGTTTCAAAAATCGTGTTAATTACTGAAAGTGAGGAATAATCATGCTAATACAAGACATTATGAAAACAGACGTGATTACGCTTAATTCTACACATACGATTGCAGATGCAGTACAACTGATGAAAGAAAAACGAATTCGCCACATCCCCATCGTGAAAGATGGGCAGATCGAAGGACTCGTTACAGACCGTGACGTCAAAGAAGCTTCTCCTTCAAGTATTTCGAAGAGATTGGAACCTTCACTTTATGAAACCACGCTTGATAAAATTATGAAAACTGACTTATTGATCGGCCATCCGCGGGACTTTGCGGAGGAAGCTGCGTTAATGTTTTATACGTATGAAATTGGTTGCCTACCCATTGTTTCTAATTATCAGCTAGTCGGCATTCTAACGAAAACAGATTTACTCTATAACTATATTGAGTTAACAGGTGCCAATCAGCCCAGTTCACACATTCAGATCCGCGTGCCGAACACGCCCGGTATTCTATATGAGGCATCTAAAGTATTTCACGAACACAATACGAACGTGCTTAGTGTACTTGTCTATCCTTATCAAGATAACGAAGAGTACAAAATTCTCGCTATCCGCATTAAACGAATGAATCCCCTTCCGATCATCGAAGGATTGAAACAGCAAGGATTCGAAGTTCTATGGCCAAGTGAACCGGAGATGGGCGTATGAAAAAACAAGCGAGTTTTATCTTTTCTCCTGACCAACTAAACTATGAATTTTCGGATACCCATCCTTTTAATCAAAAGCGAATCATTTTGACAAAAGATTTACTAGATGAAATGAATACGATCGAGCCTCATGAAATC
The DNA here is from genome assembly GCF_002743135.1 of Sporosarcina sp. P18a. Classification (NCBI taxonomy): domain Bacteria; kingdom Bacillati; phylum Bacillota; class Bacilli; order Caryophanales; family Caryophanaceae; genus Sporosarcina; species Sporosarcina sp. P18a. The sequence goes on along the minus strand of NZ_PDYQ01000001.1, from coordinate 193,733 downwards.
GTCATTCCGCGCACAGCCACAGACGAAGAATTGCTTCTCGCTCATGACGCAAAGTATATCGAAATCGTCAAAAAGGCGAGTACAGGTAATGTCAGCGAAAATATCGGTAGTATTTACGGTATCGGTACGGAAGATACACCCTTCTTCACTGGCATGCATGAAGCGAGTGCACTGCTCGTAGGCGGTACACTTACAGCGATTGAAGAAGTAATGGAAGGTCGTTCAAGATATGCGCTGAACCTTGGCGGCGGCCTGCATCACGGCTTCCAAGGGAAAGCTTCTGGCTTCTGTATTTATAATGATAGTTCTGTAGCCATTAAATACTTACAGCAAAAATATGGAGCTCGCGTATTATATGTGGATACCGACGCGCACCACGGCGATGGCGTGCAATGGACGTTTTATGATGATCCAAATGTTTGTACATTCTCTATCCATGAAACAGGCCGCTACTTGTTTCCCGGGACAGGAAATGTGACAGAACGAGGAAATGGAGCGGGTTACGGTACTTCATTCAACTTCCCTATCGACGCATTTACGGAAGATGAATCGTTCCTACATATCTATAAGACTGCCTTGCGTGAAGTGGCAGAACACTTTAAGCCCGACGTCATTCTTACACAAAACGGAGCAGATGCACACTACTTCGATCCACTCACGCATCTATATGGCACCATGAAGATCTACGAAGAAATTCCGAAGCTAGCAAAAGATATTGCGGAAGAATTCTGTGATGGAAGATGGATTGCAATCGGCGGTGGCGGATACGACATCTGGCGCGTAGTACCACGTGCGTGGTCGCACCTATGGCTTACTATGAAAGATATCCCAACACCTACTGGAAGACTTCCAGAAGCCTGGCTAAATAAATGGCAACCTGAATCCCCTGTGTCACTAATTGAGACGTGGGAAGATCCTGAAGATCTATATGAACCAGTTCCTCGTAAATATGACATCAACGAAAAAAACGAGCAAATGCTAACGAGAGCTTTGCACGTCATCCGAAAATCATAACAAAAAGCAACTTATCGCTCAGATAAGTTGCTCTTCTCATTTATACCTTTTTAAAAATAACGTATGAGTGTTGTAGATTCAAAACACGCATTACTTTCGTTACAGGCAGCGACTCCGACCTACTTCCTAACCGATTGCCGCTCTTCCAAATAATACGGTAGAATAACTTCTGTCTCTTCTACTTCTTCTTTGTTCATTAACTTCGTTAACAAACGCATCGATACGGCACCAAGGTCATACAAAGGCACCACAATCGCGGTCAACTGTGGACGAACAATACGCGCAAGAATAGAGTGCTGGAAACAAATAATCTCCACATCCTCAGGAATTCTAAGATTCTCATCACGCACACCATTCATAATACCTATGGCAACTTCATCACTGCTCGTCATGACAGCCGTTGGAGGATCAGACAGCTTACCTAGTACACTCCAGCTCTCGTAAGCATCATCATACGTATTGTCAGTTTCCACGATCAATGACTCATCGATCGTCATCCCTGCTTCTTCCAACGCACGAATATACCCAACACGTTTGCACACACGATTAATGTCACGCGTAAAAGGTCCCGAAACAAATGCAATACGCTTATGGCCATTGTCAATCAATTTTTTTGTTACTTCATATGCGGCCTGTTCATGATCAATATTGACAGATGGTAAATTGGTTTCAAAATCCAATGTTCCTGCCAAGACGATCGGAACGTTCGCTGTCTTCATTTCTTTTCGTACTTCAGGTGAAATAGAATCACTCATGAAGATCAATCCATCTACTTGTTTGCCTAAATGATCTTCAAACAACTCCACTTCTCGAGAGGTACTCTTGTCCGAATTGGAAATGATAATATTGTACTCATACATCGTGGCAACGTCTGCAATCCCTCTGGATAGCTCTGCATAGTAACTCTTGGACATATCGGGGACAATTACTCCAATCGTCGTAGTACGCTTGCTAGCTAGTCCACGAGCGACGGCATTTGGCCGGTACCCCAATCGTTCAATACAGTCCAATACTTTTTTGCGAGTCGCCGGCTTCACGTTTTGATTGCCGTTCACTACACGTGAAACCGTTGCCATCGATACGTTTGCTTCTCTTGCTACATCGTAAATAGTGATAGCCATTTTTGCTCCTCCTGTCTTTATTCTTTACTAGTATACCGTGTTCTACTGGATTTTTGTGTTTTTCTGTGTAGAAATCTGTCATTATATACAGAAAAACACCGACCTTTACTAATAAAGGGTCGGTGTTGGATGTTTTAGATCGTTTGGTGTGTGTTCATGAAGCGAGTCATCTCTTCGTAGAACTTGTCAAACTGCTCAATATCCATTTGCTGCGCTGAATCCGATAATGCTACGGCTGGATCCGGATGAACCTCTGCCATAACGCCGTCTGCTCCTACTGCAATTGCCGCTTTCGCTGTTGGAAGCAATAAGTCCTTACGGCCAGTGGAATGTGTAACGTCCACAAATACCGGTAAATGTGTTTCTTGCTTCAAGATTGGAACAGCAGAGATGTCCAGCGTGTTACGAGTAGCCGTCTCATATGTACGAATACCTCGCTCACATAGCATAATCTCCGTATTACCTTTAGAAATAATATATTCAGCTGCATTGACGAACTCAGAAATCGTTGCAGACATTCCGCGCTTTAGAAGGACTGGCTTATTGACCATTCCAGCTTCTTTTAACAGTTCAAAGTTCTGCATGTTACGCGCACCGATTTGAATCACATCGACGTATTCGAGTGCTTCCTCTAAGTGCGATGGTGTAATGATTTCTGTGACGATAGAAAGTCCAGTTTCATCTGCAACCCGCTTTAGAATTTTTAAGCCTTCAAGACCTAAACCTTGGAAATCATATGGAGATGTACGTGGTTTGTAAGCTCCTCCACGAATCATCGTTAATCCTTTTGCTTTAATGGACTTGGCTACTGCCAAAACCTGTTCGTAAGATTCTACTGCACAAGGTCCAAATACGAAAGATGGATGTCCGTCTCCGATTTTATGGCCGTTTACGTCAACAATCGTGTCTTCAGGTTTTTTAGTACGGGATACGAGCAATGCATTCTTCTGCTCATCTTGCTGTACTTCAAGTGCCGACATGAAAATAGATTTAAATACCTGCTCCAGGATACCGTCTGGTAAAGGGCCATGGTTTGCCTTCTTTAAGACGTTGAGCATCTCGCGTTCGCGAATCGGATCATATCTATTTACACCTTGCTTTTCTTTTAACTTACCAATTTCTTGGATAACGCCTGTACGTTCATTGATCAATTCTAGAATATCTAAGTTCAACTGATCGATAGTACCTCTCAACTCACCTAAATCTTGCTTGCTCATAATACCTGTCTCCTCCCCGTACATATCTTCCTTTTCTAACACCGGAATCTATGGTACATTTTTATATAATAGACCTAGTATAATGAATACTCTTAGAAAAGTCACGCAATTTCATCGAATAATTATATATTCACTATTTTCACATAGAAAAAAACTTGAAAAGAGGTTGGAAATCCTGGCTACTAAGTTATTCGCTCTTGACATCGGAACTCGCACCGTTGTAGGGATTGTACTAGAAGAACAAAACGATTCATTCCATATTGTGGACTTGATTTCTAAAGAACATAAAGAGCGATCGATGATTGATGGACAAATACATAATATTTTAAGCGTGGCGTCTATAATTCAAGAAATAAAAGAAGAATTGGAACATATTCATGGTCCTCTACATCGTGTCAGTGTTGCGGCAGCTGGTCGTTCATTGAAAACAGCAGAGGGAACTGTGACGGTAGATATTTCTGATCGCACATTGATGTCCAACGAAGATATTAATCGATTGGAATTAGTAGCTGTACAAAATGCACAGGAAAAATTACTATCCGATCATCAATCACAAGAGGATGATCACTATTATTGCGTAGGGTATTCTGTTTTATACTACAAATTGCAAGATGAAAAGATCGGTAGTCTCATTGATCAAAAAGGGAAATCTGCGACCGTAGAAGTCATTGCTACATTTTTACCACGAGTCGTTGTAGAATCCTTACTTGCCGCGTTAAAGCGTGCCGATTTGGAAATGGAGGCTTTAACACTCGAGCCAATCGCTGCTATTCATGTGCTCGTTCCCCCTTCCATGAGAAGATTGAATATCGCATTGGTCGATATTGGTGCCGGCACATCTGACATTGCCATTGTTAGGGATAATACCGTCACAGCATATGGAATGGTACCCGTTGCGGGAGACGAAATGACTGAAGCGCTAAGTGCACATTACTTGCTCGATTTTCCTATTGCTGAACAAATGAAACGTCAAATTCATAGTCAAGACATATTGACATTTCAAGATATTTTAGGATTTGAACAAGAAATCTCTTCAGAAAAAGTGATTGATGTAATTAGACCTTCAGTGAAACATGTAGCACTGTCGATCGCAAATGAAATCAAACGATTGAATCTCAACTCTTCTCCACAAGCCGTAATGATTGTGGGAGGTGGAGGATTAACACCTACTCTGACGAAAGAAGTGAGTACGCAGCTAGACCTTCCAGAGAACCGCGTAGCCATTCGAAGTCTCGATGCACTCTCAGGCGTTACACTTTCAGGCCAAATCGAATCTTCTCCTGCACTCGTAACGCCAATCGGTATTGCGATTGCAGCACAAAGAGCTCCCATTCATTACATTACCTTAACAGTCAACGACCAAGCCATTCGATTATTTGAACTAAAAGAGCTTACAGTGGGCGATACACTGCTTGCCGCCCGCGTTACTGCCCGTCAGTTATACGGCAGACCCGGACTCGCACTGACTGTAAAAGTAAACGGGCGATGGAGAACACTTCCTGGCGAGCACGGCTCATCTACAACCATCCTATTAAACGGCACTGAAGCCAGCACTAAGGATCCTGTTAACGATCATGACCGCATAGAGCTATTGTTCGGTAAAGATGGCACAGACGCCACAGCGACTGTCAGAGACTTAGTAGATGCGCCTGAACCGATACGTTATCAGCTCGACGGAGTGACGCAGACAGTTACGGGTAAAATTTTGCTCAATGGAAAGACGGTTACAATGGATACTGAGATTGCGGATCGGGATGAACTGACGGTGAATCCGGCGAATCGAATAAAAGACGTACTAACGTCTCCTATACGTTCAGGGACAGATTCGTTCACTGTGACATGGAACGGAACTCCCCACCGCCTAAAGAAACGCGAGACCCTCTACATCGCAAACGGACAAGAAGTCTCTGCTGACTATCAGATTCACGCAAACGATATCATTGAAACGCGTCAACCTTCCTCCCTTTCCTTAAAGGAAATAGCAAGGGATTTAGATATCGTTCTAGAAGAGCGTGCCGATGTAACATTTAATGATGAGCCTGTGACGATCAAAAAACCACGAACCGCCGTTTATGTAAATGGACAACAAGCAAGTCTTGACTACCAAGTACAAGCTAACGACCAAGTGGAGTTCAAGTCGTTGCCCACTTCTCCTATACTATTCAGTGATGTATTTTCATTCACTGATTTTTCCTTACCGTCTCAATCTACCACTGCCTATCAATTAATGCGTAATGGCGAATCCATTGGCTTCAATGAATTGATATTCGGTGGAGATCAACTACGTATTCTATTTGTTTAAAAGCTACGCTGTGCGGAAATAACGCATGGCGTAGCTTTTTCTTTATGGCTGTTCTAACTAATCGTACACATAGAAAAAACCTTCCCGTGAAGGAAGGTTTTCGCTATTATTTAGAATGAATTTTGTTGTTGTTGTTTGAAGACGAGTTGTTAGCTTTAGATTGATTCGTATTCTTTTTAGCAGAAGCATTTGTATTAGGAGATTTAGTCTCATTGTTTTGGTTAGCAGATTTGTCGGCTTTAACCTGATCTGCATTTTTGTTTGTTGTTTCTTTTACTTTTGAAAGTTCCCCAGACTTTTCATTGTTTTCTTTTGAACTTTTATAATCAGTTGCCTCTTCACCTTCAGATGATACAGTACCATCATCCATCGGAACATTTGTTTTTGATTTAGCAGACTTCACTTTGTCAACTAGCTGTTCTGATTGTTCTTGCAAGTTTTGGGACAACTCAGAAGTCTTCTCTTTTGCAGCTGTAGTGAACGCTGCAGTTTTTTCTTTTGCCGTATCCGTAAAGTCAGCTGTGTAATCTTTTGCTGCACTTGAAAATTCCACTGCTTTATCTTTTGCTGTGCTTGAAAACTCTACCGCTTTATCTTTTGCCGTTGAGCTCAATTCAATACTCTTGTCTTTTAATTGTGAAGCTTGTGTAGTGAAATCTTCACGCATTTCACGGCCTGTCTTCGGTGCTAAGAACAATGCAGTCGCAGCGCCGATTACCCCACCGATGATTGCGCCGGCAATGAAACTACCTGTACCGTTGCTATCCTCATCATACAGATCATTAGTTGAACGATATGTGTAGTTCGCTGGATATTGTGGTTGGCCATACGTATTTGAGTAGTTACCTTGGTTGTCGTTATAGTTCGGTTTGTTTTCTGTCATTTTTTCTTCCTCCTGTGAATTAACTATTTTTGTATGTTTTAAAGGAAAATGCTTGTACTAGGAGCGCGATTTGTATACTGTCCAACCAGCGGACGTTTTAGGTTGCCGTTCTTTTACTTGATCATATAGATTAACTGCAACGGTTCCCCACTGTACGACTTGCGCGATTTTGTCACTGTTTTGTTCGGCGTTTGTAGTTACTGAGCTCGAGATCCGATGAACTGATTGATTGAGAGTGTTCACCGAGTCACCTACTCTTTTTACCGCATCCACCACAGTGTTCAGCTTGTCCGCTTTTCCTTGTAAATCTTCAACCAGCTGATTGGTTTTTTGAAGAAGTTGTGTACTTTCTGTAGTCACTCCCTCTAATTGCTTTGATAAGTCACCTACTGTATGCGAGACACTCTGTAAAGATGTCTTTAACGACCCCAGTGTCATAGCCAGACTTACACAAAGAATAAGAAATGCGATTGCGGCAATCACTGCTGCAACGTAAAGTAAATTGATCACTTACGTTATCCTCCTAGAGCATATTCTTACGAAAACTTTACCCCTCTTTGAGAGTTTCTAAACTTTTCGTCCTATACTCCTGTTCGACATAACTGGGTGATATCCTTTATCGAAACCAAAAAACCTAAAAAAAAAAAAGAGAAACAGCCCTCTCATAAAAGAGATTAGGCTGTTTCTTCTTTCGTAATATCAGAAGTAAATTGTTTTAAATATAATTGGATATCTCCGGCTCCCATAAAAAGAATGACAGAATGTTTATGCGCTGCTAAATCTGACATATCTTCTATCTTCAAATGTTGGGAATTGGGGATTTTATCTATCAAATCGTGAATCGTTAAACTACCGACTTTCTCCCGTGCAGAACCAAAGATGTCACATAAGTACACATGATCTGCTTCAGACAGACTTTCTGCAAATTGATCTAACATCGCTGCTGTTCTGCTGAATGTATGCGGTTGAAATACCGCAATCACTTCACGATTTGGATATTTTTGACGTGCCGAATCCAATGTTGCACGGATTTCGGTAGGATGATGTGCATAATCATCCACAATGACACGGTCATCTACTTCTAAGACAGAAAAACGTCTTTTTACGCCTGTAAACGTCGCAAAGCGTTCATTCACAATGTCAGCTGGAATATTTTCATAATGACATAGTGTAATAACACTCAACGCATTTCTAATAGCATGATCGCCTGTTAATACAATGGTGAAACGGTGATAGAATTCATTTCGAATGAACACATCAAACGAACAGCCGTTTTGATCTTTTTCAATATTTGCTGCGTAAAAGTCATTGGATGAATCCAAGCCATAATAGACAATCGGAACTTGACATTGAAGTTTCTGAAGATTGTCGTCGTCACCACAAGCGATTAATGCCTTCTTTACTTGACTCGCCATTTGTCCGAAAGCGCTCAAAATATCGTCCAGACTTGTGAAATAATCCGGATGATCGAAATCAATATTCGTCATGATAGCATAGTCTGGATGGTAGGCCAAAAAGTGTCGTTTGTATTCACACGCTTCAAATACAAAGTTCTCCGCATTCTCGGTACCTTTACCTGTACCGTCCCCTATTAGGTAAGAAGTTGGCGCAAAGCCACCCAATACATGCGCAAGCAAGCCCGTTGTAGACGTTTTACCATGTGTACCCGTAACACCTATGGAAGTAAATTGTTCCATATAGTCGCCTAAGAACTCATGGTAACGAATAACTTCTATACCAAGTTCTGCTGCCCGTAGTAATTCAGGATGTTCATCTTTAAATGCGTTTCCTGCAATCACTTTCATGCCCGGCTGAATATTATTTTCATCAAATGGCAGTACTTTTATATTTCGTTCATGTAAGGGGTCTTCAGTGAAAAAGTACTTTTCCACATCAGAACCTTGAACCTCATACGAAGAGTCATGTAGCAACTGGGCAAGGGAACTCATTCCCGATCCTTTGATACCAGTAAAATGTAACAATGTCATATTGAAACCTCCCGGGAGTTCTTTCATCCCACTTTTTATCTTCCATTGTCCAGTGATGGACGAGAAGATTATTTCTTGTCATAGTATATCATGCGTTCAATCAAACCTTTAGATAGGAACTATGCATTCATTATTTCATGAAGCTTTCAAATGCTTGTTCAGTCAAAAAGACGTCGCGCGGTCTGCTCCCTCTTTGCTCAGATATAAATTGATTTGCTTCCATTCGGTCGATTAACTTTGCCGCCCGGTTATAGCCGATGCTGAAATGGCGCTGTAATGACGAAGTGGATGCACTCCCCTGCTCAATGACAAAGTTGCAGGCTTGCTCAAATAATGGATCCGATTCCTCTTCTCGGACAGCGGCTGCTAGCAAATCTTCTTGGCCGAATAAGTAATTCGGTTCTGCTTCATTACGAACATGTTCTATTATACGCTCGATCTCATCATCCGTGACAAATGTCCCCTGAAGACGGACAGGAGCCGATTGGCCATTGCCTAAATACAGCATATCTCCCTTACCAAGTAAACGATCTGCCCCTACTGAATCTAAAATAGTTCTTGAATCTACTTGTGAAGACACAGCGAATGCTATACGAGTTGGGATATTGGCTTTAATTGTTCCGGTAATGACATCAACAGAAGGTCGCTGAGTTGCGATGATTAGATGAATGCCACACGCCCTGGCTTTCTGAGTGATTCGGCTGATCGACACTTCTACATCCGCAGGTGCCATCATCATTAAATCTGCTAACTCATCAATCACTACTAGGATATAAGGCATCTTTAAAGAGAAACGTCGTGATGCCATGACCATTTCGTTATAGCGTTCAATATTACGTACTCCGGAATGCGCGAATAGTTCATAGCGTCTTTCCATCTCATTAACTGCCCATTTCAATGCCGCAGTCGCCGCTTTTACATCTGTAATAACCGGACTTAACAAGTGTGGAATGCCATTATATGGTGCCAATTCCACCATTTTCGGATCAATGAGCAATAGTTTCAGATCATGATGTGAAGCTTTATACAACAAACTGATCAGTATAGAGTTGATACAAACGGATTTACCGGAGCCTGTAGCACCCGCAATCATTCCGTGCGGCATCTTCCGTAGATCAATTGTTTGCGGCTCCCCTGTCAAACTAAGCCCTAATACAGCTTCAAGGGGCGAGTCTGATTTCATAAATGAATCACTATCAATAACCTCTGAAATTCGAACTGCACGTGTTTTGCGATTCGGAATTTCAATACCAATCATACTTGTACCTGGAATCGGCGCTTGGATACGAATATCTCTAGCCGCCAACGCCAATTTTAAGTCGTCGGTAAGATTTCGAATTTTACTTACTTTTGTCCCCTGCATCACCGTTAACTCAAACATCGTGACGGCAGGACCTTGCACAGCTTGTTCAACCGTCGCCTGTACAGCGAAATACGAAAGAGTTTCTTCTAACGTAGCGGACTGCGCCGCAAGCCACTCTTCATCAACGATTTCTTCTTCCGGAGGTGCCAAATATTGCATCGTCGGGAATCCGTAATGTGGTGGTTCTTCTTCGATGATTTCCTCTTCAGGTTCTTCTACAATCGTTTCAGAAGTTGTAGCGACCATTTCGGTTACTTCAACGTGAGATTCTACTGCAATAGATTCTGGTTCTTCAATGGAATCCTGTTCTTCCACGTTCAGTTCTACACTATTCTTCTGTTGTTCTAGCTGTACTGATTGTGTATCTTCCAGCGATTCTGTTTGTTCCGCGACAGGGTGATCTGCATCGATTTCGACTGACGCTTCTTCTACTAATTCTTTCTTCGCTGCATTAGCTGCAATGAGTTCTTCTACTCTAGCCGCTAATTTTTCTTTATCGGATTTAAGCATCAATACATTAAAAGGCACAACTTTTTCTTTCTTAACTGGTTGTACTAGCTCCTCTTGATCATCCATTTCGAATTCTACTTCATTGGATTCTATTTCTACTTGTTCTTGTTGTTCTTCCTGTTGTTCTTCCTGTTCTTCTTCCTGTTCTTCTATCGTAACAGTTACAGATGCTTCCGAATCTACTACAATCTCTTCTGCTTCAGTTGCAACATCGTCATACATTTCTACTTCTGTTTCTACTTCAGTTTTCGCTTGCTCTGTATCTTCTATTTGTGCAAAGACTTCTTTCGATTCTTCTGACTCCACACTCGTTACTTCAGCTTCTTCGATTTCATCATGTATATCGTCGTGTATAGTTACTTCTAGTGACTCTTCCACTTGTGTTTCTTCAGTCTGTTCCACTAGTTGCGTAGGTTCTTCAGATACTTCCAATTTAGGTTCTTCTACTTCTTGTGTATTTTCTTCCGCTGAGGTCATCTCCGACTGTCTTTTTTCTGATGAACTAGCAAACAATGGTGCTTTATTTGGTTGTTGGTTGGAAATCAAGGACAATGGCAATTCTTCGTCTTGATCTTCAAATTGATCATGTAACTCTTGATCTTTCATATCTTTCTTTTCTATGACCGATTCCATAGCCTCACTGATTGGAGAACTAGTGTTCAATCCGTAGATAGGTGAAGGCACGTGCGTAGGCGAAAATGGCTTTCTGAATATCTTAGGCCTCTCTACTTTCACAGGTTCTTCTTGATGACGAGATGGTACTTCTAGTTCAGGACGTCGCGATTCATATGGTTCAATCCGTTGCGGCTCCGAGTGCATTGTACGTTCTTGCTTTCTTCCGGTAAACGGTAGAGGCAATGGATTCGATGTAGGTGGAATGATTTGGGCAAAATCTCTTTTTGCTTCTGCACGGTAGACATTTCCACCTCGCTCATAACGACCTGGCCAACGTTCATTCTGTTCCAAAGGAAGTATTTCAAATGCTTCTTCTGTTGCTTCATCTTCTAGTAAATAGTCTTTCGTATATTCATCATGATGGATCTGTGGTTCCCATCCATAAATTTCGTAGTCAGAAACTATCGGAAACCGAAAGTTTGTTTTTTTATCTTCATCAAGATCTTCGTTTGGTTTTTGGTTTTGGATTAGGTTATTTTTATCATTAGTATTTTCAGTAGTTGGTTGTTCAAATAATGGGTTATTTTTTTCAGCGCCTTCTTGCATTTGCTGAAGGCGTCTTTTCATATTCCGTAGCCAGCTCAAATATATCACTCTTTTCATATCAATCATTTCATTTTAACAGGTTACCTAGGAGGAAATCAAACAGTTCTATGTTCTTTCTGTATAAAATGATGATTTGTAACCCTTTGTAACAATAATACAAAAAAGCTTTTGCTACAAGCCTAATGAGGCTTATGCAAAAGCTTTTTCCTGTGGATATATTTACAACGTACCTTCGAAAGCTTCTCCGACTTTCTTATCGTCTTCTAATACGAGAATTCCTTTTGCGTCGGGCGCATCTTGCAGATTGAGTTCTTTAGCAGAACAGATCATACCAGACGAAGCGACTCCACGAAGTTCCGCATCACGAATGACCATACCTGAAGGCATTACAGCGCCTACTTTTGCTACGACCACTTTCTGTCCAGCTTCCACATTAGAGGCGCCACAAACGATTTGCAATGTTTCTTCTCCTACGTCTACCTGACAAATGTTCAATTTATCTGCATTTGGATGCTTTTCTTTTTCAGCAACATAGCCTATAACGAATTTTGGAGTGAAATCCAATTCCAATTCTAACGCCACGTCATTTTTCTCTAAAGCTTCTTGTATTTGTTCGCCTAGCTCTTCTGTCAGTTCTACTTGACCTACTGTTGAAACAGTGAAATAACTGGATGCATCAAATAAATTGAACGCGACTACAGTTTCTGTCTCTTCATTTTTAATCAAAGCGACATTATTTTTTCTTTCCACAGTAATTGCTGCCGGTCTTTCAGTTGTAAGTTGAACGAACAATACGTCGCCAACACCTTCTGGATTATAAAATATATTCATTTTTTCTGATCCCTTCTTGCCAATCTATTTTTCGCCATAATGAAAATCGGTTCAAGCTTACCATCTTCATAAATGAAAGACAATGATGTAACAGGTACGGCACCTGTTGTGAAAAACTGCATCGCGATCTGCGCCACGACGTCATAGCCTGTTTCATTCCGTATATCTCCAATGATTAACACATCTTGGTGAGGAACGGAAACGACCATATGCCCTTGTATTTTCTGTTCCATTTCTCTCATGAATGGCTGATTCAATATTCTGCTCGCATCATAGCCATCGTTATTGTTGATGAAGTAGAATATATTATCAGATACGACATCTTGCTTATACGTTGTCGGTAACGACTTCACTTTAAACATTGCGACTTCCTGTATTTCCTGTTCTGTCATCTGCAGATCGGACAGCATCCCTTGATCAATCAGGCGATACGTGTTTCCTAAATCTAGCGCATAGAAAATTCGTGTTTCGGCTGTATGCTCTTTCGTTAAGAAAGCTTGTCCTGCGGAACTTTCAGTTGGAAATGAAGTCGAACGGATGACAGGATAAATTGTATTTTCTCCCGCGAAGCCTTTTGCCTGTTCTTGCTCCATGGCGCGAAATGTCTCTAGGACGGTATACACCACTTCATCGATTGCACGTTCGTTTTTCTGTTCATACTTGGATAGAATTTCAGGTAATGAAATATCCATGCCTTTATGAAGAGTATGGTGGACAATCCGCAATTTGTCAGCCCGACGGTCAAATTGCCAATCAAAGTTCTCTTTAGGTAAGCGTTTCTTTAGTTCTTCTACCAAATCTTCAGCTTCCATTCGTTAACCCTCTCCTTCGCTACTCAAAATTACTTACTGGTCGTCATGTTGAACCGAACGAGCAATTTCCATCATCATTTCTAAATACGCTTTGGTATTTTCTTCATCCGTCACAGTTTCAACTTTCGCTCCTCCTACGTTGGCGATTAACTCTACTTGTTTCTCACCTTTTTGTATGACCGCAACAAAGCCAAATGTTTCATCTTTAGAAAATGTTTGTGCACCTACTAAATCATCCGGTTCATCCGTTAACAGTACGTCATAATAGACTTGACTATTTTTCTTTTCATTCGGATTAACTGTTAGATAAAATGAATCATTTCGTTTAGTTAAAACAATCTTTTGGGAAGTTGATTCTTTATCCATTCGTAGAGTTGGCGGTTTATAGAATTCAATATCGCCCACCGTTTGATTTGGTTTTTTGCTATTTAGTTCAAATACTTTTTTCGCTGAAACAAATGCATCGTCAGTACGGACTTCCACTTTCTGATTACATCCTACCAACACGACAGCCAGTAGCAACAGCAAGAAAACCTTTCCACTTCGCAACATTCAGGTTCCCCCCTTCTCTACTTTCGTTCAATTTTCTATCAGTCCTATTCTAATCGCACCCCGACGCTATTGCAATCGTCAGCTCTGTAGCGACGTGCTATACAAGAGCTGGCCAATCAATAATTGCATGATATGTTCAAATAACGCATCCCTTGGTACAAGTTGTGCCGTCAACATACCCATAGCCCCTTCTGACGTGCGTACATTTTGCTTTTTGAAATAGGCATCCACTGCATCACCAAGTTCTTTGCCACGGCGAATTTCGTCGGCCAATTCTTCTGGTAAAGGGATTTGTGCTCCTGCAGCAGTAAACGTTTTGCCTTCCGGTGTGGTGAGGGCGCCCCAATTGCAGAGATACATCGTGCCGGAAAGCATATGAACCCCGCCTTCTAAACCTATACCGAAAGCATTCTTTGCTGCAGTGATCGAACGATTGATTGCGCCTTGCCGTGTTTCTTCCTCACTCATCGGCTGTGCGCTGACGCCTGACGGAACGGACGCAAAAGAAATGGTACTGTTCTCCACGTAACGTTCAACGACCCGAACTACCGCACGTTTTTTCGCCTGATTTTCAGAGCCCAGAACAAATTCCATTCCACATCCTCATTTCATTTCTAGTCGTTTAGCAATTTTGTTTAATAGTTTCCACAGTTGTTTTATCACATGCTTTTACTAGTTTTGTAATTAATTCTTTCGCTGCTGCATAATCATCTGTGTGGATAATGGAAGCCGCAGTATGGATGTAACGAGAACAAATACCGATGACAGCACTTGGCACGCCGTTATTGGCTACATGTACTTGCCCTGCATCCGTACCGCCTTGGGATACAAAGTATTGATACGGTATATTGTGAGTTTCAGCAGTATCTAAAATGAATTCTCGCATACCACGGTGTGTGATCATCGAGCGGTCCATAATACGTAACAACGTTCCTTGGCCCAATTGACCAAATTCTTTTTTATCGCCACTTGCATCATTTGCAGGACTTGCATCGAGTGCGAAGAATAGATCAGGATCTATCATACGTGCTGCCGTTTGCGCGCCACGTAAGCCGACTTCTTCCATAACGGTTGCCCCTGAATACAATGTATTCGGCAACGTTTCGTTTTTCACTTCTTGCAACAGTTCTACAGCAAGACCGCAACCATAGCGGTTATCCCATGCTTTGGCCATAATCTTTTTTGGATTAGCCATCGGTGTGAACGGACAAATCGGCAAGATCTGCTGACCGGGGCGAATACCAAAACGCTCAGCATCGGCTTTGTCGTCAGCGCCAACATCAATCAGCATGTTTTTGATATCCATTGGTTTGCTGCGCTCTGCGTCACTCAACAAGTGCGGTGGGATAGAACCGATCACACCGGGAATTTCTGCATCTTCCGTGATGATTTGGACTCGTTGCGCCAATAACACTTGGTTCCACCAGCCTCCTAACGGCTGAAAACGAAGCATTCCGTTATCTGTAATACCAGTTACCATGAAGCCGACTTCATCCATATGTCCAGCAACCATAATTTTCGGCTCGTCTTCTTTTCCGTGCCGAACACCAAACACGCCACCGAGACCATCTTGAATTATCTCATCCGAGTTCTGTGCCAACTGCTCGCGCATAAAAGCCCGGACACGGTATTCATTACCTGGTGCGCCCGGAAGTTCAGTCAATGTACGAAATAACTCCAATGTTTCTTTTTTCATCTAAATCCCTCACTTTTTTATTGTCTATGTGTAGTATATCCACATAGTAAACAGATGAATACTAATTAGGTTAAGAATGTACTTTACACAAAAGTGCCATATTCTGCCGATTAGTAAAATTGGAAACGCTTTTGAATCGCCATGTACTTTTAAACTATGTTACACTATAAGAAAAGATTTGCGAAGGAGGCTGCAATTAGCCATGAGAGTAAAAGACTTTTTAGCTGGAATTTTAACTGGTGTTGCTGCAGGCGTAGTAGTGAATGAGGCATTTAATCGTTACAATGAAGAAGTACCTGCTGATAACGTATTGAAAAAAGTAAAAGATGCATTTAAAGAAGAAGGACCAATCGACGGTTCGTGGATTGTTATGAAACCAGAACCTTACACAAATCACGTGATTTCTATGGATGTTTACCGTGGTGGCGTTTCACGCATGAAAGACGGCAAGCTGGAGCAATTTGAATTCGCAGCCGATGCGAAAACAGGCACTGTCGTAGAGCTAGTTCGTCAGTAATCAGTAATTAACTATACGTAAAGAGGCTATCCGAGTAGTATCTACTTCTTGCGATGGCCTCTTTTTTTATTGGGTGAATTTTAAGTGCGAGGTGTATTGTGTTTTATTTTTGGTGAGTAAGAAGCGGTGATCAAACTGCGGTTTTTCAGTTGTATGTAAGATTCGGCATTATGTAGTGGTTTTGTAAACGGCATATTCCATTTAAGCACTCAAAGTAGTTTGTGATTTGACTGGCAATGCCAGTGGAGAGTCCATTGAACGTCACTTCGGCGCTGGCGGATAATGGGAAATGCAGTTCTGTTACGTGTTTTGCGTAAGAAAGTTCTGAACATCACCAAGTTACCGGTCGTCTCTATTTTAAAAGGTGCTTCTGCATACAGAAAAAGACAAACCCCTCGTAATAGGGACCTGTCTTTAGTACTTAATTTTTAACATAAACGTCCTAAAATCAGAAGATAACACCAGTTGATCGTAAGTGGAAGGCGGCGACTCCCGCGGGAATAGCAATTACTTCTGCGATTATAAGCGAAGCGTTATGAGCATGAGCCTTGAGACCCCGCAGGTAGCGAAGCGGACGAGGAGGCTCAAGCCATGCCCGCAGGAAAGCATCTGCCTGGAACGTCGATCAACGGCGCTCTCTAGCTCACCAATAACTTGAACTTGTACTTAAACCCAAACGTCAGATTCTCACCGAGTACGAGGCAAGCTATCCACAATAGTCTTTCCATCTTCACTAAACTTCGCCATACGATACATCGCATCGTGATAGAAAATAAACCCATACTCATTTGGAAGCGCTTCCTTCATTAAGCGCTCTTTTGCAAAAATCGAGTCCATTGGATAATCATCATACGCAAGTACCCACAAAGGATTCGTATGTGCATGCGTCGGCATAATATCCGCCATATGAATTAACGTCTCGCCGCCTTGCTCTAGCTTAATTACACAATGGCCGTCACTATGACCGCCCGTATGAATCATCTTAATACCTGGTACTACTTCAATCTCCCCTTCAAACGTCTCAACTTGACTTTGAATTGGCTCCCAGTTTTCTTTCCAATACGTATTGCGTGAGCGAATATTCGGCTCTCTCATTTCATCCCACTCAACTTGTGAAGTATAGATCTTGGCATTTTTAAATACAGACACCAGCTGATCACCTTCCCACTGTGTCAAACCTGCCGCGTGATCATTATGAAGATGGGACATTAACACAACATCAATATCATCAGGCGTCATGCCAAGCTCTTCTAAACTTTCCTCTACACGCGTTTCGGCACGGACACCCAAGTTACGCTTTTGCTTGTCGTCCAACTTGCCTTTTCCGATACCGGAATCAATTAAATAATTTTTATCTTGATATTGAATGAGGATGGGGTCTGTTCGTAGTTCAATTAAATTGTTTTCATCTGTTTCATAGCGTCTTGACCATAGAGCCTTCGGAACGACACCGAACATCGCACCTCCGTCTAAAAAGTTTACGCCTCCGTCTAACCACGTTAGTTTCATATCATGAAAAGTTAGTTGATCCAAAATAATTCCTCCCTACATTCCTTTAGTAACTGTTGTATGGACATTGTACTTTTCCACTGAGCCCTAGAGCTCCAGCAGAAAAGTACAATGTCCAACAGCTTTTAATCTCTTATCGATCAGAATTCGCTTTGATATTGTGCTTCCAGACGATAAATCGGCTGACCTTTACTTGAAAACTTTTCTTCGTACTCGGTTAACACATTGTCATCAGGCATGTTTGCATGTAAATCGAGTGAAACGGATAGCAATTTCATCCCATAATTCGTCATGGAAACAAGGGAATATTCAAACAGCGAACGATTATCTGTCTTAAAGTGAATTTCTCCATTCGTCTTCAAAACACCTTCATATTTCGCTAAAAAATTCGGATGTGTCAATCGACGCTTTTCATGGCGATCTTTTGGCCATGGATCAGAAAAGTTTAAATAGACACGATGAATTTCTGAATCCGCGAAAATGGATTCCAACTCTTCTCCATTAACACGCATCAAACGTAGATTCGAAGGTTTTTCCGCTTCAATCGCTTTCTCTAAGGCGGATACAATGACATTATCGAAATGTTCGATGCCAATATAGTTAATCTCCGGATTAGCTAATGCCATTCCAATGATAAATTGACCTTTACCTGTACCCACTTCAATATGGATTGGCGCATCGTTCCCGAATTCTTCAGTCCAACGATTCTTTTTGCCTTCCGGATCCAAAATTAATACATCTGGATGCTCCGCCATGAAATCTTTAGCCCAAGGCTTATTTCGTAAACGCATAATCAGTACACTCTCTCTTTTTCAGTAAATTCTTTTCTATTGCTCTTCAATGATTTCTTCCGCATCAAACAACCGATTCATCGCTGTAGTTTGTGCATGATCCAATATTGCTTGTGCGGCTTTAAATTGCGTATGTTTCATGGGGCTCGGATTACTGCATAACTTTGTCAGCCATTGTTCATATGTTTTGCGATCAATAGTTGTAACCTCAAACGGAGTACCAGGATAGTCAATATAGCCATTTCTCGATACAATCAGCTTCTTGATCGGGATTTCCACTTTCGCCGCTCTGAAAAATGATGAAACCACTTTCTCCATTCTACTAAGCGCTATCGTTGGATTCAGCACCTTCGCTTGTTCTTCACCGAACTTCTTCAGCCAAAACCTTTCGCCACTACCTATGTACGCAGCCATCCTTTCATCTTCTAGCACTGTGATGCAATAGCATGTAGTAGGAGCTAATAAGATGATGTCCAACTCGACAGGTGCCTTATTGACTTTGACGATTGGATAATAAAGCAACAAGAAGCTATCAGGTAAACGCAGTGTCAGTTGCTTCAACAATGGATCAGAGAAATACTTTGGATCTACACGGGATCGGTCATACAATGTAGAACTAGCCCACTTTAATTGGAATTGAAACAATTGATCCCGATAGGCTCTTTTTAACTGTTCAACATTCGAAGGTTGACTTGAAATAGAAGCTTGAAAATCCCAATCATTCTCTTGATCTTCTACCGCTTGTTCAGAAATAGCGGACGCTTGTGTCAATTCCACATCTGGTTGTTTACGCCATTTTTTGAATAATACCGTATACCATTTCGAAGGCACTTCCACATCCTTAGAAAAAGTAGCCGCTTGCTCCGCATATATATCCACACCGTGCTCCCATTGTTTTTTAATACGTTTCCATTGGTAGCGCTTCAGACGGATGAATTGTGTCGGATAACGGGTTAGATCATTCTCGTACCGCGAAATATAATCCGCAAGTTTAATTAGCTGGGCCATTTGATTCTCTTTCCTTATGATGACCAGCCGCCACTAACTTCGGAATTTGTGCCTCAAATGCTTCTTGTAACTTTCTCGTCAACGGCCCCGGAACTCCTTGTCCTATAGGTTGCTGATCTATAGTGATAACCGGTGTGATTTCAGCATTCGTAGACGTATAGAAAAATTCATCCATTTTTAACGCTTGTGGCAATGTGAATTCTTCTTCTTTAACTGGAATCGCTAACTTCTCTGCTATTTGCAACACGACACGACGGGTAATTCCGTTAAGAATGAAATGATTGGCAGGATGTGTATACAGGATACCGTCCTTAATACCAAATGCATTGGAAGATGAGCCTTCACGTACTAACCCATCCCGCACAAACAATGCTTCTTGACATCCATGATCAAACGCCTCTTGTTTCGCCATGACATTGCCAAGCAGATTCAAACTTTTTATATCACAACGAAGCCAACGCATATCTTCAACAGACTTCATCGCGGCACCTTGTTGAAGAATTTGCAAAGGACGAGCATTTTCCACAGCGTAGCCAATCATGACAGGCACACTGTTTTCTGGGAATTGATGCGCACGTGGCGCCACACCGCGAGTGACTTGTATATAAATATGGCCAACAGATAGTTGATTATCCGACTGTAGCTTTTGTACGATTTCAAGTAACTCATCGATTGTATACGACAGGTTCACACGAATTTTCTCTGCACTCTCGAGCAATCTCTCCAAATGTTCTTTCGCTGTGTACAATGCGCCATCGTATACTTTAATTACTTCATATACTCCATCGCCAAAAACATACCCACGATCATTCACCGAGACGTTCATTTTATCTTCTGTTAGGTATTCCCCATCTTTGAAATAGATCACACAACCGCCACCCTTCCTATATGAAACCTCAAGCCAAATTACCGCCAGTTTCCTCTTTTTCTATTTTCACATGTTTATGGCATAAAATCAATTAGACCTTATTAGAGTGAGAGCCATTTTTTCTATTTCATCTCTTAAGAACAGCTAACTCGGTAACTAGTAAACTATTTATTCTAATTTATTCAAAAGTATAAGCGAAAACATGTGCGCTTTTATATAAAATACGTTATACTACTATTGTCAGAATCATTCACTTATTATTCTGGCATAGCGTAGATAAAAGGAGCGAATCAGGAAAGGTAAAATCAAAGAATACCCCAACAATCTTCTTTTGAAATGTTGGCGTGAAAATATGAAGATGAAGGAGTGGTTTCTTAAATGAACCCAGCTACCGATCGCATGTTAATTCGTATCAAAGATGTCTATCTGTTCATTCGGGATAACGGAAAAGTAACAACGGAGGCCGTGGCGGAGGAATTCAATATTTCACCCCGCACTGCACAACGTGACTTAAATGTTCTGGAGTACAATGAATTGATTAAGAGCTCAGTCCGCGGCGAATGGACGACGACGTCCAAGAAAGTGAAATTATCTTCCTGATGTAGCCTCCTATATACAAATTTACAACGCAAAAAGGCTGATGCTTTTGCATCAGCCTTTTTGCTTGGAACGATCTACTTCTTTTAGTTGTAGCAATTCCGCATCTGTTAACTCACGGTATTCACCTAGTTCCAATTCTGGATCCAATTCAAGCGGTCCCATCGTTAACCGCTTCAAATACACCACTTTTTTTCCTACCGCTTCAAACATCCGCTTCACTTGATGAAACTTACCTTCTGTAATCGTCAGTTCAATCTCCGACTCTTCAGCAGAATGCAATATGTGTAGAATGCCAGGCTTCGTTGCATAGGCATCATCTAAAATCACTCCGCGCGCAAAAGCTTCTGCATCTTCTTCTGTTACCATTCCAGCCACTCTCGCATAATACGTTTTCGGCACTTCTTTCTTCGGTGACAATAAATTATGCGCCAGTTTCCCGTCATTTGTCAGAAGTAATAATCCTTCTGTGTCTTTATCCAAGCGACCTACCGGAAACGGTTCGAAATGCCGATCTTCGCCCGCAAGCAAATCAACGACTGTTTGATCACGGTGATCTTCTGTCGCAGACAAGACACCAGGCGGTTTATGCATCATTAGATAGATGAATTCTTTATACAATACTTCTTCACCTAACAGGGAAATCGCATCGGAATACGGGTCCACGTGCTGAGCAGGATCTTTCATCACTGCCCCATTGACCCGAATCATTCCTTTTTTCAACAGTTGTCGAACTTCTTTACGTGAACCATAGCCGGTGTTTGATAATAATTTATCCAGTCTCATTGATTATCCTCCAAGTCCAAAGCGTCTCATCATACGTGTTAGACGATCTCCAAATAATTGTTGTGCAAGTCCTGATTTGATAGCCAAGAATCCATAAATCACCATTCCAACACCTGATCCTATCATGACATACAACAGGGCTTGCCAGCGTCCTACTGGAATGTGCGTCATATTCAAGCCTTTATTCGTCAGCCAAACTCCAGCAAACATCACTGCGTTGAAAGCCACTATTAAAAACAAACGTCTGATGACCATTTCAGATTTATAATTCAATGCTTTTTTAATGACGTACAAATTGATACACACTGCTACCGAGTAGCCAATGGCGGTGGCGATAATTGCGCCGTTCACTTCAAACAATTTAATCAGCGGAATGTTGATGAGCATTTTCACTAGCAATCCGAGCAATGAAGTGAAGACAATCCATTTATGATGATCAATTCCTTGCAAGATGGCAGCCGTTACGGTGAACATCGCAAATAGAATCGCTACCGGTGCGTAGGAAGCCAAGACACTCGCTCCCGCTACATCGTACTCATATAAGAATTGATAGACTTCACTGTTTAAAACAATTAACCCAATCACCATTGGAATCGTCAAGAACAGCATGATCTGATACGTTTGATCGAGTGATCGTGTGACGCCCTTTTGATTGTTAGACGTATAATCCTTTGTGATAATGGAGATGAGCGCCATAGAAAATCCAGTTGCGACCATCACGGGAATCATCACAATCTTATGTGTTAAAAAATTCAGCTTTGTTAAATATAAATCAGATACACTTGAAAGCCCGATTGATTTCATAGCGCCGTTAAATGTAATCATGTCGACGAATTGATAAATTGGATTAATCGTTCCGACCAATACAAATGGCAATACGTACGCGAGGACTTCCGTATAAATTTGTTTCAACGACACCGAACTCGCTGGCGGACTATTCGATAACAAATAATCAAATTCATCCTGATATTTTCTCCAGTAATAGTAAAGACTCCATAACCCGGCGAGTGCTCCAATAAACGCAGCAAACACGGCAAACTGGACAGCGATTTTCGGCGATAGATCCAGTACATTGACGACCACAAAAGCTCCGACGAGCACAACAATGATGCGTACAATCTGTTCAATTAATTGGGAAACAGAAGTCGGTTCGAACTTTTGATAACCTTGCAAAAATCCACGGGCGATACTAAGTAACGGTACTGCCAGCAAAGCAAAGCTGACCCAACGAATGACAGTTGCAATATCTTGAACCGTGAAAATCTGTTCTTCATCTTTGATGACGAGTTCCGCAATCGGATTCGCTAGGAAGAACAACGCAAGAAATGACAGCAGGCCCGTTAAAGACATGACGAGCATGCCCGATTTCATTAATTTCCGTCCGGTCGCATAATCACCTAACGCATTGTATTTAGAGACAAACTTTGAAATGGCGAGCGGAGCCCCGGATACCGCGACCGCCAGTGCTAGATTGTAAGGTATGTATGCATATTGATAGAGACCGACACTCTTTTCTCCAACGATTGCATAAAACGGAATTACATAGAGTAAGCCGAGTGCCTTCGATAAAAATAAGCCAATCGTTAAAATGGCCGTGCCTTTCAATAAATTTGATGCCATAATTGATTCCTTCCATTCCTAAAGAGATTCTTGTATAGTTTACCCCTCGACACGCTTTTGCACAATCTTTATCTAAAGTCCAAATCAAAAAGCAACCATGCCCTTATGGTGTATAATGAAAGACAAAATGAAATGAAAGAGTGGTTCTACAATGTATGATGTAATCGTAATTGGTGGCGGACCTTCAGGGTTAATGGCCTCCATTGCAGCAGCCGAACAAAAAAAGCGGGTTTTATTGATTGAAAAAGGACGTAAACTTGGCAATAAACTTGCCATTTCAGGCGGTGGTCGCTGTAACGTCACAAATCGACTGTCACAAGAAGAAATCATCAAACATATTCCGGGAAATGGCAAGTTTTTATATGGACCGTTCTCTGTCTTTAACAACCAAGATATCATCCACTACTTCGAAGGCCTTGGCGTTCCGTTAAAAGAAGAAGATCACGGACGGATGTTTCCCGTTTCAAATAAGTCAAAAGATGTCATCAACGCCCTATTAAATCAAATGGATGAACTAGGCGTGGACATACGATTGGAAAGCCGAGTACAGAAATTATTAATGGATGATGAAAAGGTTCTCGGTGTTCGGTTAGAAGACGGTGAAGAAGTACGCGCACATGCAGTAGTCGTAGCAGTTGGCGGCAAAGCCGTTCCACAAACAGGCAGTACGGGAGACGGATACCCTTGGGCTGAACGGGCGGGCCATACCGTAACGACATTGTATCCAACAGAAGTTCCGTTGCTGTCACGCGAACCATTTATTGTCTCAAAAGATTTACAAGGACTTGCGTTACGTGACGTCAAAGTGTCTGTATTGAATAAAAAAGGGAAAACGCTTGTTACCCATCAAATGGACATGCTCTTCACCCATTTCGGATTAAGTGGACCCGCGATTTTACGCTGCAGCCAATATGTGGTCAAAGAGCAGATGAAGAACGGCAAACAGCCTGTCTTGCTGCAAATTGATTCACTACCTGACCAACATGAAGAACAATTGACACAAACCATCGCAAAAATTTTAAAAGATGAACCAAAAAAACAAGTGAAAACCTCATTGAAAGGTCTCGTGCCTGAACGTTGGTTGCTATTTTTATTGAAGAAAGCGGAAATCGAGGAAACCGAAATCGGCATAGATATTAAGCGTGAGGCTATACGTACACTCGCAAAGCTTCTTAAGACGTTCCCTGTACATATTACAGGCACACAACCGATCGAGAAGGCATTCGTTACGGGCGGCGGCGTTTCAGTAAAAGAAGTAGAACCAAAGACGATGGCATCACGTAAAAAAATCGGATTGTTCTTCTGTGGAGAGATTTTAGATATTCACGGCTATACGGGCGGCTATAATATTACTGCCGCTCTTGTGACAGGACGCCTGGCGGGAATGAATGCGGGATTATTGGGTCAAACGCAATAATAGTATGAGCGTTTGAACGTCTACTTAGAGCGGTTGAGACGTACGATAGAGCGCTTACCCTGACCGATTCAGCACTTCACCAACAAAATAAAGCATATAGTCCATAAATATGATAATCACAAAACCCATTCTACAAAAAAAAGCCGATTGGAGAAAATCTCCAACCGGCTTTCTGCATTTCATTAACCCGCTACAATATTTACAAGGCGTCCAGGAATCGCAATAATCTTCTTCAATTCCTTACCTTCCATCCACTGCTTCACGTCTTCGTTTGCCAAAGCCACATGCTCTAACTCTTCTTTCGAGCTATCTTTGGCTACAGTAATTTTCGCACGAATCTTACCGTTGATCTGTACCGCTACTTCCACTGTGTCATCCGATAATTTTGTTTCATCAAATGTCGGCCACTGTGCATAGGCAATTGTGTCCGTGTGACCTAATTTTGACCACAGTTCTTCAGCCAAGTGTGGCGTGATAGGTGAAATTAACAGAAGGAATCCTTCAATATAGGCTTTTGGCAACTTTTCTGCTTTATAGCTTTCATTGATGAATACCATCAATTGAGAAATCGCTGTGTTATTGCGCATGGCTTCGTAATCTTCCGTAACTTTTTTGACTGTCTGATTATAAACCTTCTCTAAAGGTCCGCCAGTTTCATCCGTCAATTTATCTGTCAATGTATCGTCTTCATTGACGAGCAGACGCCAAATACGG
Source organism: Sporosarcina sp. P18a (assembly GCF_002743135.1). Lineage (NCBI taxonomy): Bacteria > Bacillati > Bacillota > Bacilli > Caryophanales > Caryophanaceae > Sporosarcina > Sporosarcina sp. P18a. Next base: position 168,396 of record NZ_PDYQ01000001.1, on the reverse strand, counting down.
TCGAGGAAACGACGAGATCCGTCTAGTCCATTTGTAGACCATTCTTTTGACGCATCCAGTGGTCCCATGAACATTTCATAAATACGCAATGTGTCTGCACCGTGTGAATGAACGATATCATCCGGATTGATGACGTTACCTAGCGACTTAGACATTTTCACATGTCCTTCGCCTAAGATCATCCCTTGGTTGAAGAGCTTTTGGAACGGCTCTTTCGTTTGTACAACACCAATATCGTACAATACTTTATGCCAGAAACGAGCATACAATAAATGCAGAACTGCGTGCTCCGCTCCCCCTACGTAGATATCAACCGGCAACCAACGCTCAGCCAACTTCGGATCGATGATCATATCATCATTATGAGGATCGATATAACGCAAGTAATACCAGCAGCTTCCTGCCCATTGTGGCATCGTGTTCGTTTCACGACGACCTTTCATACCTGTTTCTGGATCGACGACATTGACCCACTCCGTAATATTTGCAAGTGGTGATTCACCTGTTCCGCTTGGCTTAATATTATCGGTTACCGGCAACATCAACGGCAATTCCGCTTCATCGACAGTAGTCATCGTGCCATCTTCCCAGTGGATAACAGGAATTGGCTCGCCCCAATAACGCTGACGAGAGAATAACCAATCGCGCAGACGATACGTAATTTTGCGTTCGCCCGTGCCATTCTCTTCGAACCATTCAATGGACTTTGCAATAGCTTCTTCTTTCCCTAATCCATTTAGGAAGTCCGAATTCACGTGCTCGCCTTCTCCTGCATACGCTTCTTCTTCAATATTTCCGCCTGCAACAACTTCCACAATCGGTAAATCGAATTTTTTCGCGAACTCATAGTCACGCTCATCATGTGCAGGAACTGCCATGATCGCCCCTGTACCATACGTTGCCAGTACGTAATCCGCGATCCAAATCGGCATTTTCGCACCACTTGCTGGGTTGATTGCATATGCCCCGGTAAATACGCCTGATTTGTCTTTTGCCAAATCCGTACGCTCAAGATCACTTTTTGATTTTACGGATTCAATATATTTTTCTACTGCTTCACGCTGTGCATCGGTAGTGATCGCACTGACTAATTTATGTTCAGGAGCCAACACTGCATACGTCGCACCAAAAATCGTATCCGGACGTGTAGTAAATGCTTCGAATGAATGCTCAGTGTCCGCAATTTCAAACGTTAATTGTGCGCCTTCCGAACGACCGATCCAGTTGCGTTGCATATCTTTGAGGCTTTCAGGCCAGTCCAAATCTTCCAAGTCTTCTAACAGACGATCTGCGTATTCCGTAATCCGCAACACCCATTGGCGCATTGGACGTCTTTCAACTGGATGATTTCCACGCTCAGACAAACCGTCGATAACTTCTTCATTCGCCAGTACCGTTCCTAGCGCTGGGCACCAGTTGACCGCTACTTCATCAATATACGCTAGACCACGTTTATATAGTTGAATGAAAATCCACTGCGTCCATTTATAATAGCTTGGATCCGTTGTATTGATTTCACGAGACCAATCATATGAAAATCCAAGATCTTGCATTTGGCGTTTAAATGTAGCAATATTCTTCGCTGTGAATTCAGCTGGATCATTTCCTGTATCAATCGCATACTGCTCAGCAGGCAATCCGAATGCATCCCATCCCATAGGGTGCAATACGTTATATCCTTGCTTACGTTTAAATGCACTTAAAATGTCTGTCGCGATATAGCCAAGTGGATGCCCAACGTGCAGACCCGCGCCTGACGGATAGGGAAACATATCCAATGCATAAAATTTAGGCTTGGATGGATCGTCAACCATTTTGTATGTATCATGATCTTTCCAATACTTTTGCCACTTTTCTTCAATTTGCGTGTGCTTATAACTCATGTCAAAAACTCCTCCAATATGATTCGATTTCTTTTCTTGCATTGGTGCGTACAGATAAAAAAGACTCCCGTCCCTCTATAAAGGGACGAGAGTCTATATAGTTTCCCGCGGTACCACCCAAATTGACGGACTACGCCGTCCAACTTGATTCCTTAACGCGGAGTACGGTATTAGTTACAAGTATTCACCAATACAGGCTCAAAGGCGAGTTCGTTCCCCGCTAATACAGACTTGCACTAGCCGTCTGCTCTCTAAAAAGTAGCGTAAAAAGTACTATTCCTCATCATTGCCTTCATTATTTTATTCAGTTTACCCGAAACGCACGCTGAATACAAGCCTTCCCTGTTGCTTTTTGTCGTAAACTCAATCGTTCCTGCGATTTGTTATGTGATATCACTGTATATTCCATGGTACAATGTCTGATGTAAAGGAGCTGTACAGAATGAATGAGATCAATCTTCCGTTTCCAAGTGAAGGGAAACGATACCATACATGGTCAAGACATTTGAAGGATACATTCGGTTGCAAAATCGCCAAAGTAGCGCTTGACGCAGGGTTTGACTGCCCGAATCGTGACGGTACTGTTGCACATGGTGGCTGTACGTTTTGTAGCGTGGCGGGATCAGGTGATTTTGCAGGAGATCGCGTAGATGCAATTGAAGTTCAATTCGCTGAAATCAAAGAACGTTCCCAGCGAAAATGGAAAGATGCGAAATACATGGCCTATTTCCAAGCCTATACGAATACACACGCCCCTCTTCCTGTTCTAAAAGAAAAGTTTGAAGCCGCGTTGGCACAAGAAGGCGTTGTGGCATTATCGATCGCCACCCGTCCTGATTGCCTGCCTGATGATGTAGTCGAGTATTTAGCTGAACTCAATGAACGTACCTATCTATGGGTAGAACTAGGTTTGCAGACTGTTCATGAATCGACTGCAAAACTCGTCAACCGTGCGCATGATTTCGAATGCTATAAAGAAGGTGTCGATAAGTTACGTAAACACAATATTAATATTTGTAGCCATATCATCAATGGCTTGCCTGGTGAAACTGAGGAAATGATGATGGAAACCGCTCAAGCAGTTGCCGAACTGGATGTACAAGGGATCAAAATTCATTTACTACATTTATTAAAAGGAACACCTATGGTAAAGCAATACGAAAAAGGCAAACTGGAATTTTTAACGAAAGAAGCGTATATCAATTTAGTAGTTGATCAACTGGAAATCATGCCTCCCGAAATGATCGTGCATCGCATTACAGGTGACGGCCCAATCGATTTATTAATTGGACCGATGTGGAGCGTCACGAAATGGGAAGTCCTGAATGGAATTGATGAAGAATTGGAAAGACGTAATAGTTGGCAAGGGAAAAAACATCTGCAAGAGGTGAAATAATGTGACAAATATATTACTGCACCGCGTACTGCCGATTGCGAAACGGCTAATTACTGAACGCGTGCAGCCTGGAGATACAGTTGTCGATGCGACCGCTGGCAATGGCAATGACACCCTTTTCTTAGCGAACTTAGTTGGGGACGAAGGACAAGTTTTCGCATTTGATATTCAGCAGCAAGCACTTGAGACAACGGAGCGACACCTTGGTGAGCTAGCGAATCGCGCTACACTCATTCATGACAGCCATGCGAATGTCCGCCAATACGTGCAAGGTGAGATTAGCGGCGCTATGTTCAACTTAGGATATTTACCATACAGTGAAGATCTTAGTATTATCACGACGCCATCTTCCACGATTGCGGCAATCGATGCGTTACTATGTTTGCTGAAAAAGTCCGGAATTATTACAATCACTGTATATGATGGACATGAAGGTGGAATTGAAGAACGTGATGCACTGCTTGACTATGTTTCGACACTGCACCAAGGTGATGTGCATGCGATCCGCTACGAATTGCTAAATCAGAGAAGAAACCCTCCGTTTCTACTTGCACTCGAGAAAATGAAAGATTTTACGGAAGTGCGGAAGTTAGAAACCGGAGAATCATAAAAACCCGTCGCCACAAGTAAAGTGGCGACGGGTTTTTATCAATCAAATTGACGAATATCTGCAATAGGGTCGATTTCCAGGAAGTCCACTTCGTTCACAAATCGCACGAGTTTTTCTGCCGTTTCAGAGGCTGAACTTAACTGGCCTTCCCTCTTATATGTCTCGAACCTTTTCAAGTGTGGAAATTGTTGTTCAGATGAGGAACGAATCGTCTCCTGCATACCCGTATCGATAATTCCTGGCGCGATGGAAACAATCCCTGTTGGATAGTCTGCCATCTTTTGCTCCAATGCAATGACACGTGAAAACTGATCGAGTCCAGCTTTCGTCGTACAATAAATCCCCCATCCTTCATACGCACTGCGGCCTGCACCGGAAGAGATATTCATGATCTTTTTCGTTCCCTTGAAGTCTTTCAATGAATCGATAAATACATTCATTAATTGAATCGGTGCCGTTAAATTCACTTTAATGGCTTGCTCCACTTTCTGAGTGTCCAATGAACCTACCAAGCTAATCGGATCCACTATACCGGCGTTGTTGATCAGCGTGAAAGAACTAGCATCCTCCAGATGTTGACTAACTATGCCCCCAAGAATGGCAGTTGCTTTTTCACAGTCCATGAGATCTACTTCATACATTGTGTGTAGCTGATCTGGATTCGTCCGTGCCAAACCATAGACGGTTGCCCCTGTTTCTGTAAATTGGCTAAGTAATTGTTGACCGATTCCTTTTGATGCACCTGTAATGATGATGATATCCATATGTATCTACTCCCTTTCTATACAATGTAGCTAATTAAAGACCCTATGTATGTCGTTGCTTCTTCCACAGTCTTATTCGGTAATTCAACAAACAATATCCAGCAATACACTGCAATAGCCAATATAATGACGATCAATAAAATCGCTTGACGTTTATTCATAACTCCACGTCCTCCACCCATTGTGCAACTCTGTAATTTCTACTATACCACAACAACGAAATAAGCCCGCCACTCAAGTTTCATTGAATGGCGAAGCCGATAACTGAATTTACGTTTGAGAAACAAATTTTTGTGCTCCACCATTTTTAATTCGTAGTAAATCCGCCAATGTCTTCACGCCTTGACGATCAAGTTTTCTAAGTAGTGCCGTGAATACATATGCCGTTGTCAACGCATCGCCTAATGCACGATGTCGTTCGAACACTTCTGTGCCGAATAGACGTGCATAATCTTCCAAGTCCTGTTGCTCACCTGTAGGATCCAAATAATTAATCAAATGCATCGTATCGAATGATGTAGGGGTTTGAAATGTACATTTCTGACGGCTTAATTCTTTTTTAATCACCATTTCATCAAAACTGACATGATGTCCAACCCAGCCCGCACTTTTATGTTTTTCTATAAAGGCAAAATATTCTTCAATAGCTGGAAGAGGCATAGGGGCATGGTCCACTTGTGACTGCTGTATAGTGGTCAGCTTGCTGATGATAGGAGGAATATCTCTTGACGGATTCACAAATGTTTGAAATACATGATCCGTAACCTCAAATCCTTCAACTTGTACGGCACCTATCTCAATCATTCGATCGTCTGCACCAATTGCAAAACCAGTAGTCTCTGTATCAAACACTGTGAAATTCATATCTTGCAGCGGCGTATTTAGCTGTATTGATTGTTGTAATTCATACGTTAATTTTTTCTTCTTCCAAAACATGATATCGCCCCCTACCTATATAGTACAATATGCGCGAATTTTGTACAGGGACCTTTATCTATACTTTCTTAAAGTTTTGATAATAAATGTGATTGAAGTGCTCTGACTGTATCTAGCGTTGTACGCAATTCGTTTAATTCCCATCTTCTTAGTTTGCGCAAGTCGATTTCTGTAGAAATTTTCTCATCTCGTAAGTGTTTCTCCCACGACATGGAAATTCTCATACTTAAAGATATTTCATATGCATGACGAATTTCCTCCGCAAAGTCTTTCGTGATTTTTCTCTTTTTCTGCAAAGCTGAGATAATCTCAAGAGGTGTTGCGTTAATGATACCATTGCTGACTCCTAAAATTTGCAAACAATGATGAAGCGGGAATAGAGCATGTTTCTTAATATCAATTACATCTGCTTTACTGCGTCCCCTGAAAATAGTCAAAAAGTTTTGTTGCAATTGTGGTATTGGTTTCTCTTTTTCCTGTTGTGCCATATAGTAAATAAATGTAGCTGATTTTCTCAACAAATCTTGAATCATTAGAACAAAGCGATCATTGACAGTAGTTTCACCGTAGAGAAAACGGAATGACAGGAAGTTGTAACCGAGCAAGATCTGTTCAGGTGTAGACCGTAGCGCCCACTGGCGAATGCGTTCGTGCCAAATTGCCATCGTGCCACGCCACTGCGATTCACTCGCCATCATGAATCCGATACATCTAGTATAGCCTGCTTGCTCAAGGTGAACGACAATTTCGTTGCCAAGAAGTTCGAAATAGTTCTCTACTTGCTCGGATTCCTCTCTCGATACATCTTCATAGACAAGGAAGTGATCCTGATCGGTCAGCATAAACTGCTCTCCACGTGCACCACTGCCCATCTGGTACCAAGCAAATGCTACAGGCGGTGTTCCTTTCCCTTGATCCTCAAGTGATTGAACAGCCAGCATAACGCAATGCTTCGCTAAACGATCATAGAACTTTGTAATGATTTCCAGTGTATGGATGGTTGAAATTTCATCCTGAATTAAATTGGATAACACATCGTAAATTGCCGCTTTAACGACAGGCAAATTTTCAAAGGAAGCTTCTTCTATCGTTTTTAAGATATTCATCGAATTACGATCGCGTTTCGTCATCAATGTAGCAAATGTCACAATACCGACAGGCTTCCCTGCTTTAACTACTGGCAAATGCTTGATTCCATATTTATAAAATTTAGTCAAGGCCTCGTAATAATAATCAGTAACCTTGACCGTATGCGGTTTTTTCGTCATGACATCTTTCGCCTTTAATCCGATTGCGGAACCACCACCCGCTATCACTCGTTCAACCAAATCTTTTTCCGTCACGATTCCAAGCAACTTGCCAGACTGGTCTGTAACAATTATAGAGCTAATGGAGTGTTTAATCATCAACACAGCTACTTCTTTCGTTTCTGCCTCCGCATGAATTGTCACGACTGGACTGCTCATGAAATCCTGTACACGACGGACATACGGTTCACTCTCACCATATTCATCAGCCAAACGCACTTGTTCGCCTAATGAGGTATAGACATTCGCCAAACGAATCGACATTTTACGTAAGACATAATCCCGCACATGTTGATCGTCCATCCGATGCTTAATCACTTCATACGGAACTTGGAGACAAACGGAGCCCTCAGCCACGACCATATCAATATGATGTTTATCAAGCGGTCGGTCCATTTCCCCTAAGTAGTAAGCAAAGTTGGAAAAGCCAATGACTTCATTTTCTTGAATAAATTCTAGTGTGACTGAGCTGCCATCTTGCCCCTCTATTTGAACCTCGGCGGACCCTTTCAACACGACGAGTAAACCTTCCTGAGGTGTTTTGAAATAGTTAGATCTCTCCGCTTCTTCATACATCTTGAGCTTACATTCAAGTAATAGCTGATCAAATTCCTTTTCTGACGTGTTCATAAACAACGGATTTCTATGAATTTTATCATACCAATCCCGATCTTTTACCATCTTCAGCATTTCAAAACCTCCTATTCATATTGACCATCACGAGATCTGACTCATATTATTCAAATCCAAATGTCATCAGTACCTATCTACTTACATTCAATAGTCTTTACGCAAGAACTGTCGACATAAGATCAATGCCTTATCTAACTACATAATGTATCCTTTAAATAAAAAATGATTCCCTCTTCTGTCGTGCTTGTAGAAGAGGGAACCATTGGTTGAATATCAAGCTAATTATTAAAGATCAAGCTCTTTGTAGCCAGTTTCCGCTTTGAAACGAACTTCTGCATAAGAAACTTCATCTTTCTCATGTCGCTTAGAGCTAACAAGTGTACCAATCCAAGCAGCAAGGAAACCTGCTGGTACGGAAACGATAGCCGGGTTAGCATATGGGAAGATTGGATTACCAGTAATAAGAGTAGCTCCCTCAACTGGGTTCATGACTGATGGACTGATCGCAACAAGAACTAGTGCAACGATTAGACCTGTCAACATGGAAGCAACAGCACCTGTCGTGTTGAACTTCTTCCAATAAATAGTTAATAGAATAGTTGGTACGTTTGCAGATGCAGCAACACAGAATGCCAGTGATACTAAGAACGCAACGTTCAACTTTTCAGAACCAAGTGCAAGAAGGATAGAAGCAACACCGATTGAGATAGATGCCCAACGTGCAGCTGCAACTTGTTGTTTCTCGGTTACATTACCATTTTTGAAGATTTGTCCGTAAATATCGTGAGCGATTGCAGAAGCACCAGATAGTACAAGACCTGCAACAACTGCTAGGATTGTCGCAAATGCAACAGCTGCAACGAAGGATTCTAGTGCGTCCCCTCCAAGAACTCCAGCCAACATTGGTGCTGCCATGTTCCCCGCAGCGTTTTCTGCGATGATTGCATCCGCTCCAACGAATTTAGCTGCGCCAAATCCAAGGAAGATTGTCAATACATAGAAGATACCAATAATCCATACAGAATAAATAACGGAAGAACGTGCTGTTTTCGCATCTTTAACTGTGAAGAAACGCATTAAGATGTGTGGAAGACCAGCAGTACCTAAAACCAATGCAATTAATACAGAAATAAGTCCAATTGTGTCTTTATACACAACCCCTGAGTGAAGGAACGCTTCACCATGTGGAGTAGCCGTTTTCATGACCTCAAACATACTGATAAAGTTGAAGTTAAACTTCATAAGTACCAAGAAGGAGATAATGATTGTACCCATCATAAGAAGAATTGCCTTGACAATTTGTACCCAGCTTGTCGCGGTCATTCCACCGAATAGAACGTAGATTAACATCATCGTTCCAACGATTAGAACTGCCATCCAATACTCGATACCGAATAATAATTTAATAAGCGCACCTGCACCAACTAATTGTGCAAGCATGTAGAACATTACGATTGTAATTGTGTTCAACGCTGCTGCTCCACGCACTTTCTTAGCGCCGAAACGAGCACCGATCATATCCGCCATCGTAAACTTACCTAAGTTACGTAGTGGTTCAGCAATTAAGAATAAAACAACGAGATAAGCCGTTAACCAACCAATACTGTAGTAGAAGCCGTCAAATCCGTTAAGTGAAATTGCACCTGCGATACCTAGGAAAGATGCCGCGGATAAGTAGTCACCAGCAATCGCCATACCATTTTGCCAACCTGTTAATGAACCACCGGCAGTATAAAAGTCACTTGCTGTAGTCGTCTGCTTTGCCGCCCAATATGTAATGTAGAGTGTCAGCGCGATTACAGCGAAGAATATAACATATGAAATCCAACTCATGAACACAACCCCCTTATTTTAAAACGTTTTTCTCTATAATCTTGTCCACTTCATCATCAAAATGTTTTGCCTTATTCATGTATATGGACGTGAATACCCATACCATTACGAACATGGAGAATGCATAAACCCAAGTCCACGTCATTGCACCAATTGCAGGTGATTCTAAAACTTTTGTATAACCAGTTAATAGTGGAAGAATAAAGTACGCTGCGAAGAAGAAAATAACAAAAGGTGTAGCGAAGTTCTTTTTCCGTTTTACAAGACCCTTAAAGTCTTCTGTTTGAACAAGTTTTTCATAATCCATCGTGGATTTCCCACGTGCCACTTGATTAGTCATTAGTTAATCCCCTTTCTATTTTATATAGCGTAGTAAATTAGTTCCTAATCCCCCCATCTCACTGAAACCGCTTTCATCATCAAGTTGAAATGATAATATGTTACAGCGTATTCGGATATAAATTTGTTATAGTACACATGTAAACGATACCAAACATTTACTAGATTTGCAATAACATTTTTAAAGATTCGTAAAATTAAATCTACTGAGAAAGCAAATCATGTATAGACATTAATCTATCAAATATAAGCAGAAACTACAAGAACTTTTTGCATTTATCATACACTTTTAAAAATCCAAATCTTATAACAATTCCTAATTATTTCACTGCACTGTGCAAAATACTGTTAAACAACAGGAAAAAGTTGTAGTATACTGTATATTGGTTATGAGTGAAATAAACATAGTGGGAAGACTACTTTTTGGAGAAAGATGGTGTGAAAAATTGCCTATACCAACTAACCACGCACAACCCATACGAAAGACTGCTAAAGAGAGTGCATTTAGTCAACTCCAGAAATGGATTATCGATGGAACTTTACAGCCCGGCGAAAAACTAAATGACGTTGAATTAGCAGAAGCACTTGGAGTGAGTCGCACGCCTATACGTGAGTCACTACAATTATTAGAAGTTCAAGGATTTGTTCAAATGTTTCCAGGTAAAGCAACACAAGTGACAGACGTAGATCGGGAATCTATATCGGACTTACTCCCGCCACTCGCTGCGCTGCAAGCATTATCAGCTGAACTTTCCATACCAAACCTAACCGAAAGTATTATTAGGAAATTGCGGGAAACGAATAAGAAATTCGCGCTAGCAGTTGAAAAGGAAGATTATTTTCAAGCTTTGAAAACCGATGAAAAATTTCACCAAATCATTGTGGACACAGCTAATAATCCATATATTTCTTCAATGCTTGTCTCATTACAAGCTCATGTGCGTAGACTTTTCTTTCATAATTCCATTATACTAACGGAAAAATCGATTGAAGAACATGACCAGATCATAGATTTAATGAGTAAGCGTAATGGTGAGCAAGTTACTAAAGTTATGAGGGAAAATTGGTTGCGCGCGATCGAGGAGTTTCGTTCGATTGAAAAAGTTGATTGATAAATAGAGTAGAAAACAGGATTCGACCTAAATCGGATCCTGTTTTAATTTTATGCTTTTTCTTTAGTAAAGATATTTTGGACACCTTGCCCTCTTTTATTGTGTACCACCGCCACAATAGCTGTTACGACAGTCACAATCAATACAGGAACTAACCAGCCGACACCTTCTGTATAATATGGAATGTACGCTGTATATGCCTCCTCTACAGTCTCAAGCCAATTCGGCATGTCCTTCTCTACTAGTGAGTAGAACTTCACAAGCGCTTCAACGAAACTGACGAGAAAAGCCGTTACAGTCGCTGTTCGATATACCAAGCTGGATTGATGGAATAAAGGGCCGGTGAATGTTAGCAGGATTAATACCATGGCCAGTGGATACAGTAGAACCAGTACAGGAATTGAGTAATTGATAATATTCGCTAGACCGAAATTCGCTACGACCAAACAGAATAGTGAAAAGAATACTACAAAAAGTTTATAGCTAACTTTTGGGATGATTGCATGGAAATACTCGCCACATGCAGTTAAAAGCCCAATAGCCGTTGTTAGACAGGCAAGCATAATCACAACTCCGAGTAACAATAGTCCTGTCGTACCGAATAAATAAGAAGAAGTTTCGCTTAACACGGAACCCCCGCCATCCAGATAGCCAAATAAATCAACCGATGTAGCACCTAAATACGCAATACCTATATATATAATGGCTAAAAATCCGGCTGCCACAAATCCTGTCTTAGCCGTGGAAGTCAATATTTGTTTTTTACTAGTAATGCCCATCCCACGCAATGCGTTGATGACGATGATTCCAAAAACTAGAGAGGCTAGTGCATCCATCGTATTGTATCCCTTAAGAAAACCTGTAAAGAATGGTGTTTCATTATAAGGGGCTTGCGAAACTTGCGCACTTCCCATTGGATTAAGAAGCGTCATACCAATTAAGCCAATCAATATAATAATGATGAGTGGTGACAAATATTTACCGACTCGATCAACGATCTTTGCAGGATTCAATGATAGCCACATGCTAATACCAAAGAACACGAGTGTAAATAAAAAACGGGCAATATCAATAGGGAAACCATGTAAAAATGGAGCAACACCAATATCAAATGCCACAGCCCCTGTTCGTGGTGCTGCAAAAAACGGGCCAATCGTCAAGTAAAGTATTGCTGTAAATAGAACAGCGTAGACTGGGTGAATTCGACTTGCCAAGTCTTGCAAATCTTTCTTGCCAGAGAAACCAATAGCCAAAATACCTAAAAAAGGCAAACCTACTCCAGTAAATAAAAAGCCAGCCATAGCTTTCCACGTTTGATCTCCAGCCAGCTGTCCAAGCTCGGCAGGAAAAATTAAATTACCTGCACCAAAAAATAAGGCAAATAGCATAACCCCAATAACAAGACTTGATGAAAATGATAGTTTGTTCTCCATATGTATAAAAATCCTCCCAAAGTCAACAGCTTTAATTTGTATGCAATATATTGCGTTCCCTTATATTACTCTTCTCAATTTGGAAAATCAACAGCCAGTCAAATCATTTAACTTTTGTCTATATTGTCAACTTACAGACTATTCACCAGGACCCACAATGGATTTTTTAAAAATAGAAAAAACTGACCTCCGTAGAGATCAGTTTGGATTGATAAGATGATTAAGTGAAAAGACGTGTATTGGATAGTTTGTGAATTCCATTTCAAAGTCGATTAGCTACGTCTTACTCCCCCGGCTAATCAACTCAGTACAAATTTCGTTTTGCTGTAACCTTCTCTCCATTTAGTTACTTGCAATGTAGCAGGAATAGCCTCTTTCATTTCATCGATATGGGAAATGATACCGATCATTCTCCCTGACTGCTGAAGCGCGATGAGTGTATCTATAGCTTTTGCTATAGCCTCTTCATCCAATGCGCCGAATCCTTCATCAATAAACATCGTCTCCATACGTACAGCGCCTTGGAAGCTTTGAATGACATCTGCCATACCCAGCGCCAAACATAAAGAGGCATTAAATTTTTCACCGCCTGATAGCGTTTTAACGTCTCGTGTCTGCCCTGTATATGCGTCATGAACATCTATACCTAAGCCACTTTGTTTCCCTCTAGTTTCTTGACGGTCACTACGGACGAGTTCATATTGTCCATTTGAAAGATCACGCAGGCGAATATTCGCAGCTTGAATGATGCGCTCCAAATACTCGATTTGAATATAGCGCTCAAAGGAAATTTTCAAATGGTTTTGACCACGGATTAGATCGTAGAGATTCACAATTTTTCCATATGTCTTTTCTAACTCGGCTTCCTTAGATTTGCTATTTTTTAATTCATTGTATAGATCCTGCGCTGCTTGTTCCCGTGCTTTTGATTGATTGCAGAGAGCAAACGCCTCTTCATATTGTGTTTTCATTGTTTCAACCTCGTGCTCCATCACTTCCATATCCGTTCGCTGTTTGCCATCTACAGACTTCTTGAGTTCTTCTACGGATGATTGTAATGTATGAAGCGTTTGGGCGAACACTTGAAGTTGTTGCTGAATAGCCTGACGCTTTGAAGTCGGCAGTTTCACTTGCCTATAATTCTCTTCCGAGGTAAAGCCTTCTTCTGTCAGCCGTTTTGTAAAGGAAGCTGAACTATGGTCTACCTTTGCTTTCATATCTGCTAAGGACTTCTTCTCCAAAACCTCTCGGGATTCACATTTTATTTTCTCAGTTGAGGCGTCTTGTAATTTCTGTTGAATCGTTTTCCAAGCACTTTCAAGTTGTTGACTTATTGTTTCTTTAGATGTAATTTGTTGTTGCAATGCGGATAGTTCCTGTAGATTTTCAGGAACCTTCGTTAGTGCATAGTTATAGAGAGCTCGTTTCGTTTCAAGCTCTGCTTTTGATTCATTGCGCTGCTGTTCCAATGTATTCAGTTCTTTAGTGAGTTCATCCATGGCCTTCTGCGCTTGGTTTTGTTGGTCTTTCTTTTGTTTCAACGACTCTCGCTTATTTCTAAGGACAGCTACTTTTTCCGTCAAATCTGCCTGTTCTTTTTGATGATCACGATTCAAATCTACTTGTTGCTCATCCAATTCAGCTTTACTTAATTCAATACGTTGCTTAAGTTGTTGCAATTCCGCCTGCTTAGTATGGAAAGTCTGTACTTTATTCGTTAACTCTAGTTTAGCTGTGTCTAATTGTTGCTTCGATATGTGCTCGTCTTCTGCAACTTCGGCTTTAGCTGGATGGTCGACACTACCGCAAACTGGGCAAGACTCTCCGTCATGAAGTGAAGCAGCAAGGGCTACCGCCTGATTACTAATCCAACGATTTTCAAGAGCTTGATAGACAACTGTATACTGCTCTACTTGTTGCTTAGCGGTTGTAAAATGTGTTTCCAGTTCGTATTGTTGTGTAAGCTGTTGCTTGTATAAAGCCACTTGCTTTGCGACGGCTTTGCTAGTTGAAAGTTGATCCACCAACTGTTCGTAGTCTTCTAATGAAGTTTCCAATTCACTAATTTCATTTTTCTGCACGGTCATGGCTTCTTTTTGTTGCTTTGCTGCTTGCTGATTTCCTAGCAAAGATTTCTCTACTCGAACTACCGTGTTCGTAAGTTCCTCTAACACTTGACGTTGTTCTGCGAGTCCGGATACGATTGGAAGTAAATTTTTTAGTGTAAGTAACTGTTCTTTTACTTCATTTCGCTCAGATTCCTTAGCTAGTTCCTGTTCATAAGAAGCCTTTGCCGACACTAGCTTTCTCTCCGCATCAGCGAGAAACGTGACAGTTTCAGAATATCCTCGATCTTTTTTCTGCCATTCCATTACATTAGACTTCACTTGTTGTTCTAAATCTTCTAATCTCGCGGCCCGTTCTGCTTGCTGCAATTGCTGTTCAAGACTTTTCATCTCTGGTTGTTTCGCCTGCAATCCATCTAATTCTTTTTGGCGTTGCAGCAACTGAGCAAATTGTTCATTAATTGAACGAGCTTCATGTAATTCTTGTTGTTTTTCGTTATGAACTTTATAGAGTCTAGTATATTCTTTATGAGTTTCTTTAGATTGTATCTCATGATAGGCATGTTCTTGTTGAAGACCTACTAGAAGCTGATGGTAGTTGGGGTACTCTGATTGTAATTCTGTAAATAATAAAGAGTCGCGCGTGGGTAACTTCGCTGGTATTTGATGAAGAATCGTGTCACCCAATTGTTTTTCACGAAGATATTCCGCATTCGCTTCTTCTTTTTTTACTTTTAACTGTTCTACGATCTTCTGGTACGGTTCCGTTTTAAAGATTTTCCGCATGATGGCTTCCTTATTTGCCGTATCGGATGTTAAGAATTTGCGAAATTCCCCCTGAGGCAACATCATGATCTGACTAAACTGTGCGTGCGTAAAGCCTAGCAACTGTTCGATCTTTTCATTTACCTCCGTAACAATTTGGCGATCTACCGCCGGAACGAATTGCTCGTCTTTTTCTTCAAATAATTCGCAGCGTCCTAACGTATCCGATTTATTGCCTTTTTTTCTGTAAGGAATCTGACGCACGACACGAAATCTCCG
The DNA here is from genome assembly GCF_002743135.1 of Sporosarcina sp. P18a. Classification (NCBI taxonomy): domain Bacteria; kingdom Bacillati; phylum Bacillota; class Bacilli; order Caryophanales; family Caryophanaceae; genus Sporosarcina; species Sporosarcina sp. P18a. The sequence continues at coordinate 153,040 of NZ_PDYQ01000001.1, read as the reverse complement.
CTTATGGATATCAAAAGTTAACTCTACAGTCGTCTGCATGTCATCATGCGCAAACTGACTGCGCAACGCTTTTGTGTCAGTGCGATCCTCTCCACTTGCCTGTCCATATAATGCGAAACAGATGCCGTCAAAGATTGTGGTTTTGCCAGCACCCGTTTTTCCGGAAATGACAAATAAACGATGATCTTTCAAATCACGAAAATCAATAACTTCCTTATCTTTATACGGTCCAAATGCTGTCATCGTTAATATAATGGGTTTCATGCACGTTCTTCCTCCTTCATAACGTCCCACAAAACTTCAGCGAATAACTCTTTCGTTTCTTCGTCTACTTCTTCGCCTTGAAGTTCTTTAAAGAAGGAAGCAAACATTGCTTGGTCGTCTTCTTTTTTCTCAACATTCACTGTTCCGCCAAGACTGTCTGTAGAAGAAGCAAAAAGTTTACGTTCTACATGCATGGCATTCGGAAAGACAGAACGGATTTTCTCCATCGGTTGTATGACTGGTACCGTATCAAGCAACTTGACGAACACATAGTCTTCATTGTGAGACATCATTAATAGATCTTCCATCGTTCCTTCAACCGTTCTAACATCATGAAGAGGAGTGAGTAATCTTTTCTCAATTTCCACTGTGCCATTTCTTCCGAGCTCCACAATGAGATACCCTTTTTGATGATTCTCTTCCGATATTGAATACTTTAATGGTGAACCTGAGTAACGAATCGTTTCATTGCCTACGAAATGCGCCTGATGTAAGTGACCAAGCGCCGTATAATGAAACGGCTCAAACAAATCTGAAGAAACATATTCAGCCCCACCAATCGATAAGGGTCGTTCTGCGTCACTTGTATTCTCCTCTTTCTCACCATGCGTAGTGATGAATGCGTGACCAACGAAAACATGTCGAGCATCCTGATCCATAGACTTCTCTATACGCTCGATGATTTTCTTCATAGCTTGTTGATGACTGGAAATCGACTCATCTTCGAGCAAGTGACTAACAACGGAAGGATCCGCGTATGGTACTAAATGAAAATAGACATCACCATAGGGGTCTTGAAGCTTGACTGGCGACAAGTTCGGGGACAATTCTCCTGTTATGTATAAACCTTGGTCTTTCATGAAGGTACTTCCAAAATGAAGACGGCTAGGGCTATCGTGATTTCCTGCAATAGCGATGACAGGTATTTTTAAATCGATAACAATCTCCTGTAGAACTTCATTCAATAAACCTACCGCTTCAGTTGGCGGAATTGCGCGATCATACAGATCTCCCGCTATAATGACCATATCCGGTTGTTCTCTCTTTATCTCTTCTATAAAAGCTTGCAATATATAACGCTGATCTTCTGTCATATAGATTCCTTGGACGAGTTTACCGAGATGCCAGTCTGCGGTATGAAAAATTTTCAAATCGATTCCCCTCTTTTCATCTATAAAATAGAGACAAGAAGAACAGCGTAACAAAAGGGTGATATGAAAATCCTCCGTTTACTACGCTCATTCTTCTATCTCAAATTACTTACTATCCACTTTTTGATCCGCCTCATTCAATATTTCTCCGATTTTGCGTTCATTGATAACGAGATCGGCAAAGTGATCCATTTCTGTAGGCTCCATATTGATAATGACTAACTTCGCGCCTTGCTCTTTTGCAATCAGCGGAAATTGATTCGCAGGTGTAACGGTTAATGATGAACCTAAAACAATGAAGAGGTCTGCTTTCTCACTTTCAAATATCGCTTGAATAAATGCTTCTTCTGGCAGCATTTCTCCAAATAAGACAACAGATGGACGCAACTTACCGCCACAATCGCAGTAAAACTCCTCTTGTTCGTAGCGTTCGTTACCGTATACTTTTCCACACGTTTCACAATGGACATGACGAAGTGTCCCATGAAGTTCCATGACGTTTTTTGACCCCGCCATCGTATGGAAACCATCGACATTTTGCGTAATAATTCCATCGATCAAGCCATTTTTTTCCCACTTAGCTAAAATATCATGTCCTTTATGCGGTCCTGTTTCTTTTGCTGCTATGACACGTTGTTTATAAAACTGAAAAAACTGTTCTACTTGTTGATTGAGAGCAGTTACGCTCGCCACTTTAGCAGGATCTTCTGTTTCCCACATGCCCGTTTTAGCAGAACGAAAATCTGGTAGTCCGCTTTCTGTCGACATTCCTGCTCCAGTATAGACAATGGTACGTTTTGATTCGTTCAATAAATCTGCCAGCACTGTCTTCATCCTTTCAACTAGCGAAATTATGTTCTACCTACATTCTAGCATATCTTGTTTTATTGCTACTTATCAAACGATACGAAAATAGAAAAACGAGCATCCACAATGGATACTCGCTTAGTATTAGTTTGCTGTAATTTTTTTAATGGCATCTAGATCAATCAATCCATCGATTTCATTTGTTTTGATATAATCTGCTTCTTGACTGATATCAGCCATCTCTTGCAATACGTCCTCATTTACATCTGTTGTAACTTCGATTCGTGTGAAGGCTGCTTCCAATTCATCACTGGCTATTTCTTTACCAGTCAGATCTTTGATATGCTTCACTACTAGTTCTTGTGCTTTTTCTGGCTCATCACGAATGAATTGAACTGCTTTGGCATGGGCTGTCAAATAAGCAGTCGATAGTTTTTCGTTTTTCAAAAACGCATCGCTTGTTGCTACAACTGTGTTCGTAGATTCTTTACCCCAAGCAAAGTCTTCCCAGTCAAGAATCAGTTTACCATTCGCCTGATTTTGTAAAATATATCCCCACGGTTCTTGTGTTGCTGCGCCGTCAACTGAATCTTGAATGAATAATGTTGCTGTATCCGCTGGTGCAGATGCGAAAAACTCAACTGTTCCTCCGTTAGATTTTGCTTTTAGGTCCACGTCTTTCAACGCTTTACGTAACATTACATCTTGCGTACTGCCGATTACAGGAATTGCAATTATCTTACCGTCAAGATCACCTAATTCATTAATTCCACTTTTACCGTTGGCTACCAATACCGCGCCGCCATTTACTGCTCCAGAAACAATATGATACTTTGGATCTTTTACATAATAGTTGATTACAGGTCCAGGTCCTACTGTTCCGATGTCTATCGAATTAGAAGCCATTGCTTCCATGAATAACCCACCGTTACTAACTGTCTTCGTCGTAATCTTAATGTCTTCACCGAACTCTTCCGCGAAATAATTATTTTCTAGTCCAACGATTGTTGCGATATGTGTTAAGTTCGGGAAGTATCCAATCTTTACTTCTTTTTTATCCGCGCTGTCTACCTCCGTTTTCCCACATCCTGACAAAATTCCCGCAATTGCTAATACTGAAAGCAATACACCCAATAGTTTCTTATTCATATAATGATCCCCTTTTCTTAGAGCGTGTCACGCCCGTATTCCCCATTTTCTTTCAACACTGCGTTCCAAACGCAAAAATAATACATTATCCATAATAGTTCCAATAACACCGATGATAATCATGACAGAAATAACTAAATCCATTTGACCGAGTGCGCGTCCTGATTCTAGTAGTTGACCGAGACCGACGCCGGCACCTAGTAATTCCCCTGCCATGAGTGCACGCCATGAGAATGCCCACGCGATGCGTAATCCAGAAATTAATTGTGGTACGGACGCTGGCAAGATCACACTCCGCAAAAAGTGAAAACCGCTAGATCCTAGTGACTTGGCAACACGCTGATATAATACCGGTACGTTTTTAAAGCCGCTTGTTGCGTTAACGATCATCGTCCAAGTAGCCCCTAATGTAACGATAAATAAAATAGCAAAATCATTGAGACCGAACCAGATGATCGCAAGTGGAAACCAGACAATACTTGGAATAGACTGTAAAGCTGTCACTAGAAAACCAAGTGTGTCTTCCACTATTTTGTATCGCCAAATCAAATAACCAAGCACCAGTCCAAGTACAGAAGCAATCGTGAATCCAATTAACAATCTGCTAAGGCTTGCACCAATTGCAATGAGGATTTGACCGGAGATGAGTCCAGAAATCAAAGTCGACATAACTTGTGTGAAACTCGGAAACATAAAATCGGGTAAATCCGATAGCCTAGATGTGACTTCCCATATCGCCACTAGTATCCCGAGAAACACTATTCGTCTTAAAGCTGTAGTCATCGCCCATCTCCTCCTTCAACACTTTCTCTATTTCTTCTTGAAGTTCAGCCAAAATCTGCTTTTCGAGTTGCAACGTCACGTCATTTGGCATGACGCCATCTTTTGTATCATTGGATTTGAAGGTCGCTTTAATTTTCCCAGGACGTGTCGCAAACACGACAATCTTTTGTGAAAGTAATACCGCTTCACGAATATTATGTGTAATGAAGAGAACGGTTACTTTCGTTTTTCTCCAAATATCCAATAACTCTTTATGAAGTACCATGCGCGTTTGTTCATCCAATGCCGCGAATGGTTCATCCATTAATAGGATATCCGGCTCCATTACAAGCGCACGCGCGATGGATACGCGTTGCTTCATTCCCCCTGATAATTCATGCGGATAGGAATTAATGTAATTCCCCAAGTGGACCATTTTCAACATTTCAATCGCTTTTTGTTCCGCTTCTTTCTTCGACATCTTCTTTAAAAGTAAACCGTATGTAACGTTATCGAGTACTGTCAGCCAGGGGAACAACCCCGCTTCTTGGAAAACGACCACTCGATCTGAACCCGACCCTTTTACTTCTTTTCCGTTAATACTAATTTTCCCTTGCTCAGCTTTTTCAAGTCCCGCAATCAAATACAACATAGTGGACTTTCCGCAACCTGACGGACCTACTATAGAAACAAACTGTCCTTTTTCTATTTCAAGGTTGATGTGATCTAGTACTTTGACCGTTCCCTTTTCTTTGTGGGGAAAGCTCTTTTCAATGCCTTCAATTTTCAAATACATGTTGATTCCCCCTCATAAATATTTTTGTGTCATTCCGTTTTTTAATTCCTACTAACTTTATATGTTTTGTATATATATAATCTACCATTTACGTAGGTTTTGTCAATAGGATTTCTAATTATTTTTTCAATCTATTTAAAAACATGTGATTAAATGCTATAGGTAATAGCTTTCTATCATTTTTATTCCGAAATTCTACGCTAAAAAACCTCTACCCGACGTGGGAAGAGGTTTTTGCTTGTGGGTATTATTGAAATAAATCACTCGATAAATATCTTTCACCAGAATCGGGTGCAATACAAACGACTGTATCTTCAGGAGTTAAACGTTTCGCCACTTGCAATGCTGCATACAGTGATGCACCACCTGACGGCCCGAGCAAAACTCCTTCTTGTCTTGCGAATTGTCTGACGGTAGTATATGCGTCGTCATCTTCAATTCGGAAAATCTCATCGTATACATCGGTATTTAATACAGTTGGAATAAATCCAGGACTGGTACCTACCAGTTTATGTTTGCCTGGTTTGCCACCTGATAATACCGGTGACCCTGCAGGTTCAACCACGTGCACTGTAATAGCCGGGTCATGCTCTTTTAATGATTCACCTGTACCTGTTACCGTACCACCTGTTCCTGAAGTACAGACAAATGCTGTTAATTTACGATTGATGGATTGAATGGCTTCTATAATTTCTACAGCCGTCGTATGGCGATGACTATCAGGGTTCGCTTCATTTTCAAACTGCATCGGAATAAAACTATTTTCGATGGACTCCGAAATTTCATTCGCTTTAGAGATCGCACCTGGCATACGTTCTGAGCTAGGTGTCAATACAACCTCCGCTCCATAGGCTTTCATTAAGTTAATACGCTCAATCGTAGAGTTATCTGGCATAACAAAAATGGCTGGGTATCCTTTTGCTGCAGCATTCATGGCCAAGCCAATTCCCGTGTTTCCTGACGTCGGCTCAATAATCGTGGCACCGGGTTTTAGTACCCCCGTTTTCTCGGCTTCTACAAGCATTTGATAAGCCGCGCGATCTTTTACACTACGGCTTGGATTGAAATACTCCAATTTCACATACACCTCAGCGCCAGTAGTTTCACCGAGCGTTCGTACTTTTACAAGCGGAGTCTCTCCGATTAATTCCGCCATATTATTGACTATTTTCATTCTGTACACCTTCTCTTCATGATGATAACACTAATAATCTGATTATGTAGCTGATGTAATCTTTTGATCACTAGGTAAAGCTAATCCGACTAGACCAATGAACGGCAAGAATGACGTGATGATCATCGTTTGATAAATACCGATCGAGTCGATAAGTGTTCCAATGGCAACTGCACCGATTGCCCCCATTCCGAACGCTAATCCTACTGTTAGTCCCGCCATGGTACCAATTTTGGAAGGTACGAGTTCTTGGGCATAGATTACCGTGACGGAAAAACTAAGCATAATAAAGAATCCGATCGCTAATAATAATAAAATGATTCCAGGCACGGGTGCATACGGCAGCAACAAACTAAGTGGTAAAGGCACAATAAGCGATAAGACGATCACTTTTTTTCGTCCTATTCTGTCAGCCATGGGTCCACCGAAAAATGTCCCGACAGCACCCAGGGCCAAGAATAAGAAAATGTACAACTGGCCATGCTGAATCGTCATGCCATAGTATTCTATCAAATAGAAAATATAGAAGCTCGTAATATTCGTCACATAGAATGAACGCGCAAATATAATAATCATTAATAAAGTCAGCGCGAGGGTGATTTGTCTTTTTGACAAACTTTCCAATGTCGTTAATAATACTTTCTTCCGCGTACCTAAACGCTCTTCATTCAGCTGTTTCTTATACCAGATCGAGATTCGAGTTAGTAAAGCAATCCCAGCAGCAGCTACTAATACAAAAACAGCTGCTCCTATTTGGCCGAGAGGAACGAGGACGAAAGCGCTGATCAAAGGTGCGAGTGCTTGTCCCGAGTTACCTCCTACTTGATAGATAGACTGTGAAAGTCCACGCTTGTCTCCTGCCGCCAAAAATGACACGCGAGAACCTTCAGGGTGAAAAATGGCTGATCCCAATCCTAGCAGCATAACAGATACAATGATCAGCCAATAGCTTGGTGCTAATGCTAGCCCCACCATTCCAATTAAAGAACATGTCATGCCAATCGGCAACGCAAACGGCTTGGGTTTGCGATCACTTAGATATCCTACAACTGGTTGAAGTAGAGAAGCTACAATATTTAGAGCAAAAACAATATACCCTAATTGTTTATAACTAAATTGATATTCTTTTTCCAGAATCGGCAACATAGCTGGAATCACTGCCTGTAGCGTGTCGTTAAATAAATGACAGACCGCAATCGCAATCATGATGGGAAATACCGGATTCGCTACGGCGGTTTGTGAAGATTTACTCATACTTTCTGTTCACACCTCATCTAGTTGTCTATTTTACTTGGTGAATGTAGTAGGCATTACAACTCCAATCACTTCCCCAGAAGCGCATAATTCATCTTCAGCGTAAATTTCTATAGCTACTTTCCACTTCTTCGGATGAATTTCCGTAACGTTTCCAATCGCTTTCAATACTTTTCCTTGAGGAGTCGGTTTACTGTAGGTAATCTGCAAGGAAGCTGTCACAAAACGCGGCGGTACAGTCCCGTCACTAGGTTCATGACCGTTCTTTCGATGTAGGGCAAGTGCACAAGATCCTGTGCCGTGGCAATCCATAAATGAAGCAAGAAATCCACCATACACAAATCCCGGAATTGCCGTATATTTTTCAGGTGGTAATGAATACGTAACGGTTTGCTCTCCTTCCCAACCAGTTCGGAAATGGTTCCCTTCCTCGTTGAGCCGTCCGCAACCATAACACCATGAAAAGTCATCCGCATAATTATCCTGAATAGCATGTGTCACATATTCTTTCATATTGATCGCCTCCCTTTCAGATGAATACCCTCTATTATACATTCTGAATATTAAAATATCGACCTAAAACAAAATATCGTTTAGAGTATGGACAGTTATATGCGTATCTTCTTGATTACATTCATATACTAGTGAGAAACGATACTTTATGGAAGGAGGGGGATCGTATGAAGATACGTGGAGTTATCTTGGCATTATTAGTGGCTGGAGGATTTTATGTCATGATTCAGTCAATCGACGAAGCTGCCTCCCATCCCTTTGAGCGATTGCAAGAACAACAACTGAACGGTTTATCTCCCTATTCATTCATTACTTTTCGGCAACCTGGTCTGCAAAACCAGCAAGCCGTTACGTGGCGAGTAGATCAAGGTGAAGAAGTTGACCGCCTACTTCAATTTCTCCAAACATATGATTATGAGCGGATGGATCCGGATACATTACAATTGTTTGATGACCAACCGCTCTTCACAATCGATTTACACGATGAAGAAGGAAATCGTATGACGATATTGATTGAGGAAGGGATATTAATCCACAATGACCGTCTGTATTATAAGGTTGTCAATGGCCCCTTACAGGTTGATTGGCTAACGGAATTTATACTTTCCAATAAACCATAATTTTGTACTGTGAACATTCATTGTATTATACTGTTATTTAATTCGAAAACCGAATAATCGATTTGAAGGAGAGATTCACATTGGTGAAAAGCTTACCTAAACGTGCACAAGTTAACGAACAAGAAACCTGGAATTTACAAACCTTATTTGAAAATGAACAGGACTACGAGAACGCAGTAAAAGATACTGAAACGGAAGCGATTGCTTTTCTGAAAAACTATAAAGGTACGATCATAGATTCAACTTCAGCTATTCAAGCGTTGGATGCCTATCGTAGCTTACAAGAGAAACTGGTCAAGATCGCTAGTTATGCTGAGCTGACGGCAAGTGTTGATTTAACAAATGATGCTGCCCAAATGAGAGAGAGCAGATTTGGTTCAATCGCTGCCAAAATCGGTAGTCAAACTTCTTTCATGATGAGTGAATTGACTGCGCTTTCCGAGGAGACTTTACAACAAGCAAGTAAACAGTCTCGGGAGTATGCAACTGTATTCGATAAAATCATTCGGGAAAAACCGCATCAATTACATCCTGAAGTGGAGAAGACACTCGCTGCATTCTCTGCTTCTTTCCAAGCACCCTATTCGATGTATAATACAACGAAAATGGCAGATATCGACTTCCCTGACTTCATTACAGATGGAAAAACCTATCCACTGAGCTATGTTTCATTTGAAGGTAAATGGGAGTCTGAACCAAAAACATCGGTAAGACGTGCAGCGTTTCAAACATTCAGCGATACGTTGCGTAAATATCAACACACAACAGCCAAAACATATGACATGCATGTACAAATGGAGAAAACGATCTCTGACTTACGTGGGTATGACTCCGTTATTGACTATTTATTGATGGAACAAGATGTAGATCGTTCTATGTACAATCGCCAAATCGATGTGATTATGGAAGAACTCGCACCACATATGCGAAAGTACGCAAAACTTCTTCAGAAAATATATAGTCTCGACGAAATAACGTTTGCGGACTTAAAAATGCCAATCGATCCGTTATATGAGCCTTCCATTACAGTGGAGGAGTCGAAGAAATATATGAATGATGCGCTTGCTGTTATGGGCGATCACTATCTTGACATGGTGAACCGTGCCTATTCGGAACGCTGGATTGATTTTGCTCAAAATGAAGGTAAATCAACAGGTGCATTTTGTGCAAGTCCTTATGGTCAAGGCTCATTTATCTTGATTTCTTGGACAGGTAGCATGGAAGATGTCTTTGTCTTAGCGCATGAATTAGGTCATGCCGGACATTTCAACTATGCCCATGAGGCGCAAAATCTGTTCAATTCGGAATCGTCACTGTACTTCATTGAAGCGCCTTCTACGATGAATGAGATGCTGATGGCCAATCACTTATTGAAAAATTCCGCTGACCCTAAATTTAAGCGTTGGGTACTATCTTCCATCGTCGCACGAACGTATTACCATAACTTCGTGACGCATTTACTTGAAGCAGAGTTCCAGCGCAAAGTGTACGAACGAGTAGATGCAGGTGGCCATGTCAATGCGACTATTTTAAACGATTTGAAGCGCGGTGTACTCGAAGAATTCTGGGGCGATAGCGTGAAGATGAATGATGGCGCAGAATTGACATGGATGCGTCAACCACACTATTACATGGGCTTATATCCATACACATATAGTGCTGGATTAACCATTTCTACTGAAATGGCAAAACGCGTATTGAACGAAGGAAAACCAGCCGTTGAAGATTGGCTCAATACTCTTCGTGCAGGTGGTTCAAAAAAACCAGCCGATCTCGCGAAAATGGCAGGAATCGATATCACAACAGACAAACCGTTGCGCGATACGATCTCCTATATCGGTGAGTTAATCGATGAAATTGAAAGACTGACTGAAGAGATTGACACACAGTAAGAACAAAAAACATCCGCCAAGCAGTTTTTCCTGCAAGGCGGATGCTTTTTCTTTTACTTCATTATTTCACTTAGGATTTCATATGAACGAAGTCGCTCTTCATGATTAAAGATTCCTGAACTGATGATCAGCTCATCTGCTTTCGTCATTTCCACGAACTCTTCTAGCTCCCGTTTCACGGTTTCCGGACTTCCAATGATGACAGACGGTGCTTGGCTTTGCTGTGCAACCGCTTCTTGCTCAAATGGTGACCATGCCGCATGAATATCTTCAATTGGAGGAGTAAATTGCGTCATCTTACCTTGTCGGATATTTAGAAACTGCTGCTGCATGGATGTAGCCAAGTATTGTGCCTTTTCATCCGTATCCGCTGCAATTAAATTAACTCCCATCATTACATAGGGCTTCTGAAGATCTTTCGACGGTCGGAAATTTTGATGATAAATTTGCAGAGCCTGCATCATAAACTGCGGTGCAAAGTGACTGGCGAACGAAAACGGTAAGCCGAGTTCCGCAGATAACTGCGCACTAAAGCCGCTTGAACCAAGCAACCAAATCGGAACGTCCTGTCCTGCTCCAGGAAATGCTCGAACACGATCAGTCGGATTGCCCGCAAAATACATACGTAATTCTTCTAGTTGTTGTGGGAAATCTTCTCCACCGCTTTGTAATGTCCGGCGAAGTGCATACGCTGTCGCCTGGTCACTTCCAGGTGCACGGCCTAGCCCTAAGTCAATACGACCTGGATACATAGCATCGAGTGTACCGAACTGTTCCGCAATAACTAGCGGTGCGTGGTTTGGCAACATGACACCGCCAGAGCCCACTCGAATATCTTTCGTCATCTGCGCTACATGTCCTATGATAATAGAAGTAGCGGAACTCGCAACACCAGGCATATTATGATGCTCCGCCAGCCAGTAGCGATTGAATCCCCAATCCTCTGCATGCTGTGCAAGATCTACACTATTCTTAAATGACTGTCCTGCATGACTTCCTTCATTGATCATTGCTAAGTCTAATATCGATAACGGAATTCCGCTAAAATGTTTTGCCTGTTCTCTTATCAATGCATTCACTCCTCATAACAACAACCATTTTTCTTTACCCACTCAAAAATGGCCTGAATAATGTCTTCCAATTCTTTCCCTTTCGGCGTAAGTTCGTACTCGACTTTTCTGATCTTTGGATCGGACTGATTTTTAATGACCAAGCCATGTGCTTCTAAATCACGCAATCTCTCCGTTAAAAGACGATCTGATATCCCTTCGATCTCCGTCGATAATTCAAAGAACCTCTTCGGTCCGTCTAATAAATGATAAATAATAATTCCCATCCAACGCTTACCGATAAACTCGATCGTGTTGTGGAAACTATCGCAACTTTTTTGACCTTTAGGATTTACCGACTGAACAAACTCTTCATTTTTCTTCATTAGCAAAACCCCAATCCTGTACTCCTTTCACTTTATCATACCTAGGTTTGACAAACAAGCTTACTAATAGTAACCTCGTTATGAACTTACTATTAGTAAGTGACGCGCAAAAAGATATCTTAGAAATGTTACTCCTTCTAAGACATCCTTTTTTCATACTTGCTCAATAGTTACTTTACAGCTCACTTCATCGTACTTACCATACGCCGCGTGATAGATTGGCCCCACACCTTGTTTGAAGGTCAATGAACGTCGAATGCCTGCTGTGATGAACTTCTTCGCTTCCACTACGGCATTTTGTACCGTTTGTCCTTTTGCCAAGCCTGCCGCGATAGCAGCAGAGTAACTACAACCCGCACCATTCGTATTCACCGTGTCCATTCTGGGAGCTTCAAGTAGATAAAACTGTTCACCGTCATACAGCACATCTACTGCCGGCCCTTCCAATCTTCCACCTTTCACTAATACGAACTTCGGTCCAAATTCAAACAAACGACGTGCAGCTTCCTTTAAATCCACTACAGATCTCAAGTCCATACCGCCCAATAAGTAAGATGCTTCAGGCATATTCGGCGTAATGACTGTCGCAAGAGGAATCAATTGCTTTTGCATCGCCTCCATTGCATTGTCTTTCAATAACGCAGAGCCCATCTTTCCGATCATCACGGGATCTACTACAATATTTTGAACGTCAGACTGCTGAATCCATTTCGTTACATTGACAATAATTTCTTTTGTAAACAACATGCCAGTCTTCATTGCATCGATACCGATATCTTCATCTATCGTCACTAATTGCGCTTCAATCGCTTCCCAAGATTGAGGGAATATACCTTGTCCAGTACGTGGATTTCTTGCAACAATCGCTGTGACCGCTGTGGTGCCAAAAACATCAAATTCCTGGAATGTTTTCAAATCTGCTTGGATTCCTGCTCCTCCACGTGCAGCGGAACCAGCGATAGTTAATGCTCGCTTGATCATCGTCTCTTTTCCTCCTATTTACTATGTACTTCATCGGATTATTTACACTATAACAGCCTCATTCTTCAGGATAACGTAGCGAGGTTTGAAGAGTCAATTTCATAGTAGTGTACAGAATACTCTCCTTTTTACTAGTAACTAAAAACCCTCTATCCACTTACAGGATAGAGAGTTGCAATGATTTTTTACACCATATAAGAAATATCGGAAGCTATCGTTGGATACGCGAATGGCATTTTCTTTAATTCTATAAGAGGAATTTGGAATCGAATAGCCATCGCAAATAGATTAATCAGTTCATCGGCTCCACCACCCAAGAAATGAGCACCAAGTACGACGTCTTTCTCTTGGTCGATAATTACTTTAAATGCCGCGGCCCCTTCATTTGTCTGTTTATATGTGAACCACTCGGTGATATCTTGTGATTTTACATATATTTTTAAACCGGAGTTTTTTGCCTCTTGTTCGCTCATTCCAACGGATGATAATTTAGGAACGGTGTATACAACAGATGGAATGACTGGATAATCTGCCGTTTTATTATTCCCTTTTAGAAGATTGGAAGCGACAACATGTGATTCAGTTGTGGCGACGGGTGTCAATGGAGGTACGTCACTTGAAGCGACATCTCCGGCTGCATATACATGTGGATTACTTACGCTTTGCATGTATTCATTGACACATACGCCTTGCTTATCACGCTGTACATTTCCTTTTTCTAAATCAATATCCAATGCCGGTGTGCGTCCTGCCCCATGTACAACGAGATCCGCTTTCCATTCTACTTGGCGATCCTCTTGTTCCCCTTTGACCACAAATGAATGGCCACATTTTTCAATTCCATTTACTGGCGTGTTCAAATGCACATGAACACCCATTTCTTCTGTACGTTTAATCAGCATTTTCACTAAATCTTGATCAAATTTCTTTAGGGCGTTTTCACTTCTATGCAAAATATGCACTTCTGAGCCTGCCCTCGCGGCAAGATGCGCAAATTCGAATGAAATAAATCCGCCACCTATAAAGACAATCTTTTTTGGTAGTGACTCCAATTCCATGAAGTCATCACTCTGCGTCAAATATTCTTCACCTTCGATACCCATTTTTATAGGTTCTGCACCTGAAGCAATTAAAATATATTTCCCTTTCAATACTTCCGAGCAGACCTTCAATTCGTTTTCACTTTGGAAGACTGCCTTGCCATGATAAATATCAATTCCTAATTTCTCAAATTTCTCTTCGGTATCTTCAGGTATCGACTGAGTAAATGTGCGTTTGAATTCCATTAATGTAGGCCAATCGATTTTGCTGTCTCCTTCAATCCCTTTTCCTTGCATCCGTTCATTCCAATCAATCAGTTCAGCAGCCTCTACCAATACTTTCTTCGGATCGCACCCCCGTTGAGAACATGTCCCACCCAATGGTCGATCATCGATAATTGCGACGCTCCAGCCTTCTTTCCTACATTTTGTTGCTGTAATGGAACCTGCACTGCCTGTTCCAATCACAAGCAAATCATATTCTTTGACCATACTTTATCTCCTCCACCTATTCTTGCTCATTCTATAATCAATTACCCCTTATTGACCTTTATCACACTTGGAAACCAGTATACAATTCAATTCACGTTACGTTCCTACGTACATACTATATAACAGCAAACAGGAAAGGTCGGATGAAAATGATTTCAAATAATCCCCATTACGCAGCGGATTTGAATATTAGTCCCTTTTTTAAGAAAAATGAAAAGAACTTTATTAATATTCTAAGCAGCAAGCAACTAAACACATTGGATGATTTGTCGATGTTGGATATCTTCCTCAGTAAAGATCACATCATTGAACCTCATTATCATCCAAATGCTTCCGAGCTGACCTACTGCGTTTCAGGCTCTGCTACTATTTCTATTATGAATATTGACACGAAAATTTTTCAACATTATATGATTACAGCAGGTCAAGTCGTTAATATTCCTCAAGGATGGTGGCATTACCAAATTGCACATACCGATGATACACATCTGCAAGGTATATTTAACGCAAATACTCCAGAGGTCGTCTTAGGTTCCGATATTCTGACTGCTACACCAACTGACGTTTTTGCCTACTCTTATGGATTAGATGAACAACAATGGGCAACCGCTGTGAAGGATATTTCACCTACGCAATTAATAGGCCCACCAACAGAATAAGCATTTACAAAAAGCGACGGTAGCATTCCGTCGCCTATCCCTTCATCATTCCACTGGTTCTTTCCAAGTAGACATACATTCCGAAACATTCATCACTTTGTACCTTTTTTCATACAAAACCCGCATCTTTTGTTGCTTTTTTAACTGATCCGTATAAGAAAGTAATGCAGAGCTTTCTCATTTTCTAGCTCATCAATCTCCATCTCTTTTAACCAGTCAATCATTAGACGTTTTAAGTTATTCTATGCATATTGCAAAGCTTATTAATAAATATCAATAGAATTCATATTTTACTCCCTTCATCCTTTGCACCATGAAAGAGAAAAACCCTAACTAGAAGTGACCCACTTCCGTTAGAGCTTCGATTATTGTACTTATTTCACGAAAAATCCTGCGACTCGTTGCTGTTCATCCAATGTAATAGTGTATACTCTATTGTCCTCTATGTATTTCGCAGCAATTGTTGCAACAAAGTATTGCTCTTTTTTGGTAACAGACTCTTTTTCAAAACTGACGAATTCGCCGGATTCCTTTACAATATCGGCTACTTCTTGTAATTGCTCTACAGATAACGCATCTTTCATCGTTGCATCAAACATTGTACGCATTTCATCAAATTTCTCTTCGTTGAATAGCGTAATCGCCTCTTTCGATTTCTTAATATACTCTTTAGCAGCAGATTCGTCGACCTTATTTTTCCCGCATGCAGCGAGTAGGAAAACCGTTGCCAAGGCTAGTATAATTAGTTTTTTCATGCTCTAACTTCCTTCCGTTGATAGATAAAAACAAGCCTCCATAGAGTGGTTCAATCTCTTCTACACATATACCTGAATTGATGATAAGTGAAAGAGTGTTTCGGTTTAATTGGCAACCATCGCAAACCTTTTCCCATATCGGATTTATTAGATCTTGTGCTTTAGCAAAGCCCGGCTGCTCGAGTTTGACGTGTTCGAAAAATAATAGAGTCGCATTCGGCTTGCTAACACGTTGAATTTCTTTTAATGCGCGTAGTGGATTAGGTATTGTACAAAATACTAAAGTCGAGATTACCGTGTCAAATGTATGATCGGCAAATGGTAATGATTCTGCACTTGCCTCATATAAAGTAATGGGAACATGTGCATTCCGTCCTCTTCTCGTAGCTCTGCGACTCATCTCCGGATTCGGTTCGATTGCTGTTACATGTTTTGCCTGCCGATAATATGGAAAATTGATACCAGTACCTGAGCCGATCTCTAATACATTTCCTTGTGCATTACGGATTAATTCTGTTCGAACCTTTTTAAATCGAGTTACTTCTAGAGGCTTCATGGCTATGTCATATATTCTCGGGAACACATTTCCCATTTTAGAAACTCCCTTTACTATTTTCTATTACTAACTGTTCAATTACAGTAATCTGAATACCTGACTATATAGCAGTCCTATATATCACAGGTATGTTCATCATACAGCTAGCACTCGGTATGTCGATGTTCTTGTTCAAATTTGTGTGTGGGGTGGCGGCAGTGCATTTGTGATTTCCATTCTACTATTTATCGTCCATGTATGTAAAAATGTCCATGCACCTTTCCATATGCCCTAGGAAAGACTCATCCAAAATTCTTCCGTATCTCAGACATACTCTTGTATTGCATCCAATACTATCTGTTCTTTGATTTGATAATGAGTGGCTTGCCAAATAGCTCGCTGATCTTTTAAAATCAATAGTTGTGGAATTTCGTGAGGAACACCTAGATCTGATTCAATAGCCGTTGAAAGCTTTTTACTCACCTGTGTAATAACGATGTAAATAGGCAATTCCGTACGAAGTCCATCCAATTCTTTTTTAGCTGCCAAACTACTAATAGATGTCATGCTCGATTTAAACAACAGAAATGGTTGCTCGTCTGACTTTTCAAGTAATTCCCGCCACTCGTCGATCTTTTTTATTCGTTTCATTTTATATTCTCTCCTTGTATACAAAAACCTTGAAATATATTAGATCCTTCTATTCTATACAGCGTACTGAACTGATTCCTCTTTTTTGCTTATATATCCCTCATTCAACAGCAAAAACCCTCACTTCTATAAGTGAGGGCCAACCTTTTTTCGTAGCAAGTTATTTATAAATAACCATTGATTCGTGACTTGTCTTCTTCAATCATTTCTTCTTTTAAATCCTCGATACTTTCTGCCCTACGTTCATTTTTCTTCTTAATCTGTTCGAACTCCTTGCCCTCCGCAAACTTCATCGCATCTTCTGCTGCCTCCATATTACTGATTGTCTTCTTCAGTCGTACTTTGTTATCAGCAGAATCATTCGGTTTCGGATAGTTTTTCGCCATCATATACACTCCTTTTTGAAGTTTTCTTTCTATATGATAGCTTTCCCGTATCTAAATGAACTATACAACGTTCAAGTCAAACCAATCACTCATCATTGCGTATGTTTTTACCTAAGCTATCAAATGCTTGCTGCAACGGTACTTTTAATGCGGGTGCTAACGTTTTTGCATATTGTGCAGTAATATGGTTATCATCCCGATAGACAATGATATTCCCGATAACAGGATAACAAGTTGTCTCATCACAAAATGAGTCTGTTAAGTCTGCAAAAAACACATTCGACGGAATTCCTTCTGTCACTTTCCACGGAGTTTCCTTTGCAATAGCTTGATCTCTTGGTACTGAACAGTCCAATGGATCCTCTGACTGTTCAAGGCAGACTGGAATAATTTCTAGCATACGTGGATTATCCCGTATCGCAAAAATGGTAGTAATGCCTTCAAGCTTTTTCCACTGATTAATAAATCCTCGAGGTACTTTTGGATGTTTATTCACTGTCGCTGTTGTGAAAACCAAATCAGGTGGATCTTCTAGTAACGTATCAATTAAATTGCTATTCCATGGAATACAAGCTTCCGTTAAGTTCCCCTTAGGATCTTCGTCAGTAAATCGGCAACCATCATGACTATATAAATCGATTTTAAAATTCATTTCTTCCGCCAATTCTATTAAAGCCGGGAACCAATGACCTGAATGCGAACCACCAACGAGCGCTAACGTGAAATCAAAGTCCTTCAATACACCATAAGAACATTTTCTAACTTCAGTTAGGTTTGCTGACTGGCATTCCAAATCATTGTAAAATGCCGGAAGATCTGTTTTGATTTCTGAAGGTGCTGGGATCAGGTCTGTATAAGAGACGGTTTTCATATCATACTCTTCTGATTGAGCACCAGGGTACTCTTGTTCATCGACAATATTCGAACTAGCGGTTGCCACTTCAATATAAGCCGAAATAGAAAATATTGAACTACAGGCAAGTACGAACATAGCAGACAATACGACGATTAGTTTTCCTTTCTTATAATTTCGATCTATTTTTTGAACAGGTTTTTCTAATAATTTGGTAGAAATTATGGACAACACAAAGGTCGCCATCAATAGTAAAATCCCATCTTCTATAGGCACGGTTTCTGTTTCCATATAAGATCGATAGAAAATCAGCAACGGCCAATGCCATAAATACACACCATATGTAAGACTACCGAGATAGATCAGAGGCTTTGTCGCTAAAAATCGATTGACACCATATATCGTTATACTTTCAGAGGCGATTAATATAAGTACTACTCCGCTAATAGGAATCAAAGCCAAATATCCAGGAAACACAGTAGATACTGGGAACAAAAATCCAGTAAATCCAATAATCGCAAGGCCTAGCCACCCTAAAATCACACTCCATCTTTTATTGAAAAACAGGTATGGCGATAGTAAAGCAAAAATTCCACCGATACTAAATTCCCATATCCTCGTGAATGTATTGAAGTATGCAAAAGGCTGGTTGACATGTGTTTGATAGACGGAAAAAGCAAGTGAACCTATACATACTATGATAAGCGAACCGAGTAAGGTCTTATATACAGGTGTTTTCAAAAGCTTTCGTGCAATATAATAAATAGATGCTAGCAAAATAGGCCAGATGAGATAAAATTGACCTTGCACACTGAGTGACCAAAAATGTTGAAACGGACTAGGTAAATTATCTTGCGCCAAATAGTCGATAGAATCTAATGCTAACCGCCAGTTTTCAAAATAAAACGTGGAAGCTATCATATGCCTGATAATTTCTCCCCATTCGAACTTCGGCAAAAGAATCACTGCAAAAATTCCTGTGAATATTAACACTACTGTAGCTTGAGGTAATAGCCTTCTCGTTAAACTCAGAAAATATTCGACAAAATTCACTGATCCCGTTCGTTCTATTCGCGTGATGATGGATAACGTCATCAAATAGCCTGAAATAACGAAGAACACATCGATTCCACCAGACACCCTACCAAACCATATATGATAAATGGCGATCAATAACGTTGCGACCGTTCGTACCCCTTCTATTTCGGGTCTAAATCTTTTAGTAGGTAACTTTAGATCCGACATAACTTCCTCCATTAATATGCTGTTTTAATTTTAAATGCATTCCATACTATATCATAAAACTATGGAAACGTTCATTTATTTTCAGTTCATATTATGTAATTTTGATAAGTAATAAAGTAGGTGTTTTAAATATTTCAATTAAAAATACTTACATCTTCCTGGTAATCAAATTTCACTATACGAAAAAGAACAGAAGTCCACATATGGACTTCTGTTCTTTCTTTATATGAATCTTTCCATCACTTCGCTTTAAATGCATCTTGCAAATAATAATAAGATTTCTTCAATCGTTCTTCATACATCGGAACTTGCCAATTATCCCATGTATAACTTTTCATTGAATCCAACTTCATGTCATGAAGCGCAGGAAATGACTCTAGTACTTTGCCATCTTTTGATGTTAATACCGCTCCAATAAATAGTTCCTCAATGTGAATGCTTGTTTTGGTACCATCCGCCAACAGATTCTCGATAAACTCTTTTGTACTTGGATCTTTTGCCTGTAACAACATCCATGGAATACGTAGCTCCAGCATGCCATCACGCATATGATAATCTGCTAACGAGTCATAATCAGTCGCATCGGGATCTCCATTTCCTTCCCGAAGTTTTCCGGTTTCATAGGAACTGAATGGAATCGTGCGTTTTTCATTTGCGACAAAATATTCTTTATTTAACGCATACTGCATAGGAATGAATTGATTCGTTCGATTTTTCATTTCTTTTTTCGGATTATATCCTACATCTTTACCGTAGTCATGGTGGAACAGATCATAATGAGGATCAATCAACATTCGTGATTTGGCACCGTTAATTTTAGCAATGAACTCTAGTCCATTAGTAAATTGTATACCCTCTATTCTACTAGCGCGTGTATTTCCACGTCCTGGTATCGTGTCAAAGAGAATATTTACGACGTCAGTTGCACCTATTTTGGATTCATCATAATCTATCCGAATGTACAAAAAGGTTTCGTCATGATCTACATACATTTTCTCAAGCGTACCTTGCTTGTTCTTGTACATCGGTTCTCCTGTCCATTCCTCTTCATATCCCGCAACTTTTATTTTTAATGGATCAAAGCTAAGCAGACCGAATTTTTGTTCATTTGTCTGTGTGTTAGACCAGTAAGGACGACGATCTGGATTATCATATTCTGCTGTGTTCCACGTTCGTTTAAACCATTCATCTTGCCATGAAAATACTAGTCCACCCATTAAATTCTCATGCAATATATCTTCATATAAATGCATCAATATTTCACCTTGTTGGTCTTCCGATATAAAACCTTGGTTCCAACCAAATGGATTTTCATGTGCTTTTCCTCTCGAGGCAGGAATCCCAAATTCTGAAATCAGAATCGGTATTCGATGTGCTTCATGTAAATCTTTTAAATAGCCAGCGTAGTTATTCTTCTGACCTCTGAAATCAATAAACTCACGATACTTTTTCTCGTAATTCAAAAAATCCGGATAATATGGATATACATGATAGGATGCAAATTGACCCGCCTTCTCCATCTCGCCTTTCGTGTAGAGTAGATTTGGATTAACGGATACCATATCTTCCTGACTAGATGAATCAGACGGATGTGTCAACAAATCCGTTGTCACCCAGTTGACAAAGCTCATCGGTCGAATTTGCTGGTAGTTACTCACCTCATGCGAGACGAGGATATCCATTTGCTCCGCCAGCCAATATTCGAATGCTGCAGCACCTTTTGTTTCAAAATACTTTCCATTATATTCTCCTAAGTCAGGATATAACTTATTCGTGTTTTCTACCATGAATGGGTACCATTCGATTCCAATCATCCATGCTGTGACCCATTGGGAAATATCTGCATCATACACACCTGATGCATGACCAGGACGTGGTGGTACAGTAGCATTTCCGTGAATGACATCGACAAGTTGAATCATTTCTTTTTGGAAATCTTTCAAATTCTCTTTTTCAAAAGCATCCAATGACTCTTCCAGTTTTTCTTCATTAATCCATACACCATGCATGACATATATAGGTGTATCGTGTACATCGTTATACGCTTTTAATGCGTGATAAAAGTCAGGTGGATGAAGCGTGTAGACGCGTATAGTATTGGCGTTCATCTCGCCAATAGCTTCGAACCATCTGTAATATTCTTCTTCTGTGATGGCAGCTTCTCCAGGAAATGCTCCCGGTTTCCCCATTCCAACATTTACACCTTTCACACTCATCGGAGTCCATTTTCCTTCTGAAAGAACCTCCAAATACTTTCCATTCATTCGTGATGTCATCTGTACTCCGTCATGCTTCGATTCTTTAACATCCTTTGCCTCCACCTGACCGAACTTAGCTAGGACCCCTTGCATCATAGGTACATAAGCTGACCAGAAGAATGTTTTCTCAGGGGATCTTTGAATCGTTGCATAGACTTTTGCTATTCCTTTTACTTGATATATAGAAGGGAAA
Organism: Sporosarcina sp. P18a; assembly: GCF_002743135.1. Lineage (NCBI taxonomy): Bacteria > Bacillati > Bacillota > Bacilli > Caryophanales > Caryophanaceae > Sporosarcina > Sporosarcina sp. P18a. Next base: position 131,175 of record NZ_PDYQ01000001.1, on the reverse strand, counting down.
TTTTCCACACTGCTGAAATCGCCAGAAAAATACATGCTCTCCGAAACACCGGATGTGTGACGAATCACTGCATCGAATTGAGTAGGGATTCCTTTTTCATCTAACAGCTTTTTTCCTTTTCCGGTAAGATTCCACTCATACACCGCTAATGATTCACCTTGCTCCGCTGTAACGATATCGAACCAGGAATGAAAACGATGCGAACCTGTGACGTTTAATCGCTCCGTACCGATGTCCGTAAATGTGAGCTGAATACCTTCGTTTGAAAATTCTTCACTTTTTTTCAATGCAAGAACTTCCCCTGTAGTATTATTCATTAACAGAAAACCAGGCCCACTATATGTCCACCCTGCTAATTGTTCGGAAAGAATGCTTTGCAACTCTGCATTTTTTTGTGGATCAAGTTCTTCCATATAACGACCTTGCCAACCAGAAAACTTTAATCCCATTCGATCTTCAACACGTGTACGTACTTTTTCTGAAGTGGGGGCAGAAAACGAATTATACTCCGCTATAAACAACGAAGGCTTTTTTGAATTAAGTCTTTTCACTATTCGTTGCCATTCTATTTCTTGTAGTCCGCCATGATCATCCTCGTAGGCTGCAAGCACAGGATCTTTCGTTTCTACTGTACGTTCATCGATACTGTCTGTGTTTGCCAAGTAAATGATATCTTTTTCCATATAATCTTGTGGTAGTGGATTTAACTCAGAAATACCCTTTCCTTGTACTACTGTGAATCCGCCATAATAGTCACGCGCTGGATCAAATGGTTTGTTATGCGAAGCCTTTACTTTTACATAATTCAATACCCAACTAACCCCAAGATGCTTTGTATGTAAATTTTCCACTGCTGATTTATCTATAATAGCTACTTTCATCGGTTGATTATCTTTCAAAAACCATAATCCTACAGGTACAATGAGTAAAAATACTATAATCATCACAAATACTACTAACCTTTTCATACGCAGCTCCCGTCCACTAGTACACATGTATTCTATTGTCTCTAAAGTAGTTTTAATAAATTATTCACTTTGTACAAAAACAAGAGTAATTAGAACCACTTTTTTATCATTTCCAACAATTATAGCATATTGTAATACTTTATCACTAGCACTTTTCAATAGAGTGATCATAACAAATGCTTGAACGCTGACGCAGAATTTATCTATGCTGATCTGTGAAGAAGGCAATGATGCAAGAAAATGAAGTGCCCCAAATGTCTATATCTTTGGGGCATTTACTACCAGTATCAGGAGTTAGGGCAATCGAAGTCAGTTGGATCTTGAAGTGATTGGGTAGATTATACTAGGATTCATCACTCTACCAATTGACTGAATAAACATGTGAAGCGGAATCTACTAGTGATGAAGTATCCCCCTTTACTTTTCACTTTTCCATATCGTCGATGATCCAAGGAACCGCATGAAGCAGATCGGGATATACTGCATCGGCTAGTGGATCTGTTGTGCCTAGGAAGACGGTTTTAGTACCTGCTCTCTTTCCCGCAATAATGTCTGTATCTGTATCGCCTATCATATATGACGCGGACAAGTTTACGTCATATTTCATAGCGAGATTTTCTATTAGTTTACTGTGCGGCTTTCGGCAATCACAACCAGACTTCGGCTTATGAGGACAATAAGCGACTTCGTTAACTACCCCACCTTCCTTTGCGAGCTCTGCTATCATATGATCATGAATGGATTTCAATGTAGATTCTTTCATGTAACCAAGACCGACACCGCCTTGATTTGTTACAACAAATATATAATCAAACCATTGATTCAATTGTTTAATCGCCTCTGCTACTCCCGGCAAAAAATATAATTGGCTAGGTTCATTCACAAATTTCACTCGATTCGTTAACACTTCATTAATCACACCATCTCGATCTAGAAATACAGCTTTTTTCATGTTGGCCTTCCCCCTTAAGAAATGGTCGTATTACCTTCATATTGTCCCCATTACATGTTTTTAAACGTAGTGTGACTGGCTCCATGCAAATATTTTGATTTCATTAATTGTCGGAGCAGTTTCACTTACATATTTAGCTATATTGAACACCGTAAGAATGTTGATCATTGCGATGATTATGATGCCTTCCACTACACTAGGTCTCAATCAGCTACCGAATCATTTGATTTCTCATGGTACAGCAATGAATAATACATTCCGACAAATTTCAGGATCTCTCGGAACTGCCGCACTTGTTACAGTCACGATCACATCCGATCTAGATAACGGAACAGCTGCAGGACAAATTCATGGGGTTAACACGGCTTTCCTTGTTTCAGGTTGTATATCTATTGTTGGTCTACTATTGGCACTTCTGATTAAGAATCCACAACAACAGAATAGGAAAGCATCAGAATAATTATATGAAAAGGATGTCTCAAGAAGTGATATTGCTTCTCGAAACATCCTTTTACATAGTTCTAGATCTAGATTACAACTTGAATACCTGCGTTTTTTATCTAAATGAATGTATAGCCGACTAGACATTTTGTAAAGTTTATTATACCTCTGTACTAGACTAGCTGATGAGTTACGTGATCAAAAATCGAGTAAAAGAATTGCGTGCACGAATGGATATAACACAAGGAACACTTGCAGGACAAGTTGGAGTTACACGGCAAACGATTGTGGCATTAGAAAAAGGTAGTTATACTAAGCATATTTTGAGTAAGATAGAAAGAGAGCATATTCACAAAATCTGCGAATATGCTCTCTTTTATTTGGACAAATCTATTTTTTTATTCAATGTGTATATAATAACTCCGCCAATTGTCATAGATAATAACTCACCGATTCCCGCTGTCAGCCATGTAGCCCAAAATGGGAAACCAAGCAAAATTGTCAATTGAGCAGCAATTGCGCACATAGACAATGCAAACACAATAGCAGTGATCACCATTTTGACGATATCATTTTTAATTTTCTTTGTCAGCGCACGACATATTAATAATGCGACTAACGTAGCCATAGAGCCAATCGGCACATCCAATATCCATGTGGGTGACATAAAGTTTGCGAACATGACACCTAGCGTGACACCGATTACGTATCGTTTATTATACAAAGCCAGATAATTGAACATCTCTGACAAACGCAGTTGGATTGCGCCAAAACTGATAACCGCAAAAACAAATGTCACCGCCACATACAAGGCTGCGACAAGAGCTGTTTTGGTCAGTTCATTCACCGTACTCTTACTCTTAGGTGAATCTTTTACATAAGACATACTCATTTTATTTTCTCCTTTATGAAACAGCCTAGTTGCTGTTCCAGTAATAACTACGACCAAAGGAAGAAAGAGCCTATCGCTCGATCAAAAGTGCCGTAGTGCAAACAGAATTTGCTTGCTTCGGTATTATAACAGAGTTCCCTATAATACAAAAGCTTTATTTTGCTGTCCATCCCCCATCAATCGGAACAACCGTCCCATGAATATAATCAGCCGCTGAACTAGCTAAGTATAAGGTTAAGCTCGCGACCTCACTCGGCTGTGCCCAGCGCCCTGCAGGTGTTTCCTCCGCTACCCACTTTGCCATTTCACCATCTCCTGCGAAATCCGCTTGGTTCATCGGAGTCTGAATTGCGCCTGGTGCAATCGCGTTCGCACGAATTCCCTCACGGCAGTAATCCATGTCCAGTTGCTTTGTATAACCGATAATGGCATGTTTGGATGCCGTATAGGCTGCCCCGCCACCACCGGCTACAAGACCTGCAATGGATGCCATATTGACAATGATACCTGACTTGCGCGCGATCATATGTGGCAATATTTCATTCGTCATAAAATATGTACCTTTAACATTCGTATCCATAATTTTATCCCATAATGCTTCATCAGTATCCAAAGTTTTCGCAAAACCGTCCAGTACACCTGCTGTGTTTAATAAAATGTCTATTTTACCAAATACTTTACATGCTTCCTTCACCACATGTGCTACATCATTCTTTACACTGACATTGCCAATCGTATAGGCAAACTGTAACGGATACTCTTGTTGTAATTTCGAGAGACCCCCTTCATTTATATCAAACGCAAAGACATTTGCTCCATTCTCTAAAAATGCTTTGGCTTGTGCTTGACCAATACCTGAAGCTGCACCAGTCACTAGAACTGCCTTCTCTGTAAATTCTTCAAATTTCATAATATCCTCCTATGTAAAAAAGCCCATGATGGCTCATGGGCTTCGATTCATTGTATTATTCTACGATTACCCAATCTTCCGCAAGCAAGTCACAAACAGTTGGTGTGAACATGGTGTATCCTTCACCCGTTACGTCAATCACGAAATAAGGATTTAACTTCTTGCCGTCCTGTTCGCTCTCTCCTACTAGTTTCACATATAACTCCGCTCCACCCCAGTTGCTACGGATTACTTTCTCTCCAGCTTTCAAACGTGGCAATATTTCTTCAAATGTCATGTATATCCATCCTTTATCACTGTATTAATTCGGACAAGTTTATCGGGAAAAGTATACTTGATTATAATCATTTTTACAACTTGAGACCATTGCAACTATCCTATTGAGCAGAATGAATGTACCTTTTACTTTAGATTACTAACTGTCTAACTTGCCATATCTCACATTCCATGATAAATTGAACAATAGAAAATTTCATTACGGAATCAACATGTATAACCTCGATAATATGGTTCGAGGGTCTCTACCAGGAACCGTTAAATCCTGATTACAAAATCATTTTTGTAATCAGGATTTTTCTATTCAAAAAACTGTGTTGAGACACTAGTAGGAGGAATTGTTTTGGATTTACGTGTTTTATTATTGGCAGTGTCCGCTATTACTGTTGGGCTAGTAGAATTGGTGGTCGGTGGGATTTTGCCCGTCATTGCTGATGATTTAAATGTTTCAATTGCAACAGCCGGACAACTAATTACAGTATTCGCTCTCGTGTACGCGGTAGCAGGACCTGTGTTATTATCACTAACCGCGAAAGTAGAGCGCAAGAAATTATATTTACTCACGCTTTTTGTATTTTTATTAGGAAACATTCTGACATATTTTAGTCCAACATTCGGTTTAATGATGGCAGCCCGTGTTTTGACAGCTGCAAGTGCGGCACTCGTCATTGTGCTGTCGCTAACGATTACAGCACGTATGGTGGAGCCTAGAGTCCGAGCAAAGTCACTTGGCTATATTTATATGGGAATCAGTTCTTCACTTGTGCTCGGTGTACCGATTGGGATTGTTATAACAAATGCTTTTGGATGGCGAACTGTATTCCTAGGCATTTCACTTTTGACAGTCGGTTCAATTGTATTGATTTCCAAGTTTCTAGAGAAGATTCCTACTGGCGAAGTACAGCCGCTTTCCGTTCAAATTAAAGCATTGGCGAATAAAAAGATTTTCTTTGCTCATATGGCAACGATGTTCATGCTCGCAGGTCATTACACCGTGTATGCATATTTTACACCGTTCCTAGAGACCACGATGCAATTGAGTCCATATTGGATTAGTGTATTCTACTTCTTATTTGGACTAGCGGCTGTAGCAGGTGGAGCATTTGGCGGCGGACTGGCAACCCGTCTTGGTTCCAAGAAAAGTATTTTACTCATTCTTGGTGCATTTGCGATTAGTTTATTCATCCTGCCTTACTCTACATTCTCGATTCCACTATTCATCATCTTCATGATGGTTTGGGGCGGATTGAGCTGGGCGTTGGCACCAGCACAACAGGATTACATTATTCAAAGTGATCCGGTCACATCCGATGTGCACCAGAGTTTCAATAACTCGGCCTTGCAAGTCGGAATCGCGCTTGGTTCTGGTGTCGGTGGCATCGTGTATAGCCAGACGGACACTGTGACGAATATGCCCGCTGTCGGCGGTATACTTGTCATCATCGCATTCATTTGTGCGGCTATCTCGTTATCGATGACTAGAAAGACTCGTCAGGCTACCGGTTAATCAGGTAGAATAGAGTGAACTCGTTACAGAGTTCACTCTATTTTTTATGAAACGAGGGATGATTATGGTCGGCTTGCTACTGGATATCGTCATTCTACTTGCATTTATTGTGTACGGTATCGCACTTTGGCAAGGGAAAGGTGCATCACTGCTTTCGGGCTACAATACGATGCCCATGGAGAAAAAGATGCAGATCAATGAACGTGCGTTATGCAAATTCATGGCGAAGATTATGTTCTCTTTAAGTTTTTGTGTCGGTTTGTTCGCAGTTAGTGAACTGCTGAAGAATGATATATATTTCATAGTGGGGCTATCACTTTTTGTGGCAGTACTCGGCTTTGCATTGATTTATGTGAACACTGGAAATCGATTTAAAAAATAAAATGAAGCGCTTTTTCTAACGTTTTGACACCTCACCAATTTGCTCCATCATGTCCAGTACACTTTTTAGGAATGCGTCGATTTCACCCATATGTTCTTCAGTTAATTTTGGTTTGAAATGAATGTTGATCCGGTTCATGAACCCTGGCTCTGTTTGTTCATGGCGGAAGCTGAGCGTTTGTGTGTAACTGACATCGTTTTCCCATACGGTACGAAGAATACACGCAATCTCTTCACATTCTTTATCTACATCTTGAATACATGTTCGGACGAGCAATGTAAGCAGGCAGCCTGGATCCGTGCCTTTAATTTCAAGTATTTCATCCGCCAAATCCTTGAGTGAAGAATGTAACGTAAGATCGACGAGGACAGTCGGAAAGCCAACTTTTGAAAAACGAATGGTACACTCCCTAGCCATCATCGCTAAATCCAATTGATCACTACGATGTAAAATATGGACTGCTTGTTCCAAGTTGTCCAAGTCATACAGATGATTCTCAAATGCAACTTTTAAGTTTTCAAATACGGTTGGATCGTACATGTCATGGCCTCCTAATTTCTCGTATGTATAGGTTGAAACGATTTAGCCACTATAGATGTAAACTAGGAAAGGAAGGTATGTAGATGACAAATAAAGATGCGACGCTTGCGGAATTGAGCACCGATGATTTACATGCACTGAATCGCTTGGAAGATAAATTAGGTGTGACACTTATTGCGTATGAAAACGTTACATCACCAAAAATGAAGTAAGGATGAAGTGGCACTTTCTATTACAGAAAGTACCGCTTCATTAAGTGTAATGTAGTTTAAACACAAACCGTTGCTAATATTTTTTGAATATCATAAATAGCTTTATCTTTTCTAAACTGTTTTTCAATATGTGGAGTCAGTGAGCTTGATATCCAGATTTTCAATTCTGCATCCATATCAAATGTACCCGCAGTTTCTACACTATAATGGGAGATGCTTTTAAATGGCACCGAATGGTATTCCACTTTCTTTCCTGTGATTCCTTGCTTATCAACTAGTATTAATCGCGTTTTCGTAAATACAATTAAATCGCGCACTATCTTAAACGCAGCTTCCACTTCTTCACCTTCCGCCAGGATCAATTCCAGTTCTTTCTCCACTTCTTCATTGTTTACGACAGAAGCATTCCCTAAGAGTCCATCAAACAATCCCATGTAGCTATTCCCCTTTTCGATAGTGTTTTGTCCTCAACGTTCCCACATAGTTAAAAATTCCTTCATACTTTATATTGTAAAATTTCCCCGACCCATACAAATATATGCATCTTACATAGTTTACCATGTTGCGGTAAGATTGGATATAAAGAGTAAAAAGCTGGCCACGCTATGTCAACTAACGACATAGCGCGGCCAGCCGTTACTAGTTATATCATTTGATATCAAACAGGCTTCTTTCGTAACAAGCCGGCAATTAGGCCTGTAATGACCGAACCAATAATTATTGCGGATGCATACAGTAGAATCTTACTGATTCCACCTTCAACGAGTCCCATGACAAAGATTCCTCCGTGAGGTGCACGTAAAGCGATATCAAATGCCATCGTTAATGCACCTGCAGTCGCAGCCCCAACTACCGAAGCCGGAATAACTCGCAATGGATCAGCAGCGGCAAACGGAATGACACCTTCCGTTATGAAGCATGCCCCGAGCACATACGCCGTTTTCCCTGCTTCACGCTCAGTCTTTGTATAGCGATTTTTAAATAATGTAGTCGCGATCGCCATACCAAGCGGTGGCACCATTCCGCCAGCCATTACTGCAGCGATAAATTGGAAGTTCTGTGCGTCAAGCATGGCAATTCCAAATGTGTATGCCGCTTTATTGACCGGACCTCCCATATCGACAGCCATCATTCCTCCGATGACTAACCCTACCAAAATTTGATTCGTACCGCCCATCCCTTCAAGGAAAGCGGAAAATCCTGTGTATAGCTTGGCCAATTGTGGATTGATAAGCAACATAATTAATCCTGTCGCTGCAATACTAAAAACGGGATAAAATAGCACGGGTTTTAATCCCTCTAGTGAATTAGGTAAACGAGCAAATAGTTTCTTAACGAGTAAAGTAATATACCCTGCCAAAAACCCTGCAATAAGACCGCCTAAAAATCCTGAACCACCGCCTACTCCATCTACGCCTGAAACGGTGATGGCTATCAGACCCCCGATCATACCGGGAGCAAAACCAGGACGATCGGCTATGCTTGAGGCTATGAAGCCAGCCAATACAGGGACCATAAGGAAGAATGCTTTTCCGCCACCAATAGTATTAAGCATAGCAGCAAAGGCATTGTATTCAGGACTGTCTGGATTAGAAGATTCGATTCCCCAGAAGAAAGAGAGCGCTATCAAAATTCCTCCACCAACGACGAACGGAAGCATATTTGATACACCATTCATCAAATGTTTATAAAATCCATTCTTCTTGTCACTCGATGAGGTATCTTCCTGACCTTTTTCTAGCTGATAAATCGGTGCATCTTTTTTAATCGCTCTGTCGAGTAATGTATCCGTTTCATAGATAGCATCTCCAACTTTCGTCTGGATCACATGTTTCCCAGCGAATCGTGCCATCTCCACTTTCGTATCTGCTGCCACAATAATGGCATCCGCTTCTGCTATTTCTGCATCCGTTAATCTATTCTTCACACCCGATGAACCGTTTGTTTCTACCTTTAATGAAAGACCACGTTCTTTTGCTCTCTCATTCAATTTTTCGGCAGCCATATAGGTATGCGCTATTCCAGTCGGACAAGCCGTAACCGCTAGCAAACGTACCGCTGATTTCTCTTCTTGCTTGGTTTGTACATCTTCTGTTACCTCTTCATCTAACTCCGACTCTTTATCATTAACCGCTTGCAATACGTCCGCTGCTGTTTGTGCAGACAAGATTTTATCGCGAAATGAAGTATCCATCAAAAATGTCGCTAATCTAGACAGTGCATCTAAATGGTCGTCGTTCGCCCCTTCACTCGCTGCAATCATGAAAAACAAATGTGCCGGTTGGCTATCGAGCGAATCAAAGTCCACACCTTCTAAAGAACGGCCAAATGCGATAGCAGGCGTCTGAACAGCAGCTGACTTCGCGTGTGGAATAGCGATTCCTTCACCAATACCCGTTGTGCTCTGACTTTCGCGATGCAGAATATCATTCGTGAACTGTTCTTTGTCACGTAACTTCCCTGCATCATATAACTGCTGAATCATTTCGGACAAAACCGTATCCTTCGATCTAGATTGTAAATGAAGGTTGATTGTATCCTCTGTCAATAACTGTGTGATTTTCATAGAATAGCACCTCTTCCTATAATTTCGTAATGATCACTTGACTCAATAATGACTCAACATCTTCCTTTTCACATAAATCGGACTGGAAAGCGGTGGCACTACCGCTAGCAACTCCATATCTAAAAGCATTTCCCGCATGTCCATCTTTGGAGAAGGATGCGATAAAACCTGATACTAGTGAGTCCCCCGCACCTACCGAATTGACGAGCTTACCTTTTGGTGCAGTGGCTGCCAATGTTTCGTTAGCTGATACATAGAGCGCCCCTTCTTTGCCCATCGATATCACCACATGTTGAACACCTTCACTTACTAGTTTTTTGGCATAACCAACTGCTTCTTGTTTACTATGAATGGGCTTACCAACCAATTCTCCAAGTTCCTGTTCATTCGGCTTGATTAAGAATGGCTTAGTTACTTCCATGATCTGTTTCAAAGCAGGTCCTGATGTATCCACTACAAACTTCACTTTATTTTTTTCACAAAGTGCGGCAAGTTCAGATAAGAATGACGAAGGTAGAGACTCTGGTATTCTTCCTGCAATCACTAACCAGTCATTTTCAGTTAGTCGTCCAATTCGCTCAAGAAGATCTTGAATATTTTTTTCATTTAAACTCGGCCCAGGCCCATTTAACTCCGTTTCATCAGTGGATTTAATTTTCACATTGATTCGGGTAATATCTGCGGTGCGAATAAAATCAGTTTTTATACCTTCTTTTTGTAAAAAGTCCTCAATATAGTCGCCTGTGAAGCCTCCAATGAAACCGCATGCTACCGTATCTACACCTAGTCTGTGAACTACCCGTGATACGTTAATACCTTTTCCTCCTGGATAGTAATACACTTCATTTGTACGATTCAGTTCTCCACGCTCAAAATTAGATAAGTAAGCAGTATAGTCTACTGTCGGCATGAATGTACATGTGAAAATCATTTCTGTACCACCTTTACTAACGTTTTTTCTTCTAGTTCATTTAGAATATCATCTGGTATTTCGTCAATAAGCAACACTGCTTCTTCTATAGATAAAAATTTAATGAAACTGTTTCTATTCACTTTGGAATGATCCGCCACTATATAAGTAGTTCTTGATTGCTCTGCTGCCAAACTTTTCACAGTGACCTCATCAGGATCTGGCGTCGAATATCCGTGAACAGGATCAACCCCATTCGTACCCAAAAAACATTTATTGAAATGATATTGTTTCAACGAGTTCCTAGCTTGTTGCCCAACGAGCGCACCTGTCGTAGCTTTGACATGGCCTCCAATTAAATAAGTGGAAATGCCATACTCAGTTAGTGATTCCACATGTGTCAGCCCATTTGTTACCACCGTTATATTACGATCTTTTAGAAAAGGTATCATGTGAAACGTAGTTGTCCCCGCATCAAGATAAATGAAATCCCCTTCTTTGACTATACTAGCTGCCAAGGATGCGACTTTTACTTTTTCTGAGAAATATTTTTCCGACTTGGCTGAAATGCTTAGCTCTTGCATATCTCGATCTGGCATTGTGGCCCCACCATGAATACGTTGAAGTTTATTGAGCGTTTCGAGTTCAGTTAAATCTCTTCGAATGGTAGATTCAGATGCGCCGGTTGCCTCTACTAATTCCGTAATCTTCACCGTTTTATAAGTAGCCAATTTTTTTAAGATTAATTCATATCGTTCATTTGTCAGCATGCGCAACCCACCTTTTCTATCAATAACAACATATTACTTGAATTTTTCAATAAAATCTATCATAATCATTCATAAGCAGTCAAAAACATTCAAAACAATTCATAGGAGGTTATCGTAATGATAAAAAAACAATTCGTATTTCGCAATGGTGAAGGGCTTCACGCACGTCCAGCTGCCCAATTGGTCGCTGCCGCTACTCCTTTCAAATCAGAACTTTCACTTGAATATAAAGAAAAGAAGGTAAATCTAAAATCAATTCTTGGTGTGATGTCACTTGGTGTCGCTGCAGGATCTACCATTACGTTAATTGCAGATGGGGATGATGAAAAAGAAGCAATGAATAAGTTGGAGGAATTATTACGTTCTGAAGGCGCAGAAGACTAATGGAAAAAATCCTTCAGGGCATAGCAGCCTCCAATGGTATTTCTATCGCCAAGGCCTTTCGTCTAGAAAATGCTGAGTTGACTGTACTGAAGGAATCCATTTCAGACGTGTCAGCGGAGATAAATCGTCTACAAATCGCACTTTCCCATTCCCGATCAGAATTGACGACTATTCAGAAACAGACACAGGAAAAGTTCAGTGATCAGGAAGCAGCTATTTTCAGTGCACATTTACTCGTTCTCGACGATCCAGAATTACACGCTGCTATTACAGATATGATTCAAACGCAACACGTGAACGCCGAATATGCGGTACAAGAAGCGGCAAACTTATACGTGTCCATTTTCGAAGCGATGGACGATCCATATATGAGAGAACGTGCCGCTGATATTCGGGATGTGACGAAACGAATCCTTTCCCATTTGCTTGGCGTAAGCATTCAAACACCCGAAGATATTACACAAGAGGTCGTTATCATTGCGGAAGACTTGACGCCTTCTCATACTGTTCAACTGAATCCCGAACTGATTAAAGGATTTGTGACGGATATTGGGGGGCCTACTTCTCACTCTGCAATTTTAGCGAGAACACTGGAGATTCCAGCCGTTGTCGGAAGCAAAACGGCAATGGCTACGATTCAAAACGGCGAAATCATTATTGTTGACGGGGAAGTTGGGAATGTTATTGTGAACCCTGACGCAGATACATTAGTCGACTATCAAAAAAAGCAACAAGCATTTGCTAAGCAAAAGGCAGAATGGCAATTGCTTGCGCATGAACCTACTATCACGCTTGATGGTCATCGCGTTGAATTAGCAGGAAATATTGGAACTCCTGACGATGTTGAAAGTGTTTTAAAAAATGGCGGGGAAACCATTGGTTTATTTCGCACGGAGTTTCTTTACATGGAAAAAGAACAATTTCCGACCGAAGATGAACAGTTCGAAGCTTATAAAAGTGTGTTAAAACAAATGAACGGAAGCGCTACCGTTGTTCGAACTCTGGACATTGGTGGAGATAAAGAATTATCTTATTTACAAATACCGCATGAAGCCAATCCATTCTTAGGTTTACGAGCTATTCGCCTATGTCTCGATAATGAAGATATGTTTAGAACGCAGCTACGTGCGTTATTGCGTGCTAGTATATATGGAAACTTGCGGATCATGTTTCCAATGATTACAACAATTGATGAATTCAGGCAAGCAAAAGAAATATTCTTAGACGTAAAACAACAACTCATCAGTGATAAAGTCGAGGTAAACGAAACGATTCAACTCGGTATTATGGTTGAAACGCCGGCTGTGGCTATATTGGCTGATGTCTTTGCCAAGGAAGTAGATTTCTTCTCAATTGGTTCAAATGATTTAATTCAGTATACGATGGCCGCTGATCGGATGAATGAAAACGTATCTTACCTTTACCAACCATATAATCCGTCAATTTTGCGCTTTATTAAATTGATTATTGACGCGGCTCATAAAGAAGGTAAAGCAGTAGGCATGTGTGGAGAAATGGCACGTGACGAAACGGCAATTCCTATATTGCTCGGGATGGGATTAGATGAGTTTTCCATGAGTGCATCTTCAATACTTCGTGCACGTTCACAAATTCAGAACCTGTCTAAGACCGCTTTGGAAAGTCAGATAGATCATATTCTTTCCCTGTCTACCGCGGACGAGGTCTTACAATTCATCAAGAGTTTAGATAACTAATACTATGTAAAGGAGCACTCTTTGAATCTACATGATTCGAAGAGTGCTTTTTAATTTTCCCAACGTCATTTCGTTATGTATAACATGCGAACTCGCCTCTTCGTTTGTACACTACGCCATATAAATATTATGAAAAAGTAAGTGTCTGGATAGTTGATTGAAATACATTCACTATTTATTTTTAAAAATGAATCCCTAGACTCTATAACTTTCTTAGGTTGTTACATTATCTCACAAGTGCCAGATATTCATATACTACAAAGAACAGTGGGAGGTGAATGCTTTGAGAAAGCCAGTTAATTGTAAATGTGATGAGAAGAATTATTGTCGGAAGCACTGTAAAAAATACTGCACCCGTTGTAGAAAAGACTTATGCTGTCCGTGCTTTATGGTTCGTTTAGGCGGTCTGCAAAACGGTCTTAACTTTCGTTTGCGCCAAATGGTTTGTTGTGAAGTAGAGTTCCAGTTAAACAATGATGAAATCGTTGAGGGTACTATTGTTTTTGTTGGCTCCAATTTTGTCGAGTTATTCATAAACGGGAAACCGGAAGATTTGTCTATAGACCCTGATTGTACTGATAAGTTAATAGGAATGAAAAGAGGACATCCCATCGGGGAAACATTGCTATTTCCAATCGACAAAATATCATCTGTAAAGACACTAGGGGGTTGCCCTTCTAAAAACCCTACCAAGTAATATAAAAAATCAAACAACCAGTCCCCGAGTTTACAGGGACTGATTGTTTATTTACTAATTAGGATATGACCAATATTTCGGATTGAAATGATCCTTGTGTCATTAGCCAACTTCAATACAATCGACTCTTTATTCAAATTCACAAGTACGCCTTCGAACAGTACTGCACCCACTCTTACTTTTATGGTCTGGTCCACAAACAACAGCAAATAGACCGCTAATGGAATTTTGAAGAATAGCTGAATAAGTTCTGGAGAAGAGGCAACGACTTTTCCAAACTGAAATGTTAGCTTCCTACGTAAATGTGGGTCGATATTCTTTAAATTGGCCTTTGGCAATTGTTCAGAATAGTAGCCCGAGGATTTGACCGATTCAATCTGCTCGTATGGTACGATGATTTTATAATCTTCTCGGCTTAGTAGGATGAAATCATATGCCGCCCTCATCACTACTCCGGAAATGGTTTCATTTAAAGGATTTATTATTTCTACTTCTAGACCAATCAGCCCGTCGAAAGCCCGTTGAAACGTTTCTTGAATGGACCGGTTATCGTCAAGTGCTAAATCCAGTAATAACCGATTGGTTTCTGCAATTTTCTCGTCTACTTCCTCACGTTTTTCAAGAGGAAGACAGCTTTCTGGAGATGGCAATTCTGGACTTACTGCCCGTCTAGGAAAGCATTTTTTTGGTATAAAGAAGTCCGGTTTTTGCATTTGTTTTTTCTGCCGTTTTTTCTTTATTCTTTTGTTCCCCATTTTTACACCTCCTATTTTTCAACAGACTAGTTATCTAGTTTTGGGAGATGCGTTTTAAGCTCTTTGAACACTCTCATAATCCCCCACATCCCTTGCTCGATATCCCAGCGAATGTTTCCTGACCGATACATGAAGTCTCCGTAGAATCCGCTATAAGCTCCTGCACCGCCAAGCAACTCTAAATTTCTCTTAGCTCCCGCAACATTAAATCCGACATAGGATTCTGTCCGTGAATGAATATTTTTCGAATCAAATTTCCAACGGTGACCGTGCAGGTGGAATGTATGAGTTCTTCGTCTTTCAGCAGGTGTAACTAATCGAATAGTGACTGGATCTCCCACATAGCTTTCGAATACAGGAGTAGAAGGATCACCAAAAACGTTTGAGCTAAATACATCATGAATTTTTGCATGCTGCCGATAACGATTAATCAGGCGCTCGCTTCGGTAGTTAAAGCCGCGTGATCCCTGATCATACGTATCGAGCAAATCTCCGTCTATCTCTGGCGGAGCAAGCAAAATACCGTCCACAGGATCAAAAATGACTTGGTTATTTTTATCTAGCAGCCTTACACCGTCATGCATCACAATTACGAACTCCCTTGTATCTGGTAAGTACGGATTCCGCAGGATTACATTCGCTCCTGTTGACACTGGCTGCAATGTATATGGATCCAAATATTCCGTTCCCCTAGGCTCAGCAATAAACGCTCCGAACGCGCCTTGCGAACGGTGATTGCGAATATCTGCCATATCCCACATGCCACACGCACCAACAGCGGAATCGACATACCAACGATATGTTCTAGATTCACCCGGACCAACAGTTTGATCTCCATTAAATCCTACCGTCTCTCCGGCAGATGTCTTCACATCATAATCAAGTAATTGGGCATGAAGGGAAATACGTAGAGATGGCGGATAAAATGCTTGCTCCTTCACAATCGGATATGGAGAGATTCCGTCTTTGAACGGGAACAGCTCTGATTTCAGATAGCTAGTTAACGTAACATCGACTGTATCCCCAACGTTGCCACGTAAAATGAGAGGTACCGGTTCCATTTTACCTTCCCGTATCGCTTCCATATTCTCACGCAATGCAAAAATAATGCCATTCGGATCATGATCACCGAATGAGTTATACTTAATCGAAGTTTGAAAAGCTACGACATCATATTTTCGCAGGGGCCCTTCCACTATATCTACAGTTGGATCTGCAGCTGATGGCGGTTTGTTACCTGTACATTCCGGCACAGGTTTTGAACGCTCTTCCGGTTCGGGCCGATCTGGCAGTTTGATTAGTTCAGGAACTTTTTCATCGAACGCGCGAATCAGACCCCATAGACCATTCCATAAATCCTCTTCGGTTTCAAATGTCCATAAATAATCACCCGATCGTGGCACATGGGTCTCCAATGTGAATGATTCGGATATGCCTATATGCTGCTGGTTTTCCAATCGGGAATATAGATCTCCACGCTCATGCAACCAACGTAAACCATGCACATTAAAGCTATGAGATTCTTCCTGTGCCCCTTGCAGTAGTCGAATCCGTATCGAATCTCCCTTGTAGGCTTTAAAAATCGGGGTGATTGGATCTCCTTTTACATATGAGCTGAAAGTATAAGCCGGATCGCAGTCTTTGCCTAAGCGAAATTGCAATGGTTCATTTTTATAGTTCACTCCAAACAGTCCTGGATCATCGGCAGAACCTGGGAATGGCGGAGGTGCTAATGGTTTACCGTCTTTATTGAATAAGTGTGTGAAGTCTTGTGCAAATATCGCAAAGTCTCTGTAATCGGGAATCAGTGGGTTGATACAAGTGATTTCTGTTCCTTGATATGATTCTTCGCCAGTCGATGAATCCAGATAATTAGAAAAACGCGGATGCACGACCCCTGTTCCAAAGACGCCATGTTGCTGATGGGAACCAGGGAATAAATGGTCATGGAAGAACCATGCTTTTAGCTCTGTATCTGCATAATAAGAGTATTGAATTGTTTCACCTGATAAAACGGAAGAATCATAATTCCAACCGACATTCGCACCATCATTTACTAGCACATCAAACTTTACAAAATGGATATGCATACCGGCTTCGTAAGTTCGTGTGACGAGTTGGAAGGCATCGCCATCTAGGATATGCGGCAATCGGTTCGTGAAATTGATTTGATAGCGCGTATGACTTGATGCATGGATGACGAGCGGTTCGGGTGCTTTTTTCCCCGAGCAAATATCCTCCAGATCTTCGTCAAGTACGAAAATTCGTCCAGTTGGATCATGCCAACCTTCACGGTTATACATAAGGGGTATCTCAATTAAAGATATGTTGAACTCCTTCACAGGTGCCCCTTCAGGACACGGATCGGTAAAAACAGCACCCGGTCGGGGATTTGCGATTGCTGCGTTCTTCTCTAGTTCAGTCAGCCCTCTACCTCCGACAATCCCCATTGGTGGACGAGGTGCTTTCATACCGACTTTTCCTGGAATGAAATTCGGGAAACCAGGTTTCATTTTGGTTGGTTTAGGCGGTGCCGGTCTGTCGGGAAGAGGCTTAAGTGACTTGATTGGAACCCCGTTTGGATAGCACTGACTGCCATCTTGAAGAGTATTGAAGACTCGGTTCATCCCCCACATCCCCGCGACGAAATGCGGATATAGATGACAGTGGATAACTGCATCACCGAAAGAACCTTGCAAGCTGCCAAGACCGTAAAGAGGCTGGATTGTATAATGGCTTTGTGGACTAATGGCTTGCGCATCCAAAATTTCTGACGCCAAATCACTTGGATCGCTGAACCATTGGTTAACGTGATAATGGAATACATGTGTTTCCTTTACTCCGCCATGGAAAAGCCGTATTTTTGCAGGGTCACCGACATAACCTCGCAAAATCGGCGTGGACGGGTCACCGAATACCCATGAATCATGGTGTACTTCCTCACCTTCGCAGTTCGGACAGACAACCCCTTCCGCAACTAATTGTTCACGTCTATTTTCCGGTTCATAACGGTAATTAGCGCCGTGGAATGACTCTTCCTCTTGATTGGAGAAATGATTAATTGGCCTGTTACCTGTTAAATCATTCACTTCCATTTCATCTGTAAACATCCACACATACTCTCGGAAGGAAGGTAGTAAAGGATGATGGACATCTGCATATTGGCCACTGTTCATCGGCTTGCCTGTTTCTGGATCAGTCCACCAAGAGAAACGGCTTTGTACACATAAGCCTCCTACCAGGCCATTTGAGTTGGAACCATTCTGATCACTCGAGACATTTCCAAGATCGGAAAAGAAATAGTTCCCTTCTTTCATTAAGTGCAGCTTATATAGAATTTTTTCACATGGAGCTATAGTTGTATCTTTATTGAAGCCAACATTCGCTCCGTCCGATTGGCAAACATCGTATTCTGCTTCCTGAAAATGCATACCCGCATGGAAAGGAAGTTTGTTTTCAAAGAGAATTTCCACGGTATCTCCTTCATTCGCCCGGATAAAGAGCGGCTGAACGAGATCAACAGGCATGAAAGGATTTTTCTTTACGAGCCGCTTCACTTTTTCTTCATTTTCCTTGAGCACATACATCATGCCATTCGGATTGTGGTCACCAAACGTGTTCAAGACAATCCGTATGGGGATGGCTACTACATGGTAGCGTCTCTTCACTCACTTCACCTCATTTTCTACTCTTTTAATTCGGGGATTTTAATTCCTGTTTCTGTTTCGATATAGAAGACTTCAATTGAGTCGATATGCACAAACCATGTTTTTCCTTCCAATGCAGGGATAGACGTTATTTGAACTTTTATTTCCACAAAATCATCTACCACACTAATAATTTCTCCTATAAACATAAACGGAAACGCTTCAGTCAGAATTAAAACTTTCTGGCTTATGTTCTGACTAAAGTGAGTACTAATCCCTTCTTTACGAATTATATTAATCGGCTGACATTCAGTTGGTTGTGTCATGTATCCATCTCCTTTTTAAGTTAACGGAAAGACTAAATCACAAGGCACTTCTGTCGAGAATGAAACAATGTTCTCCAGGGGGATACTGATCGGTGTCGGAAACTTATAAAAAGGGGCATTCACCATTTTGACAGTAACAGGCGTTAAGGTAAGATGCCCTGCCCCCACTTCCGAAACAGTACCGCAAAAAACCGGTCTGAATACTTGACCTAATAGATTTAGCTGCATCGCGTGAGTGATAATGAGTACTTCTGTATTTAATAAACCCGAGAAATCCTGGGATTGAATACATTTTTTATTTTTCATTGTCCATTCCTCCTTTTACCTTTTTATCTAATGATCGGATCAGCGTCCACATCTCTTTTTTCAAAAATGAAAATAGGGAAAGAGTAGATGCAAAGCGAATCTTATCTAAAGGAATTTTGCGCACTACGCCAAAGCTCATGAGCTCCAAATCGCTCTTTGTCGTATTCACGATTTTTCCGCTGACCGTTTCTTCGTGTAAGACGACTTCCACTCTTGTTCCTTTCCATGAAAGAAGGTTGGTCCGAAAAGACTCCTCGAAAAATTGTTGGACGAGTGCTTCCCTTTTGTTGACGGTCTCACCAAATCGGAGTGTAAGCTTTTTTTGCAATTCATTATCATATAAATGATGCTGATACGTATTCGAATAAGAGGGAAAACCAAAGGGGATATTTGCTGTTTCAATATACGTGTAGGGGATCCAAATTCGTTTCTGTAGATTCGTTAGCATAATAAAATCTCTGCCGATTGCTGCGACTTTACCTTCTGTTTCCAAACAGCTGTCAATCTCCCCGGATGATGAAATGACAACTTGCTGATTTCGTTTGCTTTTGAAGAACTTTTTGAGTGTCAATGATTTCCTAAGTGGTTCATGAATTCCGGCTATTTTAAATAAATTTTTCTGGCCGATATAATCTGTCAACACTCTCGTTTGTTCATCCGGTCCATTACTCGTTGGTGAGGAAAATTCAGGATTTCTACTTGATTTCTTTATAAAGTTCGCCTCCCTATCCCCAATTCAAAAGTACTGCTATAACTATTTGATTAGTTGTTGTAGATGATTAGCGATTTCTTCGATTGCTACTTTATTTTTCCGTGTTGCCATATTATGTTGTGCTCGTATCGAATCTTTATCGTCGACAATATACATAGAAGTTGAATGGGTAACGAATCCATCTTCATTTTTGTCGTAATAGAAATTCAGATAGTTTGAAAACGCTTTAGTCGATTCTTCTGTGCCCCTAAAAAACAACCAGTTAGGGTCTTCAATATTAAATAGTTTTTTATATTGCACTATTTTATCTTCCGTATCATATTCAGGATCCACGGTGATAGCTATGATAAAGTATTTATCCTGAGAGATTCCCCTATCTTCCATTACCTCTTGCAAAGCTGTCAGATCCAACATAGTAGTGGGACAAACATCGGGACACTTTGTGAAGAAAAATGTGACAAGCTTTGGTTTCCCCTGGAAGTTTGTCTTGTTCTCGCCCACCTCTGTAAAAGGCCATTCAGCTACTTTTCCAATTTTGGGTAGTTCCACCGCTTTCGACCACATCGCATATAAAACCAAAAAAACGATAGGTAGCATTAATAGGATGATGGATTTTTTCACTATTTTTCTCCTCTCATGCCCAAACTATCTTCACCCTCTCATCGAATAGCGGATGAAGAAACAAACCAACGAATGGGAAAAGGCAATAAATATAGTTAGGATAAAAAGATTACTCTCAATCAATGAATTAGAATCAAGGGGGATATTGCAAAGCGCGGGATTTTTCAACACTGCACCAAGCATCATGCCCATTACTCCCCCTATCACGCCGTTATAAAGACCATTTAATGAAGCAGGTGCTTGAATAAGTGAACCGAATCGCCAACCTATACACACGCCAAGAAATATTGGCAATAAATACGTAGCCATTTGAATATCTGGCAACAATAATTCTAAGTACAATGCTGTGGAAAAAGAAGAGATGGACGCAATCGCCATACAAATTGTTTTTGTGAATCGGTCGTCAAACAACAATCCTTTCTTCTTTACTATTCGATAGTTGGCTAGTATTTCACCAACACACCACATGAACAGCAAGAGTAGAAGTAGCATAACCCCCTTCACGCCCTTTTAATAGAAATGAATAAAATACCTAAGCAACCGATGAAGAATGCATGTAGAAACCAGATAAATAGCATTTGCATCTCTATAACAGTGCCAATCATCGGTGCCATTAGCCCGACAATCAGACCATTCGTCAAACCAGTCACAAACGTCTGATAATCAATCAGCATACCAAACCAAGCTCCTACTACTCCTCCAATAATCGCCGAGAGTAATGTAATATACGTAAAGTGAAACGGCAAATGTGTGATAAGCATGATCCCAAACAACAAAGCGGCCATCCCGCCCATAACCATGCTCATATTCATACCTAAATGGAAACCTACCAATTTCCTCACTTTTCTAATGTACATATAAAAGCCAGTGATTAGACAGATGTCTGCATACAATAAAAATAGCAAGATAGACTGCTCCATAGGTCACCTCGAAATAGCATATGGAAGAAGAGACAAAATAGTAACCTATTTATCCAATATTTCACCAGATATAAAGTAAAATTTATACTGCATACTATCCCTTCTCCCACATATTTAAGTACTCTTCAGTTCTGTTATATAGTACACAATAAGTGAAGATTTCACTGCCGTTTAATCAACACACAAATATCATGCGAACTCGCCTCGCGTTTGGTACACTTAGATATGTAGTAATTTTAATAAGGGAAGTGTTTTAATGGTTGGACGTAATGATCCATGCCCATGTGGCAGTGGAAAGAAATATAAAAAGTGCTGCGAACGAAAAGATGCGGTGACAGTTGAGGATTTGTTGACAGATGAAATGGAGCACTTATTGCAAACATTTTATGATATTCATCCCCAGCGACCAGATATACCGGCGTTCGTGGAATTTGCTAATACATGGAAATCTTCATTGAATAGTTATTTACCACAAGAAATGATCGAAACGATTGCGCTTGACGAATTTTTCTTCCATAAACGAAGAGATATTTGGGACGACTATGTGGCAAAGCAGAAGAAAAAACATATTCGACCATCTATTCTAGAATTATTGGATAGATGGTCAGAGCCGCGTGTATTTATCGGTGAAGTAACTGCTGTCGGGAATACTTATTTAACAGCTACAAGTATTCTTGGTGATGAAACGATTGAATTGTGGAAAGAAAGCGATAAGCCTATTCCTGTTGGTGTGCACTTCTATTGCTTCATACTTTCTGATGGTACGTCTGAAGGTAATTATCTAGCAGTCTCCAGTTTAATCTTCTTCCCGACTGATCATTCGGAAGCAATCAAACAATTTGCCAAAACACTTGCGGATACTGAAAATCCTTCGCTAAAAGAATCCATCATGAAGTTCTGGATAGCGCTTGGTGAAAGCGGCTATACCGGAGATGAGTTTACTGAATTTGAAGCAGGCGTTATAGAGTCGGCTGATGATTTTTTACAGCAACATGACCGAGAATCGGAGGCATTGCTTGAAGTGCTTGAAGACTTCTTAGTAGATAAGCAGCCAAAAGCACGTAAAAAACTAGCGATTGCAGCGGGCGCAATCCGTTATGGACAAGACAATAATTATTTTGAACCACTCGATATGACACTAAAAGAAATCGCGGAAGCATTCGATGTTTCTACTTCTTCGATGAGTAAATACGCGAAGGATTTGGCGGAATATGCTAGCGATAAAAATTAATTGGTATAAGGAGTTACGTACATGGTACTTTCACATTCCCGTCTACTAGATGCATGGGAAGCGTATCAAGATGTAGAGTTGCACGGTAAACAAGTTCTATCAAGTATAGAATTCACGACGACATACTTATGCAATATGCGTTGTGAACTCTGTGCCGTTGGATATATGCTACAACCGAAAGATCCACAAGCATTACCCATCGAATTGCTGTTGCAGAGATTGGATGAAATCCCCCACTTGCGAACGATTAGCTTAACAGGTGGCGAACCGATGTTTTCGAAGAAGTCCGTCGAGCAGTATGTCGTACCGCTATTGCAGTATGCACATGCGCGCGGGATTAAGACGCAGGTGAATTCAAATCTTACTATGCCTATAGAACGTTATGAATTAATTGCACCCTATTTGGATGTACTGCATATTTCACATAACTGGGGTACGGTCGATGATTTCATCGATGGGGGATTCGCTCGTATGGAACGCAAACCGCCACGTGAACGTCGTGTAGCACAATTCGTACGCATGATTGAAAACAGTCAAGCATTGTCTGAAATGGGTGTAATGGTGTCAGCGGAAACTATGCTGAATCGCCGAACATTGCCTCATTTACAGACGATTCATGAACAAGTCGTCCATGAAATGAAATGTGGACGCCATGAAATACATCCCATGTATCCTAGCGATTTCGCTTCGTCATTGGATGTGCTCACTTTGGACGAAACACGTATCGCCATGCTCGATTTGCTGTCCTACCGTGATCCGCAAACTTGGATGCTATTTGGAACATTGCCATTTTATAATTGCAGTCACGACGCGAGAGATCAAGAATTATTTACGAAACTTGCAGCAAGTGAAAACGTCACTGTACGAAATGATCCAGATGGTCGTTCCCGGTTGAATGTCAATATGTTTACCGGAGATGTGATCGTGACAGATTTCGGAGATGTTCCGCCACTTGGAAATATTCAAACCGATCATTTAACCGATCTATACGATAAATGGCAACAGCATCCATTAGCGAAAAGCGTAAGCTGTCACTGTCCTGCTGTGCGTTGTTTGGGGCCGAATTTACTCGTAAAAGATGCCTATTACCCTGATATAGACTTTTTGAAGCGACAACAAAGATAAGTTAGACGAAAAAACCACGTATGGCTCCCAGTTGAGTCCATACGTGGTTTTTATTTTCCGAAGCCTTGGAAATGTTCATCAATAGCTTCTTGGAATGTTTTCGATGCTACTGCTTTTTTAATCGCTAGTGCAAAATCCTTTTCACGATCTTCTTCTCTAACTGCAACAATATATTGCAACTCTTCATCCAGCTGTTCGTGCACCAGTGCATCATACAATGCCATTTCATTGACCATAATATAATTATCCGGAATAATTGCCAAATCACCGCTTGCCATAGATGGAATCAGCTGAGCAATCAAGATGGGCTGGATGTTTAGGTTTTTCGGATTACTCTCAATTTGTTTTTCTGTAACCGCATAAGTTGGTGCTTTTGGATCTATTGAAATTAACCCCTGCTGTTCAAGGAAACGTAGGGCTCTTGCCGTGCCTAGTTCATCATTCGGAATAGTAACCCATGAACCATTTGGTATATCGTCCATCGATGTCAACGAGTTGGAGTACAAGCCAAGACCCACACTCGGAACTTCCGTTAAAGCCACTATCGGCAAATCATATTGTTCGTTAAACCGCTGAAGATTGATTTGTTGTTGGTTGATGTTGGCGTCTATTTCGCCATCAGCCAACGCTTTATTTGGTTCGATTAAATCTACGTACGTTTCGATTTCAACTGTGTAACCTAGCTCTTCAAGTGCCGGTTTTAATGCCTGATCGATAACTTTTGCATAAATTCCTGCTGTCGTGCCTATTTTTATTGTTTCATTGCTACCGGTTGGACTGCATGCCGTCAATAGCAACCCAAAGATCGTCAGTAGACCGAGTAATTTCATTTTCATCTTCAAATCGTTCCTTTCAAAAAACTGCTATCTTCATCATATTCGCTGTAATTTTTACTGTCAAACCAAATCCTACAATAAAAAAGATGTGCAACAATGTACACATCTTTTTGCTCGCTATGTAATTTTACCAGACTGCCGGTTTTTGTACCATCAGCCAAAGCATCACCATCAGCAGTCCAATATAGATCCAGGCAGTGCGTTGCAACTTATTGACCACTGCTTCCCTATCATTGCTTGGTTCATGGAATCTTTTCAATACAGAGGAGAAACCAGTTGCCAAGAAGAATCCGGACAGCAACATGACGCCTATTGTGAGAATAACCCACGAGGTGTTCCATGGCCATGGACCAAATAAAATTAATAAGATACCGGTCACAACAAGCACATGGCCTGAGTGCATAACGAGTCGTATAATGACCCGGATAAACGCAAGATAGATGTCTTCCGCTTCTGCTTTAGCAGTACGTAGCCGACGTATTAATGGCAGTAGGAGAAATAATGGGCCTACTGAAATTACAGCCGATACTACGTGCGCATAGACAATCGCTCCGTAATAATAGTTCATTTAAGAGATTATTTCTGAGCTGGGCTATATTCGTGCACCCAAACTTTCATTTTAGGAAGCCAAGGCATTTTGTCGTGGATCGACAACATCACCTGTTTATATTCTTCAACTGTTTCATGACCTTCAGATTTGGCGTCTTCATCTGTTAGTTCACCGAGTGTTTGTTCATACAATTTCTCAATTTTGTACTCTTTGCCTTCTAACGTCATAATTTCGCCAGGGTATGCATACACACCATTACGTCTAGTCGCCCATTTTTCACCGTTAAGTACTTTTTGTACATCTTCTGGAATTGTTACAAGTCTTTCGATGGAACATGTTTTCTCTGGATAGTTTGTCATGCTAACACTCCTCTTTGTTGGTTAATCTTTCACGTATACTAGTGTACCCTTTTTCATCAATGAATTACAGCTTTTGCTTCCCAATAAAATGCCCTCCCCACCGGAGTGACGAGGGATGATATTTATTTTACTTCTACAGTATGTTCTTCGTGCTCGTGTATCTCTTCATTTTCAATGTGGATAATCACTTGATAGCTGCCCGCTTTAGGAAATTGATAGTTGGCTGTATATTCACCCGGTTTCGCTTCATCCGTATCTACCCATGTGGTTTCTTTATCTGCCGAGATGATTTCATAGCGGACTTGTGCCTTTAATGCTTTACCGTCAAGCTGTGCATGTGTCATCAACACTGTATCTGTCGCTGCTTTTGCTGACTCAGGTTGCATGAAATGAAGAGATAATCCTTCCACTCCATCGCCATGTTCATGATGTTGATCGTCTTGTGCACTTTCATGTTCATCTGATTGATGACTCGCATCTCCGATTTGGATTTGCTTTTTTGGCATGACATGCATCCCCCGCGCAGTAACATGAACCTGTACGTGATACATACCATCTGTCTCAAATGTATTTTCTGCTGAATAAATACCGTCTTTATCATGGGTTGATTCTACGTGAATACTGTCTTCTTTCTTGCCTTCTTCCCAGATTTCATACTCCACTTCTGATGCATCATCTACATTTTCTTCACCTTGTGTCACGTGTGTAGTAATGAATACCGGTTCATTGACATTTCCTTGTTCAGGTACTGTAAGTTCTACTTCAATTGGTTCAGGTAAAACAGCTTCCGTCGGTACCTCTTCATCTTGACCACAACCAGCGAGAATACCAATCATTGCCGTACTCATGACAAACATTCCAAAACGTTTCATCTTTTCATTCTCCTATCTATTCGTTTAGCTGTTATGATTATAAAATATGATTACGAAATTTCAATGAAGTTTCGACAACTTTTTGAAACTTCATGTGGATTTCACATGTTTTCCGGAAAATTAGCGTGCAGAGACTTTATGAAATGAGGCGTATTGAATTGGGTTACCAATTATTGATCATTGATGATGAACCGCAAATGCGGGATTTAATTCGTGTCATTCTCGAAGATGCGGGATATACCGTAATAGAAGCCAGTGACGGTTTGCAGGCTTTGTCGGCCGTTAAGCAACATACTATAGATTTATGCATAGTCGATGTGATGATGCCTTATATGGATGGGTTCACATTTGCAGAGGAGATGAAACGCACTTCTTCGATTCCTTTGATTTTCCTATCTGCACGAGGCGAAGAATGGGATAAAGTACAAGGGTTGAAGCTTGGTGGTGATGATTATATCGTCAAGCCCTTCTTACCAGGAGAACTTGTGGCGCGGATCGAAGCGGTCTTACGCAGAACATACCGCCACAATCCCGCTCCACTCGTATTACACGCAGGTCCACTTACCATTAATGAGGACTCGTATACCGCACAGCTTAACGGAAAACCTTTAAGTCTAACTTTGAAGGAATTTGGCTTGCTATTGTTGCTAGTCAAACATAAAGGGCGCGCATACTCCCGTGAACAATTACTTGAATTGGTCTGGGGCGATGATCACCAAAGCAGTGAGCGTACAATCGATACACATATCAAGACTCTTCGTCTAAAACTAGGGGATGCAGGTAAAATGATTGAAACAGTATGGGGAATCGGCTACAAGTTAGAGGACCCTGAATGAATAATTTGAATCTAAGCAAAAAGATGTTGATTGTGTTTTTGGGCAGCATCATTTGCACCATTTTATTTTCATTCTTCTTCATTCATTACTTGTATACGGATTTATATAAAGAACAGATTAAAGAGTCCATCATGTATCAAGGAAATCGAACGGCTTCTCATTATCATTACGGTGAGCTAAGTGATTCGATCATTGAAAAGATTCAATGGTATAACATTGTCTCCGAGTATGAAATCATCGTTGTAGACCGTCTGGATGATTTAACGTCCCATTTCCCTTATCAGATCAATTATCAATCACTGATCAATGAAAACGACGAGAAGATACTAGAAACGGGTAAGCCTGTTATGAAAGAAGGCTATGTGGATGAACTAAAACGGGAAATCTTCGGTGGGATCTTCCCTATTAAAGGTGAAAATGGACTGATCGGTTTTATTTATATTTATGTTCCGCTTGCCGCGATCCAAGATGTGTTCCATGATAGTCTTCCGCTCATGGTACTTGTAGGCAGTATTTTCTTTCTTATTCTATTTTTGATTTTGCAACGTGTATGGCGTTCGTTATTCGAGCCACTGCAAACATTGCAGATCTATTCGGAAGAAGTATCTAAAGGTGATTATTCGAATCGACTCAATACGGTACGGACAGATGAAATAGGTAAGCTTTCGACTGCATTTGATTCAATGAGTCGTTCTCTTGAAGAACAAGATCAGCGCAAGAAAGATTTCACGTCAAATATTGTACATGAGCTTAGGACACCTTTGACGTATATTAGCGGCTATGCGCAACTTTCGCGCGATAAAATTGATTCGTCTCCTGATGATGTAAAACAATACTTATCAACCATCGAGAAAGAAACTGAACGCCTGAAAAAGCTCATACATGATTTAGTCGAGCTAAATCATTTAGAGCAGGATGTTTATTCATTAGTAAACGAACCAATTGCGATTGCGCAATTACTTTTAGATACATTGGAATTATTCGTGATCCGTTTAGAGGATAAAGATATTCAGTTGCGCACATCAATTGACGAGGAATTGATTTTAGAAGGAGATCCTAAACGATTGCAACAAGTTTTTTATAATACGATTGATAATGCGGTAAAATATGCCGCGCAATCCATTTCTATTCATCTTACGGCCAGTAAACACGGTGTACAATACCGCATCGCAAATGACGGCGTGACAATCGGGGATGAAGACATAGATCATATCGGAGAACGTTTTTTCCGTACCGATAAAGCACGAACTCGCACGACAGGCGGTACTGGACTTGGCCTGTCGATCGTCAAAGAAATTGTAAGGTTACACGAAGGAACATTCACGATTTCCAATGAAACAACAGAAACTATTGTGGTTATCGAATTGCCTGAGCAAATGCGAAAGGAGTGAAAGCAGTTGAAACGTTTGATTCCTTTTATGTTGATGCTCATAGTATTCGTCAGTGGTTGCAGTGAACCACTTGAGCGTGGGAAACAAGTTCGTGAATTCACCTTTACGGATCAACATAATCAACCATTTAACTCCAAGGAACTTTCTGGTTTGCCCTGGATTGCAGACTTTATCTTCACGAATTGTACAACAGTATGTCCGACATTAACGAGTGAGATGGCGGAGCTACAAGCTGAATTGAAAGATCGGAACATCGAAATGAACTTCATTTCGTTTTCTGTCGACCCTAATACCGATACACCTGCAGTATTGAAAGACTATATCGCAAACTTCACGGATGATGAATCCAACTGGCATTTGCTGACAGGCTACACACAACTAGAATTTGAAGCATTTGCACGTGAAGAGTTCCAGACTTTTGTGCTGAAACATGAATCTTCCACTCAAGTTGTCCATGGCACAAATTTTTATCTAATGGATTCAGAAGGCTATATGATGAAGGAATATAATTTCTCAAATGAATCTTATAAAGAAGAATTATTGGCTGATTTAAAACGCATGAAATAATAGTCGGAGGGCGTGACGTATTTCGTCGAATCCGCTATACTAGGATAGGAAAGCAGGTGTACGTGTTGGATCCTCGTTATTGGAAAGCCGGTTTTTTTACTGCATTGATTTCATTTGTTCTACTCATTTTAGGCGTACGGACAGTACTTGGACATGATCTAGTCGTCAATAATTATTTGACGTTTGCAGTGTTCGGTCTCATAGTCGGCATTGTCAGCTCCCTCTTACTATTCTATGAGCTATCCATTGCATTTAAAATGTTCATGGTCGTTCTCGTTCTAGCATTTGCCGAAATGTTCCGCAGCTTCCTGATGATGGATAATGAATACTCAGAAGCAATCGGAATTTTATCTTTGTTCATTATTTCATCTTTCGGACTAGCAATCTCCATTATTGTACAGTTTATTGTAAAATTAGCTCGCAAAAACTAAAAACCGGTTGGAGAATTAATCTCCGACCGGTTGTTTTTTTACTTTCTTGATTTGTTTACTTCTCAATTGACCACATGCTGCATCGATATCCGTACCGTTCTCAAGACGTACTCCACAGTTGATGCCTTTACGTTTAAGTGCTTCGTAAAACGATTTAATGGCCTCGGGTTCACTGCGTTGATACTGACCGTGCTCGTCTACCGGATTATAAGGAATCAAATTGACATACGACAAGTGACGTTTATCAGCCAACAGCCTGCCTAGTTCTTCCGCCTCTTTCACATGATCATTTACATCGCGCAGTAAAATGTATTCGAATGTGATTCGACGATTAGTAGTTTCTAAATAATAGTTAATGGAATCCATTAGTTTCTCTATCGGGAATGCTTTGTTAATTTTCATGATAGATGAGCGTAACTCATTATTAGGTGCGTGTAATGAAACAGCTAAATTAATCTGAATGTTTTCATCCGCAAAGTCTTTAATTTTCTCAGTCAAACCACTTGTGGAAACGGTGATATGACGCGCACCAATAGAGAGACCTTTTTGATCGTTGACAATATGCAAGAAATTCATCAAATTCGCATAGTTATCGAATGGTTCGCCGATTCCCATGACAACGATATGACTGACACGCTCGTCTTCACCTTTGCCGTCCAGATGCTCTTGAACTTTCATGATTTGACCAACAATTTCCCCAGCATTTAAATCACGATTTTTACGCAATAAACCACTTGCGCAGAAACTGCATCCGATATTACAGCCTACCTGTGTCGTCACACACACAGAATAGCCATAAGGGAATTTCATTAAAACCGTTTCAATCAAGTTGCCATCTTCCATTTTAAAGAGAAACTTCACTGTACCGTCTTGTGAGACTTGCTTGACATTTTGTTCGAGTGTTTGGATCGAGAAATTCTCATCCAACAAGTCTCGCGCTTCTTGATTGATGTTTTTCATTTCATCAAAGGAAAGTACACGTTTCTTGTAGAGCCAGTCCCATACTTGGGCTGCTCGGAATTTCTGTTGTCCGTTTTCTATGAAGAAGTTTGTCAATTGTTCAATTGTCAAACCATATATGGATTTTTTCATGTGATTTCTAGCCTCATTTCAAAATTGCAATCTTATTATTATACTACAAGTTTGCAGTAAAAGGAACAACTGATTAGATTTATAATCATTTTTGCTGAACGTCTTTGTCCGTTCTAAGCTTCATGAAAAATGATAATAGGTTCAATGCTGCGAGTACGACAAAAAAGATCCCCATACCGGTATGTCCTGTAGCGATTCGATCATATGCAAAGTATGCCATCACCACGCCAATGACAAGATCAATAATTTTTGAATTAAACAAGTTCCTACCCCCTTACAGTCCTATTCGTAGTATAGCAGAAAAAAGCACCTGCAACCGAATTTCCATCCGGTGCAAGTGCTCGATAAGCTATCTTTTCTTACACATTTGTCGTAGTAAGTTTATGTTTTTTGATGAAGTCTGTTAGTACTGTTTCAAGATTTGGGGTTCCGATTTCATCCAAATCGTAATAGACACGTGTGCATGGCTTGTTTATATTAATGACTCGTGACAGATCCATAGGTGTACCAATAATGACTGCATCTACATCAGCTGCATTGATCGTCGCTTCCAAATCTTTTAACTGTTCTTCGCCGTAGCCCATTGCTGGTAAAATATTTTCGATGTGCTGATACTTATCAAAAGTTGTGATTAAGCTTCCTACTGCAAATGGACGCGGGTCAACAATTTCAGCTGCACCAAGACGCTGTGCTGCAATTACACCTGCACCAAGCTTCATTTCACCGTGAGTCAATGTCGGACCATCTTCAACAATTAGCACGCGCTTGCCTTTGATGATTTCAGGATTATCAACAGAAATCTTTGATTCCGCTTTAATAATTGTACTGTTTGGTGCTGCAAATTTAATATTGTTTTCAACCGTTTGAATTGCTTCTTCCGATGCACTATCAATTTTGTTGATAATGGACACATCTGTTGTACGCAAGCATACTTCACCTGGGTAGTATTTCAATTCATGGCCTGGACGGTGTGGATCGAGAACTGTGATCGCCAAGTCTGGCTCGTAGAATGAAAAGTCATTGTTCCCGCCATCCCAAAGGATTACGTCACAGCCGTCTGGATCATTTTCAGCAGCATTCAGAATATCCTGGTAATCTACGCCTGCATAGATGATATTTCCACGGTCAACGTGCGGCTCATATTCTTCCATTTCTTCAATCGTACATTTATGTTTTTTGAAATCTTCTACCGTTGCATAACGCTGCACACGTTGTTCAGCCAAGTCGCCATAAGGCATTGGATGACGAACAGCTACTACTTTCAAATCATGCTCAAGCAATGTTTCAATAATTTTACGGGATGTTTGGCTCTTCCCTGTTCCCGTTCTAACCGCACAAACAGAAATAACTGGTTTATTACTTTTAATCATCGTTGCTTTTGATCCAAGGAGTGTAAAATTAGCACCTGCCGAGTTCACAATTGCACCAATTCCCATAACCTTTTCGTAGCTTAAGTCACTATATGAGAAAACACATTCATCTACTTCTAGTTCTTTGATCAACTCAGGTAGCTGATCTTGTGAATAAATAGGAATTCCTTCAGGATACAATTCACCAGCTAATTCAGTTGGATATTTACGTCCATCGATATCCGGGATTTGCGTAGCTGTAAATGCCACGACATTGTATTCTTCTTTACCACGGTAGTATGTATTAAAATTGTGGAAGTCTCTTCCTGCCGCACCAATAATGATTATATTTTTAGTTTTCATAAATTTATCTCTCCAATCAAGCTTCTTTTTATTATTATAAGTCAACATGTATAAAAATACAATAGGAAATATTAAAAATACATGTATTTGTATACATATACATCTTTTATTTGTCATATATTGTCGCAAAAGCTACTATAGCAACCATCTATGCATCTTTCTATACATTTACGACAAGAAAAAGCCATTCAGTATCGAATGGCTTTTGATCAATTTATTCATCTAGTAAGTTGCTTAAGCACTTCAAACAGTGTATTCATCTGATCGTCTGTACCGATCGAAATACGTAAATAATCACGAATATCCGCTTGGTCGAAGTGACGGACTAAAATTCCACGATCTTTTAATTGTTGATACAATACTTTTGCGTCATTGTGTAAAGGCTTAACAAAGACGAAGTTTGCATCGGATGGGAGAACTTCAAAGCCTAACTCTTTTAAAGTATGGACTGTAGATTCACGTGTGCGAATGATTTTATTTGTACTTTCCGAAAAGTATGCATGATCAACAAATGCAGCGGTAGCCCCCGCCATAGCTAAGCGATCAATTGTGTATGAGTTGAAGGAATCTTTAATTCGCGTCAATCCTGCTATCAATTCGGGTTGTCCAAGTGCGAATCCGACACGCAATCCTGCTAGTGCACGAGATTTAGATGTGGTTTGAATCACAAGTAAATTTGGATAACGATCAATCAGTTTCATCGCAGACGGACCTGCAAAATCAATATATGCTTCATCAATAATGACTACTTGATCTTGATTGTTTTGCAAAATAGCTTCGATTACATCCAACCCAGCATAAATACTTGTCGGCGCATTGGGGTTTGGTAGAATGACGCCGCCTGGTGAATTATAGAACTGCTTTTTGGGTAATGTGAAATCAGCATTTAATGGAACTTTTTCGAATGATATATTAAATAGCTTGGAATAGACCGGATAAAAACTATAGCTAATTTCCGGAAACCTAATTGGTTTTCCTGGCTCGAAAAATGCCATGAATGAAAATGCCAGTACTTCGTCAGAGCCATTACCTACAAAGACATGGTCTTTTGTCAGTCCATATGTCTCCGCTATCGCGTGACGTAAAGGATCTACTGTTGGTGAAGGATAGCGTTGCAATGTGTTGCCGTTTAACTCCTCTTGAATCGCCTCTAATACTTTTGGGCTTGGTGGATACGGGTTTTCATTCGTATTTAATTTTATGATATCTGGCTGATTCAACTGCTCACCCGGAACATAAGGTTCTGTACGGCGTGCAACTGTGCTCAGAAATCTACTCATTGCGTGGCACTTCCTTTTTCGGTCTTCTTTCACGTAACACTTGTTGAACATCCGTTAGATCAACGTCAAGAATATTCATCAATACAAGTGTATGGTAGACCAGATCTGCAATTTCATTGGATACTTCTTCTTTATCTGCATTTTTTGCGCCGATTACGACTTCCGTAGATTCCTCTCCGACTTTTTTCAACACTTTGTCGATACCTTCATTGAATAAATACGTCGTATACGAGCCGTCTATCGGATTGGCTTTGCGATCTGCGATTTCGTCAATTACCTCATAGACGACTTCACGTAATGATTCTTCTTTTTCCATTGCTGTTGTGAAGAAGCATGTTTTTTCGCCCGTGTGACAAGCAGGACCTTGTGGAGTAACTTGGATCAGTAATGTATCTTGATCGCAATCTACAGAAATACGTTGCACTTGCTGTGTATTTCCGGATGTTGCGCCTTTATTCCAAAGTTCCTGTCTCGAACGACTATAAAACCAAGTTTCATTTGTTTCTATAGTCTTTTCAATTGAATCCTTGTTCATATAAGCAAGCATTAGGACTTCCCCTGTGCGATCGTCTTGTACAACCGCTGGGATTAGACCTTTGTCGTCAAATTTTAATGCATGGATGTCTAGTGTCATTTTAGTCATTCCTAACTGCGATATTTTCTTCTGCTAAGTAATTTTTCAAGTCTCGAATATTGATTTCATTGAAGTGGAATACGGATGCGGCTAGGGCTGCATCTGCTTGCCCTTCTGTAAGTACATCTTTAAAGTGTTCAGGTTTTCCAGCACCACCACTTGCGATGATTGGAATAGTAACAGCTTCAGCCATAGCCCGGTTGAGTGCTAGATCATACCCGTCTTTGACTCCATCTTGGTCCACGCTATTGACGACCAGCTCACCAGCGCCAAGTGCTTCCATTTTCTTCGCCCATTCAATTGCATCGATCCCTGTTTCTTCCATACCGCCTTTTGCATAAACGGACCACTTGTTTTCGCCTTCTTGACGAACATCCATCGATAACATCACACGCTTCGATCCGTACTTATCCGCTACTTCTTTGATTAGTTCCGGATTCGTCAAAGCTGCACTATTGATAGATATTTTATTACCACCAAGTTCAAATACTTTGTCCACATCTTCAAGCGTACGAATTCCCCCGCCTACGATGAATGGGATCGGCACTTCTTTTGCAATTTCCTCAATTAAATCAAGGAACATACCACGGTTTTTCGTCGATGCAGAAATGTCATAGAATACAAGTTCATCAGCGCCGTCTGCAACATACTTTTTTGCTAATGTAAGAGGATCTGCCACTTCCTGAACGTCTAAAAATTTCTTTCCTTTTACAACTTTACGATTATCTACGTCCAAACACGGAATGATCTTTTTAGTTGTTGACATGACTGTCGTCCTCCAATAGTTTTTTTAAGGATAAATTGCCTTCGTATAATGCTTTCCCGATAATAGCACCGTACATGTCTTCAGCTGCGAGTTTCTTAATGTCCTCTTCTGTAGATACACCACCTGATGCGATAATATCGATTGAAGATGCATCATCCATAATTTTCAGTTCTTCAAAGTTTGGTCCCTGAAGCATGCCATCTTTCATAATATCAGTATAGACAACTGTTCTGACGCCTATCTCCGCCAAGTCCTGTAATAAATCAACTGCTTTGACGTCACTTGTTTCCGTCCAACCGTCTGTTGCGACTAAGCCGTTACGTGCGTCGATGGAGACAGCAATTTTGTCACCGTACTTTTCAACGGCCTTTTTCAAGAATTCAGGATCTTGGATAGCTGCCGTGCCGATAATGACACGTGCAACGCCGTTTTCGATATGTGAGTCGACAATGTCCATATTGCGAATTCCGCCGCCTACTTGAACAGGGATACTGACTGCTTTTGCGATGGCTTCGATGGCTTTTTTGTTGGCGGAGTTTCCTGTTTTTGCGCCGTCTAAGTCTACGACATGGATGTATTCGGCTCCTTGGTTTTGCCACTCTTGTGCCATGTTTGTTGGTGAGTCGTTATAGATTATTTCTTGTGCGTAGTCACCTTGAATGAGGCGTACACATTTGCCATCTCTTATGTCGATTGCTGGGAATAAAATCATCAACTAGTCCTCCTATAAAATGAAGTAAGCATAAAAAACTCATTGGCACCGTTGATCTGCGTTCCAGGCGGACGCGTTCGGGAGGGCCCGCCTGTAACGAAGATCAACTAGTAAATTGTTATTATTGTTAATTTACAGCAAATATCAAACCTTAAAAACCTATTACAAAGACCCTTTAGTAGAAGGTATGCCTTTTACGTCTGGGTTGATGGTGCTGGCTACTCGTAGGGCGCGGCCGAAGCTTTTGAATACGGATTCTATAATGTGGTGTGTATTTTTTCCGTAGTTCAAGTTGATGTGTAATGTGATTTTGGCGTTGTTTGTAAATGCTAGGAAGAATTCTTCGACTAGTTCTGTGTCGAATTCCCCTACTTTGTCTTTCATTCCGTCTACGTTAAATACAAGGAATGAACGGCCACTGATGTCGATAGATGCTGTGGATAGTGCTTCGTCCATTGGTGTGGAAACTAACGCATAGCGTTCTATTCCTTCTTTTGTGCCGATGCATTGGTTGAATAATTGACCTAGAACAATACCAACGTCTTCTACGGAATGGTGTTGGTCCACTTCAATATCGCCATCACATGTTACGGATAAATCAAAGCGTCCGTGTTTTGCGAATGCCGTCAGCATATGGTCGAAAAATCCCACACCCGTGTTGATATTCGTCTTTCCCGTACCGTCTAACGAAAATTCCATTTCAATAGATGTTTCGCCTGTCTTACGTGTTAATTGTTGTTTTCGCATTCGTATCCTGCCTTTCGTACGTTAATCGAGTTGGCATGTCCTGTTAATTGTTCGGCATTTGCTAATGTAATGATGTCATCTGCCACTTCTAACAAAGCGTTCTCGGAATAGTAGATAATACTCGACTTTTTCATGAAATCATATACGCCTAATGGAGAAGAAAACGCTGCTGTTCCACTCGTCGGTAATGTGTGATTTGGTCCAGCCATATAGTCACCCAATGCTTCAGGGGAGTGCTGGCCTAGGAAAATAGCTCCAGCGTTTCGTATAGCAGCCAAGTGCTCCATAGGATGATCGATCATTAGCTCCAAATGTTCTGGTGCTAAACGGTTCACCGTATCAAATGCTTCTTGTAGTGAATCGACTACAATGATACGTCCAAAGTGTTCTATAGATTGTGCTGCAATTTCCTTGCGGTCGAGTTCAGCTAGCTGACGTTCAACTTCCTTGGAAAGCTCGGTCGCAAATGCTTCGCTCGTCGTGATACATACTGCCGCCGCACGCTCATCGTGCTCTGCTTGAGATAGTAAATCTGCTGCTGCATAAACAGGATTTGTATTAGCATCGGCTACGACACAAATTTCACTTGGTCCAGCAATCATATCGATTGCTACATCACCGAACACCCACTTTTTCGCTCTCGCAACGTATGCATTTCCAGGTCCAGTGATTTTGACGACCTTTTCAATTGTCTCTGTTCCGTACGCTAGGGCAGCTATTGCTTGTGCTCCACCTACTTTAAAAATTCGATCGACTCCCGCTTCTTTCGCTGCTACTAAAACGTGAGGATTAATCTTGCCGTCACGTTGTGGGGGTGTCACCATGGAAATTCGTCCGACTCCCGCAATTTTAGCCGGTAATGCATTCATTAAGACCGTCGACGGATAGGCGGCTTTTCCGCCCGGGACATACAATCCAACACTGTCGATTGGTGTTACTTTCTGACCGAGCATGATGCCTTCATTCGGATTTAAAAACCATGATTGCTCTTTTTGTGCTTCGTGATAAGTCGTGATTCGCTCTTTTGCTGCACGCAATGCGCGGTAGAAATCTTCTGTAACTGCTTGTTCTGCTTCAGTGATTTCTTCTTCTGTGACGATCAAGCGGTCAAGCTTCACTCCGTCAAAACATTCAGTGAAATCCAGTAATGCTTCGTCGCCTTCAGAACGAACTTTGTCAATGATGGATAAGACATTGCGATCAAACTCCAGATCCGTTTGATTAGAGTCATCTCGTTCTAGTAGTTCTTCTATGAATTCAGCCCCACGAATGATCTTCATGAACGCACCTCCAAACCTTCCTTCATGTCTTTGATGAATTGCTGGATATCTTCAGTTTTCGTAGCATAACTTGCCTTGTTGACTATTAATCGTGCACTGACATCCGCCATCTCCTGCAAGACAACGAGGCCATTTTCTTTTAATGTTGTACCCGTTTCGACGATATCGACAATGACATCTGACATGCCAATCAATGGTGCGAGTTCAATCGATCCATTTAATTTGATCATTTCAGTACGAATACCTTTTTTGTCGAAAAACTCTTTCGCAACTAATGGATATTTTGAAGCAACTGTTAGAAATGGTATGTTTTCAATTGGTGTATCGGGATATCCCGCTACCGCAAGCTTACAACGTCCAATTCCTAAATCCAGTAATTCATAGACATCACGTGGATCTTCCATCATGACATCTTTTCCAACAATCCCTACGTCAGCTGCGCCTTTTTCAACGTACACTGGAACGTCTACTGCTTTGACAAAAATGAGTTTAATCTTTTGCTTGTCGTCATAAATGACGAGCTTCCGACTTTCATCAGTGAATTCTGAAAAATGTACATCTGATTTCTCAAGAAACTTCATCGCACGTTCTGCCGTTCGTCCTTTTGCCATCGCCACTGTTAGATAATCCATTCAGGTACCCCTTTCTTGCTTGCGATAAAATCAAGCAATTGTTTGAAATCGATGAACTCTTTTGTCTCTTCTTGATCTACTAGTTTATTTTGCTGTTCTGTTAATTGAATCGTGTAGAGACTGTCTGACTGGTGTTTTGCATCAATCATAGATTTAGAAATGACACGATAGTCACGCTCTCTTAACTCATTCGTTATATCGATTGCGTATTTAATACGGCTTTCTTCATATAATACAGTCACGTCGATGCTATATCGTTCCTTCTGACCTTTATTGGATGAAGCTTTGACTAATGATTCGATTTCACATGCAAAACCAATTGCTGGTAATTTCATGCCAAACTCTTCACTTAATGCATCATAGCGTCCACCCATTAATACCGGCTTGCCAAAATTCTCTACATAGCCTTGGAAAATGATTCCTGAGTAATACCCCATATGATTGATCAAGCCAAGATCGATGACGATATGCTTCTTCAATCCATATAATTCGACGATATCACACGTTTTTTGTAAATAGTTGATTGCCTCTTGCGCCGATTCACTAACCTGTAAGTTTTGTAGTTTTTCAAACACTACTTCAGGCGCACCGTATAATAGAGGTAATTGCTCGAGTACTTCTTTAACGGAAGGATCAATTGACAACCGCTGTAGGAATGGACCTATTTCTACGACGTTTTTTGCTTGAATCAACGTCTTGAGTTCAGCTGTTTGTTCTGCTGTGATATTGGAATCCGCGATCAATTCATTGAAGAATCCTGCATAACCAATTTCAATTTTCACATCTGTAAAACCTACGTCTCGTAATGCGTGACATGCAAGCATGATCGTTTCAGCATCCGATGCCGGTGAACTCTTGCAATAGAACTCGACCCCTGCCTGCGTTTTACCGATTCGTTCACTTTCCTGGAATGTCTGTCTAAAGACTTCCTGCACATAATAATAACGCATTTCTTCAGGTAAATTATCATGCAACTGAACGAGTTGCTGTGTCAATGGTATCGTAACGTCCGGTCGTAAAACGAGTACTTCACCGGTATAGTCAATTACTTTGATCATTTCATTTTGATTGATTGAGGTACGTACATTGGAATACAGATCATATTGTTCAAATGCGGATGTTTTAATGCGTTTATAGCCATATGTAGTGAATCGTTTTCCTAATATGCCGATGATCTTTTCATGCTTTTCATGTTCGTTTCCAAGAATTTCAGAATACAAGATATCTTCTACCGCCTTCCATGAGTAAAATACACTTCACTGCTTTACCACGCTAAAGTTAATTATTACTATAATGGTTTTGTAGACCGTTGTCAACTGTTAGAAGCAGCGTTCATCTGCTACAATATGTACTATAGAAAAGGAGACTGGAAACTATGTTTGATTACCATATGCACAGCGCATTTTCAGCGGATTGTGAAATCCCCATGGAGGAAATGGCTAAAGCCTCTATAGCTAAAGGCCTTACTGAAATCTGTTTCACCGATCATATCGATTATGAATATCCGGATGAAACCATTCATTTCGATTTTGACAAACTCGACTATGCACAAAAGATTCTTCAATTAAATGAACAATTCAATGGCCAACTGAAGATTAAAAAAGGTGTTGAAATCGGCTTGCAGCCTGATCTATTACATCTATACGAAGAACTGATGGACGAGCATGAATTTGATTTCGTCATCTGTTCACTACACACAGTCGAAAATAAGTCCTTACACTATCGCGAGTTGTTTGAAGATCGTTCAACAGAGGCAGCTTTTGGGACGTATTATAAAGAACTATTATATTGTGTTCAGCATTATAAGCGTTACAGCGTGCTTGGACACGCAGATTTAATTAAACGCTATACCGATCAGCCGCCAGCTCATTTATTTCATGACTATTTAGAAAAGATCTTCAATACTATTATACCAGAAGGTAAAGGGATCGAACTGAATACTTCGGGAACTCGCTACGGATTGCCGCATAATATGCCAAGTGAAGATATATTGCGTTTATATAAACAATGTGGAGGTGAAATCATTACACTTGGTTCCGATGCGCATAGAACAACAGAAATTGCACATGAGTTTAAGGAATCTTTAGAGTTATTTCAGTCCATTGGTTTTAACTATTTGGCTACATTTACAGAAGGCCAGCCAGAATTCCATAAAATTTCTTCCTTATAAGGGGAAAAGTGACGAGAACTTCTTTGGAGTTTCGTCACTTTTTATTTTGGAATATCACTATCGTCTGAATAGCCATGTTTTTAACAAAGCCAAACGCTCTCGAATTAATACTTTTGCTTTTATGGATTCAGGCGTCTTTGCTGCAACAACATCAGACTCCCATCCTATCTGTCTTGCAAGAAACCTCGCTCTAGCCAAGTGATAGTCACTGCTGATGATAGTCACTCCCGCCACTTCAGGGATGATATTCTGACTGAATTGAAGATTCTCATTTGTGGAGGTAGATTGGTCTTCCATAACTAAGCGTTCTTTCGCAATTCCATGTTGTTGTAAAAAACGATACATTGCCTCAGCTTCGCTAATGTCTTCGTCTTTTCCTTGTCCGCCTGCAAGAACCAACTGTACATGCGGGAACTGCGTAGCATACTCCACAGCGCTCTCCAATCGGTAACGCAATGACAGCGAAGGAACTTCTCCGTTCACTTTGGCCCCTAGAATAATTGCATAGTCATATTTTCCATTCGCTTTCATCTGTTGTGCTTGTTTTATTCTTTCTCCTGGTAACATCCAAAACATCCCCAGTCCCGCAATGATCAAAACTGCCAGTACGATGATCCTCCATAATTTCTTCATTCGTTCACCCCCTGCTATATTCATAAGACGGAGATGAATGTAAAGTAGTTCCAAAAAAAGAGCAGCGAACCTTTTGGCCACGCTGCTCTCACTATCTATTTTAAGGCTTCTTCACGATTTGCTTTTTATTGACCATACTATGCACCTCAGTAGGTAATCCCCATAGCTTAATGAAACCGACCGCTGCCGCTTGATCAAATTCATCATCAGATGTATAAGTCGCTAATTTCTCATTATATAGGGAATTAGGAGATTTACGACCCTCTACTATTACGTGGCCTTTAAACAACTTCACACGAACTGTACCGTTGACGTATTGCTGTGTCTCTTTAATGAATGCCTCTAGTGCATTACGTAAAGGAGAGAACCAAAGACCGTTGTAAATCAACTCACCAAGTTTTTGTGAAATGATGGGTTTAAAGTGTGCTAATTCCTTCACAAGCGTTAAATCTTCAAGTTCCTTATGTGCTTTCAACAACGTAATAGCTCCTGGGGCTTCATATACTTCACGGGATTTGATACCGACTAAACGATTTTCTACATGATCGATACGACCTATCCCATGTTTGCCAGCCAGTTCATTCAACATGGTAATCAATTCACTTAATATATACTTTTCCCCATCAATCGTAACCGGAACACCTTGTTCAAAGCCAATCTCGATTATATCAGCGGTATCGGGTGCATTTTCAATGGAAACCGTTAAACCAAATGCGTCCTCTGGAGGTGTTGCCCATGGGTCTTCTAAAATTCCGCATTCATTTGCTCGTCCCCACAAGTTTTGGTCCACTGAGTATGGATTATCCAAATCAATTGGAATCGGAATATGATGTTCTTTTGCATAATGAATTTCTTCTTCACGTGACCAGCTCCATGAACGCACAGGCGCTACGACTTCAAGCGTTGGATCTAGTGACTTGATCGCTACTTCAAAACGTACTTGGTCATTTCCTTTTCCTGTGCATCCATGAGCTACTGCCGTCGCTTGTTCTTGATGTGCAATTTCCACTAACTTTTTGGAAATGAGCGGACGGGATAAGGCAGAGACAAGTGGATATTTATTCTCATAATAGGTTTGAGCTTGCAATGAAAGAAGGACGAAATCTTGTGCAAATTCTTCACGTGCATCAATTATATAGCTACTAACCGCGCCAACTGTAAGAGCTTTTTCCTTAATGAAAGTTAGATCTTTCCCTTCACCAACGTCTAAGCAAACCGCTATTACGCTATATCCTTGATCCGTTAACCATTGAATTGCAACTGATGTGTCTAAACCGCCTGAGTAGGCTAAAATTACTTTCTTCTTTTCCATGGGTAAATCCCCTTTCATTCAAGCTGCTGTATGTTTATTCAACTTAATGTATTTTTATAATAACATATGTCATTTTAAACGCAATAGATAAGTATAAAAAAACAGACACATTATGTAAAAAAATGTGTCTGTTTTATATTACTTATCGAATTCCGTGCGCAACCATTGCATCGGCTACTCTTAGGAAGCCTGCTACGTTGGCGCCCATTACTAGATTGCCTGGTTTACCATAGTCCACTGCTGCAGTACTACAGTCTTTATAGATGTTCTGCATTACTTCTTTCAAGTGCATATCTACTTGTTCTTCTGACCATGATAGGCGTTGACTGTTCTGAGACATTTCCATAGCAGACACGGCTACACCGCCAGCATTGGCAGCTTTCGCTGGTGCGAATAATACATTATGCTCTTGAAAAATTTCAATCGCTTCAATTGTACAAGGCATATTTGCGCCTTCACCGACCGCTTTTACACCATTTGCGATCAGCATATGTGCTGCAATTTCATCGATTTCATTCTGTGTGGCACACGGTAATGCAATATCACATGGAATAGACCAAATTTCTGTGCAATCAGCATGATACTCGGCATCAATATGTTCTTTCGTATATTCCCAAATACGTTTATTGCCGTACTCTTTTAGCTCCTTCACCAAGTCAAGATCAATTCCGTTCTTGTCATAGATATAGCCATCAGAATCACTACATGCCACAACTTTCGCTCCGAGCTGCATTGCTTTTTCCATTGCATATGTCGAAACATTACCTGAACCTGAAACTACAACAGTCTGACCTTCCAATGAAAGATTATTTTCTTTTAGCATTTCATCTACAAAGTATACTGTACCATAACCAGTTGCTTCTTTCCGACCAAGACTTCCACCGTGATCAGGATTTTTCCCAGTTAAAATACCTGCTTCATAGCCACCTTTAATCCGATTGTATTGACCAAACAGATAGCCGATTTCACGTTTACCTACACCAATATCGCCTGCTGGCACGTCAATGTCCGGTCCAATATGTCTGCTAAGTTCTGTCATGAAACTTTGTGTAAAGCGCATGACTTCACGATCAGATTTACCCTTCGGATCGAAATCAGAGCCACCTTTACCCGCTCCGATTGGTTGACCTGTCAAGGCATTTTTGAAAATCTGTTCGAAAGCGAGGAATTTCATAATACTATTATTAACAGATGGGTGGAAACGAAGTCCGCCCTTATAAGGTCCGAGGTCACTATTAAACTGAACGCGGAAACCTCTATTTACTTGTACCTTGCCCTTATCGTCTTCCCACGCTACACGGAAGGAAATGATTCTTTCCGGCTCTGTGATGCGTTCTAGTATTCCGTTTTCCATAAATTCGGGATGCTTAGCAAAGACAGGACGAAGAGAATCAAAAATCTCTCTTGTCGCTTGTAGAAATTCCTTTTCATCCGGATTCCTTTTCTTCACCAATTCATATACATTATGAACGTAATCATTTGCTCGTTTGCGATTATTATATTCTACCTCATCAATCTTTGTCATTTGCGATCATCCCTTTCCCTAGGTATTAATTAAAAAAACTGTCGACTGACCAGTCACTCATTTACTCAGTGGCTATAATTAAATATACTTATATGATTAAAGAGTAAATTCTATTAGATAAATTGAATTTTAATTGTTCTAAATATTTCTTTGTATTCCAATATTATCACTGAAAAGATAGTAAGTTACAAGATTTTTTTATAATATCTGTGTTTTGACTTAACTTTTGTGTCAATTTTATGTACTATCTTTAACTTTATCATTTACAATCGCGTGAGTTCGGAGTATTATTAAACTATTCAAACAAACTATGTGGGGTTATAAATGTAAGCGCATACACATACTAGTGAGAACAATACGAAAAGAAAGAGGCGAAGCGTTATGACAAAGAAAACAAGTACAATTCGATCAATCTTGGGAGCAAACCTACTCCTGATCATGACTTTTGCTTTCCTACCTGCTTTACTCGTAAATCCAGATATGGAGATG
Source organism: Sporosarcina sp. P18a (assembly GCF_002743135.1). Lineage (NCBI taxonomy): Bacteria > Bacillati > Bacillota > Bacilli > Caryophanales > Caryophanaceae > Sporosarcina > Sporosarcina sp. P18a. The sequence goes on along the minus strand of NZ_PDYQ01000001.1, from coordinate 86,584 downwards.
TTCCAAAGCGCAATGAAATTGTTAACTAACGAGTGAGAACTCATATGACAGAGCCTTTCCTTTTTCTAAGGAAAGGCTCTTATATTTATCGCTTACGAATTGTAAATCGATCGTCTAATAACAACCAGTTTTGTGGGAATGCTAAGCCAAGTTTCCAATACATGATTCCCCGCAACTTGAATCTCTTCAGCAAGTTAAACTTCTCGTTGATGCTTCGTGCATCTTCAAACCACACCTCATGTTCGGTTCCTTGTTCATCGTAATACGTATAATGCGGCGCTTGAGCTAGGGCGTCGTATTCAATTGCAACATTCTGCTCAATTGCCAGATTAGTAGCGGCACGCGGGCTTAATGCTCTGGCAGCTTTACTGTCCGATTGACCAAATGGGGCTGTCCAATCATAGCCGTATAAATTCTGACCTAAAAAAATTTTTTCATTCGGGATTTGACTAACTGCATATTCTACTACTCTTGTGACCGGACCAATTGGGCTAACAGCCTGTGGTGCACTATACGTATATCCCCATTCATAGGTCATTAATACAACGAAATCTACAATTTCTCCATGCACTTTATAATCATGAGCGCCATAAATACCTGTCGTGACTTCCCCGGCTTTTGGTGCAAGTGCTGTGGAAATCGTAAGGCCTGCTTTATGGATTTGATCGCGTGCATTGCGTAATAATTGATTATATAATTCCCGATCTTCCGGGAATAATAACTCAAAATCGAAGTGAATATCGCCATAGCCGATCTCTTTTGCTATATCAATCGCACTTTGAATCATTCGGTTTTGCACTGCCTGATCTGTAAAAATAACATGCGCTAATTCCGCACTGAATGTAAAGTCTTCTAAATTCGTCAGAACTAGCAAATTTACAACACCTGCGTTTTTTGCGATAGTAGGAATATCTGCTAGAGCTGGTGCTTTGAGTGATCCGTCACGTTGTACTTCATAACTGAACATCGCGAGATACGTAAGACCATCCACACGTTCTCGAACTTCCGAGAGCATATCTTGACTGACTGGATTACGCGGTTCTACATATAATAATGAATCAATCATCGTTTTCACTTCTTGTGGTATATATAGACGCTGACCAATCATTAACGGTCTCGTCGGGTTGATTGCATTAATTTCTGCCAATCGCGCAACTGTTAGACCATACCTTTGTGCAATTGTATAGAGACTATCACCGGGTCGCACCCAGTAATACGAACCTATTATCGGAATGACAAGCGCTTGTCCTACAGCCAATCGTATATCGCTTTCTAATTCATTAACTTCTGCTATTTGCTCGTATGGCACACCATATATATTACCAATTTTATATAAACTCTCACCTTGCGAAACTACATGAATCTGCATGTATCTCCACTACCCTTCCTGAGTTCTATCCTTATGATATGATGGCGCGTTGCGAACTATGCATGGGACATCAATACAATTTCATGTGCATAAGATTTCGATCACTTCACATACTAATCTCGATGTACATGACTATTGAAGGAGGAAAAACATTTGACAAATCAATTCGAAACGTCTCAACACATGCAAGGCGGACAAGTTCCCCCATCGATGAATCACGGTGGACATGAGTTATTTGATGTTAAAGAGGTATTAAGCGCGTCAGTCGGAGCATTGAACCAAGCGATGATTTTACGTCCACATGTCCAGGATCCGGAACTTTTGGATATTCTCGATCGACAATACCGATTCATGCTGGATGAGTATAATATCCTTGTCGAAAGTTTCAAGACAGGCAAAGATCCCTCACATCCTACACAACGCTATCAAATGAAGGCAGGCAGCGACTTCATTTATGGTATGAAAGAAAAGGCACCTACTAAGCCGATTCAATCTACAGGTGAAATCAATGATGAAATCATCTCCGGCTTTTTGTTGGGCGCTACAAAAGAAGGCGCTACAGGCAAAACGGCTGCTTCATTAGAAGTATGTAATCCAGTCGTTCGCCGTGTGCTTGCAGATTCCGTACCCAACTGTATAGAAATGGCATACGAGTTGTCCATTTACCAAAACAAACATCACTATTATCAAGTTCCACAATTAAATGATCAGGATATGAATATGTTGCTTAATTCTTTTGCGCCTTCACAAGGTCAACCGGGTATGCCCAACAACCTACAATAAGTAATAAATCAAGCAGATGGAGTTTTCTCCATCTGCTTTTTGCTTTTACACTCGTTATATTTGTATACTATGAAGAAGAACAGAATGGAGGAGTGTTTATATGAGGGTTGCGATCTTTGATTTTGATGGTACGTTGTACACTAAAGAAACCTTTAAATTACTGATGGAGCATTTAAAGAATCATCCTACGTACAAGCAGTATTATAAAAATTTTTACCGTTCGATATTACCACTATATATTCGCTATAAATTAAAATTACTACCCGAATCTATTATGAAAGAGCGCTCAATGCGCCTTTATCTACAAGCCCTGGATTCATTGACGATGACAGAACTACTTGAGTTTTTCAAAAGTATGCATAATAAAATGATGCCTGACTTCAATGAACAAGTCATTAATCGACTGACAGAACATCGAAAGGAAGGTTACCATGTCCTACTCGTTTCTGGTGCTTATACTCCTTTTTTAAAAGCAGTCACTAGTCACCTGACATTTGATCAAGTTATTGGTACAGACATCCCTTCTATTGGTGAAAAGATCGCAATGGATCGGCCATTCCTACATATTCAAGGTACGCGTAAAAATGAACAAATTTCTCAAGCGCTACAAGGAGTAACTGTTGACTGGGACAATAGCTTCGCATATGGAGACAGCATTTCCGACCTTCCAGTCTTAGAGAAGGTTGGGTGCCCAGTAGCAGTTCGTCCAGATGAAAAACTTACCGTTGTAGCAAAAAAAAGAAATTGGGAAATCTTATAAAAAACGTGAAAAGTCCTGATTAAATCAGGGCTCTTCACGTCAAGTCGATTTTAATGTATTAATATATAAACTACCATCTGTCTGAATTTCTGCATAGAGAACATGCTCTGGCTTGGAAATCCCTTGTTTTTTTAGCTGTTCAGTCAGCCACGTATCGGTCAATTGAAGCTCTCTCATGTTTTTCTCTTCTACTTTCCCGTTAGTAATAATTTCAGTCGGAATATATTTTGGCGGTGGTGCTGGTGCTTTGACATCTTTCTTTGACGCATATTTCTCACCTGCATTCAGCATGACACTTAAATTACCATTCGTTTCGAATATCGCGTAATTGACGTCTTTCATCGAAAATATCGACTGCTCTCGTAGCATCATATTTATATCATTGAAACTCAACCGTAATTTACGCATGGAACCTTCCAAAATCTTTCCGTTTTGAATGACAATCATCGGTTTATCATCGAGTAATACGCGGAGTTTAATGGATTTGAATGATAAAAAGTTGGCAACAATTGTCAACGTCGCCCACAAAACCATTCCATATAAGCCGTTCAAGAATGGCGTTTCAGACTCTCCCGCCAAATTTGCCGCAATTGAACCGATTGTTATACCTGTCACATAATGAAAGAAAGTCAATTGGGACACTTGTTTTTTCCCCATAAAACGCGCCAAAATCAACAGCACAACAAATGAGATCACCGTTCGCAATGTCATTTCCCAAAAGGCTAATTGCCCAAATTCATCTATATTCACTGCATACACCTCCAGTAGTGGGAGTATGTGCAAACTATAGAAGTTTATACACTAATTCTTTTAATTCCAGTTATAAGGAGTTTTCTGGTAAACATAGTAATTGAGCCAATTCGAGAATAATAAATGCGTATGGGAACGCCAAGTATTCATAGGTTCTTTGGACGGATCATCGTTCGGATAATAATTTACAGGAATATCAATGTCCGCACCTTTTTCTAAATCGCGGGCATATTCATCTCCTAATGTGTGTGCATCGTACTCTAAATGTCCAGTTACCATTATATGTTTTGCATCATTTGAGATCACAATGAATGCACCAGCCTCTTCAGAAGCAGAAAGTAGAGTCAAATCGGGATGATTCTTTATCTCTTCTAATGAAACTCCGGTATGGCGTGAGTGTGGCGCTACATATACATCATTGAATCCACGTGCCAAGTTTACTGTCGGATCGGTAATATCATGTGAGAATACTCCAAAACATTTCTTTGGCAACTCGAACTTTTCAATTCCGTAGTGATGATAAAGAGCCGCTTGAGCACCCCAGCAAATATGGAGGACAGATGTAACATTCGTTTTTGTCCATTCCATGATTTCTTCCAACTCCCTCCAATAGACTACATCTTCAAATTGTAGAAGTTCGATTGGAGCACCCGTGATAATCATGCCATCAAAACGGCGATTTTTCACATGTTCAAAAGTGGTATAGAACGTTTCTAAATGATTCTGACTGACGTTTTTCGAAACATAGCTAGCTGTATTAAGAAATGTGACATTCACTTGTAAAGGTGTATTACCAAGTAATCGGAGCAATTGTAACTCCGTCTTCTCTTTTTCAGGCATCAAGTTCAAAATTAAAATATTGATTGGGCGGATATCCTGTGTTGTCGCACGTTCTTCATCCATAATAAAGATTTTTTCTTCTTTCAATAATTCTACTGCAGGTAAATGTTTTGGTATATTAATCGGCATTCTATTTCCCCCTTGACTTTCATTTATTACAATTTCTATACAAAAAAGCCCTCATTTCTCTTGGATAAGAAAAGGAGGGTTGACCGTTCACCGTTCTTATCTCTCAAGACAACAATCTTGTTGGAGGTAGCACCTTCCTGTATGCACAGAGGTTGCTGAAGCTTCATCAGGCCAAATCCCTCAGCTTCTCTTGATAAGAAATATTTAATTACTGACTATTATAGCATTAATAAATTAATTGTATAGCAGAATTATCAAATTGTTCTGCGCATTTAAGTTTTGTAAATTGTAGATGATATGTTTTGGTGTATAATAGAAATTACCCACTACTTTTCTTCGAGGAGGAGCTTATGAAGTCTTTAGGTATTGTTCGTAAAGTGGATCATCTCGGTAGAATTGTTATTCCAAAAGAACTTCGAAATTCTTTGTCGATCGATAAGGGCGACCCGATTGAAATTTTCGTAGAATACGATAGAATCATTTTGAGAAAATATCAGATCAACAGGGCATGTTTTATCACGGGTGATGTGATGGATGAAAACAAACTATTGTCAAACGGAATATATATCAGTCCACAAGGCGCTAAAATCCTTATGGAACAACTAAAAGATTTCACGTAATACACGACATAAAAGCTTCTTGTAGCTAATTTCCTTATATAAAAAGGACCGAAAACAACTTCTGCAGTTGTCTTCAGTCCTTTTGTTTAATTGCCACATATCTTCCCGCTGGCAACCATTTCATTACGTTAAGCTATTAATAAACTCTTCGATCTCTTCCTTAGTTTTACGATTCTTACTGACAAAACGACCTGTCTCCGTTCCTTCGCTGAATGCTACGAAGCTAGGAATACCGAATATATCCAACTGACTGCATAAATCTATAAATTCATCACGATCAATTGTAACAAATTCATACTCTGCAAATTCTGTTTCCAATGTCGGCAAGAATGGTTCAATTACTCTGCAATCTGCACACCAATCTGCAGTGAATAAGAAAATCACCTTTTCCTCTTGTTTAAGTTGCTCAAATTGCTCAAGAGATTCTAACTTTTTCAATTTCCAACACTCCTCTAAATGAATAGTATACGCACACTATAACACTTATACCTGCGTTTCTTCCTTTCAGACGACTTATGCTATTTCCTTTCACTTGATTAAATTCAAGATGTTTTTTTATAATTAACTCCCAAAACACGAACGTTCACAAATAATTCAATAATACCGTTCGCGTTTAACGGTTTTTCGTTTTTTCTGGAAAAGCAATTGACAATAGTTTTTGACGTGTTATGATTAATTCTAAATTAATAGTTGCTAAACAATTTTGACGAAGACATACCTTCCTGAAAAGAATTTTCCAGAGAGCTGACACAGTGGTGAAAGTTAGCAAATTCCGAGGTTGGGGGCACTTCCGAATTGATTCGCTGAACATTTTAGTAGGCTGATCCGTCACATGCACGTTACGCATGCTGAATGAAGGCTGCAATTGCAGCAAAACAAGGGTGGTACCGCGTTAGTTTATTGAGCTTTTCGCCCCTTACTTATATGTAAGGGATGAAAGGCTTTTTTATTTTACCTATAAGGGGGGTAGCGCGCAACTTACATAGACGATCAATTGTACTTAGCTTTTCCAACAAAAAATCCACTACAAACAATTGAAGGAGAGAATGAATATCATGGCTTTTAAAATACTTATTAGTGATCCACTTAGCGAAGACGGAATTTTCCCATTACGACAGGCAGAAGGTTTTGAAATAGTAATGGAGACGGACCTGACACCAGATCAGCTGAAAGAACGTATTAAAGATTTCGATGCATTACTAGTACGCAGTCAGACAACAGTTACAAAAGAATTGTTGGAAGCAGCTGATCAATTAAAGATCATTGGTCGTGCAGGTGTAGGAGTCGATAATATCGATTTGGACGCAGCTACCGAAAAAGGAATTATCGTTGTGAATGCGCCGGATGGCAATACAAACTCTGCAGCCGAGCACACAGTTGCAATGATGATGTCCATGGCACGCAAAATCCCTCAAGCTTTCAACTCGTTGAAAAACAATAAATGGGATAGAAAATCATTCCTTGGCGTGGAATTGAAAGATAAAACTTTGGGAATTATTGGACTCGGCCGCATCGGGGCTGAAGTTGCAAGACGTGCAAGAGGACAACGTATGAATGTAGTGGCGTATGACCCCTACTTAACGGAAGACATCGCGAAAAAATTGGGCATAGAAATTGGAACTGTAGATGAAGTGCTTGAAGTAGCTGATTTCATTACAGTTCATACGCCTTTACTTAAAGAAACACGTAGAATGATCAACAAAGAAGCATTCGAGAAAATGAAAGACGGCGTACAAATTATCAACTGTGCACGCGGTGGAATTATTGATGAAGATGCTTTATACGATGCAATTGTTGCTGGTAAAGTGGCGGGCGCGGCACTGGATGTGTTCGAAGAAGAACCATTCCTTGACCACAAATTATTGACATTACCTGAAGTAATAGCAACTCCACACTTGGGTGCAAGTACATTCGAAGCACAAGAATCGGTTGCAGTTGACGTAAGCCGTGACGTAGTAAACTTCTTGACAATTGGTTCGGTTCGTAACCCAGTAAACTTGCCATCTGTTTCCCGTGATGTATTGGCAAAAATCGAACCATTCTTCGATCTTACAGAGAAGTTGGGTATGTTCTTATCCCAAATTCAGAACTCGGTTATCCATGAAATCAATATTCAATATGCTGGTGAATTGGCAAACTACGATGTGCGCGCATTAACACGTAACACAGTCAAAGGTATTTTGAAGCGTAATCTCGGAGAAACAGTTAATGATGTAAACGCGAAGTTATTGGCTGATCGTTATGGCATCAAAGTGAATGAGCAAAAAACAACTACTGGTAAAGGCTTCTTGAACTTAATATCAGTAGAAATCGTTACTGAAAAAGGTATTCGCAAAGTTGCAGGTACACTTCTAAACGGCCTTGGAGCACGCATTGTAAAAGTGGACGATTATGTAGTAGATGTGATTCCAAGCGGTCACTTACTATTTATCCGACACATGGACCAGCCTGGTGCAATCGGTCGCGTAGGTACACTTCTAGCAGAAGAGAATATCAATATTGCAGCGATGCAAGTAGGACGTTCCACTGAAGGCGGATATGCTATTATGATGTTAGCTGTTGACAACCACGTCGAGTCAGCTTCTATCAAACGTATCAAAGAAGTTCAAAATATAAACGATGCAAAAGCAATCGATTTATAAAAATATGAAAATCCAGCTGAGAAGTAAATTCCAGCTGGATTTTTTTATGTACGATCGACAAAAAAATCAAATCCCATAACCGTTAGCATTCCGAACACTACACACCATAGCGCAATACTGACCGCCGACCAAATTGCCGTATTCACTTTCTTGGCGCCTAATACGAGGCCGATAAAGGCCGCGATATGGGTTCCAATCAATATTGGACCAGCAAGTGCTAAAACCGGCAATCCGTATGTATTCATAATTTTTTCTGCACGTCGTTGGCGTTTCGACCCGCTATTCCCCTTCTTTCGCTTTCTACGTGCTATCCATTCTTTAATATTTTGGAAACCAACAATCAATAGAAGAACTGTTGCCATATTGCCAGCAAATGAAAGAACTATCACCCATATAGGCGATAGACCCCGAATAATACCTAACGGAACGACAATCATAATTTCGATCCATGGAATGGCCGCTCCCAAAAACACCATGATATATTCCAGCATGATATACCTCCTTGCTGTACAAACAGTGAAACATGAGTGGACAAGGATCAAAACCGATGAGATCAACTCATCGGTTTTCTAATGTGGCCAGTATAGGAAAAAGACCATGTAAATTATCAATTTCATACGTTGGTTTCACTTCTTCATTCGGTAACTTATTTTCACGATTAATCCATACATTACGCATACCGACACGACTTGAACCCAAAATGTCCGTCATCAAGTTATCACCAATCATCAACGCTTCATCTGCTTGAACCCCACTTAACTCAAGAACATGCTTGAATATAGAAGCATCAGGCTTTCCTTTACCAAATGCACCAGAAACGATAATATGATCAAAGTAATCAGGTATCTCGGGTGAGATCGTCAGTTTAATCTGTTGTAAACTTGGTGAACCGTTTGTCAAAAGGATTAACTGATAGTTGTCCTTCAATTTATCTAACACTTCAAACGTCTCTTCATATATATACGGATGATTCTTACGCTCTCTTGGAAATACATCAGCTAATTCCCTACCAAATGCTTCATCATCAATCCCTAGTTTCTTCAACCCTTTAACCCACGCTTCCTTTTGGTAACCTGGAATAACCTCTTTCATTTTCTGAAACTCTTCCCCTTCGTCGTCAAAGACACCCCATAATCCTTCAAAAGGATTAATTCCGATATTTTGAGTATGTGGAAATGTTTCATATGTAGCATACAAATCTCTTGCTTCCTGGCGCACTGCATGCTCAAGTTCCACTGGATTGACCCCTGTTTTCTTTGTTGCATACTCACAAGTTTTTTGAAAAGCCATGGAAATACTCTTGGCATCCCATATCAATGTATCATCCAGATCAAAAATCAACGTTTTAATCATCGTGACATCCCCTTTGCAATTGTATTAATTCAGTTATATCTCCCTCTTATTATACACATTACTTATGTGTTTTGTTAGTGGGTTCCCTAAACTACAAGCCATACGCAGATTTTTTATGCTAGTATGCATATATTTCAGGGAGTGAGGGAACCTATTGAATAGGAGGTGAGCTGGAATTGGTACAACATTATTTTATCGGCATCTCTATTGCTCATCCTGTCGATGATATAGCACAACAATTTCGCACAGAATATCAATTGAACGAGAAGTACAAAGTAATTCCACATGATAAGGATTTGCATTTGACCCTTCGCTATATTGGAGAGCTTGATGACACCAAACTCCCCTGGCTGAAATCCTGTCTACAAAAAATCGCCAAATCGCATACAGAATTCACGGTGTACGTAAAAGGTCTATCATTTTTCGGATCTGCAAGTGGACCACGTGTAGTTTTTCTAGCAGTTCAGGATTCCGAGTCTTTACGCGAACTACAAAAGCAAATCACTAGACGTACAGAGGATATACTTGACTTGGAAAGAGATACTCGCTTCGTTCCACACATCACGATAGCTAAAAAACGCAAGACTACAGATAAAATGCAATTAGAAAAAAAGTCTATTGAACCTGTTCCCATCATAATAGAGGGTTTTACCCTATTTAAGATTCACCCTAAAGCAACTCCCTCCTATGAGGCCATCGCGCATTTTCCATTAAAAAAGAGTTGATTGCCAACTGCGCAATCAACTCTTTTTGGATTTTCTACACTTTAAATCGTGACATATCATTTTGAAGTTGTTCTGCAAGTTCGGCCAATGTTTGTGAACTAGATGTGATTTCCTGATTGGCTGCTAACTGTTCTTCTGTTGCAGCACTAGTGGATTCCGCTTCTGCCGCTGCTTGAACCGCCAATTCTTCTACTCGTTTAGCTCCTTCTGTTACTTCATCTGTCATCGCACGAATTTCTTCGATTGCTGATGATACTGTAGAAACTTTTTCACTAACGTCTGATGTTGCATGCTCGATGTCCAAGAAGACGGCATTTGTTTTTTCTGTTGACAATAATCCTTCAGCCACACGTTTTCTACCTTCATTCGTGCTCGTCACCACTGTTTCTACATCATGAATGATCGTATCTATCATTCGACCAATTTCTTGCGTAGATTGCTTGGATTGTTCCGCCAAATTTCGCACTTCTTCCGCTACGACAGCAAAGCCTTTACCGTGTTCTCCTGCACGCGCCGCTTCAATAGCCGCATTAAGTGCAAGTAAATTAGTTTGTTCGGCAATTGCCGCTATCATCGATGTGACGCCACGAATGCTTTCAGTGTGTTCGGACATTTTATTAATCGTTTCCATGGAATCGCCAATGGTCTTACTAATGTTCGTCATCTGATCGGTCGTTTCTCCCATTAAAGCAGAGCCTTGCTTTACCAATTGCGCTACATCATCTGATGAATTCAACATGTCCTCATTATCTTGTGTAATGACATCAATGGCGGTTAACATTTCCTCCATTGAGATAGTAGCTTGATTGACAATAGTCGTTTGCATCTCACTCGTCTGTAAGTTCTTTTCCGAAATTTCTGCTACCATTTCAGAAGCGGCCAAACTCTCTTCTGCACTTGCAGACAATTCTTCTGATTGTGCTGCTAAATGCAAAGCGGAATTTTTCGCTCGATCAATAATACCACGTAAATCAGCAACCATTTCATTTAGCGTAATAGCCATATCGCCAATTTCGTCATTATTTTTTATCTTCACTTCTTCTATGGCAAAGTTCCCTGCCGATACTTCAGCTAGTGCAGTTGTCATTGTGCCAACCGGGCGGCTTATCAAACGAGTGATAATCATCGTGACCACTACACTGCCTATGATCCCTAGTGCAATTAAGATTGTCATCAATGAAATAGCGCTATTTGTATAACTCGCCACTTCCTTTTCCAACTGTTCTTGTTGTTGTCTTTGGTAATCAATCATTTGATTGATAGTATCGGAAATCGTTATTTGAAAACCTACTCCATTCGTTCCAATAACAAGCGCTTGTTCATCATTTCCTGCACGTTTCTCTTCTATAATGGATAGTAGTACCTTATCGTATTCTTTGCTAGCTTCCCGAATGGATACCAATGCATTCCGCATAGTGTTATTCTTCAGGATTTTCTCCAATTCAGTTAAGTTATTTTCAATACGAGATTGGGTTTCTTCTAATTCTTTTATGTAAGTTTCCGAGCCATATAACATATATCCCCTAATATTTTTAGTTAAGTTATTTTGATCGTTTTGCTGTCGCTCTAACAAAATGACCTTATGCATCCGATCGTTAATTAAAAATGAATACTTTTCGTTAATATTCTTCAGTGCTAAGAACCCTATTAATCCAATAATAATGATAATGATGACTAGACTCATAAATCCAATCCATAACTTTTTTCCAACTGTGAATTTCATCTTCAACATTCTCCCCTATTCAATTTTCAACCTTCGTATACATTTGGTATGCAATGCCAATTATACCCTACAATATTCATATTCGCATAGAGTAATTTAAAGTTTCTGCCAAATTAAAAAATATAGCATGTAGTATCGTTTGTTTTCATCTATTTTATATTTTCTAGTTATTTATATACATTTCACTACTATAAAAACAATTATCAATGTGTCTTTATACTTTTACATCCGGACAACAATTGATTCCAAGGTCCTTAATTTATAAAATGGAATTTTTTTACGAAAAAATCACACATAGGAGTTTCGACTAAACTTGAAATTCCTATTGTGACTGCGAATAGTTATACTATTCTCTTAGTTATATTGTGAAATCTTACAGAGTTTGACATGTATTTTTTTCTTTCGTCAGAATGGTATTTATTTCGTTTTTCTAGTATACTAGAATTTCATGACCCTTGAGAGAAGTACTCAAGGCAATTTTGCGTTTGTATATAAATTTGACATTAAGCCAGCAGTGAAAAGCAGTACAAGAATGAAGTGGTTAGGATGTGTTACTCGTGTCAACAGAACTTTTTATCACAACGGACTTTCAACGCCGATGGGTCAATCAATTGACTGAGGCAGGTCCGTTTTTCAGCAGCTTTTCAGAACAATCTGATGAGCTCTCAAAGTTTCCAAAAGAGAATATAGAAAAACTCGTGAAAATGGGCTATACGACGCTAACCTTACCTAAAGAATTAGGAGGTGCGGGTATCACAGTGACTGACATGGTGCTCTTTCAGGAGACCATCGCTCGTTTTGATAGTGCTACCGCTCTAGCTATTGGCTGGCATCAAGGAGTCGTTGGTGAACTGTATGAGAGCCGGAAATGGACGGAAGAACAGTTAGCCCAGTTTAGTGAAGCGATCCAACAAGGTGCCCTTGTGAATCGTTCCGTTACCGAAGCACAGACCGGTAGCCCTACACGTGGCGGCCGACCACAAACAACTGCTGTCCGCACAGAGAATGGTTGGGTGATTTCAGGTGAAAAGACATTTACGACTATGGCGCCTGCCCTTACCCATATTCTCGTATCTGTTTGGATTGAAGAAAAACAAAAAACAGGTTTTTTCTTGTTGCCAAGTGACACGGCCGGCCTTTCCATCAGAGATACTTGGCATATGATTTCCATGCGCGGTACGGAAAGCCAGACACTTGTGCTAAATCAAGTGGAAGCAACAGATAATCAGTTGGTAGAAGTGAATGAGGCACCACGTGGTAACAACCAAAACGGCTGGCTTCTTCATATTCCCGCATGTTACATGGGAATTGCCCAAGCGGCACGTGATTACGCGGTGCACTTTGCAGCCACCTATCAGCCAAATAGCCTTAATGAACCCATTGCTTCCCTTTTCAGTATCCAAACACAAATCGGGAAGATGGATTTAGAGCTGATTAAAGCACGCCACTTACTTTATGATATCGCGAGAATTTACGATGACCGTGCACGTCGAGTTCATTTACAAAATGAACTCGGGGTAGCGAAATCGATTGTAACGAATAGTGCGATAGAAATTGTTAACTTAGCCATGCGCATTGTAGGCGCTAAAAGTTTGGAATTGTCGAATCCCCTCCAGCGATATTATCGCGATGTGCGGGCCGGACTTCACAATCCACCGATGGATGACATGACAATTACAAAGCTTGCACAAGCCGCAATTAGTGGACAACAATGATTAAACGTTTACTCGTGAGCGGGTATAAAGCCCATGAATTAGGAATCTTTAATGAAGACCATAAAGGCATACCTATCATCAAGAAGGCATTGACAGATCAATTGCTAGTTCTCCTAGATCAAGGACTCGAATGGGTTATAGTCAGTGGACAGCTTGGAGTTGAAACGTGGGTTATTGAATGCGTGTGGGACTTGCAAGAAGATTATCCAAATTTACAATACGCGGTCATTACACCATTTCTCGATCAACAATCGAACTGGAATGAAATAAAACAAGAGACATATGAACAAATCATATCACTTGCGGATTACACAGTGAGTTTGACAAACAAACCTTATGAAGCACCTTGGCAATTTGTAGAGAAGAATAAGTTTCTACTTCGAAATTCGGATGCTTTGTTACTTCTATATGATGAAGAAAATGAAGGGTCACCGAAGTTTCTTAAAAAAATGGCAGTGCAACTAGCTGAAAATACCGCCTATGAATTATTATCGATTACCGCGGATGATCTACAACTCATTGCGGAAGATTTACAGCGAGAACAATGGGAGTAAGAAAAAGCGAAATGCCAAATCTCAGGCATTTCGCTTTTTCTATTTGATGAATGTTCTACTTAATTACTTTTAAAACCTGCTTAAATTTATCAGTCCCTGCCTCACCTAACAACTCATATAACGCTGTTTCTACACAAGTGCCTGAGACTCCAAGATGTTTCATCTTTTGTAAGCCGATCATTTTATTAGCTTCTGTTCTGGAAGTAACTGCATCCACTACCACTTCTACTTCGTAACCTTGCTTCACAAGATCAGCCGCTGTCATATAGACGCAAATATGCGTTTCAATTCCTGCAATCAACACTTGCTTCCTACCCAACTCATTGAGTTGTTTAACAAATTCTTCGTTGCCCATTGCACTGAATGTCATTTTTGAAATGGGATGTTGTCCTTCAAGCAAGTTCGATAACGATTCAGAAGTCGGCCCTAGACCATCTGGGTATTGTTCGAGCCATAGAATAGGAATATCCAATACTTGTAATCCTTTAATCAACTTCTCCAAGTTATCATGTAGTTCCTGGCTTTCATTGACGATTTGTGCGAGTTTTCCTTGTACATCTACTAAAACAAAAACTGTTTGATCGGTTTGCAACATAATATAGTCATCCCCTTTTCCAACATTCCTGTAAGCATAGCATATTAACCGATTTATTAGAAAAATATCTATTTCTGATTATTAAGTAAAAAACCGTCTCCCTTTCATCAATGAAAGAGAGACGGTTTGGAATGGTTATTAGTTTTGAACTGCTGCTTTTTGTTTTGCTTTCGCTTTTGCTTCAATACGACGAGCATGCAAAATTGGCTCTGTATATCCGCTTGGCTGTTCCGCCCCTTTAAAGATTAGGTCAGAAGCTGCTTGGAATGCGATGGAATCATCATAGTTCGGTGCCATCGGCTGATATAACTCGTCATCAGCGTTCTGCTGATCCACTACTATTGCCATACGCTCCAAAGTTTCTTGTACTTGCTCTTTCGTACAAACGCCATGACGTAACCAGTTGGCAATGTGCTGGCTGGAAATACGCAATGTTGCACGATCTTCCATTAATCCGACATCATTAATATCGGGAACCGTTGAACATCCTACACCTTGGTCAATCCAGCGAACAACATAGCCCAGGATCCCTTGTGCATTGTTATCCAGCTCCGATTGTACTTCTTCAGCAGACCAATCCGTATTAGGTGCCAATGGAACAGTAAGGATACCATCACGATAATCGATCGAACTGTCAATTCCAGCCTGTACTTCTTTAACATTTACTTCATGGTAGTGCAATGCATGTAAAATTGCAGCTGTTGGAGATGGAACCCACGCAGTGCTCGCTCCTGCTTTTGGATGTGCAATTTTCTGTTCAAGCATTGCAGCCATTAAGTCAGGCATAGCCCACATTCCTTTACCAATTTGCGCATGTCCAGGTAGACCCGCTCGGATTCCCACTGCAACGTTTGCAGCTTCATAAGAAGATAGCCATTCGGACGCCTTCATATCAGCTTTTCTAATGACCGGACCAGCTTCCATAGACGTATGGATTTCGTCACCTGTACGGTCAAGGAATCCTGTATTGATGAATGCAATACGTTCTTTCACTTCATTGATTGCGGATTTCAGATTCAGTGACATTCTACGCTCTTCGTCCATTACACCGATTTTAATTGTATGGCGCTCAACACCTAGCAGATCTTCAATACGATTAAATAATTTGTTCGCAAATGCCGCCTCTTCTGGACTATGCATTTTCGGCTTTACGATATAAATAGAATTATGAAGCGAGTTTTTAAACGCTACATTTTCTTTAAAGTTATGCGTAGCAATTAAAGATGTAAGAACACCGTCCAAGATTCCTTCAGGTACTTCATTGCCATTTTCATCGAGAATTGCATTATTCGTCATTAAATGACCTACGTTACGTACGAACATTAATGAACGACCACGCAGTGTCAACTCTTTGCCGTCTACACCTATATACGTACGGTCAGCATTCAATTTTCTAGTAACTGTTTTACTACCTCGTTTGAATGTAGATTCCAAGTCACCCTTCATTAAACCAAGCCAGTTACGGTATACGCCCACTTTATCTTCAGCATCAACTGCGGCAATAGAGTCTTCACAGTCCATTAACGTAGAGAGTGCTGCTTCAATTACAAGATCTTTCACACCCGCCTTATCGCTTTTACCAATCGGGTTGTTCTTGTCAATAGCGATTTCGATATGCAATCCATTATTCACCAACAATACTGCAGTCGGTGCATCTTTGGATCCATTATATCCAACAAACTTGGACTCATCTTGCAATTGAGTCTTGTTACCGCTCTCAAGCGTTACTTCAAGTTTGCCTTCAACAATTTTATAAGCTGTTACATCTGCATGTGAACCTTCAGCCAAAGGCGCCGCTTGATCTAGCAAGTTTTTCGCGAAATCAATTACTTTCTGTCCACGAATCGGATTGTATTCAACACCCGCTTCAGCACCCGCTTCATTACTGATTACATCAGATCCGTATAGTGCATCGTATAAACTTCCCCATCGTGCATTCGCTGCATTTAATGCATAACGAGCATTATCGATCGGCACTACCAATTGTGAGCCCGCTTGGTTTGCGATTTCATGATCAACATTAGCTGTTGTCACTTTGAAATCTTCAGGAACTGGCTCTAAGTAGCCAATTTCTTGTAAAAACTCTTTATATTTAACGAAATCAATTTCGCCTTTATTATTTTGATGCCATTCACTAATGGCCTTTTGTAATTCATCACGTTTTTCTAATAGTGCTTTGTTTTCAGGAGCAAGTTCATGAATGAGCGAATCAAAGTTTGTCCAAAATTGATCATTTTGAATTTCTAAGCCCGGAAGAACTTCTTCTTTTACGAAGTTATATAGTTCTGTTGCGACCTGCAATTTACCTACTTGTTCATAGTTTGTCATGGATAAAAGCCACCCCTTAAAATTTTTCCGCTACACTGTTGTATAACATATAGCGATGAACACCCATCATTATCTATTATCCGGCAACACCCCATAGCCCGTCGATCTAAAATCGACACAATAAAGACAAATGATCTCTTCACTTGAAGACGTGTTAGTACATATCATACCTAAAGTCTAGTTTACTTTCAACTGAATTGTGAAAATTTTCACATCATAGTTATCCGCCTTCGAGACAACCTATTCATAAACAGTTATATAACAGTCGGCGTAATATGTTGTTTTATCATTTCGTATTATACTTCCATATCGTTAGTTGTTTTTTAGCATTTATCATTAAATTCTAACAGCGAGTTGACACACTATTTTGCATGTGATAGCTTTAGAGACAATCATCTGAATTGAATAGTTTGAAAAGTAGGTGGAATGAAAATACTTTCATTTCTTAAAAGGGAATCCTTTTCTTGGAGCGGTCCCGCCACTGTGAAGACGTTAATGCGTCCAGCCAGACACCTGCCTATTTTTCATGACGCTAATCCTACGGTGAATAGGGAAGTGTTAGACAGACGCAGTGTATAATCGCATGCTTACAAATAGCATGTTATTTTATACGTACTCGCATTTCTAACATTTCCCCTAGAGATGTTTTTTTTATTGAAAAAAATCAAGGGGGAAATTATCTATGGTAAAAAGCAGTATAACGGGCTATCCCGTAATAGGTGAAAATCGTGAGTGGAAACGTGTACTTGAAGCATTTTGGTCAAAGAAGATCTCGGAAGATGAGCTTCTTCAAACAACAAAAGAGATTCGCTTGGCAAACTTGAAGAAACAGCAAGATGCCGGGGTTGATTGGATTGCTGTGGGCGACTTCACATTGTATGATCGCGTACTGGATACGTCAGCCATGTTCGGAATCATTCCTTCACGCTATAACTGGAAAGGTGGACAAGTTTCCACTTCCACATACTTTTCGATGGCCCGCGGTAATGATGAGGCGGTTGCCTCCGAAATGACAAAATGGTTCAATACAAACTATCACTATATCGTGCCTGAATACGAAGGCCGGCGTTTTGAACTAACGGAAAACAAACCTCTAGCTGCTTATCGTGAAGCCAAGAGCGAACTGGGTATTGAAGGTAAACCTGTTCTACTAGGCCCCTATACATTACTAAAATTATCTAAAGGGTACGAGGATAAAGATGTACCATCCATTATCCTGCAACTGATACCCCTCTATCAAAAGGTATTACAAGAATTACAAGATGAAGGTGTACAATGGATCCAAATCGACGAGCCTATTCTATGTACATCAATAAGTTCAGATGAAATGAAGACTGTTACAGAAATTTATTCACAACTAACGAAAAATCTGAGCGGACTGAATATTCTTCTACAGACATATTTCGATTCAGTTGAACATTATAGAGAAACGATCGCGTTACCTGTTGCCGCTATCGGACTAGATTTCGTCCACGGACGCGAAAGAAATCTAGAGAACTTGAAGCAATATGGTTTCCCAGAAGATAAAATACTTGCGGCAGGAATTGTAGACGGTCGCAACGTATGGCGTTCCAATTTACGTGAAAAACTTACATTGACTGAAAAAATTCAACAGCATGTTACAGCTGATAATTTATGGATTCAACCTTCATGTAGCCTGCTCCACTCACCTGTTACGACTCGCTCGGAACAGAAACTAGATAAAACCATTTTGAACGCGTTAGCATTTGCCGACGAGAAGATTGAAGAAATTAAAGCTATTCAACTAGCAGTACAACATGGATATGAACAAGTTTCTAAGGCATTGGATGACAGTGAAGCAGCATTGACTGCATTTAATTCACTTCCTGCTCGCAATAATAAAGATGTACGTGAAGCGACTTCGGGAAGTCTACTATCAGACAGTAAGCGGAATCTTCCATTTGCAAAACGCAAAGTGAAACAACAGGAAAAATTCCAATTACCACTACTTCCGACTACCACCATCGGTAGCTTCCCACAAACACCGGAAGTACGGGCTACACGCAATAAATGGAGAAAAGGCGAAATTACAAATCAGCAATATAAAGATTTCGTTCAAGCTGAAATTAAAGAATGGATCGATATTCAAGAAGACTTGGGACTTGATGTATTGGTACATGGCGAATTCGAACGTACAGACATGGTGGAGTATTTCGGGGAAAAGCTTGACGGATTTGTCTTTACTGAAAAAGCATGGGTACAATCCTACGGCTCACGTTGTGTTAAGCCGCCAATTATCTTTGGAGACGTTGCGTTTATTAAACCAATGACTGTGGAAGAATCCGTTTATGCAAAATCTCTTACAGATCATGAAGTAAAAGGAATGCTCACGGGCCCTGTAACCATTTTAAACTGGTCATTCGTCCGTGATGACTTGTCTAGAGAAGAAGTGACAAACCAAATTGCATTGGCTTTGCGTAAGGAGATCGAAGCGCTTGAAGCAGCCGGTATTCATATGATCCAAGTGGACGAGCCGGCACTTCGTGAAGGTCTTCCATTGAAAAGAACTGAATGGAAACACTATCTGGACTGGGCCGTTAATGCATTCCGCGTATCTACTGCATCAGTCGAAGATACAACGCAGATTCATACGCATATGTGCTATTGTGATTTCAATGACTTTATTGAAGCGATTAGCGCGCTGGATGCAGACGTAATCTCCATTGAAACGTCACGTAGTCACGGCGACTTAGTCGAGGCTTTCAATGAATATCATTATGACAAAGGAATCGGTCTAGGTGTCTATGACATTCATAGCCCACGCGTTCCTGCAGTAGAAGAGATGACAGAGATTATTAACAAAGGTCTTGAAGTGCTCGAGCCTTCTCAATTCTGGATTAATCCTGATTGTGGTTTGAAGACGAGAAAGCGTGAAGAAACAGTTGCAGCGTTGAAAAATATGGTGGTTGCAACTGTACAGGCACGCGAAAAGTTAGGCATAGTAGCGGTAAAATAATGAATGTAGGACTGTCTTAGAAATCAATTCGGTTTCTAAGACAGTTTTTTTATTCATAGAGTGTAGAATTGAGTAGTTTGCATGGTGGTAGAAGGAGGATTTACATTTCAGAGGGAACATAGCCACACGAAGTCTCCCCTTTTATGCATCCTTTGCAAGAACAAACGAAGTGTTACGAGCATGCACTTTCATTGCACCTGAATTTGAATTACACATTACAAAAGAGGACGTCCCATGAAGTAAAGTAACTTCGGGGACATCCTCTTTTAACTCCATTACTAATTAGTCGAACTGCTTCGTTAGGTTCGCCATCTCAATAGCAGACACTGCTGCGTCCCAGCCTTTGTTCCCTGCTTTAGTCCCTGCACGCTCGATCGATTGCTCAATCGTATCCGTAGTTAGTACACCAAATATTACTGGGATACCTGATTGCATGCTAGCTTGTGAAACACCTTTTGCCACTTCATTACAAACAAAGTCAAAATGAGGAGTTGCTCCACGGATGACCGTGCCTAATGTAATGACTGCATCATATTTTTTTGAATCTGCCATTTTCTTTGCAATTAACGAAATTTCGAATGCACCTGGCACCCACGCTATATCTACATCGGCTTCATCTACACCGTGACGTTTGAACGCATCTTGTGCACCCGACAGTAACTTCCCTGTGATAAATTCGTTGAATCGTCCAACGACGATACCTACCTTTAACCCCGTGCCTACTAAATGCCCTTCAAATAAATTACCCATGTTTCATCTCTCCTCATAAAGTTAATAAATGTCCAAGTTTTTCTGCCTTTGTGTGTAGGTACTTTTCGTTCGCTTCATTGAATGGTAGCTGAATCGCAACGCGTTCAACCACTTCCAATTCATAGCCCTTTAAGCCAGCAATTTTCTTTGGGTTATTCGTCAGCAAACGCATTTGCGTAATACCAAGATTCCGGAGAATTTGTGCACCGATACCATAATCACGTAAATCAGCTGCAAATCCGAGTTTTTCATTTGCTTCTACGGTGTCATAACCTTGTTCTTGCAGTTCATAGGCTTTCAGTTTATTGATTAGGCCTATTCCCCTGCCCTCTTGACGCATATACAACAATACACCGCGCCCTTCTTCTTCAATTTGTGAGAGAGCAGCTTGCAGTTGCGGACCACAGTCACAACGGCATGATCCAAAGACGTCGCCTGTCAAGCATTCCGAATGAACTCTTACTAAGACCGGCTCTTCCGTTGTAACGTCACCTTTTACCAGTGCAACATGTTCTTTTCCTGTCATCGTTTCAGTATAGCCAATCATGCGGAACTCGCCATAATCTGTCGGTAGCTTAATCTCTGCTTCACGTATGACTAATTTCTCTCGTTGTAGACGATAATGAATCAGGTCTTGAATGGTGATGAGTTTCAGATCTAGTTCTTCAGCCATCTGACGTAATTCCGGCACACGCGCCATCGTTCCGTCTTCACTCATGATTTCACAAATTACGCCTGCCGAAGCACTGCCTGCCAGTCGCGCTAAATCGACCGCAGCTTCAGTATGTCCTGTACGTTCTAGTACACCGCCTGACTTCGCTACAAGTGGAAATATATGTCCAGGACGTTTGAATTCACCCGCAGTAGCACTTGGGTCCATCATTTTAACAATTGTATCTGCACGTTCAAATGCACTGATTCCAGTATGTGTAGAGCGATGATCGACACTAATCGTAAACGCGGTGCCATGTGAATCCGTATTATTATCGGTCATCATCTGTAATCCTAGTTGGGCAGCTTTTTGTTCTGTTATTGGCACACAAATCAAGCCTCGACCTTTCGTTGCCATGAAGTTGATGATTTCAGGCGTAATTTGGTCGGCTAGTGCCACGAAATCGCCTTCATTCTCTCGGTCTTCATCATCGACTACGATGACAACTTTACCTTGTTGTAAATCTTCTAATGCTTCTTCGATTGTATGGAACATCTTCATTCACTCCTTCACATAAATCCATGTTGTTGTAAAAAGTCTTTTGACATCGTTTGACCTGTATCTGGTCTTTTTCGCAACATATTCTCAACATACTTAGCGAGCATATCGCATTCGAAGTTGACAATATCTCCTACATGCTTTTTCGCGATGACTGTCATTTCCTGTGAATGTGGAATCAACGAAATCGTAATATCCGTATCTTTCACTTCGAAGATCGTCAATGAAGTACCATCCAATGCGATAGAGCCTTTATGCAACAGATAGGAGTCATATCCTTGAGGTAATGACAAGCGTATATATAATGCATTATCAACTGTTCGCTTGTCACGAATTGTAGCTATTCCGTCTACGTGCCCTGTGACAAAATGTCCGCCAAACCTACCATTTGCCGCGAGTGCCCGCTCCAAATTCACAGGACTTCCCGTCGCCAATTGTCGTAGTGAAGTAGAGGAAATGGTTTCAGGCATGACGTCCGCAGCAAATTGATCTTTTGTAAAACTCTTTACCGTCAAACAGACACCATTGACTGCGATGCTATCCCCTACTCTCACATCTGTCAAAACAAGGGATGCAGCTATCGTAACCGTCATAGATTGAGTACCTGGTTGTATTTGCTTAACTGAACCAATCTCTTCAATTATTCCTGTAAACATGATTCAATCACCCTCTTTCGGTACGGCTATGATTTTAATGTCTGGACCAATCATCTCTACACTTTCAAAGTTTAATGGAAACGCTTCATTCATCAATCGGGGATCCAGTCCGCCAATTGGTGTCAAAGATCCAATCCCTCCTAGCAATTTAGGTGCTACATAGCAAATGACTTTCTGCACTGCACGCGCTTTCACAAATGAAGCATTAATAGCTGCTCCACCTTCAACAAGCAATGTCATAACACCACGTCTTCCTAGTTCTAGTAGAATATCTTCTACAATCAACTGGGCTTTTTGCATTCGGATGATCTGGACATGCGGTTTCTCAAGTAACTTTTCACGTGTTAATTCCGCGTATTGCCCGCAAAAAATCCACGTCGGCGCTTCTACATTTTGAATGACTTGACTAGATTCCGGTGTTCGTAATGATGTATCTAAAATAACTCGAATAGGATGTCGTCCACCTAGGGGCAGTCTGGTGGTGAGAAGAGGATTATCGTGAAGAAGTGTTTGTACACCTACTAAAATTGCATCCTGTGTATGGCGAAGCTGATGGACATCGAGTCGTGCTTGCTCACTCGTCACCCACTTGCTATCTCCTTTGGAAGTCGCAATTTTACCGTCTATCGTCATAGCTGTTTTCATTGTCACATGAGGTGTTTTGGTTTTAATAAAATGAAAAAATGGTTGATAAAGTTTTTTAGCGCGTTCAACTGAAACAGATTCGGTTACTACCACTCCTGCTCCACGAAGTTTCGCAATACCTTTACCCGCTACAAGTGGATTGGGATCTGTTGTCGCAACATAGACATGCTTGATACCCGCTTGAATGATGGCATCAGCACAGGGTGAAGTTTTACCAGTGTGAGAACAAGGTTCAAGCGTTACATACAAATCAGCATCCCTTGCATTCGCTCCCGCCATATCAAGTGCGACTCGTTCCGCATGGCGCTCTCCCGCTTGTAAATGTGCGCCCATTCCAATGATTCGGTTTGCCTTTACTACGACCGCACCTACTGGTGGATTGGGAGAGGTTTGACCTGCCACATTTTCTGCGAGTTGCAAAGCCATTTCCATATAATTCTGATTCATTGAGCAACACTCCAGCTTACGGTATTCCTCTAGTGACATTTCTACATACAAAAAGCCCCGCAAAAGATTATGCGGGGCTTGTAACCATGACTAAATAAACGTTATAAACAGTAATGAAAAAATCATTACATGTAGTATATACGCACTGTTCCTTCTCTCATCCAGACTTTAACTGTCGGCTTTGGAGTTTCACCAAATCCACCTTCCGCTTATTTAAAGCATCCGGGTCACGGACTAAGAGCTTGCTAGCTCATCACCGTCGGTAGGGAATTACACCCTGCCCCGAAGGAAACATATTCGATTAACTAAAAGTCTAGCACATATGATGACTAAATAACAATAGTTGAATATTTATTCTGACGAAAACACCCATTTGTCCACTGTAAATCGGTCCAATGCTTCCATATTGGGAATGTACCCAATTCCATCTTCTGACGGGACTGTAATATAACCTTCATGCGCCACAACTACCGGTGTAATGATGTCATGTTCCCAGTAGCGTGAAGACCCGGCTGTATCGCCCGGGAGCGTGAAATTAGGTAAAGTTGTCAACGCTACGTTATGCGCTCGGCCTATACCCGATTCTAGCATGCCGCCACACCAGACATCGATGCCTTTCGCTGCACAATAGTCATGAATTTTCTTCGCCTCTGTCAGACCACCTACTCTACCAATTTTTACGTTAATTATTTTACAACTACCAAGTTCGATAGCTTTACGCGTATCTTCCAACGAATGAATGCTTTCATCTAGACAGATCGGTGTCTGAATGTGTTTTTGCAATTTAGCATGATCGATAATATCATCGGAAGCAAGCGGTTGCTCAATCATCATCAAATTAAACTGGTCTAGTTCTTTCAACAACTCTATATCGTCTAACGTATAAGCAGAGTTAGCATCCGCCATTAACGGTACATGAGGGTAGGCTTCTCGAATGACGCGAATCACTTCCACGTCATAACCAGGTTTGATTTTCACTTTGATGCGCTTATATCCTTCATCTATAAAACCTTTAATATTCGCCAATAAGTCTTCAATATTTTCTTCGATTCCAATACTAATACCCACTTCAATTCGTTGCCGTTTCCCTCCAAGTGCTTCAGCAAGCGTCATATGGTGATGCTTTGCATATACATCCCATATCGCTCCTTCAAGCGTCGCTTTCGCCATATTATTTTTGCGGATATGTCCAAATAAGTCACTTACTTCATCGGGGTGTGTAATAGATTTACCAAGTACTGCGGGAATCAGGAAATCACGAAGCATGTGAATCGTCGTCTCTGTCGTTTCTTCACTATACCAAGGCGCAGTAAAAGCAACAGATTCCCCCCATCCCTCATGACCGTCCTCGTCTGTGACAGTTGCCAAAAGAAAGTCTTTTTGCTGAATCGTTCCAAAGCTTGTAGTAAACGGATGTTTCATCGTCATATTCATTCTACGAAGTGTAATTGAGTCGATTTTCATTGAATAAGCTCCTTTAATTTTGCAACGGAATGATGGATCGCTTGCAGAATCGATAGTACTGTACAGACTCTTCTGTTCTGCACACATCGATTAAAGCGAATCCTGCCTCACTCAGTTGCTGAAATATTTTCCTCGTCTTCATTCGCCATTCATAGGCCAATTGCGAGTTGTGTTGCTTGATCAATTGAATATGTTTGGGCACAGGCACTTCTATCGCTTCCGCCTGTATCCATTCATTCGTTTCCGGCAATAGTATAGCTGGGTATAGATCATCACTCAAGCGAATTGTAAAGGGCCGGCTATATAGCAAATTAGGTTGCCATTTCTCCATTACACGCGGACTATCAATCCACCATGCGACTTGAAAACGATCAGTCGGTAACCCTTTGTTTAACCCATCGTCCATCTTTCCATAGCAATCCACTATATAGTCGTAACAGACACCGTATAACTTTGAAGTATTTAAATAGGCGTTGCGACTTTCAAGAGGGTCAAATGTCCAAACGATTAATCGATAGCCCATTTCTCGGGCAAGACGTTGTTGTTCTTCTTTTAGCAACATGCCAATGCCTCTCGTTTGAAACTCTTCATCTACCGCAATCATATGAGAGCATAGATATATTTGACCATCCGAATAGCCTGCGAAACTATAGGTATAGCCGACCATACGCTCCTCTAGAAACGCTCCAACAATCAACCCACCATTTTTGACTGCCGTAATGGTCTGATGGACAGGGATTGGTTCCATTCCCCAAATTCCCTTCTCAAGCTTTTGCATGGAATGAATGTCTTCGATAGTCGTCACTTTTCTGACTTCTATATCTTTCCTCATACTGTCACCTTCTATTTTTTAGTTTGGAATGTTAATTCGATAGCAGTAGTTAAAATTTCGACTCCTGTTGCCAACGCGTCTTGATTAAATGTCATTTGTGGATGGTGAAGCCCTGGCGTTAAGCCGCATCCCAATCCGAGCATGGTACTTTTGACAGTTGGTCGCTTTACGGAATAGAAATGAAAATCTTCCCCGCCTGGTGTGACAACAGTACGTGTAGTCTTCTCTTTACCGATCACTTTAGCAATCGCTTGATACATTAGATCTTCTGCTTCAACATTTACTTCCGCTGCGACCATTTCTGCCATAACTTCATAGTTAATTTCTACATCGTATTGTCTTTCTACTGCTTGAATCACACGTTCCACCTGTTCATATAATTCATCCATCACCACATTTTCCTGGGCACGTAAATCCAAACTGAATTTAGCATTGCCGGGAATGATATTGGCAGATTCTCCTCCCGCTTGGAACATCGTCATCTTCGCTGTATGTGAAACCATTGGATTACAATGAATGGACTGTAAACCTGCTACCAAAGTAGCCCCGACCTCAATGGCATTCTTTCCTTGATGCGGTCTTGCACCATGTGCTTCTGTTCCCTTTATCGTTCCACTAATCATTTTCGCCGCACCGTGACGTAATGAGGCCGAGGAGTAACCGTCAGCCATTTCATCCGCTGCCCTTACATGAACGCCGTATAAGTAATCGATATCATCGATCAATCCCTGCTCCAGAACAGCTAGCGCACCTTTCCCCTTCTCTTCCGCAGGCTGGAAGAATACTTTTAATGTTCCTTTCTCGGGAATTCCGCGTTCTTTCGCCATAAGCAATGCGCCAATTCCCATTGTCATATGCCCATCATGTCCGCATGAATGATTCGCTTGGTACACACCATCCACTTCTTGCCACAATGCATCTATATCTACACGTAACCCGACTACCGGCTTACCTTCACCGATCGTAACGGATAAACCTGTTATACCGTCGAATAACTTTACATTAAATCCTTCACGCTGAAGAAACTCTTTTAAGTAAGTTGTGGTTTTTGTTTCCTTCCAACTGACTTCCGGATGACTGTGCAAATGCGCAAACACTTCATCTAGTTTCGGCTTCAATAATTGTACTTGCTCCTTCATTCATACGCCTCCTAAAATCCATCTTTCACTGTATATTACGAACTGTTTATTCCTAAATTGTCAAACTCCTCAATAATTCTAGCACAAAAAAGACTTCTCTATCACATCGCGTGAAGGGAAGTCTTTTTCGTATTGATTAAAAAGTCCAAAGAATCATCATGCCGAATAATAGCGTCATGTAATTGACTGAGTACAAGAACATCAAGTTAGCCCATTTATAATCATCTTTTGCATAGAATCCGTATATACTAGCCGCAATATATCCAAGGTTCATCAATGTCGCGATTATAATGAATGTAGTGCCAAACATCGTTAATAAAAACGGTAACGGCAATAAACATAATACATATACTAGCATCTGACGTTTTGTGATGTTAAATCCATAAACGACAGGCAACATCGCTACATTAGCCGCACTATAATCTTTATATTTCTTCATAGCAATCGCAAATGTATGAGGCATTTGCCAAATAAATAGTATAACGACCAAAACTATCGGTACGATATGATCTGCTGGCATAATAGCCGCCCATCCTATGAGGGGGGTAACCGCTCCCGACACACTGCCAATCACTGTATTCAATGTGTATTTACGTTTAGACCACATGGTATAGGGTATTACATACGTAAACCATCCGACAAATGCATAAATCGCCGCTTCTAATGTAGTGAATAATAATAATAACATTCCAATTCCCGATAATATCAAACCAATATTTAATACGGTTTTCAAAGCAAAATGGCCTGTCACAGTCGGACGGTTCTTTGTTCTTTCCATAACCGTATCAATATCAGAATCAAACCAGTTATTCATTACAAGCGCACCTGCGACAAGCAAGGTGCTACCTATCATGGTTAGCAGGAACACACCCCAGTTGCCCGTGAGTGTCATGCCAGAAAAATATAGTGCCAACCAAAACCCCGTAAATACCGGAAATATATTCGCGATGAGTACAGGTCCTTTAACTAATGATTTAATATCCGAGAAGAAGGTAGACGCTGAGCGGCTTTGAGTAGTACTCGAAACAACATGGGCTTCTTTCGTCATATGGGTCCGTTCTCCTTTTACGTTACATTTAAATATCTTTCCATTCGTATATATAACTATATCATTTTCTTAAAAGTAAAATCAAAAAATCATGACAATTCCTTAGAAACTGTTACAAAGATTTGTCCGAAGTTCATAAATAAACCTCGCGTACGATAAAACACTTTTGTTATATGTAATCAGCATATCATATAGTATCACTTTCTCCTACTATTCGACAAAGCATGAGCCTATACCCCTTATAGGTTATCACCTAAGTTTACTCACCACGACCAATCTAACAGCATTTACTTTTTTCATAACGAAAAAAAACTCTAACAGTCTATTTAAAACCGCATAAAGTTACCAGTTATCTAAATAATTAAATTGATATTAATTTGATTATCCTGTAAACTCGTGTAATAGTATCGCGGAAAAATGATGATTTTTCCTTGATCTCTTCAACTACCTACGTATTTTTTCTCTTGGTTGCTTTTAAGAGATTCAAGAAAAAAACAGCATTCCGTAATGAAAAAATTATAAAGAGAAAGGATTTGATTTTTTGAGAAAGTTTATGTTGTTTTTATCCATTCTAACAGTAGTACTTTTAACAGCGTGCGGTAACAGTGATAGTAAAGATTCAATAAGTACGATTAAACTGGCAGATGCAGGATGGGATAGTATTCGAATCCACAACAGCATTGCACAGATTATTTTAGAAGAAGGCTATGGCTATGATACGGAAGTAATAAACGGTACTTCTCCTGCAACACTGCAAGCGTTACAACAAGGTGATCTACAAGTTTATACAGAAGTTTGGTCTGATAACTTGGGTGAGGCGTATACAAAGGCAGTCGACAGCGGAGACATCGAAACAGTTTCAACAAACTTCGACGATAACTCTCAAGGCCTGTATGTTCCTACATACGTAATTAAAGGCGATCCAGAGCGTAACATCGAAGCGGTAGCTCCTGATTTGAAAACAATAAAAGACTTAGAAAAGTACCCTGAATTATTCCGAGATCCTGAAAACAAAGATAAGGGACGTATCATCGGTGCACCATCTAGCTGGTTGGTCAGTAAACACTTGGATGAAAAATTAACTACGTATGGTTTAGATGAAAAGTATACGTACTTAGCTCCTGGCTCTGACTCATCCATCGTAGCTGACTTAGCTAGTGCATATAAAAAAGGTGAGCCATGGGTTGGTTATTACTGGTCTCCTACTTGGGTGACTGCAACATATGACTTAACACTATTAGAGGACGAGCCTTTTGATCAAGAGGCTTGGGATAAAGATAAGTCTGGTGAATTTCCTCCTAATGATGTCTACGTCAGTGTGCATAAAGATTTGAAAACACAAGCTCCTGAAGTAGTAGAGTTCTTGAGCCATTACGAAACTAGCAGTGCACTAACAGAAGAAGCGTTAGAGTATATGGGTGAAAATGAAGCGAGTCCAGAAGATACCGCAAAATGGTTTATGAAAGAACATGAAGATCTTTGGACTTCATGGGTACCCGAAGATATTGCTGAGAAAGTTAAAGCAGCACTGTAATACATTTTTGGATTTGCCGGGGTGGGCGCTTTCCGCTCCACCCCTTTTCTTTTGTATTATTACTAAACATAGAGAAAGAGAGGGACAAGCTAGTACGTCCTAGCTTACTGCCTATGAATGAATTCCCTAACGTCAGAATACCTATAGGAGATTATGTAGAAAAGTTTATTGATTTTCTTGCAATGAATTTTGGCTGGCTATTTGATTTTATCTTCACGATTGCCTCCACTACAATCCGAACTATTGAAACAGCACTACTCGCTACACCTTGGTGGGCTATCATGATTGTGGTATTCCTGCTTGGTTGGTATTTAAATTCCATTTTGAACGGCATAATGTTTGCCGCCTTTATCTTTTTGATTGGTTCCTTCAATTTATGGGAAGATACGATGACAACAGTCGCTATTATTGTCATATCTGTTGTACTATCCCTGGCGATCGGCATTCCAGTAGGCATCTTGATGGCTTTTAGCAAAACATTTTCCGTCATCATTCGTCCTCTATTAGATGCTATGCAGACAATGCCTACATTTGTCTACTTAATACCTGTAATATTCTTCTTCCCTCTTGGGAATGTTCCCGCAATTATTGCGACCATCATTTACGCATTACCACCAGTTATTCGTCTAACAGAACTCGGCATCCGAAACGTTGATTCTGAAGTGATTGAGTCTGCAGAATCATTCGGATCTTCTCGTAACCAAATGTTAGTAAAAGTACAATTACCTCAAGCATTACCTACTATGATGGCAGGTATCAACCAAACTACGATGATGGCTTTATCAATGGCTGTTGTTGGTTCAATGGTTGGTGCTCACGGATTAGGTGAACGTGTACTATTCTCGATCAATCAAATCAATATATCATTAGGATTTGAAGCAGGTATCAGTATCGTGTTCTTAGCGATAATTATTGACCGTTTGACCAATGGAGTAGCAGACCGCCTACAAAGTACAGGGAGGAGATCAGCATGACCGTTAAAATTAAAGTAGAAAATGTCACCAAGATCTTTGGTCCTCGCCCTAAAAAAGTCATTCCTATGATTGAAAAAGGAGCTTCTAAGCGCGATATCCTCGAAAAGACTGGACATACAGTAGGTGTTTATAACGCCAACATGGAAATCATGGAAGGTGAAACTTTCGTAATTATGGGGCTATCCGGCAGTGGTAAATCAACACTTATCCGTTGCTTCAATTTATTGAACAAACCTACATCAGGTGCGATTTATGTAGATGGTGAGAATATTGTCAATTATAATAAAGAGCAGTTAAAATTTTTCCGTCAGAAGAAAATCGCAATGGTCTTCCAGCACTTTGGTTTATTTAGTCATAGAACGGTTATTGAGAACATTGAATACGGTCTGGAAATTCGCGGTTTATCGAAAAGCGAGCGTCGCGATATCGCACAAAAGCATATCAATACGGTTGGCCTGAAAGGGTATGAAAATCAATATCCTGATGAATTATCAGGTGGGATGCGTCAACGTGTGGGTATTGCCCGCGCCTTGACGAATGATCCGGATATTCTGTTGATGGATGAGCCGTTCAGTGCTCTTGACCCACTCATACGAAGAGAGATGCAAATGGAACTTCTAGATATCCAGACACGTCTTCAAAAAACGATCATCTTTATCACGCATGATGTCAACGAAGCATTCCGTATCGGTGATCGTGTGGCAGTTATGAAAGATGGTCACGTAGAGCAAATCGGCACACCGGAAGAGTTATTGGAAACACCCGCAAACGATTATATCATTGACTTCACCCGTGAAATTGATCGCTCAAAAGTGTTACAAGCAATGAATATTATGTCTAAACCATTAAGTGTCATGAACGGCAAAGATGGCTTGCATGTGGCGATTAAGAATATGGAGGAGCACGGTATTTCCAGTGTCTTCATTACGAATCGAGAACGACAGTTGCTTGGATTGGTAACAATAGATGGCGCGATCGAAGGCGTGAAAAAGAAGAAAACGTTAGAGGAAGTTATGACAACCGATGTCTTGACAGCAAATCCGGAGGAATATGTTCAAGATATTATTCCGCGTGTACTAGTTTCTAAATATCCACTTGTTGTCGTAGATGAAACGAACCGAATTGAAGGGATAATTTTACGGGTTCATGTACTTTCCAGCATTATTAGCCACTCTGCTGATGATGAAGAGGACGGCGAGGAAATACTCGGTCCATCCGTTGAAACAGTTGAGATAACTGAATAATAAAAAGGGAAGAATGAGCATCGCTACTCACTCTTCCCTTTTTCATTAACTTTTCCCTGAAACACCGGCACTTTCAAATGTAGCCATTTCATTGACCATCAAAACAGCGGATTGAATGATACTACATGCAACTGCTGCGCCTGTACCTTCCCCTAAACGCATGGACAAGGACAAAATAGGTTCTTTTTCTAAGTATTGAAATGCCTTTTGATGCCCTGGTTCCATCGATAGATGACCGAGCAACATATATCCAGCTGCGCCTTTGCTTATGGTCTCCGCTACGCAAGCTGCAGCAGTCGAGATAAAGCCGTCTAAGATAATCGGGATGCGTTTAGATGCTGCCGCGAGCATTGCACCTACCATCGCGGCCAATTCTAGACCCCCCACCTTACGAAGCACGTCAAAGCCATCTGAAGGATTTGGCTGATGAAGAGCTAGTGCCTCCCGTACTACTTTAATTTTATGAAGATGTTGATCAGATGATATTCCAGTTCCGTAACCAACCAACTCTGCCGGATCTAGCCCTGTAATAGCCGCCACTACAGCACTGCTTGTCGTAGTATTACCAATACCCACTTCCCCTACTACTAGGAAATCCACACCTTTTTCAAATAGCGCAATCGCTTCTTCATAACCGATCTCCAGTGCTTTTTCTACTTCTTCTCGAGTCATTGCCTCGGTATGTAGAAAGTTCTCCGACCCTTGTCGAATCTTCCGGTCTTTCACGGGTTCTGCAAATACATCCCCTATTACACCCACATCAACCAATGAAAATTCGGCTCGCTGCTGTCTGCTGAATACATTAATTGCCGCACCACCTACTGCCATATTCTGTACCATTTGACGAGTAACTAGTTGAGGAAATGCCGAAATCCCCTCTTCCACAATTCCATGATCTGCTGCAAATACCAGTACACCTAGTTGGTTTAGGCTAGGCAGTTTTCGACCTTGTATCTCGGCTAATGTGACCACGATTTCTTCAAGCTTTCCTAAACTCCCGATAGGTTTCGTCAATGTGTCTACATACGCCTTCGCTTCCACTCCTGCAGATACGTCCAATGCAGGGATAGTATAATCTTTCAAAAGATGACCTTCTTTCTCTTTATGAACAAATATTCATCAAGTTTCTCTTATAAGTATATCAGTAGACGATAATGAGTATCCAATTAAATATCTAACATGCAAATCATGTCATTTAAGGATATACTGTAACTAGCGGACATGACATACATTACGCTAGTTACGTTACCATCAGAAAAGGGGCGATACACATGATTAGCGAAAAATTAGCACAAGCTTTGAATGAACAAATGAATAACGAATTTGCTGCAGCACAAACCTATTTATCCATGGCATCTTACTGTGAATATCGAAATTACAGCGGATTTGCTCACTTCTTTCTACAACAAGTAGAAGAAGAGCGACATCACGCAATGAAAATCTATTCTTATTTAAATGACCGTGGGATCCGAGCGATTATTACAGAAACACCTGCACCAGCTACTTCTTTTGATAACTTGGTACACACGTTTGAAGTGGCATTAGTACAAGAAAAAGAAGTAACAAAATCATTCTATCAAATCATGGATATAGCCTGGGAAGAAAAAGAGCACGCAACGATTTCTTTCCTGAATTGGTTCCTAGACGAGCAAGTCGAAGAAGAAGCAACCTTCGATAGACATATCGAGTATCTGAAACGTATCCGTGAAGATAAGAACGCATTGTTCATTTACGAGAAGGAGCTTTCCACACGTTCGTTTGAAGCCGAATAAAAAACAGGCAAGCTAGAGGTTCATAGACCTTTTGCTTGCCTGTTCTATTTTAGTAATACGGATCAAACACATTTCACATATACACTGTTTATAAAGATATTCTTCTGGTATTTGCCGAAACACTTCTTCCGGGAAAATCTTCTTTGTACACCAGCAGTGCTCATTACTCTCGGTTGAAGTACCACATAAATTATTCCCCAGGCAAATCGGACATTCATTTTTCATATAATCCTCTTCCTATAACCGATGCTTGTCCAGCTCAGCTGTATTTTTCTTCTCTAACTCTTCTACCCGATCTTCCAATTCCTTATTTCTTTTCATACTTTCCATCGAATACAAACCAGCTAGTAAAGCGACCACAAATGTTGCGTAGTTAAACCACTCCATACATCCCGCCCCTTTTTACTTTTGTTTTTTCAAAAATAGTTCATATACTTTTTTCAATGTGTCTGGTGTGAGTTCCATATTATTTTCATACATGTATTTCACTGCATATCCTAGCGCAACTGTCATAGAACCTGCAACACTCGCAGCAACGACCATTCCTGCGCCGGGAATCACTTTAACAATTTGTCGGAATGCTGTTTTCCCGATATTTCCTACAATCGTTGCAATGATCAACTCTTTCGCATGGTCTTTCGTAATCGGTTTTCCATACAATGTCGACAGCTTCAACATGAGGCCCACTTGCAATGTCGTCAATGGGATAAAGTCAGCTCCCGGTATAGGAACTGCTCCAATCGTAGCAGCTGATGCACCAGCTGCAAGAATCCATCGTTTGGCAATCGATGACTTATCTGCCATATTTGCTGCGAGTAATAGATCTTTATTTGCATCTTTTAATTGCTGAAGGATCTCTTTTTGCAGGAATTCCATTTGTTCTCCTGTCTTCGATGAGATTGGAATGACCGGATAAGCAAACCCAGTATGCTCCAAAACATAGTTCACTAAACTCGGAACATCATCAGCTGCATCTATTTTATTGAGCACAAGAATGATTTTCTTGTTGAGCGTAGCAATCTTATTCAATGATTTAAGTTCCGTATCTGACAATACAGTACCTGCTGCATTCAAGAAGAATAAAATCACATCTGCTTGATTATAAAATTTCAGTGTCTCATTTGAATGTTCTTGATAGATATCATCAAGACCGGGTGTATCAACAAATAATATATTGTCCG
Organism: Sporosarcina sp. P18a; assembly: GCF_002743135.1. Taxonomy (NCBI): domain Bacteria; kingdom Bacillati; phylum Bacillota; class Bacilli; order Caryophanales; family Caryophanaceae; genus Sporosarcina; species Sporosarcina sp. P18a. The sequence goes on along the minus strand of NZ_PDYQ01000001.1, from coordinate 51,825 downwards.
TGTAATAAAACTTTTTAACTTCCTTCGTTTCACCGGGTTGCGCACCCACTTCCGCAACATCTTTTTGCATAAGACGATTTAGTGTAGATGACTTTCCTGCATTAACGTCGCCCACCATTGCTAGTAGAATTTCTTTATTTAATTGCTCATTGATAAGATCAGATTCTTGTTTAAACACTTCGTCAAATGATTCATCTGACATAAAATTTGGAGTTTTCATTACAGCACGTCCCTTCACTTAGTTTGACTATTCAGATTTCCCTATTGTAAAAAAGAGCATCAGTCATTCATCCACTTTTGACTGATGCCCTACGCTATTTATCTGGTTACTTAATAATAAGGTGAAATCAAGATATACACAAGTACCCCGGTGAAACTAACATATAACCAAATAGGCATCGTCCAACGTGCAATTTTGCGGTGACGTGGGATCTCCATATTCCATGCTCTTGCTACACTTGTTAGTGCTAACGGAACGATTGCAGCAGCTAACACGATGTGTGAAAACAGGATGAAGTAATAGAACCCAGCCAAGAAACCACTGCCGCCAAATGGTGTAGACTCCGATAAAAAATGATAGGCGACATACGTTACTAAAAATAAAGCGGTTGTGCCAAATGCTGCATAGATAAAGCGTTCATGCAGTTTGACATTTTTCTTCAAGATCGCAACTAATGCACATACGAGAAACATAAAAGTGAAACTGTTAAATATGGCATTCAATAAAGGTAAAATCGTAATATCGAATGCTGTGAAATTCTCTACACCTGGCATACCTGCTAAGATGCCAATCGCACCGATAAGAATGACCGAGATAATAATAATTGCCGGACGGTAATTCCGTTTTTTAAAATTTGCGTGCGGTGTTTCTTGATTCGTATAGTCCATCTAGTGACACCCCTAATTCTATATTCATAACTACCCTATATCCTACCATACGTAACACGCTATGCAGGTCAAATTTGTGTCGACTTTTGAAATTGCTCATCTGACTTTTCTCTGAATTCATCAATAACTTTTATAAACTTAGCAATAGTCGGTGTCAAATAGGAATCAGCACGTCGTACAAAAACTGTTTTAATTTGGCTGTATTTTGGTGGCAGATGATAACAATAGACTGAACCTTGATCTAGAAGATGAGAAACAGTTGATTTCGGCACGAATGTTACACCTAATCCTGCTGCCACACTTCCAAGAATCGTCTCCAGTGTTCCGAACTCCATCATTTTCGTTGGCTTAAACCGCTCATCTTCAAGCCACAACTCTAGACGCGCCCGATAACCACAACCCTTTCCAAAACAAAGTATCGGCTCATCTTTAATATCTTCTATGGATTGAAACGGTTTACTCGAAAGTAACACGAGTTCTTCTTCAAGAACATCGTGTACAGCTAGGTCGGGATGCGTCGTTCCTTCCGAAATAAAAGCTCCGTCAAGTTGATGGTTTAGAACTTTATACTGCAATCCTTCTGTTACACCTGTCAATAGTGAAATATCGACTTGGTTATACATTTTATTATATCTCGATAAAATAATTGGTAATTTTATGACAGTTTCTACCGATCCCAGCTCAAGCTTTCCTGAGGGCTCTTTGTCATTTTGCACGACTTTTCTCATTTCATTGGTCAGTGATAATATTTTCTCGCTATAAATGAGAAGTCGTTTCCCCTCAGGCGTCAAGATCATTCCTCGGTTGTGTCGGTTAAATAATGGGGTCTTTAGTTCCGATTCGAGCTTTTGTATTCGGGACGTGATATTTGACTGTACATAGCGTAATTCTTTAGCAGCCGCTGTGATTGTTCCTTTTTCTGCGACCATCTGAAATATCTCCAAGTCTTTAAATTCCATAGATACCCTCCTAGTAACATTCTCTTATTCATATGATATCAATAAAATTGATAGTAGTCATCATTATTATTCGTTTTACGTGATGTCTAATATAGTGTTTACTAGAGGTAGTACTTCAAGGAGGTTAAGCAGTTGAAAAACAAAATTATCTGGGGAGCGTTTCTGTGCTTTATAGCCAGTGTGTCCTGGGGAGCAATGTTCCCAGTTGCCAATAGTGCATTCAAAAATATCGACCCGTTTTATTTCACATTAATTCGTTATATTTCAGTAACATTCTTGCTTGTCGTAATACTCTGGTTTAGAGAAGGAACACAAGCTTTCCGCTTTGAAAAGAGGGGATTATCCCTTTGGTTCTTCGGCACGATGGCATTCGTTGTCTATAACCTCTTTATCTTCTGGGGACAAGATCTAATGGGACAACCCGGGACTATGGTGGCTTCTATTTCAGAGGCCATGATGCCAATGATTTCTATTGTCATTGTATGGGTAATTAGTAGACATAAACCACATGGCTTCACGCTCACTTGTGTGTTTACTGCATTTGTCGGTGTCATGCTTGTCATCACAAAAGGTGACTTACGTACGTTTTTGACAGCAACAGATGACATTGTGCCTTCATTGCTAATCTTCATCGCGGTAATCGGCTGGGTGATTTATACGATGGGTGGAAATCGATTTAGTGAATGGTCCGCATTACGTTATTCTACGTTAAGCTGTTTACTTGGTACAGTAACTGCTTGTATAGTGGTATTCTTCGTAACGTTGACAGGTTATATTTCTGTCCCCACTGTGGAAACATTGCAAGTGGTAACACCACATATGTTGTTTATGATTGTATTTCCAGGTGTTATTGCATTAGTAGGTTGGAATGTTGGAGTCCGCATCTTGTCTCCATTGAATGGATTATTGTTTATTAATTTTGTGCCGGTGACCACGCTGGTCATTTCATATATACAAGGCTATCAGTTAACTATTTTCGATTACATTGGTACGGTATGTATTATTGCAGCGCTGTTAGGAAATAATATATTCCTCCGTATACAGCAGAAGCGCAAAGATGAGGCGCGTCAATATAAAAAACATAGTATGCAGCCTAGTGTTTAATTCAAAGTGAGAGATCTACTATAATTAATTGAACCAAAAAACAAAGACACATTCCAAATTCTTGGATTGGGTCTTTGTTTTTAATTTGCTGATTTTCCATTTGCACTATAGATGAAAGATTAAAACGTGAAGCGGTGGACGATACGACTTAACGCTGTTGCTTCGTCTGTTAGTTTGCCGGCATCACTTGCCAACTGCTGGATTCCCTCTACTTGTTCATCCATACCCGCTACTGTTTGAATGACACTTTCCGTGAATTGTTCAGAGATCTTAGTAATTTGCTCAATGATTTTTTCGATTTGCTCACCGTCTTTAATTAATTCTTCCGCGTGAAGGCTATTGCTTGTGACAGCTGATTTAGTATCTATCACGGCGTCATTCATCAAGTGGATGGATTGACCGGCTACTTTGACGATTTCGACACCTTCCTCAATAGTATCCGCATTCGATTCAACATGTTGAACGGCGATTTTCACTTCGTTATTTGTTTGTTCTAACGTTCGCACAACATCGTTTGCGAATGCATTCGTTTCTTCTGCCAGTTTACGAACTTCGTTTGCTACGACTGAGAATCCACTCCCCGCTTCTCCTGCCCGCGCTGCTTCGATGGAGGCATTGAGTGCTAATAAGTTCGTTTGTTCAGCGATTTTCGTAATAAGAGAAACTTTTTGAATGACTTGATTGATATCCTCAGCGACCTGCATAATTTTTCGTGAAGATACGTGAACGGCTTCATTGATTTGCCGCATCTTTTCCTCTGTTTCTTCAATTGCTTGACTACCTTCTGATGCAGCAATCGACGCATTTTCAGACTTGGAAAGTGTTTGCTGTATGCGCAATTCCATTTCCCGAATTCCTGCCATCATCGTTTGAACCATCGCATTGGCGGATTGCAGTGAAGATAGTTGTTGCTCTGTTCCACCTTGGAAGTTTTGCATAGTTTCTCCATATGAAGTGAAGACATTTGATAATCGACCCGCTTCCGAAGCCTGCACTTTACTAATTTGATCCACGATTTCAGAGGAGCGATCAAGTTCTGTGACGATATTTTTTGTACCGATAACAATTTTATTAATTTCAAAACCAATTTGATTAAATTCAGATCGAGATCTTTCAGTCACTTCGGCTGTTAGATCACCAGATGAGATTTTTCTTGTGACTTTACGCCAAGACCGTACACCTTTCATGACCATCATATAGAGAACAGATGTGAAAATGCCCGAAAGAAGTAAAGACATACTAACAAATGCAATGACCTGTAGGATAGATAGATTAAATATATTCGCAAGTGTCCCCATGGCTAAAGCCGGCAATACAACAGCTAAAGTCGCTCCATATAGAATAAATCTCTGATGATTTATTCTGCCTAATCGCAGTGTGAATTGCCTGTTTCCTACTTGAATAATCGGCATAGCCGCATCGATAAGTCGCTCACCGGATTTTCTATCATACACTTGCAGTAACGGCTTGGTTGTATTTGCAGCACGCAAGCCAATGGCATCGGAAAATACTGTACCTTCCCATAACCGATTAGTATGAATATAGCTTCGACCCATTTCATCCACAATGACAAAGTATTCATCTTCTTCCAGCTGTTCATCCAATAATTGATGAAGTACTTGATAATTCAAAGTAAATGATTGTTCGTTTTCTATTAATGGCTGAATGCGTTTTGTGACCCGTTCTACTTTTTTAAGCGCATTACGTGCAGAAGATGTTCTTAAAAGCTTTTCCAATCACGTCACCTCTTTAGGTCCTTTTATACTATATAATTACTATATCATAAATTATGAGAAAGGTCTTAATGATTCTTTTTGAAATGTGATCATTCGTAATATTTGGATATCAAAAAGTATATCCTATCTTGTTTGGTAACATATTACTTCCTCATGGATGTACTACTTTACTCATTCTATTTTTACATTAGCTTTTCGTGTATATGCCTTTCATTAAAGTACGAGACACTAAAAACGTACAGACATCATTGTCTGTACGTTTTCCTCATTTTACATATCTTCTAGCTGAAACATATTCTGATTTATACGGTTCCGCAGTCATTGGAATGATCTCTACAGTCCGTTTGGGATTTGGAGCATGGATCATTTGTCCGTTCCCCGCGTACATCCCTACATGATGAATGATTCCTTTTCCTTTATTATAGGCAAAGAACAGTAGGTCACCGGGTTGTAAATCTTTCTTCTGTACCAAAGTTCCATTCAGTGCTTGCACGGATGCATCACGTGGTATATCAATACCATGCTGCCGATAGACAGAGTACGTGAATCCAGAGCAATCCAAACCAAATCCCGAAGTTCCTGCCCATAGATACGTTAATTCGTCAAAAAGCTTGGCTGTTTCCATGATTTGCTGTGTTGTTGGCTTTGGCATGACACCATCCGCTCCTATGATCTTCACCGCACTTCTATCAATATACTTCACTCCGTCAGCAGGTGTCTGAACAGCGAGTTTATTATCCAGGACGTTTACTATAGGCAATGTTGTATTGAAGCTAATTGAACGAAAATGCTGCTGACTATTTTCATTCATTGTAAGTGTGGTTGATTTAGTTGTCACCATGGCTGTGTCGCATGTTGCATAGTTAGGATATACTGTTGTCAAATGATTTTTCAGCATCCACCCCGGGTAACCCGCTGCGTTTTTAGGAGACTTTTGGTCTACTACTGCCACTTGAACCCAGTCACCTTTTGTCTGCAGGACTTTTACTGTTTGACCATATAGTGCTTGAGTTTCTAATTTACCTACTAGCCATTGTTTTTCGCGCACACTCATCTGGGCAACCCATTTCGTAATATCAGGCGATTTGTTTGTGGCATACGCATCAACTGTTCGTGATTTTCCTGGCTCTTTCCAAAGTGTTGTAACAGGAACATTTACTGTTTGCACTGGCGTATTACTCGGCTTATAACAAGCAGATTGTTCTCTGAAGTCTGGTTCAAGAATTCGCGCAAGAAATACTGCAAAGTGCCCACGTGTTAATGTTTGATTCGGCTTATAAGTGTTATCTAAATAGCCTGTCGTAATGGCATTTACAGATAATTTTTGTATATCGGATAACCCCCAGTATGTTGCAGGTACATCACGGAATCGATATGTCGTATTACCCGTCAAGTTGAATGCCCGAACGAATACCGCTGCCATCTGTCCACGTTTCAAATTGCCATACGGTTGAAATTCATTTTTCTCATTACCCATAAAAATACCTTCATCGACCATTGTGGCGATCAGTGCGTAATGTGGGTGAGACTGCTTTACGTCTGACAGTTTTACTTCGGGTCTATTATGTACAGAGATTTTTAGTGCGCGTTGGATCATTCCAGAGGCTTCGAGACGTGTAATTGGTTCGTTTACACGGTATTTGGTGTTCGGTTTTTCTATGATAATATCATTTTCAACTAGGTATTGTATTTCTTCAGCTGCTGAGTGCTGAGGACGTACGTCTTGGAAGACGGTAGCAAGTGAATTCGTTGGGATTGCCAATAGGGCTAGCATCATCGTTAGCACTATTGCACTTATCTTTTTCAATTCTAGGACACTTCCATTCTCTTAGGTAGTTTTGCCTTAACTATACCTGAGCAATAATTCTTTGTATAGAAAGAATTCGAAAAATGGATATGATTTTCTCTCGAAAAACTTTTAAAGGAATAAGTGTAATGGATTAGTATAGTTAGCAAGGACGTAGTTATTACTGGTTGCTATTCATCGATGTTTGAATTGTAATTAGTTTACATCTGACCTGAACTTACACCCACGCAAAAAAGATCTCTCTTGAAGCATTTAGACTTCAAGGGAGATCTTTTGTTTACTGAATAGCAGTTCACAGACTACTTTAATTCAAATATTTCTTAAACCAATATATTCTTTAATATCGCCACTGCCTGGTCGATTTCTTCTTTTGAAACCGTCAATGGTGGTAATAGACGAATGACATTCGTTCCAGCAGGTACAAGGAGCAAGCCTTGTTTTTCGGCTTCTTGGATGTATGAACCGATTTCATTATTTGAATGAATACCAACTAATAAGCCATTACCGCGAATCGAATATTTATTATTTGGTAGTTCTGATTGGAGTTGTTGCTTCAGATATGCAGACTTTTCTTGAACGTCCTTTAAGAATGCTGGATCAAATACATGATCGACTACTGTTTGGGCAACTGAGATCGCTAATGGATTACCCCCAAAGGTTGTACCGTGTGTGCCAGGTCCGAATGTATGGAACAGCTCTTCACTAGCTAGCATTGCACCAATAGGGAACCCGCCACCAAGTCCTTTAGCAAGTGACACAATATTAGGTTTTAATGCGGTTTGCTCGTAGGCATAGCGAGTTCCTGTGCGTCCAATTCCTGTCTGCACTTCATCGATAATGAGGAGAATACTATGTTCTTTACAAGCAGCCGTAATCGCTTCAGCGAAAGCCGGTTCGATAGAGTTCACTCCACCTTCCGCTTGGATGACTTCTAGCATAATGGCAGCCACGTTATCGTTCGTCGCTTGTTTCAAAGCCTCGATGTCATTAAACGGCAATGCCTCAAAACTTTCAAGCATCGGACCGAATCCTTTTTGGATTTTATCTTGACCGGTAGCCGCCATTGCGCCAAAGGTTCTCCCGTGGAATGACTGTTTGAACGATAAGATATGATGCTTGCCTGTATGTTTGCGTGCTAGTTTAATCGCAGCTTCATTCGCTTCGGCCCCACTGTTACAAAATAACGCATATGACAGATCTGTATTTCTTGTCAATGATTCAGCAAGTTTTTCTTGCTCTGGACTTTCGAATAAATTGGATATATGCCAAAGCTTTTCACTTTGTTCTTGTAATGCTTTAACAATCGCAGGATGAGCATGACCTAAACTAACGACTGCGATACCGCTAGTAAAGTCTAAATAGTCTTTCCCTTTATCGTCTGTTACTACAGTACCTTTCCCCTTTACGAGATGTACCGCGCGTCTTGCATAGTTATTGAATAAATACGTCACACGATTGCCCCCTCATTGGTAATGACCGTGCCTTTTAATTTTTGACAGACAATTTGTACAGATGGAATACCCGCTTCTAGACAATCGATAGCCGCCATAACTTTCGGGATCATTCCTCCGTAAATATCTTCTGTTTCAATCCAGCCATAAATAGCTTGGGGTCCCACTTCTGCTTGAGGACGATCTTGAATGCGGATTCCCGATGTATCCGTAACTAATAATAAACTTTCTGCCTCGACAGCTAATGCAATTCGACTCGCGACTGTATCCGCGTTAACATTTAGTGGTTCTCCAGAAATCGTTGCACCGATACAAGAAATAACGGGAATAATTTCTGCATCTAGTAGCGCATCCAAGACTTCCGTTTCAACTGTTTTTATTTCTCCCACATAACCATACGTTTCAAAATCAAGGACATCACATGTAAATAAGTTCGTATCGAACCCGCTTAATCCAATCGCTTTGATTCCCGCGTGATTGAAGCGGTGTACGAGCGCTGGATTTACTTGACCTATCATGGTTGACTGGACGATACCAATCGCTTCAGCTGACGTAACACGGAATCCTTTAACTACAGTCGAAGTGACTCCACGATTTTCAAGCTCTTGATTAATATTCGGTCCTCCACCATGAACAATAATCACTTGAACACCATCTTGCTGTAATTTTTTCACACCCTGAAAAAAATCGTCACTTAACTCGTCTAGCATACTGCCACCTAGTTTAATAACCTGTCGTTTACGTGCGGTATGTTGCGTTGATTTGGACGTAGTCATAAGTAAGATCGCACCCCCATGCCATTCCCTGACCAGCTCCCTGGTTTAGTTCTATTGCAAATTTTACTTCGTGTTGTTTAAGATAAATCAACAGTTCTTCTTCTGAAAACGGAATAGGTTCCCCGCTTTCTACTACTACAGTGTCACCGATATAGATTTTGATATCTTCAGGATCTATTGTCGCACCGCTATATCCGACTGCCGCAATGATTCTCCCCCAGTTGGCGTCACAGCCAAATACTGCCGTCTTGACAAGTGGTGAGCCTACAACAGATTTTGCAATTTGACGCGCTTGTTCATCGGAAACTGCACCCGTCACTTTTGCTTCGATTAATTTGGTAGCACCTTCTCCATCTTTAGCAATCATTTTTGCCAAATCACGTGATACGGCATGCAATGCATCGACGAAAGATTGCCATTCGGGATGATCTGGAGTTAATGAATGATTACCCGCAAGTCCGTTTGCCATAACGAGTACCATATCATTCGTTGATGTATCACCGTCTACTGTAATGGAGTTGAAAGTTACATCCGTAATTTCTTTTAATGCTGTTTGTAAATGTTCTGACTCGATATGGGCATCGGTTGTAATGAAACCTAGCATCGTCGCCATATTCGGTTCAATCATTCCCGAACCTTTTGCAACACCCGCAACTACTACTTCACGATCATCAATCACCGTTGCATATGCAGTGTTTTTCGTTACGGTATCTGTAGTTAAAATTGCTTGGGAAAATTGAATGGAACCTTCTAATGTATCCAACGGTTGAAGTTTTTCAATACCAGAGAGTAAAGGCGCCATATTCATTTGTTCACCTATAACACCTGTTGACGCAATCCCTACAAGATTCTGGTCAATACCTAGGTGATCTGCAGTTTTACGTTGCATACTCACTGCGTCTCGCATGCCTTGCTTTCCAGTACATGCATTTGCGTTACCAGAATTAATAACAATCGCTTGCATTTTTTGAGTTTCGTAGACAACTTTCTTTGTCACTTGAAGTGGAGCTGCCTGGATTACATTCGTTGTGAAGACACCCGCAACACTCGCTGGCACTTCGCTGACTAATAGTGCTAAATCATTTTTCTTATGCTTTAGCCCACAGTGAATGCCGACTGCCTTGAACCCTTTTGGTGAGATAATATTTTTACGCGAGATGCGCTTCATACCTTCGATAGTTTCCATAATCGTGCTCCCCTCAATTCTTGTGTTCAAATTACTTGTTTAAATCCATAATGGAATGAGATCGATTCCTGTTTTTTCATTTAAACCATATTGGATATTCATATTTTGTATAGCTTGTCCCGCGGCGCCTTTCACCACATTATCAATGACTGCTATAATCGTTGCTTGATTTGTGCGTGGATCTACTTTGACATGTATATCGCAATAATTGGAGCCATATACCTGTTTTGTGCTAACCTTTTGCACATCTGTCAAAATCCGAACAAACGGACTATCTTTATATGTCTCTTGCAAGCAATTTATAAGCTGTTCTTGCGTTACTTGTCCATTTACTTTCGCATAGCTCGTCGTCATGATACCTCTTGTCATGGGAACTAGATGCGTAGTGAACATAATGGGTTCCGGCTGATCAGCAAATGTATTCATTGCTTGCTCAATTTCTGGTATATGCTGATGCTGATGAATCTTATATATAGAGAAATTTTCATTCGTTTCACTGAAATGTGTCGCTTGGCTAGGCTTATTCCCCGCGCCAGATACGCCACTTTTCGCATCGATTATTAATCGGCTACCATCAATTAGTTTATTTTTCAATAAAGGAAGTAAAGATAGTAGAACTGCTGTCGGGTAACACCCTGGATTCGCAATGATTTCCGCATCGGCAATATGATGTTTATTCCATTCAGGAAGTCCATATACACTTTTCTCCAAGTGTTCAAGTGGCGGTGCATCTTTTTGATACCATTGCTCAAAAGCCGCTTGATCTTTCAGTCTAAAATCTCCCGATAGGTCAATTAATTTAGCACCTGCACCCACCAATGGTGGAAGTAACTTAGTTGTTACGCCAGCTGGTGTACTGAAAAACACCGTATCTAACTTGCTAATATGTTCAGGTTCTATAGCTTTCATCGATTGATCGTGAATATTCACGAGATGTGGATATTTTTGGGAAAAGACTGTCCCCACTTCTGAGGAAGTGAATAAATCAATTTGTTCAATTTCCGGATGGTTTTGTAGTAACCGTATTAACTCTAGGCCACCGTATCCAGACGCTCCTACGATTCCAACCTTCAACGTCATCACCTCTTTATTCATTACAGACAAGTATACGTATGTATAATTATAAAGTCAACTGTATTTTTATTTATTAACAGTTAATTTACCGATTCTATTTCCGTTCTTTTAGAAAATCTATAACTTCTTCCTCACTATATGTTATTATTATGGAGAGTATAATATGATCAAATGAATAATAAGATTTCAGGAGGCTATTATGGTAGATTTATTAAAATTATCCGGTAAAAACATTGTGATTATGGGTGTTGCGAATGAACGTAGTATTGGTTGGGGAGTAGCAAAAGCATTATTCTCAGTTGGTGCGAATGTCATTTTCACATACCGTAAAGATCGCTCTCGTGATAAATTAGAAAAAGCATTGGCTAAAAGCGAATTTACAGCCACGCAAATTGTTCAATGTGATGTGAATAGTGATGAAAGTATAGAGCAGGCTTTCAAAACGATTGGCGAACAAGTTGGTGTGATCCACGGGGTAGTTCACTCCATTGCATTTGCACATCAACAAGATTTGCATAATCCATTCGTGGAAACGACCCGTGATGGATATGCGTTCGCGCAAGATTCCAGTGCCTATTCATTGGTGGCAACAGCACGTGAAGCCCGTCATTATATGACAGAAGGTGGAGCGATCATTACGATGAGTTATTTAGGCGCAGAACGCGTTCTTGAAGGCTATAATGTAATGGGTGTTGCAAAAGCCGCACTTGAAGCTTCAGTACGCTATTTAGCATCCGAGCTAGGTGAACAAGACATTCGTGTAAATGCGATCTCTGCCGGAGCGGTTCGTACATTGTCCGCAAAAGGTGTTCCTTCCTTTAATACAATCCTCAGTCAAATTGAGGAACGTGCGCCATTAAAACGTAACGTTAAACCTGAAGAAGTTTCGGATATGACCGTGGCGATGCTAAGTAATTTATCGAGTGGTGTGACAGGTGAAGTCATCTATGTAGATGCTGGCTACCACATTATGGGGTAATCTTATAAAGGATTCTCTTAGGAGAATCCTTTTTTATGGGCACTTTTCATTAAAATGCCATTAATAATCGAAATACATACACTTTTCAAAGTACCTCAGGAGGAATTCCAAATGAATAGATTTACAAAATTCGATACGTTGAAACTGGGGCTGACGATGTTTGCTCTCTTTTTCGGTGCAGGAAATATGATTTTTCCACCGTTACTCGGTCAACTAGCTGGAACGCAAACATGGATTACACTAGCTGGTTTTTTAATAACGGGAGTCGGTCTTCCCTATCTAGGCATAATTGCAGTAACTATGAGCGGCAATCAATTAAATGATTTAGCCAAAAGAGCGTCGCCTTTATTCGCCATGTTTTTTCCATTCGTTATATATTTGGCACTTGGACCGTTCTTCGGAGTTCCTCGTACAGCGACTGTTTCATTTGAAATTGCGGTTTCCCCATTTATGCCGGATTCGTATTCTAAGTTGGCATTGGCGCTCTTTTCCATTTTATTTTTTGCAGTGACGATTTGGCTCTCCTGTAAGCCGAATAAAATTGTCGATCGATTCGGAAGTATTTTAACTCCAATATTGCTAGCTATCGTAACGATTATTGTCGTGATTGGAATCATCAACCCAGTGGGTGAAGCAGGCGCGCCACAAGGATCTTATGTAGAAGATTACTTTTACAAAGGATTTATTGAAGGTTACGGAACAATGGACGCAATGGCAGCGCTCGTCTTCGCTATTATCGTAATTAATGCCGTGAAGGCAAAAGGTATTACCGACAGAAAAGCAATCACTTCCATTACGATGAAAGCAGGATCCATCGCAGTACTCGGGCTGAGTTTTGTCTATGCCGGATTAGCATATTTAGGGATGACGAGCCGCTCTGTAGCAGAAGGTGCAACGAACGGTGGAGATATTTTAGCAAAACTTGCATATGCTTTGATGGGTAATAACGGATTATACCTACTTGGACTTGCAGTAACACTAGCTTGCTTAACAACATCTGTTGGATTGACAACCGCTAGTGCTACATACCTCTCCAAAGTCGTACCTAGGATTTCCTATCAAGCATTCGTGTTTATTATTTGTTCGTTTTCTATGATACTTGCGAATGTCGGCCTCACGCAATTGCTTGCAGTGTCCATTCCTGTACTAGTCGGAGTGTATCCTCTAGCCATTGTCCTCATAACTTTCAGATTGTTACATCCGTTATTTAAGGGCTATCATGAAGTGTATAATTACGGTTTACTAGCGGCTGGTCTTATTGGATTCTTCGATGTGTTACGTGCATTCAATGTCAATCTGGTACCGGTTACATATATTTTGGATTTCCTACCATTATATGAACAAGGTATTGGCTGGATTTTGCCTGCAATCGTGTTTGGCGCGGTAGGATTTATAGTCGCTTCTGCTCAAGGCAAGCCCCGTGTTGAATAATAAAAAGCCTGCGGATATTCCGTAGGCTTTTTACATGCTAATTATTGTTTAGTTTTACTTAGGAAGTACTCTCTAGTGTTAGTAAAAAAATGGCTTCCTTGCTAGAATTACTGTTCTATCATCAATCCTTTGTTACCTTTTGAAATAATTGCTTCATAATCGATGTATTCGTAGATATCCTCATCGATATGATCGCTGTACTTTTTGAGTTCCCCCAATGTTAGATCTTCAATCGCTTTGTTTTCCTGTTCACAATAAAGAATAATTTTTCCGACCACTTCATGAGCATCACGGAATGGCATACCTTTTGCGACTAAATAGTCTGCCACTTCTGTTGCATTTAGGAAACCACCTTTAATCGCTGCTTTCATTTGATCCGCATTTACCTGTAGAGTATCGATCATTTTAGACATGATTTCCAAACAATCCAGAACTGTATCAAGTGCGTCAAAGAATTGTTCTTTGTCTTCTTGCATGTCTTTATTATAGGTTAATGGCAATCCTTTCAACGTCGTGAGTAAAGCGAATAGAGAGCCATATACACGTCCTGTTTTTCCACGGATCAGTTCTGCTGCATCCGGATTTTTCTTCTGTGGCATGATGCTACTTCCTGTTGAATAGGCATCTGAGATTGTGATGAAACGGAACTCTTGGCTGCTCCAAAGAATCAGTTCTTCACTTAAACGACTCATATGCATCATTATGATGGAGAAATCGGACATCAATTCTACTAAGTAGTCGCGATCACTGACCCCGTCAAGGAAGTTATCAACCGGTTTATCGAACCCTAGTAATGCAGTCGTCACTTGACGATCAATATCATGTGTCGTCCCAGCTAATGCGCCACAGCCAAGTGGATTTTCATTCAAAATCTCGGCAGCATTTTGCACACGTTTCTTATCGCGTTTGAACATTTGTGCATAAGCTCCCAAATGATGTCCAAACGTGACAACTTGTGCGCGTTGCAAATGTGTGTAACCTGGCATAATAACATTGTTTGCTTTTCCCTTTGACTCAAGTGAATCGATTAGGACCTGAAGCGCGTCTATGACGACAGAAGTTTGATTTCTCGCATATTGCCTCATATCGACAGCTACTTGATCGTTTCGACTACGCGCTGTATGTAATTTCTTGCCTGTCTCTCCTACTCGCTCTGTTAGATTCATTTCAACGAATGAATGAATATCTTCATAATTACCTTCAATTTGTAATTCGCCCGATTCGATATCTGCCAAAATCGACTGTAAGCCGTTTACAAGTAATTCGCCTTCCTCGGGTGACAGTAAATCTGAATGTACTTGCATCGTTACGTGTGCAATACTACCTGCGATGTCTTCTCTGAATAGACGATAATCAACAGGCAAAGAGCTGTTGAATTTCTCCATAATCTTATCTGCTTTGCTACTAAAACGACCGCCCCAAAGTTTCATTATTCATCATTCCTCTCAACGTGTATTTTTATTCGTATTTCTGTATACTGATTATCCCTATTGCCAACTTGCATCAGATCTATTCTTTTATTTTGACACAGTGGACGAATTTTTTCTACTTTGAGTAATGTTGTGTCTGCTTGCATAAACCGTATATTTATGGGATAATAATTGAACTATAAATGAATGAGTGATGACAATGAGAAACTTTGTCCCAATCCAACAATTAAAATTACGTATGACCTCGCCTAAGCTAAGCGAGGTTTTTTTGTTGCTTATAGGAAACACTCTTAGAGGAGGGAAACTTTTATGACAATTCATGTACGCGAACATTCTACTTCTGCCATTTTAGCTATCTGGATTAGTTTATTAAGTAATATCATCTTGACTGTATTAAAACTGGTAGTCGGATTCATTTTCAGAAGTCCTGTTTTACTCGCAGACGGTTTCCACAACGCAGGTGATGTGGTAGCTTCTGCCGCTGCACTGACATCCATGCAAATTTCAAAACGTCCTGCTGATGAAGATCATCCGTATGGACACGGCAAAGCGGAAGTCATCGGTTCAAGCATAGTCGCTATTATTTTGGGGTTAGCCGCAATCTATATTGCTTTCGAAGCTATAATGGCTTTATTCGAAGATCCTGCTAAAGCGAGTAAAATTGCCTTAATCACTGCGATTGTGTCTCTAATTTGGAAATATATACTCTATGTCTACACCATTCGAATCGGTACCGCGGAGAACAGTAAAGGCCTGATCGCAACGGCCTATGATCACTTGGCAGATGTCTATGCCTCACTTGCCGCAGTGGTAGGAATTGGACTTGCTTTAGTTGGAGATGCTTACGCATTGCCGCTACTCACATACGGTGATCCCATTGCAGGTATTATCGTCTCGATTCTTGTCTTAAAAATTGCTATTGATATCGGTAAGGAAAGTATTGATATATTAATGGAGAAAAGTGTAGGCGATGAACGATTAGTCGCTTTTGAAGAATTGATTCACTCCATTCCAGAAGTGAAACGAATTGATCGCTTGCGTGCAAGAGAACATGGTCATTACGTATTGGTGGATATTCGTATCGGTGTCAGTGGTGATTTAACTATACAAGAAGGTCATGTTATTTCGAGTAGATTACGTAATTTGATCATGGCAAAAAATGAAGATGTCGACGAAGTGTTAATTCACTTAAATCCGTGGTATCCCGAAAAGCAATCCGGTATACTTACTAACGAGGAGTGAAAAAATGAGTACATTAACAATTAAAACAATAGAAGTATGTGTAAAAGAAACGGAGGAAGCAGTACGCACTGCGGATGAACGTTTTTTACACGAACCCATCTCGTATTTGAAATCCAATATAGCTGAGTTTCTTTTTGTCGAGTCACCTGAATTTGATGAAATCCAAGTTGATTCGCTAGCACTTGAAGTGGACGATATTTTCAAAACGTATATGGCGTTATTTGGTTTACAAGGCAAGAAAAAAGAAGGCGAACTAATTCGTACATTTATTGAGGAAAAACTTCAGCACAACTTAAATGGTTTTAGTATTTCGTTTTCGGATAACGAAGGTTTCTGGGAATTGAATGTTCCGTTTGATTCTCTTAATGGATTTGATGAGGCGATGTCCATAAAAGATGCATTACAACTTCTATATGTAGTACTGGATGATTTGCATAAAATGAGAGCAAATAGCTGATGGCATTGCAGTTTATCTACACGTATATTCGACACCGTGATGAGAAAGAATTATGTCGGATGGAGATGCGGGCTTTTTTCGGACAGGATGCAGAGGATAACGTGATCGTAAGTGATATTGCGGTTGATCCGTCACGAAGTCCGTTCATACAAACACGACTCGAAGTCTTACTGGATGCGGACAGCTTGGAATTGCTGGCCGACAAAGCTTCTGAATTGGAGGTCGATCAATTATTTAAAACAGTCTGCTTGAACGATATAACGCTTGCGGAAACAGCTAAAATTGGTCATGATACTCGTCGTGACATTGAGCGCACCATAGGTTTACAGATCAACGGTGAACCAGAACTCGATCATCCGGAAGTGTTCATTGGCATTATGAAATTGGATAATCGCTGGTACGCAGGGAAATTACTTTATAGTTCTTCTGACTGGCATGTGCACCAACAGAAGCCGCATATGTACTCTACTGCGCTGGGTACCCGTTTAGCTAGAGCCGCCGTCAATATCGCAGTGCCACACCCTGAAGGAAAACGCGTCATCGATCCTTGCTGTGGAATCGGAACTGTCCTTGTCGAAGCACTATCTATGGGGATACCTATTGAAGGTCGTGATATTAATCCACTCGTCGTCTATGGTTCGCGAAAAAACATCGACTACTTCGGTCTGAAAGGCAATGTCACAATAGGTCCAATTGCCGATGTCGACGAAGAATACGATGTGGCGATCATTGATATGCCGTATAATTTATTTACACATATTACTGCAGAAGGTCAACTCGAGATTTTGAAAGAAGCTCGTCGTTTTTCAAAAAGCTGTTTAATCATCACAATTGAGAATATGGACGAAATGCTCGAAATTGCTGGATTTGAGATAGTAGATCGTTGTCTTGCTCGCAAAGGTACTTTTTCGCGTGAAGTAGTTCTATGTAAATAATGAAAGATGCGTGGGGATTTTTTCCTCACGCGTCTTTTTTCCATTTTGGGGCAGCAGCAATTTTATTCACAAGTACATACTTCCCTTTATTTGTTAACTTGATAAATCGTAATAATTGTTATGTGTTTCATTACAAGAAGTGTGAATTTTGTAAATTAGGGGAAACAGAAGTAATGAGCATATTATCTTTTACACTATTCGTTTTTTCCAGTGAACAATTATTCTTAAGTAAGGAGTGATATCTATGTTTATTAGCATCATGAAGCTTTTAAGTATTCTCTATCTATGGACATGGTTCGTATGGCCATTCGTTTTTGTTATATCAATAATTTATGCAATCAAGGAGCTAGTGAAGGAAGAACCAGCATTTATGAAACCTGCAATTATCGCATCGGTATCTTTGTTAATCATTCTAGCAGGACTCGCCTCCCCTTCGTTGTTTTTATGAGAGATTAAATCGAAGTCAAAGCGGCAGAGCATTTCGTTGCACTTATGATGAGAAGGCTCAAGTCGCGCCCCCAGGAAGGTATTTCCAGTTAGAGCATCAATTCAATTACAAATAGTAGTAACCCTTCAATGCTAACTCCCTGTAATCAAACATACAAAAAAGAATGTCCCTTGAAGTATCGTTACTTCTAGGACATTCTTTTGATATTATTTAGTCAACGACACTGCATAATCCGCAAGCAAACGTGCTCCGTAACCTGTTGCAGATTTTGTGTAATACCCCTTCGATTTCTGCTTATCCATGACACCTGCCATGTCCACATGCAACCAGTTATTCTTCGGAGCGAACTTACGCAAGAAGAGACCAGCCGTGATCGAACCTGCCACAGTTAAAGAACTAATATTATTGCAATCAGCATAGGTGCTGTCAAGTGATTCCTCATATTCATCCACTAGTGGAAGTGGCCAAACGAAGTCGCCGTTTTGATCGCCGATTTTCTTCAGTTTATAAGACAACTCCTCATCACCAAAGACTCCACCGACTTCTGTACCTAGAGCAGCTACAACCGCTCCGGTCAATGTAGCAATATCGACTGTGTAATCAGCATGTAATTCTCCTGCTCGAATTAATCCATCAGCCAAAATCAAACGTCCTTCTGCATCTGTATTACCGACTTGTACACTGATGCCGTTCTTATATTGAATAATTTCGCCCGGCATTACAGCATCAGGTCCAGGTGTATTTTCAACCATTGGAATCAGCACGACTACATTCACTTTCGCATCTGAATGAGCTAGTAGTGATAATGCACCGCTGACGGCTGCTGAACCGCCCATATCCATACGCATGTCACTATCATCGCGTCCGCCCTTCAAGCTAATACCGCCTGAATCGTACGTTACGCCTTTTCCGACAAGAGCCACGAGTGGTTTTGATGCATCTGTCTGCAGAGTCATCTCAACGAATGAAGGCTCATACTTACTGCCACGGCAAACTGTTAATACGCCGTTCATTTCGTGGTCTTCGATTTCTTTTTTACCTAGTACATTAATTTTCACTTTTGTTCCTTTAAAATGGTCTTTTAATACTTCTGGATACGTCTCTGGGTTCAATACATCAGAGAGCTCATTCATCAAATCCCGAGAAAACGCCATAGCGGCAGCACGTATTTCTCCTGATTTGACTGCTCCTTGATCTGCACCAATTACATCTAATGTAGTTACAGGATTCGCCTTTTTAGATTGGTAGCGGTCAAAGTTATAGGCGCCAAGGTGCCATCCTTCGACGAAAGCCGTGACTGCTTCGTCTACAGACGACCATTTTTGCGCTAGCTGATCTGCTTGAATCGAAGCAGAATGTACCTTTTGTGCCGCGAGCTTGCGAGAGATTTCACCTGCAATACTGCGAATTGCATCTACTGTTTTCCATTCTTTATTTTTTATAACGACTAGCTGTTTTCCCTCATGTACAAACGTGGAAAATTCCTCGGCTTGATTGTCGACAAATTGCTTCACCAACAGGTTCTTCGTTATTTGTCCATCTGTTGAAAATAAAATTTCTACATTGATTTGCATAGTTATAATAGCTCCCTCCACTATTTCGGTTTCCTAAATAGTTTATCACTTTTTACCTGATAGCGCTAAGAAGAGCGTTGCTAGCGGTCCTAAAAACAAAGAGATGATAAACCAGTTCAATCCGCTTCTATTTTTTCCCTGTGCCAATACTGCATTGATTAAAGCTAATGTACCCCATCCCACGAAATATCCTTCATTCATTTTTCATCACTCCGTTATGTTGTTGTATTGTATACATACGATTTGCCAAGCAGCTTGGTTTCATTAATAACGGTTAACGCAAAAAAGGAACATCTGTGATGTCCCTTTTTTGCATGATTTTATTAGCTACCTATTGATGTGGGTGCATTATCCTCTGTCGCATTTCGGTAGTTTTGATTACCGACTTTAGCTCTTACTTCTTCTTCTGTCAACGGTGGTGGAATTTCGTGATCTGCTAATGCTTTGTTTTCAAGTGGCACTTCTACGTTCTCCATGGCAGCATTCTTTGCATCTATTTCGCGTCCATATTGCTCACGTTGTTCTGCAGTAGTTCGTTGTTCTTTTGATAAATCAGCCATTTCATCACCTCAACCTCATGTTTTTACTTATCTTTCCCGATATTTGCTATACTAAACCTACTAGAAGAAGTAGGAGGAGAGGGATAACGTGACAACGATTTTAGTGGATGCAGATGGCTGTCCGGTAATTAATGAAACGATCGGAATTGCAAAAGAATACGGCCTACCTTGTGTATTAATATGTGACACTGCACATGAAATGCATCGGGAAGGCGCTGAGACGATTACTGTTTCCAAAGGTGCCGACGCAGTCGATTTTGTATTGGTGAACCGTATAAAAAAGGGGGATATCGTCGTCACTCAAGACTATGGATTGGCTGCTATGGCGTTGGCGAAACAAGGTTTGCCTCTTGATCAGAACGGTAGATGGTATACAAATGACAATATTGATCAATTACTTGCAGCACGTCATAAAGCACAGAAAATCCGCCGAGCAGGAGGTCGTTTACGCGGCCCCAAAAAACGAACTGCTGAACAGAATGAAGGATTCGTTTCCAGTTTGCGTGAATTATGTAAAACAATTCAGCATTAAATTAGTCTACATAATAAACAGAGACTTTAAGTACTACTTGCGGTCTCTGTTTATTATCTTCACGGCTTTACTTGAATAACTAAAACGTCTGAATCCTCTACCGCATGCAAACTATGTCTTTCTAGCGGCACCATATGCAAGACATTATCTGGCGTTACATCAATCGGCTCGCCTTCCACTGTGAATCGTACTTTTCCTTTTCGCACAATGATGAATACTTCTTTATTCGCATCATGCTCTGCCACTTCCTCACCTGCACGCAATTGAATATTCATCAAGATTGCATTGTCGACATCCGCCACTTTTTCAATATGTTTTTTCTTCTCAGTTAGCTGATTCTTAGTATCGATTACATTCATAACTTATCTCCCCTTTCAAAATTTCTTGCATTATCAGTTTATACGATTTTTGTTTACCATAAAAGTGATACGTAATAGAAACGGGCATGATTCCTTAGTGGTTGCACAACGCATCTAACACTTTATAGTTTTCTGCTACCTTAAAAGGGGAATAGTGGGATAGGATGACAACGCCCGATCCATTTTGGATGGTCGAAGTACTGCAAGATGGAATAGGAAATTAATCTACTATACTTAATTCTATCTTTAAGACAAGTCCTTCACTTCCATTGCATATAGTTAACGAGAAGCTACGCCATAATTTACTGCTCGCGCACGCTATTAATTTTATCGGAGGTAACCCTATGCCAATTATTCAATCTGTCAGTACCGTTAGGCCGCCTGTTGATTTACCACAGGAAGAGGCTATGACATTTGCCCGCTCTTTATTTTCGGATTCATTTAAAGATATCGATCGCTTGTTGAAAGTTTTCCAAAACGGTGAAATTGATTCACGACAAGTATGTATGCCGTTGGAATGGTATGCGGAGCCACATGATTTTGAAACAAAAAATAACTTATACATTCAGCACGCCGTGACACTTGGTAAACGGGCAGTCGAACAATGTCTTACCAATACGACTTCGCTTGAACGTCCGGTGAATGCTGCTGAAATAGACGCGATATTCTTTGTTTCAAGTAGTGGTATTGCCACACCAAGTATCGATGCCCGTCTTATTAATGAATTACCATTTCGACATGATATTAAACGTATCCCTATTTGGGGTCTTGGTTGCGCAGGTGGGGCTTCGGGTATGAGTCGGGCTTTTGATTACTGTAAAGCTTATCCTGAATCGAATGTTCTCGTTCTGGCTATAGAGCTTTGCAGCTTAACGTTTCAACGGGATGATGTGTCGAAAAGTAACTTGGTCGGTGTTTCATTATTTTCCGATGGTGTTGCTTGTGCACTTGTTTCTGGAGAACAGTCTACCGTTAAAAGCACTCGTCCGATGCCGCATATCCGTGCAACATCTTCACGTTTCATGCCCAATTCAGAGGACGTGATGGGCTGGGACATTAAAAATGATGGCTTGCATGTGGTCTTTTCAAAGAGTATTCCAAACGTTATCAAGAGTTGGTTAGGACCCTTCGTGCATCAATTCGTAGAAGATCATGATCTGTCAATGGAAGACGTACAGCATTTCGTTGCCCATCCAGGCGGTAAAAAAGTATTGGATGCTTATCAAAAAGCATTGGATATGAATCAAGAGCAAACCGCTACGTCGAAAAAAGTATTGCAATATCATGGGAATATGTCGTCTCCTACTGTGCTCTACGTACTCAAAGATTTCATCGAGCAGCAGCCTGCTAAAGGGGAATACGGGTTAATGGCAGCACTGGGTCCAGGCTTCTGTGGAGAACTACTGTTGTTGGAGTGGCAGTGAAATGGGTAGGCTCTTCCTGTTTGTTTTTATCATCGTCGTTATGCAACGATTAGTAGAATTAGTCGTCGCTAATCGTAACGAGAAGTGGATACGCAGTAAAGGCGCAATAGAAATCGGCGCATCCCATTATAAATGGATGGTTCTGATGCATACGGCATTTTTCATTTCCTTGCTAATCGAAGTTCTGTTATTCAACCGTCCCTTATCACCATTCTCAGGTGCCTTTGTTGCAGTCTTCCTATTGATGCAAGTTCTGCGTGTCTGGTGTCTGTTATCATTAGGGAAGTTTTGGAACACTAAAATTCTCATACTACCAGGAGCGAACGTACGGAAAAAAGGACCTTACCGCTGGATCCGCCACCCGAACTATGTCATTGTCACAACTGAACTGATTGTCTTACCTTTACTATTCAGTGCATACTTCACAGCGGGTCTATTTTTAATACTAAACATCTGGATGCTGTCCGTTCGCATTCCCACTGAAGAACGTGCATTGCGGGAGTTTACGAATTATAATGAAGTGTTTTGATAAAAAAAGAATGAAGGCAATTCCTTAATAAACAGGATTTGCCTTCATTCTTTTTTATTAACATGTATATACAAAAATGCTACGCCCGTTACCCGTAAATGGAAAGCGTTCGCTAATGCGTTCCTCGTACTTACTTCGTATTTCTATACTTAACAAGCTTGTCCATCACTATTGCCATCTAGATGTTCTTTATATGCAGGGTGTCCTTTCGTAACGCCCTTCGGATATACTTTACGCAGTTCTGTACAATTCTTAAAATCCTGTGTTTCACCATAGACAGGTATCTTCACAGAATCAGCGGGATATTTCTCACTATCAAAACCTCGGTCTGTTGTATAATCTTCCAACGTCCAGATCCCTATGCCAGATTTCTTGGCTTGTTGCTCCGCTTTTTCAAATGCATCCAGATGCCGTGTGTTAGGTGGATACACATAAGCGACTCTCGCTAATCCCTCTTTCAATAACTGCTCTTGCACACTCTTGCCGTCTATGTAAATATACGCTAATAATCTGCCGTATTTATCGTATTTTCCGCCTACATCAAACTCGATTTCAAGACGTCCTTTTTGCAGTAGCTCTTGGTTACGCACTTTAGCTTGCTGCCCGTAAGGTTGCTTGCCAAGACGGGGATGGTTCGTTTCTGGTGTATCAATTAATAAATACCGTACATTTTCTTCTTTACCTTCATACATAATCTTGATCGTATCACCGTCAATTGTTTTGACTAATTCAACAGGTATAAGACCTTGACGACTCGGTTCTTTTTCCTCATCCTCAAATAGTTCTGGGAAATATATTGCAACTATCACAACCCCTAAAGCAATCAAGAATGATGTAATCATTTTCTTGCGTTTATTTTGTTTCACTTTGGATGTCGTTTTCTTACTCATCAGAACCTCTTTTCTATAAGCTAAAACCTAAAAAGGCCAAGCCTATCCCCACTATGAACGTTACAAGTGTATAACAAATGGCTTGGAGCTTTTGACCTCCAGCCCAGAACGTCCAAATCTCTTTCATTAACGTAGAATAGGTCGTTAAAGCGCCAGCCACACCCGTTGCAGAGAACAACGTCCAACTGAGTGAAAGATTTGAACCTATAATCCAACCAATGAAGAAGCTTCCAATTGAATTAACAAGTAGCGTTCCATATGGCTTACGTTTTCGATTGAGCTTGGAAGATACCTCAAAACGCAATAGCGCCCCTATAAATCCGCCACAACCAACTGCTATGAAATGCCAGATCATACCGTTAACCTCCTAGCAAATGAAAAGCCAAGCGCCGCCATAGCTAGTCCACCTAATAAACTGCTAAAGACGTAGGCAACAGCAAGTCCAAAAAATCCATCACTTAGCAATTCAACTGTTTCTACACTGACCGCTGAAAACGTCGTAAATGCACCAAGGAATCCTGAAGTTATCACTGTCACTGCTAGAGAGCTAAGACTACCCAAAAGACGGGCACGTTCCACTATGTAGCAAAGTATAAACGTACCCATCATATTCACTAAGAATGTAGCGATAGGAAAAGAAGCACTGACGATCAACAGGTGACCGATCAGCAGCCTTGTGCTCGCTCCAAAAGCCCCAGCCACGCCTATGTACAGACGTTCTCTCATATGTTCACAACCTTATTTCATTCGATAATATATCCTAGCGAGTGAAGTACATTATGGATGAATGATAGTGTATATAAATAGACCCCTTCTTGCTCAGGTGCTTGGATGACATCGTGCTCAACATCTTTCCATCGTTTCCATTGCAGTTCAGATAGATTTTGTGCGAATGCCCACTTGCGTGTGTAATCGGTATTGGTGATTTGATCCGCTTCCCCCGTATGCAGTAATAATGGTACGTCCTGGATAATTAGATCAGGTTGCATAACTGATTTCATAAGCGTCTGTAACTCGCGGTACCAGCCGCCCGTCACAATGGATACATACATTGGATCTTCCGCATATTGCTCCAAGAATTCAGGATTGCGTGATAGAAGTTCAGGCGTGATTTCATGATCCAATGTCATCGTTTGAGACCACTTTGTAAACATTTTCGCACGGATCGGCGGATGATGTTCTAGATGTAGCCAAGGCGATGTGCAAATGACTCCTGCACAATCAATTCGTTCCATCTGTAATAAACGAAGTAAGAACGTAGCACCCAATCCATGTCCAAATAAAAACACAGGCAAATTATCATCTAAACCGCTACGGATCATTTTTTTGATAAATCTACGGTAGTCTCTAAATGCCTCAGCATGCACTTCAACATTTTCTTTGCCGTGACCAGGTAAATCTCCTGCTACGACATGAAAGCCGTCACTTCGAAATTTTTGTATGAGCCATACATATCTTCTATGATGTTCATATGCGTTATGTACAAGAACGATAACACCTTTCGCCTTACCTTCTGCTTCCCACTTCCACAAAGTTACCACTCCTTATTTGACTAGCTTATTCTATCCATTTCATTCTTATGTTTCACAAATACTAAATGTTTGTTACGATAAATTATACATGATTATTTAGAAATGAGGAGATTTGATTGATTTATCCATACGAAGGTAAATTACCAGAGATTGACCCATCCGTCTATATTGCGGACTATGTAACGATTTCAGGGGATGTAACTATAGGTCCTGAATCGTCTATATGGTTCAATACCGTTATACGTGGGGATGTATCTCCTACTATTATAGGACGAAGAGTAAATATACAGGATTTCTGCTGTCTACATCAAAGCCCAAAGTACCCATTAATTCTTGAAGATAATGTGACGATCGGTCACAAAGTCATGCTCCATAGTTGCACAATTAAAACCGGTGCACTTGTCGGAATGGGCGCTACCGTTCTCGATGGGGCTGAGGTTGGTGAAGGGGCATTCATCGGTGCTGGTAGCTTGGTAACTCCAGGCAAGAAGATTCCGCCTAACACATTAGCAATCGGTTCTCCAGCTCGTGTTGTTCGTGAGTTGACTGATGAAGATCGCGCAGATATGACAAGAATCGTCAATGATTATGCACGTAAAGGTCAATTATATAAAGCCTTGCAAGAAGAGAATTAATTGAAGCACCCGTAATTAGCGGGTGCTTATTTTAATATCGTCTAAATTTTCGAGGATATTTCGAATGTTGTTGCTTATACATCTACTTCTCCACTATATACATAAATTCTACACTCCACTAACATATCATATTTTGAATGTCTTTTCGTTTGGACTGTTTTTATAAAGGATAAGAGTTTTACTATCTTTATTCTGACCAGTTAAAGTTTTTCACACTACTTATGACTTATGATAGACCAGAAATGTTTCATCTACTTATAAAATCGGTAGTTGGCGTTTATTTATAGAAACAAAAAAGCAGCCCGAGAGCTGCTCTTTGTTGAACTTATTTCCAGCCTACTTCATTCATTAATTCTACAGCTTTTGGATTATACTTACCGTAATCTGCGAAGTCCACTTCTTGTGGTTTGAATGTACCCCATTCAGCCATCACTTCTGGTAATTTCGCTTCTTTATTAACTGGGAACTCAAAGTTTTCTGCCGTGAATTGTTCTTGAGCTTCCACAGTCGTTAAGTACTCAATCAATTTTACTGCATTTTCTTTGTTTTTACTGTGTTTAATCAAGCCAGCACCACTAATATTAATATGTGTTCCTGTAGTTTCCTGGTTCGGGAAAAACACACCAATCTGGTCGAACACTTTCACATCTTCTGCTTCGTCTGAAACAGACATGTGACCTACATAGTAACTATTCATAATCGCAACATCACCAACACCTGCAACGATTGCACGCGCTTGGTCGCGGTCTCCACCTTCAGGTTCGCGCGCCAAGTTATTTACAATACCTTGAGCCCATTCTTTCGCTTTGTCTTCGCCATCAATTGCAATCAATGATGCCATCAATGACTGGTTATACAAGCTATCAGATGAACGAACAAGTAATTTATCTTTCCATTTGTCTGTTGCAAGGTCTTCATAAGTTGATAATTCTTCCGGCTTCACGCGATCTTTTGAATAGACAATCACACGCGCACGAGTAGATAATCCAATCCATTCGTTGTCTGTGTCGCGAAGCTCTGCTGGTACTGCCTTATCAATTTCTTCAGATTCAATGGGCTGCAAAAGACCTTCTTCTTTTGCTGTGTTCAAGATCCCGCCATCCACTGTAATAAATAAATCAGCAGGTGTATTTTGTCCTTCACGCTTAAGACGCTCAATTAATTCTGGCGCTTTCGCTTCAATCACATTTACTTTAATGCCTGTCTTTTCTGTGAACTCTTCATAAAGAACTGCATCCACGTCATAGTGTCTAGCCGTATAGACGTTTACTTCTCCACCCGTTTTCTTATCTTCTGTTGCATCAGTTGTATCTTCAGCAGGAGTCTCTTCTTTTACTGGTTTGTCCTTTTGTTCCACTTTATCGGAACTTGAGTTACATGCCCCTAGAACTGCTGCAAGCATTAATAGAGCGAATGCCCATAAAAATTTCTTCACATTGATTTCTCTCCTTGTTTTCTCATATACGTTGCATATCTCCAAACGGTAATGAGAATCATTTTCAGTACTAAAGAAATTGTAATACAATATCGAGTATAAGTCTAGTATTCATTTTCTTTTATTTCTATAAATAAAAGGAGAGTATCGGAAATATATCCGATACTCTCTAGTACAACGTTAAACAGGTATTGATTCTTTGTCCGATCCAATATACGTTGCACAATCAATATAGATCGTTCGATCACAAATTGCGTCCACATCAGCTTGGTCATGCGAGACAAACAGACATGTAATATTTGCCTTTTGCAAGATATCTCGAACTTCCATTCGAATCAAGGACTTCAAATTCGTATCCAGATTACT
This sequence comes from Sporosarcina sp. P18a, assembly GCF_002743135.1. Taxonomy (NCBI): domain Bacteria; kingdom Bacillati; phylum Bacillota; class Bacilli; order Caryophanales; family Caryophanaceae; genus Sporosarcina; species Sporosarcina sp. P18a. The sequence continues at coordinate 24,086 of NZ_PDYQ01000001.1, read as the reverse complement.
AAACGGCTCATCCATCAACAGGATGGAAGGTGAAGGCGCCAAAGCCCTTGCCAATGCCACACGTTGCTGTTGTCCCCCGCTAAGTTCATGGGGGTAACGTTTGGCAAACTCTTGCAATTGAACAAGTTCCAACATTTCATCCAAACGCTTCTTTTTCTCAGGACGCTTCATCTTGTGCAAGCCAAAGCAAATGTTTTCGCTGACTGTCAGATGCGGAAATAGTGCATAGTTTTGAAACACCATACCCACACCGCGCTTCTCGGCCTCGATATATGTGTTATCTCCTACAATCAATCTGCCGTCAAGTTCGATACTGCCTGCCGTAGGATCTTCCAAACCTGCAAGCAATCGTAGCAAAGTACTTTTTCCACTACCACTCGCACCTACAATCCCTACGATTTCCCCTTTTTTAATCGCAAATGAAAAGCGATCAATGACAGGCTGCTGTTTTTTTGAATATCGAAATGATAAGTTTTGAATGTCTACGAACATTGTTCTCACTTCTCCTCAAATCTTAAAATTATAATCACCGACAAGATGCTTAGACAAATTAATAACAGAGAGGATGGTGCAGCTTCATATATTCTTTCATCAATTGCATATTGATATGTCCGTGTCGCGAGCGTATCAAAGTTAAAAGGTCGCAACAGTAAGGTCAGCGGTAGTTCCTTCATAATTTCGAGGAATGCTAACGCAAATCCAATTAAGATCGAACCGCGTAATAATGGAAACTCTACTTTCCAAAATGTGTATGTCATACTTCGTCCTAGTAAGAATGAAGCTTCACGATAAGATGGTGGTACTTTTGTATAACCTGACTCAACCGAGTTGAATCCTTGCGCCATAAACCGAATAACGTATCCTGTGATCAGCATAGCGATCGACATACTTAATACGAGTGAGCCCGATTCTACATCTAACAGTTTCGGATAAATAAATGCCAGTTTCTCATCTAGCGTAATAAATAAAGCAAGTACGCCAATTGCGACGACTGCTCCTGGCACCGCATAACCGGACGTCATAATACGCGCAAGTAAATTTGACGAAGCGGATGGATACAAGTTAATTGTACGGGCAGCCAAAATCGCAAAGAAGCTTATAATCAATGCACCGATGAGAGCGGCCACTAGACTATTGGTTATTAAGGTGATGAAGTCTGCGCGCCATACTTTTTCATATGTTTTTAGTGACCAATAGATCAGTTGAACAAAAGGAATTAAAAAGGCACTGAAGAATACAATAGAACAAGAAAGGGATGCTAGCCAAGCAGTCCATCCACGTAATTTTTTACGTGCGAGTGGTCTGCTTTGTGTCACGTTTGTATCATACTTCCGACCTTTTCGTAAAAAGCGTTCGAGCATGAAAATCCCTAATATAATGACGAGCAACCAAGCAGCTAAACGCATAGCCGCATTGATATCATACATCCCGAACCACGTCTGGAAAATCGCCGTGGAAATCGTACGTACGCCAAAGAAACTGGCTACGCCATAATCACTTAACACTTCAAAGATGACGAGCATCGATCCTGCGATGATGGCAGGTCGCGCAATAGGTAATCCCAAACGGAAGAACATTTGGAAACCATTCAATCCAAGAGTTTTAGCACTCTCAATATACGATGCGCTTTGTTTTTCAAAATAATTGAGCGCAATCATATACACATACGGGTAAAGGAATAATGTGAGAACAAAAACCGCTCCACGCAATGACATGATCTCGATCGTGCCCGGTGTGAATTGATAATCAAAATAATTACGGAACAACGATTGAATGACGCCAGTATAGCTTGTCATTGTACTGTATGTATAAGCCGCTATATAAGGCGGTATAGCCAAAGGTATAATCAACAGCCATTTAAACTGTTTCCGTAATGGAAATTCATAGGCCGCGACAATCCAGGCCAGTACTAATCCGATGGTCGTCGAGAGGAACCCGACAGATCCAACTAAAATCACTGACCCTTTTACATAGTCAGCAAGCAAAAATTCTTTAATATGTTCCCAGTTTTCGCCTGTCGGCTGGAAGAAACTTAGTACAACATAGGCGACCGGCATAATAATGACGAGTGCACCAAGCATTGTAATGATGAACCAGCTATTTGCCCGACGACGAATCTCTCTTAGCCATATAGATGTTTTCATATACTATAATACCAACTTTACTACGCACGATGGCGGTTATGGTGTACGTTCATGATGACTTAAATAACATAAGTCACACTCAAGTATATACAAACTCTCTGTACATTCCAATGTTTTCACAAGAATTCAACAAATCTTTACTGTTGACGTTCGCCAAAATAATACATGATTATCGAGTAGGATTACACAGTGAATATGTTTACAGTGAGACTTCGTATATAAAAATGAAGACAAACTCTTTTAACGGAGTTTGTCTTCATATGAAAATACACGACAGATTTTCTGCTCTAAGCCAGTTTCTCATTTTCCTTTCTAAAGAAACCGAAAATACCTACTGTTTGTACGATATTGGTAAATGCTTGCGGATCCGTCTCATTGATAATCCGTTCCAAGTCGTATAGTTCATATCTTGTGATCACGACATAAAGCATGTTCTTATCTTCTTTAGAGTAAGCACCTTTAGCGGGTAGTATAGTAATTCCACGTACCATTTGACGATGGATTGCTTGTTGAAGATCGTCTGCTTTGTGCGTGATGATCATCGCAGTTACTTTTTCATGTCGCGTATGAATCATGTCAATCACTGACGTAGTAACGTATAACGCAACCATTGTGTAAAGTGCATTTTCCGGTTCATATAGAATTCCCGCAAATACGATAAGAATACCGTTTAGCACTAGAAAGTATACACCGATTGGTTTATCCTGCATGCGAGATAGGATCATCGCAACGATGTCCATTCCGCCAGTAGACGCACCTAGCTTTAAGGAAATCCCTACACCAACACCTGCCAGTACCCCGCCAAATACCGCATTGAGCATAATGTCTCCTGACATAGAACGCAGTGGCAATAATTCAAGGAAAAGTGTAGTGAACGCAACGGATACTATACTGTAAATAGTGAAACCTTTCCCTACTTTAAACCAACCCAGAATGAAGACCGGTATGTTGAACAGTAATAATAAAATACCTGTACTAATTTTCATGCCTAAGTGGTCTTTTAGAACACTTGATACTAACTGGGCTGCACCCGCAAATCCACTCGCATAGACATTTGCATTGATGAGAAAGAAATTTAATGATAGAGCCATAAGTAGCGATCCAAAAATAACTACCGTCACTCGTTTTGCTTCAATGAAAAACATAGCGACCTCCTCTGGTAAATAACAATTTAATGCACGAACTAGATTATATCTATTCTTACCTCATAATGGTACCCCTAAGCATCATTGGTTATAAAAAAGCCGTTACGAATAGAACTATTCACTTTTTCATTTTTGCCATTCCACTATCAGGTTATTAAGAATGTACTATAAAGCATAAGTGCCTATTACACTGCCAAAATGATATACACAATTAGTAGAACAGTTCGAAAGTTCCAACTATGATTTATACGGTTTAATTCGAGATCATAACGGCTATATTTAGAGGGGGAATCAAGGAGGAAATGCACGATGAAAACAAACAAAAAAGTAAGTGAATCAAAGCGAGACAAAATGATTGAAGAGCTCGTTTCAAATGGGGTATTTAAAATTGATGGGAAACAACTGTACGAATTACCGCTTCAATTATTAATGCAGGAATATGAAGCATTCGGTCAAACTGACATTCAAATGTAATGAAAAGAAGACGTGCCAAATATGGCATGTCTCCTTTTCATTTTCGTTTAGCGATCACACGGTCATTGTGAAGAGAATTCACCGTGGCGTGTGATTTAACGTTAATCATCAGGAACAAAATCTCTTATCCAAAAAGAGTCAATGGTATTTTACTATTCTTTACACTCTTGCTCGTTAATGCTATGTGTCACATTAAACGGAGCTTTCTAACTGACAGAAACACTTTAAACAAATAGAATAGCTAGTAAAATCCCATTTGCATTGGTAAACCCCCGCCACTACTACCTAGCAAATAGAAAAACTGAAGAACCCCCTTTATTGGCTTGCTCTTCAGTCCTAAATAAATTGTATTCAATTATTAGCGATGTAATCTTTTTTCCACATCGTCTACGATGTCTTGTACAGAATTGCCTTCAATGCTCACCACGGGAAAGTCGAATTGGTCGATGTTAACGTCGCTCAAGGCACGGATTACACCCATGTCATAGCCACTTAGATGTTCATCACTTGCGAACATCGTCACTTCATGTCCTTTTTCCTCTAGTGCTTGTTTCACATCTTCAAACGGTACTTCTACAGCTATTTTCGCCATATTCCATTCCTCCTTAAATACTACATGTACTCGGTTAATACTATATAATTTCCCGCTCTTACTTAAATTAAACATGGCTTCTTGTGATATGTTTAGAAAATAGTAATAGTAAAACGATTTGTTTTGAGGGAAGTGGGTACTTTACTGTTAAAGCTATTGAATTATTACACAAAGAAGAATTTATAGAAGGAGTCGACGTGATATGTTCGGTTTAGCAGATCTCCTTAGCTTGGTAATTTCTTGTTTCATCATTTTACCTGTCGTTACGTTCATAAGAGAAGCTGGTTATTTTATAATTAGTGGTCTATTCGGTGTAAAAAATGCCAGACTGACCATTGGTTCTGGACCCAGGCTATTTAAATTAGGTGTATTTGATATACGTAAATATTATCATATAAATAGCTGGTTTACTTTTGATTCAGTCAAGAGAAAAAGTAATTTTGCTTATATATGCATATATGCTGGGCCGATTTTGATTAACGTTGTCGTGGCGCTCACAATAAATGCGCTCATTGCAAATGGTTTTTTTGAAGAGTCCAAAACATTTTGGAGCCGTTTTATATTCTACGCCTTCTATTTCGTTTTATTTGACTCCATTCCCATGAAAACCGTAAATGGGAAACCGAATAACGGTATGATTATTTATGAACTTCTACGATATGGCAAACGAATTGACTTCAATGAAGACCCCTTTATTCTCGGCACGACAGAGGCGGAAGAAATGTATCAAGAAGAAATGGATAAAATTGAAAAGGTAAAAGAAGAAATTAAAGAAGAAATCATACAAAACGATAGTTCCTCACCTGACAAGAAAGGATGAAGTAAAATGATTGTACGTGAACACGAGAAGTCATTCAGCTTCGTCCAACAACATCATCATGGACAACTTGCTGGAGAATTAATGGAACACTGGAAAAAGGATATGTTTCCTGATGATCAATGGCGTCATTCCGTATTAACTGCCATTCGTAACCACGACATCGGCTGGGCTCCTTTTGATAAACAACCTTTTTGGAATGATGCGAAATCGGCACCATTTCGATTCACAGATTACCCACTTCTTCCAAAAACAGTACTTTATCGCCAAGGAATCGATGAAGTAGAAAAGCTTGATCACTACGCAGCAATGCTTTGTAGTTTTCATTATGAACAGTTTATACAGGGTAAAGATAAAAAAGAAGCTAAGCAATTTATCGAGGATGAACTGAATCGCCGTGAACGATTATGTAAAGAAGTCGAAGGTTTTGAAAAGGAACTTTTTGAAATGCATTTTGCTTTGCTTCAGCTTGGAGACAACTTTTCCTTATATTGTTGTGTGAATGATCCAGGTGTCGACAAAGCGAATGAACATATATTCTTTCGTGATGGTATTCCTTCTACTGGTATTTTCCCTTCATTACCGATAGGACGAATTGGGATATACTTTGCAGATCAGCACACTATTAAAGTGGAGGGTTTTCCATTTAGCTATTCTTTTGATGTTGAAGTAAAACAGAAGACAATCTTGAAAAAAGATATAGAGGATAAAGGATTGCAAAGGGCTTATGAAGAGGCAGACTATGAAATGATTCCTTTTCGTATTTCACCGGCAAAGAATTAAAAAGTGCAGAAAAAAGGAAATGATTCCTCTTTCTGCACTCATTACTTTATTGCTTCACACGTACTGTACTCGCAAGATCTTTCAACGCTTCCACTTTATCTGTCTGCTCCCATGGCAATTCGATATCAGTGCGGCCAAAGTGACCGTATGCTGCCGTTTGTTTGTAGATTGGACGACGTAGGTCAAGCATTTTAATAATTCCTGCCGGTCGAAGGTCAAATAATTCACGTACGAACTCTACTAATTGAGTCTCCGATAGTATACCGGTATCAAATGTATTGATCGAGATAGAAACCGGGCTCGCTACTCCAATAGCATACGCCAACTGAACTTCACAGTGCTCAGCCAGTCCAGCTGCAACGATGTTCTTTGCCACATAACGCGCTGCGTAAGAAGCCGAACGGTCCACTTTCGTAGCATCTTTCCCCGAGAATGCACCGCCACCATGACGGGCATATCCACCATACGTATCAACGATGATTTTACGTCCAGTCAATCCAGAGTCTCCTTGAGGGCCACCAACGACAAAGCTGCCAGTAGGATTAATGAAGTATTTAGTATGCTCGTCCAATAAGTTCTTTGGAACGACTGCATCAATAACAACATTCTTTATATCCTGCTCGATTTGCTCGAGTGTTGCTTCAGGGTGATGTTGTGTGGAAATAACGATTGTGTCAATTCGCACAGGATTATTATCTTGGTCATATTCTACCGTTACTTGTGTTTTACCGTCAGGACGTAAATAGGAAATAAGTTCTTCTTTACGAGCTTGTGCCAGGCGTTGTGCCAATTTATGAGACAGGCTGATTGGCAGAGGCATTAATTCTGGCGTTTCATTACATGCATATCCAAACATCAGGCCTTGGTCTCCTGCACCGATTGCCTCTAATTCTTCATCAGACATAGAGCCTTCACGTGCTTCGAGTGCCACATTGACACTTGCAGCGATTTCAGGTGATTGCTCATCAATGGATGTAAGTACAGCGGACGTTTCGTAATCGAAGCCGTATTTCGCACGAACATACCCAATTTCCTTAACAGTGTCGCGAACGACTTTTGGAATATCCACATACGTTGTCGTAGTGATTTCTCCCATTACCAATACGAGTCCAGTCGTTATACTCGTTTCACATGCCACACGCGCATTTGGATCTTCCGTTAGGATCGCATCTAAAATTGCATCTGAAATTTGGTCGCACATCTTGTCAGGATGGCCTTCTGTAACTGATTCTGATGTAAACAGTCGACGGTTTGTCATGTTATTTCCCCCTATATTAAGCATCATGATACGGTACTCTCATAAGTCCCTGGTAAAGTTCCACGCCTAGACGTCAAGCATATACCATAAGGATTCAGGGCTAGACAATATAAAAAGCCCTCCACTCATATTCAATCCATGAGTAAAAGGCAAAATTTCACGCGCAGCACCTTTCACTCTTATCGTCCAAGGAATTAAACCTTGCTTCAGGTTTGGCACCTTCGCGTTAGACTTACGTCTATTGCAGGTTGCCGGGTTTCACAGGGCCTGTACCCTCCACCAACTCGGGATAAGAGTATCCGTTCATGTCACATCGTATTAAAAAGTTTGGATTTTGTCAAATTATTTCTTCCAAATCACTTGAGTTTTCCATTAGTATAGATTAATATTCTTAATGTGTTATACTATTTACGAATTAGGATATTCTCAGTAAGATAAAAATAAATCGACTACGCAAAGGACGGTATGTAAACATGATATCTGCAAAAATTGATGATAGTTTAAAAAGTCTTCTTAGTGGAAGCAACGTGACGATCCAAGCGTCTGTGGCAGAACTAACGGAAAAAGCAGTGGCAAGAGGCGAAGCTAAACTTTCTGCTGACGGTGCAATCACTGCTCGTACAGGTAAATATACAGGACGCTCACCTAAGGACAAATTCATCGTTGAAGATGCAGTGTCTAAGGATAAAGTAGATTGGGGTAGCACAAACAGTCCGATTTCAGAGGAGATCTTTGATTCATTATACACAAAAGTCATCGAACATTTGAAGAAAAAAGACGAATTGTTTGTTTTTAAAGGATTTGCAGGAGCAGATAAAGACTCCCAATTGTCTATCCAGGTTATTAATGAATTAGCTTGGCAAAATCAGTTCGTTCACCAACTATTCATCCGTCCAACTGAAGAAGAATTGAAAGCACATGAATCGCAATTCACCATTTTGGCAGCCCCTTCATTTAAAGCGGATCCAAAAGTGGATGGCACAAACTCTGAAACATTCATCATTTTATCGCTTGAAAAGCGAATTGTCTTAATTGGTGGAACAGAGTACGCTGGGGAAATGAAGAAATCTATTTTCTCTGTTATGAACTACTTACTACCCGAGCAAGATATCCTATCCATGCACTGTTCAGCAAACGTTGGAGAAGAAGGCGATGTTGCTTTGTTCTTTGGTCTATCTGGAACAGGTAAAACTACGCTTTCGGCAGATGCTGACCGTAAACTTATTGGTGACGATGAGCACGGCTGGTCTGATAATGGCGTGTTTAACATTGAAGGTGGATGTTACGCAAAATGTATTAACCTTTCTGCTGAAAAAGAACCTGAAATTTTCGGAGCCATTCGTTTCGGTGCTGTTTTAGAAAACGTAGTACTAGATGAAGAAACACGCATTCCTGATTATGATGATAAATCATTAACAGAAAACACACGTGCTGCATATCCAATCGAAAACATTGATAATATCGTGACACCATCTGTTGCTGGTCACCCGAAGAACATCATCTTCCTTACAGCTGATGCTTCTGGCGTATTGCCTCCGATTTCTATTCTTTCAAAAGAACAGGCAATGTATCACTTCTTGAGCGGTTTCACTTCCAAACTTGCTGGAACTGAGCGTGGAATCACTGCTCCTGAACCAACATTCTCTACTTGCTTCGGTTCACCGTTCCTTCCACTCCCTGCAGCAACCTATGCAGAGATGCTTGGAAAGAAAATAGATGAGCATGGTTCAAAAGTATTCCTCGTGAATACAGGATGGACTGGCGGAATCTATGGTGTAGGTTCACGTATGAACTTAGGCTATACACGTACGATGGTACGCGCTGCAATCGCAGGTAAGTTGGATAATATAGAAACAAAGAAGAACGAAATCTTTGGATTAAATATGCCGCTTGAAATCGAAGGTGTGCCAAGCGACGTTCTACACCCTCGTGATGCTTGGGAAGATCCACAAGAATACGATAAAGAAGCAAACCGTTTGGCTGATGCTTTCCGTGAGAACTTCAAGAAGTTTTCTCATGTTTCCGAAGACATCGCGATCAAAGGCGGACCACCTGTCATTAAATAATGTCATACGAAAGAGGCTGACCAATCTGGTCAGCCTCTTTTTGCGTCTTTATTGTAATCACATAAAAGCTAGCAAATGTTCATCATTGCCGCTTCATCCAATTCACTGCTTCTTTCACAAGCTGCCGATTCATTTCAGGAGGAATATAATGCGTATAGCCTTCCAAGTACCAAGTTTCAAACTCTTTATCCGTATCACGTAATGCATTCTCTAACAATATTGCCTGTTGGAAAGACACATTCGTGTCAAGAGTCCCGTGGATAATCAGTGTCGGAATATCGATATTCCCTATCTGGAATAGTGCCGACCTTTCACGATACGCATCCGGTTGATTATTCGGCGTGCCACCGATGACACGTTTCATCATACGCCGCATATCCTGTCGCTCTTTGTACGTGAAGACCACGTCTGAAACTCCAGCCCATGTCACCATAGAAGTTAAATCATCGCGGATTATAGCTGTCCATAATGCCATAATACCGCCTCTGGAAAATGAAAATAGATGAATGCGATCTGAATTGACTGCACTTTGCTGTTTAAGTACTTCCACTCCCGTCACTGCGTCATTGCGATCCTCTCCAGCAAATTCATCCTTTCCTTCACCGCCACGATTGCCACGATAATAAGGAGCGAATACTACCAGTCCATGCGATGCAAATTGTGCGATACGCGCTGGTCTAACCATCCCTACATGTTGGATGCCGCCGCGTAGATAAAGCAATCCATCATACCGTCCTTTTGCTTTTGGTGTTGCCAAAAGTCCTTTTACAAGCAAGTTGTCAGAACTATACGTGATTTCTTCCAATCTAACATGGGGGTTTGGGGAGGGATAGTCTTTCCTCCGTATGATTTTACCATCAGATTGTTCTATCATTCACTTCCACCCACTTCCTAAGTTCACCCATTCCGCGGTCTTTCATGTGAAAGCTGAGTTCAGTACAAGCATCTAGTTCAGCGTCTGTCATCCATACTGCGCCTTCTGTTTCCATTAATGTAAAGTCTTTTTCTACATGTGTTATATCTCCTGTGAAAACGGCCTTGCAAAAAGGTGGTTCAGTAAAGACAACATACTCTGCAAATGAATGAATATTTTCTATAGTGACTCCTGTTTCTTCCATCGTTTCACGAATAGCCGCTTGTTCAATTGTCTCTCCTGATTCCGCTTTTCCACCGGGAAACTCAATTCCACGTATTTTATGTTTGGTCAATAACCAACGATTGTCGTCCTTAATCATTATGAGCACATGGCGGGATTCAATATGATGTGGATTAGGTCCAAAAGTCAATTCAACATGGGCTCCTTGTAAATCTTCAAATTTTAGCAATATGAATCACGTCCTTTCCCTTAGTGTAGCGGAAAGGTAAGCGAGGAATCAACGAAATAGCGGCAGTTTCTCGATAAAACGTTTTGACTCGTCATCGGTAAATTCATGAATCAAAGCAAAGACCTTTTTTAATCGGACATCCAATTTATCATTGTCTTTATCATAGTGATATTGCGCATACGGTACATGTGAGCGGAGAAAGTTTTGGAATTCCAGTTGTTCCATTTGAGAAAATAGTTTTTCAAATATAGGATATACTTCTCTTGTTACTTCTACTTTGTATTCCCAGGTCGAAGAGTGGGGATCTGTGAGTACTAATTTGTTATTAAGTGATATATACATCGGGTATTTTTCTTCTATCATAATCATCCTACTTTCTTTTTTACGTAGGATGCCTCATAAAGAAAAAAATATTCTGCAACAAAGAGGCTGGGACAAAACTTAAAAAAACAGTCCGTTCCCCTACGCTACAAAAGGCACGCTTTCCGCGGGGCGCGCTTGAGCCTCCTCGTCGCTAAGTGCAAATACATGCTCTTAACGCTCCGCTTTTACTCGCAAAAGCCGTCCTTCGTAACGGCTCTCGCTACCTGCGGGGTCTCAACATTCGCGCTGAATCCCGCAGGAGTCGGCCTTTTTCCGCTTCGGTACACTCTTGATTACTAACGAATTAAACTTTATAAATACGTTTCAGTGAATTAAAAAAGGTATGAAAGTGTCTTCTCCTTCATACCTTTTGAGGTTGTGTCCCAGCCTCCTTAAAATTAAATTCCTTGATCTTGTTCTTCATACACTACTTTTTCAACTGCCAACGCCACGTTAATGTGTACGTTTGGATCTAATGGATGCGGGACTAAATCGTCACGCTTAGTGCTATCGACAATGGCCAAAGCTGCAGCGATCAGCATGGGATACGTAATGGCTTTCGCATTTGCATTTAATGCGCCACGAAAGATGCCCGGAAAGCCTAGGACGTTATTGACTAGACGACCATCCGCCGCATAGGCTGCGCCTGCTTCCAAAGCGATTTCCGGAGTGATTTCTGCGTTGGGGTTAGATAAAGCCAAAATGATTTGACCTTTACGAATCAATTCTGGCTTGATGAGATTAGCAACACCAGTTGTCGCAATGACTACATCGCATGTCTCCATGATTTCTTCCATTGTTTCAACGACGGTCCCACCGTGCTTCGCTAACATCTCTTTCGCATGAGGATTAGGATCTGTTCCTTTCATTTCCGCTACACCATATGCCATAAACATACGACTGATTGCAAGGCCGGCTGCGCCTAAACCAATTTGTCCGACTGAAGCATTAGCCAAATCCACTTCAACATGCTTGCATGCTGTGAGCGCTGCTGCCAATGCTACGACTGCTGTACCGTGCTGATCATCATGCATAACAGGGATGGGTAATTCTTTTTTCAAACGCTCTTCGATTTCAAAGCAATGCGGGGACCCGATATCTTCTAGTAAAATTGCACCAAATCCTTGATGGATATGTTTGATCGTTTCTACGACTTCATCGGGATTGCTCGTATCAAGTAAAATGGGAATCCCACTAATACCGACGAATTGATCAAACAAGACAGCTTTTCCTTCCATAACAGGCATACCCGCTACAGGACCAATATCTCCAAGCCCTAAAATAGCCGTACCATCCGTCACGATTGCCACTGTATTTGAAATACCTGTGAAATAATTCGCCTGTTCGGGATCTTCTTGGATCGTTTTGCAAACACTTGCCACACCCGGTGTATACACTCTCCGTAAATCCGCCAGAGAACGGATTTCATGAGTGGCTTTCATATGAATTTTTCCGCCTTCATGCATTTGCAATACATCATCTGTAATCGCTTGAACTTTAATACCTTGTTTTAAGTTTTCAATCGCCACCACGATTTCAGCCAAATGCGCTTGATCATTACATTGCAACGCGATTTCTCTAATCGTAGAAAGCGTTCCTACTTTAATCGTCTGGATGTCACCAATATCTCCATTTAGTTGACCGATTGCCATAGTTACCTTGCCAAGATTCCCAGGTTTAGAAGGTGTTTCGATAATTAAATTACGCAAATACTGTCCTTGAGCCATCTTCAATATACCCCCTACTATGTTTTAGTATATTTTACAGTATTTCTGCCTACTTCCATAAAAAAACACACATCTCTACTTATTCAAGATGTGTGCTCTTCATTCAAGCCTTAATATCAATTGAAACGCCCTTTGTTGGATGCGCTACAGATTGGTTTTCAAGGCCGTTCAGCATATCATTCATAGCAGAAGTCTCCATTGAAAGAGCCTTGTTCATGACGCTCATTTGAACGGTTGATTGCAAGCTTCTCAACTGGCTGGACATAATTGAATGGATATCCATATCGTTCAACTCCTTCTTGGTATTCACTTCCTACTATCGGTTACTATTTTGATAATTGAAGGTTTTACTCGTTTGTTTCACCGAGAAATGCGTTTAACATCCACTGATGCTTCTCCACGCTCTGATAAACCGCATTTAACATATCTTCTGTCATATCATCTGAATCCTTCGATGCAAGTTCCATACCCTTTTTCAATGATTTCATTACTTTGTCAAAATCATCTACTAACGTTTGCACCATTTCATTCGCTTTTTCTGTGCCTTTTGCTTCGTCGATCACAGATTCGGATAAATGCTGCGATAATGTTGCAGTTGGTTCACCGCCCAAAGTCAGTACGCGTTCCGCAATTTCGTCCATATGCACTGTTGCTTCATTATATAATTCCTCAAATTTGGCGTGTAATGTGAAGAATTGATTTCCTTTTACATACCAGTGGTAGTTATGAAGTTTTGCATACAACACCGACCACGTAGATACTTGTTTGTTTAGTTCTTGAATTAATTCCTTAGACATAAAAAAACACTCTCCTAATCGTTTTATGCTTCTCTCTTTTCATTTACCACAAATATAGGTAAACTAAACCTTATTACGTCAGAAGGTGATGGAGATACTGAAGAAAGCATGTATACAAATAATCCGGTTCTATCAGAAGTTTATTTCCCCCTTATCACCGCCCTCTTGCCGATTTCATCCCACTTGTTCACATTACGGGGTGGAAGCAATTGAGACACATGGTGCGCTAAAAGGTAGTTGGCTTGCGGTAATGCGGATTTTAAAATGTCATCCATTTCATAAAGGCGGATTTGATCCGGTACCTCCAAAAAAATCAGATACTAAATAATCCGTACTAGGTTGCAAACATACATCATATCTTGTATGATGAGAAAACAATCTAAATAGTAATCATTCCGATTACGTCACGGAGGCTTTTTGAATGAAAAATCGTATACTACTGCTGGCAGCCGCTTTGCTGCTAGTATTAAGTGGTTGTAACAATAGTACAACTACTGAACCGGATGATACGTCATCCGAACAATTACTCGTTTACACTACTGTTTACCCATTACAATACTTCACTGAACGGATTGGTGGAGAGTATGTTGACGTGAGATCCATCTATCCACCTGGAACAGATGAGCACGTGTTTGAACCTACACAAAAAGATATGATGACCTTAGCAAAAGGGGATTTATTCTTCTATGTTGGGCTTGGACTTGAGGGTTTTGTGCAAAAAACAGAGAAAACATTGCAGAATGAAAAGGTTCGATTTGTTCCAATCGCTGACTATATTGATTTCGAGGAGTTGGAAGAGGGACATTCCCATGAACACGGAGAAGATGCGCATGATGAGCACGGACATGAAGACACGGTGGATCCACACGTTTGGATATCTCCTTATCTCAGCACGAAGCTCGCGGAAAAAATTACGCAAGAGTTATCTGATGAATTGCCTGAACATGCAGAATCATTCAAGAAGAATTTTGATGTTTTATATGATGAACTAGAAGAATTGGATCGCGAATTTAAAACAATGGCAGATGCAGCGCCAAACAAAACTTTCTTCGTATCTCATGCAGCATTTGGCTACTTAGCAGAAGCTTATGGGTTACAGCAACTTGCTGTATCTGGTCTTGATTCTCAGAATGAACCTTCACAAAAAGAACTAGCTTCACTTGTAAAAGATGCAAAAGAACAAGACATCCAGTATATTTTATTTGAACAAAACGTCAGCTCGAAATTAGCTGAAGTCATCAAAAAAGAACTGAATGCCGAAGCTCTTACTCTGCATAATTTGAGTGTCCTTACTGAAGAAGATATTCAGAAGGAAGAAACGTACTTTACTCTCATGGAACAGAATCTGAACGTACTAAAAAAAGCATTAGGTGACTAACAGTGGATGCATACTCCACTGTTTTTTTATAACCATTTTTTCAATTCGAACCGCATTAGTTTATTCGATGCATTACGCGGCAGTCGCTCCACAAAGCGAAATTCTCTCGGTAATTTATAACGCGCTAGACGCTGGGAACAGAATTCTACTAGTTCTTCCGTGTCAGCTGAGCCAACGAGAAATGCGACGGGTACTTGCCCCCACTGCGGATCTTCTTTACCACATACGCCAGCTTCTCTTATAGCAGGATGTGCTAGCAACACATTTTCAATTTCAGCAGGGTACACATTCTCCCCACCTGAAATAATTAAATCAGCACGCCGATCCACAATGAATAAATAGCCTTCCTCATCAAGATAGCCAGCATCCCCTGTAGCAAGCCAACCGTCTTCGGTCAGCGCACTGCGTGTACTTTGACTTCCGATGTAACCCGGCGTCACATGAGGGCCTTTTATGAGCACTTCTCCTACTTCACCTGGTTGAACGGTATCTTTAATTGCAACTTGATTAAAAAATAACGGTTTACCCGCTGAACCTACCTTTCGCGTTGCATCTGCTTTTCCAAGTGTCGTCGTTTGCGAACAGGTTTCAGTCATACCATATGTCTGAAGTATCGGTAGTCCACATGCAGTCGCGCGCTCCAAATAATCCAGTGGCACCGGTCCGCCACCAACGAGCATAGTACGAAATTGAGGATGCGCTTTGTTATGATCCGCTTCCATCACACGGACAATTTGATCCAACGTCAAGGCAACGACCGAAATGGCTGTTACATTTCCCGCAACAATGTGTGCAGCAGCTTCTTTTGCATCAAATTTTTCGTACAAACGCATTTCCATTCCGTAGATAACTGCGCGAATGACAATCGAAAGTCCACTGATGTGGAATAAAGGCATCATGCACAGCCAGGAATCGTTATCGGTCAACCCAAGATTTAGCGCAGAAGCAAGTGCGCTCGACGTATGATTGCCCGCTGTCTGTCGAACTCCTTTAGGTACACCCGTAGTGCCTGAAGTATACATAATCGATAGCGTCTGATCTTCAGTCCACTGTTCTAGCATGACGAACTCTTTTCGTTCAGACTTTCGAACTGCTGAATAAGATAAGCTCTCGATATCATCTACATTCGGATGGATCTGTATGTGATCATCAACAAGTACAAGTTTTGCTTCGGAATCGCGTATTTGCCAGTGTAATTCTTGTTCTGTCAGCCGATTGTTCAGACAGACTACTTGCACACTTAATAACCAGCATGCATGGATGAAGAGTACCGTTTGTTCATTGGAGCGGCTTAGCAGCGCCACCCTACTCTCTGACTGAACACCGAGATGATGAAGTTGTTGTGCGATTTCAAGGGATTGCTCATATAGTTCCTGATAAGACCAGTGTCCTTGTTCGGTAACTAAAGCGGACGCTCCAGGTGTCAATTTGGCCCGTTGCGCAAGCCAATTTGGGATCATCATAGCTATCTCCTCCAATTAAAATTAACATAATGAAAAAGCTGCCCAATATAGGCAGCTTTCATTTATTTAAGGGAAACGTGGGAATTGATCGAAGTCTGGTTTACGCTTTTCTTTAAACGCATCGCGTCCTTCTTTCGCTTCATCCGTTGTGTAATAAAGCAATGTAGCGTCTCCAGCTAATTGCTGAAGTCCAGCCAAGCCGTCTGTATCTGCATTCATTGCCGCTTTCAAGAAGCGAAGTGCAGTTGGACTCTTGCCTAGCATTTCTTCACACCATTGTACTGTTTCGTCTTCTAGCTGTTCATAAGGAACCACTGTGTTGACTAAGCCCATATCGAGTGCTTCTTGCGCGTCATATTGACGGCATAGGTACCAGATTTCACGTGCTTTTTTGTGGCCAACAATGCGTGCAAGATATCCTGAACCGTATCCCGCATCGAACGAGCCGACAGTAGGTCCTGTTTGTCCGAAACGTGCATTGTCTGCAGCAATCGTCAAGTCACATACTACATGTAACACGTGACCGCCACCGATTGCGTATCCCGCCACCATTGCGACAACTGGCTTTGGAATAACGCGAATTAAGCGTTGAAGATCTAAAACGTTCAAGCGTGGAATTTCGTCGTCTCCAACATATCCACCGTGACCACGAACCGATTGATCGCCTCCTGAACAGAAAGCTTTCTCGCCTTCACCAGTTAACACAATCACTCCAATTCGTTGATCATCTCTTGCACGTGAAAATGCATCGATCAGTTCCATTACTGTTTTCGGACGGAATGCATTGCGCACTTCCGGACGATTGATCGTGATTTTTGCGATACCATTGTACATTTCGTACTTGATATCATCATATGTACGAAGCGTTTCCCATTGACGGGTCATAATAAATTCCTCCTCGAGTTTTACACTGTTTTCAGAAAGCTCTTTATCATTGTAGCAAATTGTTGTGGTTTTTCCACGTGAATTGCATGCCCTGCATCTTTTATCGTTTCATGCCGGGCATTTGGCAGCCTTTTCAACATTTCCTGCGCTATCGTTTCGAATTTCTCGTCTTCACTACCGGTAATCAATAATACAGGTAATGAAAGTTGCTCAAGCGTCTGCCAGTATGATGGCTGACTGCCCGTTCCAATCCCCCGTAAACTGTTTGCTAGACCGGTTGGCCGTTGATCGAGGCGTTCACTGCGCACTGCTTGTTGTTGTGATTCAGACAGTTTTTTTTGCGAGTGAAACAACGGAATCTCTTGCCAGAAGTCGACGAATTCTATCATTCCTTGTTGTTCTATCCTATCCGCAAGCTTGGAATCAGCTGTACGTCGTGCGATTTGTTGTTCAGTTGTACATAGACCTGGCGAACTGCTTTCAAGTATAAGACCCGTTACTTTTTCTGGATACGTTGCAGTATAGCCTAGCGCAACACGCCCACCCATCGAATACCCAAGCAAGATGGGCTGCTTAATTTCAAGCTTCTGCAAGATTTCATATAAATCTTTTACCTGCTCTTCCATCTTGTAGCGAGTACTCGTTTCAGGCGCTTCTGTTTTGCCATGACCGATTAAATCGACTGCCACGATATGATAATCCACCGCAAGTACTTCAATGGTTTGCTGCCAAGTGGCTGTCGAGCCTGTGAAACCATGCAACATGACGATTGTCGGCAACTGTTTATTACCGTAGCGCGCAACATGCGTATCTATACCTCTAATTGTCAATAGTTCAGTCGTCAATGCGTTCCACCCTCTTCGCGATTTCCCGCCACACAGAGCGGTGAGCTTCCACATTGTCTTCACGTACTGTTGTCACTTCAATAATTCGGAGATTAGTCATTTTATCTGTTTGCATTGCTTGTTCAAATGCTTGTATCGTGTCTACCGCATCATATTGCGCTTCATACATCGCCGCTATGTGATGGAACGTTAAATTTGTTGGGGTCCCGAATAATTGCTCATAATGGTGTTCAATAGACGCTTGCGGTAAATAGGAAAATATCCCGCCACCATTGTTATTAATTAGTACAATTGTCAAATCGGTTTGCTGTAAACGGGAAATTATCAATCCGTTGATATCATGCAAAAACGCTAAATCCCCAATCAATAAGTACGTCTTTCGTTGACGACCTTCCTGAATACCAAGGGCAGTCGAGACTACGCCGTCGATCCCATTCGTCCCTCTATTGCAAAACAATGAAATATCGCGTTTCGTCTTTTGGAAATGAGTATCCAAGTCACGAATCGGCATACTGCTACTGCAGACTACATCTGAGCCATCTGGTAAATTGGCGATGAATTGACGAACGAAATGACCTTCATCTTGCTTAAAATGTTGATCTTCATTCAGTACATCTGAGGAAATTCGATTGGCTTCAGACCACTGTTCCATATACTCTGTTCGCTCGTTTCGTATATGTACTTGCTGCCAAATGCTCTCTGCACTTACTTGCAAATGATGCGTAGTTAGACCAATCGGATCACGATAATTCGGTGAATCATCGATCACAATAAAAGTTTCTGGACACGTCTTCTTCAAAAATAACAGTAATGGTTTAGAGATGGGTTGCGGACCGAAGCGTATGACGCAATCAGGTCGCACCTTGTCGGTAAACACTTCACTTTTCAGCAAGGCATCATACTGATCAATACAAAGATCGTCACAATCTGCAGGCACTTGTGAGCGCAGATTAGACAGTGGATCGCAAAGTACGGGCCACTGAAGTGCTTTAGCAAACTGCCAGAAACGTTCTTTATCTAGAGTAGTCGTTTGCTCTCCCATAACGAGTATGCCTTTTTTCGATTGCGTAATGGCCGTTTCGAGTACAGTTTTCATTTCATCCGTTACAGTCAATTCCCCTACCAACTGTTGCTGGAATCGACTGACTTGCGCAGTTGCTTGTAAATCAATCAGTAATGGCTCCCGAAACGGGACATTTAAGTGCACTGGTCCTTGTGGTGCAGTTTTCGCTACAGAAAGAAGTCTAACAGCACGTTGTTCCATGTATCGTAAAATGTCTTCACGATTTTCTGGTACAGGGAAATCGACGCTATCTTTGACGTGCTCCCCAAACATGCGAATTTGATCAATCGCCTGTGGAGCGCCGACTTCACGTAATTCATGCGGACGGTCCGCTGTGATGACAATCAACGGCAATCTTGCATAAAAAGCTTCTGTAACTGCAGGATGATAGTTCGATGCGGCTGTTCCTGATGTACATAGTAAAACAACCGGTTGCCCAGTCGCCTTCACTAATCCAAGCGCATAAAAAGCTGCAGAACGCTCATCGGTATGCACATAGGTTTGCATATCCTCAGAGTTCGTTAGCGCATACGCAAGTGGTGTCGATCTGGAGCCTGGACTAATTACTGCCTTTTTCGCGCCTTGGCGTATAAGAGCATCTGTTAAGCGGAGCACATAACTCGTTAATCCTATTTCGTGATCATTCATGTAAGCGGCCTCCGAGCGCGCGTAGTACGGGACGGAATTTAACCCATGTTTCCGCGTATTCTTCCGTTGCCGTAGAATCAGCTACAATCCCCCCACCAGCATACAAATATGCATCATTGCCAGTTAACAGTCCAGAACGGATCGCCACCGCAAACTCTCCATTACCCGCAGAATCCACCCAGCCAATCGGGCCTGCATAGTAGCCACGGTCCATTTGCTCTTCTTCACGAATGACTTCGAGCGCTTTCTGGCGTGGAACTCCACCTAAAGCGGGCGTTGGATGAAGCGCTTCTACTAGATGGAAAATATCCATGTCCTCCGCAAGTTCTCCTTCAACCGGTGTGAATAAATGCTGAATATCTCGCACTTTCAAAAGCTTTGGTGTTTTGTTTACTTGCAATGATGTGCAAAATTCCGAAAAGACTTGTGTAATCATATCGACTACGTACTGATGCTCTTCACGATTCTTCTTATCACGTAATAGCACTTCCCCAAGTCGCTGATCCTCTTGAGACGTTTTTCCACGCTCAATAGAACCTGCTACACATGCCGAGTACACATGTCCCTTATAAATTTCAACCAATCTCTCTGGCGTTGCACCGAAGAACATTTCATCCCCAATTTGAAGTCCAAAATGATAACTAGCAGACTGTTCATTCGAAATTGTATGCAGCGCAGCAGCCTTTTGGAATTCTTCTTCGAACGTTAATTTAATTTTACGTGCAATGACTACTTTCTCTGCCTCTTGCGCTTTAATATGCGATGTCACGTGCTCAACAGCATCCATATAGCGGTCCGTAGCCAATTCTGTCTGTTTGATCACGCTCGGATGACCTTGGAACGTGAATTCGTCAACCTGTGCAATATGGATCAAGCGATCACGTTCTTGACGCAATGCTTCAAAGTCTGCTGCTGTTTGCGGTTCATCCGTAATATAATTAATCGATACATACGTTTTACCTTTTTCAATTTTCAGTTGGAATAAAGGCACAGTAAAATAAGCGGCTGGAAAAGCGCTCCACTCGTCATCCTGTCGTGTGTGGGGATCAAAAGAAAACCCTCCAAATAACACCGGATCAACATCTTTTTCTTCCTTAATCAAACCTTCACATAATGTTGCCCATTGTGAAGATATCGACTTAAAACGATCCTTCTCCGCTGTTAGAACTGCAGCCTGACCCAAACCGACAAGTTTTACTGTCTTGTCTGCATTTTGCCAGAAGAAACGATGCTCACCATAATGTGATAGGCCTGCTTCAAAAAAAGCAAGCGGACTTAGCGTTTCTACTTCTAATGTTTCCGTAAAAAAACGAGATTCAGCGCCTGTTGCCGGAACCGTCTTCTCTCGATCGGTCAATTTCCGAATCATCCCACTCTCTCCTTCTCATCATGCAATATGTTTTTCGACAATTTACGCTCAGATATCACTTCACTGAACGATAAGTACCTCTATTCTAGCACATTGGACGCTGTACTTAATATATAATGTCTCGCTGTCGCCGTATAGAAGAGCATTCGACAATTATCTTTTGTAGTCGTCACTTCTTACCTAACTGCTTGTTTTTGTTGTATACTATCAGATGATGATTACATACATAAGGAGAGATTACCCGTGCAACACACAATAGAAACCGATACTGGCTGGCGAGTTTGGTGGCAACTGACGCGCCCTCACACGTTGACTGCTGCTTTTGCACCTGTTTTTTTAGGGACCATGATTGCGCTGCAATACGGTCCACTTCATTTCCCACTATTTTTAGCAATGCTTGTAGCCAGTTTGTTTTTACAGATGGCTACCAATATGTTCAATGAATACTATGATTTTAAAAGAGGACTCGACGATGAACACTCGATCGGTATTGGCGGGACGATCGTCCGGAACGGCGTAAAACCTAAAATCGTGTTAAATTTAGCACTCATTTTGTATGGCTTATCGGTTGTTCTTGGTATTTACATTTGCATGGAAACTTCCTGGTGGCTAGCTGCCGTGGGTTCCGTTGCCATGCTGATTGGCTATTTGTATACAGGCGGACCTTACCCTATTGCGTATACTCCATTCGGCGAGCTCGTTTCTGGTTTCATTATGGGCATGTTATTAATTTTGATTGCATTCTATATTCAAACGGGAACTGTCACTGGCAATGCAATATTGCTATCTGTACCAAGCATGCTTTTAGTCGGTGCCATTATGTTAGCCAATAACATTCGGGATATTGTACAGGATACTAAGGGCGGCAGAAAAACCATGGCGATTCTTATAGGCCGAAATAATGCTATAACGGTATTGGCAATGTTTTTCATCGTGTCATATGGTTGGATTATTGCACTCGTCGTGACAGGCCATGTGTCTGCATGGGCCTTACTCGTCCTACTAAGTATTCCCAAACCATTACATGCTACGAAAACCTTTCGCAAGTGTGAACAACCCATTCAAGTCATGCCAGCTATGAAGGATACAGGCGTTACCAATACGCTGTTCGGCCTACTTCTCGGTATCGGCATTCTCATCGCTCACTTCATCTGAATAAACTGTATCCACAACGTCCACACTTAAAAAAGGTGGACGTTTTTTGTTGTAAAGGTTTACTTCAGCTTGTAAAAAGGGAAAGACTGAAATAAGACAGCTTTCTCAGACTTCATTGTTCAACTCGGAAAGCCACATAGAAAGGGTCGTGACTATATTGTTAACAACTAAACAAATTCAACAACTGGAAAAAGAATTACGAGCTATGGAAGAACGTTTGACTGAAACCGAAAACGAGACGGAAATTGTAAAAAATGCACAAGAAGATGTAGGCGAATTATCCATGTACGATAATCACCCTGCTGACATGGGAACAGAATTATATGAGCGCGAAAAGGACATGGCACTCCACACACACGCAGAAGGCGAACTAGAGAAAGTTCAGAACGCGCTACAAGCTATCCAGGGGGGCACGTATGGCATTTGTGAGGTCTGTGGCAAGGAAATACAATTGGAGCGCCTAGAAGCAATCCCTTACACTACTGTATGTATTGATGACGCGAGAAAAGATGTTCCGACCGATCGTCCGGTTGAGGAAGATCTATTAATCATGGCAGATCCTAATTCATTTGCGGCACGAAGAGATGGAGACGCAATTGATTACGAAGATAGCTTTCAAGAAATTGCGCAATCCGGAACATCTGAAACACCTTCAGACTTCTCAGGTAATAAAAATCGTGACTACGGAGATCTGTACGATGAAGAAAATGAAGACAGCGTAGAAGCATATGAAGAGTTTGCCGTGTCCGATATTACAGGTGAACCTGCTGGCTTTGTACGAAATGAAGAAGTAATAGAGTATGAAGAGGAGTTGGATGAAGAAGGTATCGAATCACCTTTAGGTGACATTCCTTATCATGAACGTGATAGCTACATTGATTCGCAGAAAGATAAGTAATTCAAAAATGAGTAAGTCCTACAAGCGCTTCTTGTAGGACTTACTCATTTTGCACGCGCTTTCGTTCCATAAGTTCACTAGAATTTAGATAGTATCGATTGTCAGTTGGAGATAAATAGCATCGCATAGATTGACGGCACAACTCTACACTATTTGCCCCCTATATTACTCTCAGCGGCCTTCTATATAACTTATGTTGGAAAATAGAAAAAAGGTATTGCACAATTGTGCAATACCTTTTTTATGTATGACCCCTACGGGATTCGAACCCGTGATACCGCCGTGAAAGGGCGGTGTCTTAACCGCTTGACCAAGGGGCCAAAATTATGGCGGAGAAGGAGGGATTCGAACCCTCGCACCGCTTTCGCGATCTACACCCTTAGCAGGGGCGCCTCTTGAGCCACTTGAGTACTTCCCCATAAAAATGGCTCCGCAGGTAAGACTCGAACTTACGACCGATCGGTTAACAGCCGATTGCTCTACCACTGAGCTACTGCGGAATGGTGGGCCTAAGTGGACTCGAACCACCGACCTCACGCTTATCAGGCGTGCGCTCTAACCAGCTGAGCTATAGGCCCCTAATTGGAGCGGGTAGGGAGAATCGAACTCCCATCATCAGCTTGGAAGGCTGAGGTTTTACCACTAAACTATACCCGCATTTATGGTGGCTCAGGACGGAATCGAACCGCCGACACAAGGATTTTCAGTCCTTTGCTCTACCAACTGAGCTACTGAGCCACATTTGTTATTTCCAGAAAGACGCTTTTTGAAGCGTAAGTATAAAATGGCGGTCCCGACGGGAATCGAACCCGCGATCTCCTGCGTGACAGGCAGGCATGTTAACCGCTACACCACGGGACCTTGGTTGCGGGGACAGGATTTGAACCTGCG